>NZ_JBLWZV010000001.1:0-263023 GCF_048266285.1 Amphritea sp.
TGATGATGCGGTGTTCGGCGTTGACGTGACCGGCGCGGCGGCCGGATCGACCCTGACCCTGAGTCTGACGGACGGCACGGCGATGGATGCGGATTACTTCAGCGATCCAGCGGCGGGTAACTTCCAGTACAGCACCGACGGCGGCACCACCTGGACCGATGTGAACGGCCCGATCAGCCTGAGCGAAGGCGATAGCAGCCTGCAGGTACGGACCGATACCATTGATGACCTGTTCGACGAAGTGGATGAGACCTTCAATCTGAACGGCACGTTGACCAGTAACGGGCAGGGTTACAGCGCTAGCGCGGTGGCCACCATTGAAGATAATGATGAAACCCCTGTAATAACGTTACCCGCTGCGGTTTCTGTATCGGAGGAAGGGTTATCGGGTGGCTTAGCCGATAATACTGGCGACCCAGTAGATACAACAGATGCGACATTTGACAGTGGTACGTTACGCTTTAGTGACACTGATAGTACGGTGTTTGATATCTCACTGACAGGACCATTAACCGCGCTTAAGAGTGGTGGTGCCGATGTCGATAACTGGGATTGGGATGCGGCTAGTAGCACCTTGACGGGTAGCACATCGACCGGTGTAGATGTTATGACTATTTCGCTGAGCAGTGTGACGACTGATACAACAGGACATAGTGTTGATTACAGCGTGAACTTACTGGCACCACTTGATCATCCCGTCAACAGTACTGAAGATATTATGGATCTTCAGTTTGGCGTCTCTATTTCAGATGGCGTTAACAGTGACGATAGTATCCTAACTGTCAGCGTTGAGGATGATAGCCCGGTTAATGGAGATTTGAGTAATTCCCTTGAAGTACCGTTGGCTTTATCTAATGTCATGCTGATATTGGATTTCTCCGGCAGTATGGATGGCAATAATCTTATCGAAATGAAAGCTGCTGTTATCAGTATGCTGGATTCTTATGATAATACCGGTTATACCGCGGTTCAGATCGTTAATTTCAGCAGCAGTGCTAGCGTGCCAGGTGACGGCGGTTGGATTAGCGTGGCGGATGCGAAAGCTTATGTTAATGCCTTAACCGATGCTGATATGAACGGTAGTACAAACTATGATGCCGCATTAGCTGCAGCTCAAACGGCATTCGTAGAAACCAATGGTTATATTAGCGGTGGCAAAAATATTTCATATTTCTTATCTGATGGTCAGCCAACGACGGGTGATGGTACGACCGGTATCGATGCGACGGAAGAAACTGAATGGGAAACTTTTGTCACGGCTAATCAGATCGATTCCTTTGCGGTTGGTTTTGGTGCGCCATCGATCACAGCCCTTGAGCCGATTGCTTTCAATGGTGCTAGTGGTGTCGAACGTGATGCCATCGACTCAACTCTTGCGGGTACCTCATTGGTTGATGAGCTATTAGCGACAGTGCCTGTTTCAACGCAGGGTAATCTATTTGGCTCACTGTCTAGCGGTGGGTTTGGTGCTGATGGTAACGGGCATATACGTACGGTAAGTATTGACTCGGTCACCTATAGTTACGATGCTGATACAAACAGGATTACTAATACCGCTAATGGTACTGTGGTAAATGGTAACGCCATTACGATTAACACGGCGCAAGAAGGTGTTCTGACTCTCAATATGTCCACGGGCGTATATGAATATGTCACCGACGCAGGTTTTGTGACTGATTATGACGAAGTGATTGGTTTTACCATTCAAGATGCTGACGGCGATGTTAGCTCTGGTACGGTAACCCTCGATGTCAGCCGAGAAGCTCGGCCTGTGCCTACGCTGAATGCCAATGCCGATGACGTGTTCGAAGCCGATATGGCGAGTGGTACGAACAGTATCGGTACGGGTGAAACTGCTACCGGGAATATTCTCTCAGACGATACCATTCCGACAGGCATCTCTCTCAGTAATGTGACAATTGCTGGCGGTACCACAGTGGTTAATGGCAATTTGGTGACCGTTACCACGGCTGAAGGTAATACGCTCGTGGTTGATAGCGCTACCGGGGATTACACTTATACCCTCAATAATGCGATTGATCATGTTCAATACACAGCAACCGGCGCCACTGTTACTTTGGCTAGTGATACATTCACTAATTCTGTCGATGGTTGGGGTGGTAGTAACGCGGTTGAAAGCGGCGATAGACTACTCATTGATGGTAATAATGATACAGCCACTAAGCTGTTTGATTTTGGTAATGCCTATGCCAATCAAACAGTCACAGTTTCTTTCGATTTTGAAGCGACGAGTGATTGGGATGGTGGCAATGATAATTTTGTTGTGACAGTTAATGGTACTGAAGTCGTGAATGACTCCCATTCAGGAGGCTCTCAGTCTTACTCCTTTGATATCACGCTGGATGATCAGGGCCAGGCTGACTTTGAACTGTTGGCAAGTAGTAGTCGGGGTGATGAAGACGCCTATATCGATAACTTTACGATCACTGGACCTGAGATGTCGGCAACACTGACGGATACCGTTGTTGATAGCTTTATCTATGAAACAACAGATCTTGGTGGAGCAGCATTTACTTCAACATTGGATATCACTATTCATGATGATGTGCCAGCCGTGAGTAATAATACGATTGATATTTCCGTGAATGTACCTGAATCGGTGAAAACTAATGTTCTCTTAGTTTTAGATTTCTCTGGAAGTATGAGAGGTAGTAACCTCACCAATATGAAGGCTGCAGTACTCACCATGCTCGATGCTTATGATAATGCTGGCGATACCGCAGTGCAGATTGTTAGCTTTAGTTCTAGTGCAAGCACTTATGCAGATGGAGGTTGGGTGAGTGTGGCGGATGCTAAGGCATACGTTAATGGCTTAACCGATTCCAATATGAATGGTAATACCAATTATGATGCTGGACTCGCGGCGGCACAAACCGCGTTTGCTGAAACAAGTGGTTATATCGCTGGTGCTAATAATGTCTCTTACTTCTTGTCGGATGGTGAGCCTAATACGGGTGGCGGGATCGATGCTGCTGAAGAAGCTGACTGGGAAAATTTTGTCACTGATAATGACATAGATTCTTATGCCGTTGGTTTTGGTGGAGCCGCAGTTACTCAGCTTGAGCCGATTGCTTTTAACGGTCGAGATGGGGTTGAGCGAGATGCGATTGATGCGACCGTTGCGGGTACCTCGCTGGCCGATGAGTTATTGGCTACAGTCGACTCGGTTCAAGGAACCCTGTTTGCGAGTGATGGTAGTTCTGGTGTGGTGTTTGGTGCTGATGGCGGTCATATTTTAGAGCTCACCTATGATGGTGTGACTTATAGCTATGATGCTGCTAACCCAATCAAAACGATAAGTTTGACCGAAGGTGAGATGGATCTGGACTTTACCACCGGAAACTTTACCTATGTCTCTACTGTCCATAATGACGCTGATGTGACGGAAAACTTCATTATTAGTGTTATGGATAATGATGGTGATAAGTCGTTAGATCAGCCGCTTACGCTGTTGATAGAAAAGTATCAAACCACGGCAACTTCAGGTGATGATCGTTTACTTGGCACTGATGGCAATGACATTATTGATGGCCTAGGTGGCAATGATATTCTGATCGGTGGTGAGGGCGATGATCTGCTGATGGGCGGTGTTGGTGCTGATACATTCAAGTGGAACAGTGGTGATCAGGGCAGTGCAACAACTCCTGCAAGTGATCATATTCAAGACTTTAGCGTTGCTGAGGATAAGCTTGACCTGTCTGATCTGCTTGACTCTTTGGGCCTAGCAACTTCGGGTGGTGTGATTGAATCCTACCTGAGCTTGACAGAAAACAGTGGTGACACTGTGTTGAATGTCAAAGACAGCGCCGCTGGCGATGTTGTGCAGGAAATTGTTCTCGATAATGTGAGTCTTGATAGCCTGAGAAGTGATTTGAGTTTGGATTCATCGGCGACTAATAATGATCTTCTGACGCAATTGATTGATCAATCTAAACTGATCGTTTGACCGTTAATGGGTGGCTCTTGGGAGCTGCCCATTTTTTTGTTTATCAATCAATATCGAACAACTGTTTGGTATTTTGTTTGGTGGGAATGTCTTCATCTGCTAATTGCAAACCAATGGGCATGTGAGGTCGTTAGTTTTCCAAAGAGGCAATAAAAAATAGTGGAAGAATCACAGTCAGATTGGGTATTTGGCACTAGCCGAGAGCAGTTTGTTGATCCTTTGCTGGATGCATTGGTTCTCTTGAGTAAATACTACGGGACGCCTGCATCAGAAGACTCTCTGAGTAGTGGGCTACCGCTCGTTGATAACCGATTAACTTTGGAGTTATTTCCCCGTGCAGCGGAACGTGCGGGGTTGTCAGCTCGGTTAGCAGACCAATCGTTGTCAGAGATACATGAGTTACTGCTGCCCTGTGTATTGTTATTACAGAATCATAACAGCTGCATCTTAATGTCTATCGATCAAGATGCGGGCACGGCGCGGATTTTACAATCAGAGAGCGGTGATGGTGAGGTTGAACTGTCACTTGAAGCGCTGCAAGAAATCTATTCCGGCCACCTTTTTTATATACGTAAAAAATATCGTTTTGATCAGCGTAGTCCAGATGTATTAGATACACAGGAAGGACACTGGTTTTGGGCGACATTTCGCAGTGCTGCACCGATCTATCGTGATGTCATGATCGCTTCGTTGTTGATTAACTTATTTGCCATTGCTTCACCTTTATTTGTCATGAATGTGTACGACAGGATTGTACCGAACCTTGCGTTTGACTCACTCTGGGTTTTAGCTATTGGTGTGGCTATCGTGTTTGTTTTTGATCTCATTTTGAAACATCTGCGATCCTATTTTATTGATGTCGCAGGTAAAAAACTCGATCTACAGTTGTCAGCCAAAATATTTGCCAGAGTGATGGGCATCCGTTTGGAAGCACGACCTTTATCCGTCGGTGCCTTTGCAAACAATTTGCAATCGTTTGAAATGATTCGTGAATTCATTACCTCGGCAACTCTAGGGGCACTAATTGATCTACCGTTTGCGCTGTTGTTCCTCTTGGTGATATGGGCCGTCGGTGGACCTTTGGTGCTTGTGCCACTGGTGGTGATGATCATCTTAATCGGCTATAGCCTATATATTCAAAAACCATTAGCGAAGCAGATAGAGTTAACGTCAAAAATTGCATCGCAGAAACAGGCCACGCTGGTTGAAGGTTTAACCGGCATAGAGGCTGTTAAAATCAATGGTGCCCAAAGTCAGTATCAAGTTGTTTGGGAACAGGCTGTTAGTAAAATGGGACAGCACGATATTCAAACTCGTAAATTGGCTAATGGTGCATCTACTTTATCCGGCTTTCTGCAACAGATGATGACCGTGGGAACGGTTGTTATGGGGGTCTACTTAGTTGCTGCGGGTGATTTGAGTATGGGGGGGATTATTGCTGCTGTGATGCTCGGAGGACGTGCTGTTCAGCCGTTGGCACAACTGTCTTTATTGGCGACGCGCTATAATCAAGCCAAGGCTTCCATGAGCCTAATTAATCAGGTGATGGAGATGCCTGTCGAAGAGGAAGAGGGTAAAAGTTATGTGAGTCGCCCTACGCTAAAAGGAAAAATAGAGTTTGATAAAGTTTGTTTTTCCTACCCAGGGCAGCAAAATTACGCCCTGCATGAAGTTAGTTTTACGATTCAACCGGGAGAGCGTGTCGCTTTAATTGGCGGCATTGGTGCTGGTAAAAGTTCATTAGAGAAGTTGATTCTCGGATTATATCAATGCACTAAGGGTGATGTACGTATTGATGGTGTCAATATTGGCCAGTTACACCCGGCAGATCTGCGGCGTAATATTGGTGCGATTATGCAGGAAAACCATCTGTTCTTTGGCAGTATTAGGGACAATATTGTGATGGGAGCCCCTTTTACCAGTGATGAGAACCTGTTACGCGCTGCGCAGTGGGGCGGCGTAACGGCTTTCACTGATCAAGACCCAGAGGGTTTGGAGCGTCAAGTGGGGGAAGGTGGTCGGCAGTTGTCAGGTGGCCAACGTCAATCCGTCGCTGCGGCAAGGGCAATTGTTATGGATCCGCCTATTATGCTTCTGGATGAACCGAGCAGTCATCTTGATCGTAAATCAGAAGTTAGGCTGATGAATCAACTTAAAGCATTGGATCGAAGTAAAACGGTGATTCTGAGTACCCATAAATCAAGTTTGTTAGATGTTGTCGATCGTATTATCGTGCTTGAAAATGGTCGTTTGATTGCAGACGGACCTAAAGCTGAAGTGGTCAATTGGTTGCGTGAAGGGGTCAATCAACAAAAGGCCAAACAAGGGGCGAAATCCTGATGGGTGATTTCAAAACCGATAACGTACCGGCGGCTGTCGAAAAAGAACCATCAAAGGTAAAACGCGCTCTTGGGTTGATGACTCAATCGAAACAGGATAAACATGCGGTCGATGATGGCTTGCATGATTTTATTGATAATGCGGCAGCCAGTGTATTGCTTGATACGCCACGAAGTTCCCAGATTTTGCTATGGGGTGTTGTTTGTTTTGTCTTTGTGGCGATTACTTGGGCTTATTTTGCTGAGTTAGATGAAATTACCCGAGGCGAAGGCAGTGTAATTCCATCGCAACAGATACAGGTTGTGCAATATCTGGAAGGCGGCATACTCAAAGAGTTATATGTTAAAGAGGGCGATAAGGTTGAAGCTGGAGAGCCTTTACTCCGGTTAGATGAAACACGGTTTTTATCCGACTTTAGAGGCCAGGCACAGGAGAAAGCCTATCTTGAGGTTTCGATTGCTCGGCATCGGGCTGAACTCGAAAGCATTATTATCAATGATGTAGAGCCTAAGAGTGGCTGGAAGGAGCAGGTAAAGATTGACCCGCAGCCTATTGCACTCGATGCTGACTGGCAGGCAAAGAACCCCGATTTACTCGACCGAGAGCAATCCCAGTTGAGTGAATATCTGAGAAACCTAAATAATCAGCTAGATATTATTGGCCGTCAGATTGAGCAGGGTGATCAGGAAGCAAAAGAGCTGGAGTCTAAAATTAGCCATCTTTACCGTTCTTATAAACTTGGCCTGCGTGAACTGGATATGACTAAACCGTTAGCAGATGATGGCGTGATTCCAGAAATTGAGCTAATTAAGTTACAACGGGAGCTCAATCGCTATAAGCAGGATCTTGAAGGGGCGAAGCTGCTGTTGCCGAAAGTCCGGCTAAGTATCGAGGAATCGGTTGCGAAACGTCGGGAAATCGCGTTAAATGCCCGAAGTGAAAGTCAGCAAAAGTTGAACGAAAGTCTGGCTCAGTTGAAACAAAAAACTGAAGCGCAGGTTAACTTACGTGATCGGGTTGATCGAACCACCGTTGTATCACCAGTACATGGGACGATTAAAACCATCTCTGTTAATACGATCGGCGGTGTTATACAGCCGGGTATGGATTTGATTGAGATTGTACCGACAGAAGATCATTTGCTCATCGAAGCGAAGATTTCACCTAAGGATATTGCTTTTCTGCGACCTGGGTTAAATGCGGTAGTTCGGCTTACAGCGTATGATTTCTCCATCTATGGTGGATTGAAGGGTACACTAGAGCATATTAGTGCGGATACGATTGAAGATGAAAAGGGTAATCTTTATTACTTGATTCGTGTACGTACAGAGAATACAGATCTTGGGCGGGGGGTTACATCTCTACCCATTATACCTGGCATGACGGCGACAGTTGATATCATGACAGGTAAGAAAAGTGTACTTGATTATCTGCTTAAGCCTATATTTAAGGCACAGCAGCAAGCATTAAGAGAACGATAACGTTTAAATGGACTTTATCCGGGGGGAACGGTTCAATGGGTCATAAAAATAAATTGAGTGCTGGCGCACTGGCACTAATGATGTGGTCGGGTACCGTCTCGTCACAAACATTGGTGGAAGCAACGTCTTTTGCCATTGGAAACTCACCTGATGTGGCAATTGTCAAAAATCAGTATCTGAGTCGTGTCGAGCAGGTTGGCGCATCCAAAGCGGGTTATAAGCCAAAAGTGGATGTGGCATTTGGTTGGGGTGGAGAGTGGACCAATAGCCCAACAACGCGTGCAGCGACTGGCAGTTCTAACTATGTTGATCTCGAACGTGGTGAAGCATCGCTGACCGTGAGTCAGTTATTGTACGATGGCCGACGCACTCGAAATGATAATGATCGGACGACTGCTGAAGCTGAAGCGCATCGCTACCAACTTTGGAATGTGGCAGAAAATACCACCCTTGAAGTGGCCGATGCATACATGTCGGTGATTCATGCGCAAGAAGAGTCCGTATTGGCGGCGGCTAACCTCGAAGCTCATATCGAAATTCTGAATGGTATTCGTAAGCGTTCAGAGCATGGTCTGGGGTCAGCGTCAGATCTTTCTCAGGTTAAAGGTCGACTGAGTCGTGCCCATACTAATTATCTGGCAACTGATAATAATGTGCTTGATGCGAAAGCCCGCTATTACAAAATTGTTGGTCAGGAAGCCGTTGGTTTGGTTAAGCCTGAAGCGGTGGATGAGCATATGCCGGTTGCTTATGAGCAGGCTTTAGAGCGAGCTGGTCGGATTCACCCAACGTTATTGTCGGCTCAGTTAGATGTGGATGCCGCAGTTGCGCAGTTGAAAACCCGTGATTCTGATTTCCATCCTGATGTGCGTTTAGAGCTTGGCGGAACATGGAATAATAATCTAGATGGTACCGAGGGTTATAATAATGACCTTACGGCCATGATTCGGATGCGTTATAACCTATTCAATGGTAATGGCGACGCTTATCGTAAGAAAGCGGCTTACTATCAATTGATGGAAGCGAGTGCTATTCGTGATCGTGCACAACGTGAAGTCGCTGAGGGTATGAGTCTGTCATGGAATGCCTATCAGTTGCTGGAACGTCAGATGGAGTTTCTTGAAGCGCATGTGATCGAATCTGAGAAAACGTTAGACGCTTATCAGCAGCAGTTTAGTTTGGGTCGTCGTACATTGGTCGATTTGCTTGATGCCGAAAATGAGCTCTTTGAAGCGCGTCGTGAACTGCTTAAAGCAGATAAAGATCGTGTCTTGACTCAATTCCGGGTACTTAATGCGATGGGTGAGCTGTTAACAGTTCTTAATCTTGATCGGGAGTCGGTACTGACCGTAGCTGATCAGGCTGAAGTTTCCGCCCAGCGTGACTAAACATCTTTAATCTCTGTGACTTAGTGGTAGCCTGCCCGGGGTGCCACTGATTTGCAGGCTGATTCTTCTATTACAATCCGCTATAATCCCCGCCTTTTTTAACAGCCTGAATGTGTATATGAGCGAAGAACTGGCAAAACAACAGAAAACTCGACTGAATAAATTGCAGAAACGTCTGCGTCGAGAAACTGGCCGCGCGATCGAAGACTTTAATATGATCGAAGATGGCGACAAAATAATGGTGTGCTTATCCGGTGGCAAAGATTCATTTGCTATGTTGGATATTCTGATGAATTTACAGAAGAGTGCGCCAATCCGTTTTGATATCATTGCCGTCAATTTAGACCAAAAGCAGCCAGGCTTTCCTGAGCATGTCTTGCCTGAGTACTTAGCTAAAATTGATGTGCGGTTTCACATTATTGAAAGAGACACTTATTCGGTTGTGAAAGAGTTGGTGCCGGAGGGCAAAACGACCTGTTCGCTCTGCTCTCGTTTACGACGTGGTACCTTGTATGGTTTTGCTGAAGAGATCGGTGCCAATAAGATTGCACTAGGGCATCACCGTGATGATATCCTTGAAACCTTTTTCTTGAATATGTTTTATGGTGGCAAGCTTAAATCGATGCCTCCTAAGCTCGTGAGTGACGATGGCAAAAACATGGTGATCCGACCGCTAGCCTATGCGCGGGAAAAAGATATTGCTGCCTATGCGGAGTTGCGGGCGTTTCCGATAATCCCTTGTAACCTGTGTGGGTCGCAGGATGGATTACAGCGTCAGGTTGTTAAAGAGATGCTGCAGGATTGGGATAAGCATCATCCTGGCCGTATTGAAATTATGTTCCGCTCGTTACGCAACGTCGTACCCTCTCATTTGGCCGATACTGAGCTATTTGACTTTAAAGGATTGCAACGGGGTTATTCCCAAGGTGTTGTCGAGCCTAGCGGGTCGGCTCGTTCGAATTCGGGGCCACTTCCTGAAATGATAGATATCCTTTCACTCTGATTAGCTGGAGTCTACGTTATGAATATCTGGGTTGATGCTGATGCCTGTCCTAACGTGGTTAAAGAGATTCTTTTTCGGGCTGCGCAGCGCACCAAAGTAAATACGGTACTGGTTGCTAATCAGTTTTTGCAGATACCGCCATCCGCTTTTATTAGTGCGGTGCAGGTGCCTGCTGGCTTTGATGTGGCGGATAACTATATCGTGCAGAAGAGCGCTGTTGAGGATTTAGTGATTACTGCGGATATTCCGCTGGCATCTGAGGTGCTTGAAAAGGGGGCTCATGCGCTCAATCCTAGAGGAGAGTTTTATACCCCTGAAAATATTCGGCAACGACTGAATATGCGTGATTTTATGGATCAGTTGCGCGGTTCTGGTATTGATACCGGTGGTCCTGCCAAGCTGAATCAGCAGGATCGACAACAGTTTGCCAATCAATTAGATCGTTTTTTAGTTAAACACCTTTCTGCTTAATGCCATCAATTTAGTCTACTAAATAAGGGTAAACCTTTATTTTTGGATTGTTTTGCTTTAGTTTTTCAATAATTAAAAATAACAATTGAGGTTTCTATGAGCGATGCACTATTGATGCGTGAGGATAATGATGGCATTTGTAAGCTAACATTAAGCCGTCCCGGTGCTTACAACTCCCTATCAATGGAGCTGATGCAAGCGCTGATCGCTGCGTTTGATGCCATTGCTGATGATCACAGTGTTCGGGTGGTTGTGTTAAGCGGCAGTGGTCGAGGTTTTTGTTCTGGCCATGATCTAAAGCAGATGCTGGGTGAAGGTGCAGAGGATTACTATCAATGCACTTTTGATACCTGTTCAGAGCTTATGCAGCGAGTTGTTAACTTACCGATGCCCGTGATTGCGCAGGTACATGGTGTTGCAACGGCAGCAGGGTGTCAGTTAGTGGCGAGCTGTGATCTGGCGGTTGCTGCCGCATCATCATGTTTCGCCACCCCCGGCGTGAATATTGGTCTTTTTTGTTCCACGCCAATGGTTGCCCTGAGTAGGTCTGTGAGTAAAAAACATGCGATGGAGATGTTGTTGCTTGGCGATATGATCAGTGCCGAGAAAGCGGCAGAGATTGGTTTGGTCAACTGGGTCGTAGACGATGATTTGGTCGCACAAAAAGCCTTAGAGGTAGCGGGCAAAATTGCTGCTAGCTCGCGTAAAGCGATTTCGATTGGTAAACAAGCCTATGTCCGTCAGATTGATAAACCGCTTAATGAGGCTTATGCGGAGTGCAGTCGGGTGATGACTGAAAATATGCTCACCCATGATGCAGGCGAAGGTATTGATGCCTTTATTCAGAAGCGAAAACCACTTTGGCAGCATCGTTAAAATAGCATCAAGCCCTTAAAGCCGCAGCCTTGGCTGCGGCTTTTTGCTGCTCCGCTGATGAAGCGATAGACAGGGCCTGCGAGTAGGGTAATATTCGTCTATTGCAAAGGCGAGTCGTATTTGATGGTTAAGGCCGCGATGCTAGAGAATTAAGGATATAAAATGATGAATCGTCGAGCAGTGATGAAAGCGATGATCAGTTGTGGGGCATTGGTTAGTGTTGGCGGGTTACTGCCTCGACAGGTTATGGCGGGATGGAATGCAGCCGCATTTTCGGCAGCGACTCAGGAAAACGCGATACAGATGATGTTTGCGGCAGAGCCTGTGGTTAGTGATGATATCCATCTGCAAGTGCCCCGTGTTGCTGTTGACGGCTCAGTGGTACCGGTATCCGTTACCGTGTCGTTGGCAAATGTTGAGTCTATTAGTTTATTTCTTGAGGGCAGCCCCAACCCTTTGGTTGCTGAGTTTATGCTCCCGGAGGGGACTCAGGCAGAGGTGCTCACTCGTATTCGTATGGCAAAAACTACGGTGGTTACCGCCGTGGTTAAAGCGGATGGTCAACTGCTTAGTGCATCTCAGGAGGTTGAGGTTAAATCGATAGCTAAGCTGGCCCCTTTGCCTACAGAAGCTAATATGACGGATATTATGGCCGTTAGGGCTAAGATGAAAGGGGAAGCGACTCAGGTTAAATTGGCGATAAATCACCCAATGCAAGATGGCTTGAGTTCAGATGAGGCGACTGGTGAGTTGACTTCAGCAGCGTTTCTTCAGGAGATAACAGTACTGCATGGTGAAAAAACAGTTTTCGAGGCCAATCTCGGAATCAATATCGCCGCAAACCCTTTTATTGGGTTTAGCTTTATCGGGGCAGTGAGCGATGATGAGTTGATCATTAACTGGGTTGAAAATACCGGTAAAACGGGTAGCCAAACGGCTGTTATTAAATAATTGGATCTATTTTGCGACCTGCGTTATAAGCGGTACTACTCAGTCTTGCCATCCGTTAGAATAAGCGCAGCCAAACATAGGAGAACATTGTGAATCGAGTCGCTGCATTAACCTTTCTTAGCCTGTTTACACTGGCGGGTTGTAACGCTGCTAATGTGCAGCCAGACAATGCGTCAATGGCTGAGTCACCGGTTGCCCCAGCAGCTGTTGCGGTGGACCAGGGGGCGCAGTTTGATCAACTTAATAGCCGTATTACCCTGTTGCAGGAACAGTTTCTTGAACTTAAAGTGCAAAATAGTGCGGTTGCTGAGCGGGTGCAATTGTTGTTGACTCAATTTCAAGTACTAGCGCAAGAGGTGAAGCGATCCTCCGGTGCAACTCCCGCTGCCGCGCCTCCTAATAATGAAATGCAAGAGATGATGGCGCGCTTAGACCAGCAACTGATTGAGCTGCAACAACTAGCACCGGAACTTGGCGGAGGTGACCCCTTTAAATTGGCTAGTTGCTATACCGCTAAAGGTCAGTGGGTGATGATCCGTTATAATCGTTTTTCTGGTGAGAGTTGGATTTCCGCAGCGAATAGCTGGCAGCCTTTGGAAGAGGCAGACGCTCCTGCGATTTCGTCCTACGATGTTCAGTTGTTACGTGCTAACGGTGATGTAAAAGGCTATGTAGCAGCCCGTATCGATCACAATACTGGTGAAAGTTGGTGGCTGAATCAAACTACCTGGGTTAAGTATCAGCCATAAACGCGACCGACCTTATATGAACCCACGCACACCTGATAGTTTGATTCATCTATTCAACGGGCTTTTTAGTGACAGCTTGAATACCGTGTTAGAGCGGGGCGATGATGAACCTATCTATCTGCCTGCCGATGATCAAAACCCTCATCATCGCATCATTTTTGCCCATGGTTTTTTTGCCAGTGCATTACACGAGATTAGCCATTGGTGTGTCGCTGGAGAGCAGCGCCGCTTATTGGTTGATTTTGGCTATTGGTATAAACCGGATGGCCGAACGGCTGCAGAGCAGGCTGAATTTGAAAAAGTCGAGGTTAAGCCGCAAGCATTGGAATGGCTGTTGTCAGAAGCCGCAGGGCATAAATTTCACTTCAGCGCGGATAACCTTGGGGCCAATATGGGCGCAAGCGACACCTTTAAAAGCGCCGTTCAGCAGCAGGTTATAAATTATCTTGTTAGCGGGCTTCCCTCGCGTGCAGCGAAGTTGCTTGCTGCTTTGCAGCAGTATTACGGCACTGAACCTCTATGCCCCAAGCGATTTTCATTACAAGGTAAATAAACCGACGAATCGCCGGTTATGTTTGGCTTTTAATTAGTCTAGTTATTCAGCTGACATGCTCTTTTTCATATCATGATGCATCTTCATATTGCCCATTCCTGCCATCACATCCATGACTTGAATATCGAACTTTTCAGTGCTGCCATCACTGAAATTGAGGGTCAGGTCGATCATTTCATCCTTAGCCAGATTACGCTTAAGCCCGATCAACATGATATGTAAGCCGCCGGGTTTTAGCTCTACTTCGCTATTGGCTTGCAGAGTGATTTGAGGAATCTGACGCATCTTCATGACCCCGTCAGCATGGGTGTGGGTATGCAGTTCGGCGACTTGGGCGATAGAGGTTGATGCGGACACCAGTGATACCTCTTCATTACTGTTGTTTTTTAAGCTCATGAAAGCGGCGCTATTGGGCTGTCCTGGTGGCACAGCACGAGCATAGGGGTGATCTACAACCACTTCAGCGAAAGCCGAAGCAGACAGTGTCAGTGCGGCAACCAGCGTAATTAGCTTTTTCATAACAGTCCTATTGTCATCACGGTTTATGTGGAACCGTATTTATCGGTCAAGGTTTAAGGTAAATAAAATTATCATCAACGCCTTTGTGAGGGGTCATAGCAGGTTTTTTATTTCGCTGACGACTTGATCAGGTGTTGTACCGTGTAGGAGTGCTTTTGCCAGCTCTCCCTGTTTGTTAATCATATAGATGCGCGATGAGTGATCGACGGCATAGCCCATCGCTGAATCTTTCATCTCAACGATACGGTAGAAGGCGCCATACTGAGCGACAATATTGTCAATGCTCTCACGACTACCGGTAACGCCGATGATAGAGGGGTGGAAAAAGTGGCTATATTCGGCTAAACGTGCCGGAGTATCGCGTTCAGGGTCTACGCTGATAAAGATCGGTTGAACCTGCTTTTGTTGCTCACTGCTAAGATTTTTTAAGGCTTGTGAGATAACAGCGAGTGAGGTGGGACACACGTCAGGGCAATGGGTATAGCCGATATAGAGCATCACGACTTTTCCCTGAAAGTCATGCAGTGAAACATCACCATCGACTCCCTGGAGGGTAAAGTCGCCCCCGAGCTTTTTTAACATCGAGCCGCTATTGGCGTTGTTTGGCTGTGGCGCTAGTAGATAGGCGGTGACAATACCTGCCAGCAGAGCCAGTGTTAGCAGTAACAGATTACGCAGTGTCGTTAGGTTGTTTGCCATTATTTTGCTCTAAATTCAAACCATGTTGATAGTGGTCCCGCAGCCGTGTCTGCTGAGACGGTTAAGTGCCATAACATCTCTCCGGTGGTGCAGACAGCGAGCTGTCCAACACCATGGAAAACGCCAGGCTTGCCCTCAACAGCGGTCAATGCTGTTTGGTTGATACCCATGAACATCTCACTACCCTGTAGATTCACCATTACCTCGCTGACATCAGCCCCTTCGATGGTTACCTGATAGTCGAAAGGTGTCATCGAACGAATGGGCCGAGGCTGGATATCCAGTGTCAAACGGGCTTCGCCGATGTTGACCGTACAGGCCTGGTGATTAATATCGCAGCGACTCTCAACCCCTACCGCTTCGTTGGTTGGCAAACTGAATATCGAAGATCCTAACCAGACGGCCAAAATAAAGCCTCCGAGTAGAATGAGGTAAAGATAGTTAGCACTGCTTTTATTGGCTTTAGGTTGCGCCATTGATAGGTATTTCCTTTAGCTGAATTGTCACCGATTCGGGCGTGGATCTGAATGTGGCAAATTGTCGCATTATCAATGAGGATAGTGAAATGAAGCGCGGTTTTATTTCGCTATGTCTTCAGGCCGAAAGCCGATCACTTAGGGCCTGTCACCGATGGATGTCAGTGGCTGGAAGTGAGGTCTCTTAGCGTTAGCCTAACGGTTTCTGCCGCGAGACTGAGCGGTCACGACAGGCCTGAAGCTCGACCTCAAGGTCGCTAAGCCGTTGCGGCTCATGTCGCAGTGCGATCCTGATCGTCTGTGTGCCTACATACACCGCCAATGGAGCTGTTTGAAATGACAATGATTGTTGTTGTGCTTCTGGGTAGCGGATTTGCGCAAACATGATATGGATATCGTGATCACAGGGTATAACCGAAAGGGGTAAAGACATATTCCGCTCCAGTGGCGTAAATCGCTGCGAGCAGACCGCTCAAAACGGTGTGTTTGACCTCGGTATCGATTGATTTGCGTGGTTTGATATCGCACACTGGAGGTAACAATCGTTGACGGACCTGTATCATGGAGTGGGATAAACTACTGACAACCAAGCGTTATGGCCATGAATATCTAACCCCGAAAGAGGTTGGGCGGAGCCATTTTCACAAGGACCATGACCGCATTATATTTTCCAGTGCTTTTCGGCGACTGGGGCGTAAAACTCAGGTGCATCCTTTATCGCTTAATGATCATATTCATACCCGTCTGACCCACAGTATCGAAGTGGGAAGCCTTGGGCGTAGCTTAGGGATTCGGGTGGGTGAGCTGCTGGCTGATCAGTTGCCCGAATGGATAAGTCCCCATGATCTGGGCACCATTGTACAGTCGGCCTGTTTAGCACACGATATTGGTAATCCTCCTTTTGGTCATGCGGGTGAATATGCGATTCGCGATTGGTTTAAGCATAAGGCACCGAAACATTACCTCGACGAGTTATCGGCTGCCGAGTTATTAGACTTGCAGACCTTTGAAGGTAACGCGCAGGGCTTTAGAGTGGTGACACGAATTGAAAATCACCTCTTTGATGGCGGTCTTCGATTGACTTACCCGACCCTCGGGACGCTGCTGAAATACCCCTGGACTGTCGATCGAGCTGGTAAAAAAGGCAAGTTCAGTTGCTTTGGCACCGAGCGCGAAATTCTTAATGCCTTAGGACGAGAATTGGGCTTGGTTAAGCTCGGTGAGGACTACTGGTGTCGTCACCCGTTAGCTTTCTTGGTGGAGGCGGCGGATGACATCTGTTATGCGATTTTAGATCTTGAAGATGCAATCGAGTTAAATATTCTTGGTTTTGACGATATTAAGCCGATTATGCTGCAAATTTGCGGTGACCTTAACTACCAAGATCAGATCTTTTTCACACAGGCCTCTGCGCGGCGTAAAATCTCGGCCCTGCGCGGTATGGCAATGGAAAATATGGTCGAATCAACGGTTTCGGCTTTTATGGCTAACCTTGAGGGGATCATGGCCGGTGAATATACAGGAGAGTTGCTGGCCGACGGTGACCCTGGGGTACGAGAAGGGCTTGAGAAAGCCAAAAATTTAGCTCGTGATCGCGTGTTTCCCGATAACCGTAAAGCAGAACTTGAGGTGGGCGCTTATAGTACCTTAGGTAGTCTGTTAGATGCTTTTTGTGCGGCGGCCTATGAACTGCATACTCAAAACAGCGATCAGCTGAGTTATCGCAGCCAAAAGATTATTAGTTTGATGGGCATTCATAGTCCAGAACCCCAGTGGCCATTGTACCCCTCTTATATGCGGGTACTCGATTTTATTGGCGGAATGACCGACAATTACGCCGCCTATCTGGCGCGTCAGATCGGTGGTATGTCTGTCAACTAAGCTTTATTTAATTCACTCTATTCTGTCAATGAAGAAGGTATAACGTAGTGTCAATGCGTGATCAGTTAAGTGGCCTGGTATTCTCTACTGAAAAAGGTCAAGTGTGTCCGGGCTGCCAAGAGGCGGTCGATCAATGTATCTGCGATCAACTGGCCGATCAGCAGCGTTTGGAAAACCTCGACGGTGTGATCCGTATTCGCCGTGAAACCTCGGGTCGCAAAGGGAAAGGCGTCACCACGATTGCCGGAGTTCCATTGGCGGATAAAGCACTTAAAGAGCTAGCTAAAAAGCTTAAGCAACAGTGTGGTACCGGGGGCTCATTGAAAGATGGCATTATCGAGATACAGGGTGATCATCGAGAGAAGCTAAAGCAGCTACTCGAAAAGCAGGGCTATCGTGTGAAATTGGCGGGTGGTTAATATGACTGTGCCAAAGAGGAAAAGAAAAAGAGTCTGTAAGTTCTGTTTGATGATGCGCTTCATGTTGCTGTTTCTAGCGATCGTTGCGGTTTTCCTATTAAATGGTGTTTATCAGTTTTGGAATTGAGTCATCACATAGCGGCAAGGAGCCGGTGATGCAATAACAGGGAGCCGGTACGATGTGTCGATCTATCTATGTGATATCTTTTTTACTTTGCGTGAGCGTATCGTTTTCGCCTACTGTCACTGCACAAATCTTTCATTATACCGATGGCAATGGACGCAAAGTCTATGTTGATAGTGAACATAAAATTCCGCCCCAGTACCGTCAAAAAAGTCAGTCGATCGATACTGAGCGTCAAACTGATGAGGAAAAACAAGCCAGTGAAGTGAGTCGGCAGCAGCTCAGTAATGAGTTTCAACGCAAGCAGCAGATTCGTAAGTTAGAAAGCACCATCGCTAAAATGACAACCCCCGTGAAAATTATTGGTAACCAAGTATTGGTGCCGGTGGATGTTGTTTGGCGGGGGCGTAAAGCCAGTCTACACCTGTTGCTCGATACCGGCGCGAGTATGACCGTACTTCATCGTGACGGGGTTAGCTCACTGAATATCGCCAGCCGTAATTCCAGTTATGCACAGGTGGCTGGTGGCGGCATTATCAAAACCGAACGGGTGGTGTTTGATCGAGTTGAACTCGGGCCCTATCGGATTGAAAATAAATCCACCGCGGTAATTGAAACAACCGGCCAGCAAGCCTTTGATGGGCTTTTAGGCATGGATATCCTCGGTGGTGGTCAATATAAAATCGACTTTCAGCAACGTAAGATTATCTGGTCGCCGGAGAAATACCAGCAATTCACGGATGCGCTTGTGCAGCTAAAGGCTATTAGCGCTGAACCTGATAACTTGGCGGGCTCAATTGATGGCCGCAACGAATGAAACAAAGAGGGTAATGAAAAAGCGGTAAAGTAAGTTTACAGCCTCTCTGGGGAGAGGAATATAGGTTAGGTGATGAATGGAGTTAGGGGAGTGTCATGATTTGACCGACTCTCGTAGTTAATGACGTTATACCATCCACAGGAATGAATGCAGGTAAGCAATGGATATGACAAGGATCAGTTATCAGGAAGCTGAACATTATCGGATAATCGAAACCTTCGCCCAATGGGAAGGCCGAATCAATACCACCTATCTACAAAAGATTCTGCAGATTAGTCGGCAGAAAGCCTCAGAAATTGTAGGTTGTTATCAAAATTATGCGCCCGATAATTTAAGATATGATGCCTCGGCAAAGGGCTATATACCGACTGCGGATTTTCAGCCGCGTTTTACTCAGGGGCATATTGATGAGTATGGTCAACTTCTTGCCCGAAGCGGTTGTATCGACTACCTGTCAATTTTTGAGACAGGTTTTTGTTACTTGGACGCGCCTTTGCGAAACATCTCACCCTCTTTGGTTCAACCTATCATGCGGGCGATTCGCGACAAGCTCAGAATCGACATAGGTTATACCTCACTCAGCAGTCCCGAATATGAATCACGCATCATCTCACCCCATTGCTTAGTTTTCGATGGCATCCGCTGGCACGTTCGTGCCCACTGTGGAAAAAATAATGATTTTCGCGATTTCGTACTCTCCCGTTTTAATGGCGAAGCTGAATTTGAAGGCCCTGCATCATGCACAGCCGAGCAAGACGAGCGGTGGAATACGTGGCTAGACCTAATTATCCAACCAGATCCAAGGCTTGCCCCTCAAAAGCGTCGGTTGTTAGAACTGGATTACCAAATGGAAAATGGTCAGCGTGTCATCTCCGTACGTGCTGCATTAGTTATGTATCTCACTCAGCGCCTACGGCTTGATCACTATGATCAAAACCCTGAAGCCCAACAAATCATTATTGAACCTGAATGTCTCAAGCGTATTTCACAATACCTGCCTTAAAAAACGACATGTGTTTTTAACCAGCATTGCTGAGCTTCTTTAAACGCGTTTGAATAAGCCCAGTCAGGATGACAGCTGGACGTTGGAATAAGGTAAAGGATATCAAGGAAACGGAAAGGCCAAGGATGGCTGCTTTTAAAGGGGAATACTCGATGACATCTATTCCACCCTATATGCAATATTGGGGTAAAGCTAAAAAAGACCCTGATAGTGAAGGGGCTGATTATCATTTGTTACCGTATCACTGCTTGGATGTGGCAGCTGTAGCGGAAATATGGTTAAAAACATCGCCTACGCTATTGTTACAAATTGCGAAACAACTGAATACTGAACCTGAAAAAGCTCAACGTATCATTCTTTTTTATATTCTTCTGCATGATTTGGGTAAGTTTGATGCTAGATTTCAAAATTTCAGGGAAGATATTAGAAAGTCATTACAAGGCGACGACTGGGAGGTCGAACCTGACTCTACCTATTACTCTCACGGTTCTTGTGGCTATCAGCAGTTTTGCCAAGTTTTCGGGGTGAACCAAGCAATGAAAGCGGTTGCAGGTCATCATGGCTTTTGTGATGTATCTTTCGATTACTTTGAACCGGATGCAGATGAAGCGTTAATTGAGCTAGATATGCACGCTAGGCAGGACTGGATTCATTTCTGTTTGCAATTTTGCCAGTTGGATACGATCCCTGAGGTAAGAGAAATATCGCTGTTAGCTGGGTTGTGTAGTGTCGCAGATTGGATTGGTTCTTCGATTACTGACTTTACGACTGAGGTTGATTTGAATTTAGCTCAGTACTATCAAAATACCTTACCGCGAGCAGAAGCAGCTTTAAAACAAACGGGGATGATTGAACAAATTCTGGGGGCAGGATTTCGCTTTCTCTTTCCCAGCTACGCTCCCAGGGGTGTTCAATGTTTATTAGATAATTTACCCCTTAAACCAGGTCTAACTATCGTAGAAGCTGATACGGGGTCAGGAAAAACGGAATTTGCACTGGCATATGCGTCTACCTTAATTAAATCCGGCTTTGCTGATGGCGTGGTATTTGGGTTGCCTACACAGGCTACGGCAAATGGTTTGTTCAGTCGTATTGGTAAAGCTGCAAATATATTGTTTCCTGATGCGCTTCCGACATTAGCTCACGGGAAGTCCAGATATTTATTATCAGATATGTCAGATGAAAGTGGGTTCTTACATCAGTCCAATAAACGGGCATTTCTAGGGGCTGTTTCTGTAGCGACGATTGATCAGATATTGATGGGCGTTTTAAGTGTACGTCACCAGTTTGTAAGATCTTTTGGCACCCGAAAGTCAGTATTGGTTCTGGATGAAATTCATAGCTTTGACCCCTACATGATGGGGTTAATTGAACAGGTGCTGAAAGGTCAGCATCAGGCGTATGGCAGCGTGATTTTATTATCAGCAACCTTGCCAGAGCATACTAAAGAGAAGTTATTGTCTTGCTATAAAGGCAAATTTAGCTCTGACGAATATCCCCTTGTTACTCACACAGATTTGTTAGGTAATACAAAGGAATATCCATTACCTGAAGGTATGAAAGTAAATAAAAAAAGAGTTGTCAAAACACATATCTGGCAAGCAGAAAACTGCCTTCCCAGCAGTGATCAGATAGTCCAAATACACCGTTGGGTCGTACAGGGGGCCATGGTGGCTGCTATCTGTAATACGGTGGCTGATGCACAGAAATTATATCTTAAAATCATTGCTGAAAACCCTGAATATCCAGTGGATTTATTTCATGCCCGCTATGCTTTTGCTGATCGTGAACGCATCGAAAAACAAGTGTTGTCTGATTACGGTAAAGAGGCTAAACGTTCGGGCCGGCTATTAATCTCAACTCAGGTAATCGAACAATCACTAGATCTCGACTTCGATATTATGATCAGTCAGATAGCGCCTATTGAATATCTGATGCAGCGTATGGGGCGTTTATGGCGACATGATAGGCTCAATTCAAGCTTGCAGCAGCGAACGAATAGTATACGCGAGCCATTATTTATCACATTAGTGCCGGAATCAGAGCTGGAAACCGAAACTGATCTCAAGCAGGCGCAACAGCATTATTCGGGAAGCGGCTATGTTTATCAGAATGTACGCTGGCTTTACCGTACCCAGAAGTTCCTTCAACAGCATTCAGAGTTGATTTTTCCTGACTGTTACCGAAGCGCTATCAAGTTTGTTCATACTCTTAATGCTTACCATTCTGAACCAGAAGTATTAGGAGCAATAGCCGATGCCTTTGAATTAAAAGGGGAGGGGAGTAATTATACTGCAAGGCAGATCAGTTCTATGCAATCGAGACCACTTAATGATGTCGATCCGCGTTGTGCATTGTTAACCCGAGACGGGGAAATGAGCGTATCGGTCGTACTCTTTAATGAGCAAGGTGAGTTATTACATGGTGGAGATTTTAATGAACAGCAAGACCGAGAAAGGAGTTTAATTTCTTTGGCCCCGAAATACGCACGAGGGCAAAAATGTTCAGAATATTTTTGTTATAAAGCGATTGTTGGAAGAGATATCCACTACAACGAATTAGGGTTCATTCGTGATGAGGTGGCCGAAGAACTCAATCTAGGAAGGTAATATATGTATCTATCAAGAATTGTAATTAACAGCCATGACACATATGAGCAACATCAGGCTGTTTGGAAATTGTTTCCTAATACACCCGAGCGTAAGCGGGATCATTTGTTTCGGGTGGAAGAACGAAGAGGTAACACTTGTATTGTGTTGTTGCAGTCTTCGACAGCACCTAAATCATGTGACTCTGTAAAGGTGACGGCCAGCAAACAGTTTTCAACCAAGTTATCGGAAGGGAGTTATTACAAGTTCAAGTTAGTGGCTTATCCAACCAAATGCCTCAGTCAAGGAAAAAAGGTGATTGAGATTCATGATATATCAGCACAAATCGAGTGGCTGCAGCGTAAATTGGTTGGGGCAAATGTTCAGGTGACGGCAACGGATGATTTTCTAGTTAGCAGTAAAAATTCATATAGCAGCCGTTTTGTTTGTTTCGAAGGAATACTACAGGTATTAAATCCGCATTCTGTCGAGCAGGCCTTGGTCATGGGTATCGGTCGTAAGAAGCATGCAGGCGCTGGCTTGTTATCACTTGCTCGTATATAGCTGAAAGGAGAGTTTATGTATCAGGACATTTATAAAGCTATGCAAACGCTATCCAAAGGGGATTTGGCTGAGTTGAAACGTTGTAACTTAGGTTCTTTAGCAAACACACCAGCATATTTTCGGATATTGGCCCTCGCTAAGGTGGCAGATAACAAACAAACGCAACGTATTCTGTATTTATTGCTGCACTGTAAGGTTGAGCCTTCCGGCGAAGGCTTATCTGTAGCACGCGCCTTGATTCAGGCCGGAGTTAAAGAAGGGCAGGTGATACAAATCACCCGAAGTGGCGATAATGGCATTGATTATCTGAAGCGACAACTGGTGCGTTGTAAGGGCGTTAACCTTGAGAGTCTGGGTAAGCTAGCCCAGTACTGGGGTGATAATGCGAGAAGACAACTTCTTAAAGAATTTATCTTTGCGAATACTGAAAAATTTGAAGCTAACTGATTATCTAAAAGGAATTATTGATGACAACTTTTATAAATATCCATACCTTGATTTCTCATCCTTCTTCTATGATGAATCGTGATGATTCTGGTCTGCAAAAAACAGCGGTTTTTGGCGGTAGTGTTCGCAGCCGCATATCAAGTCAGTGTTTGAAACGTTCAATTCGTCAGAGTGACCTTTATGTTAATGCAGTAGAAGAAAAATCTATTCGTACCAATAAGTTTGATGAGTTATTGCAGCTTTGTATCGAGCAGATGCCGGATATTGATAAGAAATTAATTGAAGATGTATTGCTGAATATGGGGTCTAAAGTAAAAAAAGAGAAAGATAAAGAAACGGCTGAGATACACCGTTATTTCGATGCTGTACAGCCTTACGCATTAGGCGCGATTCGAGAAGCAGTAAATATGGTTCAAGCTGGAATAGACCTAAAAGAGTTGAAGAAAACGGTTCATATTCCAACCTTTGATGTCGCGCTCTCAGGACGCATGGACGCCAGTTGCCCTGATCGTAATGTCGAGGCTGCTATGAGTGTCGCTCATAGTATAACAACGCATAGCGCAGATATTGAGGTGGATTGGTTTACTGCATGTGATGATCTAGCAGAACAGGGCTCTGGTCATATAGGCACTACAGAATTCAGCTCAGGTGTTTTTTATCGCTACGCCTCTATTAATCTTGATCTGTTAGCTGAAAATGTAAAAGCAACCATTGCAGATGTAGCGCCCATCGTTAAAACAATAGTGCGGTGTTTCGCACAAGTGACTCCCTCAGCAAAACAAAAGGTATTTGCCGCTCATAACCAAGCGGATTTTGTTTTGGTCACTCAGTCGGATCAGCCACTGTCACTTGCCAACGCATTTCGTAAACCGATTGACAATAGCGGTGAAGTAATGGAACGGTCGATTGAAGAGTTAATTAAACACTATGAAAAGTTAATAAATGCTTATGATATTGATTCCAAAGCAATGGGTTTAGACCTGACTGAAACAGCAAAAAGTGATCAAATAATCTGGGTTAGTAAAATTAGCGATATTCAGTTTTAAGGAGGTTTTCATGAAAACCAGAACCCTAATTCTGAAAACAGAAGGTATGTCAGCCTACGGCTTGCAGACCTTTGATATCCATCGCCGAGTTAACCATTTTCCGACGCGGTCTGCTGTATTGGGTTTATTGGGGGCCGCTTTGGGAATTACCCGTGACCGACACCGAGAGCTGTTTGAATTGTCTGAGCAGTTGGACATTGCCGTTCAGGTTAATCAGTGTGGCGAAAAAATGGTGGATTATCACACTGTTCAGAATTTTCGCAGCCCACAGGGGAAGATTCAAAACGGTACTAAACCAACGTATCGGGAGTATTGGTGTGATTCGGCGCATACCTTCGCTATCAGTGGCGATGACAAGCTGGTTAAGCATCTTGCTGCAAAAGTAAAACAACCGGTTTTTTCGGTCTTTCAGGGACGTAAGTCTTGCCCGTTAACTCGTCCTTTGTTTGAACTCATATTGGAAGAAGCTAACCCCGCGAATGCGTTAAAAAATCTTGGCTTAGGTGGGCAGATTTTTAGTGATATTGCTGGTGTGAATAAGGTGGCTACGCTACAGGTACGAGATAAAACTACTAGCGAACCAAGAAAATATGCCATGCGTACCGTGCATGTTTGTGCCTCACCCAGGGGGCAGATTGAGAAGGAAAACAATGATGAATCTACTTAAGGATGATTTTGTCTCAACCAATCATGGCAAAGTATCGCTGAAAACAATTCTAACCACTGATAAAGACTATCAACTTCAGTATTACTTTGATGAAATCCAGCTGGCTATGCTGCAACTTTTAAGTTCTTTAGCGACAGCCGTTTTACAGCCTGATACAAAACAGTTGCAGCACTACCTTATCAATGGGATTACGTGTGAGGAGTACGATCGAAAATTATCTGAGATGCATTCGGAGTGGTTTGAAGGTGATTGTTTTATGCGTTCCTCGCCTCCTGTTAATGCCAAAAATCCAAGTGCGCCTATTACAAAAATGCTGTCAGGTATTGAGTGTGGTACTTCTCCAAATGCAATAGGGTTATTTTCTGAAGTAAAGGATGCTGAGACAATCTGTCCAGACTGCTCACATGTCCTTAACTATAACTTGCATATGAATATCAAAGGAGAATGTTTTGGACCTACTGGCGCAACAGGAATTCGGGGAGGTGGAGCTATTTCTACCCTGATTGCAGGTGATGGTTTAAAGCAAACAGTCTTCAGTAACATAGTTGCGACAGATTTATTTGATAAGTATGCGGAATTGGATTCGGAAGCAGATAATAAGCCAATGTGGATTTCTCCATTACTAGGGGGGCTTTATCAGGCACAAAAAATTGGCTTAATTCGGGGGCTGTTTGCACTGGCTTACCATATTAATTTTATTGTTGAAGATAAAATATGTCACTGCGATGTCTGCGGCTGTGAATCAGAACAGTCTGTCACAACATTTATGAGGGAAAAGTATAAGGGTAGCTATGGTTCTACTAAAGCGGGCAGAGATGCCGGCGCTGGTTGGTGGCCTCATCCCTATACTCCTAGATCAGTGAGAGAAGATGGCGTTTATGCCGTGTGTGCTAGGGATCAGAATTGGCAATCTTGGCAGGAGCTAACCAGCTATATAGTTGGTAAAGAAACGGATAAGGCAATGTTTGAACCGGCCTATATCGTTCGTCAATATCAGGAAATTTCTGGTCAAAGCAGAACGAGCCTTTTGGTTGGAGGAAATATAGCGGATCAGGGATCTATCCTTGGACGCGTTTACGATTTGTATTCCATGCCCTCTTCATTAAGCAATCACCTGAGTAGAATAACTCAGGTGGTCGATGCGGGACTAAGTCAAAAAGATAAATTGTCACAGGCACTGAACAAGATGTTTGGTATTGGGTACGATAAAAACTTTGTAGCGGGCATTAAAGATCAAGCAATGCATAGGTTTGTATCGAATACCCAGCAGATAATTCAAAACATTCTTTTAGATGTAGATCGTAAAGAAGCTGGCGAACTAAGACGGTCAGCAATCGAGGAACTAGATGCAGAGGCTAAATTGATATACTCAAGCATTCAAAGAAAATATCAGCATGATTTGCCTTTGTTCAAAGCATTGGTGAAAGGTGAATATCTGTTGAACAAAAATTGATGCAGAAACAGACAAGGATGAGCCATGAAATCAAAACTGCAGGTATTAGACCAAACTATTTCAACAAACACCAAGGATGGTATTGAGTATATCTGCATTACCGATATCGCCAAATATAAGGGCAGTGATCGAGCTGCTCATATCATTGGCAATTGGATACGAAATAGAAATACGATTGAGTTCTTGGGTATTTGGGAACAGCTTAATAACCCGAGTTTTAAAGTCCTCGAATTCGAGGACTTTAAAAAAGAGGCGGGTCTTAACAGCTTTACCTTAACCCCGAAACAATGGATACAAACCACAGCGGCCATTGGCATTATATCTAAAGCGGGTCGCTATGGTGGTACCTACGCTCAAAAGGATATCGCTTTTGAATTTGCCAGCTGGATCTCAGTTGAATTCAAACTCTACCTCATCAAAGAGTTCCAGCGTCTCAAGGAGCAAGAATTCGAGCAGCTTGGTTGGGACATTAAACGCAACTTGGCCAAAGTTAATTATCAAATTCATACCGATGCGATTCAGCAACACTTAATTCCTGATCTGCTTAGCCAACAACAAGTATCAGCGGTCTATGCCAGCGAAGCTGACCTGCTTAATGTGGCTTTGTTTGGTCTCACCGCAAAGCAATGGCGTGAAGAAAATTCGAGTGAAAAAGGCAATATGCGTGATCATGCCAATGTTCATCAATTAGTTTGCCTCGCTAATTTGGAATCTATGAATGCTTATCTTATTCGACAAGGATTAAGTCAACCAGAGCGCATTGTTCAGCTTAATGATTTAGCTATCCAGCAAATGAAGGTGTTAGTTAAATCCAGCTCTCATCTGCTGCCTGAGCAAAAAGGATAAATATGGCCTTTGTTCCGTTAAAACCGATTCCAATCAAGGATCGTAACTCCATGATTTTTGTGGGTATGGGGCGTATCGATGTTCGTGATGGCGCGTTTGTTGTTATTGATGAAGTGAATGGTGAGCGGATGCATATTCCCGTAGGCTCTATTGTCTGCCTGATGTTGGAGCCTGGCACACGAATAAGCCATGCAGCAGTCAAGTTGGCGGCGACAACCGGCACTTTATTAATTTGGGTCGGTGAGGCCGGAGTGCGTTTATATTCAGCCGGGCAACCAGGAGGTGCCCGTGCTGATCGTCTACTTTATCAGGCAAAATTGGCATTGGATGAGTCGTTACGCCTCAGAGTCGTCAGAAAAATGTTTGAGCTTCGTTTTGGTGAATCACCACCAGAAAGAAGAAGCGTTGAGCAGCTGAGGGGGATCGAGGGCGCAAGAGTCAGGAAAACCTATGCAATGCTAGCAAAGCAATACAATGTTACTTGGCACGGTCGCCGATACGACCCTAAAAATTGGGATAAAGGCGACACCGTTAATCAATGTTTAAGTGCGGCAACGGCGTGTTTGTATGGTGTCACCGAAGCGGCGGTATTGGCCGCTGGCTATGCCCCCGCGATAGGCTTCGTTCATACCGGTAAACCACTTTCTTTTATCTACGATATTGCTGATTTGGTGAAGTTTGAAACTGTTGTTCCTGTTGCTTTTAAAATAGCAGCCACCAAAACACGACAGCCTGATCGTGAAGTAAGGATCGCCTGTCGTGAGATTTTCCGCACGAGTAAGTTGCTAAAACGCTTAATTCCATTAATTGAAGAGGTTCTAGCTGCTGGTGAGATTGCGCTTCCCGTAGCCCCAGCAGATGCTCAGCCGCCAGCTATCCCCGAACCGGAAACGATCGGTGATGCAGGGCATCGGAGTAAATAACCATGAGTATGCTGACGGTGGTGACAGAAGCGGTACCACCCAGATTAAGAGGACGTCTAGCCGTTTGGTTATTGGAAGTTCGGGCGGGCGTTTATGTGGGTGACGTCTCTCGTCGAATACGTGAAATGATCTGGGCTCAGGTTATTGAACTTGCTGAGGAGGGCAACGTGGTAATGGTCTGGGCCACCAATACAGAATCAGGTTTTGATTTTATCACTTACGGAAAAAACCGGCGGGTGCCTATAGATTTCGATGGTTTGAGGCTTGTTCGATTTCTTCCTCAAGACGAATAAGATATTCATCTTCGCTCTTTAACAATTTGGTAGATTTCTTAAGGAATGATTTATCCTTTAAATACAATCATGTACATTTAGAGTGTTCCCCGTAAGCACGGGGATGAACCGCTAATATCGATATGATCAATGCTGATCTAGCAGTGTTCCCCGTAAGCACGGGGATGAACCGTAGCTGTTGCCGGTTCTGCCGCTGCCGCTGCGAGTGTTCCCCGTAAGCACGGGGATGAACCTGCGTATCGTTGGTTTTTATATTCAGAATTTGAGTGTTCCCCGTAAGCACGGGGATGAACCGCAGTTCGGCTTGCTGTGACATGTCACGATTTAGTGTTCCCCGTAAGCACGGGGATGAACCGAGACAGCAGAGGATGGGGTACTAACTTACGCTGTGTTCCCCGTAAGCACGGGGATGAACCGATCTAAAAAAATCAAAATCGCGTGATTATCCAGTGTTCCCCGTAAGCACGGGGATGAACCGCGACCCAGTTCACCCTCTTCACCTGTCACCATGTGTTCCCCGTAAGCACGGGGATGAACCGTGCTGAGTGTTAACCCATTTCTGATAGCGCTCGTGTTCCCCGTAAGCACGGGGATGAACCGAGACATTGAGAAGACTGCAGTTGTGATCGCTAGTGTTCCCCGTAAGCACGGGGATGAACCGCCAGACGGAAAGCCGTTCGCCTTCTCTTGCTCGTGTTCCCCGTAAGCACGGGGATGAACCGTATTTGTTGTTGTTTTTTTCATTGAAATACTAGTGTTCCCCGTAAGCACGGGGATGAACCGACCCTGCGTTATAATGTCGTGCTACGCACTAGGTGTTCCCCGTAAGCACGGGGATGAACCGGTTGCTTTCACCCAGCGAACACCCATAGCGACGTGTTCCCCGTAAGCACGGGGATGAACCGTCTAGCGAGTTTTGAAGGTCCCACTTTCTATAGTGTTCCCCGTAAGCACGGGGATGAACCGCCCTGAACTACCGCCAGAAGATCCAAGAGCGCGTGTTCCCCGTAAGCACGGGGATGAACCGATACTCTGGCTGACCTTGAGAGTGTGCAGTTAGTGTTCCCCGTAAGCACGGGGATGAACCGGAGCGATAGACAATGAAAAAGCCAACAGTATTGTGTTCCCCGTAAGCACGGGGATGAACCGTAAACGCGCTAGACGTGGCGGTTACATCTGCGGTGTTCCCCGTAAGCACGGGGATGAACCGGGCTTACAAGTCGTCGAGGCTCAACTCTTCCCGTGTTCCCCGTAAGCACGGGGATGAACCGAACCTGATGGTATTTGTGTTCAACACACAGTAGTGTTCCCCGTAAGCACGGGGATGAACCGCATGCCAATCATGACGCGGTTGAATTTGATCTGTGTTCCCCGTAAGCACGGGGATGAACCGCAGTTTGAGAAACTCACCGTCGATGAACTTGGGTGTTCCCCGTAAGCACGGGGATGAACCGTATGCTTCTAAACTGATTGCTTATGGATATCAGTGTTCCCCGTAAGCACGGGGATGAACCGCCCGTTAAGCGGCTGGCCGTTGAAATAGATCCGTGTTCCCCGTAAGCACGGGGATGAACCGTCATCAAACTCATGACCATATTCAGATTTGAAGTGTTCCCCGTAAGCACGGGGATGAACCGCGGTCTGGATGATGTCGCGAGCTACTTGCAGGGTGTTCCCCGTAAGCACGGGGATGAACCGTTTTATTAAAAAAATGGAGTTTAGCGATAATCGTGTTCCCCGTAAGCACGGGGATGAACCGACCCCCCGGAGAACTTCCCGTTAGGTTAAACGGTGTTCCCCGTAAGCACGGGGATGAACCCAGATGCTCGAAAGCTCGCAGGCCGATGAGCTAGTGTTCCCCGTAAGCACGGGGATGAACCGCTGGTTGGTGCCGTTAAAGAAAAGGGCGATGCCGTGTTCCCCGTAAGCACGGGGATGAACCGTACATTTTTATTAACTTTACGCATTGTTTTTACGTGTTCCCCGTAAGCACGGGGATGAACCGCGATCAGTGCGTTGCGCAATTTCCGCCAAGTAGTGTTCCCCGTAAGCACGGGGATGAACCGGGTTTTGCCGAGTACGTAGGCACAAAAGCTCAGTGTTCCCCGTAAGCACGGGGATGAACCGCTCATTCTCAGCGTCCAGTCGTCGTGTCTCAGGTGTTCCCCGTAAGCACGGGGATGAACCGACACTACTATCGTTACTCTAAATAAAGATCAGGTGTTCCCCGTAAGCACGGGGATGAACCGTCACCAATGCAACAGACTGTTGAAACATTTATGTGTTCCCCGTAAGCACGGGGATGAACCGATTTAACAGGGCAGCAGTTCGGCTACCTGAAGGTGTTCCCCGTAAGCACGGGGATGAACCGCGGGATCAGCGGCCGGCGCCGTTGGCTGAGATGTGTTCCCCGTAAGCACGGGGATGAACCGCTGCTGGCCAAACTCGGCATTGAGCTGAAAGAGTGTTCCCCGTAAGCACGGGGGTTAAGGCATATGTTGATTGTTTACATGGGGCTCTTTCTGGTTCAATGATTTGACAGAAGAGAGAGTGAATTGTTTTGAGATTATAGTTCTAGTTCGGCGAGTTTCAAATCCAGTGTGGCTTTGAGAAGTTTATACAGGCGAATCGCCGCGTCTATCTCTTCTTTTCGGTTGGTTAAGCTTTCGATGTTCAGTCCCAACGGAATACCTAGGCCGCCACAGGCCTCAAGAATCTGATCAAGATTATTGCGACAGATACGGATCGATTCGCCCAGCGGGTTATGCGCATCAAGGATTCGGTGGCAGGTCGCTTGAGGGACTGAGATGCCGAGCCATTCCATAAATTCGAGTGTCTTTGCGCTACCGCAAGGGGTGAAGGTGAGAATAATCCGCTTGGGTGCTAAACCACGTTCTTTACATTCACGGGCATAGGAACTCAGCAGGTCAATAGTGGCTTGAGGGTTATACACTGCTTGTGAGATAAAAAATTCACAGCCTTGGGCGCTTTTTTCTAGCAACCGTAGGTGCTCGTTGCCTTTGCTGGCATGACGCTCTGCAATGGTGACGCCACCGAGGTTGAAGTTGAGGCTGTGTTCCTGCATTGAGGCATACGCCTGTGGCAGGGTCAGCTTGATATCCCCGTCAGAGGAGGGGCTACCAACTAACACCAGATCACGAACACCATGGGGACACCAAGCACGGTCTAGCCACTGATCAAAGTCATCTCGGCTGCGCTGAGAAACGCTCTTATAGGTGATCACCGGGCGGCCAGATTTTTCTCGCAGAATGGCAGAGTAATCTCGTGGGTCGTGGGTGTTCATGAAAGGAAACGGACGAGGCTTATCGGTTCGGCTGCTTTCGTCCTGAATGTCATAGACGATCACGCCATCGTAATCGATCTGCTCGAGACGTTCGAGCAGCTTGGTGCCTATCTCGGATACCTGTGCCATAGAAACAGAAGACTTCGGCGGGGTGGTGCCAATAAAATAGACGCCGCGTTTTGGGTCGGCGAATTTCTGTTTCAATTGTGAGTCGCTCATCAGGGTATCCGTATATGCTTAATCAGGTGCTAAATCAAATATGTTTCTCGCGAATCGATCGCTTGTGCTGGCTAAATCGTATTCGCTACTGTGCGTCGATGCTTTGACGGCTGTGTTTTACTTTTTAAGTACGATCTATTCTAACAATGAATGTCTTTCATGTGTTTAAGTTATAAGGTGAAATTTTTTGCAGTCAATATGAGCCGATTTAATGACAACTGAAATACAATACCCATAAACCCGTTTTAGATAGCCAAGGATACGTCGTGAACGAGAGCAAACCGGACCTGAGTTCTATACAGCAACAGTTGGAAGGTGATCATAAAAAGCGCCGTGCATTGCCGCCGGTGCATCTTTGGAAACCTGATTTCAGTGGTGATCTAGATATACAGATTACGCGCGATGGACGTTGGATTCATGAGGGTGGGCAGATCAAGCGCCCCGCGATGGTGACGTTGTTCTCGACTATTTTATGGCGTGAAGGGGAGCGTTACTTTTTGGTCACGCCGGTCGAAAAAGTAGGCATACAGGTTGAAGATGTACCGTTCTTCTTTGTTGGCCTAGATGTGCGTCAAGGGTCGCAGGGGCAGGAGCTCGTGTTTACCTCATCCACCGATGATGTGGTGGTGGCATCGGCGGAGCATCCGTTACGTGTCGAAACGGCCCAGGATAGTGATGAACCTTCACCCTATCTGATGGTGCGCTATGGCATGGAGGGACTCTTGAATCGAGCTGTTTTCTATCAACTGGCTGACTTAGCAGAAGAACGGGATGGGGAGTTTGGAGTGGAAAGCTGTGGTCAGTGGTTTGTGTTGGGTAAAAGTTAACCGCTTTAATCCTTAGTAGGCCGAACGCCCTTAAATGCAGGGCTTGTTCGGGGTTTAATATTTAATAAAGGCTGTTTTGGGCGGGCGTTAATTATACAGCTGTAATGGCGGCTCTTGCAGGGCAAACAGTTGCTCTCTCAATTCGAGAATATGTTCGCTCCAGTAGCGCACGGTATTAAACCAAGGGAAATTGTGTGGGAACGCGGGATCTTCCCAGCGTCTAGCGACCCAGGCGGCATAATTCATAATACGCAGAGTACGTAGGGTTTCGGTTAATCGTAGTTGCGCTGGGTTAAAGTCGCAGAATTCACGATAACCTTCAATAATCTCCAATAGTTGGGCTTGCTGACTGTCCCGCTCACCGGAGAGTAGCATCCAGATATCCTGAATCGCTGGTGCCATTCTGGCATCATCAAAATCAACGAAATGTGGTGCATTATCCCGCCAGAGCATATTGCCGATATGGCAGTCGCCGTGGACTCGGATGTGGTTGATGGGCTGGCAAACTTGCCAGTGTTGCTCCATCAGCTTGAGTAGGTCTGCGGTGAGAGTGTCGTAGGAGGTTTTCAGTTCAGCGGGAATAAACTGTTCGCTGATTAGTTTAGCGCTTTCATGGCCATAGCTAGCGATATCGATGGCTGGCCGGTGGATAAAGGGGCGACTGGCGCCGATGGTGTGTATGCGACCGAGCATTCGTCCTAAGGTGAAGAGGTTATCCATATTGTCCAGTTCGGGTGCATGACCGCCCTTGCGAGGGAACAGGGCAAACATAAAGTCGCCATAACAAAATAGGCTTTCCCCATCACGGATTAACGGTGCAACCACGGGCAGCTCTTGCGCCAGTAGCTCAAAGCAAAACTGATGCTCCTCGAGAATCTGTTCTTTGCTCCAGCGGGCAGGGCGATAAAACTTTGCAATCAACGGCTCGCTTTCTTCAATGCCAATCTGATAGACGCGATTTTCATAACTATTTAAGCCAAATACCCGCCCATCACAAAGATAGCCGAGGCTTTCAATGGCATCCTGAATAAAACTTGGGGTGAGATGTTCGAACGGGTGTACTGTGCTCATCGGGTTACCAGTTTTTGAAAGGGTGGGTCAGCAGGTTCGAATTGTAATAGCGCTTGTCGCCGGTCACTTCTTGGGTTATCCAGTCGGGCAGTACCGGTTGTTCTGTTTCGCTGCTCAGTTCTACTTCGGCGACGATCAGCCCTTGGTTGTCGCCGGCAAAGATATCCAGCTCCCAAAGATGTTGTTGATGCTGAATCAGGTAGCGGGTTTTATCGACCACGGGGCCTTTGCAGAGCTCATCGAGCATCTGGCGGGCATCGCTGACGGGGATTTCATATTCAAACTCACTGCGCGAGAAGCCGTGGGTTTCCCCTTTGAGGGTTAGAAACGCTTTATCGCCCATGATGCGGATGCGCACGGTGGTTTTATCGGCCGTTTGAATATAACCCTGACAGATGGTTAGACCCTGCTTTGGTAGATCGACTTTATCTATATCCACGAGGAACTTGCGTTCAATTTCCTGTGCCATATCGACTCCTCAATAAAAAAGGCACTCTACAGTGCCTTTAATCATAATGGTATAACGGTGATAAAGACCGTTTACATAATCCGCATGCCCGGCTGTGCGCCTTCGTGGGGTTCGAGTATCCAGAGGTCTTTACCACCGGGGCCTGCTGCCAACACCATGCCTTCAGACATGCCAAACTTCATTTTCCGCGGTGCCAAGTTGGCTACCATGACGGTCAGTTTGCCTTGCAAGTCTTCGGGGTTGTAAGCAGATTTGATACCGGCAAAGACGTTGCGGTTTTCGCCACCGATATCCAGCGTTAGCTGCAGTAGTTTATCGGCACCTTTCACATGTTCCGCTTTGACGATCAGCGCAACTCGGAGATCGACCTTAGCAAACTCATCAAAAGTGATTTCATCGGCCACTGGGTCTTTCTCTAACTCAGTTTTAACTGCCGTTGGCGCCGCAGGGGTAGTCGCTGCGATAGCGGCTAGTGTTGCTTTGCTATCTTCGATCATTGCTTCAATGCTGCTTTCTTCAACCCGTTGCATTAGCGGCTTAAATTTGTTGATCTGATGATCTAGCAGCGGTGTTTTAATCGCATCCCACGCAAAACCATTGATGTTCAGGAAGGCGGCGGTATCGTCTGCGACCTGAGGCAGTACGGGTGCCAGATAGGAGATAATCACCCGGAACAGGTTAATGCCCATGGTGCAGCAGTCTTGAACTTGCTGCTGTTTATCGTCCTGTTTCGCCAGCACCCAAGGTTCAGCCGCATCAATATACTGGTTGGCTTTATCGGCGAGATGCATGATCTCACGCATCGCTTTACCGTATTCGCGCGCTTCATAGGCATTGGCAATCAATTCGCCAGAGGCGATCGCTTCATCATACAGCGACGGTTCGGCTAATGTGCTACCGAGTTGGCCATCAAATTTCTTGTAGATAAAGCCAGCGCAACGGGAGGCGATATTGACGACTTTGTTAACCAGGTCGGCATTCACCCGCATACGGAAATCGTCTAGGCTCAAATCGATATCATCGATACCGGAACCCAGCTTCGCGGCGAAGTAATAACGCAGGTATTCTGGGCGCAGATGTTTAAGATAGGTCTCCGCCATAATAAAGGTGCCGCGAGACTTGGACATCTTCTGACCGTTAACCGTCAGGAAGCCATGGCAAAATACTTTGGTGGGAATACGGAAACCCGCACCTTCAAGCATGGCTGGCCAGAACAGGGTATGGAAGTAAGCGATATCTTTACCGATGAAGTGATACAGCTCGGTGTCGGAATCTTTATTCCAATACTCGTCAAAGTCGACATCGTTTTTATCGCACCAGTTTTTAAAGCTGGCGATATAGCCGATGGGGGCATCTAGCCAAACATAGAAGTATTTACCCGGCGCATCGGGGATTTCAAAGCCCCAATAAGGCGCATCGCGGGAGATATCCCAGTTTTGTAAACCGGATTCAAACCACTCGTTGAGCTTGTGAATCATCTGCTCTTGGACGCAAGTATCGACCCAGTTGCGCAGGAACTTTTCGAAATCACCCAGTTTGAAAAAGTAGTGTTCAGATTCTTTTTCAATCGGTTTAGCACCCGAGACCGCGGAATAAGCGTTCTTCATGTCGACCGGGCTGTAAGTTGCGCCACAGACTTCACAGGAATCGCCGTATTGATCCTGCGCGCCGCATTTCGGGCAGTCACCCTTGACGAAACGGTCTGGCAAGAACATCTCTTTTTCGGGGTCGTAGGCTTGCGTGATGGTTTTACGATCGATATGACCGGCATCACGTAGGCGACTATAAATCAATGATGAGAAGTGCTTGTTCTCTTCGGAATGGGTGGAGTAGTAGTTATCAAAACCCACCATAAACCCTGCGAAATCACGCTGATGTTCTTGGCTTACCTGATTAATCAGCGCTTCTGGCGTGGTACCCATTTGATCAGCTTTAAGCATAATGGGGGTGCCATGGGCATCATCGGCGCACACGTAGGTGCAATGATTGCCGCGCTGGTTTTGGAAGCGTGTCCAGATGTCAGTCTGGATATACTCTACCAAGTGTCCCAGATGGATAGGGCCGTTGGCATAAGGCAGAGCGCTGGTAACAAGAATCTTACGTTGTTTGTCAGTCATGATTCAGAGCAGGTCTAGGTTCAGAGATAAGCGCGCAATTTTACTCTTAAATGATTGAGAATACAGCCATAAAGGGGATCTTTTTTGTTCGCCAGAGGAATCCAGGTGCAGCGAATATTCTCACTATAGTGGGCAGTCATCATTGGCAAGTTGGGTAAATAAGACTACAACTTAATGAGCGTCTGAATAATACGTCTGGATCATGAGTGGCAACCTCAATACCGTTTTGCGGCTGTGTTATGCGTCGATAAGTATGATCGTTGGGCATGGAGCTGAATAAAGAGAGGGTTCTATGAGCCGATGGAGAGGACTATGTTCGAGTACATTCTAAAAGAAGATCAGGTTGCCGTGCTCTGGCTCGGTAAGCCGTTAGTTGATCTGAATGCGATTCCGGCCACATTAGAAGGTAAGGTCACTATCGATTTAGCACAACAGCCTGAACAAGCTGAACAGATGCTTGATAGCGGTGATTATCGAGTGATTGTGGTGCAGTTATCGGTGGAAAATTTTGATTTTCGTTACCACTGGTTGCGTAAGGTGGTCGAACATCATCCTGGGGTGGTCCGGGTTATGTTGAATGATGGTCTACATCCACCGCAAGTGGCTAAAGCGTCGGAGCTTTGTCACCGTTCGCTCCTGTTTACCTCTGCCGTTGGTGAACTCTTCAAAGAGGTTGGAGAAAGCTTTCATCTATTGCAGGCATCGAAGAAACCGGCGATCCGCGAATATGTTGGTGCGATTGAACGTTTACCATCATTACCCGGGGTCTATATTGCCTTGAATGATGCGCTGGCATCGGATGTAACCCGGGCTGAAGATATTGCTGCGATCATCGAAAGAGATCCGGCCATGTGTGCGAAGATTTTACAGCTGGTTAATTCGGCATTTTTTGCGCTCAGCAATAAAGTATTCAAAATTAAAGATGCGGTGGTGATTCTTGGGGTGCGCCAGGTGCGAGATCTGTTCCTTGTGTCGCGTTTGTTTGAACATTTTCCCCAGAGTAAAAGTTGGTCTGGATTTTCTTTTGAAAACCTCTTCGACCGCTCAATGGTGGTAGGGCGTTTTGCTCAAGCCATTTGCCGTGAACAGCGGGTTAGCCCGGATATCGCCGATAAAGCATTTTTGGGCGCACTGTTACAAGATATCGGTATGCTAGTGATCGCTACCCGTGAAGCTGAGCACTATAGTGCCGTACTGCAAGAAGCGGCGGCGCTGAATCAGCCTCTCTATGCAATTGAAAAACTTCGCCTTGGTGTGAACCATATGGAAGTGGGGGCTTATATGTTGGGGCTGTGGAATTTATCCCCAGAGGTGGTTGAGGCGGTGTTGTATCACTCTAACCCGAACGCCACCACCAGTGAAAAATTCACGCCATTAACAGCGGTGCATCTGGCGGACTCTATTTTACCCGATGTGGTAAATATCAATGAATGTCGTATCTGTAGTCGCATCAGTCAGAAGTATCTTACTCGTTTGGGGTTACAGAATAATCTATCGCGTTGGCAGCAGATGTCTGAAGAGTTTGCCTCACAGTTGTATTCCGGCGTAGGCCAGGGTTTTTAAACCCTATTGAACGCTTGGAGTGATGGGGGCGTACTGGTAGAATGCGCGGCCTATTTCCCCTTACATTCTATCGAGGTTTAGATGGCGCTGCCTGTTGTTGATCCGTCCCGCTATGATGCTCAGCTGAGCGAAAAGAAAGCTGAAATCGAACAGCAGTTTAGCGATTTTTGTCCGCCTGATATCGAACTGTTTGAATCCGAGAAAACCGCTTATCGTTTGCGCGCCGAATTTCGTGTTTGGCATGAGGGTGATGATCTTTACTACGTGATGTTCCAACCCGGCGATAAGCATCAGCACAGCCGCTTAGAAAGTTGTCCGATGGTGTCTGAACCGATCCAGCAGGTGATGTTTAAGCTGTTGGACTATCTGCGACCGAATGAACTGTTACGCCGTCGTCTGTTTCAGGTGGATTTCCTCAGCACTCTGTCCGGTGAAGTGATTATCAGCTTGCTCTATCACAAACCATTGGATGAGGCCTGGACCGAAGAAGCGAAAAAGTTGAAACAGCATTTTGGCATCCACTTTATTGGTCGTAGCCGTAAAACCAAAATTATATTGGATCAAGATTACGCCATTGAAAAGATGCCCGTGGGTGGTCGTGAGCTGATTTACAAACAGGTTGAAAACAGCTTCACTCAACCGAATGGTGGTGTCTGCATTCAGATGTTGGAGTGGGCGCAGGATGTGACGCGAAACGCGGGTGGTGATCTGGTTGAGTTGTATTGTGGTAATGGCAATTTCACCATGGCGCTAGCGCAAAACTTTGATCAGGTGATCGCCACCGAGATAGCCAAAGTGTCGGTTGAAGCGGCGCAATATAATATCGCCGCCAATCAGGTGGATAACGTTAAGATTCTGCGGATGTCCAGCGAGGAGTTTTCCCAAGCCCTGCAAGGGGTACGTGAATTCCGTCGCCTGAAACAGAGTAAGGTTGACCTGAGTACCTATAATTTTAGTACGGTGTTAGTCGATCCACCGCGCAGCGGGCTGGATGATGAGACCGTTAAACAGGTGGCCGAGTATGACAATATTGTTTATGTTTCCTGTAATCCGGAAACGCTGCATAATAATTTGCAACAATTGACCCAGACCCATGAGTTGCAACGTTTTGCGATCTTCGATCAGTTTCCCTATACCCACCACCTCGAGTGCGGTGTTTATCTGACCCGGAAATAATGGTCTGATCCTGCTTAAATACTCCTTGGGTGCTCTGAACTCACCCAAGGGTATTATATTTCAATACTCCTTCTGCATAGATAGCGTTATTAGCGTGATAAAAAGATACTTCCGGAATCATTTTAACGGGAGGTAGTGTTATGCTCAGTTTAACTTCAGCGCCGGTTGTCATCGCATCGGTATGGTCCGTCACTGCTTCGTTCTGTCAAGGAGAGTAGGATGTCAGCACTTCTTCGTATCAATGGTTTTCTGGCATTTATTGCCATTGCCTTTATCAATGCGTTTGTCGATCTTGGGCATAAAATCATTATTCAAAATACGTTGTTTAAAGCGTATGACGGTGATCTACAGATTGTCTTGACCGCTGTGGTTAATGGTTTGATTTTGCTCCCCTTTATTATGCTGTTCACCCCGGCGGGGTTTTTGGCCGATAAATACCCTAAAAATCGGGTGATGAGATTTTCCGCTTGGGCGGCGGTCGGTGCCACGCTGCTAATAACGCTCTGTTATTTTCAAGGTTGGTTTTTATCCGCCTTTGCGTTGACCTTTGTGTTGGCGCTGCAAAGCGCTTTTTACTCCCCGGCTAAATATGGTTTTATCCGCGAACTGGTGGGCGAAGAAAATATTACCGAAGGGAATGGTTGGGTTCAGGCGGTCACCATGGTGGCTATCCTTTCCGGCATTGCCGTGTTTTCGTTGCTGTTTGAGATACGGGTTGAGGGGGCTTTTCAGCTATCGCCTGAAGAGAGTTTACGTAAGATCGCCCCGTTAGGATGGTTGTTGGTGCTGGGCGCTATCGGTGAGTTGCTCTTAGCGTATCGTTTGCCTAAAACCCGGGAGACCGATGATCAGTTAAATTATGATTGGCAGGCTTACCGTACTGGTAAGACGTTGCGCCAGAATGTCTCAGGTATCTATCATAATCGCACTATCTGGTTGTCTATTGTTGGTGTCTCGTTGTTTTGGTCGGTCAGCCAAGTGATGTTGGCGGTGTTTCCTGCGGTGGCGGAAGCTCATCATGGGATTCATAACACCTTTGTGATTCAGGGCACGATGGCGCTAGCGGGCGTTGGTATTATGGCTGGCTCCGTGCTGGCGGGTCGTTGGTCACCTCACTATATCAATATTGGTCTGATCCCTTTGGGCGCGGTAGGTATTGCCACCGGCTTGGTGTTGTTACCGCAAGCGGCATCGGTCTATTCTCAGGGCGGTATTTTTTTCCTGATCGGCCTGAGCGGCGCGCTGCTGAATGTCCCGCTGCAATCACTGATTCAATTTAATGCGGGTCAAAAAGAAACCGGTAAAGTATTAGCGGGCAGTAACTTTATTCAAAATATCGCCATGCTCGGTTTTCTCGGTTTAACCGTGTTATTTGCCTGGGCGGGCATCGATGGTTTGTGGCTGCTTTGGTTGCTGGCCTTTATTGCTGTGATCGGTGCGCTCTGCGCGATTCGGATGCTACCGCAAGCATTGGTGCGAGTGCTGGTGGCCGGGTTGATTAAGCGTAAATATAACCTGCAGGTATTAGGGTTTGAGAACCTGCCCCGTTCTGGACAAGGGGTACTCTTATTGGGCAATCACATTAGTTGGTTGGATTGGGCGATGATTCAGATGGCTTGCCCACGCCATATTCATTTTGTGATGGAGCGTTCAATCTATGAGCGCTGGTATCTGAAATGGTTTTTATCGATGTATAAAGTGGTGCCTATCTCTAAGGGCAAAAGCCGCGAAGCATTGAACAGTGTCAGAGACCTGATTAGTGCGGGGCATGTGGTCTGCCTCTTCCCTGAGGGGGCGATCAGTTATACCGGTCAGATCGGTGAGTTTAAGCGGGGTTTTGAGCACGCTTGTGAAGGGGCGAACGGGGTCATTGTACCGTTTTATCTTCGGGGCTTATGGGGCAGTCGCTTTTCTCGCTCTACCGATAAGATGAAAACCATTCGCCGTGGTGGATTGAAGCGTGATGTGATCGTTGCTTACGGTCAGCCGATGCCGGTTAGCAGTAATGCTTCAGAGGTTAAAAAGAAAGTCACAGAACTATCGATTCATACATGGGAGCGTTATACCCAGACCCTGAAACCGATACCCCAGAGCTTTATTCAGACGGCTAAGTCGCAGTTGTCTGATATGGCCATTACCGATGTGCAGGGTGAACCACTTAGCTATCGACGTTTGTTAACCGCCGTGGTGTTGTTTAGTCGACGTCTCAAAAAGACACCGGGGCAGCGGTTGGGATTATTACTGCCGACCTCGAGTGCCGGTGCCATTGCTAACCTCGCCGGGTTATTTGCCGGACGGACACTGGTTAACCTGAACTTTACCGCCAGTGAGGCGGCTCAACTGGCTGCCTTGGAGCAGGCTGAGGTTAGTACTATTCTGACGGCACATAAGTTTGTGGCTAAGCTGAAGGCCCGTGGTATCGATCCTGAACCGCTGTTTGCTGGGCGTCGGGTAATCTACATGGAAGAGGTTAAAGAGGCGATTGGCAAAACTGAAGCACTGCTAACCATGGGGTTGCTGAGCTTTCTTCCTACCTCTTTTCTACAGGGTTGGTTAGGTGCCGGGCGTCGAGTTGAAGATACCGCCGCGATTATGTTTTCGTCCGGCAGTGAGGGCGCGCCGAAGGGTGTTATGCTGAGTCATCGGAATATTTTGGCTAATCTGCGTCAGATTGCCGATGTGCTGAATGTGCGTGATGATGACTGCATTATGGCGACATTGCCGCTGTTCCACGCATTTGGTCTGACAGTCACTACCTTTATGCCATTGATTGAAGGGATACCGGTGGTGTGTCACCCGGATCCAACCGATGGTTACAATATCGGTAAAGGGGTGGCTAAATACCGGGCGACGATGATCTGTGCTACTTCGACGTTTTTACGGCTCTATACCCGTACTAAAAAGCTTCATCCGTTGATGTTCCAGTCTATTCGCGTGGCGGTTGCTGGTGCGGAGCGGCTTGATCCTGCGGTGCAGCAAGCCTTTGAAACACGTTTTCGGGTGCCGGTGGTTGAGGGCTATGGTTCGACGGAGACAACCCCGGTGGCCAGTGTTAATTTGCCGGATCACCTTTCTGTCGATGGCTGGTTTTTACAGGTGGGTACCCGTCCCGGGACGGTAGGCTTGGCGTTACCGGGGTCGACTTTTAGGATTGTTGATCCCGAGACGTTGGCGGAGTTACCGACCGGTGAGGATGGTCTGATTCTGATCGGTGGCACTCAGATTATGCAGGGCTACCTTAATAACCCAACCAAAACCGCAGAGGTTATTGTCGAGTTGGACGGGCTGCGTTGGTATAAGAGCGGAGATAAGGGTCACCTCGATGAGGATGGTTTTTTGACCATTGTTGATCGCTATTCTCGCTTTGCCAAACTCGGTGGCGAGATGGTCAGCCTGGGGGCGGTCGAACTTGAGATTCGCAAGCACCTTGAGCAAGATGATGCGGGGCTGGTGGCGATTAATATGCCGGATGAGCGTAAAGGCGAGCAGGTGGTGTTGTTAGTGGATGCGGATATCGAGGTTGACACTTTCCGCCGAGTCTTGGTTAGTCAGGTTGCACCGTTGATGCTGCCGACCAAGGTCTTTCGGGTTGATCAGGTGCCGCTGTTGGGCAGCGGTAAAACGGATTATCCCGCTGCACGTCTAATGGCCGAGCAACTGATGCAAGCTTGATGGTTTATCGCGCCTCCGAAAAGAGTTCTTTTTAGAGGCGCTGTCATCTTTCTTGGCTTTGGTCAGGTTAAATTGCTTTATGCCAGCATAAATTCAGCAAAAAATGCACTCAACTCTTCAGTCGCATTGAGGGGTAATATCGTCGCAATATGCTGGTCGGGTCGCACTACAACCATGCAACCACTGGTGCGGTCGATACCTCGTTGAGAAAAAATATCGCTGTCTTGTTTGGCATGAAAGACCTTTTCATAATCTCTGAGTCCGTATTTTCCTTTGGTAGGCCAGAGATAATCTGGTAGGTCTTCAATTGACAGGTCTTGTTGTTGAAACACGCCATAGACATCAATGACTGCGTCGATATCGGCATTATCTTGGGTGTATTTTTTAACCGGCGAGGTGACCGAAGACTCGAGGAACTGTACCAACTGATAGACGTCTGATGCTCTATCGGTAGGGTTTTGTTGATTGCCAAAGATAAAGATACGCCAGCGACCATCGGCTTTATTGAGATGACCTAAGTGCTGTGGGCGACCGTCGGTTAGTCGTATAGCTTCGGCGGAATGGAAGCGCTGACCAATCGTAAATCCTGTTGCGAGGTGTTGATGTTCAGTGCCGCTGCAGATAAATGAAGGATTATATTGGATTGAGGTGCCGGCAATAAAACCATTCTGGCGGGCTATAAATTTCTCGATATCAGCTGTATTGGTTTTCACTTGGGTATCTTTCTGCGCGCTTGGGCGGGTTGCTACCAGCGCTGACATCTGCCGATCTGCTTCAATCAGATGTTGAGCGATTTTCCGGCGCTCTGATGAATAAGTCTGCAGTAGTTTTGCATCACTTTGGCCACGCAATACCGCTGCCAGTTTCCAGCCAAGATTAAAGGTGTCGGGCAGGGAGGTATTTAAACCCCATCCCCCTTTTGGACTGTGGGTATGACAGGCATCACCGGCAACAAAGGCACGGGGAATCAGTCCTTCTGGGTTACCTGCCGGGGTATTATCAAACCGGTCCGCGACCCGTTGGCCAACCTCGTAGATCGACCACCAAGCAACCTCTTTCACATCCACTTTATAAGGGCTCATGATCAGTTGCGCCTTGGCGATAATATCATCAACGTTGAGTTCTAGATTGGAGGCTCTTTGATCTTTGTCCAATAGGTCGAGCTCGACATAGAGTCTGACGAGATAACCCCCTTCTCGGGGGATCAGCATCACCGCGCCATTGTCTTTCGATTGTATAAAGCTCTTCACCCGGATGTCGGGGAAGTCGGTGACTAATAAAACATCCATCACTCCCCATGCCTTATTGGCGGAATCACCTTCCAATACAATCGACAGATTTTTGCGCACAGCGCTTCTTGCACCATCACAGCCGACTACATAGCGTGCCCTGATGGTTTCGACCTTGGCAGGCTGGGCGTCAACGCGTTCAAAGCTGGCCGTAATCGGATAAGCATTAAGGTCTTGGGTTAGCTCAGAATCGACTTCGAGCGTTAATAGTTGGCGGTTGTAGTGGGGCACGAGATGAGTTACTGATTGCGCCATACCTTCCAGTAAGATGTCATGAAGCCGAGCCTGGTTAACAACGCTATGGGTGAACTCAGAGAGCCCAAGTCGGGCATCGGCGACTTTGTGGGTACGCTTTATGTGGTTGGGTTGTTCGTTGTCGGGTTCCCAGAAGGCATTTTGATGGAGTTGGTAAGCTTCTTTAACCAGCATCTCGCTGCTATTAAAGGCTTCCATAATCTCCATCGTTCGGCAGGATATTCCATCGGCTTGGCCAAAGAGCATTGGGCCCGGTTTCTGTTCAACGATGCAGGTTTTGATATCACCGAAAGCGGCCAGCTGCCGTGCTAACGCTAACCCTGCGGGGCCACAGCCGACAATTAATACATCCACCTCGCTAGGTAGATCGACTATCGGTGCTAGGCTGGCGGGTTCTCGTGCGGCATCGGGAATTTGGTGGTTGCCGGGTTTAAAACCATTGAGATGATACTGCATCACTTAATCCTCTTCGCATGTTTGCGGGGTCTTATTGTCGTTATCAACCTGTGCTTGACACGAATAGACTACGTGGATTGAGGTCGTGAGTTTGTCCCCTAAAAATGGGGACTCTAGCATGAAGGGCGGTAAAGGGTTTTGGTGAATGGTATGCTATTAAAGTGACAGGGGATCTTCAGTGGCGATTGTTGGTCATCATTAGCGCATAAGATTGTCACCCCCCTGTCTATGGTTTGATAGCGTCTGTTATCGACGTGGCCTATCAGGTTCAATTGATGGGCCTGAACAGATTTCACTTATCCTGAAGCTGCTCTTTCATGGCCGCTTGCATCTCTTTTTCGAGTGAGATAAACAGTTCGATATAGTTATTAACCAGATGGCTTTCTTTCTTGGCATCAATGGACGCTTTTAGTAGGTCTTTATGATGTTGTTGCTCGGTCTGGTAATACACGGATTTCGCTTTTTCGGCGGTACTCTGTGAAAAGCCTAATACCTGTAATGATGTTTTGCTCATTTCTAAGGCTGTAAAATAGGATTCAATAAAGACATGATCTGCGCCGGCCTCTTCGAGGGCATAGGCATGACCACGATCGTAAGCGCGTGCAATGATCGGTAGGTTTGGGTGAAACTGTTTCACATGTTTAACCAATGGTAAAACACGCTCTTTGTCATCGATGGCTATGACGAACAGCGACGCTTCATCGAGCCCTGCGGTGTATAGCAGTGCAGAGTCGGTGGCATCACCATAGTAGGCATGCATGCCGATTTTTTTCACTCGATCAATAACCGTGGTCGATTGGTCAATAACCGTGGTTTCAAAGCCGTTGGCCGTTAATAAACGATTGATTACCTGACCGAAGCGGCCAATGCCTGCAATGATGACTTGGCCTTTTTTATCGATACTATCGGCTTCTTTCGATTGCTGACTGATTAGATACTTAGGAGTAATAACCCTGTCATATAAGATGAATAGTAGCGGGGTTAAAAACATAGAAAGGGTGATCACCGGCGATAGAATGGCGATCCATTCGTTAGGGAGTGCCTGACTCTGTGATGACACACTGAGTACGACAAAGCCAAATTCACCCGCTTGTGCCAAGCTTAACGTTAGTAACCAACCATCTGCTTTTCTAATACTGAAAATAATCGCTAAGCACAATAATACCGCGGCTTTTATGATGATAACGCCAAGGGTTAAGCTGCTGATAAGCCAAAAGTTCTCCGCAATAACGGCGAAGCTAATACCCGCCCCCACGGTGATGAAAAACAACCCCAGCAATAAACCTTTAAAGGGTTGGATATTACTCTCCAGCTCGTGGCGAAACTCGCTATTAGCTAACACGACCCCGGCTAAAAATGTCCCTAGGGCAGGTGACAGACCAACCAAACTCATTAAAGCGGCAATGGCGATAACCAGTAATAATGCGGTGGCGGTATATATTTCACGTAGCCCGGTATTGGCGACCCAGGTAAATAAGGGCTTCGAAATATAATGGCCGAGGACAATAATTAGGGTAATTGCAAAGGCGATAACGCCGGCATATTGCCAACCGGATAGCTGCTCAACCAATGAAATACTGCTGTGCTCTGAGGCTGATGAGGCAACCTCTGGCATACCAAAATAGGCCGGGATCGCTAAGAGAGGAATGACCGCTAGCATCGGGATAACGGCGATATCTTGAGATAGCAGGATAGAGAATGCGGCCCGGCCACCATCTGTCTTGTTGAGTGATTTCTCCGCAAAGCTCTGCATTACAATGGCGGTTGATGACAACGAGAATATCAGCCCAACCACTAGTGAGGGTTGCCATGGAAACTCTAACGCCATCCCCAATAGAGTGATCGCGAGGGTGGTTAAACTAATTTGTAAACCGCCCAAACTAATGAGCCGATTTTTCATATTCCATAATGCTTTCGGTGAAAGCTCTAGGCCCACAACAAAGAGCATCATTACGACACCAAACTCAGCGAAATGCTGAATAGTGGTTGTTTCGTCGCCGACTAATCCGGTAATGGGGCCGATGATGACACCAGCGATGAGGTAACCGAGCACCGAACCTAACCCCAGTCTTTTGGCGAGTGGCACACAGATGACTGCAACTAAGAGATAGATAGCGGCTTGGATAAAGTAGGTCGTCATAATGAATTCTTTTTGGTTCAAAAGTCTTATTGTTAGCGATAGTGCTGCTAGTACAGCAAGTCTGGATGCGTTAATAAGCTAAATATTGGCTGATGTGGGCACGGATTAGTATGCCATTTTTCGAGTGGTGTTATCGAGAAAATAGTAGCGATGCACAGCTGTTATTTCAGTGGTTGGGGCTAGGGTTCAATGGTTAGCATCAAGCAAGCGAATCGTTCACCGCTACTAGTACTTCACCGTTCACATGAATTACTTTTTCAATACACGGGAGAGTGCCACGTTAGGTAGGCGGTCAGGTTGTCTACAGATCAGCGTTATCGTGATATAGGGTGAGGTTTATAGCGCTAGCGGTATGTCAAAATACAGCTGTATAACGGCGGGTGAATATTAGATCCTTTATCTAATCGCGTTGGGGGTTAAACACTATTTTCTGGTGATAAATTGACAGTCATTATTGAAGCAAAGCGGCAGCGATGAACTGAGTCAGCGTTATCGCTGCCGCTGTTGTCGTAAGGATGTTTGGATTAGGGATTAGTTGTAGGCACCTGAGGCATAGTGCAGTTCGTAACTATGGCTGTAAATTTCTAGAATATTGCCGAACGGGTCTTCCATATAGATCATCCGGTAAGGCTTTTCACCGGGGTAGTAATAACGTGGTTTTGCCATGCGTTTTTTGCCACCGGCGGCGACAATTTTGTCTGCTAGGCCTTCAACGTCAGGGTCTTGCACGCAGAAGTGAAATACGCCGGTTTTCCAGTATTCAAAATTATCTTCAGGGTTTTGCTGGTTTTTAAATTGGAACAGCTCAACCCCGATGCGATCACCGGTTGATAGGTGGGCAATTCTGAATGATTCCCAGTTGGCTCCAAAGACATCGGTGCACATCTCACCAATGGGACTGTCATCTTCGACGATCAGTGTCGGTTCCATAATGAGATACCAGCCGAGTACCTCGGTATAGAATTTGACAGCCGCCTCTAGGTCAGGGACTGAAATACCTATATGGGAAAAAGTACGCGGGTAGGCGTTAGGTGTGTTAGTGGGTGAATCTTGCATGGTATTCGCTCCAACGCGGTTGATGTGGCTTGGGGGGAGAGTGGGTATAGAAAGAGTGTATAAAACCATGCGATTAATATAAAATTATCATTTATGATTATTTTAATAACTTTATATTATGATTAATCCCGTTTTTCTACGTACCTTCATGAGTCTGGTTCAAACTAAGCATTTCACCCGCACCGCACAAATGTTGCATATGACTCAACCAGGGGTGAGCCAGCATATTAAAAAACTTGAAACCGCGCTGGATAAGCCATTGTTGAATCGTTATGGCAAAACATTTGAGCTAACGCCGGCGGGGGAGCGCTTGTATCAGTTTGGCTTACAGCAGGCGGATGCCGAGGCTGAATTAGTGAGTGCACTGGCTAATGATGACCAGTATCGAGGGGCGTGCAAGGTCGCTTGTTCGGGTTCTATGGCCATGCAGCTTTACCCTCAGTTACTTGAGTTACAAAAGCAATATCCGGCCATTACTGTGAATATTGAGGCGGCACCTAATACGGCCATTATTGAACGTATTCAAAAAAATCGTTCAGATATTGGCATTGTGACGCAATTAATTGCTGAACCCACATTAGAGCAGCAGGTGCTGGGTGAGGACTCGCTTTGCTTAGTGCTGCCTGTAGGGGTTGATGCTAATTGGGAGACATTGCTGCAGTTGGGGTTTATTGATCATCCCGACGGGCAGCATTACGCCACACAAGTGTTGCAGGCGAACTTTCCTGAGTTATATCAAGGCATCGAAAAGATCGCGACATCGGGCTATATTAATCAGCTCAGTCAGATTTTGCTGCCGGTGTCGCAGGGGTTAGGTTTTTCGGTTTTGCCTCGGTCTTCGGTAAAGGCTTTTCCTTATCCCGAGCAAATTCAATTGGCAGCGCTGGCATCACCCGTCAATGAAACGGTGTATCTTATCTATAAAAAACACCGGCCTTTAGCGGCGCGCTATGGGTTAATAAAAAACCTTCTGCTGAGGCTTTGGGCCTAGTTAAGTTTGGCGGCGGCAGGCGTTATTAGCGAGTAGGCAAGGGCTAACTATCAGCTGATTATCTTGTTCCGACCACTATTTTTGGCTTGATAGAGTTTTCTGTCGGCTTGTTCAATCAGATCATCTGCAGACAACGATGAACCTGCATCTACATGTACTACGCCAAAGCTCATAGTGATGTGCTGGTTCTTAATTACTGGGTGGGTCTTGAAGTTCTCTTGGATACTGTTGAGCCGGCTCATGACCTGAGTAACATCGGTATTAATGAATACCATGATGAACTCTTCACCGCCGTAGCGGGCAACAATATCGACAGATGCTCGTGTGTTATTTCTTAGGTTTGTGGCAACGGCCACTAAGGCAATATCACCGGCGGTGTGGCCAAACTCATCGTTAATGCGCTTAAAGTGGTCAATATCACATAAGACAAAGGTGATTTGCTGGTGGGATTGTTGAGCTTTGTTCAAGGCGAGTTCCAATATCTGGTTAAACCCTCGTCTGTTGTATAGCTGTGTTAATTCATCGGTTAGCGAGTTCTCGAGTAGAGAATCATTTTCGTCCTGTAAAACAGATGTTCTTTCCGCCACTTTTTTCTCTAGGTTTTGCATGATGTCGGAAAGGGTATCGGCCATTGAACTGAGTCCTTGGCTGAGGGAGTTGATCTCACTCACGTGACTCAGAGGATGAGGTAACAGCTGAATACTTTTTATATTCTTGCTGTTAGCGGCTTGATTGAGCACCTGTATCGGTTTGCCGATATACCAAGCGATCAGTGAGCCGAGTAAGCCTATGCAGATAAACAGTGCCAAGGTAATGATAATCGTACTTTGAGTGTAGTCCGTTAATAAACTCTTATGATAAGCGCTAGGGATGAGAATCCCGATGAGCCAGTTTTTACCATACTTGAGCGAAATCGAGCGGACGAAATATAAATATTCCTGTCCGTTATCGCTGAATTTGTGAGTGCCTGGGGTTAAGGTTTGGCTCGCCAACTGTAAGGTTGTGTTCGGATGATTGTTGAGGTTAACACGGTGGGTAACTCCATCTGCTTTGCGATACAACTCGCCCTGTTCTGAGGTGGCGATTAACGCACCATCCTCTTCGGCTAAAAAGAGGTAAGCCCCTTCGACTAGTTCGAGCGATTCAAGGTATTTATCGAGTTCAATTAACGCGATGCTTGTCGCTGTTACCCCTAAAAGGGTGCCCTGCTGATCATATATGGGCGCAGATAAGCCGATGCCGAGGGTTGGATAACCATAATAAGGATGAATATCACTCCAGGTCATTTTATTTTCTTTTATGGCGTCCTTATAAAAAGGTCTTCCCCGTGGGTCGTAACTAAAGGTAGCATCGGACAGTATCTTCGGGCCAATAAAGTTGACTGGATCGTACTCAAAACCTTCCATTGTCAGTGGTTTGTTAATGAAGTTGGCGGCGATATTGTGCTTGCCGCTGATGGTCGGGTCTTGTGCCGAGGCCAGGTAGCGGCCATCGGCGGTTGCCGTGGAGATAAAGGTCATCTGATTGTAAGGCGTGGCTTGTTCGTAAAACCGATCGGCAATCTGGGTTAGGTCATCAAGCAGTTCTGGGCGGTGAGAAAAGGCGTTGAGGTTAAGCTCGACAATACCGCTTAACGGTGCCATGAAGTCTTGAACGCGATCATAAATTCGGTTTTCGACCTCTTTGATATATTGGGCGCCGACACTGGTGGCAATATTTGAAATAGTGACGGTGGATACAAAGTACATCGTTATACCCGATATCAATGCAAGCACGACGAACGGGGTGACGATCAACCAGCGTAATGGAACAGACTTCATCTACGGTTTTCTCATTTTATAGGTGTCGCCTCAACACATGCCCGACCAACAATTGGTTGGTGATGGCTTTAACTATAGTCATTAATCAATGACAAATCTGTTGCTGATGGCTAAATTCATGATAAATCAGCTGTTTACTACCCATAATGACAGCGTGGTTTAATGTGAATCGTTTTGGCTGTGCTACAGCGCCCTCGCTGGCTTTCCCCGGAAGCTATCGGCATCGTAATGGTGATAAAACCCCGCTTCGATGTTATGAGTAATTGTCTGCATCCACATGGTGTGACCTTCATCATTGCAAGGGATAAAATCGCTTTCTACCATCAACGAGAACTTCTAGCATCATTGGAGTTATGGGCTACTTTAAGGCATAATTCCTACTAAATTGGTTGGTTATTATTGAGCGGTAATCGGTACGACCGCTGTTTGGGGTATTTCTAATGCAGAATGTAAAAAATATAGTGGCGGTTGCATCAGGTAAAGGCGGTGTTGGTAAGTCGACTACAACGGTTAATTTGGCGCTGGCGATGGCGGCTGAAGGTTATCGTGTCGGTGTGCTGGATGCGGATATTTACGGTCCGAGTATGGGGACGATGTTAGGTGTACCGCCGGGCACACGGCCTGAACCGGTCGGTGAAAAAGCGATGAAACCGTTGATCGCACACGGTGTGGAAGTGATGTCTATTGCGTTTCTGATTGATGAGACACAGCCGATGGTTTGGCGTGGGCCGATGGCCAGCGGTGCCTTGCAACAGTTGCTAACGCAGACCGAGTGGAGTGATCTGGATTATCTGTTTGTTGATATGCCACCGGGTACGGGTGATATTCAACTGACTCTGTCACAGAAAGTGCCGGTGAGCGGAGCAGTGATCGTCACGACACCACAAGATATTGCGTTGTTGGATGCTCGTAAAGGGATCGAAATGTTCCGTAAGGTTGATATCCCAGTATTGGGTATTGTTGAAAATATGAGTGTGCATATCTGTAGCCAGTGTGGCCATACCGAAGCTATTTTTGGCAGCGGCGGCGGTGAAGAGTTGTCGCGAACTTATGATGCACCCTTGTTGGGACAGTTACCGCTTAAAATGTCGATTCGCGAAGCAGTTGATGGTGGTGTTCCTACGTTGGTGGCAGACCCTCAGGGCGCTGAGTCTCAGATTTATCGTGCGACGGCGCGTCAGGTTGTTGAGGCGTTGAAGGCACGCAGTGGTGCACAACAGGCGATGCCGAATATCTCGATCAATCAGGACTAATATATAGCCAGCTGACGCCGTCGTATTGGATGGCGTGTAGGCTACCGGCCAACCGCATTTTTTTTGTAAAAGTGCGGTTTTTTTTGAGCAAAAACGATATTATGTGCGGCCGCACAATTAACATACAACTGGAACTGAAAAGATGGGTATCAAATCTGACAGCTGGATTCGTCGTAGGTCTTTGGAACAGCGCATGATCGAGCCTTTTGAGCCGGGTCAGGTACGTCGCCGCGGTGATGAACGACTGATCTCTTATGGCACGTCTAGTTATGGTTATGATGTTCGTTGTGCCGATGAATTTAAGATTTTCACTAATATCAACTCCTCTATTGTCGATCCGAAAAATTTCGATGATGGGAGCTTTGTTGATGTCCAATCAGATGTTTGTATTATCCCGCCGAACTCCTTTGCGTTAGCGCGCACGGTTGAGTATTTTCGGATTCCTCGGGATGTATTGACTATTTGTCTGGGTAAAAGCACCTATGCCCGCTGCGGTATTATTGTCAATGTCACGCCGTTAGAGCCTGAGTGGGAAGGTCATGTGACCCTTGAATTCTCTAATACCACGCCTCTGCCGGCTAGGATCTATGCCAACGAAGGCGTGGCTCAGATGTTGTTCTTAGGGGCGGATGAAGTGTGTGAAACCTCATATAAAGATCGTGATGGTAAGTATCAGGGTCAAACCGGAGTGGTTGTACCGCGTACATGATTGAAGCAAGTAAAAAAATTCAGAGTTTCTGGCAGCAGGTAGAGCAGACAATCGAACGGCTGTTAATCAGTGAATCGGAAAGTCAGTTTGAAAATGAATCCTTGTTGCTGGAATACAGTAAAAGCCTCAGAAACATCGATGCGAATCTAACCTTTCATTTTGAGCGTGAAGAGGGGGAAGGTAATGTTGAGATGGTGTTCGGCTGTGATGGCTATCCTGAATCAATCAGCTCGGTGCTGACCTTGGTGGGGGCGGCGCCGGATATCGGTGGTGTCAGTTTTGTAGCGTTTAATAATCGCTATGATCCCGTGCCTGCGACGGTTAATTTTGGCGATGAGCAGTTTCAATTAGATGAATTCTGGTTTGGCTTTCGGGTTGAATCCGGGCGTTATCATCTGGATATTTATATGCAGGACCTGCCAGTCACGTTGGATATGGAGCCGCGTATTGAAGCGGTGATGATCTATCTGGATGCTTTGATCGGCGAATACGATCTTATGACCCGGGTTTCAACCCTGGACTGGTATGATTTGCCTGTTGACCCGATTGATTATGCGCTGCAGCCTTTATCGGCATTGCGCAGCTGTTTTGATCAGCGGCGTCATCAGATTAGCCCTATCGGGCTAATCTATCATTGAATCGGTGGTGTTAGTTATCCGATAGTATGTAGATGCTCCCTTCTTCGTCATCTTCATCCGCCGCGTTGTTCCAGAGTATCCAGCTAGACATAATGCATCCTCTTCTTATTTTTATCCGTAGAGGTATGGAGTCCGGGCCTGTTGTAAGGAGTCCTGCCTCTTTTTATAGCTTCGGCTGACAAGCGTTAAACATTAGGCTGATATAAATCGCTCCCGTTATTATTGGGCTAGGTTAGGGTATATATCCTATATATCAAGATATGGGGCGCTTTAATAGAGTGTTTACTGGCCTGTTTGCGGGCAGCCAATTCAGTATAGATGAAGGATTAGCTTCTTTGCGAGTTGATCGACTAATATTAAATGATGCTGTGGGCTGCGGCATTATGGAGATAAATATGAGCCAGTTATTAACAACGCTGATATCACAGGTAAGAGCTGACTATCTTGATTTGATGGAGACAGGGGGTGGGCGTTACCCCTATACCACGGCGGAAAAAATCTGTCATGAGCGGCTCTATCTTAATGCTGATGAATTGGCGCGTGTCGTAGCTGAAGATCCAACGCTGCTGGCAGCCCGTCGAGGGGTGTTGGTGGTCAGTGAGAGTGAGCGTGAAAATCCCAGTGTTGGCATGATAATCAGCGCCAATATCGCGGCGGCGATGATGGAAGGGTTGATTGATATAGCGCTAGAGAATGGTTGGCTAGGGTTAGGTGATGATGGGCGACTACAGCTTGATGCTGAAGAGTTATCGTTGCCAGAGCCAGAGGTAACGGAAGTGGATTACAGTACTTCAGATACTGCCCGTGAAAATTTGGTTAAACCGGGTGAGAGTCTATTGACCGGTGTGATGACTCGTGCCGAATCGGCCTATGCCCAGTTGTTGAGTAGTGCTCCACATAATGCGTATAACTTGGCGCTGCAGGTGGCTTCGGAATACTCGCTGTTTGCCCCAGATGATATTGCTCCATTAATACAAGAGAACCCTCTGTTGCTGGGGTTGCGTGGTGATGGCATGGTCGATGAGGTCTTGTTTGAGGGCGATCCACCGGCGGGTATGATTATCAGTGCGCATATCACTCAGATGGTGGTTTCTCAGCTGCTTGAGTTGGCGGTAGAGCAGGGGGCGTTAGGCACCGATAGCAGTGGTCATCCATTGTTGCCGGGGAATGATGCTGGCGAGCCGATTATTCACTGATTTTATAGGACGACGCCGACCGGGTGTCGTCATTTTTTGGCATATTCCTGCTGGGTACGGTCAAGCTCGCCGATATCCAGTAGCGGCGCGGCATCTAGGTGTTGTGCGTTGAGCATAAAGGCGATCCGCTCGAGGCTTGCCACCACCATCGATTGTTCCCAGTTCTGCATATCCTCGAAATTTCTGACAAAAATATCCTGCTGCGTGGTCGGCGCACCTTTCATGAGTTCAGTGCCTTTATCGGTTAGGCTAACCCATACTTTACGTTTGTCATCTTTGCCTCGTTCGCGGGCAACCAATTCTTTTTTTTCCAAACGATCAAGAATGCTGGTGATGGTGGCCTGAGTTAACACCATCTCTTTGGCGAGTTCGCCGCTGGTGAGCTGGGTGTTCTCACGGAGTGTTTGCATGACCATCAACTGTGGTGGTGTCACCCCGGTGCCGCGGCTGATCTCTTTATCTTGCATGTCGGTCGAGCGGATAATCTGACGCAGCAATACCAGTGCCTTCTGGCTGTTTTCCATGGCTTATCTCATGTCAATTTTGGTTGGCTATTCTACGGATATCCACTCCTATAATCTATGGGTTTAGGCGGATTATGAGTGTGAAAGTAAATATAATTAGCATATCTAATTAATGTTTTTGTTTTGTTTGTGTTATATTGGCGCAAATATTACGAAATCAGTGTGTTTTTTGGCTTCTTATGGTGCGTTTTTCATAAAAATAGCGTTGTTTATCTGTTTTCAGTATGTTTTATAATGTAAAAGTAAATTGTAAAGCTAAATAAAAGTAATTCTAAATATTTGAGGATCAATGGATATTGCAAGCGTAATCTTACGCAAACCTGGGGCTGCCGACGGCGACTCCGTTAATACTCTCATTAGTCATATACCCGAATTAGATAGCAACTCCTGTTACTGTAACCTGCTGCAATGTAGCCATTTTTCAGACACCTCTGTGTTGGCTGAAAGTAAGGGTGAAGTCGTCGGTTTCGTGAGTGGATATCAGCAACCGAAAGACCCTTCAGTGCTCTTTATCTGGCAGGTTGCTATCGCACCAAAAGCCCGTGGAATAGGCCTTGCAAGTAATATGCTTCAGGCGCTGCTGGCACGTAAAACCTCTGTCTCTGTCACCCACCTAGAGACTACCATTACGGCTGATAATAGTGCTTCTTGGGCGCTCTTTAACCGACTAGCAGATGATTGTGGCGCGCCACTTGAGCGTTCTCTGATGTTTGATCGCAGCGATCATTTCAACGATAAGCACGATTCCGAGTTCTTGGCACGTATCGGCCCTCTACCGCGCTAATCCTTCGTATAGCGATATAAATTCCTTTTTTGACTAATTAAGTTTTAAATAACTAAGAGTACTGTTATGAAAATTTTTGAACAGATTGAATCTGAAGTTCAGTCCTATGCTCGTTCGTTCCCGCGTATTTTTAACAAGGCGCAAGCCGAATTCCTCTATGATGAAGATGGCAATCGCTATCTCGATTTTCTCGCCGGTGCCGGTACGCTGAACTACGGTCACAACAACCCGCTGTTTAAAGAAAAGTTGCTGGAATATATCCATAGCGATGGTATCACCCATGGTTTAGACCTGCATACCAAAGCAAAAGGCGAATTTCTCGAAGCGTTTAACGAGAAAATTCTGAAGCCGCGCAACTTAGATTATGTCATGCAGTTTACCGGGCCAACCGGAACGAATGCGGTAGAGGCGGCACTGAAATTGGCACGTAACCTGACTGGCCGTGAAAACATTATCAGCTTCACCAATGGTTTCCATGGCGTGACGATGGGTGCGCTGGCCGCAACCGGCAACTCTCATCACCGGGGCGCCGCAGGCGTCAGCTTAAGTGGTGTGAGCCGGATGCCCTATGACGGCTATCTTGGCGATGATATCGATACCACCGTATATCTAGATAAAGTATTGAGCGATTCCAGTAGCGGTATCGATAAGCCGGCGGCGGTTATTGTCGAAACGGTGCAGGGTGAAGGTGGTATTAACGCTGCTAGTTTTGAATGGTTAAGAAACCTAGACCAAGTTTGTAAAAAACATGATGTGCTGCTGATTGTTGATGATATTCAGGCGGGCTGTGGTCGCACCGGTACTTACTTCAGTTTTGAAGAGGCCGGTATTAAACCGGATATCGTCACGCTGTCGAAATCGTTGGGCGGCTATGGTTTACCGTTCGCTGTCGTTTTGTTCCGCCCAGAGCTGGATTTGTGGAAGCCGGGTGAGCACAACGGCACATTCCGAGGTAACAACTTTGCCTTCATCACGGCGACGGCGGCGATCAACAGTTATTGGTCCGATGATACTTTCTCAAAAGAGGTGAAGGAGAAAGGCCGTTATATTTCACAGCGGCTGGAGAGCATTGTTGAAGCCTATGGTAATGGCAACTTTACCACCCGTGGCCGCGGTATGTTTCAGGGCATTAGCTGTGTGAACGGTGAACTGGCAGACAAAATTACCACCATCGCGTTCAAGAATGGTTTGATGATTGAAACCAGCGGTGCCGATGATCAGGTTGTTAAATTGCTCTGCCCGTTGATTATCACCATGGAAAACCTGGCAACGGGTATTGATATTCTTGAGAGCGCGATTCGTGAAGTATGCGCCACAGAAGACCGTATACCGAAGCAAAAAAAGTATTTCGATCCTATCGTGCTGGCAAGCTAAGTCGGGTTTGATGGATTGATGCACTCGGCGTGGATTAGACGCGCCATTGGTTGCTGGCGAAAAGCACTGTGTGAGGGCGCGAGTTGCGCCCGGTCTTGAAGCCTGCAACACACTTACCATAATTGAATAAAAAGGGAATAATATGATCGTTCGTGATTTAGCTGCAGCAGAACAGAGCAATCGCCGCATAGTATCGCCGGATGGCAATTGGGAAAGTACGCGGATGCTGCTGAAAGACGACAATATGGGGTTTTCATTTCATATTACCACCATCTACAAAGGGGCTGATTTTGGTATGCATTATCAGAACCATCTGGAATCGGTGTATTGCGTCTCAGGAGAAGGGGAGATTGAAACTCTAGCCGATGGCAAAGTCTATCCGATTAAAGCGGGCACACTGTATGTGCTGGATAAACATGATAAGCATATTTTACGTGCTTTCGAAGAGATGAAAATGGCCTGTGTGTTTAATCCGCCGCTCAACGGTAAAGAAGTGCATAACGCAGAAGGAGCCTACGAACTGGATGCTGACACTGTTACAGCATGAAAACTGGAGGAGAGAGTATGTTAGCCTCGCAGTCGTTCGAGGACCTTTACCCGTCTCGCCAAGGAGTGCATCAGTTTACCCCACGGCATGAGCCTACGGTGTATGCTCCAAATGACCGCCCGGCGCCAATCGATCGAGAACAGATAGACGCCTATGCTAAGGATGGCTTCGTGGTGCTTGATGATCTATTCTCGGATGTTGAAATACGGATGTTTCAGCAGGAGATGGAGCGCTTAACCACCGGTGCTAAAGCCTCAGGGGAAACCATCACTGAGCCCGGAAGCGGTGAAGTACGCTCGATCTTTCGGATACATGCGCGCAGCGCCTTGTTTAAAAAGTTGGCGGCTGACCCTCGTTTGGCTGAACTAGCCCGTTATATTCTTAACGATGAGGTGTATATCCATCAGTCTCGATTGAACTACAAGCCGGGATTTCGCGGTAAAGAGTTTTATTGGCACTCTGATTTTGAAACCTGGCATGTTGAGGATGGGATGCCTCGGATGCGGGCGCTGAGTATGTCGATCACGCTGACCGAGAACTTTGATTTCAATGGTCCGCTGATGTTGGTGCCGGGATCCCATCGCCAGTTTGCCGCCTGCGCCGGTGAAACACCTGATGATCATTTCAAAGCCTCGTTGAAAAAGCAGGAGTATGGCGTGCCCTCGGATGATCAGCTAAAGCAGTTGATCGGCCGCGGCTCCATCGTTACTGCGAAATGTAAGCCGGGCAGTGTGATTGTGTTTGATTGTAATGTGCTGCACGGTTCCAATGGCAATATTACGCCAGCACCCCGTTCTAATGTGTTTTTTGTATATAACGCGTTGACTAACCGGGTGGGCGAACCATTTTGCCATCAGCCGGCTCGGCCGGAATATATTTGTAGCCGTCAGCATATTGTGCCATTGGCTAACTAGCCGGTCTCTGCAACTTGCGTTACCCGTTTAAGGTGACGTGAGGTGCAGGCTAGGGTGACCTTCTATTTATCTAAAATTCTGAGAGTTATGCATACTATAGAAAAAATCGGCGGCACATCGATGTCAGATTATGTGTCGGTACGCGATAATATTATTTTTAAACCTTCTAATCCCGACAGTCTCTATCAGCGAGTGTTTGTTGTCTCCGCTTACGGTGGTATCACCGACAAATTGCTGGAACATAAGCGCAGTGGTCAGCCAGGTGTCTACGGCTTGTTTGCCAGTAGCATCGAAGATCGCAGTTGGTTACTGGCATTAGAGCAATTGAAATGTGAAATGTATGACCACAACCTGCAGCTGTTTGGTAAAGGTGATGCGCTGATTCGCGCCAATAACTTTATTGATGAGCGATTACAGGATGCGCAAAAGTGTCTGACGGATCTGCACAGCCTGTGTATGCATGGCCATTTCGCACTGGATGCTCACCTGACTACTGTGCGGGAGATGCTTGCCAGTATTGGTGAAGCTCACAGCGCTTGGAATATGGTTGAGCTGTTAAAGCGAGATGGTGTTAATGCCTGCTATATCGATTTGACCGGCTGGGATACTGATCGTCATATGTCCCTCGATGATCGAATCTGTTCTGCTTTTAAGCATATCGATCTGCAGACGCAATTACCGGTCGTCACCGGTTATGCCCATAGTCAGGATGGTCTGATGTCCTCCTTTGACCGGGGCTACAGTGAGATGATCTTTAGTCGTCTGGCAGTGCTGACAGAGGCACGGGAAGCCGTTATTCATAAAGAGTTCCATCTGAGCAGCGCTGATCCGCGTCTCGTGGGTGAAGATAACGCCGTGCCTATTGGTCGCACCAACTATGATGTGGCTGATCAGTTAGCCAACCTGGGTATGGAAGCGATCCACCCGAAAGCGGCGAAAGGGTTGCGTCAGCACAATGTGCCGTTACGCGTGAAAAATACCTTCGAGCCAGAGCATACGGGCACCCTAATTACCGGTGACTATGTCAGTGATACGCCTCGGGTCGAGATTATTGCCGGTTGTCGTGGTGTGTACGCACTGGAGCTGTTTGATCAAGATATGGCGGGCAGTCTTGAAGATTATGATCGTGAGATCTTGGCGTTGATTAAGCGTTTTCGGGCGCAGATTGTCTCGAAAGATGTGAATGCTAACACCATTACGCACTACTTGGCGACTAACTTGAAGACGGTTAAGCGTATTCGTGCCGCCCTAGCTGAGCGTTTCTCCGATGCAGAGTTAGATCACAAAAAGGTCGCTATCGTGTCGGCGATTGGCAGTGATATGGAAGTGCCGGGCATTTTGGCGAAAGCGGTGTCGGCCATCGCTGAGGGTGATATCAGTGTATTGGCGATTCATCAGTCGATGCGTCAGGTGGATATGCAGTTTGTGATTCAAGAAAGTGATTATGATGCGGCGGTTAAGAGTCTGCATAAAGCGCTGGTGGAAGTACATGATCACGGTCGGGCGATCTGCTTGTCGAGCTACTCGGCACAACGGCTGAACTAATACTATGTTCGATGGTGCCAGAAACTGATAAGTTAGCAGCCTGAACGTTATACCGTTGTTAGCGGTGTCGATAGCGGAACTATCGAGCAGTCATGACGTTCAGTTCGTTTAATATCAGGAGTGCTATGCATGTCTCAGACAAGTCTACGTATTGATCAGATTCACACAGCGATCGAGCGAGAGGATGAGGTTACACTCAATAATCTGCTGGCCGAGGTGAGCGCTAGTGAAACGGCCCGATTGATAGAGGGGTCCGCCCCTGAAAGACGTAGTGTGATTTGGGATGTGCTGGATGTCCAAAAGCGCGCCGGTGTGCTCAAGAGTGTTAACGGCGATATCCGTCAGTATCTGATCGATAATACTTCCCACGATGAGCTATTAGAAAGCTTGTTTCTACTGCAGCCTGATGAATTGGCTGATATTGATGAGGATCTGCCCGGTACGGTGATCAACGCTATGATCGCCGCGATGGATGAGCTGCGTAAGCGACGTTATAACAGCGTTAAGCATTACCCTGATAATACGGCAGGTGGTTTGATGGATACCGATACCACCGCTGTTAGGGCCGATGTGTCGATTCTTTCGGTGTTACGTTATTTGCGCCTGCTACGAAATAAAGAAGGCGAGATGCCGGAGCAGCTTGATAGCTTAATGGTGGTTGACCGAAACAATAAGCTATTAGGTGTATTGCCCCTCAGTGATATTGTTTCGCTGCCCACGGACACTTTGGTCGCGGATATTCTCGATGATAGTTTTCAGGCGATTCAGGTTGATGCTAGCCAAGAGAAGGTCGCGCGTATATTCCAGGATTGCGACCTGCTATCTGCCCCCGTCGTCGATGGTAATTACCGTTTGCTCGGGCGTATCACCATCGATGATGTGGTCGATGTGATTCAGGCGCAGGCCGATGCTAAAGTGCTGAGTTCTGCCGGTTTGAAAAATCACACCGATATGTTTTCGCCGATTTTAAGTAGCGCGTATAAGCGTGGCTATTGGTTGGGGATCAATCTGATAACCGCCTTTGTCGCGGCTTGGGTGATTGGCTTATTTGAAGCGGTCATCGAGCAGCTCATCGCCTTAGCGGTGTTGATGCCGGTGGTGGCGAGTATGGGCGGCGTGGCGGGCTCGCAAACATTGACGATCGTTACCCGAGGTTTGGCCTTAAATCAGATTGGCCGTACCAATATTGCCCAGTTAATTATCCATGAAGCCTCGGTGGTGTTCCTTAATGGTATTGTCTGGGCGCTGGCGGTGGCGGCGATTGCGTTGTATTGGTTTGGCGATCCGATGCTTGGCGCGGTGTTTGGTATAGCGCTGATGATTGTGTTGATTACCGGTGTTATCGGGGGGATTTTTATTCCGCTGATTCTTCAGCGGTTGGCTATTGATCCTGCGGTGGCTGGCAGCGTGGTGTTGACCACCTTTACCGATGCCATTGGCTTTTTCTCGTTCCTCGGATTAGCCAAGGTGTTGATCTGATTCTTCCCCCGCAGTGAGTTTTTAAGCTGACGTTTATAGCCTGAATGCAGATTTATAGGCCCCGTTATGCGGGGCCTTTTGCACGGTCTTCCAACAAGTTCATCAACTGCTCTTCACCCATCGGTTTTGCCAGTAGGTAGCCCTGTATCATCGGCGAGCCATACTGCCTTAAGATATCGAGTTGAGCCTGGGTTTCAACACCTTCAACAATGGTTTTTAATGACAGCGAGCTGGCGAGAGAGAGTATCCCTGATACCAGTGCCTGATCATCTTTATCGGTTTCGAGGTCATCAATAAAGGACTTATCGATTTTTAACCGTTTGACGGGGTATTTTTTCAGATAGCTGAGGGATGAATAGCCGGTGCCAAAGTCATCGATGGCGATATCGATACCTTGGGAGACGATACTGTTGAGTTGACTATGGATTCTAGCTTGATCCATCATCAATGCGCTTTCGGTGATTTCCACCACAATGTCCGAGCCGTCGAGCTCAAAGTTTGCTAGCTCGCGGGTGAGAATGTCGGCGACATTGCCTCTCATGAACTGAGCGCTGGAAATATTAATACTGACTTTCGGGATTTTTATGGGGGGAGCACCGAAGACAATGCGCAGCTGTTTAGTAAACTGGCATGCCTCTCGGATAATCCACTCACCTAGGCTGTGGATCAGCGCGGACTCTTCCGCTAATGGGATAAATTCCAGCGGATAGACGGTACCTCTTTCGGGGTGGAGCCAGCGTACCAAAGCTTCTACCGATTCAATATGCTGCCCGTCGGTGGACCAGATGGGTTGGTAGACGAGGAAGAACTCGTTTCGTTCCAGTGCTTTATAAATATTCTGCTCAAGAGTACTACGTTTGAGCGAGTCTTCATTCATCTCCTGATTGAAATACTCACGGGTGTTACGGCCCGCCTCTTTCGCTTTATACATGGCGTTATCGGCATTGATGACCAGTTTTTCACTGATTTCGCCATTGTCAGGGTAGATGGCGATACCGATACTGCAGGATATGTAGGCTTCATTGCCATCCAAAATGTAGGGATGGCCAAGGGTGCTTAACACCTTATCGGCGATCTTCTCGATAGTGGATACTTTTTCCAGCTCGGGCACAATGATGGCGAACTCATCACCACCGAGTCGGGCAACGGTATCGCTTTTACGGATGCAGGCTTGTAGCCGTTCCGAGACCTGCTGTAGCAACAGATCTCCAATATAGTGGCCGAAGGTATCGTTAACATATTTAAAGCGGTCGAGATCGATATAGAGCAGTGCCGCCTTGGCTTGGGCGCGCTCGGTAAAGGCGATTGCCTGATTGAGCCGGTCTTCAAACAGGTTTCTGTTGGGCAACCCGGTTAGCGCATCATAGTTTGCCTGATGAATAATAATGGCTTCGTTATGTTTACGTTTAGTGATATCGCTGAAGAGGGCGACATAGCCCTCCAGCTTACCTTCTGGATCGAAGCGGGATGAGATCACAACCCATTGAGGGTAAAGCTCGCCGTTTTTGCGCCGATTCCAAATTTCGCCTTCCCAGAAATGCTGCTCTTCGAGTTCTTCGTAAACGGTCTTATAAAAGTTATCGGTGTGTTTGCCTGATTTAAGCATTGCCGGGGTTTTGCCAATCACTTCTGACTGTTGATAACCGGTAATATGTTCAAATGATGGGTTAACCATCTGAATACGGGTGTCCTGATCGGTGACCATAATGGCTTCAGCGGCAGCGCTAAAGACATCGGAGGCTAATCGAAGCTTTTCTTGGGCTTCTTTTTCTTCAGTGATCGGCCGTTTGAGAGCAATAAAATGGGTGATGATACCGTCATCATTAATCAGTGGGCTGATTGATGCATCTTCCCAATAGAGGGTGCCATCTTTGCTCTTATTGTGGAACTCACCTCTCCAGGTTTCACCGTTTACCAGCGTCTGCCACATCGCTTCATACTCATGGTCGGCCATATCACCGGATTTGAGAATGCGAGGGTTTTGGCCAATGACATCTTTACGGTTATAGCCGGTAATGGTTTCGAAGCTTTCGTTTACATATTCAATTAGCCCATCAGGATCGGTAATCGCAATAATGGTTGGGTTATGTTCGACGACTTCAGACAGCAGGTGAACTTCATCTTTCATCTTGAGCGCTTTTTTACTCAGGCGTACAACAAAGAATGTGCCAAAAATGAGCAGAGTGGTGGCGATCAACAGGATGAGTATCAGGCCATTTTTCTGTTTTAACCACAGTGTCATCGAGCGGTTATGATTGGTAATGACGGTGACTGCAAGTGGGTACTTGGATAACAGCTCCATGGTGACGGTTGAAAAAGGCACGCCTATCAGTGAATCACGCACCTCGGCTGCATCACGGTTTTCCTCTAAGGCAGCCTTGAGGTGGCTGAGAACGCTTTTTCGGTTGGGACCGTATAAGCCTTTCTGTAACAGTGCGTTGCCGTCAAAATCGGTGAGATAAACGCTGTCAGATTGTTCTAGATGGAGATCGTTAATATAGCGTTTGAAATAGCTAGGGTTAAAGGTGGCGACAATCAGTAATCGTTCGCCATCGGCGGTACGGGTTTCATAGCCGATGGGGATTAAACTGCGTCGATTGCCCTCTTCCGGAAAGTAACCCTCGAGTGGTAGGAAGCGCCCTTTGAGTGGTGTGCCGACCACCATTCCTAAGGAAAAGGGGCTACGGTTGGGGTTATTTAACCCGAGAATATTCAGGTTGATATTATTGTTTGCGCTATTGTGTGTATCGATGATGGTATCGCGGCCTTTGACCACCGTAATCTGCCGCAGTTGTGGGGCAAATTTCAGGGTTTTCAGTGCCCGGTTGCGCATGCTACTGATATGCTCAGGGCTGAGGTCACCGTCGCGTAGATCATCCGAGAGTGAGATCAGAGTGATTTCCAGCGCTTCAAATGTTCGGGTGATGGTGCTTTCAATCATCCGGGCATAAAGGGCTGATCTTTCGTTTCTTTCATCGATGCTTTGTAGAAAACTAAGCCAAAGGGTTGTGCAGATGAGGCTCAGCGCACAAATAAGTCCTCCGTAGAGCCATTTTGAAAAGGATGGCGGTCTTTTTACATCATTTTTGTGCATAGATTTACAACTTAAATCAAAGAAGCGCTATAAAGAAGGACCTAGCTCACATAAGATATTGTACATTAGAACGCAATTGATAGTAGAAAGTCACGCAGGAAGTAACGTATATGACTAACAAGCATCGCATCTCTATGTTTCTTATGGCCTGTTTAATGATGATGTCATCTACGGCTAGCATTGCCAGTGAACGGGCTCAGCGGATCATGGCTTCGGGTGAGATTAAAGTGTGTATCTGGCCGGACTATTTTGCCATTAGTTATCGTAACCCTCGCACCTTAAAGTTGGAGGGCATCGATATTGATATGGCGCATGCATTGGCCGATCGATTGGGGGTTAAGTTAACCTTTGTTGAAAGTTCTTTTTCTAAATTGGTTGAGAACATGGAAAACAATGCCTGCGATATTAGTATGCATGCGATTGGTGTTCGAGACGATCGTAAACCTCATATGGAATTTTCGAAGCCTTACCTAGCCAGTGGTATCTATGCCGTGGGTACTAAAGATAATCCTGATCTCAATAGCTGGGACAGCATTGATCAAGAGGGGGTTGTGGTTGTGGTGCAAAAGGGCACCTTTATGGAGCCGGTGGTTAAAGCGCGTTTTAAGCATGCAGAGGTGGCGGTTGTTGATAGTTTCAAGGCCCGCGAACAGGAAGTGTTGAGTGGTCGCGCCGATGTCTTTATGGGCGACTACCCCTACGGTAAGCGGATGGTGTCGCTGACAAAGTGGGCGGTATTGCTGTCACCGGATGAGCCGTTTGCTAAAACCGATTATGCGTATGCGGTTCCGAAGGGTGAGTTAGAATGGTTAAAAGAGATTGATGGGTTTCTCCTAGAGATGAAAAAATCGGGTAAGTTAAGTGAATACGCGGAAAAAAATGGACTGAGTGAAATCGTTGTTATGGATTAGATGGCGCCATCGATTGAGGCAAAGGAAACGGCTGTTTGGCCTTAAAGCCTTGAGCTGATGACGGATGATCATGAAAAAGGCGGATATCGATGATATCCGCCTTTTTTGTATGCCTAAGGTTCAGGTCTGTATGAGGCTTACTCTGTTTTAGCTTTCATCCACTGGTCTAGACCGATCACATCATCCGGGCTGAGAGTGCCAATCTGTTGCTTAAAGCTGAACAGGTTTTGGATATAGTCAAACCGGGCATTGGCATAATCGCGCTGAGCAGAATAAAGCTGTTGCTCGGCTTGCAGCACATCGACCACGTTCCGGGTGCCCACATTGAAGCCCTCTTCAGTGGCTTTCAAGGCAGTCTCACTCGACAGAATGCTCTGCTTACGGGCGGCAACGCTTAAGACATTGGTTTGTAAGTTGCGCAACAGGTTGCGTGTTTCAAGGATCACACCTCGTAGGGTGTCGTCTTGATTAAAACGTGTCTGCGTGAGTCCATATTCCGCCTGACGACTCTTGGAGCTAGTAGCGCCCCCAGAGAAGATTGGCATCGACAGCGTTAACCCAATTTGATTGGTTTCCCAGTCATCATCGGGGTAGGTTGCAGAGCCATTGTCTTTATCATGGCTGGCGGTCAGCGACAGGGTTGGTAAGTGACCGCTGGAGGCGGCTTGGGATTGACGTCGCGCCGCTTCGGTATTGGCTTGGGCGACTTTGAGTGCCAAATTACCCGCTTGGGCTTTTTCAATCCAAGCTTGTGGGTCTATTGGGCTGATGTTTTCAACCGGATAGTCTTTGGCGAGTGGGTCGATCGTACCGACCGGTTGCCCGGTAAGTCGCTCAAGTGATTGGAAACTATTATCGAGATCACCCTCGGCGAGGATGCGAGATACCTTCGCGTTGTCATAAGATGCCTGAGCTTCTTGAACATCGGTAATGGCAATGAGGCCTACTTCAAACTGTGCATTTACTTGATCAAGACGACGTTTAATCGCGCGCTCTTGTGCTTGAGATGTTTCCAGCGCGGTCTGTGCCCGCAATACGCTTAGGTAGCTGTTAACTACTCTGAGAATCAGGCTTTGTTGCGCCTGATCGAACTGCAAAGACGCGGCTTCTGATTGGGCAATGCCTTGCTTGTAGGTAAACCATGCCGCCGCTGAAAACAACGGCTGGCTCAGGCTGACGGTATAGCCGTGGTTATTGTAATCGGTCGAGTCGTAGTTCACCCAGGTGGTGTTACCCGTTAACGCAACCGTTGGCAGTAATCCTGCTCGCCCTTGGGGCAGGGCTTCTTCACCGGCTTTAGCCGCTGCTTCAGCCGCTTTGAGTTGCGGATCCTGAGCGAGCGCTTGTTGATAGATATCGGTCAGTGCACCAGCGCTGACGTATGGCGTCATCAGGGCGCAGCTGATCGCTGTCGCCAGAATCGTATGTTGAATGGCTTTCACTGCTCTGATCCTTGTTCCATAAGTTTAATGTCCGGCTCTACTTGCTTGAAGAGACGCCGTCCTAAATAACTGTAAACCGTCGGTACTATAAATAAGGTTAACAGGGTACCAAAGGTCAAACCACCCACAATTACCCAGCCAATTTGTTGTCGGCTTTCGGCGCCGGCACCAAAGGCGATTGCCAGCGGTATAGTACCCAGCACCATGGCACCGGTGGTCATGAGAATAGGGCGCAAACGCATGGTGGCTGATTCGATAATCGCCTCCTGGAGGTCGCGTCCCTGATCCTGTAGTTGGTTAGCAAATTCGACGATCAAAATACCATGCTTGGTGATAAGGCCAATCAGGGTAATCAAACCGATCTGGCTGTAGATGTTTAGACTACCGCCGGTGATGTATAGCGCTGATAGGCCACCAAACAGGGCGGGTGGTACGGACAGCATAATAATCATCGGATTTCGGAAGCTTTCAAACTGCGCCGCCAATACCAGGAAGGTAAATACCAACGCTAAGGCTGCCGTTAGCATCAGACCGCTACCCGATTTCTTGAATTCGCGGGATTGTCCGCCGAAGTCATAAAGGGTTTCTGGACTAATTTCGGCCATTTGCTGTTCAATAAAGTCGAGTGCTTCACCGACGCTGTAACCCGGTGCCAGAATTGCCTGGAATTTAACCGCTTTCATCTTATCAAAGTGGTTAAGTTCGGTTGGCGCAACGCTCTCTTTAATATCAACCACGGAGCTTAGCTGGACCATATCATTGTCATTAGTACGCAGATATAGGTTGCTCAGGTCGCTTGGACTGCGTCGCAGAGAGGGCTCTACTTGAAGGATAACATCGTATTGATCACCATCCTTTTTAAAGCGGGTGACATTACGGCTAGCCATATAGGTTTCGATACTGCGACCGATCAGGTTGATATCCAAGCCCATTTCAGAGGCTTTATCCCGGTTGACGTTGAGTGTCAGCTCCGGTTTATTCAGCTTAAGGTCAATATCCGGTTGGATGAATCCAGGATTCTTAAGGATACGCGCCATCAACTGATCGGAGATGGTTTTCAACTCAGCAAAGTCGGTATTCGATTTGATAATGAATTCCACCGGGCGGGAGATAAAGCTCTGTCCCAGCGAGGGTGGGTTCATGGCAAATGACATGGTGCCGGTGATGCCGCCAAAGAGTTGCGGTGTTAGCTCGGCGACGATGCTTTGTTGTTTCTCCGCCCTCTCGCTCCAAGGTTTAAGACCGAGGAATGACATTGAGTTGGTATCTGTTGGGAAGCCTACAATGGTGAAGTAGCGGTCAGCGGAGGTTTGTTTTGCCAATACACCTTCAACCTGTTTCGCATAACGGTCAACATAGTCAACAGATGCGCCGTCTGGTGAGATCGACATGGCCAGAATTGTACCCCGGTCTTCGACGGGAGCCAGCTCTTGCGGTAGCTGAGTGAACAGGAAGCCTGCACCGGCTAAGCTGCCGACCATGATAACCACCGCTAACAGACGAGAGCGTAGGACTTTTTTCAGCAGTGACTGATAACCGTTGGTTAAGCTGATGATCCAGCCCTCAATCATGTTGAATACTGCACTATGGCGCTTTTCATGATGCAATAAGCGAGAACACATCATCGGTGATAGTGTTAAGGCGATAAAGCCTGATACCAATACCGCGCCGGCTAGTGTAAGTGCAAACTCAGTGAATAGCTTACCGGTGCGGCCCGGTGTAAAGGCGACGGGGGCAAATACCGCTACCAGTGTGAGAGTCGTCGCGATAATCGCAAAGCCAATCTCTTTACTACCTTTGAAGGCCGCTTGAATGGGGGATAAGCCCTCTTCAACGTGACGGTAGATATTTTCCAGCATGACGATGGCGTCATCCACTACCAAGCCGATCGCCAATACCATCGCGAGCAGGGTGAGGGTGTTAATACTGAAACCCATCATCAGCATCAGGGCAAAGCCACCAATCAATGACAATGGAATAGTTACGACCGGAATCAGCGTGGCCCGCAGGTTTCGCAGGAAGAAGAAGATCACCGCGATAACCAAGATACTGGCTTCAAAAATGGTTTGGAATACCGACTTAATCGACTCTGAAATAAAGATGGAAGAGTCGTAAGCGATCTCAACATTCACACCTTCAGGTAGTGCAGCCTTAATTTGTGGTAGACGTTCCTGAATACCATTGGACACATCCAGCGGGTTCGAGGTGGATTGTTTAACAACCCCTAGCGCCACCGCTGACTTACCTTTGAAACGTGATTTTTTACGTTCATCTTCCGGTGCGATCTCTACCCGGGCGACATCTTTAATGCGTACAGGGTAGCTGTTCTCATTACGAATAATGATGTTTTCAAACTGCTCGACAGAGTTCAGGTCTGTCTGTGACAGCACGCTGAATTCACGCTGATTACTTTCGATACGTCCAGCTGGAATCTCAACGTTCTGACTGCTCAGCGCAGCTTCGATATCCTGTGGAATAATCTGGTAAGCGGCCATACGAGAAGGGTCGAGCCAGATACGCATGGCAAAACGACGATCGCCAAACAGCATCACGTTAGCCACACCATCGACCGTTTGTAGCGGATCTTTCACCATCCGGTCGGCGATCTCTGAGATCTCCATCATCGAATGATTATCTGAGGAGAGTGCCAGCCAGAATACCGGCTGAGCATCCGCTTCGGTTTTAGCGGTGATGGGTTCTTCTACATCATCGGGTAAGTTACCGCGGACACGGCCGACACGGTCACGCACATCACTGGCCGCATCATCCGGATCCCGGGTGAGCTTAAAGGTAACGGTAATCTGGCTCTTTTCCGAACGGCTGACCGAGCTGATATAGTCGATGCCTTCAATACCGGAAAGTGAGTCCTCGATGATCTGGGTGACTTGGGTCTCAATAATCGAGGCACTGGCACCGGGATAACTGGTTTCAACGGTGACCACCGGAACATCGATCTTCGGATATTCCCGCACCGTGAGGCGGTCGTAAGACACTGCCCCGATGAGTAATATCAGCAGGCTCATGACTGTTGCCAGTACCGGCCGTTTGATACTAATTTCAGTAAGTATCATGCTTAGGCTCCTGGTTGTTCAGCAGCAGGCTGGCTAGGTTGTTCCCCAGTGCCGTCTACAAAGATAGGTGTTACCGGTGAGCCCGGGAAGAGTTTGAGCTGACCGGCGGTAACGATGACCTGATCAACGCTAAGCCCAGAGATAATGTTCACCGCACCGTTACGACGAATACCCAGTTTTACCTGTGCCATGTCGATCTTGTCATCGGTGACGGTCATGACAAAAAAGTCATTGTTCTTCGGGATGATCGCCTCTTCAGGCACCATGATCGCATTCGCATCGGTATGGGTAATAATCTGAATGCGGGCAAAGAGACCGGGGCGCAGCAGGTTATCGCGGTTTTCAACTTTCGCCCGAATGGCAATATTGTGGTTACGATCATTGATGCTAGGTGAGATCGCATAGATGACACCATCGAAGCTTTCGCCTGGCAGAGCATCAACGAGCACTCTTATCGCTTGCCCGGATTTGATTTTAGAGAGCTGATTTTCTGGCACATTAAAATCGACTTTCATGATTTTCATGTCGGTCAGTTCAACGAGGTCTTGGCCAATATTGACGTAATCGCCAGGGCTAAATTTACGCAGACCGATAACGCCATCAAAGGGGGCATTGATGGTCATTTTATTCAGTTTGGTTTGTGCCACCGCTTGTTGGGCTTGATCAACCTGTAGCTGAGCCAGCGAAGAGTCTTTATCTTGCTGGGAGCCAACCCGTTTTTTGACTAGGCTATCGGCACGTTGATAATCGATACGGCTCAGATTAACCCGGGCTTTACTCTCTTGTAGCTGAGCTTTATAGAGGGACGATTCGAGCACGATGAGTTTATCACCCGCTTTGACCTCACTGCCTTCGGTGAACAGTACCTTTTCGACGGCACCGCTTTGTTCTGGGCGCAGTATTATGGACTCGTTAGCGTTGAGTGTACCCACCGCTTCAATCATATGAACCAGCGGTTCACTTTTAACATGGACAACTTCTGCCGGTAAGCCAGCGGCTTGGGCTAAGGATGTCATATTGAGCGCCACACCTAAGAGTAAGGGGGCGAAAAGGCGATTAATTTTCATTATGTGGTTTATCCTTAGTCGTCGGATTAAGTGGTGCAAAGAGTGTGCAGAGCATATCAGCGGCGTCGCTTAAGGGTTGGGTCGATGCTTCTACTTTTGTGCGAAGTAAGGCCCCTTGCCAGCAGTCCCAAAACAGTTGCGCGAGTGCTCGGGCGGGCATATCGTCACGGAAACTACCTTCGAGTTGGGCTTCTCGACAATCTTTTTCAATACAGTCGATCACCCGTGTACAGGAAGAGTCGATAATTTGCCGGAATGACTCACTGGCATTGCCAACTTCGCCCATTAGATTAGTGAGCAGGCTACCGCAGCGGTCCGGGTCTTGTTCATACTCTTCGATAAAGACCTGCAGGGCAGCACGAAACCGTGCCCGTATATCACCGGTGGCCATTGCGCCCCGGCGTTCCCATTTAGCATCGTCCTGCTGGTGTTGGTATTCCAATACCGCGACGGCAAATTGCTCTTTACTTTCAAAGTAATTATAGAAAGAGCCTTTAGGTACTTGGCAGGCATTTAAAATCTCTTTCAGTCCAGTGCCGTGGTAGCCCTTGCGGCTAAAGAGTTCCATCCCGGTTTGTAAAATCTTTTCCCGATTGTGCTCATTTTTTTTGGGTCGATTCATGTTGATTAGACCGGTCGTCTTAAAAGGTAAAAAAGGATTATAAGTCCCGCTCTCATAAAAGCAAATGAAGATTTTAAGAAAAGTTGTCAGGGTATGTAAATCATCAATAATGGTGCACAGTAATCACGAGTTTTCAAATGATTTCAGTACGTCTTGACGTGAAAAAGCCGGGACTCGCCCGGCTTTTTATCAAGGGCTAGAATTATTTTTCTAGCGCTGTTTTGATGCGGTTAAGTGCGTCTTCGAGAACATCCAATGAGGTTGCAAAGGATAAGCGCATATTGCCCGGAGCACCAAAGGCCGAGCCCGGTACTAAGGCGACGCCGGCTTCGAGTAGCAGGAATTCAGCTAGATCGATATCGTTTTTGAACTGCTCATTGTTGTCGATCACCTGCTGAAAGCTAGGGAACGCATAAAAGGTTCCATCGGCCGGGATGCAGTCAACGCCTTCAATTTCATTCAGTTTCTTGATAACGAAATCATGACGCTGTTTAAATGCCTTAACCATCTCTTTTACGCAGTCTTGATCGCCATCGAGTGCTGCTTGCGCAGCGACCTGAGAAATCGAGGTTGGGTTAGAGGTGCTTTGCGACTGAATCTTCTTCATCGCACCGATTAGTTTCGCCGGGCCGGCGGCATAGCCGATGCGCCATCCGGTCATGGAGTAGGCTTTAGACACACCGTTCAATACGATGGTACGGTCATACAGCTCAGGCGCGACATTGAGGATGTTGATGAAAGGCGTCTCTGTGAACAGAATATGCTCATACATATCATCGGTAGCGACCAGTACCTCAGGGTACTTAGCCAATACATCGGCCAATGCTTTTAGTTCTGCTTCGGTATAAGCAACACCGGTTGGGTTGGATGGACTGTTCAATACCAGCAAGCGGGTTTTGTCAGTGATTGCCGCTTCCAGTTGTGCCGGGGTGATTTTGAAGCGGGCTTCCTGGGTTGTTGTGACAATAACCGGCACGCCTTCAGCCATTAACACCATATCGGGATAGGAAACCCAATAGGGGGCAGGAATGATCACTTCATCGCCTGGGTTGAGCAGTGCTAACGATAGGTTAAAGAAGCTCTGCTTACCGCCACATGACACCAAAATTTGATTGGCTTCATAGTCAAAGCCGTTATCCCGCTTGAACTTTGCAATAATCGCTTTTTTCAGTCCTGGCGTGCCATCAACCGCTGTGTATTTGGTGAAGCCGTTGTTTAGCGCCTCAATCGCAGCGTTCTTAATATGATCTGGGGTGTCGAAATCAGGTTCGCCGGCGCCCAGGCCAATAATGTTTTTACCTGCTGCACGTAGTTCAGCAGCACGGTTTGTCACTGCCAGTGTCGGAGAAGGTTTGATGCTGTTAACGCGATTGGAAAGTTGCATTGTCCTAGCCATATCCTCTGAAAAAAAGTGGTCGTGTGCCACGGTGTAGCCAACCGATAAATAATACCGGAATCCGCTGGGCGGAAAAATCATTTTCGTCGCGGAAAAGGGTTAAAAGTAAACTTTATGTCAATAAAGTGTCATAGCGGTTGTATTTCAGCTGTTTTTTCTTTCATTGCACGATCAGGCAGCAGAAAATTTTCCATAAGCGTATAATGTCCCGCTCAGTTTTTCCCGCTATCTATGAAGACAACCGATATGAAACAGCGCTTCCAGTTACAATCCAAGTTTCAGCCCGCCGGTGATCAGCCTGCTGCGATCAAAGGCTTAGTTGATGGGATTCATGCCGGTCTTGCCGCGCAGACGTTGCTGGGGGTCACCGGTTCCGGTAAGACTTTTACCATTGCCAATGTGATTGCCGAGCTGCAGCGCCCGACAATTATTATGGCGCACAACAAGACCTTGGCGGCGCAGCTGTATGGTGAATTTCGCGAGTTCTTCCCGAATAATGCGGTCGAGTATTTTGTCTCGTATTACGATTATTATCAGCCTGAGGCGTATGTGCCCTCATCGGACACCTTTATTGAGAAGGATGCCTCAATCAATGAGCATATCGAACAGATGCGTTTGTCGGCTACTAAAGCTTTATTAGAGCGGGATGACGCTATTATTGTCGCCACGGTTTCGGCGATCTATGGTTTGGGTGATCCGAAATCCTATTTAGGCATGATGTTGCATCTGGACCGAGGCGATCAGGCGGATCAGCGCACTATTTTGCGGCGCTTGGCTGAGCTGCAATACACCCGCAACGATATCGAGCTACACCGAGGTACCTATCGGGTGCGCGGCGATGTGATTGATGTCTTTCCGGCGGAGTCGGAAAAAGAAGCGGTCCGGATTGAACTGTTTGATGATGAAGTAGAAAACCTTAGCTATTTTGATCCTCTTACTGGCGCGGTGTTGCGTCGTGTGCCACGGGCGACCATCTATCCCAAATCCCACTATGTCACCCCAAGGGAAACCCTGTTAGCCGCGGTGGACAAAATACTTGCCGAATTGCATCCGCGTTTAGAGCAGCTGCGTGAAAACGATAAGTTGGTCGAGCTACAGCGTCTTGAGCAGCGGGTGATGTATGACGTGGAGATGATCAAAGAACTGGGGTATTGCTCGGGTATTGAAAACTATTCTCGTTATCTCTCAGGACGAGATCCCGGCGATGCACCGCCGACCCTGTTTGACTACCTACCCGATGATGCCCTATTGGTGATGGATGAGTCTCATGTCACCATTCCGCAGTTAGGTGCAATGTATAAGGGTGACCGTTCCCGTAAAGAAACCTTGGTGGAGTATGGCTTCCGGTTACCGTCGGCATTGGATAACCGGCCAATGAAGTTTGATGAATGGGAACGTCAGGCACCGCAGATGATTATGGTGTCGGCTACACCCAGTAAATATGAAGCGGCCAACGCCGGCCAGGTGGTTGAGCAGGTGGTGCGTCCCACCGGCTTGCTTGACCCTATCGTTGAGATTCGTCCAGCGCTGACTCAGGTCGATGACCTCTTGGGTGAGATCAATAAGGTGGCGGCTTTGGATCAGCGTATTGTGGTCACCGTGTTAACAAAGCGGATGGCTGAAGATCTCACTGAATATCTGGACGAACATGGGGTGCGGGTGCGTTATCTGCACTCGGATATCGATACGGTGGAACGGGTTGAGATTATCCGTGATCTCCGGATCGGTGAGTTTGATGTGTTGGTGGGGATTAACTTGCTGCGTGAAGGTATCGATATGCCTGAAGTGTCACTGGTGGCGATTCTGGATGCGGATAAAGAGGGCTTTCTGCGGTCTGAAACCTCAATGATTCAGACCATTGGTCGGGCGGCGCGAAATATCAATGGCCGGGCGATTCTCTATGCTGATCGGGTAACCGGTTCAATGCAGCGGGCGATGGATGAAACCGAGCGCCGTCGTAACAAACAGATTGCCTATAATAAAGAGCATGGTATTACCCCCGTAGGCATTCAAAAATCCGTAGCCGATATTATGGAAGGGGCTTCGGCGATTCCCGGCCGTAAAACGCAAACCGGTCGTAAAGCCGCCGAGCCGGTGGCAGAATATCAGATTGATCCTAAGAAACTGAGCACCAAAGAGTTGGCCAAGGCGATGGGTCGGTTGGAAGATCAGATGTATGAAGCGGCTAAAAATCTGGAGTTTGAAAAAGCGGCACAATACCGTGATCAGTTGGAGAAACTCAAGCATAGTGGATTGTGAGTCTATTCCTACGCTACTCATTCGGTGAGCGTGTTTGGGGTTTAGATCCGAGTTGAACACTGAGGTTAAATGAAGGCCGTCCAGATTGGGCGGCCTTTTTTTGTATCGCAGGTTAACGGATTGCGTCCGTCGGAGTTAGATAGTCATAATCGAGTGCTTGAGCAACGGCTTTGCAGGTGATTTTGCCACAGTGCACATTCAGCCCATTCATGAGATGGGGATCATCCTGCAGCGCCTGTTGATAACCCTTGTTAGCGAGTGCGAGGGCAAAGGGCAGGGTGGCGTTAGTCAGGGCAAAGGTTGAGGTGCGAGCGACACCCCCGGGCATATTGGCGACGCAATAATGGATCACGCCGTCGATTTCATAGGTCGGCTCCTCATGGGTAGTGGCATGGGATGTTTCAAAGCAACCGCCCTGATCAATCGCTACATCCACCAGAACTGAACCGTTCTTCATGGTTTTTAGCATCTCCCGAGTGACTAGTTTGGGGGCTGCTGCGCCGGGTATCAAGACTGCCCCAATCACCAGATCAGCATGGCTGACTTCAGCGTCGATGGTTTCAACGCTGGAATAGAGGGTTTTTAGCTGTGGGCCGTACTGCTCATCGAGGGTTTTTAAACGGGGGATCGATCGGTCGAGAATGGTCACGTCTGCTCCCAGTCCCATCGCCATGCGGGCGGCGTTAATACCGACAACGCCACCACCAATAACGGTGACTTTCGCGGGTGCTACACCGGGTACGCCACCGAGCAAAATACCCATGCCGCCCTGCGCTTTTTCTAACGCATGGGCGCCGGCTTGAATCGACATGCGCCCAGCCACTTCACTCATGGGGGCTAGCAGCGGCAGGCCGCCTTGTGAGTCGGTGACGGTTTCATAGGCGATGGCGATAGCATCGGAGGCTATCAGTAAGCGGGTTTGTTCTGGATCGGGTGCTAGGTGAAGATAGGTAAATAACAGTTGACCCGGCCGCAACATTTTACATTCGTCCGGTTGTGGCTCTTTTACCTTAATGATCATCTCGGCGCTTTTGAATATCTCAGCGGCGGTATCAACCAAGGTGGCTCCCGCTGCCGTATATTGTTCATTCAATAAACCGATAGCCGTGCCGCCATCACGCTGCACCACCACTTGATGACCGTGGCTGACGAGCTCGCGCACGCCGGCGGGTGTCATACCTATCCGATACTCGTTATTTTTAATCTCTTTGGGGATACCGATCAGCATACAGAACACTCCTCTTAGGGGATGTAACATCTTTATTATGATTATTTTTTATGTAGTTGCTTTTAACTTAGCACTGCTTTAAGAGATTTATATTCTGTAAATGACTCATTAGAAGAAATATAGCGGCAGTCATGACCGAAATACAGTAATAACCTAGGGTGAAATTTTAGCAATGGCTGCTACGGCGAGCCGTCAAATGTCACTACGGGTGTCATCTATTTAGCGATGGCTTAAGCTTCAACGGGGAGGTGAATTTCAAAACAGCTGCCTTGGCCCTCGGTGCTGGTCACATTAATACTGCCCTTGTGATCTTGAATAATGCCATAGGCGATGGATAAGCCCATACCGGTGCCTTGGCCGACCGGTTTAGTGGTAAAAAACGGATCGAAAATAGATTTTAAGACCGTTTCGGGTATACCACTGCCATTATCTTTTATGTGAATCACAATGCAATCGTCTTTAGTGTCCGTGGTGATATCTATCTGTGCATCCTGGGTTTCGGATAGTGCATGGCAGGCATTCATAATCAGGTTTAGAAAGACCTGGTTGAGCTCTCCGGGATTGCACTTAGTGGCAGGAATGTCGGCTAGCTGGCAATTAACCTTAATATTATTTTTCAGCTCGCTTTGCAGTATTTTCAGAGTGCTGTCGAGACCTTCATTAAGGTTGTACTGAGTGCGTTCCGTGTTGCCGCCATGGGAAAAGTTACGTAATCCTTGGACGATATCTCGTAGGCGAATTAGACCTTGATCGGTATCGCTGAGCAGTTCGGCGACATCTTCACAGATAAAGTCGAGATCCTGTTGCGTGATGAGTGTTTGTAATTGTATCGCCTGTTGCTCTGTCAGTTGTTGCTCGGTCAGCCAATTTCGGCCCAGTTGTAGCAATGCGTTATAGGCTTCGACATAGCGCTTTAGGCTGTCCATATTACTGAGCACAAAGGCCAGTGGGTTGTTGATCTCATGGGCAACGCCGGCTGCAAGGGTGCCTAAAGTTGCCAGTTTTTCGGTACGGATAAGCAGCGCTTGTTGATTTTTCAGCAGGGTATTTTGGTCTCGCAACTGCTGATTGGCAAGAAATAGGTTGCGGGTTTTTACCTCAAGTAGTTGTTCTGCTTCCAATCGGGCTTGCTTCTCGCGTTGATAAGCGGCTTTGTAAGCTTCGGCTTCACTCATGCTATGTCCTTCGATTACAAAAACTCGATGATTAAGTCGCAATGGTCTGCATGTTGATGCATACACACCGGATGAGTCATGCGAATCTCTGTGTTGTAGTGTTGCGCGGCTCCGCGGGTTAGACCTTCCGCGAGAATGCATAATTTTCGCGGCGAACGATATTGCATCACTAAGATGTTGTCGGCCGGTTGGCGATAACTAAAGGTTGGCAAACTTGGATTTTCATAAAGCTTATCCACCTCGACATGAATCACGTCATGTACGCTCAGCAGAAACCGTTTTAGGTCCGGTTGTTGCGCCGTAAATTCTGGATAGCGCTGATTCAATTGACGAAATAGATATTCGCCAAAGTGGCCAATGACCTTTGGGATCGATAGGGCAAGGCGAATAGAAATCTCTTGTACCAGTGCCATCAGTTCTTCATCGGGATAGCTGTGGCCGGCAGTATAAATACCTTTCAGCTGTAGCGACGCCAGAATGGCATTCCACGTCGGCATACCGGCTTCTTCAATGACCAGCTCTTCCAGAATATTAAAAATAACCCCTTTCATTTTAGCGACCTCTCGGTGGTGTGCCGGTTTAAATCATTTTGCTTTATAGAGCAGTAAGAAGCTATTGCTAGCGATATTGACTCAGTGAGCGCAGCGATGCGATAGGAATACTCATATTAATACCTAGACTAATGTACAAACAGCGCAAATGTCACAAATGTCGCTTTTGTATTAAAAGTATACTATGCTATAAATGTCATCAAGTTAAAAGGACCTAAATTGTAAGAGCATTGGTGTCAGAAAATGAAAACATTAAGTACTGGAGATATAGCCCAATGGTGCGATGTAAACCTACGCACCGTAATTCGTTGGATCGAGAAAGGCGATTTAAAAGGGTTTAAATTGCCGGGGCGTGGCAACAATCGGGTACTGGTTGAGGATTTTATTGCTTTTCTCGACCGTCATGGGATGCCGGTGCCAGAAGAGTTACAGAGCTTTGTTAATAGTCGTGTATTGATTGTCGATGATGAAGAGGCCATTACTCGGGCTATCCGGCGGGCGTTAAGACCGGCGGGTTTTGAAACGCTTATTGCACATGATGGTTTTCAAGCAGGGAGCTTATTGATGCAGGAGAAGCCGGCATTGATGACCTTGGATTTGAGTATGCCAGGGCTTGATGGTTTTGCGGTGCTTGAGTTTGTCCGACAACAGCCAAATTTGAGTGGACTTAAAATTTTAGTGGTCTCAGCACTCGACCAGCACAACCTCGATCGAGCGCTGCAGTTAGGGGCCGATCAAGTACTGAGCAAACCCTTTACTGAGAAAGAGCTATTGGATGCTGTTGAAGGGCTGTTGGGCTCAGTAACACAAACGTGAAACACAATTGATTATAGCGAAGCTGCACATAATGTTTCATATGTGGATGTCTGTCGACGCTATTCAGGTAAATACGATACCTGAGCATTAGGGGGAAACATGAAAAGAAGAATCCTGCTCGTCGACGATGAATCCGCTATTCTCAATGCGTTAACACGGCTGTTAATCCGTAACGGTTATGAGGTATTAACGGCAAATAATGGTGTCGAAGCTTTAGCGTTGATGGAGACAGCGTCGATCTCAGTGGTTCTCTCCGATTATAAAATGCCGACGATGAGTGGCACACAATTATTAACCATCATTCATCAACAGTACCCCGAAACCGTTGGTTTAATTATGAGTGGCTACGCCGATTTCAACGCCGTTGTTGAAGCGTTGAACAGCGGGGCGGTGTATCGCTTCGTGGAGAAACCTTGGCAGGATCAGCAGTTACTGATGGTTCTTGATGGAGCCTTTGCGGCGCTACGTGCGCGGCAGCGCAAAGCCAGTTATCAACGTTTGTTAATCGAAAGTGAAGAAGCGCTATTTGAAATTGATGCCCATGGTGCTATCCATCTGATTAATCCCGCTGCAGTGGTTCTGTGTGACGCTGAACAGGAATCCGTTGTGGGTCGGCGGATCGATCTGGTGTGCCCTTTATTGGGGTATCAACAGCTAATGGATCTTTGTACCGAACAACAAGAGGTGCTGGAGCTTGCCGACATCGAGAATAGCCGGTCATTACGCTTGGTGGTTAAGCCGGTAGCGACAGATCGCTGGGTGATCTCGGCACAATACCGCGCCACTACTGCTTTAGGGGTGAGTGAGCTATTAACCCGTGAACAGCTTATGAGTTATCTGCAGCATCAGTTGGCGGAGACCGATAATCCAATCACGGTGATCTATCTGGATGTGAACGGTTTTAAACGCTTTAACGACAGTTTAGGGTTTAAGGATGCCGACTGTTTGCTGGCGCAGATTGCCGCCATGTTGTTAGAAGATAAGCCCGCCGACAGCCAGTGGGGGCGCATGAGCGGTGACGAGTTTGCCATGGTTCTGAATGGTCATTATTCAGCGGAGCAAATCGAGGCTTTAGCGACTCAATTGCTAGTACCCTTTGAAGGCGTGATTGCCTTTAATGATCAGGAGATCCATGTGTCGTTTCGGGTGGGCTATGCATCCTCTCCCGAGGATGGTGATAGCGCCATTGAGTTAATTCGTAATGCGCAAGCATCGGCGAACCACTGTAAAAGAGGAGGCCGGCTTCGCGCGCAACGATATCAGGTGGATAAAAATGGGCCTGATGTTGATTCGATCGGCTTACACAGTGACCTTTATCGGGCATTAGAGCGCAAAGAGCTGTTTGTTGTTTACCAACCCAAAGTGTCATTGATATCCGGATGTGTGGAGGGGGCTGAAGCCCTACTGCGTTGGCAGCATGGCACTCAGGGGTTAATCTCGCCAACACAGTTTATTCCCATCGCCGAAGAAACCGGTTTAATCGAACCGATTGGTGAGTGGGTTATGGCCACGGCGAGTTCGCAAGGGCGCATCTGGCAGGCTGAAGGTTTACCGCCGTTTGTCATGTCGATCAACCTATCTGGCCGACAGTTCCAGGATGTATCGTTGATTTCTCAGGTTGAAAACATTCTCAAGCAGTCAGGTTTAGCTCCAGATCAGATCGAGCTAGAAATCACAGAAACTTTTTTGATGCAGGATATCGGCCACAGTATAGGATTGTTACAAGAACTCAAGAAGCTGGGGGTTCGGCTGGCGATTGATGATTTTGGCATCGGCTACTCGTCACTAAAATATTTGCATCGTATCCCATTCGACACTCTGAAAATTGATCGCTCCTTTGTGAGCGGTCTCGGGACACAAAAAGAGAGTCTCGAACTGATTAAACATATTATCGTGATGTCCCGTGACCTCGGAAAGAAAGTGGTGGCTGAAGGGGTTGAATCTGAGTTGCAGATGGAACTGCTTCGAGGGCTAGGATGTGACGAAATTCAAGGTTTCTTTTATAGCCCGGCGGTCTCTGCTGAGCGGTTTCGCGAATTATTAGAGTGTCAGCCACTGGTCGGCGTTGAATACCGTGCGGATGCATCCAAGCGCGCTGCTGCGGGGCTACGATTATGAGATGGCGATGGGATAGGTAACTTAGGCGAGTCATCATCAACGGGTCACGCGGCTGTTAAGGTGTGACATAAAGGAGCCCGAGGAGGGATAAGCATGGACTGTTCAGAATTTACAATACTGCTGGTGGACGATGAAGCAGCAGTGCTCAGCTCGCTCAAACGGCTGATGCGACCGTTAAAGTGTACGCTGTACACGGCTGAATCGGCGGCGTTGGGGATTGAGGTGCTGGAACAGCACCCGATTGATTTAGTGATCAGTGATATGCGCATGCCGGAAACCAGTGGCGATCAGTTTTTGGCCGACGTCGCTGAGCGGTGGCCCGCTACCGAGCGGGTGGTAATGACCGGTTATGCCGATACGCAGGCGGCGATCGATGCGATTAATAATGGCCGTATTAGCCGTTTTATGTCCAAGCCTTGGGATGATGCTGATGTTATCAACGTGGTTCAAAAAAGCTTTGAGCTGACTAACCTGCGGCGGATGAACGAACGTTTAGTGCGTGACAATGCGGATAAGCAGGCGCGGCTTGAACAACTTAATCAGTCATTAGAAAAAACCATTGAACAGCGTACTCTGCAGTTACAGAAAAATCATGAACAACTGATCAATAGCTATCGCTCGACCGTGAGAATGTTTTCCGCCTTGATTGCACGCCGTTTAGGACAGAATGCAGAGCAGGGGGTGTCGCTGAATAAGCTGTTTTTAGCCGTGGTCAATCAAGCCCAGATAGACAGGAAAGACCTCAAGCAGCTGTATTATGCCTGGCAGTTGCGAAACCTCGGTAAGCTGAGTTTTGATGATGAGCTGTTAAAGCCGGCCTATACCGACATGACACCGATACAGCAACGGCGCTTTCATCAGCACCCGCTGTTAGCCCATGCATCGATCAGCCTTGTGAGACCTCTTTATGGTGCCGGGGAAATTATTCGTCAGCATAAAGAGTATTTAGATGGCAGTGGTTATCCCAATGGTTTAAGTGAAGATGATATTACCCCGGCCGCTCAGTTGTTATGTGTTGTTAATGATTTTGTTGAGCTGACTAATGGGCGCTATCAGGCGCAAGCGATGAGTACTGCGGCGGCGCTGGATTATATGCGAGGTTATGCCCATGAGCGCTATAACGCTGAAGATGTTGAACGGCTTAATGTGGCGCTGGAAACGCTGAGCCAAGAGGGGGAAGCCCTACATGATCGGGTTATTCGTAGCTCTGACATGGCGGTGGGTATGACGCTGAGTCGGGATCTACTTTCGGCTCAGGGCGTGCTGTTGTTGAGTGCTGGTCAGGTGTTAGATGATTTAACCATACAGCGGGTTATTGATATGGAAATAAACCTAGCTGAAATTCTAAAAATTTATATCGACCAATAAAGGCAGAAACACACCTTTAGGGTATCGGGAGAGCGTAATGCGATTTTCAACATTGATGGCGATATGTGTTTTTTGTACAACTAGCGTGAGCGCAGCGGCTGAAACCTTGAGTTTTGGTATTGTCCCTCAGCAATCAGCACAAAAACTGGCCCATTTGTGGACACCTATAACCGATTACTTAAGTGCCAAAACAGGTTATCAGATTCGCTTTACCACCGCGAAAGATATCCCCACCTTTGAGCGACGCCTCCATGCAGGTTTATACGATATCGCCTACATGAACCCTTACCATTTTACGGTGTTTAATCAGAAGCCCGGTTATCGGGCGATAGCACGGCAGAAAGATAAGCGGATTAAAGGCATTGTGGTGGTGCGTAAAGATAGCTTGATTAACAGCCTTATGGATTTAAACGGTACAAAAATGGCGTTTCCATCACCCGCTGCTTTTGCGGCCAGTGTGATCCCCCAGAGCCGACTAAAGCAGGACCATATTGAGTTTTCACCCAGCTATGTATCATCCCATGATTCGGTCTACCTCGGGGTGGCGCGGGGTTTTTTTCAAGCCGGCGGCGGGGTACTGCGTACTTTTAATAACACCACCCCTGCTATCCGGGAACAGCTGAGAATACTTTGGACCAGTGAGGGGTATACACCCCATGCGGTTGCCGTCGCGCCGAGTATCAGCACCAAGCAGCAACAGCGTATTCGCGAGGCTTTGTTGGGTATGGTGGATGATCCGCAGGGGATTAAATTGCTAAACAGCATTCGTTTTAATGAATTTACGGCTGCAGAAAATGCCGATTGGGATGATGTTCGCTCACTCAATATTACCTTGCTAGACCATCTACTGGCTGACTAAGCCGAGGCTAACTGATATGTCTATCCGCTTAAAAACCATTATTGGCGTGGCATTGATTGAAGGGGTTTTATTGTTGGTTTTGCTGCTGACCATTATGGAATTTATCCGTGAATCCAGCTATGAGGCTCTGAATAAACGGGCGACGACCACCGCGACTTTATTCGCCACCACGACGAAAGATGCGGTGCTGTCGTTTGACCTTGCTTCGTTGGAGTCGTTTGTCCACGTAGTGATGCAAAACCCTGATCTGATTTATGCCCGTGTTTTAGCTGCTGATGGCACTTTGTTTGCGCAGGCCGGTGATACATCGCACCAGTTAAACGACCTGTTTGTTATCGATCATGGCGCCGGAGAGATTGCTGATGGTGTCTTTGATGCCACCGCGCAGATTGTCGAAGGTGGGCATGTGTATGGCACGGTTGAGTTGGGTATTGGTATCGGCTCGATTAATGAATCCATTGATCAAGTTTATACCTGGGGCTTGGTATTAGCGTCCGGTGAAATGCTGCTGGTGGCACTGTTCTCGTTTTTACTCGGTGGGTATTTGACCGGCCAGTTACAAAAATTAAGAGAAGCTGCCACAGCTGTCGCCCAAGGTGTTTTTGATATTGAAGTGCCGGTGAGTGGGCGTGATGAGGTTGCGGTGGTGGGACGATCGTTTAACCTGATGGCCAGCAATCTTAAAAAAGCCAGTGAATCAGAGCAATGCTATAAAGCGGAATTACAGGCCTTGAACCAGTCGTTGGAGCAACGGGTTGCCAAACGGACAGAGCAGCTACAAGCGCAAAATAGGCAATTAGAAGAGACGCTGGAAACCCTCAAGAGCACCCAGCAAAAATTGATTCAGGCGGAAAAAATGGCGGGCTTAGGCACCATGGCTGCAGGCGTCGCTCATGAAATAAACAACCCGGTGAGCTATATAAAAAGCAATCTTGGTTCGTTACAACGATATACAGATGACCTGCTGCGCTATGCTGAATCCATTGAACTACTGATTGAATCCGAGGATGGATACACAACGCCACTTAGGCTCGCCGCGCTGAAAGAGGAGCAAGATATCGCTTATCTTATTGAGGACTTGCCCATGCTGTTGAATGAATCTCTCGAAGGCATTACCCGCGTTGAAGAGATCGTAGCGGGTTTAAAAAGCTTTTCACGGTTAGACAGTGATGAGGTAAAACCGGCGGATATTAATCAAGGGATTTCCAGCACGCTTAAGCTGGTGAGTAATCAGTTGAAATATCATTGCAGCGTTCATGAAGACTATGGCGAGCTGCCCCTCGTTAACTGTAATTTGGCGCAGATAAATCAAGTGGTGATGAATTTGCTGGTCAACGCATCCCACGCAATTGAGGGGCAGGGGGATATCTATATTAAAACCCGCTGTGTTGAGGAGCAGGTGCAGATTGAGATACGTGATACAGGCTGTGGTATGCCGGCCGAGGTCGTTAGTCAGCTGTTTGATCCGTTCTTTACTACTAAAAGTGTTGATCAAGGTACGGGGCTAGGGTTGTCCATTAGTCACGGTATTGTGCAGAAGCATGGCGGTGATATTCAGGTGGTGAGTGAGCTAGGACAGGGCAGCTGTTTTACTGTGATTCTGCCCCTTTGATGGGCGTCATGAATGCTGGCTAGTCCTCATGGGTAGTGACTTGATGATGGGATTGGACGGTGCTGATAGAGTCGCCCTAAAGCGAGCCACTGTTGGCTTGCTTTAGGGGCGTTAGAGCGTCGATTTATGCCGCTGTTCTTTTGACGTGGCCACCGGTGATATGTTGCACTTCATGGCCGGTTAGCCCATTGCCTGCCAGAGTGTAGGCTCTGCCAAAACCTTTGACATAACGGCCACCGGTTGGTTTCAGTTTAAACAGCTTAAAGTCGGACAGTTGGCTTAACTTATCGATTCTGTCGCCATGCCGATCGGCTAGCGCATTAATGCCTCGTGCCCATTGCTCATCGGCATAATCGAGCCATTCAGCGTCTATCGAATAGTTGACGCGCACCCGAGCAAATAACTCTTTTGAACTGTCTTCATCTTGAATGATCATCACTGCCGCCTTCGGATTGGTTCGTAGGTTGCTGGCATGTACCGCCATTTCGCTGAGCAAGACATACAGGCAGTCATCCCCAATGGCGAAGGGTGAATATGACGCATACGGTTGGTTATCGTCGCCAATGGTTGCCAGCTGTAAACTTTGGCGGCTGTTGATAAAGGTTAAAACCTCGGCTTGTACACGGGCTTGTAGTGATTCTTTGCTCATGGGGTTTCCTAATCTTTGTTTAAATTAAGCTGTTGTTTAATCGCTTTAAAGCGAGTGACTTGCTCGGCGATCAGTTCGCCATCTGCCTGTCGTCCTAAAAAAACTTTGAAGATATTGTGGTTGTCTTTGTCTTGAAAATTAAAGGCGTAACTGGTTCGGCTTCGATGGGGTTTATCTTGGAAATCAATATGATCGATGGCGCTTAGGTTGATGTGCCCATGCAGGCCCGGCACCGGACCGGTCAGGTTGTAGTAACCATGGCCATTACTGCCTTCGGGAAAGCAGCCTTTAAACTCAAATACACAACCGCCATGCAAAATAATGGTGGTGGTATGCCCCCAGTTGGCGAGTTCTCGAAGCAGCGCTTCGGCCTTATCCCCAGGAAGGCACTCTCTGATGCTGTTTTCAGTTTTCATTAATGACATTGCTCCAACAGACATTAACAAGGCTACTTGAAGGGTAGGTAGCCCGTTAATGCGGTGTAATTATTAGAACTTATAGGTGGCGGCTAGAGACACTTCTCGTCCGGCTTCATAGAGCTCAGCCCATGCCCGGCGGTAGTATTCATCAGTCACATTGTTGACCGTTAGGTTGAGTGTTAAGTGCTTAATCGCTGCAGGCTCCCATGCCGCATATAGATCGGTGAGGGTGTAATCATCGTAGCTATCACCGGTAGATAAGGTCTGTTCTTCTGCATGTAGCAGACGGATACCGGCTTTAAACTGTTGATTAAAGAAGGCGCGGTTTAGATCTGCAGTCCAAGTATCGGCGGGGATATTATTGAGCGGATCGCCAGTTGATTCATCTTTGCCTCGGGTCTGACCATAACCAAGGGCTAAGTTCAGGTTGTCTTGGCTATAGTGGGCGCTGATTTCAAAGCCATAGAGTTTGGCATCATCGACGTTTTCCCAATAGGTATTACCCGGGAAAGGCGAGAAGGAAACGGTTTGTTCTATAAAGTTATCGACATGGTTTTCAAATAATGCTGTGGTGATCGACCATGCGGGGCTAACGTTCCATTTAGCAATTAACTCGGTGTTTTCTGCTTTTTCTGCGTCTAAATCAGGATTGGGCAGAAAGGTGTTACACATTCCCGGTCCCATGCAGAAGTGGGTGCCGGTACTGTAGAGTTCTTCCGCCGTTGGGGCTCTAAAGGCTCGGTCATGGCGCAGGGTCAGTTGTAAATTGTCAGTGGTTTGCCAGATTAGCGCAGCAGAAGGCGATAAAGCACTGTCCGAACGACTTTCATCTAAATTTTTCGCATTGACAGCGAAGTCATCATAACGAGCTCCCAGTTCTACCGACCAAGTGGATGATAGGGGGATATTCGCTTGGGTAAACGCGCCCCACATATCAATATCGGCTTTAGGTGGTGTGGGGCGGTCAGTTCCGCCACGCTCAGTCGAAAAAGTACTATGAGAACCATCAACCCCATAGAGCAGCGTGATCTTGTCAAGCTGTGACAGGTTATTGATGTTTAGGCCGTAAGTGGTTTTCTCTGTGCTGTCTGCACGATCATCACTGACTCGGGTTTCATCAATGCCCACCTTGTCCCAATAGGCCATGATCTGTGCATTAACCAGTGGAGACTGGGTGTTAATTTTATAGTCGATAGAGGCGCCATCATTGACTTGATCTTTGTCTAACAGAAAAACACTGCTGCCATTGACTTGAGAGGTGCCATTCGAGGGGACTCCTCCTTCAGCGGCTGCGTGGCGAAGGTTAAAGGCAACCGATTGGTCTTCATCGATCTGCCAGTCGAGCTTTGCTAAAGCACCTTGATCCTGAGATGCTGAGTTTTCCAGCGCATCCCCATTACCCATTTCAATATCATCAGAATCACGATAGTAACCACTCAACAGCCAATCAACGGTCTCGGTACGGCCAGCGATCACCGCCGTGGTGGTGCTCTGGTTGTTATTAAAATTAAAGCCGTTTTTAATTAGCCCTCCGAAATCATCCCCCGGCGCTAAAATATCCGCCGCATCAATGGTGGATTGCGCCACAACACCACCCAAAGCACCTGAACCCCAGAGGTTACTCGCAGGCCCTTTAATTACTTCCACTGATTTCAGTAGTACAGGATCTAAAAAGTAGCTTGGGCGGTGGCCAGATTCAAAATCTTGGCGTACGCCATCGACCGTTTGTAATACCTGATTACCACCGAGGCCGCGAATGTTGACGCTTTGATAACCTGGACGGGAACCACCTTCAATTAGAATATTGGGTTCATTGGCTAATACTTCAGCGACCGATTGCGGCTGAATAGAGTCGATACTCTCTTTATCAATAACGATGACTTGGCGTGAAACGTCGTCAGCGTCTTGCTCCATCCGTGTTGCATTAACAACGACTTTGCCCACATTAAAGACCGGGTTTTCAGCTGTTGATGCTGCGACCGCTGGCATCGCAATGATACTGCTAATCAGCACCGCTAAAGGATTAGGTTTCATGAATCATCCTGTTGAGTTGATGTGAATTGAGTTAATAAAAAAACCAGCGATTTAATCGAAAGATTCAGGTGAAAAGGTCATACCAAGCCTTGTTATTGCTGCTAACGGAGAACCCTTGTACGGACTTAATCCCGTGTTTTTTCATCGTTCGCTGATCGAGATTGACAGCATGGTACTCGACGTGAAAACGAATGTAAATGATAACGATTTGTATTTACATCTATGCGGGAAGTGTTCTAAGATGATTATGCTTTGCTGCTCGAAGGACTGATTTTGAAAGGCAAATTTAGAATTTTATTAGGCAAACGCTAGGGCGAAGGTTTGAATTGATGGCTCAGTTCGTTATAAAAAAAGGCTTACTCAGTTGGCGTATATTATTTCTTGGGGGGCTGTTTTTATTACAAAACTGGGCGGTAGCGGCACTCGGTAAACCTCATGTTATGGCGGGGCATACCGCTGAGAGCAGTAACCTAGCCGTGGCGATTTCATTTGCCACATCGCTGAAGGTTAACAGCACTCCGGCAAAGACGGTGATTGATGGTAGTACCGAGACGCTTGAGTCCGTTCAGAAACCTACTGCGAAAGTGGTTCCAGCGAAGACATCGCAGCGCTCTGTGTCCGAATCGGCAGCAGCATTCACCCAGCCCGAGGCGAAGGTTGTAGCGTCAACGAAGGCAACGCTGGCGGTCACTAAAGCTTCTCCACCATCCGCAAAGGCAGCACAAGCTAAACCGGTCGAGCTATCGTCTAAGCAGCCTGTTGTCTTAGCTGTTAGCGGTGAGCCTCGGCCCAAAACCGCGCCGGTGAATAACCGACCCGCAGTGTCATCGGCGGATTCAAATACCGAAGCCAATCCTAATTTCAATCTCAGCCCCACAGAACATAACGCAGGGCAAGCCGGTAACCATGAAACGATTATTACCGAACCGGTTTTTGCTGCACAGCCTAAGCCTCCACGTTATCCCACGGTTGCCCGCAAACGGGGCCAAGAAGGCACTGTTTGGCTTGATATTTGGCTGGATGAGAAAGGTCAAAAATCGAAGTTGGAAGTAACCCAGAGCTCTGGCTTAGCTCTGTTAGATGCCTCTGCGTTAAAAGCGGTTTCTGGTTGGCAATTTAAACCCTATGAAGAAAACGGCATTCGCACTGCTTCACGGGTACGTATTCCGGTTATTTTTTCACTTAATTGATCTTTGTTGAAGGTTATAAACGGACATTATGAATATCTTTATCTTATCCCTGCAGTATCTCGGGCCGTTAGGTGTGCCCTTGTTAATCTGTTTTGTGCTGACGCTGTTGATTCTACTCGAACGGGTTGCGGTGCTCTGTTATCACAGTATCAAGCGTAGTTTACCTTCTGCGGGCATGTTACTGCTTGATCAACACGCTGATCAGCCACGCAGCATGCGGTCAGAAATCGCGGCGATCTGGTTACAGAGTCGTCAACGGACACTCAATCATGGTGTTCGTTTGTTACATATTATTGCTTTAATTGCGCCATTGCTGGGATTGTTGGGGACGGTGATCGGCTTGATTCAAGTGTTTGATTCCTTAGGTGGGCATCAAGGTCCGATCGACCCTTCAATGATGGCCGAGGGGTTGGGTATCGCGATGAAAACCACGGCGGCAGGTTTAATTATCGCCATACCGGCAGTGTTGGGTGCGCATGGCTTTCAGCTATGGGTGGATAAACTGATTAGCATGACCGAACAGGGTTTGAATGTCGCCAACCTTCGCCTTGAAGGCGTCAAGATGACGGGCGATGGTCGCGGTGGATTGAAATGATCCGCGTGCAACATAAAACGCAGCTTCACAGTAGCTTAGAACTCACATCGCTGATCGATATCATTTTTATTGTGGTGGTGTTTTTGCTGCTCACCACCAATGCGCGGCTGCTTTCCTTGCCGGTGGATATACCCAGTAGTGATAGCGAGATCAGCCAACAAGAAACGACAACCAAGCCCATCGTCGTGAGTTTATTCAATGAATCGCCAGCTTATGCCATCGGTGAGGAACGTTTCGATACCTGGCCAGAGTTTAAGGCGTCGTTGCTGCTCAATATCGCCGCAGCCCCAACACCGGAGTTATCGATAGCGGCCGCCCGCGATGTGGAGGTTGAGCCGTTATTAAAACTTCTGGCGCTGCTGAATGAGCAGCAGGTAACCAATACCCACATTTTAATGGAAGATGCACAGCCATGAGTTCAGTACTGTTTCGATCGTTTAGACGTAAGCCTTTAAAACTGGCCGCTATTATCTGTATGCAATTGATGTTGTTAATGGCCGTCCCCTTATCGGTTTATGCCGAGCAGCCGGTGCGGGTGATTAGTACGGATGCTGGCGTGACCGAATTGATGTTCGCCCTCGGGCTCGATAAACAGTTGGTAGCCGTCGATGTCACCAGTCAATTACCGCCTGATTATCCCAAGCTAGCTAATATTGGCTATCACCGTACCTTATCTGCTGAAGGTTTATTGAGTTTGAATCCAACGGTTGTCATCGGTAGTGAACATACGGGCCCAGAGAATGTGTTGATGGCACTCAAGCAGGCCAACGTTAAATTTGTGCCATTGAAGAGTGCTAACACGGGCCAGCAGTTAGAGGACAATATTCTGCAATTGTCGACGGCATTGAATCAAGTAGATAAGGGGCAGGCCTTACTCGTCAGCGTTAACGATAAATTGGCGAAGATCGAGCAGCAACATTTAGCCGGGGAGCGGGTCGCTTTTCTGCTGGCGATGGATGAAACCAAGTTGCGTTTGGCGGGAAGAGGCACCAGTGGTGATGCGTTTATTCACCTAATGAAAGCCGAGAATGTCGCTGGATTTGATAACTATCGAAATATATCCGTTGAGTCTTTGTTAGAGATGCAGCCGACCATCATTATTGTCGCGGGGCGTACCGCTGACATGGCGGTGCCTAACCTACTTGCGGCTAATGCCGTATTGGCGCATACCCCCGCCGGAAAACAGCAGCGTATTGTGGCCGTTGATGGCGCCTCCTTGGTGGTTGGCTTGAGTGTATCAGCGATCGATGAAGCGATCCGCTTAACGCAGCAGTTATCCACTACCCGCACGCTTGCTGTACAGGGTGATCATTGATGCCGCGGTCTGTCCCACTTTACGCTTTCGCATTGACGGGGCTGTTGCTGGTTTGTGGATTATTATCGCTGGTGGTCGGTGCTATGAGTCTGCCGGTACTTGATAGCTTACTCATTGTTGTCGACAAAGCTTTTGATGCAAATTTCAGCCAGTTACACGATTATCAAGAAGTGGTGGTGTTAGAACTGCGACTACCGCGTTTGTTATTGGCTATTTTTGTGGGCGCTATCTTGGCGCAGTGCGGCGCCGTTGTGCAGGGTTTATTCCGTAACCCCTTGGCCGATCCAGGCATCATCGGAGTATCGTCTGGGGCGGCGGTGGGAGCGATTGTTGCCATTGTTTTATTTCCGTCTGCTTGGGGCAGCTGGACGATACCGGTGAGTGCTTTTTTAGGGGGCTTACTCACAACGCTGCTTGTCTATGGTTTTGCGCAATCAAAAAATGGCACCTCGGTATTGGTATTACTATTAGCCGGTGTGGCGATATCGGCGTTTGCTGGGGCGGCCATTGGTTTTTTAAGTTACTTCGCTGATGACAGCAGTTTACGGGAATTGAGCGTTTGGCAGATGGGGTCATTAACCTCTGCGAGTAGCGCAAATTTATGGTTGGCCTTCACCACGATGGTGGTCTTAATGATCGCATTTCAGCGTCGTGCACAAGCCTTAAATGCTGTATTGCTGGGTGAGTCGGAAGCGCGTCATCTCGGCATCAATGTCGAACAACTCAAGCTGCAAATGATTATTCTGACTGCCGTAGGTGTCGGTGTGGCGGTGTCGTGTGCCGGCATTATTGGTTTTATCGGTTTGGTTGTTCCCCACTTAGTCCGTTTGGCTACCGGATCAAATCATCACTATCTACTGCCGCTGTCTGCATTACTAGGAGCAGTACTGTTGATGTGTTCCGATCTCTTGGCACGTGTGGTTGTACAACCTGCCGAGTTGCCCGTGGGGTTAGTTACGGTATTACTTGGCGCGCCGTTCTTTTTGGTTTTATTAGTTCAGCAGCGAAAAAATTGGAGTTGAGCATGTTACAACTTGATAACGTGACTTTCGCCCCTCAAGGTAAACGGCTGCTAGATGATGTCTCTATAGAGGTCGTGGCGGGGGAGGTGTACGGCTTGCTTGGGCCTAACGGTGCAGGTAAAACCACCTTATTGAAAGCCATCAGCGGTGATATTAAGACCCTGGGTTCTATTCGGTTGTACGATAAAACATTAAACGACTGGAACCGGCGAGACTTAGCTCAGCATTTAGCGGTGCTTCCTCAAGCGAGTCAGCTGGCGTTTCCCTTCAGTGCTAGAGAAGTTGTTGCGTTAGGTTTAACCCCGTTATCACTCTCACGAGGGCAAGCGAGCCGATTGATCGATGAGAAAATGCAACTCACTGACTGCACTCGTTTTGCCGATCGGCCCTATCCTTCATTGTCTGGCGGAGAGCGACAGCGGGTGCAGCTAGCCCGAGTATTGTTACAGCTAAGTCAGGCTAGCCGGGCACCATTGTTATTGCTTGATGAACCAACGTCAGCACAGGATTTAGGCCAACAACATAATCTACTCGGATTGGTTCAGCAGCTGGCTAGGGCGGACGGTTTTGGCGTGATCGCCATCCTTCACGATCTTAATCAAGTACTGCGTTATTGCGATAATTGCTGTTTATTGGATAAAGGACAGGTTAGCGTAATTGATAGTCCCGCTGAGGTGTTATCCGATGCGCGGATTCAGCAGCATTGGCAGTATCAATCCCAGCGAGTAGTGCTTGGTAATGGCCAGGTTGTTTTGGTCTAATATCGGCTCCTTTGCTGATCCATTGCCTGTTTTTCGGTGGGTTGTTTAAAATCGTCATAAAAATGCAAATTAAGGCTTGAACCCGTTTAATCGCTGCGTATAATAGCCAGCGTTGTTTCCCAACAGGGATCAAACACTTTAGGACTATAGCTCAGTTGGTTAGAGCGCTACCTTGACATGGTAGAGGTCGGCAGTTCGAATCTGCCTAGTCCTACCAAACATAGAAAACCTCGCAATTGCGAGGTTTTTTGCTATCTGGACTATGCAGATGAAGAACGGTTAGTTCGAGCCGAGCGTAGCGAGACCACATCGGAGCCTGCGACGATAGCCCGCAGGGGAATAATCTGCCTAGTCCTACCAAACATAGAAAACCTCGCAATTGCGAGGTTTTTTGCTATCTGGATCAAGTTAATAAAGAGCTGCTCAGCTCGAGCCTAGCGTTTAATTCAGCGTTTTCTTTATAGGTTTCATCGCGGCTTCGTGGGATTGTGGACGGGCACCCGTGATGTGCTTTTTCAATGATGGAGCACAGAATATTTGACGCTCTCCGGTTTGTAATCCATTACCTTCGAACTGGTTGTTAATCTGTACTTTCAGGCTTTTAGGCGAGCGCTGCTTGATGATGTGATAGCAAACCAGATGACGCTCTTTATTTTGTATGCGGTAGCTTTTTTTACCGTGAATTTTAGCTGACGGGTTACACAGCATAACGGGTTGTCCTAATACCACTTTATCGCGACCAAACTGGTCCTGAATGGTAATTTCAACCGGCTTCGATTTTTCTGCAGGTTTCACGTCGTAACATTGGAAATGCTCACCTTTTACATCGACCGGGCCACCGTAGGGGTTAGGATCAGGGCAGGTAACCGTGGTGCGTAACGTTACGCTATTCACGGCAGTATCATCTTGTAGGTATATGCTGAAGGTGCCGTCATTGAGTGTATTCAAAATAGAGCCCACGCCCGGCACGGAGGCTAAGTTGTAGGATAGATTTTTTGATGTACCGGGGGCTTCATTTTGATTCCAGATGGAAGTGCTAAAAATACCTTGGGCATTATTCAAAAAACCTAATTTATCATTAACCGGTACCTCCGATTTTCCCAGTGCTGTCACTTTCATGTTTAAGGATGCTGCCGATACGCTGCATCCTTTGCCGACCTTAATATTAAAGGTGTGCATAAACATTCTATCAGTGCTGGTCTCGTTAAACGTGGCAGGCCAGCGATCACTTATCTGAGTTGGATAATCATAAACACCGGGAGGGAACTCGCTATTCGTAATGCTGAGTGGGCCTGAGTTCTGCGTTGAAGTATAGGAGACGCTTTGAGCATTCACTAATGTAGGGCTGGCAATCCCCATTGCTGTGATGCCTAGGAAAAGTAGATACTTTTTCATGATTAAATTCCATTTTGTCGGTTTATTAACGTTATGGTTTCTAATCTATATAAGTTATTGCTTAGGGGTAACTGTCGTGGACGACAGGTAGGAGCCGATAGGTCAGCCTGTTGATTATAAAGAAAAAATGACGTGCTACTGTGAAGTCGTTGGCTTTATAGGGTAAATTAGATGACCGGCTGACAACCTCACCTTCAACGGTGAATGTCGATTTAATAACCTATCCAACCCGAAGGCGCTAGTATGTTTTCAGTGATTTTTTCTATTTTGATGCCCATTTTTGTCTGTGTTGGGATTGGTTACGGTTGGTCTAAAAGCGGAAAAGATTTTGATACCTCGCTGGTGACCGCGATCGTCACCTATTTTGCGACTCCCTGTTTAGTTTTTTATGCCTTGGCGAAGGTGGAGTTAGCGCCATCGTATCTATGGAATATGGGGCTGGCGGCTTTGGTTGCTATTCTGGCGTTTGCGCTGATTGGTGGCGCAGTTCTCGCTATTTTTAAACTACCGCAACGGGCATTTCTGCAGGCGTTAACCTGGCCGAATGTGGGGAATATCGGTTTGCCACTGTGTATGTTAGCTTTTGGTGAGGAAGGGCTAGCCTTAGCGGTCGCTTTTTTTACTGTTTATGTGGTGGTGCAGATGACCTTAGGGGTCGCATTTGTCTCCGGTAGTTTTTCACTTAAATCTCTGTTGAAGATGCCTATTATTCCGGCGACAGCGCTGGCTGCGGTATTTTTATTGAGTGATCTGACGGTGCCAGATTGGTTGTTTAACACCACAAAACTGATTGGAGATCTGACGGTGCCCTTGATGCTGTTTACCTTGGGGGTATCGTTAGCGAGTTTAAAAATAGGGCGTTTAAAGGTGGCTTTTGGTTTGTCGGCTCTGCGGTTGGTGATGGGGTTTTGTGTTGGATTGGCGATAGTTTGGGGGTTGGATCTTTCAGGTCCTGCCGCTGGCGTTATTATTCTCCAATGTGCCATGCCCGCCGCGGTGTTCTGTTATCTGTTCGCACAGCTATATGATCAGCGCCCAGAAGAGGTTGCCGGATTGGTTATTGTGTCAACTTTTATGGGGTTTGTTTCGCTACCGGCACTGCTTTGGTATGTGCTTTAGATTTAGTAAAAGACTTGGGGAAAATCGACTATTATTTAAGGCTGTTAAGTAATGGTCAATTGATCGGAATTGCCCCTTTAATCGTGTGCGGAGGTTGTGTTAATCGTTAGATCGGCAAACTAAACAGGTAATAAACCCAACCGGCACTAAGACCTAGGCAGAGTACTAATGCAATCGGATTGATTGGTTCTCTTGGTGTCGCACCACCTAGATCCTTCTTCGAGCCTGTCACCATTGAGGCAACCAGTTTTTCTTTAAACAGAACACTGTGGGCGAGTACGCCAAGAATATGAAAGCCAATGAGGTACTGCAGTATTAATTGAACCGTATGATGAATTTCGGCCCCTAAGCTGGCGAGCTCATCACTCACGCTGGCGTAAAATGGTCCTTCCCATAGGATTTCATCCGAAGTCACCAAGCCTGACGCGACTTGTAATATCAATAGTAGAATCAACATCACGACCATAATGCCCCCGGCGGGGTTATGTCCGTAAAAGTGTTCAGGGTCACCTTTGATCATCGCTTTTAAGTAGCTTAAGCCCTTCACTGGCGAGGTAATGAACGAGCAGAAACGAGCATAGCGGGTCCCGACCAGTCCCCAAAAAACACGAAACATAATCAAGCCAGAAAGAAGGTAGCCACTATAAAAGTGCCACTCCATCAGGCTGTCATCCCAACTGCCGCTGTAAATCATAAACAGGAAAAGCGCAACAAGTACCCAGTGAAAAATTCGAGTTGGAATGTCCCAAATTTTAACCATCAATTCGATACTCCTTATGCTGTTGAAGAGGGGGTAGGGGCAGCTTTATAACAGGAGTATAAAGCTGCCGTTGGTGTTTTATTTAGCGCGGTAGTCTGTGTGGCAAGACTTGCATGATTTGCCTAAAGGACCGATAGCACTGCGAAGCGCGTCAAGGCCTTGTCCAGCATTGGCTGCCATGGTTTCAGTTGCGTCGGCAAAATTCTTAAATTTAGCACCGATTTCGGAGTCTGCTTGCCAAATGGCGGCTTTCGCTTTGGTTTTGTCGGACAGTCCTTCCGCATCCATATCAGAACCCTGTGGCCACATCATTTGGTTATCCATTGATGCTGCACTTTTCAGGTTGTTTGCGATTGCTTGAGCTAGGTCGGCATCGTAATCGCGTTTGCCTTTAGCCATTTCGCCGAGCACACCCATATTGAATTTAACCATTTGGAAGTAGCCTTGACGGGCTTCAATTTGGTCTTTAAACGCGAAATCTTCTGCTACCGCCGGTGTAGCTGCTGTCGCTAATACGCTTGCGCACAGTACTGCTTTAACAAACATCTTCATTGCTCGACACTCCTAGTCGTATTTATAAATCTGCATAATGGTATCACTCTCAGCTATATGAGGAGAGACTAATGTTATTGGCGCATATGTAAAGTTATGTAAAGTAATGTAACAAAGTCTCGATTTTTTATGGGGCGTTATTGCGGCAAAATCAAACGCTTGTTTTATAGGCGTTTCTAAGCGGTCATTGAATGCGTTTGAGAACGGTCATGACTTGTTTTATGGAGCATAATTCCTGTTGCTCGAGGCGGCTAAATGGTTACGGCGCTTTGATTCAAGGCTTGTTCTAGCTTACTCACCACTACTTTTAGCTTGGCGGATGTTTCTAGTCTTGAGGGGTAGAGTGCGTAAACATCGGCGGGCTGTGCGTATTGGGGGAGAACCCTGACCAGTTGTCCGGCATTAATCTCCTGTTGCACATTCCAAATCGATCGCAACATGATGCCCTGTCCATCAAGGCACCACTGCTTTGCTACGCTGCCGTTATTGGTGGTGAGTGGTGCAGTTAATTGAATACTTGTTTGTTTCGTCCCGCTATTTAGGTGCCACAGACCATCGGTTTGATCGCGTTCGCGGATGCCGATGCAGCGGTGATGATTGAGTTCAGCGAGTTGTGTAGGTGTGCCCTGTGATTGCAGATAGGCCGGGGAGGCGCAGAGGATCCGTTGGTTAGTGGCAAGCCGTTTGGCAATCATCTGTTGCGGCAGCTCGCCTCCTACCCGTAATTCAATATCGAAGCCCTCTGAAATCAAATCAACAGGGCGATCTAGGAGTTCTAAATCGATACTCAACTTTGGATACTGATGGCTGATCTGCGAGATTATGGGGGCAATAAAGTGGCTGCCAAAGCCAGTGCTGGTGACGATTCTCAGTTTCCCCTTGGGGATCAACTGTTCATTATTGATCTCCGCCTGCATCCGCTCCATGGTTTCCAATAGTTGTTCTGACCACAGTAAGGCCACCTTACCCTCTGGGCTGAGCGTGACTTGCCGTGCGGCACGGATAAACAAACGGACGCTGAGGTGTTTTTCTAGCAGGCCGATGCGTTTACTGATATAGGCTGGGGAAACATTCAAGCGGTCTGCCGCAAGGCTAAAACTCTGTTGTCGGGCTGCCATTACGAACGCTTGTATATCATTAAGGGGAGGAAAATGGTTCACGGTTTGTGTTCCTTATCTTTACGCTGAGGCTTTTAAGTTCACATAGTATATCGGATATGATGCTGGCAGTTTAAAGACAATGCTTGGCAGAAACAGTTGAATGTGACGTATGGAGGTGCAGATGATGAGCAAGGTCAGAATAGCGGTTATTCCCGGTGATGGCATTGGTAAAGAGGTGATCCCTGTGGGGATGAAAATGTTGGAAGCTGCCGGACGTCTACAGGGGGTCGAGTTTAGTTGGACCGAGTTTGACTGGTCCTGTGAAACCTATCATAAAACTGGCCGGATGATGCCGGAGGATGGCCTTGATCAGTTGAAAGACTTTGATGCGATCTACCTAGGCGCCGTGGGCTTCCCAGGGGTACCCGATCATATTTCGCTGTGGGGGTTATTACTGCCGATTCGGCGGGCCTTTGATCAGTATGTTAATTTACGTCCAGTGCGGTTATTTGACGGGATTCCCTGTCCACTGGCGGGTAAGAAACCCGGTGATATCGATTTTTATGTGGTCCGGGAAAATGTTGAAGGGGAATACTCCTCGGTGGGCGGTATTCAGTATGAAGGTACGGAATATGAGGTGGTATCGCAACAGAGTATCTTTACCCGTCGAGGCACCGACCGCATTCTGCGCTATGCCTTTGATCTGGCGCAAAGTCGACCAGCCAAACATCTGAGTTCTGCCACTAAGTCGAACGGTATCTATCACTCCATGCCCTATTGGGATAGCCGGGTAGAAGCGATGGCCGCGTCATATCCTGAAGTGAAGGTTGATCAATATCATATCGATATTCTCACGGCGAACTTTGTGCGGATGCCGGAACATTTTGATGTAGTCGTGGGCTCTAACCTGTTTGGTGATATTTTGTCGGATCTTGGGCCTGCCTGTACCGGCACGATTGCTATAGCGCCCTCAGCCAATATCAATCCAGAAAAAAACTTCCCATCAATGTTTGAACCGGTACATGGTTCGGCACCGGATATTGCCGGACAGGGGATTGCTAATCCACTGGGCACGATCTGGGCCGGTGCGATGATGATGCAACATCTGGGTTTTGACGCGGTGCACGATACGCTCATGGCAGCGATGGCACAGGTGTTAAAAGAGGGGAAAGCGCTGACTCGCGATATGGGTGGCAAGGCTAGTATGTTGACCTTAGCGGCGGCCGTTGAAGCCGCTATACAGGCGTAACTCTTAGGCCGCTAGTGGCTTATGAGTTGTCGCATAAAGCGAAACCGCCGACGGGCGGTTTCGTGGCTAATTTATCTATTCAGGTACTGGAATTGATGCAAAGACCTCATCCAGAATTGTTAAGATATGCTCAAGTTGTGCCTCAGTGATACACAGAGCCGGACTCATATTGAGTATGTTGTTGTATTGCTCGAAGCTACGGTTGGTACGACCAATCAGCAATCCTGCTTGTTTACAGGCGTTGGCAATTTGAATTGCCACGGACTCGTCGACCGGTTCTTTTGTTTCCCGATTTTTAACCAGCTCGATACCGCAGAACAAACCGAGACAGCGGACATCACCGATAATAGGGTATTTAGCTTGCAGGGCTTTTAAGCCAGTCAGCAAAATTTTACCCAATTCGGTGCAGTTTTCGAGTAGATTTTCATCTTCGAGAATCTTCATATTAGCGGCCGCAGCGGCAGGGCCTGCAAGGCAGCCGCCATAGGTCGAAATATCTCTGAAATAGCCCATTTTATCCTCTGCCGAATCCTCCTGTAGACTCTGATAAACGGCTTCGGTGGTGACAGTACAGGAGATTGCTGCATAGCCGGATGCGACACCTTTTGCCATGGTGACGATATCGGGCTGAATATCGTAATGCTGATAACCAAACCACTTGCCTGTCCGGCCCAGTCCACAAACCACTTCATCGATGATGAGTAGAACACTGTGTTTTTTACAGATCTGTTCAACCGCTTTTAAGTAACCTTCGGGAGGGAGAATGACGCCACCGCCCGCAGTGATAGGCTCGATAATAATTGCACCAACGGTTTCGGGGCCTTCTCGCAGAATAACATCTTCTAACAGTTGAGCCGCTTTTAGACCGTAATCTTCGGTTTCGCCAAACTGGCTGCGATATTCGAAACAGTGTGGAAATTCGACAAAATCGGGCACAAAGGGGCCAAACTGTTCCTTACGTTGTGACTGGCCGGTGGCGCTCAAGGCCGCAATTGTGGTGCCGTGATAATCCCGTTCACGGTAGAGAATTTTGTTCTTTTTACCGGCGTATTTTTTGTGTGAGATCTGCCGCACCATTTTAAAGGCTTTTTCGTTGGCCTCAGAACCTGAGCTAGAGTAGAAAACCCGCTGCATACCGGGCATTTTTTCGATCAGTTTTTTGGCAAAGATAGCGGCGGGTTTACTTGCCATTGAACTGGCAAAGAAGTTGAGTTGCATCAACTGCTCGCTGATCGCATCGACAATCTCTTTTCGGCCGTAGCCTACATTGGTGACCCAAACTCCGCCTGCGGAGGCATCGAGGTATTGGTTGCCTTCGATATCCCATAGGTTTAAACCTTCTCCTTTAACAAACAGTGGCATACCTTTCTGGGCTGCAGCATTCGGTGTGAGGTGATGCCAAACATACTCTTTGTCTAGGGATCTAATTTGGTCGGTGTTGTATTGTGACATGTGGTTACTCCTGCTGTTCGTGTTATGAGGCGTCACGGGTAATTGAAAAAGGTGCCCAGCTTTGGCGCACAGGCATGATTTCTAAGGTGTTAACGTTGAGGTGTGCCGGGAGCTGCGCAATCCACAGTAATGTGTCGGCGATATCGTCCGGTTGAATGGCTTCAGCACCGCTATAAAGGGCATCGTATGCTTGTTGATCACCGCCGGTTCTGACCAGTGTGAACTCACTCTCGGATAATCCTGGCGCTAGGCAGCTGACCCGCACGCCCGTGCCAGCTAGGTCACAGCGTAGGGCTAGGGAAAACTGCTCAACAAAGGCTTTGGTACCGCAATAAACATTACCGCCTGGGTAGGGCCAATTTGCAGCAATGGAGCCAATATTGATAATGCTGCTGCCTTTTCCTTGGGCAATGAGTTTGGGGAGTAGGGCATGGGTGACAGTGGTTAATCCCTTTATGTTGGTCTCAATCATGGTATGCCAATCGTTGAGTTCTGAGTGCTGTGCCCGCTTAGTACCCAGTGCTAACCCTGCGTTGTTAATCAGTAGATCAATACGGTCAAACGGGCTCGGAAGGTTAGCAAACGCCTGTTGCACTGCATCGGTATCGCAGACATCCAGTACCAGAGTCATGATGCGACTCTTTGCTGATAGTTCTGCCGCAATTTTGGCAAGGCGCTCCTCTCGGCGGCCAGTGATGATGAGGTTCCAACCGGCATCGGCAAAGCGGTGAGCGGCGGCTAAACCAAAGCCAGATGTTGCACCGGTAATAACGGCTGTTTTGTTCATATAAACTCCTTAGCTTAATATTTGCAGGCCGCTGTAGTAGATACTGATACTCGACAGCAGCATGAGAACGGGGAGGGCAATTGGGCGAAAAGATTGCGGTGGTTTACGATGGAAAAACCACTGGCCACACTGCACCCCTACTAGCGTTGGAATTAACAGTAGTAGGGTGGGCTGTAGCAGTGCGCTGGAAATCACGCCGCTGGTGGCAATTAAGCCAACAGAGATAAGATCGGTGGCGCTAAGAAAAATAACCATTGTTGCTCTTTGTACCTGCGCGACATGAGCGGTCATTAAGAGAAAGCAAACAATGGGGAGTCCGCCAACGGAAGCCGCAGCAGAAAAAGCTCCTGATACACCGCCAACAATACGGGTGTGCCATGGGGCGATCGATAATGAGATATTTCGGGCGAATAGAATCCAGAGAGTCATCGCTAAAATAGCGCTACCGATGGCGAATTTGAGTATCGAGTCAGGCACCTGAATCAGAATGGTCAGCCCTATCGGAAGACCGATAATGGCTCCGATACTGAGGTTTTTAAGCAGAGCACGATCGGCGAATTGCCAGGCGCTGGCTAACATGCCGACTGAGCCGAGCAGATCGATAATAAGGATAACGGGCACGCTAACCTGTGCCGGCCAGATAAGGCTCAGACCGGATATTGCGATCGCGGCGAAACCAAAGCCGGTATAGCCGCGGACGAGTGCGGCTATAAAAACTAATAGCATGGCCAGTTCCAGATGGGGCATAAATGATCTCCGATCTCAATGGCCCGAAATTAAAAAAGAGGGGCGGGCCGAGGGAGATACGGTAGATGGGAAGTGAGAATTTGCTATAGGTCCAGCAGGCAGGGATTTTGGTACCAGGGTTCTAAAATTGGGCAAAAACCTCTTTTAGAGCGGCGATCCCCGGTTCGATTTTATGATTGGCGATGGCTGAAAACCCTAGTCGGAAGTAGTTTTCAGGCGGATTGTCACAGGCAAAATGGATTGCACCGGATTCGATCAGAATACTTTTTCGGGCGGCGGCCCAAGAGACCTCTTCGGTATTGACCCCTGCAGGGGCTTTAAGCCAAACGGAGGTCACGCCTTGGCCAATTTCGTCAGCGGTGCGCATGTGCGGAAGGTGACGGTCGACCGATTCAATAACGCGCTGAAGTTTAGCAGCATTGATCTCACGGATTTTACGTAGATAAGTATCGTAGTATCCGAGTGACAAGAAAAGCGCCAGTTGCCGCTGGTTATTTACCGGAGGATGGCGATACATCAGCCGTCGTAATGCTCGAATTTCAGAGATCAGTTCTTCATCGGCCACCATATAGCCGATTCTAAGTCCCGGAGAGATCGATTTTGACATGCTACCGATATAGATGACTCGGTTGTGTTCATCGTTGGCTTTCAGAGCGGGCTTCGGGTTGTACTTCATGTTTATTTCCGCATCGTAGTCATCCTCAATAATGATGAGGTCTTGCTCACGGGATAGCGCCATCAGTTGCTGCCGGCGTGCATCGCTGAGTTCTGCCCCGGTCGGTACCTGATTACTAGGGGTGATGTAGAGATAATCACAATCGTTTAAGCGTTCATCGATAAGCATGCCGTTTTGATCGACCGGTTGCTGATGTATCTGGCTGTTAAATAGCGAGAAGATATTGAAGGCATCGCGAAAGCCCGGAGTCTCAACCGCCATCCGAGTGTTGCTGTTACACAGTAGGTTGGCCAATAAGTAGAGCGAGTTTTGCGTACCAATGGTAATAATGATCTCGTTAGGTTCAACATAGATGCCCCGTCGTGGTAGCAGGCGGGTGCGAATCTGTTCAATCAAAATAGGGTCATCGGTATCTACCATGTCATTGACCCAGTATTTGTTCCAATGCCCACTCATGCTTTTGCGGGCGACATCGCGCCATTGCTCTAAGGGAAAAAATTCATGCTGAATCTGGCCATAGATGAACGGGTATTCAAAGCTCTGCCAGTTATTCGGTTTGACGATATTGCGCTCCGTACTGGGTTTTTTCTTAAAGCGTTGCAGCCAATCAGGTGAGCCAGCATCGTCGTTTTGCACAACATTGGTGCTGATGACCTCGGGAGTGCTGAAATTGTGAGTGACAAAGAAGCCTTTTCTGGGCCGCGATTCGATATAACCGCTATCGACCAAACTCTCATAGATGAGCACGATGGTATTGCGTGAAACCCCCAGCATCTGGGCAAGGTTTCGAGAGGACGGCAGGGCTTCGTTGACGGGTAAACGGCCCGAGAGGATAAGGTTGACCAAATGCTCACGGGTTTGCTCTTGTAGTGTTCGTTCGGGGTCAAATTCGATTTGAAAATGTTGTTCGAGCATGTTCTGTCAATACCTTGGCAAAGTTATGCGCCAATCTGATGCAAATTTTAGTCCAGCTATCATCTCTGGCTCCATTATTTCAAGTTGCTGGATCTATCGCTTGTGCCGCGTCTGCTCCTAATCTGAATACCGATCAACCGACTTCACACCTCTAGGAGTATTAAGATGAGAGCAAGAAAGATTACCTCGTTTGTTAAAAAAGCAGTCACGCTATCGGTTCTTGCAAGCGGTTTCGTTTTTTCGAATATCGCCAGTGCGGATACGGTGACAATCGGCTATCAAGGCATGATGAACCCTTGGAAAGCGGTGATAGCGGAGAAGCAATTAGAACAAGCGACGGGGATGGACATTGAATGGCGGCGCTTTGATTCCGGTGCGAAAGTCATTACGGCGATGGCATCCGGTGATATTGATATGGCATCAGCCGGTTCGAGTCCAATAGCGGCAGCGGTTAATCGCGGTTTGGATATTGAGCTGGTCTGGGTGTTAGAAAACATTAATAACGCCGAGGCGTTGGTGGTTCGTGATGGCTCAGGTATTGCGGCGCCACAAGACCTAAAAGGTAAATCAATCGGTGTACCGTTCGTGTCCACCACCCACTTCCATATGCTGTTTGCGTTAGAGCAGTTTGGCTTAACCGATAAGGACCTGAAACTGATTAATATGCAGCCTAATGCCATTGCGGCGGCTTGGGAGCGGGGCGATATTGATGGGGCTTTTATTTGGGATCCAGCGCTTGGACGTATTAAACAGTCAGGTCATGTCATGATCAGCTCCGGCGAGTTGAGCCGTTGGGGTAAAGCCACTTTCGATGGTTTGGTGATTAATAAGTCATTAGGTGAAGAGAAGCCTGAATTTGTTGCCCAAGTGATTAAATTGATTGCCGATGCTGACAACCAATATCGTGCTGAAAAAGACAGCCTGACGGTTGATTCCCCGATGATTAAAGGGATTGCGGCGATGACCGGTGGCGCGCCTGAAAACGTTGCAGGAGTCTTGGCTCTGTATGACTTTCCTGATTTGCAAACACAGACCGGCTGCACTTGGTTGGGTTGTGGGGCTGAAGGTGGCGCGGCAAAAGCGCTGCAGTTTACCTCTGAGTTCTTAAAACAGCAGGGTAAAGTGCGCACCTTAGCGGATGATTACAGTGTGTTTGTTAACCCCTCTTTTGCCGAAGCTGCTGCCAAGCTTTGATTCAATAGCCGCTTCGCTCAGATGGCTGATGCTGTCTGAGTGAAGCGATTTGAGCTGCCACGGCTATTTATAGGAGATTAGCTATGAGCCGATTACAAATTCATGATGTATCCGTTCTTTATCCCGGAATGAACGGTGGTGAAACAGTCACTGCTCTGTCCGGTATTAATTTTAATATTGAGCCTGGAGAGTTTGTGGTCGCACTAGGCGCTTCCGGGTGCGGAAAGACAACGTTGCTAAACCTGATGGCAGGTTTTATCCAACCGAGTGAAGGCTATCTAACGCTGGGTGATAGTAGTATTGCCGGTTTACCTCGGGTGGCCTGCGGTCTGGATTTAAAGGATCAGATTTCTGGGCCAGGGAAAGACCGTGGCGTCGTGTTTCAAAAACATGCCTTATTACCTTGGCTCGACGTGTTGGAAAATGCGGCCTTTGGTTTAAAGCTACAGGGGGTGGGTGAGCAAGAGCGAAATGCTCGAGCGGCAGATTTTTTACAGCTGGTTGGACTGGAGGATTTTCATCATCATCCGGTGTATCAGTTGTCCGGCGGGATGCAGCAGCGGGTCGGTATTGCCCGTGCGTTGACCAATGACCCACAGATGTTACTACTTGATGAGCCGTTAGGCGCATTGGATGCTCTCACGCGAGAAGTGCTGCAGGAGTTACTGTTGGATGTCTGGCTAGAGACGAAGAAAATGATGTTCTTTATCACTCACAGTGTCGAGGAAGCCCTATTTATGGCTTCGCGCTTGATTATTATGTCGCCACGGCCCGGCCGCATTACCCATGAGTTTTCGTTAGATTTTAATAAGATTTTCTTGGAAAACCGGGATGCGCGAAAAGTTAAATCGATGCCTGAATTTATCGCGATGCGAGAGAAAGTATTAGGCATTATTCACGGCGATGAAGTGGCTGGTGGAGGACTACACTGATGAATGATTCGACCATAATCACAACGCCGGTTAATACGTTAATTAATCGCCCTATGTCACGTCCGAGTCTGCTAAAACGCTGTCTATCCGTATTTGCAGCTGGGCCTGTCAAACCGGGTGAGTCCTACGGTGCGCCGGGACAGGGTAAAAGCTTGGCGATCAGTTTATTCACGACGGCATTACTGATTGGCTTATGGTATGTCGCCACCTATTTTGAATGGGTTAAACCGCTGTTTCTGCCTTCGCCAGGTGCGGTTGTGATGCGCTTTTGGGAGGTGGCGACCGAAGGTTTTGCCAATGCCACACTATTAGAACATACCGGTTGGAGTATGATGCGCGTCTTTTCCGCCTTTTTGCTAGCGTTAGTGACTGCGGTGCCGATTGGTATTTTTATGGGCGTTAACCGTATTGCTCGTGGGATCTTTGATCCGATTATTGAGTTCTATCGTCCACTGCCGCCCTTGGCTTACTTGCCCTTGGTCATTATTTGGTTGGGTATTGGTGAGGTGTCCAAAATTGTACTGATCTATCTGGCGATTTTCGCACCAATGGCTCTCAGTGCCCGTGCCGGTGTTAAGTCGGTTGCGATGGAGCAGATTCATGCGGCTTTTTCGATGGGCGGCAGTCGCTGGCAAGTGATTCGGCATATCATTTTGATCAATGCGCTGCCCGAGATCCTTACCGGTATGCGTATTGGTATTGGCTTTGGTTGGACAACCCTTGTGGCGGCGGAAATGGTGGCTGCACAGGCGGGGTTAGGCTTTATGGTGCTCAATGCCGCTGAGTTTTTAGTCACAGATATTGTCATCATGGGGATTATTGTCATTGGTATTATCGCTTACCTTTTCGATATGTTGATGCGTTATCTGGAGAAAAAATTGGTGCCTTGGAAGGGGCATTGATCTAGCGGTGGTTGATTTCGGCCGGGATTAAACCCGGCCAGTACAGATAAATCTGAGCATGGGTTTATCTGTTTTATTTTGTTTCCGCTTTGGTTTGAGTCAGCTTTTGGTTGCATAAAACCCCTTCCTATTTAGCTTAAAAATGTCGGTTATCCGCGTCCTGATTAAAGAGATTCATTAACGCATCTTCCCTAAAAGCTAACGGCTCATTTTGATCACCTACGCAGAGCTATGACTCTTTTATGGCTCGGTCTAGAGGGTGAATTGTTGCTAGGAATCGTCTGGTGATAGACTGGCGTGAGAGCTGTCGGTGTATTCGCAGGGATGGTTGAAAATAATAATAGGGATTTTGCATGGTACTTGAGCCGGGCGCTGCCGTTGTTATATCTGTTTTGATGCACGTCACCTGGAACCTTATCGCCCGCTATCAACCCTCCAATGCCTTTCCGTTGTGGTGGGTACTGCTGGCACATCTGATTATTTTTGCCCCTTGGGGCTGGTGGTCTCTGATCACACAAGTTAACTGGAATCTCTCGTTTGCGTTGCTGCTACTCATTTCTACAGCCGCTAATGTGGTCTATTTTATGGGCTTACGGCAGGCTTATTGCCATGCGCCAGTGCCGCTGGTATATCCTCTGGTTAGAAGCTCGCCGTTATTGATCGCGCTATGGAGTGTGCTGTTATTAGGTGAGGAGTTAGGCAGTTGGGCGTGGTTGGGGATCATTGTTAATGTGATCGGTTTGCTTATCCTCGCGTCAAGTTCCGGTTCGGCCACGGATAAGCGGGCACTACCTTGGGCGATGGTCGCGATGCTTGGAACCAGTGCGTATTCCCTGAGTGATAAAGCGGCGGTTGCCAATCTCGATAGCTTTGGCGCTATTGTGGGCTTTATCTCAGTTGGGTATTGCTGTACTTGGTTGGCCATGACGCTGACACTGTATCGTCAGACCGGTGGTTGGCGACCGGCGCAATGTATCTCGCCTTTAGCGCTGTTGCTTGGCGGGCTCTGTATCGGCTTGGCCTATGCTCTGGTGGTGTTTGCGATGAAGCAGATGCCTTCAGCGGTCGTGGTGGCATATTCTAACGGCGGTATTATTATCGCCTCGTTAGTTTCCATTATCTTTTTTCGCGAGTATGTTGCGTGGCGCCAGCGAATACTGGCGGCCTTTATTATCCTAATCGGTATTGTGATGATCTATCAGGGTTAGTGAGTCGATGCTGGTCGCGAGCTTTTGGGGCGCGCGATCTAGGCAGGCGAGGCTGTTTTATCGTTATGCCCCACTAGGCTGCGTATGGCGCTTGGCAGTTAAACGCATCCTTTAAGACTGTTTAAACACCAAGCGATTATTCACATCGCGACTCTGTTTGATTCGCTCGCTATGATCTATTAATTGGCCCTGTTTCGCCATGCGGTCATAGAGCAAGACATTGACGGTGGCCGCGAGATTCATACAGCCGATTGTGGGAACATAAACCACCGCATCAGCGGCATCCACCGTGGCTTGATCAATCGAGCCATCTTCTGGACCAAAGATATACAGGGCATGTTCTGGATGTTTGAAGTCGGGCAGGGGAGTTGCACCTTCAGCGAGTTCGATACAGATCAGCTTTTGTTGATCGTTCGCTAGGCCGATAAAGGAGTCTACCGCTGTTAAGGGAATAGTCTGATTAGCATTACGGGTATCGGTGTGATACTTGGCGGCACGTTCAAAACGGCTACCGCTATAGTATATCGCCGAGGCACCGTAGCAGCCCGCCGCCCGCATGACGGCGCCAACATTGGAGGGGCTTTTGGGGTTACACAATGCGATCGCTGCTGTACCTGGGTTGTCCACTCTTTTCTCCATTATCTTGTTTATTCTGGCTGCTTACCAATACCGGTTTTTAATCAGTATTTAGGTAAACGCTCAGTGCTGTTTTAAACCATTGTGCCGATGTTAGGGCCACGTTGTACGCTAACCGAAGATTGACCAGCCGGTGTGTTGTACCAGTTTTTCCAGTGCTTCGGTGCCGAGTTTACTGTTGCCGACTTCATCCAAACCGGGTGACCAGACGGCGATGGAAGCCTTACCCGGCGCAACGGCCAAGATACCGCCACCGACACCGCTTTTGCCGGGCAGACCGACCCGGAAGGCGAACTCCCCGGAACCATCGTAGTGACCACACATCAGCATCAGCGAGTTGATGCGTCTGGCGCGTTCAGTTGAGACTACGCGAATACCGGTGACTGGATTGCGGCCATTATCGACTAGAAATAAGCCGGCTTTGGCCAGTTGATGGGTATTCATGGCGATTGAACAGTGATGGAAGTAGGTGCCTAAGACACAGTCAACAGGGTTTTCCATCCGTCCAAACGAGGCCATAAAGTGAGCCAAGGAAGCATTGCGATCGCCAGTGCTCAGTTCAGACAGGGCGACTTTTTCATCGATACTGATACTGTCATCGTCGGCGATAAAGCGCACAAACTGGAGTATTTCCCCGAGGGTTTCTTTCGGCTGGTGGCCCATCAGAATAGCATCAACGATAGCGATTGCGCCGGCATTGATAAAGGGGTTTCTTGGTTTACCCTGTTCATGTTCCAGTTGGACGATGGAGTTAAACGGATCCCCTGAGGGTTCGCGTCCTACCCGTGACCAGACGGCGCCACCGAGTTTGCCGAGGGCGATTGTCAGGGTAAAGACTTTAGAAATACTCTGAATCGAGAACAGTTGATCGCTGTGACCGGCGCTAAAGACTCGGCCATCGGCCATCGCAACGGTGATGGCAAACTGTTTTGGATCAACACAGGCCAATTGTGGAATATAATCCGCCACGTGGCCCCGTTCGTCGCTCGCGCCAATCGTGGCGACGATCTCATCGAGAATCGCTTGCATCAGTTTGCCTCCTATCGTCTACGTGAACGACCTCTGGGTTTCGCCGAATTACCTCGACCACGGCCCTTTTTAGGGGTGTGGGAAAAATCCTGCTCTAGGCTCGGCTCATAACCCGGTAACCATTGCTGCATCAGATGGGTATCGAGAATTTTATGTACCTCATCAAGCAGCCATTTTTCATCGGCGCTTAACAGTGTTATCGCGGTGCCGGTTTCGCCCGCCCGGCCAGTGCGGCCAATACGGTGGATATAATCTTCCGCATTGTGGGGCAGTTCATAGTTGATCACATACTTGAGTTGTGGAATATCTAAACCACGGGACGCGACATCGGTGGCAACCAAGACACGAATCGAACCCTCTTTAAATCCTTCCAGTGCTCGTTCACGGGCACCTTGGGATTTGTCGCCATGTATCGCCGCGGTTTTTAAGCCATCTTTACACATCTCTTTGGCGAGATCGTCGGCGCCCTGTTTAGTGCGGGTAAACACCAACACCTGCTGCCAGTTCTTAGAGCCAATCAGATAGGAGGTGATCTCACGCTTACGGTGTTTGTCTACTTCATAGGCGATCTGTTCGACTTGGCTGGCGGCGGCATTACGCTGATCCACCTCGATAAGTTCAGGGTTATTAAGCAGTTGTTGGCTGAGTTTAAAGATCGCATCATCAAAGGTGGCTGAAAACAGCAGGGTTTGCCGCTCTTTCTGCATAGTCCGAAGAATGCGTTTGATATCATCGATAAAGCCCATGTCAAGCATACGATCGGCTTCATCTAAAACGAAATAGGTCAGCGCGCTTAAATCAATTGCTTGGCGAGAGAGTAGGTCAATCAATCGGCCCGGTGTCGCCACGAGAATATCCACGCCCTGTTCTATCGCACTGAGCTGAGGGTTAATACTAACGCCCCCGTAGGCGATGACGGTATGCAGTGGTAGATATTGGCCGTAGTCTTTAAAACTTTGGCCAACTTGCTGGGCGAGTTCCCGGGTGGGCGTCAATACCAGCGCTTTAACCGTAGAGGCCGCGCTGGTGACATCGGCGAGGGCATGCAGAATCGGCAGCGCGAAGGCGGCGGTTTTGCCGGTCCCGGTTTGGGCACCCGCCATAACATCCTGTTGATTTAAAATAGCGGGAATGGCGGCTTGTTGAATCGGCGTCGGCTGCTGATAGCCCAGCTCTTCAACCGCTTTTAACAGTGATGGGTGTAACCCAAATGATGCGAAACTCATAACCTAGCCTTAACGTTGGAATAGGCGCGAGTTTAGCAGATAAGTGGGCTTTTTGCGGCGTTAAAACATTGAGCAACGTGGCTTTAATTTACCGGACTTGAGTGAATATCAAGCCCGGCACATTAGCCATATGATTGGTTAACGAGTTATTACCCTTGGCTGATTAAGTTATCGAGGGTTTGTTGGATTTTATTCACCCACACACGGCTGCGTTGTCTTTCCATCAGTCCAAGGTGTGGTTGTTCATTGTCTTTTAAATTGGCGGCCGCCCAAAAACTCAGCCCCAGCTTTTCAATCTTTTGCATGGTCGGTGTATGCAGGGCCGGGATATAAAACTGTTGGATCGGTTGGCTCTGAACGCCGTTGTCAAAATCAGTGCTGTTAGTCGGGCTGAGATACGACTGTTGCAGCTGACTTAATGCTTCAATATTTGAAAAATCAGTGCCTCGCCCTTGGTTCTTCGCCACAATAACATCGAGTTGATGGCTGTATTTGTTGAGGAAGTTTTCCAGTAGATTTACTGAATCGGGGCCGCTATCGACGGCATACCAGTAGACTAGTTTAATGCCCATCTCTTGGCACATGTCGATAACGCCATTTTCTTCAATCCAGCGATCGAGAAAGCGTTCGCTTTGTGCTGGAAGGTCGATTAGGACATTACAATCATCCTCTAATGCCAGTTCCATAATCTGATCGATACTTTCAAAGTGATCAAGATTAATTGTTCGGGTGTAATCGAGGTAATAGCGACTAAGTGTCGGGTGTGACTGATCGGCATCCAAGCCGACATAGGGTTGTGACTTATCCAAGAAATATTGTGATAGCAGACGGGATAATACCGATTTGCCTACTCCGCCTTTTTCACCACCGACAAAATGAATCGTACTCATGTATTTAATACCCGTAATAATCGTTAAGTGTAATACTGAGGTATAAAATGCGCTAATGAATAAGGGATTTCAAGCCTATTACGTTAATCATTGGTCTGAGGCGGTAAATCCGTCTAAATGCACTCTGCATTAGGGCCTAAGTGATGAAGAACTACAGCTTAGGATCTCATTCAACCAGATCTTGCTGCTTGTCATATATGATCAACTTAACGAGTGCAGGCTTTTATTATTTCGGCCTTGCACCCGTGAAGGGAATGCTTTGAATGTTTAGATTAAAGGGTTCTGACCCATTTAATAGGCTCGGGTATTGATTAGCTGACAGGCAACTCTTAAGCGCGAAGATAAGACCAACCAGCGGCTTGCTGATGAGCAAGGTACTGCACAGCGGCGTCCACCAGCTTAATGTCTGCCTGAGCCGTCAGGGATTGCGCTTGTAGGCTATTACGACACATCACCAGTCGACTTAAAATATCTGAGTCTGTCAAGGTGACCGCCGCTGCCATTGCGGGGCCATTGACGACGATTTCCACCTGGGCATCGGGTTCTAATTTGAGTAAATTACGAGCGTTATTTTGTGCTCGCTTTAATGCATCCACTGTTGGTGCATGGATCAACAATTGAGTAACGGGCATGAGACTGTCCTTCTAAAAATTAAAGTGCGTTTGCGATCTCTTGAGCCATTTTTTGCAATCTGTCTGTGCCGCGATCTCTTGGACGGGGCAGATCAATGGGTTTATCTAACACGACGTTCGCCGGTGAACCCGATAGTACAATGACTCGATCGGCTAAATACACCGCTTCTTCAATATCGTGGGTGATAAACATCACGGCTTTACGCGTCTGTTCCCAGATCGCCAGTAACTGATCTTGTAAATGCTGACGGGTGATGGCATCCACCGCACTAAAGGGCTCATCCATCAACAACAAATGAGGCTTTACCGCTAATGCTCGGGCAATGCCGCCCCGTTGTACTTGTCCACCTGACAACTGGTGTGGCCAACGCTCTGCTAGCTCGTCCAGGCGAGTCAGTTTTAATACTTCGTCTATACGATTGTGTTTTTCTTCGGCGGTCAGTTTGAGCCCTGTCAGCCCGTAAGCCACATTACTGCGCAATCGACGCCAAGGCATAAGGCGGCCATCTTGAAACACTACGCTGCGAGAGCGTCGGGTTTCGTCTTCTTCCACGTTTAGCGAAATAGTGCCATGACTCGCTGAGGTAAGGTCAGCGACACAACGTAACAGGGTTGATTTACCCACACCCGAGCCACCAATGACCGCTATAAACTCGCCGTCTTCTATTTGAAGATTCAAATGAGCAAACACAGGGTCAGGATTGTTGCCGTAGTGATAACTCAGATCTTCGATCTTTAGGATGGGCGCCATGTTAACACTCGCTTTTCAATCAAACCAAATAGGGTATCGCTCAAGGTATACACCAGAGAGATAATCAGCATGTAAACCACAACCACTTCGTAAGCGCCTACGCCGGCGGCTGAATTCATCTCTTGTCCCATACCCGGAACGCCCAACAATTCGGCGGCGATTAAGGTCATCCACGCTTGTCCGATACCGGTACGAATGCCTGAAAAAATACCGGTGGCAGCACCCGGTAGGGTTACTTGAAAGGTTTGGCGTAAATGGCCATTTTGACCAAAAGCACGGGCCAGTTCATAAAAACGAGAGTCCACATTACGTACGGCAGAGTAGGTTGCAAAGTAGTTGACCCAGAATACACCTATGGCAATCACGAAGGCGGCGCCCGCATGACTTACTTTAAACCAAGCGATGGCAAAGACCACCCACGCCAATGGCGGAATGGGGCGTAGAATCCGTGCGAGCAAGGCATGTAATGCGTCTAACAGTGATGAAGACGCCGCTAATGTGCCCACTAAGAAACCAAGAAACGTACCAATCGCCAAGCCCCACGCGTAATGCACTAAACTTGAGAGGACGGCTGGCATTAAACGCTCGGATGTCCATTCATCAACCAGTGCTTGTGGCAGTTTAAAGGGGTCTGGAATGGTGCCAGCCGCCGCCCAACCTGCCGCTTGCGCGTATTTCCATAACAGTACAAATGCTGCTACACCTATTATTCCCAGTAAAGCACGCCCCCATTGTGAGCGTGTCAAAGGGTGAGTGTGTGATTCCATAAGGTGGAATTACTCCCTAATGAGTTCGTTATAAAAACGAACATCAAACAGTGCGTTTAGGTCAACGCTTGCTTTAAGCGTGCCTTGACTGGCTTGAAAATCACGCATGGTACGGGTGCCATCTATGATGGCGTTCGGATCTGCTTCGAACTGATCGTGTGAGTTGTGCAACGCATTCAAAACAATCTTGCTAGGTAAACGACCACCACCGACGTATTTGCCAACCGCTTTGACCGCCTTTTCTGGTGCATCACGCAGTTCATGGGTGGCGGCGATATGTGCTTTCACGAGCGCTTTCACCAATTCAGGATGCTCATTGATCAACGATTCACGCACGGCTAATACCGCGCCTGGTTGATGAGGGAACATACCCGAGCCTGAGGCTACGACTTTTGCATCGGATTTTTTATCACGAATAATACTAACAACTGGCTCTAAAATAGCTGCGCCATCGACCGCTTCGGTCATGAGTGCTTGCTGTACCTGAGCTGCGCCTTGGTAAATGAGGTCGATGTTTTGCTTAATCTCATCACGGCTCATACCTAACTGGTTCTGCAACCAATACTGCAAGACTGTTTCTGGTACTGAACCCCTAGGGAAGGTGGATATAACAGCTTTGCGGCCTTTATCCGCTTGAAAGCGGGCAAACGCTGTTTTTGCATCACTATTCTCAAAGTAAGGAGACAGTTCGCCTAGGGCGACCATGCTGATTTGTTCAACAATGTTAGAGGCAACCACTTTAATGTCTGCCCCTTTGGCACGCGCAACCATGGCAGGTCCAATACCAAGGTAGGCAACATCTAATTGACCGGCTAGCAGCGCTTGCACAATAGCGGGGCCATTTTGAAATTGGAACAACTTAGGATCGCTCACGCCGGCGTTTTTCAAGGTGTCGCCTTCCAAAACAATAAAAGCTTGGGAAATAGGGATAATGGGCATATAGCCAATTTCAAGGTTTTTGTCGGCCGCAGTCACTAAACTACTCCAGCCACACAAGAACAAGGTCATCAGGGCCACGAATCGGGACATTAGAGTACTCCAGAGAATTAAAATTTGGCTATGAATTATATATAAACTAAAAGAATATCAAAGTATATTTTAAGATCGTTTTGAACTAAACAAATAAGCTATTTTATCGGGGAGCAATAGATAGACCTTTTTACAAGAAACATAAAAGTAAAAGGGGCAGGTCGTGTTTTTGAACGAATCTAAGGCTCTGTTGGAGCGCTTTGTTGGAACAGATTATTTTTCATTTTCAGAAAGCGTTTATTAAACCCTTCATAAATCATCTGCTGGCCATGATCTATAAGGGCGATAGTGGTTTACATGCGAGTCAGGTCGAAGCGCAACCTTAATTAGGCTTGTATATCGACCTGTAACGATATATATTTCGTTATATCGTGTTTTTACGATATTTGGCATTTTGATTCATTTATGTCCATGGCGCTCGATAGTGCAAGGTGATGAATTTGTCATGCAGAACTGAAAACCAGTATTCAGCGTTAAATTGATTTTATGTGATGAAGCAGAATTGTAAAAATGACAGTCCGCGTATACCAAAAGGAAGGCTATGAGCGCTGCTGAACTCGATGAGATGATCAAAGCACTGTCACATCCCGTGCGCCGAGATATCTTACACTGGCTAAAACAACCTGAGCTGTTTTTTGCTGATCAGGAACACCCACTGAGTTTTGGTGTGTGTGCCGGGATGATTGATCGACAAGCCGGTTTATCCCAGTCAACGGTGTCGGCGCATCTGGCAACGTTACAGCGGGCCGGATTTATCAGTAGCAAAAAACTGGGGCAGTGGAATTTCTTTATGCGTAATGAGGCTGTGATTCAGCAGTTTATTGCGCGTCTAAACGAACAGCTTTAATAAACGTACCGATAGGAAACGTGAATGCCTACTCTTTTTGATCCGATCACCTTGGGTGATTTGACCCTTAAAAACCGTATTGTTATGTCACCATTAACCCGTTGCCGCGCCGATGAAGGTCGAGTGCCAAACGCGTTGATGGCTGAATATTACCGCCAACGCAGTAGTGCTGGTTTGATTTTGTCTGAAGCGACGTCAGTAACGCCGATGGGGGTGGGTTACCCCGATACTCCGGGCATCTGGTCCGCTGAGCAGGTAGCGGGTTGGCAGCTCGTCACCGATGCGGTTCATCAGGCTGGTGGGCGTATCTTCCTGCAGTTGTGGCATGTGGGGCGTATCTCCGATCCGCTGTATCTTGATGGTGAGTTGCCGGTTGCCCCGAGTGCTGTTAAACCTGCGGGCCATGTTAGCCTCGTGCGGCCGGTGAAAGATTATGTTGAGCCCCGGGCGATGACATTGGCAGAGATTGAAGCGGTTATCGGCGATTTCCGTCAGGGCGCGGAGAATGCTAAAGCGGCTGGTTTTGATGGTGTGCATATCCATGGGGCTAACGGTTATCTGCTGGACGAATTTTTGCAAGACAGTACTAACCAGCGTGATGACCAGTATGGCGGTTCATTAGAAAACCGTGCCCGCTTAATGCTGGAGGTCACCGATGCCTGTATCGAGGTTTGGGGTAAAGATCGCGTGGCGATGCACTTAGCACCGCGAACGGATGCCCATGATATGGGGGATTCAAACCCGAAAGCGACCTTTAGCTATGTGGCTACAGAACTAGGTAAGCGAGGAATTGCCTTTATTTCAACGCGAGAACATGCCGCCGATGACAGTCTAACGCCGTTGTTAAAAGAGCACTTTGGTGGCCCGGTAATCGCCAATGAGAAGTTCACTAAAGCGCTGGCTAATCAGTGGTTAGCCGATGGTAAAGCCGACGCGATTGCCTTTGGTGTACCTTTTATTGCCAACCCAGATCTGCCGAAACGGTTAGAACTCGATGCAGAGCTCAATCCACCCCGTTCGAACCTGTTTTATGCTCAAGGGGCTGAGGGGTACACCGATTACCCAACGCTGACTTAATAACGTTAATGAATCGCCCACTGCTGCGTGAATAACGAGTGATTGGGCGTTACGAATGACAACAGAAGCCTGTATTATGCAGGCTTTTTTTGTTGTTAGCGTTCATGCCTAAGTTACGCCGCCTTTGCGGGTTTTGTCCCTAGGCGCAGAGTGTCAGGTTAGTGATAAAGGATGCGTCTAGCGGTGGAGTGGTTTATGGCTGCGTCATTGAGTCTTGGCTGTTAAGAAGAACGGTCAAGCAGAATCGTTAAGTTGAGTAAGCAGTAGAGCTAGATAGAGTTATGATGGAAACTAATCTTTTAGCCACGATTGAGTGGTTGCAGTTATTTGGCAGTACTCCACTGGAAATACTGGCGACAAGCAGTGCTATCGTGGCTGTGATTTTGATTGCCCGGCAGCATATGCTGGGGTGGCCGCTGGGCATCCTTTGGGCATCTCTTTCGGCTTGGCTGGCAATTACCGAATGGCAATTGGTGTCCGATGGTATTCTCTATCTCTTCTATATACCGATTCAACTGTATTGCTGGCGGGCTTGGGTTATCGGTGGCGCAGTTCAGACAGCACCTTTTATACCCAGATGGTTAACCGGGCAGCGGCAATTAGCCTTGCTGGTAGCCGCCATCATCTGCATTGTCGTATGGGGACAAGGGATTTTGGTCTTGGCAGAGCAGGTCAGCTGGATTCCTCAGCCATCGTTATTATGGTTGGATGCGACTACCACCGTGTTAAGCTTTTTTGCTCAGTTTTTACAAGCGCGTAAGCGGATGGAAAACTGGGTTATCTGGACCATCGTTAATATGCTGGGTATCTATATCTATTGGCTAAAAGGTTCGCCTATTTATTCAATTCAGTATGGTATTTTCCTCGTGCTTGGCATCTATGGTTGGATTCAGTGGCATCGGTCATGTCAATCGTGCCCGCAATCGTCAGCGGTAAATCCCTGATGCGGATCGTGATCACCGGGGCGGAGTCTTGCGGCAAAAGCACCTTAACCGAGCAGCTGAGTCAGCGGTTAAACCTTCCTTTTGCCGCGGAATATGCTCGTGTTTACTTAGAGCAGAATGGACCTGATTATGACCTTGATCAACTGGTACACCTGAGTCAGCTCCATCGGCACTATCAGCAAGCCGAGGTAGGGGATTCCCCGTTAGGCATTTTTGATACGGATCTGATCAATTATAAAATCTGGGCTGAGGTGGTATTTGGCCACTGTCCGGCGATGATCAGTGATGCAATGGCGGAAGAGTCATCCCACCGCTATTTGCTCTGTAAGCCTGATATTCCTTGGCAGCCCGATCCATTGCGGCATAACCCCAATGATCGGGAGATGCTTTATCAGCGCCATTTGAGTGAAATACAGCGATTAAATCGGCGTTATGAAATTGTTGAAGGGGTGGGAGAGCAACGTTTGACCAATGCATTGGCGGCGTCAGAACGGCTGCTTTTAGGTTAGGCAGGGTATTTGGCATTCCGTTAGCCCTATAAAAATAGTTTGCTGAGTATTGAAATCCTTGTGTTGTACTCTTTCGGCCACGAATCGGTTAGGATGAAGAATATGCTCTGGAAGTACTCACTTGTGACCGCGTTAATAGAAGGCAATTAATGATCTGCACCCGCCCCCGTGCCGTTTTTTCATTCCTGTTGATTTTGTGTATTTTCCTCTTTTCTGGTGCGTCATTCGCCACGACTCAAACTCAGATCCCAACTCAGGTTATTGGCAGCGATACGATAAAGCTCGAGACGTTCAGGATGGGCTATTTTGTTGATAAAACAGAAGCGATGACGTTTGCGGATGTGCAACCGCAAACCTTTGTACCCTCGGCCAATGGATTATCGTTGGGCACCACCTCGAAGGCTACCTGGGTAAAGATCGAACTAGAGAATGCTAACTCTTCGCCGATTAAGGTTTATCTTCACCATCCGTATGCTTATCACAACAGTAAGGTTGAGCTGTATGAGGTGGTCGATGGCCAGCTAACCCGCTCCCGCGTGCTGGATATGGACGATAAAACGACGTTGCAATGGATGTATCGTGGTAGCGCGGTGTTTGATATTGAGCTGCAGGCGTCGCAACATAAGACGCTGTTTGTCAAAAGCCAAGCGTTTTCTCATCAATGGTTCGTGCTGAATCTTTACGATGAAAATCAATCTAAACGGGCACTGCTTGGTCAGTACACCGATATCGCGCTCTTGGTCGGGATGATATTGGCGCTGATTATCTATAACTTTTTGCTGTTCTTCTCTTCGCGGTTAAGAGAGCACTTTTTCTACGCCTGTTATCTGGTTTCGGGTGGCTTTTGGATAGCCCTCTCCTATGGCTTGTTGGCTGATCTGTTCGATGTTTATGGCAGTATTACGCTGAAGTGGCATCTATCGTTAGTGTCTATGCCGATTTTTATCTTGCTGTTTATGATCAATATTTTTGAAACCAAGAAAAAATATCCCGTTGAACATTGGGCGTTGCTGTCCATTCTGACACTGTTAACCGGTGAGTTTATCTATGGCTTATTTGATATTGTTACCGCACTAAAGTATTCCAGTACATTGGCCGCGATCATGATGCTCGTTACACTCTGTGTGACCTTGTCTATGTTGATACGTAAGCATCCTATCGCCTTTTTCTTTTTGTTGGGGCATGGCTTATTTATTGCTTTTAGCGTGTTAGCGGTTTTATTTTATAAGGGAAAAATCGCTTTTAATTATGTTAACAGTCATGGCGTCGGTATTGGCATCGTGCTTGAAGCATTGGTGTTGGCACTGATCATCGCCTACCGTATTCGCTCCCTAGAAAGTTTAAAAGCGAACCAGGCTGACCTTCAGCTATTAGCCTCAACAGACCCCTTAACACAGTTGTTTAACCGTCGTCATTTTAGTCTTGCTGCGAACCAGTTATTAGAGCTAGCGGCACAAGCACAACAACCAGTCTCTATTGCGATTATCGATATCGATCACTTTAAAGTCATTAATGATACCTATGGGCATGCACTAGGTGATAAATCCATTAAACAGGTTGCCGATGTCATTCGATCTCAGTGTCGTCACGAAGATCTACTGGCGCGTTATGGCGGTGAAGAGTTCGTGATTATGATGCCTGATACTTTTGGTCAAGAGGGTTTCTCGTTGTCTGAACGGATTCGCCAGACAATCGAGACCATGACTTTGAAAATGGATCGCGAACAGTCGGTCAGCTTTACCATCAGTGTCGGTATTGCCGAAGTGGACGCTACAGCACCGGATCTGCAAGACACCATCAACCGGGCTGATAAAGCACTGTATCAAGCGAAAAATAGCGGCAGAAACCAGTCGCAGTTATACCGGGTTTAAGCCTAGTTAAAAGGCGAGTTCGCTGCATTAGCTTATATACTATCGGGTAGCTGAAAGGGTGCTGGGTGAACATTGCCCATCTATTAAATAGCAGGGTCGCTGAAAGTGCTTCGGCTAACCTGCTTGACCATCTTAATATTTGCCCATCTCCAGCAGCGTCGAGGCACTGACTTTATCATCGGTAAGCGTTTTGATCGTCACATAGTAGGCATGACCTTTACCGCCAGAGCATGGCGGCATATAAGCACCGGCTTTATCCCAACCAGGGCTGCGGTGTGCTTCAATCATTTTGAATTCAGCAGGGAGGTCAAAACTATGCCCAGTAACCGAAGGTATGGTTACTTGATGTGCCGATGAATTGAGCGTGAATTGCATGATGCCATGTCCGCCGTTATTCATCTTTGCAGAATCACGGTCGCTGTATGCCAGTACGATTGCGTTAGTGCCCGCTGGAATGTCACTGACAATCAGTGCTGGTGTGGATGGGTTTTGTCCTGCAAATTTTTGGCATTGTTGGCCAGCAGGTATTTGCTCGCCGTCCCAAGCCGTATCTGCAAATTTAGCCTCTAGAGCGAATACGTTAGCACTCATCATTGAGATTACGGCTAATGGCAAAAGTAATTTGGAGTGGTTCATAACGGCTCCTATTGCGGTGGATTTTGTTCTGCATATCGGCAACGCATGACGTCAGTATAGGCAGGGTTTGTTATATAGCTCTCCCAGTATAGTGATAATAACCTGAGCCGTGATTAAGTTGTGTCGATGGTGGTTAGATTATTGTCGCTATTGTGACTCAGTGCGTAATTCCGTTAGCGCATGTTTCATTACTTCTAGGGCCGCGCTTAGGCTCAGCGCTGCGATGAGGGCTGCAACGGCAAGGTCGGGCCAGCCGGTGTCGGTTGCAATGACGCCGCCTGCGGCGAGCATGACGGCGATATTACCGAATGCATCATTGCGGCTACATAACCAAATCGAGCGCATATTGCTGTCGCCGCTGCGGTAGCGAAACAGCAGTAAGGCAACCACAACGTTAACGGCCAGTGCCGACAGGCCGATGGTGCCCATCACAATAGGGTCGGGGACGCTGCCGGTATAGGCGCGGTAGATAGCGCTGCCAATGACCCAAAGGCCGAAAATAGCCATCGTAGCGCTCTTAAACAGGGCTGCTTTTGCGCGGACATGCAGTGCCATTGCGATGACGAATAAGGTAATCCCGTAGTTCACAGCGTCGCCGAAGAAGTCCAGAGCATCGGCTTGTAATGATATTGAGCCGCTGGCAATACTGCCTGCGATCTCGACAAAAAACATCGCAGCGTTACTTAAGAGCGCGATCCATAAGATACGCCGGAACAGTGGATTATTGCGTTCAGCATCCGTTGTATTGTCACTAGCACAGCTATTACACCCCGCCATGATTGATACTCCCATTTATTTATTAGGCTAAAAAACATAGTCTACAACCTACAGTCGCTGTAGGTTCAAGAGGAACTTTGAAAATGGCACAGCAGTTTTCGATTGGTGAAATGGCTAAGGTTGGCAATTGTAAGGTGCAGACTATCCGCTATTACGAAGAGATCGGCTTATTACTGAAGCCGGGTCGCACGGCGGGTAATCAGCGTATCTATTTGCAGGCACATCGTGATCGCCTGAATTTTATCCGTCATAGCCGTGAACTGGGTTTTTCACTGGAGCAGATTCGAACAATATTGGCGTTAAATGATGATCCGAGCCATTGTTGCGCTGAGGTGGATAAGATCGCCCACGCGCACCTAAGTGAAGTTGAATCAAAAATTGCTCGGCTAGAGGATATGCGCACAGAACTGAAGCGAATGATCGGCGCGTGTGCAGGAGGGCAGGTATCTGATTGCCGTATCATCGAAGCCCTCTCTGATCATCGCTTGTGTCTATCGGAGGCACATCAGAAATGACCTAGGTTACTGTTATCTTGAGGGTTTAATCAGCAGCGCTTTTTGCTTGCATTGAGTTCGCTAGCCTTATAGTGGGCAAGTAAAAAAAATAGCTCAAGGGTTATTCTGCAGGAGAAATAAGCGTTATAGTGTCAGCTTAGGTCTTGGTTCGCTTTGCGCAATGGCGTCATTGGCGGTAAAGCAACTTGCAGTGACTTGATGAGATTGTCCTGGTAACACGAGGGTGTCTCTCTATGTAGATCGCATGTTAGGTCAAACAGACTGATCCGTTTCAGTCGGACAAGCAAAACATATTTACCTGCTTGTTAATGTGACCGCCTGATAGGCATAATGTTTTTTTGACTGCGAGAGTTTTATGATCAATCAGCTACAGGAAAAATATCAACAGTCGTTATTGTTGTTACTCAGTTCTGTTGCTTCAATGGGTATCTTCCCCTTTGTGGTCATGCGTTATCTTCGAGGCGATGTGTCCGGTGCGATTATTGATGTGCTGTTGATTTTAGGTATCACATCGTTAGTCGCTTATGGCTATTTCTGCAAGAAGGTCCGGTTGGTCAGCGCTATCATCGCCATATTTATCAATATCGGGGTTGTCGTGGTGGTTGTCGCGAACGGTGTCGATAGTTTTTTGTGGATCTATCCGGTTTTAGCCAGCACCTTTGTTCTGATCAAGCCACTAGAAGCCTTATTTATCAATGTTGTGGTCGGTACTTCGCTGCTGTTCTTGGCGGATATTTTTGATACGGTCTCGGTGCTTTCCTATGTGGTGACTATCTTGATGCTTTCGATAAGCACTTTTGTGTATGCCAGCCATAGTGCAAAACAGTTTGATTTGCTTGAAAAGCTCAATACGGTTGATCCGTTAACGGGGGCTTTAAATCGCCGAGCGATGAATAGCGATATGAATGCTGCTCTAGCCAACGCCGAGCGCAACGGTATAGAGCAGCTATTGGCCATTCTTGATTTAGATTACTTCAAAGCGGTAAATGATAAGTATGGTCATGCTGTTGGCGACCAAGTACTGCAGGATTTTGTCGCCATTATCACCTCGCATATTCGACAATATGATCGGCTCTATCGCTTTGGTGGCGAGGAGTTTGTGTTATTGATTTCGGGGGGGAGTGAGCAACAACAGGCGTTTATTCACAACCTTAAAGCCGCCATTAAAAACACCTTAAAAACCCCCGATGGTGATGAAATAACAGTGTCATTTGGTGTTGCTGCTTGGGTGCCGGGCACCACCGCAGATACTTGGTTGCAACGCGCAGATGACGCACTATACCTTGCTAAGGCAAACGGTCGAGACTGTGCCGTGTTCAATAATGATTAGCTAACTTGGTTTGCTTACATTCTCCATTTTATACCTCAAAGACGTTTCTATCTTGTTGCAACGCTTTCTCATCTATCCTGATTAGCTTCGCTGAGCCAATCCCTCGGGGGTATCGTTTGCTATCCCGATGGTTATGCGAGAGGAGATCGTATTCTGAATATAAAAACTCAGGTTGGTAGCTGGCGGGTTGATGATATGAGGCCTGCTTTATGCAGGTCGGTGTTAGCAAGCAACAAAAAGGCCCGATAACGGCTTATCGTTATCAGGCCTTTTGGCAGCGTCTCATCAATGCTGAGATGCGTTAAGCGCTTACAAAACTAGTAGGGCTTAGTAGTCGAATTTTGCCGCTGTGTAGATGTTGAAGGCTTTTTCCCAGATTTCGCCGACTTCACCATTACCGACAGGCTTGCCGTCTAGTTTAGTGACCGGAGCGATCTCTTTAGATGAGCTGGTTACCCAAACTTCGTCAGCATTACGGACTTCATCCATTGTAACGGTGCGTTCTTCCAGTTTCAGAGAGCCGTCAGCTTTGATGCTGTCGATGATGATGCGACGGGTAATACCCGGCAGGATCTGGTTGTCTTGAATTGGGGTGATAATCACGCCATCTTTAACGATGAAAGCGTTACAAGAACTACCTTCAGTCAGCTCACCTTTGGCATTGTAAAGCAGTGCTTCGTCGTTGCCGCTCGAGTGGCCTTCCTGATAGTGGATAACGTTACCGAGCAGTGCAGTCGACTTAATATGGCAACGCTGCCAGCGTAAATCTTCAGTGCTGATCAAGCTGTACTGATGTACTTTAGCACGGTCAGCTGGCTCAGGAGATTTGATGCCGAAAGCAAAGCAGAAGATGGTTGGTTCAACGTTTTCTGGGTAAGCGTGGTTACGCTTAGTGTCAGTACCACGGGAAACGTGTACGTATACGCCCAAGTTTTCGCCGAGGCCGCTGTTTTTGGCAATCAGATCATCAAGCAGCGTTTTCCACTCGTCAGCAGTGTGGCTATTTTTGATCTCGATGATGGATAAGCCGTTGATCATACGGTTGATATGAGGCATCAGGCCTACAGATTTACCGTTGTAGTATGGAATTACTTCATAGATACCATCACCAAATAAGAAACCACGGTCGAGTGGAGAGATGCGGGCTTCTTCTAGTGGTAAGTATTCGCCATTCAGGTAAGCAATGCTCATATTAACCTTCCTTAAACTGTTAGGGACAATGCGGGATCGGCAGCCTGAGAAAATAGACAGGGCTGTATCGCCTTACTAGCAATGTCCGGAATTATTTGACACTGAGTCGCTGAGTAACATTTGATCGGGAATCGATCGGAGGACAGCTTCCGGGTCTCGTGATCGTGCAGCAAACCGAGCCGTGCTTGTGGCGGGAAGCTATAGGTTTACTGCAATATGACTTTTTGGGTTGCGTCCAGTTTCTAAGAAAAGTGGAATAGTTGCAATAGCTGGAAAAAGATAAGAAAAATAATCTGTATCTTCGGCTTATTTAGGAAGATCTGTTGAAAAAAAAGATGATGCAGTTATAACGCCTATCCATTATAAGGTTATGACTAAACTTCATAGCAGCGCTTAGGCGGTTTTGACGATGATATCTCGGCCGCTTTTAACTAATAGCTGCGGTAAAATCCGATCATCGTCCAAACGCCAGCAGGCGCAAAAAGCCAGTTCGGGTGGTGTGGGGCCGGGATTAAACTGGATCAATCGTCCCTGTTCGAGATGGGGGCGAATCACCGCTTCAGGCAACAGTGCCATCCCCGCACCTTCGAGGGTGAGGGTGAGTAAGTTGGCTACCGAGCTGCAGGTATGAAATATCGGTGTTTCTTCAAGCGGTCGAAACAACTGTTGTAGGTAATCCCAGGGGCGAGTATCTCGAGGAAAACTCAGAATAGGGGATTGGCACAGTTCTTCGACACTGTTCACGGGGTTCTGTGCTAAGCGCAGCGGCGTCGTGCACCAATACTGAGGAAAACTGCAGAGCGGCTCTGTCACCAGTCCAGACTGATCATTATCCCCTGCCACCATAAAGGCGAGATCCAACTGATTATCCCGTAACTGGCGGGTGAGGGTTGGCGTGACATCACTGATCAATTCAAACGACATGAGTGGATGTTGTTGCTGCCATTGTTGTAGTAGTGGTGACAGATAGAGGTGCGCCAGAGTATCGGTAATGCCGATTCTGAGGGTGCCCTTTTGTGGGTTTTGATCGGTGATCTGCTGTTTCATCTCCTGACTGATGGCCAGCAGTTTTTCCGCGTAGGGTAATAGTTGTAGGCCACGTGAGGAGATGCGTGTGCCGCTTTTATCGCGGATAAATAATTGCGCGCCGAGTTCTTCTTCCAGTGCGTGGATTCTGGCCGATATCGCCGGTTGTGTGGCATGTAGTTGTTGAGCGGCGGCATGAAAACTACCCAGACGGGCAACATTAACAAAAGTGTTTAGGTTTCTCAGTCGCATGGATATAAGGCTCAGCAGATAGTAGTGCCACTATATACAAGCAGATCAATGCTTGGAAGCGGTGCACAGATGAAGTTTTAACAGTTTGTCAGTGGCAGTCGGGTAGAGAACTTAATCTCCTCCATGGCAAAACTGGATGTGACATCGGTTAAGCCTGGCACCTCACTAATTAGCTTTTTATAGAAACGGTCAAACGAGTGGATATCTTGGGTAGCTACCCGAATAAGATAATCCCATTCCCCTGCCATCCGGTAGCATTCCATCACCTCATCAAAACGTAATATTGATGCAGCAAAGTTTGTCAGCCATTGTTCTTCATGTTGCTGTGTTTTGATATGTACAAACACCGAAACACCGGCACCCACTTTGGCGCTATCGAGCAGGGCGACACGGGCTTTGATCACGCCACTGTCTTCTAGCCGTTTAATGCGTTTCCAGCAGGGGGTTGTCGATAGGTTAACCTGTTCGGCAATGTCGGCAACCGACAGGGTTATATCCTGTTGCAGTATGGTGAGAATTTTTTTGTCGATACTGTCCATAAGAAATAATCCCCCAGTTTGTTAAGAATAAGAAAAATTATTCTATATATTGGGCTTTTTTGCCAGTAAAAGGCAAAAAATATCTCTATCGACAGCTCTATACTGTAGACCTAAATAACGTATAAGGAGTGGGTCATGAGTGCTTGGATACAAGAGGCGGTGGCGCTGATTAAAGCGGATGCACAGCGCTCAGCAGATACTCATTTGATTAAACTTGAGCTGCCGATCTTGGCGGGGGTTGATCTCTACCTAAAAGATGAGAGTAGTCATCCGACGGGAAGTCTAAAGCATCGCTTGGCTCGTTCACTGTTTTTATATGCTTTATGTAATGGTCAGATCCGCCAGGATACTACCGTCATCGAAGCATCATCTGGTAGTACTGCAGTATCAGAAGCCTATTTTGCGCGGATGATTGGTGTGCCTTTTGTTGCTGTGATGCCGCGTAAAACCGCTAAAGCTAAAATTAAACAGGTCGAATTTTATGGCGGACGTTGTCACTTTGTTGAATGTGCCACCGAAATGCATGATGCGGCCGCAGCTTTAGCCCAAGAGTGTAACGGTCACTTTATGGATCAGTTTCGTTATGCCGAGCGGGCAACCGACTGGCGGGGTAACAGCAATATTGCCGAAAGTATCTTTAGGCAGATGAAGCTTGAGAGCCACCCGGTACCCAGTGCGATTGTGATGAGTGCAGGCACCGGAGGCACTACTGCAACATTGGGCCGGTATATCCGTTATAAGGGGTTTAATACTCTGCTATTAGCGGTCGATCCTGAGAATTCGGTGTTTTATGACGTGTGGCAAACCGGTGATCGCTCTATTGAAATTCATCAGGGTGGGCGGATCGAAGGCATCGGACGGCCTAAAGCGGAAGAATCTTTTCAGCCCAGTGTCATTGATCGGATGATCAAAGTACCGGATGGCGCGTCTGTCGCCGCCATGGAGTGGCTGGAGCAGTTAACCGGCCGGAGAGTCGGTGCATCAACAGGCACTAATCTTTGGGGGATGTTAACTTTGGCGGTGGAAATGTATCAGCGCGGTGAGACAGGCTCTTTGGTAACGCTGATCTGCGATAGTGGTGAACGTTATCTCGATAGTTATTACGACCGCGACTGGGTGATGCAGAATATCGGTGATATTACTGTCTATCAACAGCAGCTAGCAGCAATGTTAGATGGCTGTTGTCGGTCATAGCCATAAGGCAAAAAAAGCTGCAGTGTTTGTTGGGTTATTGCGCTAAAGCAAAGGAACTACAGCAAAGCACAGCGGCGTGGATCGCGCGCCTCCGTGCCTATCATAAAGCGACGGTGCGAGGTTTCTGGTGGGCCTACTCTACTAGTACGCTTACTTATTAGGCTGTCTGCTGTTTGTTTTTCCTGTTACAAACGAGGGCTTAAAGCGTTTTTTTTGCTGCTTCCATGATTCAATAAAAAAGGCCGATGTTAGTTACATCAGCCTTTTTAGATTAGCGAGAAAACCACCATAGAACAGCGTAATAGCCAGTCTTGAATGGTGGTTTTGCACTTTGAATATTAGTCGGTATAGCCGATCAAAGCACGTAATCCGGCAATCACGCTGTCGCCTTCTTCCAACGGCAGGCCATCTTCGGTGAGCTGATTGATGCGGGTAACCCCATCGACACTGCCTAGTTTAGATAGATATTCGATAATGGCGAGCGGGTCGGTTTCACCCAATAGATCACGGCCGCTCCAGAGGCTGAAGAAGGTGATCAGGCCATAAGCACCCCAGTTGGATACATCGGCGATCAGCAATTCATCCACACAGGTGGCGGCAGGGGTGATATCTAAACCTTTGATTGCTTCGGTGATGTTACCCATGCCGATTTCGTTACCACCATCACCAATACCAATCGTTGGGCATTTCGCATTGTTGACAAAGGTGTCAAAACAGGCGGTACGTGCGCTAATGCTTTCGCCACGCATGTTGTAGTAGTCGCCGTCAGCTGCTTGTCCTGGGCGTTCAATTGATAGCACCGCATCGGGGTTGTAGTTGTAAAGTGCTTGGAAGGCTTCAAGGGTGCGCTCTTGGTGTTCACCAACACGGATCTCATGAACGCGGTACTTGTCCATCAGTGCTTGAGACACCGGTGGGCCGCAGACTAAAACGGGGGTAGCACCGAGTTTTTCGAGGGCATCGTAAAGTGCAATAGCACCCAATGGTCCGTCGGTTTCAAAGGTGTCGACAACGGGAAAACCGGTGCCGATCAGAACGTGGCCTCGGCACTTATACAGCGTGCGGGCGGCGCGCAGATAATAGCCGGTGGATAGGGCGGGCTGAACTGTTTTCATGCCGCGCAGGTTACGTGCAACTAACAGGTCTTCAACCTGCTTGCTCAGCACTGTTTCGTTGATCTGATTCTGTGACATAGAGAGTTCGCTCTTTAGTAATTTTGCAAAGGGCCGGCGTTGTACATAGGGCCGGCCATGTGATGTTTGGTTACTGTGTTAACAAGACTGTTTAGTCGACTGGTTCTGGCTCGGTATTGTTAAACCGTACATGCGCTAAGCAGTGCAGGTTGTGGGCATCATCGATGGTGATTTCATCGAAGGATATCCGTGAACCGGGCAGTAGCTGTGCCATACGGGCGGTATCCATTGCAATCATGGAGCCTATTTTGGGATAGCCGCCAATGGTTTGCCGATCATTCAGCAACACAATGGGTTGGCCATCGGCTGGAATCTGAATCGCACCATGACAAATACCTTCTGACAAAATGCCATCAATGGTGGGTTTTACTTCCGGGCCTTCTAGGCGATAACCCATACGGTCGGCGCGATCTGTAACTTTATACTCGCTGCTAAAGAACAGCCGTTTTTGATAGTCGCTGAAGGCATTTTGCTGATAACCCGTAATCACCCGCAGGCTAATATTATCGGCATAATCAGGCCGGTGGGTTTCGGCTAAACGGAAACCACGGTGCGTCGTTGATGCGCTGCAATTGAGAAAGTCGCCTTGCTGTAGTTTTTCACCGGTAAAGCCGCCGATGCCTTCACGGGTGACGGTGGCGCTACTAGAAAAACTATGTTCAACCTGAAAACCGCCGCTGACGGCTAGGTAGGCACGGGCTCCCTGAGCTGAAAAGCCGACTTCAATTTTGTCGCCGGCTTTGACCTTATGAGCATGCCAGCGATCTTGTTCAACGCCATTAATCTTTAATGGCATTTCGGCGCCGGTCAGCACGATCTGTGCATCGGTATCCGCTAGCAGTACCAACCCGCCAAAGCTAATTTCTAGGGCGGTGGTATTGAGTGGGTTGTCGACCAGTCGGTTGGCCCATTTGAAGGCTTGCGAATCGAGCGGGCCGCCGGTGGTTAAACCGATCCGGTGATGGCCAAAACGGCCGGCATCCTGAATCAGTGTTAACAGCCCTGGTTGGATCACTTTAAAACCGCTCATTTGATCTCTCCCAATTCGCCACCGAGGGCAAAAAATTCGTCTCGGCTGATAGGGTTAAATTTGATACGGTCGCCAACCTGCACCGGCATGGTGGGGGTGGCTTTAGGATCAAACATATGCGTCGGACACAGACCGATAAGGTTCCAGCCACCGGGGGATACCGCCGGATAAACGGCGGTTTGGCGGTCAGCGATAGCGATAGCGCCTCGGGGAACCTTCATTCTTGGGGTCGATAGGCGTGGCGCAGCAATGCGCTCGTCGACTTCGCCAAGGTAGGCAAAGCCAGGAGCAAAGCCGATAGCGTAGACGCGGTATTCCATCTCGCTATGTAGCTTAATAACATCATCAATACTTAAGTCGGCGCGTTGAGCCAACGCTTCCAAGTCAGGGCCAGATTCGGTGCTGTAATAGGCGGGGAGGACGACTAGGTTGCCCTCACTGTTGTCACTGTCACCTAATTGGCTTAATACTTGGCGAATGCAGCGGCGCACTTCCAGGTGATCGGTTGCCAATTGGTCATAAATCACCAAAAGGGAGGCATAGGAGGGCACCATGTCAATCAGCTTGCCGCTCAATTCAGATTCAAGAATTGTCACGGCCTGTTGTACCTGCGCCGACACCCGAGGGTCGGTTTTTTCACCAAAATAGATAATCAGGGCATTCTCACCCGCGACATCAATACGCATATTGGCCACCTCGGTTATCATTGACTGATCAATTCGCGAATTTCTTGGATCGCATTGACGCCATCCATATTATCGCCATGCACACAGAGCGTATCGGCCCGCAGTGTTAGAGTTTCACCACTAACGGTGGTGACGGTGCCCAGCTCTTTGAGTTGCTTAACCTGCGCGAGCATCTTTTCTTTGTTATGCACTGCACCGGGTTTGGTGCGTGACAGTAGCTTGCCATCATCGTCATAACAACGGTCGGCGAAGACTTCAAACCATAGTTCTAGGCCGATGCTATTCGCTTCTTGCTGATGCAGTTCTGCTTGGGGTGTGCTTTGTAGCATTAATACTAATGGACGGTGATATTCCGACACCGCTTGCATGATGGTGGCGCGAATCGCGCTATCGGCCATCATGTCGTTGTACATAGCACCGTGGGGTTTAACGTAGGTTAGCGTTTGTCCCTGTGTGGTGGCCATGCCATCGATGGCGGCAATCTGATAGAGCACCATCGCCTTCAGTTCGGCGGCGCTGGCGCTAATGCTACGACGACCAAAGCCGACGAGATCAGGGTAGCCGGGATGAGCGCCGATGGTGACATTGTTTTGTTTCGCCAGAGCTAAGGTTTTTTGCAGCACCAGTGGGTCACCCGCGTGAAAACCGCAGGCGATGTTCGCTTGATCAATAAAGGGCATTACGGCTTCATCGAGGCCCATTTTCCAAGAACCGAAACTTTCACCCAGATCGCAATTGAGACGTAAAGACATCGTTGTTACTCCTCTTACAAAATGGCCAGACGGCTGTTGGGTAAATCCGTAATGAGCATGTGACCTGGACTATGAGTGATGCAGAAATCGGGTTTGGCTTGTTCAATGGCGACCTGAGGTGTCACACCACAGGCCCAAAACACCGGCAGCTCACCCTCTTTAATGGTGACCGCATCGCCAAAGTCTGGAGTGTTAATATCGTGGATACCGATTTGCGCTGGATCGCCTAGGTGTAAGGGGGCACCGTGTACTGATGGGAAACGGGTACAGATCTGCACCGCACGGATGGCATCGGCAGCTTTCATCGGGCGCATGCTGACCACCGTGGTGCCACTGAAACGGCCGGCACTTTTACATTCAATATTGGTGCGGTACATTGGCACGTTAACCCCTTCAGTGATATTACGTACTTCAAGGCCGTCGGCGATCAGGGCTTCTTCGAAAGAGAATGAACAGCCCAGGACAAAGGTGACAAGATCATCACGCCAGAATGATTTAAGATCCGCGACTTCCTGCGTTAGCACGCCATGTTCGTAGATGCGGTATTTAGGGACATCGCTACGGATATCGATATCTTGGCCAAGATCGCCAAGCATAAATTCACCGGGTTGGCTGGACATGCCAACAATCGGGCAGGGCTTGGGATTCTTTTGGCAGAACTGCAGAAAATCGTTTGCCCAGTCTTGCGGCATAATGGCGAGGTTGCCTTGTACAAACCCCTGGCCGAAACCCGAGGTATTGCCGGTAAACTCACCACGACGAATCTGTTGGCGGATTTCAAAAGGTGTCATCTCTTTGTTCATCAGTAAAGCCTTATTCTGCGGGCCGCATAGCGCGGCGATTCTTGAATTGTCGTTACCTTTCAGTGCTATCGCTTCATGGAGGAAACGCTGTTGGAGCATTCACCGGCACAGGGTGTCAGGTGATAATATCTATGTTGCAAGGCTATAGCTTAACCCTTGCGGTGATAAAAAGATGCAGGACGCGGGCGAGAGTGCCTGAGGAGTGTGCGCTAGACCGTATAATGCCAAGACGGCATAGAGCTTGCGCTATTCCTGAATGGCAAGGGGATGACTGACCAGGATCGCTGGCCAGTCGGTTAACTGAGTATCTACTGGTGCAGAGATATCAGTTTAAAAACCTATTGGCGCTTACTGCGCGGCCATCCACTGATCAACCTGCTCCTTGGTGCGACCGAAAAACACCACCCGGGCAGTTGTATTCAGGCTACCGTTGTGCCCGATAGTACGGCGATAAACCCACCAGCTGTTTTCGGCTTTCGCAATGATTTCGTCAACGTGACGCAGTTGCTGAAATTGGTTCAGCGCTATCATTGTGCTCATGGTGTTTGTCGCTCTCCTATTAGAATCATCATTATCAATAAGACATTATTGTGGCGGTGCTATGGTGGGCTGTCTAATGAATAATCGCTTACAGATCTGATAACTTTTTTTTATCAGTCAGTGCGGTGTTGATGATCGCGATTAAGGCTGGGGCTAGTGACTTTATAGTGCTATTCGTTCTCATAGAGGAAAGGTAGGGCTGACGCGATAGCGTCCGTATAGGGGGTGAGCTAGGCTGCGCGTGTTGGTGAGCGCAGCACTCTGAAACGATAAGCTTATGAGGTGATTTTTTCCATGGTTTCACGTACCCAGCCAAGACTGTCTTGGTAGGCTTGGTTGAGCTGAGCCGGGTCATAACTCGTAGTTAATGAGGCCCACTCGCCTAGAATAAAGCTATCAACGTTGGTTAATAACTCGCCGTAGGGGCCTGCGCCTTCTCGAATGGCGAGTTCAATGTCTTCGCTCAGGAATACTTGTTCTAAAATCTCATTTTTAGGCGTATCGAGTAAGGCTTCGAGGCCCGCAAAAATACCGATCATAAACGCGCTAGAGCCAGACAAACTGGAGCTAGATTCCGCCAGAAGTTCACACATTCTGGCGCGGATTAGGGTGTGTCGAGTTAATTCATCGGGCTTGCCTTTATCGCCGGAAAAAGCAATCAGAGCGCACCAGCGTTTTATTTCGGCGGTGCCTAGCATGGTGACTGCTTCTTCGATGCTGTCTATTTTTCTTATCAGATTAAACAGTGGCGAATTCACGATACGAATTATTTGCAGCGTCAGTTGAGGGTCTTTTTTGACAATCTGGCCAACGGCGGCGGTGGTTGCTGTTGGGTCGGTTAACAGTGCCAGCAGTTCTAGCATGACAAATTCGTTTGAGCTTAATTTACGGCCTTCGACGAGTTGCGGACGGCAAAGGAAATACCCTTGAAATAACTTAAAGCCGAGCGCTTTACAGCGGGTGAACTCTTCGAGGGTTTCGATTTTTTCAGCCAGCAGGGTGACGTTGAATTGACTGAGCAGTTCGGTATGTTGTGCCAGCTCTTCATCGCTCATGGCAAGCAGGTCGAGTTTAACGATATGCACCATCTTGAGGATGGGGTCGTATTCTGGGCTATAGATAAAATCATCTAATGCCATCCGGTAGCCTGCATCAATATATCGCTGTATGGCGGCGATTAGGCTGTCGTCGACCTCCATACCTTCGAGGATTTCGAGGACAATATGTTTGCGGGATATTTCTGGAATATGTTCTGACTGCAACATCTCTTTGGTGAGATTGATAAATGCAGGCAGGGTCGTCATTTTGCGGGACTGGCAGATACTAGTGTAGTTGTTAAGTAACACTTGGGATGTCGCGCTGTTACCATCAGTGATTAAACAGGGCGCCTTATTGTTGATATCCCGATAGAGTAGCTCATAGGCAACAACATTCAGATTTGCATCATAGATTGGCTGGCGGGCCATTAAGATATCCTGCGCCATGGACGACTCCTCGAAGTGGCCGAATCGATCTTTCACTCAACACCGTAGGAAGGTGTTATCTAACTGTTATCAGTATAGCGCTTTTTCACCTGACTGAACCATCATCAATAGGACTAAATAGACTGTTTTCGGGTGGATATTTAGTCACGTTAGGTTACTACCGTAGATACACTTGCTATGATTGAATCTGTTGTAGTTGATTTCGAAGGATTGAATGACGTGAAAGTCTCTCTTTTAAATTCTGTGATGCTGATGCTCTTAAGCCTTTTTTCGGTGGCTGCTCAGGCATTTGATTATTTTGTGGTTAATCATGATTCGACGGTTTATTCCGCACCGGATAATGGCCAAGCTTTAACTCATTTGAGCAAGGGTAATGTATTGCTGCAAATCGATAAGAAAGGTGCTTGGTCGAAGGTTTTTTTTCTGTCACAGAATCGGCAGCCCCTGAAAGGCTGGATGCTCAGTGAAAAGCTGACTGCGCAACAGAATGGGCAGCAACGTCCTTCGTTGGGTGATGGAAATAGATTAACCGTGACCGCCAATAGTCTGCGTTTACGCCAAGGACCGGGGACTGATTTTCCGGTGGTGGGTAGCATAAAACTTAACCAACAAGTGGTAGAGCGTCAGCGCCAGGGTGATTGGGTCAAAGTTGCTTATCACGGGACATCAGGGCAAGCCGCAGAAGCTTGGACTGCCGGTCGTTTCTTACGTTCGACTCAGCAGGCGGGTGTTAAACAAGTCGCTACGACGAAATCGAGTGGAGAAAAAGCTTCGGGTCACTATCAAGTTAAAGGTAGTCATGTGAATTTCCGCTCTGGCCCTGGGACTCAATTTTCGGCAGTGGGCAAACTGAGTAATCCCCAGCGGGTGACGGCGATCGAGCGTCAGAATGGTTGGCTGAAAATAAGCGCTGATCTTAATGGTCGAGCGACGACGGGTTGGATGCTTGAGCGTCTACTTAAACCGGTCAAATAAGCTCGGTTCAGTGCTGTTTCTGGTTACGCTGCTAATTGGTTTTGCATGTAATTTACGTGGTTTAGACATAATGAATAGATATAAAAAAGGCTGAACACTGTTCAGCCTTTTTTGGTTCTGACGGAAGGTTATTCCTCTTCGTCTAGAATGTCGTCGGCTTCGGCCATCACAGGGACGCTGGCACCTTTTTTGTTGGTTTGAATATCGCGTATCTTAGCCAACTGTTTGTCGATTTTTTGAGCCATAGAATCCAGCGCGGCAAACAGGTTTTCTTCACTGGCTTTTGCAAACAGATCTTTACCGGTGGCGTGGACTGTCGCTTCTACCACTTCTACTTTACCATTGCTCTTTTCAATAGTGACCTGGGCGCTGGTGATAACGTTATAGCGTCTTTGACTCTCCTCTAACCAGGCTTCAATTTTTTCTCGTAATGCAGGAGAAACTTTGTCATTGCGGTTGGTAATATTGATATTCATGATGTAACCCTTACTGCAAACTATGCTTGATGTCACATCTACAGAATGCCCTTTTCAGAATATTTTGCAAGCGAATATGTCATAAAAAAATAACCATTCTGTGTTAATTGATTTGGCGTGGTTTTAGTTGCTTAAATTGCCATTCGTAAGGGTTGAAATCGCGCGACTAGTCCCCATTTCGGGGCCTGAAATAGAGGGGTTTGTTGGTGTCGGTTGAGGGTAAAAGAATCGTTAAGGTCATTGCCGTTAGCGGCTAGTTCGATCATTACGGGAGATACTGCCGCCTTTGATTTGGGCAAATAGTTGCTCGCCGAGCTGTATGCCTAGCTCTTCGGCGGCCCAGCGGGTGATCGAAGCCTTCAGTCTATGTTCTCCGGCCTGCAGTGTAACTAAGCACGCAGAGCGGTCCTGTGGTGTCATGCTGATGATCGTCACCGGCAAGATATTACGGATGCTACTCTGTTCGGGCGGCTTGCGAACCAGTGATATGTCTCGGGCATGGATGCGCATGCGTACCCGGCTGGACTCGGGGGCGTCGATAAAGGGGGTCCACAGGGCTTGATGATTACCGAGATCAAGGCAGCTCATCGAATAACGACTGCTATGTTCCTGTATGCGGGCTTCCAGAATGACGCTGATATCTTGGTCCGGTTGCCAAGGCAGCATCGCATCGGAGTTCCAGATATCGGCAACCGCACCGCAATGAACAACTTTTCCTTGATCGAGCAAGACCATCTGATCGGCTAGTCGTAGCAGTTCATCCAGGTTATGGCTGACATAGATGATCGGAATATTGACCTCTTTGACGAGCTGTTCGATATAGGGCAACAACTCCTTTTTGCGGGGCTCGTCTAATGAGGCTAGGGGCTCATCCATCAATAACATCGCGGGATTGCTCAGTAATGCCCGACCAATGGCTACGCGCTGTTGCTCGCCGCCGGATAGTGCTGCGGGATAACGGTGTAACAGGTGTTCGATGCCCAGCAGCTCGGCGATGAGCGTTAGCTGTTGAGAGGCTTTGCTCCGTTGCCCATAGCGCAAGTTGCCGCTGACCGTATAGTGGGGAAAGAGCCGTGAGCCTTGAAAAACATAGCCGATCTGGCGTTTTTCCGGTGCTAGGTTGATGTTTTGTTCGGCATCAAACACGACCCGCTCGCCAATTACTATTTTCCCTGTATCCGGTGTTTGCAGCCCTGCGATTAGATTGATAATCGAGGTTTTACCCGCGCCCGAGCGGCCAAACAGTGCGGTAATGCCGCTTTCCTGCAGATTAAGATCGGTGTCGATGCACAGGTTGCCTAATTGCTTTTTGAGCCTGATTTGCAAGGTCATAATGCCAACCTCTTTTGTGCTAAGCGGGTTAGCCACTCGGAGACCAGTAGTGCAAGAAGGGCGACGATAACTGAAATGAGGCAGAGACGGGCAGCTTCCGCTTCCGCACCGGGGGTTTCAATAAAACTAAACATTGCCAGCGGCAAGGTGCGGGTTTCCCCTGGAATATTCGACACAAAGGTGATGGTTGCGCCAAACTCCCCCAAACTTCTGGCAAATGCCAATAGCGTGCCTGCTAGTAGACCGGGGATCGTTAGGGGCAGGGTGATCGTCATAAATACTTTAAGCGGCGAGGCGCCTAGGGTGCGGGCGGCCTGTTCAAGTTTAATATCGACGGATTGCAGTGACAGACGGATGGCTCTGACCATCAACGGAAAAGCCACAATTGCCGCCGCCAGCGCTGCACCTTGCCAACTGAAACTGAATGAAACCCCAAACCAGTCATATAAGCGACTGCCAATGACTCCTTGCCGACCCATGCTGATCAGCAATAAATAACCGATGACGACGGGGGGTAACACTAGAGGTAGATGTACTAAGCTATCGAGTAGTTGTTTACCGGGGAAGTGCTTACGGGCCAATACCCAGGCCACCAATATTGCCAGTGGTAGGCTGAATGCGACGGCACTGAGAGAGACCTTGAGACTGAGCAGTAGTGCGCTGACCTCATACTCACTGAGCATCACTTGGCTCCGATGTTAAAGGTTGAAACCCGTAGCGGTTGAAGATGTCGCGAGCCTCCCTCGAAAAGAGCAATTGATAGAGTTGCTTGGCTTCAGTCAAGTGCTGTGAGGTCAGTGCGGCAGGGTAAATAATAGCATCATACAAATTGTCAGGGATCTGTTCGATAATGCTGACTTTGTCACTTTGCTGTGCGTCGGTGTTGTAAACAATACCGTAGGGGGCTTCCCCTCGTTCCACCAATAACAGCGTGGAGCGAACATTCTGTCCTAGCGCTAAGCGTGATACGAGTGATGGCCATTGGCCGGTATGCTGCAAGGCTTGACGGGCATAGATACCCGCGGGCACATGATCAGGGTTCGCGATCGCCAGTCGTTCGGTGCCTAGCTGTTCGGCAAGCGTTGCTAGACTGACGTGCTGTTCCTTTGTGTAGTGGCTACGAATTAATACTAACTGGTTTTTTAAAAGGGGCTTTAACGTTGTCGCTTGAATGGCGTCTTGTTCGGCCAAAAAATTCATCCAGCGAGTGTTTGCCGATATGAAAATATCGGCTGGAGCACCAGCGGCGATCTGTCGGGCGAGTGAGGATGATGAGGCAAAGGATCTGACTACCGGTTGCTGATAGCGGGCTTGGTAGAGGCTGCAAATCTCATCAATAGCATTGGTCATTGATGACGCGGCAAACAGTGTTAGAGGGCGTGCTTGTAACGATAATGGGGCAGTGAAAATACAGAGCAGCAGTAAAAATCGGTACATGGTGTGTCCAGCAGGTGGTCAAAGGCTTGAGGCGATAATACAGTGAAGGGTCGTTAGACGGACTGATCTGTATTTCGTTATATACTCAACTGTATAGCGATACGTTATATAATAATTTATATAGCGTCAATTTATACTGATATCGGAGTGGCTATTGATGGATTTAACCGCACAACTGACTCTCTCCTTGGCAGAGCATCCGTATGCTAACCCACGGCGGATGCATTTGTTGGCCTGTATTGTTGAATCGGGCTCTTTGAGTGGTGGCGCAAAGCGAGCTGAGATGAGCTATAAAGCCGCTTGGGATGCGGTGAACGATATGAATACTCGAGCGGCACAACCGGTATTAACCCTAGCAGTTGGCGGCAAAGGGGGCGGCGGAGCAAAGCTAACTCCCTTTGGCGAACGGTTAGTTAAGTTGTATCAGATGCTCAGTGATATTCAGAACCGTGCCTTGCAGGCTCTGCAGGATGAGACGGTCCCGTTAGATAGCCTGCTAGGGGCCGTTTCCCTGTTTTCGGCCCAGAACAGCGCTCGCAACCAACTGTTGGGGCGAGTCTCACGGATTGTTTCGGATCAGGTTAATGATCGGGTCTCTATTGATGTGCAGGCCGGTGAAGCGAGTGTGACGTTAGTCGCCGAAGTAACCCATCGCAGCCGGCTACGTTTAGATCTACACCCCTTTGGCGAGGTACTGGTGCTGATTAAAGCGCCGGCTATTTGTCTTCAACGGCCATCGGTGAGTGCAGCGGCTAATCATTTATCCGCCACCATTGTCCGGGTTTCGGGTAGTGACCACGAAGCGGAAGTTATCCTCGCCATAGGGAGCATCGAGTTGTGTGCAGTGGTCAACGTTGAGTCGGCTAATGAGTGGCAGGTGGGACAAAAAGTAACCGTGGTGATCGATGCGAAACAAATTGTGTTGGCGGCATTGAGGCAGTGATTGACCTTGGGGTTTATAGTGTGGGATTTTAAGAGCCACAGGTTAAACGTCGGCCTATATCAGCGGAACTGAGTCTATGACCAACGAGCATCAGAAAATATCAACTACAGCACTGGCTAAGGCGCTGACTAAACAGAGTCGACAAATGTTTGCCGAGCTGGAAGCGCTGGGCTGGATCAAGCGGGTAGACAATCAATGGCAACTGACGGCCAAAGGTGAATTTGAACAGGGCAGCTATCGCGATAGTGAACGCTATGGTCGTTATATTGTGTGGCCAGAGAGTGTCATTGGCCATCGGGCATTGGTTAACCCTGAAGATCAATTCACCAGTGCGAAGGGCTTAGGTTTAAAAACCGGTTTGGCGGCAGCAAAAATTAACCAGTTACTGGCAGAACTTGGCTGGATAAAACCCTGGTTGAAAGGCTGGCAAATAACTGATTTCGGTACAGCCCAAGGTGGGGTGCAGAAAGAGGATGCTAATACCGCAATCCCCTATGTCAGTTGGCCGAAAAAACTTACGGATAACCCGTTATTTAAACGTTCACTCGACCAATTTAAGCAGGCTCCAGCACAGCAAAAGGTTGCCGGCTGTTACGCTATGGACGGCCATCTGTTGCGTTCAGAGGCGGAAGTGAAGATCGACAACTGGTTGTATCTATCTGGTATTCCCCATGCTTGCTATAAGCTGTTGCCGGTTGCAGAGGAGGCGCGAGCGGATTTTTATTTACCGCAGATTCATTTGTATATCGAATTTTGGGGCAGTGAACATGATCCGGCTTATCTCGCTGAGAAAATGCGTAAGAAGACGCTCTATGAGGCTCATGATTTGGACGTTATCGAATTTCAGGCCAGTGACTTAACCTTGTTAGATGAACTGCTTCCTCGACAACTGCGCAGATTTGGGTTGGCGTGTTAAGTGCTTATCTTAGTGTTTGCTTATCTATAACGCCCACTTGAATAGGCGTTATAGGGACCTTATGCTGAAACCGCCGGATGGCTTAAGGAATTGCCATGCCGCGCTGTACGAATTCGATATTGCCCATCCGTTCCATCCAGGCTTTCACATTGGGGAAGTCATCTAAAGAGACTTCTTGCCATTCATAGCGACAGGCCCAAGGGTAGATTGCGAAGTCGGCGATACTGAGGTCTTGATCGAGGATAAAGGTGCGGCCCGTTAACTGCTTATCCAGCACACCCCAAAGTCGTAGAGTTTCATCTTTATAGCGTTTTTTAGCGTAGGGCACAGATTCTTTCGCAAAACGGTTAAAGTGGTGAGATTGGCCTAAAATCGGGCCGAATCCGCCCATTTGCCACATCAGCCATTGCAGGCATTCGATCCGCTTCATTGGATCGCTGGGGATGAAATTACCGGTTTTTTCCGCCAAATAGATCAGAATGGCGCCACTCTCAAAGAGTTGTACCCGTTGCCCACTGGGACCTTCTTCGTCGGTGATTGCCGGTATTTTATTATTTGGGCTGATACTAAGGAATTCCGGTTTAAACTGATCATCCGCGAGAATATTGATGGGATGAACCATGTAGGGTAGTCCGGTGGCTTCCAGCATAATGGACACTTTGCGGCCATTGGGCGTGCCCCACGTATAGAGGTCAATCATATATATTTCCTGTCACTGTTGCTGGCTAAAGTGCTGGTAGATTTCAATCAGTTCATCCTGACTGAAGGTGACGATAATCAGTTCTTGCCCCGGGGTAATTAGATCGGGGTTTTGGCCGAGCACGCCTTTATGATAATTGTAGACATAGGTGTCTTTGACCTTGCCATCGAGGATGGTGCCGAGAAATGAACTGTTACGGTTGGCCAGTCGTTCATCGGCTTCTAGGGGAATCTCCGCACTAATTTTTTGTTTTTCTAACTGAATGCCACTGCTGAAAGTGTCAATCAACCCTTGCTGTATAATGCCCCACAATCCCTGTTTATCGGCCGCATTGACGCCGTGAATATAAAACAGTGTGTCGGCGGTATTATCGGGGTTATTCAGCAGTTCTTTGAGCCTGATCTGGTCGGCCATCGGTAATTGACTGGCTAATATAATGGCGTTTTGATGCTGTGGGGTGTTACCGATGGTGTCGAGTTGTACCCCGAAGGTGATGGCATTGCCGTCGCCGACCGCTTGTGTACCGGCCGTTGCCGTTTGTGTGGTCGGTAGTTTCAGCAGCTGATCTTGGGTGACAAAATTATTGGCTTTACCAATTTCGATAACCTGATCAGGTTTGGCGGTCAGACTCTCTATATGGCGTTGAGCGGCCATTTTGGATAGCTCATCCTGTTGTATCTTTGGTTGCACTATCGGGCTTTGTTGCGATTGGTTGAGGAACAGATAACCGGCAAACCCTGCCACGGCCAATATGACTAAAATCAGTAAGTTCCGCATCTTTCCCCCGTTAGATATTATGACTCGACCGTACTCACATTATAAAGAGTGATTTATGTTATTAAGGTTCAGACTAAAACAGATTTCCACTAGATAAAAGTTAAATTACCAAACGGGCCAATCGCTGTCGTGATGATGACTCTCACAGAGTTTACGCATCTCTTCTATACTGGTTAAGATATAACGTGGTGTGCTGGCTATCAATGATGGCATACGAGGGGCTCTTTCGGGATGTTTAAATGGGTGTGGGTATAAGGAAATATCGCCTTCAATCATGGGTCACACATTAGAGGTATCGTCTTTAGCTGAGTAGTAACAAGCGGATAGTGAGATGACAGAGCAGATCGAAGAAATTTTACAATTCTGGTTTGGTGAATTGCGACAGGGGTTTCCTGTCACGAATCGAAAGTCGTTGTGGTGGTTTGGTGATGAGGCCGTGGACCGACAACTGGAAGAGTTGTTTGGTCATCAGGTTCGTCAGGCTCTTTGGGGGCAGCTAGATGATTGGGCTGGACAGCCTCGAGGACGTTTAGCGTTGATTATTTTACTCGATCAGTTTACCCGCAGTATCTATCGTGGCTCTGCCGATGCGTTTTCCGGCGATAGTCGCGCTGAACAACTGTGCCGTGAGGGCTTAGCGAAGGGGCACGATGCCGCCTTGGAAGGCAGTGAAAAACTGTTCTTTCTGATGCCGTTGGAGCATGCAGAAGATATTAGCGCCCAGAACCTCTGTGTTGCTCAGTTAGAAGGGTTGCTTTGCACGACCCCTCGTGAATATCGGCACCATATTGATAATGCCCTTGATTTTGCCCATGAACATCGTGATCTGATTGTACGTTTTGGTCGCTTCCCTTATCGCAATAAAATCCTTGAGCGTTCATCAACACCGGAAGAGTTAGCTTACTTGAATCAGCCCCATAAACGTTATGGGCAGTAGGTATTTGCATCGCTCTATAAAAAAGTATCTACTAAACATCAACATGGGTGTGATTTAAGGAAATAAACGGTGATAGATACCAGGCAGACTGAACGCCGTGATCGGCTTCAGACCATTGTCATTCTGGTGGTTTCAATAATAGTGTTTGCTGTGCTGTATCTCGGCGTGCGCGCCTATGAAAAACGGGTGTCTGTGCAAGCGGTTCGGCTTGCGATTGAACACCGGGTTGATGAGGTCGATAGCGTCCGGGCCAGTGAAGCAACGGACATTGATGCGTTGTGGTCTGTTTATGGGCCACAAGTGGAGTTAACTGAGGGTGAGTTTTATCAGTTGGCTGAACCCATTATCGACAGCCATCAAACCTTTTTGCCACTGTTCATTGCATTGATGGCCGCCGGACTTACCTTTATCACGCTCGGCATGTTGCTAAATATGAAGGCGCGGACGCGGCGTTACGATAAAATTATTGCCGATAAAGAGAGTGCTTTAAAACAAAGTCATGAAAAACTGGCGGCAGTCATGATTATTGATGAGCTAACCGGTTTGATCAATGGTCGTCATTTTAGTGAAGTTTTGTCGACTGAGTGCCGTCGCGCAGTGCGTGACTTTAATCCGTTGACGCTGATGCTGGTGGCTATTGATAAGCCAGAGAGGGGGGATATCGATGACCAGCAGGTGGGCTGCGTTGCCGATGTACTTAAAGAGGCAATTGCGCGTCCGGGGGATCAAGTTGCCCGAATCGATCCCTATCGCTTTGCACTATTACTTCCCTCAACAAATGAACAGTCTCCACTACTGGCTGAACGGCTTTGTCAGAATGTTCAGAATAGTGCGTTGGCAGGGCAGCGGCTAAGCATCAGTATTGGTAGTAGTACCTTACAGCCTTCGGCGCTGTTGACTGCGGAGACTATTTTGGCACATACGGAGTCGGCCTTAGCCGAGGCGATTCAATGCGGTGGCGGACAGGTGCGTGCCCATACGGATGATTCGACAGAGGTGCCCGTTATCTTTACCTAGGGTGTGATTAGGTGATCTCAATGTGTTGAAAAGCCTGCATCATGCAGGCTTTTTTGTATCACTAATGTTGTGCTATTTGAGGCCGCAGAGAAATTGACTGGTTAATCTTCTTGTTCATTAAACGTCTTTAGGTAGTCATTAAAGGTGTTCAGCCAAACAAGGTAACGCTGTTCAAGAACGGGGTTTTCTTGCGGCTCAAAAGTACTATCCGCTTCGATCTGTCTGACGCTATTGGGCAGTGTCTGCCAAGCAGCCCCTAAGGCGGTAATATCATGTTGATCGTAGCGTAATACGGTTAAGCCACTGAGGTCAGCCACCCGTTGGCAGAGTGAGTTAAATTGGCTGGCTTGGCCATCGATGATGATCTGCTTGGCTGGAGGCAGCGCAGACATCGCTTTGAGGTTACGATAGACTAGGAAAGCAATGCTCTCCATCACCGCGACCATCTGTGCTTTCGGATCGTCTGATTCATTGATCCAGCATGAACGTTCTAAAGGTTGCCAATAGGGTGAGCCAACTCCACCAACCATATTCATAAACAAAGGCGGATCGGTGTAATCGGCCGCCCATTCATCAATATTTTGTGATTCGGGGCGACAGTGATTGAAAGCCCAATCGAGCGCATTGGCTGCTCCGTTGATAGTGGCTTCGGCGCTATAGAGTGGCTGTTTAGCTGCGAGAATTAGGTGGTGAAGCACTCGTTCTTGAGGGTGAAGCCCGCGTTCCGTCAAGGCTCTATTCATAAAGCCGCCGTTGCCTAGATGAATATAGAGGTTGTCCTGTGAGGGCTCGCCAAAGGCAAATAGTGCGGCGGCCTGATCGCTGCCAACAAAGTCCAGCGGTAGGTTTAAACCGGGTATCTTTAGGGTGCCGAAATGAGATTGGCTGTATTGTACTTTTGGCAAGAGTGAGCTTGGTAGCTCGAATAGCTCGACCAGTTCAGGATGCCAATTACGATCTTTGAGCGAATACAGCATGGTTCTAGCTGCGGTTACACCATCGATCAGATCTGGTTGTTCATGTAATAGCTGCTTAATCAGCCAGCCGGAGAGAGGCCCTCCTCGGATGCGGTGCTTGGGGTTATTGGCGGTCATATGCTCCATACACCAGCGTAGCTTTGCGGCGGGTAGGTGGGCATTGGGATAAAGCCCTGTGAGTTGCCGAATCATGCTTGCCAGCGGCATCAACGCTTCGATGTAGGGGCGACCACGTTGATCCTGCCAACTGATAATGGGCGTGAGCGGCTTACCGTTATCCGCATCCCAGCAGAGCATGCTAGCCCGTTGGGATATTAGGGCTGCGCTTCTTAGATGGCGGCGTTGATCGCGGGTGAGTTTGCTGACCGCTTCGAGGGAGGCCTGCTTCAGGGATATAAGAACCGCCTCGGGTTGTTGTTCTGCTCGATTTGGCGGTGTGAGTTGGGTTTTAACCGTTACCTTGCCAAAGCTTAGACGGATTCCCTGACGGTCATAAACCATCGCCCGGCAGTAGTGGCTGCCTTGGTCTATCACTAGGCACAAATCAGCGCGCATCGCTTAGCTCCCGAGCAGATTTGCTGAGTGCGGATAAGATTCTCGTGTTAATAGCCATGATCGCTGATGTCATCTCCCTAACGTTTTATTCCCTATAACTTATACCCTGACAGCAAGGAGCGTGTAAAATTCAATAATTGACGCAGTTAAAGGTAGTAGTGTGGGCGCTCAGGGATCAATTTTGAATGACCTTAAAGGGGTACTGGCGAGTGCGGGTCGCCGATCGCACCGGCAGTTGGTGGTGTTAAGTGGTACACAAGCTTGGTGTCAGGCGCAGATGGATGGTTTTTCGTATCCGCCCCTGCAGCAAACTGAATCCGACGATCAGGCACCGGGCTGGCTGTGGGTGGGCGAGCCGGAAGGTTTAAAACCACCGGCCATGCTGCAACTCGTGAGTGCTAAACAGGCGCATCAACTGCTAGGGCGAGAGTGCCAAGGCATTGTGTTTGATAGTTGGAGTGGCTTTAATCCGAATGGTTTTGGTCAGGTGGTAGGGACTTTAGTCGCTGGCGGAGTGTTTATTTTGATCACCCCTCCCACTGACCAGTGGTTGCGTTTTGATGATCCCGAATATCGCCATATTGCCGTGCCACCTTTTACGGCGGCGGATGTGGGGCGGCGTTTTATTCTACATCTGCAAAATACTATCGCTGCCGATAGCGAGCTACTTCATTTTGAGCAGGGTAAGCCCGATCCTCGGCGGCTGTTACCGGGAGATTCGCATCGGTTGTTACCGGTACCTGCGATCGCTTTAGAAGCAGAGCTTGCACCCTTTAAAACCCTCGATCAGCAAGCCGCGGTTGAACACGGTGAAGATATTCTCAATCAATCACGTGCGGTCACGGTTATCACCGCTGATCGGGGGCGGGGAAAGAGTGCTGCATTGGGGCTTCTTGCCGCCCGCTTGATGCAACAGCGTTATCGCCAAGCAGTGACTGATACCGGGTCAGTGTTAGACATCTTGTTAACGGCGCCTTCCCGAAGCGCGATACAGGCGGTTGTGCTACAGCTACAGCGGTCTTTTACCGAGGGATCGTTGCAGTGCGAAAGGGACTGTTGGCGAGTGGGGCAAAGTCGGTTGCGTTTTTTCCTACCGGATCAATTATTACAGTGCCGCCCAGAAGCTGACCTGTTGCTGGTGGATGAGGCGGCTGCGATACCTGCGCCGGTATTACTCAGTTTATTAGCCTATCCCCGGGTTGTGTTTGCATCGACCCTGCATGGCTATGAGGGCACCGGGCAGGGGTTTGCCGTGCGCTTTATGCCCTACCTTGATCGCCAAGTACCCCAGCGGCAGCTGTTATGTTTGCGTCAGCCGGTACGTTGGGCTGAGGGCGATCCGCTGGAGCGATTTAGTTATCAAGCATTGATGCTGGATGCAGAACCCGCTGATATGACGGCGGCTAAGCATTTAGCGCTGTGTTTTAGAAAACTCGATCGGGATGTGTTAGTGGCTGATACTCGCCAACTAAAACAGCTATTTGGCTTGTTGATTTTGGCGCACTACCGAACCACACCTGGCGATCTGAGGATCTTATTAGATAGTCCTAATATTGAAATCTGGGCCGGCTTTATTGAGCAGGCGGGTGAAGAGCAGTTGGTTGCGGCGGTGTTGCTGGCCTATGAAGGCCCGATCGAGACTGAATTGGCTAATGCGATTATTAACGGCACTCGCCGGCCTAAGGGGCAGTTGATTCCTCAGACCTTGCTCGCTCATTGTCAAATCCCCGCAGCGGCCGATTGTCGAGGACTTCGCGTCATGCGCATCGCGGTGCACCCTCAGCTGCAGCGGCGAGGCATCGGCAGCCAGCTGTTGCATGTTGTCGAGCAAGGGGTTGTTGATATCGATTGGTTGGGGGCTAGCTTTGGAGCCACCCCGGCACTGTGTTGTTTCTGGCAGCGTTTTGGGTTGCAGTTACAGCGGCTAGGCCACCATCGGGATAAAGTCAGTGGCACCTATGCGGCGGTGATGTTGCGAGGCGTCTCTGATGCGGGTATGGCATTGCAGCAGCAGGGCGCAGAGAAGGCCGCGCAACAGCTACAACAATTAGCACTTACCGGCACCATGATTGATGCTGATCTGTTAGCTGCGTTGGATGGTCAATCCTTTAACGGCTCGCTTGGATAGTGTTCCGGTTCTCCTGTTTCGAGTATCTCTACAGGGTCATTTAAGTTAACGATACCACTGTTGAGGGCGATTAGGTTTTGACCGAAGTGAGCCTCACCATCGCTTCCTTTACGGTATTTCTTTAATACACTAAGGGGCTCCCGTTCTGGATTGCGAGTCAATGTGGTTGGGTCTGTGGTGGTGAGGATGCAGCGCCCACAAGGTTTCACAACGGCAAATTCAACGCTACCAATACGGATCCGTTTCCAACGATCTTCCGCATAAGCTACGCAGTTGTCGACCACTAAGTTGGGGCGCATCTGTTCTATCAATATGGCGTTTTGGCAGCGTTGGTTTAGATCACTCAGGGACGCTTTCGAGATGAGTAACAGCGGGTAACCGTCGGCAAAGGCAACTTGATGCTCTGAATGGTCACTCACGGGGCGGTCAGATTGCGGGCCAAAGCGATACAACTTACAAGGTTGTTGTAGATAGCTTTCAAACCATTGTTGAGCGGCCAAGCCGCAATATTGGGCATGGATAGTATCCTTCCAAACGGCGATCTCATCGTATTGTTGCCCTAGGGCGCTGAACTCAAGATGCAGTGGCGCCATGTCTGGTGCCGTGATAAGCAATCCTTCTTGTAGCAAGGCTGTTTTAATTGCCAAGAGTTGCGGATGGCTGCGGGCGGTGAGGAACTTGCCCTGCTCATTACACAGGACAAATTGTCGGTCGAAGGCCAGTCCCGTTACGGTTACTGCGCTGCGGCTTAGGCTAATCGGCGCGGTGGATTTGATTGGGTAAACCGTGATAGCGGAAAGGCTTGGTGACATCTCAGGTTCTCTCGTGATTCGGTGGCGGTGATGGCAATATTGGCTGCCGTTGATGATGCTTGCTATCCTCGCTTCGATCGGCTGAAAAAGCAATTTTTCTAGGCATGGGCCTATCGTGCCAGTAAGGTCGTTTTGCCATTAATAGCACTGCGTTTTGATGTATAGTGCATGGCTTGAGCCGTGTAAACGGTCCATCGATTCAATATGAGGCCACTATGGAGATTACCCCCGAAAGGTTACAAAAATTGGCGAATATGCCGATGCCATTTGGTAAATACAAAGGCCGACTCTTGCTAGAACTGCCGGAGCCTTATCTCGTGTGGTTTGCCGGTAAGGGCTTTCCTGAGGGCGAGATTGGTATTTTGTTGCAGATCCTCTATGAGGTGAAGCTCAATGGGCTGGAAGATGTTTTACGGCCACTCACACAGCGATATTGATCGGCGATTTTATTAATCGCCGCAGCACTATTGTCTTCGTATTACTAGGGTAAGGTGTGGTTAGGCTGGGTTAGGTTGCTGCTACGGGGTTTGTCACTCATACTTTCAGTAGGCATTTTATCGTCATAGGGTTATGTGTACCTTGTGTGATAGTCCGAATGGATAGCCTAAATAGACAGTCACATTGGAGAACCACGATGAAATCTGTAATCGCTTTTCTGACCGCTTCCTTGCTGTTATTGATGCCACTGAATGCCAACGCCGCATCAGCTCAAGAGATTGATGCTAAGGTTGATCAGGCACTGCAGGCGCTTTATCAGCATAGCGCTGCAGGTAAAGCGTTGAGCCGTAAGGCGGTGGGAGTATTAGTCTTTCCTGATGTTATCAAGGCGGGTATTGGTATTGGTGGTGAGTATGGTGAAGGGGCTTTGCGCATCGGCGGTAAAACCGCGGGATATTACAATGTAGCTGCGGCGTCTATCGGTTTTCAGTTAGGTGCACAGATAAAATCACAGGTGTTGCTTTTTATGACTCAAGCAGCGCTGACTAAATTTCGCAACAGTGATGGTTGGGAAGCCGGGGTCGATGGTAGTGTCGCCTTGGCAACACTCGGTGCGGGCGGCACCATCGACTCGAATACCGTACAGCAGCCGATTATTGGTTTTATATTTTCTAATAAAGGGCTGATGTATAACTTGAGTATTGAAGGCTCAAAAATAACGCGGATTAACCGGTAACGGGTGAGTTAATGTGGCATCGAATTAGGCAAAATAAAATGCGAAATCAAATGATAACTTTATGGTTGGCGAGTGCATTGTTGTTAGCCCCGCTATCGGTGCTGGCTAAAAAACCGGAATGGGCTGGCAACGGCGCTGAGCAATCCGCTGCAGATAATCATCAAGGATACAAAGAGTCCGATCAACAGGGTAAAGCGTCTCACCGTTTTGATGATAATGAGCAGCGTAATATTCGCCAGTATTATCTTGGTGATGACTATTCATATGAGACTAAAGGAAAGGGCAAGCATAAGCCGAAGTCACTGCCGCCGGGGTTGCAGAAAAAACTTGCTAGAGGAGGAAAACTGCCTCCCGGTTGGCAGGAAAAAGTTATTGCAGGCGAAGTTCTAGATCAAGATCTGTATCGCCGTTCAGAGGCCTTACCCTATGAGCTGGAGCGACGGTTAGACCACATCGCGGGAGAGGAGCATCGTCGAATAGGCCATAAGATTATTCGAGTGCTTGAGGGGAATGGCACCATTATTGATGTGATTGATATACTGGATGGTACAGGCCTGTTGGAGTAAACCTCTGGAGAAATATTTGGAGTGAAGCTATAGATGACCCCTGCGATTAAGTTAGCAAAACGAGCAAAAATAAGTTTTACGCTGCATGAATATGCCCATGATCCTGACTGTGATTCCTATGGCGATGAAGCGGCTAAGGCATTGAATATTTTACCCCAGCAAGTGTACAAAACACTGATGGTGGCGCTTAACGGTGATAATCGTCAGTTGGCGGTGGCGGTTGTGCCTGTTGCCGGACAACTAAATCTTAAGGCGGCGGCGAGTGCTTTAAAAGCGAAAAAAGTGACCATGGCTGAACCGCAGCAGGCGCAGCGTAGTAGTGGTTATTTGGTCGGTGGTATCAGCCCGCTGGGACAAAAAAAACGCTTACCAACATTGCTAGATGATTCTGCCAGTGAGTTTGAAACAATCTTTGTCAGTGCGGGCAAGCGAGGTTTGGAAGTTGAATTAAGTCCGGCTGATTTATTGCAGTTAACGAATGGTGTTATGGCGAGTATTGGCCGTTAGCGATCATATGGGCGTGTAGACTAAAAGGGTATCAATGAACAACAACCAAGAGATTATCGTGCGATTGCGTGAGCGTATCCCCTCATTTGAGTGCACGCCGGGTTGTCACGATTGCTGTGGTCCTGTAACAGCCTCATCGGAGGAGATGTCGCGGTTACCGGTAAAGTCTGATGCAGAGCATGAGGCGGCATTAAATGAATTTAGCTGCGTTCATCTCGGGCCAAAGGGCTGTACGGTTTATGCAGAGCGGCCATTGATTTGCCGTTTATTTGGTACGACACCACGTTTAGCCTGTCCAAACGGTTGCCGGCCGGAAGAGATGATCGAGCCTGCCATTGAAGACCAAGTGCATCAACTTATCGCAAATACTCGGCAAGTGTTGGTATAAACTGATTGGCTTACTGAGTGTCTAGTCGATGGGGTAAAAAGGAAAACCGCTTACAACGAAAAAGGCTGATGTGTTTGCATCAGCCTTTTTTGTCGCTGGGTTTTATCCCGCTTTTTTCTGTTCGAGATACTCATTACTTTTGCGGCTTAGCTTGAACTGCGAGGCTTCTAAATCATGCTTGTTAAGCAGTTTATAGAAGTCGGTGCGGTTGCGCTGGGCAATCTTGGCCGCTTGGGTCACATTGCCTGCGGTGATATGCATCACTTTGGTGAGATAGCTGCGTTCAAAGCTGGATCGGGCTTCGTTAAAGGAGGGGATAACCCGGTCCTGATTAGCGATTGCCTGATTGACCAAGCCTTCGCTGATAATCGGTGCGCTGGATAGCGCAACGGTCTGCTCGACGACGTTTTCTAGTTGACGCACATTTCCCGGCCAAGCGGCTTGAGCAAGAATATGCAACGCCCCCGGTGAGATGCCTTTGACCTTAGGGTTATGTCGCTTAGCCGATTGCTCGACAAAAAAGCGCGCCAATAGTGGGATATCTTCAGGGCGATCCCGTAGAGGTGGAAGGTCTAGATTAACCACATTGAGACGGTAATACAGGTCTTCACGGAACTCACCATCTTCCATGGCGAGTTCAAGGTTGCGATGAGTGGCCGATATTACCCGTACATCGATATCGAGGGAACGGGTCGAGCCGACAGGGCGAATGGTGCGTTCTTGAATCGCCCGCAGCAGTTTAACCTGCAGCGTGGTTGGCATATCACCGATCTCATCCAGAAACAGAGTGCCACCTTGGGCTGATTGAAATAGGCCTTCATGCTGGGTGACTGCGCCGGTGAATGCGCCTTTGGCATGACCAAATAGCTCTGATTCCAGCAGCTGTTCGGGTAGAGCACCACAGTTGATAGCGACAAAAGGTTTACTGTGACGGTCGCTGGCATTATGAATAGCTTTGGCCATCAGCTCTTTGCCGGTACCGCTCGGGCCGGTAATCAGTACGCTAACATTAGATTTAGCAACCCGTTCAGCTTGGCTGAGTCGTTCATTCATCAATGGGCTTTGGGTGACGATAGCACTGCGCCAACTATCATCCTGCGCATGAGCAGAATCCAGTGCAGAATTGATGGTGCTGAGTAGCTGGTCTTTATCGATCGGTTTTGTCAGGAAGCCGAAAATGCCTTTTTGGGTTGCATCAACGGCATCAGGAATAGAGCCGTGGGCCGTGATAATGACCACTGGCAATGCAGGGTGATCCTCTTGAATGGCGGAAAATAACGCCATGCCATCCATACCATCCATGCGCAAATCGCTCAGAACAAGGTCGGGAGTTTCATGCTTGATACGTTGTAGTGCTTCAACGCCTGAGTTGGCGGTATCTATGCGAAAGCCAGAAGCACTTAAGCGCAGGCTCAGAACTTTTAGGATACCCGGATCATCATCAACGATCAGGATGAGTTGCTGAGTCGATTTCATATTTTTCTCCTCTCTGTCTTTCTAGCGAGACAGGTCATTCTCAATGCGAGTTAAGGCTTCTATTTGCTGCTTGAGCTTATCCCGTTCGGTGGATAGCGCTTTGCGTTCAAGGTCAGCGGTGTTCAGAGCACGTTGTAATGTCATGACCGCCAGTGTGTATTGGTAGCGCACTAGCAGGTATTGCTCCGCATCTGATTGGGGGGGATTATTTAAATCGAGCTGTTCAAATAGCGCGATGGATTTTTTTAATTGGGCCGTGGTGTTATCCGGCTGACTGAGCAAAATAGCCAGCGTGATCGTTTTCTTATCGGCAGTCGCTTTTTTGAGTAGTAAGGACCTAACATTGGATGAGGCCTGTTGGTACTGTTGTTCCTGTGCCATCCATTCGGTCATATCGCCTAATACACATGAGGCTTCTAAGTGTTTCTCAGGTGTGGGCATGAGTTGCCTTGCCTGACAGCCGCTGATGATGACCGCGGCCAATACGATTAGCAGTGCTTTACGCATGGGTAGCCTGTTTTTGGTTTGGAATACTGATCATAAAACTTACAAAACCATCCTTATTGCTATGTAGTTCTAAATTGCCGCCCATGGCTTTGATTGATTCACGGGCAATACTTAAACCGATGCCGGAGCCTTTGACTGATCCTTGACGTTTATTGACCCCCTGATAGAAGGGATCAAACAGCTGTGCTAAGTCGCTATCGGGGATCTCTGGGCCAGTATTTCCGATCTCTATTTTGAGACCGTCATTTTGGGTTGTTAATCCTATTTTGAGTAGCCCCTTTTCACAACCGTAAACCGATGCATTGGAAATAAGATTGCTTAACGCACGTTGTAATAACGCTTTGTTGACGCACCAAGGGCAATCTTGTTTCGGTAATGTTACCTGAATCTGCTTCTGTTTGAGCAATAGTTTATGGGATGCCAGAGATTCTTTGATGATGGGCAAAACCGACTGACTGTTTAGCTCATGCTCTCCGCCGTGTTGTAAGCGGTTGTAATCTAATAATTGCTCAATAAGCGACTGTAGCGAGAGGCTGTTTTCCTGCATCAGCGCGATAATTTCTTTCTGGTTCTGGGTCAGCGGACCGGCCAGCTCTTCGGCGAGTAAATCGGTCCCTTCTCTCAGTGTTGTTAGGGGTGTCTTTAACTCATGAGACATATGCCTTAAAAAAGCCTGTTTTTCCTGTTCGAGCAACTGCAAATGGGTTTCAAGCCATTCGAGTTGATCATTCAGAGCAAGAAACTCTTTTGGTCCCTTAAAGGGTTCAGACATATCCAGCTGACCATGACCTAAGGCCTTGATCCGTAACATCAGTTGTTTGACCGGCCGGGTGATTCGGATGCTGAAAAAGAGAATCAGAATGGTCGATAGGGTTATCAGTAACCCTGCCTGCAGCCAGAGCAGATTTTGCTGTTCTTCTGCTTTCGCATTGAGAAATTCTAAGCGTTGGTCAAGTTTCTTGCGGGTGTCATCATACAATGTCTGGGTTAGAGGCACCAGTCTACTGACTTTTTCGGCGGTCTCTTTATCCAGTGGTAAGGTTTCAAGTTCGGCGATCAGCGAAAAAATAGTGGCGATATTACCGGAATCAATCAGAAAGCTGTGTAGCTGTAGGAGTTCTTTATATTCAGCGAGTTGCGACCGAAAACGATCTTCTATTTCGGTCTTTTTAAGCACTTCGTATTGTCGTGCTGAGCGAACTAGATCGCCGGAGAGCTCTCGGAGGTGTTGGCTGCGACTGAAAAAATCAAGCGCTTCTTTGGCGTGCTCGCGTCCCTGGCGAGACAAAGTCACCATCGAGTCCGTTGCTTGGTAGATAAGTACACCCAAGGGGGCGACAACTAGAAAAAAAGCCAACACCACCAGTTGCATTAATGATCGTGTTTGCAGCGAAGAACGCTTCACAGTATTTAAGTTATTTATAGTATGACGTTTCCTAAACAATGCATCGTTAGATAATTCTCAGTGCTGAAAGGTTGAGTATGCTTCGAAACCCTTTCACTTCTGCTTGGAGTGGTGCGACCTCTTGCTGGTTAAGCACGCCATCATTGTTGATATCCAGTTTATGAAAACTGCTTGCCAGTGTTGGATGCTGCCGCATCTCAGTTAATGATACTTCATTGTCATGATTTCTATCGAGTGATTCAAACATTGTTAATGAACGTGTTCTGTTCACAAGCTTTGCCTCTTTAGGCAGCTCAGAACGAATATGTTCAATGACTTTGACATTCGATAGCCGTTTTAATCGGTATTCAGGTTCCGCCTGTGCCATTGTTGCTGTCAATGTCAGTGCTAATAGTATGGTTGCCCTATGCATACCCGATCTCCTAATAATTGCCTGTTATTCACTGATTAGCAATTGTTAGGCCGTATTTATAAAATAACCTATTAAACAATAAGATAGCTTTTGTTTAATGGGTGTTCATGTAGGCTAGTATGAACTAACTTCTTAATATTGTCTCTAAAAGCAGACGCGTATTTAGTCGGTGTTTACTGTTCTTTTATAAAACAATAACTTAAAGGGTTATTGTTTTAAGACACTGGCCGTTGACTGATGAAGCTATTGTTCTCTGACTCTTGCAAAATAGGGTTGCTCAAGCGGCCAATATTTTCGATTTCGATCGTTACGACATCACCCGGTTTCATATAACCTCGGGGTTTCATTTTCACACCCACGCCGCTGCAGGTGCCGGTGGCGATGACATCTCCGGGTTTGAGCGTGCATACCGACGAGAGTGTAGCGACTAACTGATAGCAGTCGAAGATCAGGTGGCAGGTGTTGGAGTGCTGGCGTAACTCGCCATTTAGCCAAGTCTTGAGGTCTAGATTGTGTGGCTCAATACTGTCGGATGTAACAATCCAAGGCCCCATGGGACCGTGACTATCAAACGATTTCCCCAGAGTCCAAGTGGGGGATTTAATTTGCCAGTCTCTCACCGATACATCATTAACGATGGTATATCCAGCAATGGCTTGAGGTGCCTGCGCCGCACTAATGTTGCGGCAATATTGCCCAATCACCAGTGCCAGTTCGCCTTCATAATCGAGCTTGTCAGAGATATGAGGACGGTAAATAGGCGCCTCTGGGTCAGTGACGCAACTTGATTGTTTATTAAACAGAGTTGGGAATTCCGGGATGGCTAAGCCGGTTTCCGCGATATGGTCGGCATAATTCAGCCCGACGCCGATAAATTTTTCCGGCTGAGGAATCGGTGCCAATAGTTGTACTTGATGCAAATCAAGAGGGCTGTTAGCGGTGGATATCAGCTGTTCCAGTTGTGGCTTAAATACTTCAAACTGGTTCAGCAACGCTGGCATTGTGCCCGAAAAAAGCGTTTCAGGAATGGCTATGATCTGCTGAGCAACAACACACCCTAGCTGTTCTTTTTCTGCATGCTTAAATCGCGCTAGCTTCATTGCCTAGGGTCCCTAATTATTTGAAAGTGAGAGTGATTTTAGCAGAGTATAAACTGATAATTCGTCCCCGTGCACTACTTTAAGTGGTCTGTATTGCAGGGTATGCTAGAAGGAATTTAATGAGTTAGACATGACAAAACTGATGATTCGAACGGTTGTTCATATTTCGCCTTTGTTAATGACGCTGATGTTAGCAGGATGTGCGGTAGAAAAGCCGAAGCCTTTTCCTTCTCAAGCGCCGCTACAGTCGCTGTCCGGTGTGGTGGTTGAAAGCCAGGATCAGCTCTGGTTTCAACCTTGCCATGAAAAGCGTTGGTGGCCACTGCAGGATTTTACCGAACAGCAAGCGTTGACAGAGTATTACCAGCGGTTCACTGAATTTAGCAAAAAAGAGCTATATATGGAGTTACAGGGGGCGGTGGAGCCTGCACTGGATAATCGATTATTGGTTAAACAGATCGATACGGTGGGTGGTACGGCCGCCACCTGTAACTTTCGCCTTGATGGTATAGTGTATCGGGCGGCGAGTAGCGATCCTTATTGGGTTGCCGATATAAGAACTGACCATGTTGTGGTTAAAAGTATCAAGCCGCTGGGACGTTACCGTTTTAAAACGCTGGGGGAGTCCGAAGCCAAGGACTCCAAAGATGATGACACCGAGGTTGAGACGCCATTTCCTGTGATAGCCCGTTATCAGGAGGTAAAGCCAAGTAAAAAGCCATTTCAGATAACCATAATGCAGCAGCGTTGCATCGATAGCGCCAGTGGCACCCTGTTGCCGTTGACGGCGCAGATGACTTTTTTCGGCCAGCAGTATTCCGGGTGTGCCCGTCAAGGTCATACGGCGATCGAAGCGGTGACAGGACTATACTGGTATCAGCCGCCAGAGGGACATCAGGTGATGTTTAAGTTATCTGACGATAATCAAGTTCAGTTGGTCAGCCGTGATGCCGCTGGCAAGGTTGTGACTGAAAAGGGGCGTTGGCAATACCTACAGTCAGGCAAGCTAATTTTTAGTATGTTGGATGCCAATCAACACGAGTATCTGATGTTATTTCGTCGTACCACCGCTGGGCCGTTGGTGTTACAAACCGGTTCCGAGCGTTTGGCGGCCTTAGGCGCCACGTTTCAGCTTTGGCAGCCTTCAGGGTTGGAGGGGGGGCAGTTATTGCCGTCTGACCAAGAACGGCAGATAAGCGATGATCATGACACTATCATGAATGTATTGTTAGCGAGTGATAACCCAGTACCCTCTGCGACCGCGTCTGAGATTGACGATTCATCGACGCCTGCCGCCTCTCCACTGACGGGTGCCGTGTTGCATGACTCGCCCGTGCAGGCGGCGGATATCGATGATGAACTGTTAAACGAGATCATTGTGGATGATGCTAAGCAAAAGTAGCTACGGTGTTTGCTTAGCTAAATTGTTTTAATAAAAGATCCTTGGCTTGATTAATCTCCGCCGCTAAGTAATCGCTACCGCCTCGGTCCGGGTGCAGTTTCTGCATCAGCCGGCGGTGGGCTTCAATAATGTCATCTTTTGATGCCCCAGACTCAAGGCCGAGTATTTGATAGGCCTTGTCTATTTCGCTGGGTGCGCTGGCGTGATCGTGATCATCGGTATGCCAGCTGTCACCAAAACGTTTATCTAGATAGGTTTCTAGCAGTCGGGCGGATTGGACATCGTGTTGGCGGCAGTAACTCAGTAGATCAATAAACTCCGCTTCACTTAGGCTCGCCAGTTGACGCCCCAGTAATGGACCCTCCAGCACCTCTCCCTCGAGTGAGCCACTGTCGTGATCTAGTTGCATCTTGAGAATCCGGCTTTTGACCTCTGAGGTGTTGCCGGCGCTGCTTTGCTTGCTTTGATAGTGTTTAAAGAGCTTGCCAACGATAGGGAGCATCGGAATCAATCGCCGCGCGAAGGGCAGTAGGATAGCAAATACGGCACCTAGCCAATGGAGCTTGCCGGTAAAGGTGAGATAGAAGAGGGCGGCGGCGAGTACACCGAGCAGTAGCATAATATTGGCTTTGCGTTGATCTGCAGGTGATTTGCGGCGCAGCCAAAAGAACCAACACAATAACAGTAAGCCGAGCAGTATAAGAACAATGGGGTTCAAGATGAGAATCCTTAGGATTTGAGCTGATGAGTAAGTTGAAGAACATCCGGATGGCCTTGCTTAGCATACTCGAGCAGCGCCCGTCGACCACCTGTCGCATAGACCGCTACGGCACTTAATAACGCTTTTAAGGTGGCAGCACTGCTGTTGTCAAAGCGACAGTAAGCTCCGCCTGAGAGTTTAGCCATCTGTTTAAAGGCGTTAGCTGCGGTGATGTCGCGGCCCTCCTGAAAGATAAATAATGGCGTGGAGTGAATACCGAGCTGTCCGGCAAGTTGGCAGAGAAAATCGACCGGCTCCTCGACGCTGTCGCCAATAAAGATAATCGCTTGGATGGCCTGTTGGCGGGTTTGTTTGAGGCTGTGTTGTAGCAAACGAGCAATCTGGGTATGACCCCCGAGGCACTGTACTTGATTCATTCGGTTGAGCAAGCTGTGGGTGTCCTGTAGCCATTCACTGGCGCGGAATTGCTGCATGCCACCGTAGTGACACAGCTGCACTGCTAGCTTGCCGAGTTCTTGAGTTTCGAGAAACATCTCACTTTGTAGATGGCAAGCATGATCCCAGGTTTTCTCGCGGCTCGCGGTGGCATCGAGGGCAAAGATTAACCGGCCGTTACCTTGGGGGACTGTCAACTGTCGTGCTTGTTGCAGAAACGCTTCAATTTCTTGCTCGCTGGAGCGTGGGCTGAGAGCGTGTTTATCTTTCATAGGGTTCAGACCTGACGAGTATTGACTGAAAATAAGTGTCTGTCGGAAAGTCTGGCAGAAAAAAAGAGGCCTTGCAGCCTCTTTATGATCTAAAACTAAATGGGTTAATTCAATGAGCCGATATAGCGGCTGCGTTTTTTGGCTTTTAGGTGGTTCATATCGACCAATACCAACCCATCCACACAGAAATTGAAGTCGGCATCGACACCAAAATCAAGAAAGCGCACGCCCCCGGCTTCGCAGACATCCGCATATTGTTTGTACAGGGTTGGCACCGTGCAGTTAAGGAAATCCATCTGCTGTTTGAGTATCTTGAAATCTTCTTTATAGTCGTTGCCGCAGAATAGCGTTTGTAGGTCGCTAATGGTGTCCGGTTTAATGCTATAAGGGGTCAATGACTTGCCTAGGCTATCGTTGTCGGGGAAATACAAACGATAAAAATATACCAGTAGATCTTTAGCATGTTGCGGATAGCTATTACTCAGACTTACCGGGCCAAACATATAGCGTACTTCTGGGTGCCGTTTAAGGTAGGCGCCGATTCCATACCAGAGATAATCTAGGCTGCGCTTCCCCCAATATTTAGGTTGCACAAAGCTTCGGCCCAACTCAATACCCTGTTCAAAATATTGCTGCATTGCAGGAGTATAGTTGAACAGTGTTGAGCTATAGAGCTGATCATCTTCACTGTTATTCATGCGCCAAGCTTCAGCAAGACGGTAGGCTCCAACGATCTCTAGCTCTTCCTCATCCCATAGAATGAGGTGGCGATAGTGGGCATCATAACGATCGATATCGAGTTTTTCGCCGGTACCTTCACCAACACAGCGGAACGATACTTCCCGCAGGCGGCCCACCTCCCGCATAACAGCCGAGTCGGCATGGTAGTCGAATAGGTAGATGCGTTTACCGTCGGCGGTCTCTCCTAGACGCTCAGATTGCTTGAGTTCTTTTTTTAACGCTTGTCGGTTTTGCGGGTGAGCGATGGTTTTTTCGGTTTTAAAGATTGGCTTTCGACCTTTTGCCAGCCGGTAGAGATGCTTACGCACCATTTTGCTTTTTTCTTGGCCGGGTAGTGGCAGCTTATCTAATTGGCTGTAGGGAATGGGTTCGCCGATTTTGAACTGCAGGTTCATGGCGCGTTTATTAAACATTTCCCGCGGAAGCAGCAGTGCGGCAAGCGCTTTATTGAAACCGGATACGGTGTAAAACAGTGAGGAGTTTTTACCGCCAATGAAAATGGGTAGGATCGGGCTATTGGTTTTGCGCGCAAAGTGAAGAAAGCCCTGATTCCAGTGGCTATCTTTAATACCGGTAGGGCCGGCTCTGGAGACCTCGCCGGCAGGGAAAATAATCACCGCTTCTTCGTTATGGAGAGCGTTGTTGATATTGGCGATATCCTGTTTGCGGGTCGCCTTATTGAGATTGTCGACGGGCAGTAATAGCGGGCTCAGCTGAGTAAATGATGACAGCATGTCATTAGCGACAATACGTACATCCTTACGTATTTCACCAATCATTTTTAACAGAGCCAGTCCATCGAGCGCCCCTAGGGGGTGATTCGCAATGATCAGCACTCGCCCGCTGGAGGGGATATTCATTACATCTTTATGGCTCAGCGAGTAGGTGAAATTAAAGTAATCGAGTACGCGGTCAATAAAATCAAACCCTTGATAGGTGTGGTTTTCCTCAAGAAAGCGGTTGACCTCCTGTTCATGAAAAATACGTCGCATAGCAAATAACGCAGTATTTCGAATAACGGAGGGTCTGGACGCAAAAGAGGGGTATTTATGGGTGATGACCTGTTCAACGTTGATCACGATCGCTAACCTTTCTGATGACTATTCAGCTGTCGAATTTATGTGATTTGCGTGACAGTAGGTTGTCAGAAAGGTGACAGTGTAGTTACAGCGCCGGCAGTAACCGGCGAGTGCTGTTAAGAGGAGGGCCATTAATCAAACTCGAGGGCATCCTTCCAAGGGTCTTTATCTTCGATACGACGTCCGTGGTTTTTACGCCGATTCTCTTGGAAGCGTATCTCATCACGGCGGTCTTTGTATTCACGTCGGTCATGACCTGAACGCTTGTCGTTAAAGGGCGTTTCATGACCGGTTGTTTTGTTGGTTTTATCGCTTGTCATCATTTATGTCCTATTTCTTATAGCTAAAGTTTAGAAGACTTTTGATTTATTTCGAGGCTGAAAAATGCTTCATGGGGCTATATACGATCAAGGTCGAGTTTTGATCCGATTGTTTGGACGTTATCATGCTTAGGCCTTATAATAAGGTTTTCTAATTTAGCAATTGTGAATCTTAGTCTTTTGGCTTTGAGTTCGTCTAAGGAATCTGAAGTATCATGAACAATCTCAACAGGACGTTTGCGCGTCGGTTGTTTATCTCATATTTGATAGCAACAACCGAACGCCCAAGTGTACCGGTCCTGATGGAGCAAACTGGTTGGCCACGGCGTACCATTCAGGATGTGATTAAAGCAATTCCCGGTATGGGGGTTAATGTCTATTTTAAGCAGGATGGGCGGCGTAATAACGATGGTTACTATGTGGTCGATAATTGGGGGGCTATTAATCCTGACTGGTTACGCGAAAATATTAATCGTGTAAAGCAAGCGTTAGAAATCAAGTAACTGTTTTTTTGTACAGTATTTCGTAGTAGGCTTGGGTAAATACAAAACCAGTTTGTGTTGATCCGGGCCATGAAGTGACTGATACACCTTTACGTAAAATTATTCATTGTGATTGTGACTGCTTCTTTGCTGCCGTTGAGATGCGGGATAATCCATCCTTGAGTGATATCCCCTTAGCCATTGGTGGTTCATCTGATCGTCGTGGAGTGATCTCCACCTGCAATTATCCCGCTAGACAATTTGGTATTCACTCGGCAATGGCAACCGCCCATGCCATGAAGTTATGCCCCAATCTGACCGTCATTCCCGGTAACATGGAAAAATACCGACAGGCATCCGCCGCGATCATGTCGATCTATGCTGACTATACTGATCAGATTGAACCGCTATCCCTCGATGAAGCTTATCTTGATGTGACCGGTTCGACGATTAAGGGCGGTAGTGCAACCTTAATTGCACAGGAGATACGGCAGCGGGTGAGGGACAATGTTGGGATTACTATTTCCGCCGGCGTCGCGCCTAATAAGTTTATCGCTAAAATAGCCAGCGATTGGTATAAGCCGGATGGGCTTTGCGTCATAACCCCGGAAAAGTTAGAAGCCTTTGTGCTTGAGTTGCCGGTTCAAAAGATTTTTGGTGTAGGCAAGGTGACTGGCGCTAAGTTACAACAGATGGGCATAGAAACCTGTGCTGATCTAAGAACATTGAGCATGGCTCAGTTGGTCGATCGCTTTGGTCGCTTCGGTAAACGCTTATATGAACTAAGCCGAGGTGTTGATGACCGCCCGGTGAAAACGAGCCGAGAACGTAAATCGATCAGTGTGGAGCATACCTTTGCTGCTGATTTACCTGATCTCGATAGCTGTATTGAAAAGTTGCCGGCCATGTTGAGCGAACTGGCACTACGCTTTCAGAAACATGCGCAGCAGCGTGAGATAGCCGGTGCAGTGATGAAGTTAAAGTTTTCGGATTTTACCCAGACCACCGTTGAGCAAAGTGCTGCGGAATGTCCGTTGGTGCTGTATCAGCATCTCTGTCATGAAGCTTGGTTTCGAGGCAAAAAAAAAGTGCGTTTAATTGGGGTAGGCTACCGTTTGCAAGCAAAGAACCAACAACAAGCGGTGCAGTTAAAATTACTGGAATAATTGCTTAAACGAATAATTAAGTATGCTAACTAAACACCTAGTGATGGGGTTAATAGTCGCTTCTTTAATGGGGGCGCCGAAGAGGTAGACCGATGGTTAGAGTTGATCAGGAAAGCGTTCAAGATAGTGCGCAAATAAGCACACTGATCAATCGCTTAAATCGGCTTCAGCCTGACCCGGCGTATCGTGACGATCTGTATGGCATAGATGCTTGCCGCCTAGCGCTTGATGCGCTGGAACAGGGGAATTATGGTGTCGCGGCGCTACTCATTGATCCCCAAGGGCAGGTGGTGGCGCAATCGGAAAATCGGGTTTTCAGTCAGGCAGTGGCCTCTAAAGACAGTGCGAACGCGGCCTTTGCTGATTACCACAGCAGCGCTCATGCGGAGATGTTGCTTATTGATCAGTTGGAAGCTGGGCTGGTGCCACACCCTGCGGAGCAGTTAACGCTGTTGGTGACATTGGAACCTTGCCCAATGTGTCTTACACGCTTACTGGTTTCAGGCATTGGCTCTGTCCGTTATATCGCCCGAGACCCTGACGGCGGAATGCTAACCCAAGCCGATAAACTCCCCCCTGCATGGCGTAATTTGATGCAACTGCAAAGTCATTATAAAGCCCATGTATCTACCGCGGTGAGAGCGCTAGCCTCGGATATTGCCGCGACTAACCTTGTTACCCTTCGTGGTAAACTGTTCAAGCATATCCGTTCCTGACTCTATTTTGTGCAGTTGCACAGTGCTATAATCGCGCTTTTTTTGCCGCCAGAGCTCGATTTGAAAGCTCAATTTAGGAAAAGTATTCTATTATGCTGCAGTTGATTTATAAACGTTCTCAAAGCATGAAATCCGATGTGCTATCCGGCCTTACGGTTGCATTAGCGCTGGTTCCGGAAGCCGTGGCATTCGCGTTTGTTGCTGGGGTGGATCCATTAGTCGGCCTTTATGCGGCCTTTATGGTCGGTTTGATTACCGCGACAATCGGTGGTCGTCCAGGCATGATTTCCGGTGCTACCGGTGCCTTGGCCGTAGTGATGGTTAGTCTTGTGGCTGAACATGGAGTTGAATATCTGTTTGCCACCGTGGTGTTAATGGGGATTCTGCAAATACTGGCCGGGGCTTTCCGGCTGGGCAAGTTTATCCGCATGGTGCCTCATCCTGTCATGTTGGGTTTTGTTAATGGTTTAGCGATCGTTATCTTTCTGGCGCAGATGAAGCAGTTTCAAGTGTCAGATGCCGATGGCGTGTTGGGCTGGATGCAAGGCTCACAACTGGGGGTGATGTTAGGGTTGGTGGTCTTGACGATGGCAATTATCCACTTCCTACCTAAATTGACGAAAGCCGTACCATCGACGCTGGTGGCCATTCTGGTCGTGACCGGTTTAGTGATTGGCCTTGATATTGATGCGGCACGCAGTGTACAGGATGTGCTGGTTGATATGACCGGTGATCCTGCTGCGAGCATTGCGGGTGGGCTGCCACAGTTCCATATTCCAATGGTCGATCTTAACTTTGAAACCCTGCGTATTATCTTGCCATATGCGCTTATTCTTGCGGCCATCGGTTTGATCGAGTCGTTGCTGACACTAACCTTAATCGATGAGATTACTGAGACCCGTGGTCGAGGCAACCGGGAATGTGTAGGCCAGGGCGTAGCCAATGTTGCTACCGGTTTCTTCGGTGGTATGGGGGGTTGTGCAATGATTGGTCAGAGCATGATTAATATTGGCTCGGGTGGTACGGGGCGTGCTTCCGGTATTTCTGCAGCGCTGTTTTTGCTGCTCTTCATTCTGGTGGGTTCTAGCTGGATCGAGATGATTCCAGTGGCAGCGCTCGTTGGGGTGATGTTTATCGTCGTGATCGGCACCTTTGAGTGGGCTAGCCTTAATTTGATGCGTAAAATCCCACCCTCGGATGCTATCGTGGTTGTGGTCGTCACCGTCGTTACTGTATTGACTGATCTGGCAATTGCGGTGATTGTTGGTGTGATCGTGTCGGCACTGGTGTTTGCCTGGAAGCATGCTAAGCATATGCGTATCGATACCAGCATCGAAAATAACGGTTTTTTGAAGGTTTATAAGCCCCATGGCCCACTGTTTTTTGGTTCGGTCCAAGCCTTCCGTGATAACTTCACGCCTAAGTTTGACCCACAGGAAGTGATTATCGATTTCGCTAACTGTCGTGTGATGGATCATTCCGGTGTAGAGGTGATTGATTCCCTGGTCGAACGGTATGAGAAAGCGAATATCGATATTCATATTCGCCACCTTAGCGATGAGTGTATTCATCTGTTGGAAAAAGCGGGTACGGCTGTTGAAATCAATCGGGATGAAGATCCAGACTATAAGGTTGCGGCCGATAAGTTGGGTTGATTAGATTTTGTTAACGATGAAAAACCGCGACAACCATCGCGGTTTTTATTTATAGCGGATGTAGAGAATGGATATTGAATTAATTATTGCGTTTATCGTGCTGGGCACGGTGGTCGGTTTCTTAGCGGGTTTGCTGGGTATTGGTGGCGGCCTCGTGATGGTGCCGGTGCTAACGTCGTTATTTATCTGGCAGGGGATTCCTGTCGATCAGGTGGTTCACTTAGCACTGGGAACATCAATGGCATCGATTGTGGTTACATCGATTTCCAGTATGCGAGCGCATCATAAGAAAGGCGGTGTAATTTGGTCGGTGGTTCAGCGACTGGCACCGGGTATCGTTGTCGGGGCTTTTCTGGCAACCTTTTTGGCCTCAGTGCTTAGCTCCGCTTTTCTGGGGATCTTTTTTTCCTGCTTTCTGGTGTATGCATCAACGCAGATGTTTCTTAATATTAAGCCTAAACCGAGCCGAAATTTGCCGGGTACGCCGGCGCTGTTTGCCGCTGGTAGTGTGATTGGCAGCATCTCAGCATTAGTGTCCATTGGTGGCGGAACTCTGACGGTGCCCTACCTTAGCTGGCACAATATCGATGTGAAGAAAGCGATCGGCACCTCAGCGGCCATTGGTTTGCCTATTTCAGTTGCTGGTACCATCGGTTATATCGTTAACGGTTTATCGGCAGATTTGCAGATCGATTATGTGGTTGGTTTTATCTACCTTCCCGGCGTGATACTGGTTTCATTGATGAGTTCGATGATGGCGCCTGTCGGCGCACATGTGGCGCACCTGTTGCCGGTGCCTATATTGAAGAAAGTATTCGCGCTGCTGCTGTTAGGGCTGGCAATTAAGATGATCAGCTCGGTTATGTAAATCTTGCTGTAGGTGGATAGCCTTACCTAGACGTATTGAGCGGATTGGCGTTCTGGGTTTGTGGTGGGCTTTGCCTGTGATATCGCGAATGTTAGTGCTGATTAGTGGAAATAAAAAAAAGAGCTACAGTCGCCTGTAGCTCTTTTTTCTATAATCCATCCTGCTGTGGTTGCAGATCCATACTGCAGCCTCTTCAAGATCCCAGAAGAGGCCTCCCGTCCATGGAAATTATTATGCGAAATCCCCGCTAGCGTCCTGCCAATAGGACATATCCATATCGCTTTACTACGTCCTTGTTCCCCCAGCTTGTTCCTCATCCCTAAAGAGTGTCGATCCAACGGAAGTAATTATGGCTATATCGTTATAACCTGGCTATAGGAAAAAGTCTTAAAATTGTCTGGATTAGGCGACTTTAGCGTCTGCTTTTGGTGACAGTAATCGCTAGGCCTAGCTATAGAAACTTTTTCCTCAGGTATGCGGCTGTTGGTGTAAGGTTATTTCGGCACTAATGCAGCTTGATCAAAAGACACACCCGACCATCCGTGGGTGATAAAATTACGGATATTGCCATGATCATTACCATTTGGATGTTGCAATACATCTTGATGATAGAAGCGGCCAAAGCAGTTCAGTGTTTGCTGCTCTGACAGACCGTTTAGCTGTGCAAAGGCGAAGATTTTACAAGAGCCTTCATTGGTGCCGGCTTCATTGATTAGTTCGCCATTGAAGAAGCGGGTCGGTGAATAATCGTAGTTCGCTTCGATAACAGCCATGCTATCTTCAAAGTCGATGTTACCGGGTTGGTCTAGTTGTTGGATAAACTGCTGCAGATCCATTCGGAACTCCTGTCTTGCTCAATTAAAAGGCTTATTCCTGCTGTAATAGCAGGGCATGAATTAATTCGGTATTGGGCACCTCAATATTGAGTTTAATTGCCCGGCTAATTACTGCGCCGCTAATGCCACCCAACTCAAGGGGGCGGCCCTTCTCTTTGTCGACCAACATCGAGGTTTTAATCGCATCAAAATGACAAATCAACTGATACATCTCATCCACATCTGTCTGACTGAGGATAACATCATCCGCTGGCGCGACGGCGGCCACTTCCTGCATCATTCGGTAGACGGTTTTACCGAAGGCGGGGTGGGAGGTCAGTGTTCGGGTATCCAGTCGGGTCAGTGCTGAAAGCGGGTTAACGCCATTATTAATAATGAGCTTACGCCATAGTTCATGACGGATGTCATGGCTGAGTTGGGTGGGAATGCCGGCGTCATTAAAGGCAGTGGCAAAGGTGTCTAGTGTTGCTGCAGGAAAAATATCTTCACTTTGATGGTTTGGCCAGCTGCCCATAACGACTTGGGCAGGGCCGGTAGCCTCAATCTTGCCGGGTGCGATGATATGGCCGCCAATGCGGACTGCCAGCCCGCCGAGGGTCCTGTGACGGCCAAGGGCCTGTGCAATCAGTGGTTCGTTATCAACGCCGTTTTGTAATGACAGAACGGGTGTTTCTGCGGTATTGAGCCAGTCGGCCATCTGATCTAGTACGCTGGCAGTGGCGCCAGCTTTGAGGGTCATCAGAATGAGGTCGAAATTGTCACAGTGATAGCGGCGTTGCAGGCTTTTATCGTCCAGAGCCTCAACCGGTTGGTTGAAGCTAAGCTCGGGGTGATTGATACTCAGGCCGTTGTCCTGCAGTGCTCGTAGGTGTTCACCTCGAGCTAGATACACAACCTGGTGTCCCTGTTGCTGAAGTCTAGCGCCGTAGTAACAGCCGATACCGCCGGCGCCGATAAAAAGAAAACGCATTGTGTTACCTACTCATATTGTTTTCTGAATGAGAGTAGCACTTTACCTTAAGCGGTGATGATTTCCACCCGTAATAGCCGACCATCCGGCACGATTAACCGCGACTAGGGCCGGGGTTACTGCGGGCTGGACGACGGTTGCCCGGTTTTGCCGGAACATTGCCGTTATTAGAGCGGCCGCGGTTAGCGGGCTGTTGTGCTGTGCCGCTGGCTTTACCTTGGGCGGCTTTAGCCGGCGCTTTACGTTGAGCAGGTTTACCTGCTGCGTTTGGCTGCTCCTGACGGTTACCGGTGCTGCTACGATGACGTTTGTTTTTGCCCGCTGGTTTGTGACCCCGAGCGACATCGCCTGAGCGCTGCCCATCTTGATGACCACCTTGTGGTTTAGCGCGTTTCGGTTTGTTGGGTTTGCGCTTACGGTTGCTGAGGCTCGATTCTGGTAAATTGTGCAGTGGCTGAAAGCCGAGTACTTCTTCACGCTCGAGTATTCGACCAATCAGGTGTTCTATATCGGACAGTTGATCAAACTCATCGGCACTGACTAATGAGATAGCCTGTCCGCTTGCACCCGCACGGCCAGTACGACCGATCCGGTGAACATAATCTTCAGCGACATTCGGTAGATCAAAATTGACCACCTGAGGCAGTTGGTCGATATCCAGACCGCGGGCCGCGATATCGGTGGCAACTAAGACCTGTATCTTACCCTGTTTGAACTCAAGCAGTGCTTTGGTCCGGGCTGATTGGCTCTTGTTGCCATGAATAGCCGCCGCTTTAACGCCCTCTGAGTCGAGGTGTTTGCAGAGTTGGTTTGCGCCACGCTTGGTACGGGTGAAAACCAATACCTGATGCCATTGATGCTCGGCCAGCAAATGACTGAACAGGCCTGATTTCTGTTTTTTATCGACCGGACAGATCCACTGCTTGACGTTGCTCGCCGTGGTGTTGCGAGGGGCGACGGAAATCTCAACTGGGTTGTTGACCAGGCCTTTTGCCAGATTGCGGATTGAATCTGAAAAGGTCGCAGAGAACATTAGGTTTTGCCGTTGCTTAGGCAACAGGTTTATGATTTTTTTGATATCGGTAATAAAGCCCATATCCAGCATCCGGTCGGCTTCATCCAGCACCAGTACTTCGACTTTATTGAATTTAACAGCATTCTGGTTATACAGATCCATCAAGCGGCCCGGGGTGGCGATCAGAATGTCGACCCCTTTACGTAGCTGCATCATTTGTGGGTTGATGCTGACACCACCAAATACCACAGCGGAGCGTAACGGCAGATGTTTACCGTAGTCACCGACACTTTCGGCAACCTGTGCCGCCAGTTCTCGGGTGGGGGTCAGAATCAGGGCACGAATCTGTGTGCCTTGGGCGCGTTCACCACGACTTAATAGCTCAAGTAGTGGCAGGGTAAAGCCTGCGGTCTTGCCGGTGCCAGTCTGGGCCGCAGCCATCAGGTCTTTGCCTTCCAGCACCGCCGGAATTGCTTGCGCCTGAATGGGCGAAGGGGTCTCGTAACCTTTATCGGTAACGGCATCAAGTATCGGTGCCGATAGGCCCAGATCAGTAAATTTCATGCACTCTCTCTATAACTACATTGTCGAAATGACAGGAGCGCGAAGGATACAGGAAAGGCGTCCGAAATGGCAGTGATTATGCCTTTTGACCTCGACAACTGAGTTGCCACACCTCAACTGCACCGGCATTTAGATTGGCCATCACATTCGGCCCCATCTGGCTGAATGTTTCACCCAGAATCTTTGACGGTGACAGGGGCGCAGGACTTTTAACTGAATCTTCTTTTTTGGCCTGTCGTTGGCGCCATTGTAACGCGTCACTAGACCAATTTTCAGCCCTTTCGAGGCTAAAATTATGCTGTTGTAACAAACCATTGATCGCTTCAAATGTTAGCAGGTGAGATTGTTCAGCACAGCTCGCCCACGGGACAGGATAACGCATGTTATGAGGGTTAGGTCCCTGGAGTACCTCATGTAACAATAATGAGCCGTTGGTAGTAAGCACTCGACGACACTCTTGCAAGCAAAGATCGGTTTGGGGAATATTTAATAAGCTGTGTTGAAATATAATGCAGTCAAAGTAATGGTTGGCGAAAGGTAGTTGGCGAGCATCACAGGTGATCACTGAGGGTGATGTTACGGGGACTGTTAGGTTGCTAATGGCACGATTAAGGCGGTTAAAACGGTGGGTGATATCAATACCAATCACCTCGGTCTCTGTGGCCGCCAGCATACGCATCAGTCCTCCGATGCCGGAGCCAATTTCAAGAATGCGCTTTGGTTGGTCTTGTTTCAGTTGGTGTAACAGCTTTTCAGAGGCTTTGATGCCACCAATGTGTAGTTGATCCAACGGGGCGAGTTGATAAACCGAGGGGCCCTCAGGGTAACGTTCACGTAACTGCTGCAGTAGAAAGGTTTCATCTGTGTGATGGCTGTAATGTTGATCAATATCCATCGGTGTGTCCTTACTCTTAAGCGTTGGTCTGTTGTTTAGATGATTTAATGGGCTGTTTAGCGGGGTTAAGCGCCAAAAAAAACGGGGTCATAAGACCCCGTATAGTATCACCCTGAGGCTTTAGATATCATCGAGTCCTAGTTCTTTAATGGAGATCTCGCGCATTTTAAATTTCTGGATCTTACCGGTCACCGTCATCGGAAATTCATCGACAAATTTAAAGTATCGAGGGATTTTAAAGTGGGTGATCTGGCCTTTGCAGAACTCCCGCAGTTGATGTTCGGTAACGCTTTCAGAATCGACACTCAGTTTCACCCAAGCGATCAGCTCTTCACCATATTTTTTATCCGGTACGCCTGTCACCTGAACATCGGTGATATTAGGATGGGTGTAGAGAAACTCTTCGATCTCTTTAGGGTAAACATTCTCACCGCCGCGGATAACCATATCTTTGATACGGCCCACGATCTGAATGTAGCCTTCTTCATCCATGGTGGCGAGATCTTCGGTATGCATCCAGCCATTTTCATCAATGGCTTTTTTCGTACCCTCTTCATTGTTCCAGTATTTGACCATCACACTGTAACCTCGAGTGCAAAGCTCTCCGATTTCGCCGCGGGGCACAATGCGTCCGGTTAGCGGATCAGTAATTTTACTTTCCAGGTGAGGCTGAGTCCGGCCAACGGTGGTAACCTGCTTATCAAACGGGTCGTCAGCGGCGGTTTGCGTCGATACCGGGCTGGTTTCGGTCATACCGTAGGCGATCTGCACCTCTTTCATATTCATCTTAGCGTTAACCGCTTTCATGACTTCTGCGGGGCAGATTGAACCCGCCATAATACCGGTGCGCAGGGAGGAGAGGTCATAACTATCGAAGTCAGGATCTTCCAGTTCGGCGATGAACATAGTTGGCACGCCATACAGTGCAGTGGCCTTTTCTTTTTGTACGGCTTCCAATACCGCTTTAGGTTCGAAACCTTCAGTGGGGTAGATCATGGTAGCACCATGGGTGACGCAACCTAAGTTACCCATCACCATGCCAAAGCAGTGGTAGAGCGGCACAGGAATAATCAGCCGGTCTTTGTGGGTAAAGTTCTGGCTTTCGGCAACAAAAAAACCGTTATTAAGAATATTATGGTGGCTCAGCGTAGCGCCTTTGGGGAAGCCTGTGGTGCCCGAGGTGTACTGGATATTGATGGGGTCATCGAACTGTAGGGTTGCCTGAATATCTTTCACCCGTTGCAGCTCAACTTTATCCGCCTGTTCGACAAAATCATCCCAACGCCACATACCGGGATGTTGCTCATCCGAGAGATTGATAATGCATTCAAGTTGCTTCAGCTTGGCAGATTTGAGCTGGCCTGGTTCGCACTGGTTTAGCTCGGGCGCAAGCTCTAGCAGCATTTGGGTGTAGTTAGAGCTTTTAAAGGTGTCCGCTGTTACTAAGAACCGGGCGCCGGACTGGTTCAGGGCGTATTCCAGTTCGTGCAGGCGATAAGCTGGGTTGATGTTCACCAGTATGGCGCCGACTTTGGCGCTGGCAAATTGGGTGATGGTCCACTGTGCCGTATTCGGCGACCACATACCAATTCGGTCACCGGGTTCGATACCGACGGCCAGCAGGGCGCGAGCGCACTGTTCTACTTTTGCTTGTAATTCTGCGTAGCTCCAATGAATATTCTGATAATGCACGATTAACGCATCGTTATCAGGATAGGTCGCGCAGGTTTCATCAAATTTATCGCCAATGGTCATGCCCAGCAAGGGAGTGTTGCTGGTGCCGCTGGTATAGCTGGGTTGTGTGTTGCTCATTGCTTGTTTCCCACCGTTATTTTTATAAATCGAGGATTAGTTCTTCGTCCTGTCAATCTGGCAGGGCGGTCCTTTGCTGTGTTGTCTTTATCGTGCTTGGGCGTGATATTCAGGATTAGGCTGCATATCAACGGCGCCGGCGACCCGGTTGGTCATATTGTAGAACCCGGCCACGTTAGCAATATCCCAGATATCTTGGTCACTGAATTCAGCGTCTCTTAGGGCCTGACGATCACTCTCGATAATGCAATCAGGTGAAATCGTCATTTTGACGACGAAATCAAGCATGGCGCGATGGCGCAGTGATAGATCAGCGGCCCGATAGTTAATTGCGATCAGTTCACCTAAAGCGGGATCGCCGGAATAGTTTCGTAGTGCTGCGCCATGAGCGGCGATGCAATAGAAACAATGGTTCTGAGAGGAAACCGCCACGGCGATCATCTCGCGTTCGAGGGGGGTTATATTGCTTTCGCCGAACATGAGTTCGTTATAAAACTTAGAGAAAACCTCTAATTGCGCCAGATTTTGACTGTAGGCTTTCAGGACATTCGGAATCATGCCCAGTTTTTCATTGCAGACATCAAAGTATTTTTTAACATCGTCAGGTAATTCGTCCCGTGACGGATAGTTAAGGTCTAGTGCGGTAACATGATCAGGTTGTGACATTGTCGTACTCCGTATTATTTTTGTCCTTCAGAGCCAATAAGCAGTGGCTTATCCTGAGTCTTATAGAGTGTCTATACTAGGGTAAACCCTTATGTTCTTTCAAGGCGTTCTTTTAAGGCCAAGATGGCAGGGCGCTTAGAAAGCGCCCGCATCATTATTTAACCGCTTGGCAGCCCAGTGCTAAGGCCACTTTAGAGCCGCTCGGGCGACCTAATTGGGCACTGATCCAGTGGCCCGTTTGTGCCAACTTATCAAGCTCGACCCCGGTCTCGATACCTAGGCCATTTAGCATGTACAGCACGTCTTCTGTGGCGACATTGCCAGATGCGCCTTTGGCATAGGGGCAACCCCCTAAACCTGCAACAGACGCATCAATGACGGCAACGCCTTCTTCGATAACCGCATAGAGGTTGGCTAAGGCTTGGCCGTAGGTATCATGAAAATGAGCCGCGAGTTTGTCTATGGGCACCTGTTGGCTTACGGCTTCGAGCATCCGTTTAGCCTTTAACGGTGTACCAACACCGATGGTGTCGCCTAAGGAAATTTCATAGCAGCCCATATCCAGTAGATCACGGCTAACGCTGGCAACCTGTGCTGGGTCAATCTCACCTTCGTAAGGACAACCCATCACGGTGGAAACATAGCCACGGACGCGGATGTTGTTGGCCCGCGCCAGCTCAATCACCGGTGCGAAGCGCGCTAAGCTCTCTTTTATTGAGCAGTTAATATTTTTTTGGGTAAACGCCTCAGAGGCCGCGCCAAACACGGCAACTTCATCGACGCCAGCGGCGATAGCGCTCTCTAATCCTTTCAAATTGGGGGTTAAAGCAGAGTAAGTGATACCCGGTTTGCGCTGAATAGCGGCCATGACGGCTGCCGCATCGCCCATTTGAGGCACCCATTTTGGCGACACAAAACTCGCCGCCTCAATGTGGCTCAGGCCGGTTTCGCTGAGCCGATTAATCAGCTCAACTTTAATGGCCGTTTCAATGATGGGCCCCGACTCGTTTTGCAATCCATCTCTGGCGCCCATCTCGAATAGGCGCACCGTTTTTGGCAATGCCATTGTTACGCCTCCATGATATCAAGGGAGATCAGTTCGGCTCCGTCGGCCACGAGATCGCCTTCTGCGAAATAGATCTCTGCTACCGTGCCATCATGGGGCGCCTTAAGACTATGTTCCATCTTCATTGCTTCCATAATGACCAAGGTGTCGCCGGCTTTTACCTGCTGACCCGAAGTCACTAGCACCGCGACGACAGCACCATTCATCGGTGCGGTAAGGCTGTTATCAGCGGCGTGATCATCACTACCGAACGTCTCCCGGTGCTGTTCACAGATAAACTGCTCGCCTTCGTGGAACAGGGTGAGGTGGTCGCCATCGTTATACAGATGCACACTCAGTTGATGGCCGTTAATAACTACTTTGAGCTGATCGTCAGTGAGCACAGCGCTGACCTGATAGCTGGCATCATCAATCTGTACCTGATAATGACCTGAGTCTTCAGCGCTTTGCTCCAGAATATTAAGCTGATACTCGGTTTCGGCATGGATCAGTGTTAACGGGCGGGCATACTCTGAGTTAAGCCGCCAGTTGTTCTGGTAGCCAAATGGGGAGTAGGGGTCATCTGGATTATTCGCCTGTTGCTTGGTTTTCTCGCTAAAGAAACATGCCGCCATGACTAAACAAAACGCGGTGTTAAGATTGCTGGCAGGGAACAGCAACTGCTCATGCTTATCGATAAAGCCGGTGTCTAAATCTAGCGCTTTAAACGGCGCACTACCGGCTAGATTACGTAAGAAACGCAGGTTAGTGGTTAAACCGCTAATGCGGTACTCCTCAAGAGCTTGTTCCATACGGGCAATCGCGCGGTCGCGGTCATCATCCCAAACGATCAGTTTGGCGATCATCGGATCGTAAAATACACTGACTTCATCGCCTTCGACGACTCCGGTATCAACCCGTACATGCCGGTTTTCTTCAGGGGTGCGCAGATAGCGCAGGGTACCGGTGGCTGGCAAGAAATCATTATCAGGGTCTTCGGCATAGACACGGGCTTCCAGTGCATGGCCGTTAATACGAATCTCATCTTGCTGTAACGGTAGCGGTTCACCGCTGGCGATTCTGAGCTGCCATTCGACTAAGTCCTGGCCGGTAATCATCTCAGTGACCGGGTGCTCAACCTGCAAGCGGGTGTTCATCTCCATAAAGTAGAATGAACCATCGACATCATAGAGGAACTCGACGGTACCGGCGCCGACATAATCGATCGCTTGTGCGGCGCGGACCGCGGCTTCACCCATTGCTTTGCGGGTGGCATCAGGCAAGTTGGGTGCCGGTGCTTCCTCAATAACTTTTTGATGGCGGCGTTGTACTGAACAGTCCCGTTCTGCTAGATAAACCCCATTGCCCTGTTTATCACAGAAAACTTGGATTTCAACATGGCGGGGTTGGGTCAGATAGCGTTCGATCAGCATATCCGGGTTGCCGAAGGCATTTTTCGCTTCGCGGCACGCCGATACCAGTGCTTCATCGAACTCTTCAATCGATTCCACTACCCGCATCCCTTTACCACCACCACCGGCGACGGCTTTCAGCAGTTGAGGGAAACCACAGCGAACGGATTCGGCTTTTAACACTTCAGATGATTGATCTTCGCCATGATAGCCCGGCACCAGAGGCACTGAAGCATGAGACATAATCTCTTTAGCGGCAGACTTTGAGCCCATCGCCTCGATAGCACCGGTTGGTGGCCCGATAAACTCGATACCATTATCGAAGCAGGATTTGGCGAAGGCGGCATTTTCCGACAGGAAACCGTATCCAGGGTGCACCGCTTGGGCACCGGACTGTATCGCTATCTCAAGAATTTTATCGCCGCGCAGGTAGCTTTCACTGCTCGGCGCAGGACCTAGCAGAAAGGCTTCATCGGCCATGGCGACGTGACGGGCGTTTTTGTCGGCTTCAGAGTAGACGGCGACACAACGGATACCCATGCGGTGAGCGGTTTGGATAACCCTGCAAGCGATCTCCCCACGGTTAGCAATTAAAATTTTATTAAACATGCCGTTTACTCCTGAATCCAGTTCGGTTTACGCTTTTGCAGAAAGGAGCTAAGCCCTTCCTGGCCTTCGTCGCTGACACGGATATCGGCAATGCGACGGGCGGTGTCATCAATCACTTCAGCAGTGATCTCTTTTTGACTGACGGCATAGATAAGCTGTTTAGCGGCTAGCATCCCCTGCGGGCTGTTTTTTTGCAGCGTGGCGGTCATGCGGTCGCAGGCTTCGTCCAGTTGTTCAACGTTCTCGACCACTTCATGTACCAAGCCAAACTGCTGAGCCGTGTGGGCTGAGAAGGGTTCGGCGGTGAGGAAATAGCGGCGTGATTGACGCTCACCAATGGCCCGTACGACATAGGGGCTGATGACGGCGGGGATCAAGCCAATTTTAACTTCCGACAGGCAGAAAGCACTGCTTTGGGCGGCGATGACAATGTCGCAACAGGCCGCGAGACCGACGGCGCCCCCGTAGGCGGCACCTTGGATCAGGGCGATGGTCGGTTTGCTATGGTTATTCAGCAATTCCATCAGTTTGGCTAGACGACCCGCATCCACCCGATTTTCTGCATGGGTGTTGTTAGCCATGCGTTTCATCCAGGCCAAGTCGGCACCGGCGGAAAAATTCTTGCCGCGAGAACGTAGCACTAACACCCGAACGTCGGGATCTATGTGGGTTGCTTCTAGCTGCTCAATAAGCTGTTCGATAACCGCATCATCGAAAGCATTGTGCACTTCAGGACGGTTGATAATCAGCTCAGCAACACCGTTACTGCTTTTTTCTAGCAGCACAAATTGTTTTTGTTTGATCGACATCTGCAGGCTCTCCATTACATCCGGAATACGCCGAAGTGGGTATCGCCCACCGGCTTATTGAGTGCGGCCGATAAACTCATGCCGATCACATCGCGGGTTTGTTTTGGATCGATGACGCCATCATCCCAAAGGCGAGCAGAGGCATAATAGGGGTGCCCTTGGTGCTCATAGGTATCGATGATCGGCTGCTTAAAATCGGCCTCTTCAGTCGCTGACCACTGCTCACCGGTACGGTCCATGTTATCGCGTTTAACGGTTGCCAGTACGCCGGCGGCCTGTTCGCCACCCATTACCGAGATGCGGGCATTGGGCCACATAAACATCAGGTTAGGACTATAGGCTCGGCCACACATGCCGTAGTTACCGGCCCCAAAGCTACCACCGATCAGAACGGTAAATTTAGGTACATCGGCACAGGCCACGGCGGTAACCATTTTGGCACCATGCTTAGCGATCCCTTCGGATTCATATTTTTGCCCAACCATAAAGCCAGTAATGTTTTGCAGAAACAGTAGCGGTATTTTTCGTTGGCAGCACAGTTCAATAAAGTGCGCACCTTTCTGAGCCGATTCACCAAACAGAATGCCGTTATTAGCGACAATACCGACTGGATAGCCATGAATATGGGCAAAACCGGTAACGAGGGTGGTGCCATAGAGTTTTTTGAATTCGTCAAACTCAGAACCATCGACAATCCGGGCAATCACTTCACGGACATCGTAAGGTTTTCTCAAATCAGTACCGACAATGCCGTACAGTTCATCAGCCGGGTAGAGTGGTGCTTTGCTGGCCTGGGTCTTGATATTGATCTCTTTACGGCGATTCAAATTAGCGATGCAGGTGCGGGCAATTTCCAGTGCATGGGCATCGTTTTCGGCATAATGATCGGCTACCCCGGAGACTTTACAGTGCACATCGGCACCGCCTAGATCTTCAGCACTGACCACTTCACCCGTGGCGGCTTTTACCAATGGCGGACCGGCTAGGAAAATAGTGCCTTGATCGCGGACGATAATGGATTCGTCAGCCATCGCGGGGACATAAGCACCGCCTGCGGTACACAAACCCATGACGACGGCAATTTGCGGAATCCCTTTGGCAGACATGCGTGCCTGATTGTAAAAGATGCGGCCAAAATGGTCGCGGTCGGGGAACACATCATCTTGTTGCGGCAGGTTGGCGCCGCCGGAATCGACTAGGTAGATGCAGGGCAGGTGATTTTGTTCGGCAATCTCTTGAGCGCGAAGGTGTTTTTTCACGGTCAGTGGAAAATAAGTGCCGCCTTTTACGGTGGCATCGTTGGCGATAATCATGCATTCGATACCGCTAACCCGGCCTATGCCAGTGATGATACCCGCAGCGGGTACATCGTCATCGTAGACTTTATAGGCGGCTAGTTGAGAGAGTTCCAACAGCGGGGAACCGTCATCTAGCAGAGTATTAATACGTTCCCGTGGCAGTAGTTTTCCGCGGGACAGATGGCGTTCTTGGTATTTAGCGCCGCCACCTTGGTGAATCCTAGCTGCTTTCTCGCGCAGGTCGTTTACCTCGGCGGTCATCGCGTCGTAATTAGCGCGAAACTCTTCCGCTCGGGGATTTATTTTTGTTGTAATTGTAGCCATTGCTCTTCCTCTGATATCACGCCCGCTGGACGTACCATCGGTATCTGACATCGTTTATCTATGTGAAAACGAGGGGTGGATTGCGCCACCCCCAAACCTTCTTACGAAGGATCCACTGATGAAACGGATCTATTTATTCAGGAACAATTCGCGGCCGATCAGCATCCGGCGGATCTCAGAGGTGCCGGCACCGATTTCATAAAGCTTGGCATCGCGCAGCAGTCGTCCGGTTGGGAACTCATTGATATAACCGTTGCCGCCCAGTAACTGAATAGCGTCGAGGGCAATCTTGGTAGCCATCTCCGCGGTATAGAGAATGACCGCAGCACAGTCTTTACGTGATGTTTCGCCGCGCATTGCAGATTGTGCAACGGTGTAAGCGTAGGATTTAGAGGCGTTCATCAGGGTGTACATATCGGCTACTTTGCCCTGTACCATTTCAAACTCACCGATCGCTTTACCAAATTGTACCCGGTCGCGGGTGTAAGGAATGGTGATATCCATCGCCGCTTGCATAATGCCCAGTGGGCCGCCTGCTAGTACCAGTCGTTCGTAGTCTAGGCCAGACATCAATACGCGAACACCACCATTCAGCTCACCGAGAATATTTTCTTTTGGTACTGGGCAGTCTTGGAAAACGAGCTCACAGGTGTTGGATCCACGCATCCCCAGTTTGTCGAGTTTCTGGTGACGAGAAAAGCCCGGGTAATCACGTTCAACGATAAAGGCGGTGATCCCTTTAGCACCTGCAGCAACATCGGTTTTAGCATAAATAACGTACGTGTTGGCATCTGGACCATTGGTGATCCACATCTTGTTGCCGTTCAGCAAGTAATGATCGCCGTTATCGCGGGCGGTGAGTTTCATGGAAACGACATCGGAGCCCGCATTCGGTTCGGACATTGCCAGTGCGCCGATGTGTTCGCCGCTGATCAGCTTCGGTAGGTAAGTTAACTTTTGTTCATGAGTACCATTGCGGTGGATCTGGTTGATACACAGGTTTGAATGGGCACCGTAGGACAGACCAACAGAAGCAGACGCTCGGCTAATCTCTTCCATCGCGATCATATGGGCAAGGTAACCCATCTCAACGCCGCCGTACTCTTCTTTAACGGTAATCCCGAGCAAACCCATATCACCAAATTTGCGCCATAGATCATTGGGGAACTCGTTATCGCGGTCGATCTGGTCGGCGCGAGGGGCGATTTCCTGTGCAGCAAAACTGTTGACCTGCTCTCGCAGCATGTCCAGTGTTTCGCCGAGTCCAAAATTAAGTGAGCTATACTGTGCAATCATTTTCTGTCCACCTGGCTTTAGGAGTTGGCTGGGCAAGTTGTTAAGGTTGCCTTGGCCGTTTCCGGTTTACGTTTATTGTTGTTGGTTTGTCGCCAACCTATCGTTATCTGGCATGGGCTGCATTAATGCAGTGACCTAAACCGACTTCTCAGTTGCTGTTTTTGCATTTAATTCTGTCATCGCCTCACGGCAGCGGCTTTCTGCACTGTCCAGCTCCAACTGCAGCATGGCGATATCGTTAAGCTGTTGCTCAAGAGCAGCCTTCTTCTCTTCGATCTTGGCCATCAGTAACTGTAGCTGCTTTATGCTGCCGGTGGGCGTTTCATCCCAAAGGGCGAACAATTCGCGCGTTTCTGCAAGAGAGAAGCCTAAGCGTTTGCCTCGTAAAATCAGCTTTAACCGTACTCTGTCCTGCGCGCTGTAGATACGGGTTTGCCCGCGGCGGGTAGGGAAGAGTAGCTGCTGATCTTCATAAAAACGGATGCTACGCGTCGTTACATCAAACTCGCTGGCCAGTTCGCTAATTGAAAAAGTACCTGTATTGTTAATCTGCATACTGACCTCGCTGATTGACTCATTGAGGGATAATGTAGCGGAAGTTTACGTAAACGTAAAGCATATAAGTGAAATCCCCTAAACTGTTACATTTTGTATGAATTGACTTAACTTATTGATAAATAACGATTCTAGTTGTGGTAGCTAATCACATAGTTGTAGTGTTAGACTAAAGTAGTACTTGTTATCCAGTAGGGGAAATTGCTAACTTGGTTGCAAGGCTGATATGGGCAGTAGATATTTCTGTCCATTTGATAATAAAAACAAATATAAACAAAATAAGTGGGGCTGGTTCTTCATGAGTGCCGACTATGTTCTCGAAACCAGGAATCTGGTTAAGGAATTCAAGGGCTTTACCGCCGTTGATGATGTAAATCTCAAAGTTGAGCGGGGAACAATACATGCGCTGATCGGGCCTAATGGTGCCGGTAAGACAACTGTATTTAACCTGCTAACAAAATTTCTCACGCCCACTCGGGGCACTATTCTTTATAACGGTGAAGATATCACCTCAATGAAGTCTGCGGCGATTGCTCGAAAAGGCATTGTTCGTTCATTTCAAATTTCCGCCGTATTCCCACATCTATCCGTTATTGAAAATGTACGTATTGCTCTGCAACGTAATGAGGGTAATAGTTTCCATTTTTGGAAGTCAGTTAAGGTGTTGGATAAACTCAATGACCGGGCGCTGGAACTGTTAGATGAAGTCGGTCTGAAAGAGTATGCCGATGCGTTGACCGTGGATCTGCCCTATGGCCGTAAACGAGCTCTTGAAATCGCTACTACTTTGGCACTCGATCCTGAAATGTTATTGCTGGATGAGCCAACTCAAGGCATGGGACATGAAGATGTCAGCGTGGTTGCCGATCTGATTAAAAAGGTTTCGGCGAATCGCACTATCTTGATGGTTGAGCATAACTTACATGTAGTGGCTCAACTGGCGGATACTATCACTGTATTACAGCGTGGTGCCATCCTAACTGAAGGTGACTACGAAACGGTGTCACAAGATCCACAGGTACGCGAGGCGTATATGGGGGTTGAAGCCGATGATGAAGTCGCTCAGGCGATTGCCGCCGCCAATGTCGCTGGAAAAGCGAGCGCAGCCAAAGGGGAGGAGGTATGAGCACAACAGGTGAAAAGATCCGCATAAATGATCTGCATGCTTATTACGGTGAATCCCATATCCTGCATGGTATCGATATGACCATTATGCAGGGTGAGTTGGTCACGCTGCTCGGACGTAACGGTGCGGGTCGTTCGACAACACTGAAAGCCATCATGAATATGGTCGGTCGGCGTACCGGTTCAATTAATATCAACGGTAATGAAGCTATCGGCATGCCGGCACATAAAATTGCCCATCTCGGTGTTGGTTACTGTCCAGAAGAGCGCGGTATTTTTTCAAGCTTGAATGTTGAAGAAAACTTGATGCTACCGCCGAACGTTCGTTCCGACGGCATGAGTGTTGATGAAATTTATGAGATCTTCCCTAACTTAGCTGAACGCCGCTATAGTCAAGGGACCCGTTTATCCGGTGGTGAACAACAGATGCTAGCGATGGCGCGTATTTTACGTACCGGCGCTAATATTCTGCTGCTAGATGAAATTACCGAGGGTTTAGCTCCGGTAATTGTGCAAAAGCTCGCAGAAGTTCTCTTAATGCTTAAAGAACGGGGGTTGACCATTTTATTGGTCGAACAAAACTTCCGTTTCGCCGCACCGATTGCGGATCGGCACTATGTGATGGAGCACGGGCATATTGTTGAGCAAGTTCAGAAAGATGAGCTGGCGGCAAAAACAGAACTATTGAATACCTATCTAGGTGTTTAAACCAAGATTATCCAGCAAGAAAAAGCTCTAAAAATGAAGTTCGATAAAAATAAAAAGTTCTCAATCAGGAGTGACAACATGAAAGCAATGAAGAAGACCCTTTTGGCTGTAGCAATGACTGTGGCTGCAACCACCGGTGTTCAGGCTGCAGGTATCTCTAATGATGTGGTTAAAATCGGTGTTTTGGTCGATATGGGCGGTGTTTATGCCGATATCTGTGGTCAAGGTTGTGTAACTGCGGTAGAAATGGCCGTTGAAGATTTTGGCGGTACTGTTCTGGGTAAGCCCATTGAAATAGTGAGTGCCGATGATCAAAACAAGCCTGACGTGGGTTCCGCTAAAGTTCGCCAGTGGATTGAAAGTGATAATGTTGATGTGGTAACCGGCTTGGTGGCTTCATCAGTGACCGGTGCGGCGACTAAAGTGCTGACCGATGCGAAGAAAATTGCCCTGATCTCGACCTCTGCAAGTAATGCGTTCACGACGAAATCATGCTCACCTTATAATGTTCATTGGACCTATAACGTTGCCGCACTGGCTAACGGTACCGTTAAGCCGATGGTGGCTGCGGGTAAGAAAAAATGGTTCTTTATCACGGCTGATTACGCCTTTGGTCATGCGCTAGAAGGTATTGCGACTAAGGTTATCGAATCCAGTGGTGGTGAAGTGGTCGGTGCGGTGCGTGCACCTTTCGGTACTACCGATTTCTCTTCTTACGTACTTCAGGCTCAAGCATCCGGTGCTGACGTAGTTGGTTTGGCTAATGCCGGCGGTGACTTTGTTAACTCATTGAAAACATCTGCTGAATTTGGTTTGACTGAAACAACAGAAGTTGCTGGTTTGTTGGTATTTACCAATGATGCCTTGGCACTTGATCCCGCTATTGCCGCGGGTATGAAAGCGACTTCCGGTTTCTATTGGGATATGGATGATCAAACACGTGAGTGGTCTGCTCGCTTTAAGGCACGTCATGGTGTTATTCCATCAATGGGTCAGGCAGGTCAGTATTCAATGGTCATGCATTACCTGAATGCGATTAAAGCGGCCGGCACTGATGAGTCTGATGCGGTTATGAAGCAGATGAAGCAAACTAAGCCTGATGACTTCTTTGCCCGTAATGCGACCCTGCGTAACGATGGCCGGATGGTTCACGATATGTTATTGGTTAGCATCAAAGATGCAGCAAGCCGTTCATCTTCAGATGATATTTATAACATCGAAGCGGTGATTCCAGGTGACGTGGCATTTAACCCTATGTTACCTGAGTGTGACTTCAAATAAGGCTGAGTAACAACTCTTATCGGTTTTACTTGAAATTAGGGGGTGGCGTAGCGCTGTTACCTACCCCCGGTCTTATCTGAAAAGATAGTTTGAAAGGCGTATGTGAGGTTGGCCGAAGGGGACAATTTTACATCGCGCCTTGCTTCTGGGTGATGTTATGGCGACGATATTTGGTATTAATCTGTTTGCGCTGTCGGGACAATTGTTAGTGGGACTGATCAATGGATCTTTCTATGCACTACTAAGTCTTGGCCTCGCGATTATTTTTGGTTTGTTAAAAATTATAAACTTCGCGCAGGGCGCGATGTATATGCTCGGCGCTTTCTTTGCTTGGATGGCCCTTAATTACATGGGCATCAATTATTGGTGGGCGCTGATTCTGGTGCCGATAGCGATTGGCTTGTTAGCCATTCTGATGGAGCGCTTTTTAGTGCGTCCGATTGCTAACGAGGACCACCTTTACAGTCTGCTGCTAACCTTTGGTATTGCCTTGGTGCTGCAGGGGGCGTTTACCCATATTTATGGTTCTTCCGGTTTGCCTTATCAGATTCCTGATGAGCTGAAAGGTGGGACTAAATTACCCTTTATGTATCTGCCTAACTACCGTGCATGGATTATCGTCAGCTCGTTGGTGGTCTGTTTTAGCACCTGGTGGGTGATAGAAAAAACCAAGCTTGGAGCTTATTTGCGGGCAGGCACGGAAAATCCTCAGTTAATGCAAGGGTTCGGTATTAATGTACCGTTGATTACTACCTTAACCTTCGGTTTTGGTGTGGCATTAGCCGGATTCGCGGGTGTGCTGGCGGCGCCTGTTTATTCCGTCAGTCCTGATATGGGGTCGAATCTTCTCATTGTGGTGTTTGCCATCGTGGTTATTGGTGGGATGGGGTCCATTGGCGGCGCGATTCTCACCGGCCTGATGATGGGGGTGGTTGAAGGACTAACTAAGTTTTTCTACCCAGAGGCATCCACGACTGTGATTTTCCTCTTTATGGTGATCGTACTGCTGGTTAAGCCAGCCGGTCTGTTTGGTAAAGAGGCGTAGGAGTTAGACATGAAAATAAATAAACTCTACCTGTTTCTGATCGTTGTTGCTTTGGTTGCACCGAGTCTTGTGTATCCAGTCTTTTTGATGAAACTACTGTGCTTTGCACTGTTTGCTTGCGCCTTTAACCTGTTGTTGGGGTATGTTGGTTTACTTTCATTTGGTCATGCCGCGTTTCTCGGAACCGGGGGCTATATCACCGGTTATCTAATGTTGGAAACCGGAATTACGCCTGAGCTGGGTATTTTGGCCGGGACGGTTGGTGCCGGATTGCTAGGAGCTGTTTACGGTAAGTTGGCGGTTAAACGTGAGGGTATCTACTTTGCGATGGTGACACTGGCATTGGCTCAGTTAGCTTTCTTCTTCTATCTGCAAGCGCCATTTACCGGTGGTGAAGATGGGGTGCAAGGGGTGCCGCGTGGTTCGCTGTTCGGTTTGATCGATCTATCTGACAACTTCGCCATGTACTATTTTGTCTTAGCGATCTTTGTCTTCGGGTTCTGGTTAATTCATCGGACGGTGCACTCTCCATTTGGGCAAATCTTGAAAGCGATTCGTGAAAATGAACCGCGTGCCGTGTCTCTGGGTTACAACGTTAATGATTACAAATGGGTCGCCTTTATTATTTCGTCAGCCTTGGCCGGTTTGGCTGGCTCAACCAAAACATTGGTATTCCAGTTGGCGTCATTGACCGATGTTCATTGGCACATGTCCGGTGAAGTGGTGTTGATGACCTTGCTCGGTGGTATGGGCACTATTTTCGGACCCTTGGTGGGGGCCGGTGTGGTGGTCTCAATTCAGAACCTACTGTCTGGGGGCGAATTGGGTAACTATATCAATATTGTGATGGGCGTTATCTTTATTATCTGTGTCTTGGCATTCCGCAGCGGTTTAGTGGGTGAGTTCCAAAAGATGATGAAGAAAAACTTCAACTAAGGCAGTCATGCTAATTATCTGAATGCGCTGTTTTTAAACGCATAGATACTATAAAAGGGACGCAAGCCTGCGTCCCTTTTTACCGTCAAGTTTACCGTTAAGGTTTAATCTATCTGGTCAGGAGTGGAGAAAGATGAGTCAGGATTCAATTGTAATTGTCAGTGCAGCCCGTACACCTATGGGCGGAATGATGGGCGCGTTGAGTGATGTGCGCTCTCCTGATCTGTGTGCCACGGCGATTAAAGCGGCGCTGGAGCGCGCAGGTGTCCAGGGTAACGAAGTTGATGAAGTTATCATGGGTTGTGTGCTGCCAGCTGGTTTGGGGCAAGCGCCCGCGCGTCAAGCGGCTCGTGGTGCAGGCATTCATGATGCTGCTGGAGCAACCACCGTCAATAAGATGTGTGGTTCTGGTATGAAAGCCGTGATGCTGGCGCATGATCAGCTCAAAGCGGGGCAGGTTGATATTATGGTTGCTGGTGGCATGGAAAATATGAGTCAGGCACCGTATTTGTTACCTAAGGCGCGGGCAGGTATGCGTATGGGGCATCAACAAGCGATAGACCATATGTTTTTTGATGGCCTTGAAGATGCTTACGAAGGTGGTTTGATGGGTAGTTTTGCTCAGCAAAGCGCTGATGATTTTAATGTGACCCGCGAAGCGATGGATGATTTCGCCATTGGCTCACTGGAAAAGGCATTGAAAGCGATCGAAACCGGCCGTTTCAAAGATGAGATCGCCGCGGTAACGGTTAAGTCCCGTAAAGGGGATACGGTGATTGATACCGATGAGCAGCCTGGTAATGCCCAGGTTGAAAAAATTCGTAAGCTGAACCCCGCCTTTAAAAAGGATGGCACTATCACTGCGGCGAATTCAAGTTCAATCTCTGATGGTGGTTCTGCATTGGTGTTGATGCGCGAATCTGAAGCACAAAAACGGGGTCTTAAACCGATGGCCCGTATCGTTGCACATTCGACTCATGCACAGTTACCGGCCGAGTTTTCTATCGCCCCAATTGGTGCCATCAGTAAAGTGCTGGCGCGTGCGGGTTGGAGCAAAGATGATGTTGATCTGTATGAGATCAATGAAGCCTTTGCGGTGGTGTCTATGTTGGCGATTAGTGAGCTGGATCTGGACGCCAGTAAAGTGAATGTTAACGGTGGTGCTTGTGCCTTGGGTCATCCGATCGGTTCATCCGGTTCACGCATTCTGGTGACACTGCTTTATGCACTGAAAAACCTAGGTAAGAAAACGGGTGTTGCGACGCTCTGTATCGGCGGCGGAGAAGCGACAGCCGTTGCGGTTGAAATGCTTTAAGAGCTGTTAATGTCGAGTATGTAAAAAGGCCGATACCGCGATGTATCGGCCTTTTTGGTTTATTAAAGCGTACTTGTTTTCATTTGTGTCTCAGTGTCGTCTTCAGGCAAGTACTCTGAGCAAGCGTTAATGATTGGCAGTGTTAGTGGCCGGTAAGGCCACCATAGGCGGATGCTAAGGGTGTATGGTTTATGAAGCTAAAGCAGCGGACCCGTTGATATTTTATGGCTTAAGTGAGTGTCTATCTTGGTGGAGAGTCTTGTTGAATTCTCATCAATAAGGCGTCGTTAACGGGCATTGACCTTCTTGTGCAGACTATTAAGAATGATCGTTCTTGATAGAATCGTGGGTTCTGTTTTGTGCCCTGCAGCGTTAAAAAGGAATAGCCGACGTTATGATTGATACTCACCTTAAGCTTATTTTCAGTGGATTGGCCATCCTGTTAACCTTCGTGGCGTTTGTTCCCTATATTCGTTCAATCTTACGAGGTAACACGCGGCCGCATGTTTTTTCTTGGTTTATCTGGGGCATCACCACGGTTATTGTTTTCTTTGCTCAGCTTGAAGCCCAAGGCGGCATCGGGGCTTGGCCTATCGGTTTATCCGGCGTTGTTACCGTGGGGGTTGCTGTATTAGCCTTCCTTAAGCGAGCCGATATCAGTATTACGCGTACAGATTGGGTGTTCTTTACGATTGCATTGGCGTCGTTGCCGTTCTGGTATTTAACCTCAGATCCGTTATGGACGGTGGTTGTTTTGACCCTAGTTGATCTGCTGGGTTTTGGGCCGACAATGCGTAAAGCCTATGGTTTTCCACATCAAGAGAATCAGCTGTTTTTTCTCTCGTTTATGCTGCGTAATGTGTTTGTTATTCTTGCGTTGGAACATTACTCCATTACAACGGTGCTGTTTCCGTTGTCTATTGCTGTTGCCTGTAGCTGTTTACTGATGATCGTGGCGTATCGGCGTAGAGTTATTGCGGTTTGAGGGTGGGATAGCTGAATATTAATGCGTCCGGGCGTTCTAATAGAAATGCTGAGACCGAAGCTTTGCTGAATAGGTTATATTGCCGTTATGAATTCTAAATATTTTGTAGGTCTCTTTTGTGGTTTGTTATTGCTGCCGGGTGTTTCGCTGGGCGGTGCGGCGGATGTTATTGCGGTTAAGATGATTCCGCAGGGAGCACATCGTTATGATGTGAGTGTCACTGTTCGACATGCAGACAGTGGTTGGGATCACTATGCCAATCAGTGGGACCTAATTGATGTTGAAGGTAACATTATTGCGAGTCGAGTCTTACTGCATCCCCATGTAGATGAGCAGCCTTTTACCCGTGGTTTGACCGGCGTGGTGATTCCTGCCCATATTACGCGAGTGATAGTGCGTGCACATGATCTTGTGCATGGCTATGGTGGTGAGGAAGTGTCGGTTGATCTGGCTCGCTAATGGGTTATTGAGGCGTGTTTGCCAGCTCGGTGTGAACAGCTTTGTCGTTGAGTTTAACGGCAGTAAGCTACTAATTTTACGTGTTTTTCAGTCCTATTTCTAAGTGTTTACTCTTGTGAATAATCTGGTTGGCGTTAGAATGAAAACCATTCAAACTGGGCGCAACAGGGATATTTGCAAATGTCAGATCAATTTAAAGTAGTCTTTACTGGAACGCTGGCCAACGAGCATGAGCCAGAAGACGTCATAGCGGCATTTGCTGAAAAATTCAGATGTAGTGAAACCAAGGCGCGGGCGTTGGTGATGTCGGGTAAAGAAACCGTCATCAAAAGTGATCTCGATAAACTGCAGGCTGAAAAATATCAGGCGGTATTAACGGCGATAGGACTTGAGACTGAGGTTGTCGCCCTAGTCGTTAAGCCAAGCATTAGCTTTGAACTCGAAGGTGATGAACCCGACAATGAGACGGTGGATCCCGCTTCTGGAGAAACCATTAAATCCTGCCCTAAATGTGGTTCGGTGGAAATGGCGGATGACCGCTGCTTAAGCTGTAAGATTATTATCTCTAAATATTTGGCACTACAGTCCGGTGGTCTTGCACCGGCCGCGTCAGGTGTGGTTGATTATTCTGTTTCTAATGCCTCATCTAGTGCCTCGTCCAGCTCTTCAGATGATCAAGCCACCGCGGATACCGGCTATTCAAACCCTTATCAGGCACCCGAAGCTGATTTGACTCAGGCGTATGAAGATGACGATTTAACCGGACCTGTTTCTGTACCTGCAGGTCATGGTTGGCGCTGGTTGGCGGATGGGTTTAACCATTTCAAACAAAATCCCGTTGCTTGGCTTGTCGCATTGCTAATCTGGGTCGTGCTGTCTACCGTCTTGAGTATTATTCCGGTGGTTGGCTCCATTTTAGTGACGTTGCTATCGCCGGTGATTACCGCTGGCTTTATGTTGGGCTGCCAGGCTCAAGAGGAGGGCGATGATTTCCGTATCGGTCATCTCTTTAGTGGCTTTAGTCATAATGTGGGGCAGCTGATCTTGGTGGGTCTGCTCTATCTCGTGTTTATTTTTGTGGCGATGTTGCTCATTATCGGTGGCTTCTTTTTGGTAGCGGGCAATAGCTTTGAAAGTTTAGGACAGGATATGTCAGCGATGATGTTGCCTGTTTTGATCGGTACGCTATTGATTATCCCTATTGTGATGGCGTATTGGTTTGCACCGGCGTTGGTCGCGCTGAATGATATGTCCGCCGTTGCGGCGATGAAGCTAAGCTTCAGTGCTTGTCTGAAAAACATGCTGCCCGGTTTGGTCTTTTCGCTTATCGCAATGGTTCTGTTTATCGTGGGTGCTATTCCGTTTGGCTTAGGGCTGCTGGTGGTGGTGCCGATGATTGCTGCATCAATGTATACCGCCTATCGTGATATTTTTTACGGTTAATGCGTGAAATTGACGCTTGTGCGTAACCCAGTGCCCCTGACTGATACCGTCAGAGAACATGAAACGCCGGAAGGCATCTTACTCGAGCTACGCTTAGCGGGGCCTGTAGTAAGAGCCTGTGCCTGGAGTATCGATATGCTAATCCGGGTCATTCTGTATGGCTTGGTAGCGGGCGTTTTCGCCTTTTTCGGTGGTGTGGGTACTTCGCTGATGTTGATATTGTTCTTCCTGATCGAGTGGTTCTACCCGGTGTTGTTTGAGTTATATAACGGTGCTTCGCCGGGTAAAAAAGCCATGGGGCTGGTGGTGATTCAGGATAATGGCACCCCGGTAACATTCTCCTCTTCTCTGATTCGCAATCTTTTACGCGCAGCGGACTTCTTACCCTTTCTCTATGCCGCAGGTCTATTGTCAATGTTGCTGAATCGTCAATTTCAGCGTCTTGGTGATTTGGCTGCCGGCACCTTAGTTATCTATCGTGAGACCGCCTCGCCGCGGGTTCAGTTACCAGAAACGGAGCGGCGCCGTCCGCCGGTAGATTTGAGTGTCGATGAACAACGCGAGCTTATTCGTTTTGCCGAGCGTTGCCCGCAATTGAGTCGGGAACGGCAGATTGAGTTAGCGAGTTTACTTTTCCCGGTGACCGGTAAGCGATGCGCGGGTGCTGTGCAAGAGATTTTAGCTTATGCAGCTTGGCTAACTCGGGGCAGTCGATGAAGCAGGAGCAGTTCGAAGCGCGTTATCAGCCGCTTTGGCAACGGCTAGATGAGCAACTGAATCAGCTGGAATCCTTTCGTTTACGCCGCAAGGCTGAGTTGCCCGCTGACCTGCCCCAACTGTATCGCCAACTGTGTAATCATTATGCGTTATCTAAGACGCGTCGTTATAGCCCTCAGTTAGTCGAGTTTTTACACCGCCTTGTGCTGCGTGGACATCAACAACTCTATACCCGCCGAGGGGCTTGGTTATGGCGTTTGCTGACCTTTCTGGGGCGTGACTTCCCCGTGAGCCTGAGATTGAATCGTGGATACTTCTGGGTGGCGTTATCACTGTTTTTGCTGCCGGGGATGTTGGTGGGGGGATATTGCATCTATGACGATAGCTTTATCTACAGCCTGATGAGTGAGGCTGAAGTGAGCAAAATGGAAGAGATGTATCGGCCCGACAATGCTCATCTAGGTCGAACTTTTGAGCGCAGCGCAGAATCTGATTTCGCTATGTTTGGTTTTTACATTTATAACAATATCGGTATCGGCTTTCGTACCTTTGCCATGGGCATTTTGGCCGGTATTGGTACGGTGTTTACATTGTTTTATAACGGTCTGGTGATCGGTGGTGTGGCGGGCTATCTCACTGGTCTTGGGTATACCGAGACATTTTGGCCCTTTGTCAGCGGGCATTCGGCATTGGAGCTGACGGCGATTGTTATCAGTGGAGCGGCGGGTTTGATGGTCGGTCGAGGGGTGATCTGCCCCGGTCGTTATCGTCGCCTCGATGCTATTCGGTTGCAGGCGGGCCGCGCCATACCCTTGGTGATGGGGGCGGGGCTGATGTTGTTGGCAGCGGCTTTTATTGAGGCGTTCTGGTCGGCGAGTAGCCTGCCTAATGGGATTAAGTATGTAGCTTCGCTGATTCTCTGGATAACCATGATTGTTTATTTTGTCTATGCAGGCCGGGGGGCGAGTGGAGCTCGATAAACTCGAAATATCCCTGCGTCGGCGAACTCCTTGGGAGGCGATCGATCTTGGCTTTGCGCTAGCCCGTCGATGGTTTATGCCGCTTTGGTTACTTTGGATCAGTACCGCCGTGCCGGTAGGGCTCTGCCTGTTTTTCTTTTTATATGACCAGTTCTGGTTACTGATGTTATTGATCTGGTGGTTTAAACCATTATACGAACCGCCACTCATGTTTTGGTTGAGTCGCGCAGTATTTGGTGAATCGCTACCGGTTAAAGTTGTATTACGACAGTGGTGGGCGGTTGTTCGGCCGCAACTGCTGCTTAATCTTACTTTGCGTCGTCTTAATCCTTCCCGTTCATTTACGCTGCCGGTTGCGTTACTTGAAGGGTTGCAGGGAAAAGCTCGGCGTCAGCGGATACGGGTCTTGTCCCGGAATCAGCATGCGGCAACTTGGTTGACGGTGGTGGGTATTCATCTTGAGACGGTATTGGAGGTCGCCTTTATGACTGGGGTCTACTTGCTGATACCGGAGGATTTACGCTGGGCTAGTTTTAGCGATTTGCTATTGGCCCCAGGTAGTGTTGGCGACTGGTTGCAGTGGTTCGGTGGTTTGCTCTGTATGTCGATTATTGCCCCCTTTTATGTAGCGGCAGGGTTTGCCCTCTATCTTAACCGTCGCAGTGAGTTAGAAGCTTGGGATATTGAGATCAGCTTTCGCCGTACCGGTGAGCGTATTAAAGCGGCGTCAGTAGGTTTGCGTCGCGGTAAAACCCTGTTACTAATCGCAGTCTTCGTGTGCCTGTCGCCACTCACCAGTTCGCCTGCCGATGCAGCCCAATCAGTAAATGCCGCCGATGCTAAACCGTTAATTGAGCAAGTGCTGCAGGATGAGGCCTTTGGCCGGATAGAAGAAACCCAATACTGGCAGTATATTGGTCAACCCAACGAAGCTGAAGAAAGCTCAGACCCTAATGCTTTTATTGAGTGGCTGGCGGGTTTTTTTAACGGTGCAGAGGATTCCTATGATGCTATTGCGGCAGTGGGCAAAATTCTTATCTGGATTGCGGGGATTTTACTGAGTGTTTTTCTACTCTATAAAGTGGTTAATAATCGCCAATGGTTACGAGCATTTCAGCGCCAGTCCTCAGGTGCCGATAAAACCTTACCGGTAGAACTGTTTGGTTTAGATCTGCGACCGGAGGCGTTGCCGTCAGATCCTGCCGTTGATGCCCATCGACTGATAACGCAAGGGGAATACCGTGAAGCGTTGAGCTTACTATATCGCGGTGCGTTGGTGTATCTAGTGACTCGAGCGCATATCGATATACCGGATAGTGCCACTGAGGGTGAGTGTGAAATATTGGTTCGAACTTATCGCAGTGAGTTAGAAGCGGAATACTTTAATCAGTTGACCGAGCATTGGTTGCGCATGGCTTATGGGCATATAGCCCCCGCTGAAGCGCCTGTGTTAGCGCTTTGTGAACATTGGCAGGAGGTCTACGGCCGTGTCGAAGACTAATCGCCTTGTGTTGTGGGGCTTAGGCGTCGTGTTGCTACTGTGCCTCGCGTGGTATGGCCAATGGTTTTTTAACAACTACCAGCGGCAGACCCAGTCACAGCGGGTGGACGTATCGCCGGCGGCGCAGCGCAACCCTTTTTTGGCGGCGGAACGATTTCTACAAACGCTGGGGTATCAGGCAGAGAGTTTTCGCGCCCGGGATTTAATCTCGAACTTACCGCCACCTAGTGATGCACTGTTGGTGCGGCGGATGCAAACGGATCTTTCGGATGAGCAGCGGGAGCGGTTAAATACATGGTTAGAGGCCGGTGGTGTACTGATTGTAACCCCTCCTTATTTTACTGGTGACGGCTCTAACCGTGATGACTTTCTGTCGGATCTTGGTGTGGTGATGGTGTCCGGCAGTATCGATGAGCCTGTGGACGAGATCGAGACAGAAATGGACATCTTACACGCTGGCCAACCGGGTAGCGAAAGCGAAGCAGCCAGTGATGGTGGTTATCAAACCATTCGGTTGTTGTTCACTGGTGAAGCTGAACCGATAGAGGCGAGTTTTCGACGTAATCGATACCTTCAGGATCGTGACCACTGGGCATCTCAGCAGTTTGGTGTCGACGGCACTCAGTATCTACTGTTTGAAACCGGTCTGGGGCGCGTCATTGTACTCAGTGATCTTGATCTATTTACCAACGAACGCATCGGGTTATTCGATCATGCCTATTTACTCGGTCAACTGGTCGGCGGGCGTCATAAGGTGTGGTTGCAATATGGTAATGATACACCGGCGTTGCCCCAGCTGTTATGGCAGAAAATACCCTTTGTAATCATGACATTGGCTGTGCTGTTGCTGTGCATGGGCTGGCGTTTGTTTTTATATACCGGTCCACCGCTTAATTTACATAAAGAGCAGCGGCGCAACCTATTGGAGCACATCGATGCTACGGCTGATTATGCTTGGCGTATCGATAAGGCTGACAGTCTGTTTGAACATAATCGTAACGCAATTGAGCAGGCTTGGCGTAAGCGCCATCCAAGCTTGAATAGCATGGATAACCAGCAGCGGGCACAGTGGATTGGCGAGAAAACCGGTATGGCCGGCGCAGCGGTCGAGCGTAGCCTCTATCAGGATATTGTCAAAGATCAGGATTTTATTAAAGCGACACTGGTATTGCAGCAACTGGCCAGTGGTTTAAAACAGCGGGAGTTAAGATGAGCGATTTGCAGGGGCAGGAGCAACTGTCAGACAAGGTGCTGCGCAAGCTCGGGCAGTTGGAGCAGGAGATCGGTAAAGCGGTCATCGGGCAGCGTCAGGTGATTCGTGATACCACGGTTGCGCTATTGGCCGGTGGTCATGTGCTGGTGGAGGGTGTGCCTGGCTTAGGTAAAACGTTGTTGGTGCGCAGTTTAGCTGCGGCAGTGGGCGGAGTATTCAATCGGGTACAGTTTACGCCGGATTTGATGCCCAGCGATATCAGTGGTCATATTATGTTTGATCGCAAAAGTGATTCCTTCCGAGTACGCAAAGGGCCTGTATTCTGTAACTTCTTACTGGCTGATGAGATCAACCGGGCACCGGCAAAAACGCAATCTTCATTGTTAGAAGTGATGCAAGAACAGCAGGTTACGATCGAAGGGCAGACCTATGGCTTGCAGTTGCCCTTTTTGGTGTTGGCGACGCAAAACCCGATTGAGCAGGAAGGCACCTACCCGTTGCCCCAGGCTCAGCTCGATCGGTTTCTACTCAAGGTATTTATCGATTTCCCCGATAGGTTGGAAGAGCTGGAGATGGTGAAGCAGATTACCGCCGGTTCAGTCGCCGATAAGCTCGATGTGTCACAGATTGAAGAGGTGTTAACCCCTGCGGAGATTCTTAATCTTCAACGCTATACCTCCACATTAGCGGTGGATGAGCAGATTTTGGGTTATGCGGTGAATATTGTTCGTGCCACCCGAGACTGGAGTGGTATTGAATCTGGTAGCGGCCCTCGTGGCAGCATTGCATTATTGCGGGCGGGTCGAGCGAATGCGGTGTTATCCGGGCGAAGCTTCGTTACGCCCGACGATATCAAGGCGGTTGCGCCGGCGGTATTGCGTCATCGCATTAAGCTCAGTGCCGATTTGGAGATTGAGGGCTATAAGGTCGATGATGTGTTAAACGACATCCTCAGTAATGTGCAGGCTCCACGAGTATGATCCCATCCCGCCGGACGGTGATGCTGGCCGCACTGCTATTGGTCGTAGCGGTCTGTGCTGCATTCTGGCCTGCGTTGGCAGGGCTGCGTAATGTGATCGTGGCGGCGGCGAGCACCTTATTGTTACTGGATTTGTTGTTACATCGACGAGAGCCGACTGCGCAGGTCACGCGAGAGTTAAAGGGCAGTATTCCGGTAGGCGTATGGAGTAAGGTCACGCTGCGATTAACTAATCTCACTCAGCGAGCGCAGCAGCTAACATTGCATGACCATCACCCGGCTGATTATGGTGTCGAGGGCTTGCCGCTAACACTCACACTGCCGGCGCAACGGGGCGCTAAAGCGGTTTACCGTATTAAACCAGATCGACGCGGGGATGGTGACTTTAGCGGTATCGATCTGGTTACCGTATCACCGCTGGGATTGTGGCAGCGTAAGCAGCATGTGGCACTGCCGGATAGCGTTAAGGTTTATCCTAATTTTAGAGCCGTTAGCCAATACACCTTATTGGCGACCGATCATCAACTGAGCCAGTTGGGTATAAAGCATCGATTACGCCGTGGTGAAGGTAACGACTTTCATCAGTTACGGGAATATCGCGCCGGGGATGCACTGCGTCAAATCGATTGGAAGGCGACCTCCCGCTATCACAAGCTAATCTCCCGTGAATACCAGGATGAGCGGGATCAGCAGATTGTTTTTATGTTGGATTGTGGTCGGCGTATGCGTCACCGTGAAGAGGAGAGTGGACATCTCGATGAAGCTTTGAATGCGATGTTGCTGCTGGCCTATGTGGCGGCCCAGCAGGGCGATGCGGTGGGTTTTCATACCTTTGGTGGTGTCAAGCGGTGGTTTCCGCCGGTCAAAGGTAGCGCCGTTGTTCGCCAAATGATTGCCGGTAGCTATGATCTTGAAGCGACGATGGAAGCGGCTGACTATCTTGAAGCGGCGCGGGAACTGATGCCGCTACAGCGTCGACGAGCGTTGATCGTATTGGTCACCAATACCCGTGATGAAGACAGTGATGATCTTGCGACGGCGGTGCGCTTACTGTCTCGCCGCCACCTAGTGGTGGTGGCTGATCTGCGTGAACAGGTGCTCGATAAGGCACAAGCTACGCGAGTTTCTGATCTCGATTCAGCGCTGCGTTTTCATGGAGTGCAGCAGTACCTTGACAGCCGACAGCAGCACCATGAGACCTTACGGCATCAAGGTGCAATGCCTCTCGATCTGCTGGCTAAGCAGCTGCCGGTGGCTTTAATCAATCAGTACTTAACGGTGAAGGCATCGGGCCGGTTGTGATCGTCGTTGACTAGCGCCTCGCTCGGTGGCGTATTAGCTCGCTTCGCTATGAGCCACCGGGCTACGATGTCGGAACAGGTTGAGCTGAGAGATGATCATCCCCAATAACATCAAACCGCAGCCGATCATGGCTCGCTGACTAAAGGCTTCATTCAATAACCACCAACCGCCGATTATCGCAAACACCGCTTCTAAGCTCATAATAATTGCCGCGTGGGACGCCGGAGCATGGCGTTGTGCTACTACCTGCAAGGTGTAGGCAACACCAACGGATAATAGTCCTGCATAAGCGATCGGCTGCCATGCTAGTAACAGGTTGGTGAGGTTGAGACTATCCATCTCGAAGATAAGGGCGATCAAAAAGCTCAGCAGTGCACAGATAAAAAATTGGATGATGGCGAGTCGCAGGTTGTCGAGCTGACTGGCTAACTTGCCAATTACCACCACATGCGCAGCCCAGAAGAAGGCACTACCCAAGACTAACAGGTCGCCGGTGTTGATATCGAGGCTGTCGCCACCGGTTTGCGTTACGGTGAGAAAATAGAGCCCCATCACCGCTAATAACCCACCGAGCCAGGTATTAATGCGGGTAACATGACCGAGAAAGAGACCAATGATGGGGACGATAATGATGTAGAGCCCGGTGATAAAACCGGCATTCCCAGCGGATGTCCAGAGTAGTCCAACTTGCTGTAATGAGGCCCCGAGAAACAGAAAAAGACCCGCGGTAATACTGCCTTTGAGCATCGCCCGGGGGGCGGTTGGTGCCGCACTCGGGCGAAATATCAGCAGTAATGGTAGTAATGATATGGCGCCTAGCAGAAAGCGAGCACCGTTAAAGCTAAAGGGGCCGAGATGGTCCATGCCCATCCGTTGTGCAACAAAAGCGAGTCCCCAGATAGCAGCGACGAGCAGTAGCGTTAGATCAGCACGGATATTGCGGGTTTCCATCAATGAAGCCTCTGAGTACAGAAATAAAGCGGCTATTGTAGATCGCTGTTTAGCTAACGCAATGGGTAAGGCTATTTTATCTTCTGAGAGGCTAACGTTGTATTCATATCGAGTCGCATGTGGTTCGCGTCTATTGGTTAGACGATTGCATATAGCGCTCAACCGTATCAACCACGGCTTGCGTTTGACTGTCCACTTCTAAATTGATGGGGTCGCCTACCGCGGCTTGGCCAAACAGCGTCACTGAGAGTGTTTCGGGAATCAGAAAGACGTTGAAACGGTTTGCCTCGACTTCGCCGATGGTAAGGCTGCAGCCATTCAGGGCGACAAAGCCTTTGGGTAAAATGTATTTGATGATTTCGGCGGGGGCTTCAAACCAAACGATGCGATTATCCGCCGGTTGCTCAATGTCGACAATGGTCGCTTGCCCATGGACATGACCCGATAGCTGGTGTCCGCCGATTTCATCGCCGATACGGGCGGCTCGCTCAAAATTCACCCGGTCGCCAGCTTTGAGTTTGCCTAGGTTGGTGACTCTTAAGGTCTCCATAATAAGGTCGAATTGGATCTGATTATCGTTAAACGCCGTAATGGTTAAGCAGGTGCCATTAATGGCGATGCTGGCGCCGGTTTGTAGGTTGTCGCAATGAGAGTGGGGAAAGGTCAGTGTGAGCTGCATAAACTGGTCTTTAATGATTGCCGTAACAACTGTAGCCGTGCCCTGAACGATACCGGTGAACATAATTTTTCCTGTTGATTATCACTGGACTATGGTTATAAAGACAGACTGCATTGATTGCAATGCCTTAAAGGAGATCTGCATGAAGGTTCTTATCAGTGGCGCTACCGGTTTTATCGGTAGCCATCTCGTACCGCGTTTGCTTGAGGATGGACATGCGTTGATCATTTTGACCCGTGATGCAGCAAAAGCACGTGGGCTGTTCGGTGATCGGGTACAGGTCATTACTCACCTTGATCAGTTGTTATGTGACGAGAGGCTTGATGGCATTATTAACCTTGCCGGTGCGGGAATTGCCGATAAGCGCTGGAGCGAAGCACATAAAAAGACTCTCGTCGATAGTCGTGTTGATCTGACCGCTCAAATAAACGGCTTGATTAGCCGGCTGGAACATAAACCTGATGTGATGATCAGTGGCTCTGCTATTGGTTACTATGGGTGCCGCAGTGACGGACTGCAACTGGATGAACAGGGAGAGGTGGTTGATGATTTCACCCATCAATTATGTCAACGCTGGGAAGCGGAAGCGCTTAAGGCCCAGACGCAGGGCGTTCGAGTGTGTTTACTGAGAACCGGAATTGTATTGGGAGACGGTGGCGCATTAGCGAAAATGTTACCGGCGTTTAAGCTTGGGCTAGGAGGGCCTGTCGCGCAGGGCAGTCAGTGGATGTCTTGGATCCATATGGATGATCAAATAGAGAGCATCTGTCTGTTGTTAACCCATGATCAGTTTAACGGGGCCTTCAACCTTACCTCACCAGAGGCGGTGACGAATGCCGTCTTTAGTGATCAACTGGCGGCAGCACTATCTCGCCCCGCTTGGTTTAGAGTGCCTGCTTTTGTGATTCAGTTATTGCTGGGTCAGGGCAGTGATCTATTGGTTAAGGGGCAGCGGGTTTACCCCCAGCGTCTGCTCGACGCGGGTTATCAATTTGCCTACCCTAAACTGTCCGCCGCTTTGAAGCAGATTATTGATAAACCACATTAAGGGGCATTAAATACAGCGAATAGCGTCGGATTTTGTTTAGTTGTTATGAGCGGATATGCTCGAGGGCTTTGGCTAATAGGTCGCCGGACCACTGGCCGGACTCAGAGCCGCTAATATAACTTTCCATATCGATTAATAAGAGCTCGAGTGTTTTACTCTTTTTTAGATCACTTAAATCGAGACTGTCATTAAAGCGGTTGTGGGGCCAGAACAGTCTAGCCCACTCGAGAATTAATAGCCGAGCTTCCAGCGGTTGATCGTTGTAGCAGGCCTCAATGGCGAGGTTAAATGCTTTTTGCTCGGCCTGTAGCATTTTATTCAATTTGTCCCGATTAGTTTCCTGCTTCCCGCGGGATTTTTGTGCCTGCGGCGATGGCGGCACTTGCGGTTTCTGTGCTGTTGATCCTTTGTCTTGCTCACCGATATCAAACTTCTTACGGCGTTGAGAGGCATAGCTATATAACCAGCCAAGGGAGGAAATGATTGCGATTGCCGCCAATAACCATACCAACAACTGTGCATTTTTTTCTGTCTCTGGATCGAGACTTGGTTCGGGGGGATCGGCGGGCTTGTCATTGCTGTTTAAGACAACGGCCTGAGAGGCTGGCGTCGCTGGCGTAACGTTTAAAATTCGCAGGGGTAAGCGGGCGGTTGCACTACTATCTTGATTGATATTCCACCAAGGAATTGCAATCTCGGGGAGGGTGACTTCGCCACGCTCGGTTGGGGTGATGTGTACGGTTTCGGTTCGACTACTGATAATGCCACTCGGCGTGACTTTTTGTTCTAGGCTAACATCCTCGACACGAATTTGTGCCAGTTCATTACGCAGCGGCATAATGGCCGGCAGTTGATCGGCCAGTAAGCCCTCGGCACTGATTCTAAATGTACGCACCTGGCTTTCACCCAGCGTCAGGGTGTTTACAGCACCGCTGGTCAGTTCTTCAAGGTCTAATCTGGTGGTTGGCAGCCAATAGCCACGTTTTTGCTGCGCTACAGGGGGAAAGACATCGATCGCCATCGGTTCGGTATTGAGTTCGGGTGCCCCAGGGCCGGCACTGAAAATTGCACCGGGAATCGTCAGTTGGCCGGTTTTTTCCGGGAATAAGGCATAACTTTGCTCCGTCACCTGATAGGTCTGGCCCTTCATTTGGCGACTGTAGTGTTGTTGGTCGCCGAGTGGAATGATCTTAGTGCCCGGCACCACGGGGGCTGACAGTGTGGACATTGGTGGAAGATCATTAAGGTGAAACAATCGGGTGCTGTAGAGCAGTTGACTGTTTTGGTAGACCTCATGACTGTTAACGGAGCTTTCGAGATAATCATCATGGCTAACCAGTGCCGCGGCCCCGCTAGAACCCTCAACACTGATCAGTTGCGGTTCGCTATATTGGTTGTTCATGTGTAGCGCGGGAATTTGTATATCCCCAGCCCGGCGAGGACGTAGTAGGATTTTCCAGCGTGTGGTGTTTTGGTTTGCACCATTGGCGTAGCTAGACACTGTCATCTGCTTGCTGCCGAGAAAATGAAAATCTTGTGTGAGTGGCGAAAAGTCAGGCCGGCTAGCGGTGCGTTGGTCGACTTCAACCGTCAGCAGAATGGTTTCCCCTTCCGCAATGGCGAAGCGATCAGGATAAACATTCAGTTGGGCATATGCCGGAAAAGATAAGCAGGCGATGAGTCCGGCAAAGAGTAAACGGGTATGGTGAAGCAAGTGTGACATAAGTGGCTTTATCTCCGGTTGACTATCCGGCTCCAAGAGTCATGTGACGGGCTACAGCGGCCTATAGACGGTCTCGCGACCGCTATTACAACGCATCGTAGCATAACTGAAAAATAGCTCTAAAAGATATCTTTTGGGGTTTTATAAGCCATTGTTTTTGCTATATTCAGAATCCTGAATGGTCTAGCTGCAGGCTAAATCACCGAGTGCCTTCATTGTCCTGTGACTGGGTTATGGTGGATCTCGGTGTAAAACCGATCGCCGATGCAGGCTAACCGTAAATAGCTATCAAACCATAACGAGGCCGCAGAGCTGGTCTTAAGCGCTGAGTATATGCAATCTATCATCGTCGATATCAGTTTAACTGCCGAACAATACCTCGCCCACTATCGGCAAGAGGTAAAGGATGTGGTGGCCAGAAGCCGTGATGGCCGACGGGTGCGGTTTCCATCATCATTGTTGCAGCCTTATCTGCTTCATAATGGCATTCAGGGGAGTTTTCGCATCTCTTTTAGTGATTCTGGTAAATTCAGTGCCATAGAAAAGCTCTGATTTTTTTACAGTGCCGGCGACTTTGCATATAATGCCCGCACTTTAAATTGACTTGTGGAATTCCATGCTCTATCAAGCTGCCCGATCTCTGTTGTTTAAGCTCGACCCTGAAACGGCCCATGACCTGTCTCTGAACAGTCTCAACCTGATGGCCAGTGTCGGATTAAATTCACTTTTTCGTGTTAAAACACTCAGTCAACCGGTTGAAGTGATGGGAATTCAATTCCCAAATCCGGTGGGACTGGCGGCAGGGCTGGATAAAAACGGCATTGCGATTGACGGTATGGCGTCATTGGGGTTTGGTTTTGTTGAGGTGGGCACTGTTACGCCACGGCCTCAGCCGGGTAATCCTCAACCAAGACTGTTCCGTATCCCTGAGCACCAAGCGATCATAAACCGGATGGGGTTTAATAATCAGGGTGTTGATACGCTGCTGAAAAATATTGAGAAGAGCCGTTATAACGGTATTCTCGGGATTAATATCGGTAAAAATTTCGATACCCCGGTGGAAAATGCCATCGATGATTATCTGATCTGTATGCGTAAAGTGTACGATAAAGCAACCTATATTACAGTTAATGTCTCCTCGCCAAATACGCCGGGGCTGCGCTCCCTTCAGTTTGGTGATTCGCTTAATGAGTTGTTGGCAGCGCTTAAAACCGAGCAAGCCCGGCTTGCCTTATTGCATGGGAAGTATGTTCCGGTTGCGGTTAAGATTGCACCTGATATGAGTGAAGAAGAGTTCGTGCTGGTGGCTGCAGCGCTTAAATCTTATGAAATGGATGGAGTGATTGCGACCAATACGACGCTTTCGCGAGCCGGTGTTGAAGACTCTGCGGTGGCACAAGAAGCGGGAGGTTTAAGTGGCGTGCCGGTGCGTAATGCGGCGACCAAAGCGATCCGTATACTGTCTCGTGAACTGGGTGGCGCATTGCCGATTATCGGTGTTGGTGGTATTACCAATGGTTTTGATGCGGCGGAGAAGATTGAAGCGGGTGCTTCATTGGTGCAGGTGTATACCGGTTTTATTTATCGCGGCCCTGAATTGATTGCGGAATCGGTTAAAGCGATCGCCGAGCTTGATGCTGTGACGCTATAAAAGAGCTATCTGAACTAGGGTTCTAGATCTCAGTTAGGTTATTTTGAGTGAGATGATGCATAGCTTTTTCTTAAGTGGTCAATCGCCTGTGGTGTAAACAAAAAGAAAGGCTCCTAGCGAGCCTTTCTCAGTTTATATGCCTTAGCATTAATATGGTGGCTTAATGTAAAGATGGATTTATATGTATAGCCGAGACACCCGACTGACCATCCCAATGTGCTTCACGGCCCTCGCGCCAACCACTTAACCAGTGGTTACGGAGCTCACCCAGAGTGACTGGGCACTCGTCTTTAGATTTACCCACGAGTCCGGCTGTAAAGCCACGGTTGAAAAGTACTGAAGAACGATCACGTTTTTGTCTCTTCATGTAAAGATGCCTCTATATAGTGCTTAATATTTTCGGGTGGGTTACTGATGTGGCAACCAAGCGCATTGGCTCTTTGTTAAGCGTGGCGCCGGTTACATTTCAGTAATCCCAGTTACAGTGACATATAGCTCCTGTTGTTGGTGTTAAATACTATGATTCACAATGGCTGAAATGGTTTCCTGTGTGTAATTAAAAAAAAGTATCAAGAATCGAATTTTAATTGAATTGTCATAAATGTATTGGCAAAAGAGCATGACTTCAACGGCTTGCGTGGGGGTTGTCAAACAACAATGGTTGATTGAAAAAAATTCACTTTATTAGAGTTTTCTTTGAATTCGCATCTTAGTCATTGGTCTTAAAAGCGTTTGCCGTTAATATGCCTGTTCTTAAAAGAGGTATCCCCTGAGTATGAAATTCTTTGCTACCTGCCCGAAAGGGCTGGAGCCTGTTCTGTTTGATGAACTTCAGGCCCTGAATGTTGAAACGCCAAAACAAACCTTGGCCGGTGTATATTTTTCTGGCGGTTTAGAAGCCGCTTATCGCGCCTGCTTATGGTCGCGGGTGGCTAACCGTGTGTTGCTTGAGTTGCACCGTTGCCCAGCGGAAACAGCTGAAGCGCTTTACCGTGGTGTTCAGGAAATCAAGTGGCTCGAGCATATGCGGCCTGAAGGCACTTTAATTATTGACTTTACCGGCCAGTCCGAGGGGATTAACCATAGTCGGTTCGGTGCGCAAAAGGTTAAGGATGCGATTGTCGATCAGATTCGTGATGAAACCGGTCGTCGACCCTCGGTGGATCGGCAGAAGCCTGATCTACGGGTAAATGTTCACCTGCAACGGGGTGAGGCGACCATTGCCGTGGATATTTCCGGAGATAGTTTGCATCGCCGTGGTTATCGCTTGCAGTCGGGGGCTGCGCCAATGAAGGAAAACCTGGCTGCTGCGCTGCTATATCGCTGTGGTTGGCCTGAGAAGGCGCGTGAAGGCCAAGCGTTGCTCGACCCCATGTGTGGCTCAGGCACTCTGTTAATTGAAGGTGTGTTGATGGCGGCTGATATTGCCCCAGGTTTGTTGCGGCGTGATTACGGCTTCACTTACTGGACACAGCATAACAACGTCCTTTGGCAAACCTTGCTGGAGGAGGCGCGGGAACGCCGTGACGTTGGTCTCAAACAGGTGACAAGTCGTTTTGAGGGCTTTGATGCGGATGCGAAGGTGTTGGGGATTGCGCGGGATAATGCGCGCCGTGCCGGTGTCGAAAATCTGATTCATCTTGAGCGCCGCGAATTATCTCGATTATCGCATCCCGCCATTGATACCGCAGGCTTGGTATTAACGAACCCGCCTTATGGTGAGCGTTTAGGGGATGAGCCGACCCTGTTTTTTCTTTATCAGCACCTTGGCGAGCGCTTGAAAGCAGAGTTTACCGGTTGGCAGGCGGCGGTTTTTACCGGCAACCCTGAACTTTGCAAGATGATGAAACTGGCGTCGGATAAAACCTATAAGTTGTATAACGGTGCGATCCCTAGTCAGCTACAAATCTTTAATATTCGCGCCCGTAGTGAGAAAGAGGTCGCGGCGGCCAATAAGCCTGTGCTGGCCGCGAAAGCTATGCCTGAGGTGGTAACGGAATCCGTTGATGATGCGGTGGCAGACGCTGCGCCTGTTGTATTAAGCGATGGCGCGCAGATGTTAGCTAATCGATTGAGCAAAAATCTGAAGCAGTTGAGTAAGTGGGCTAAACGTCAGAATATCACTTGTTATCGATTATACGATGCTGATTTGCCGGAATATTCCGCCGCCATCGATATCTATAATGATTGGGTGCATGTGCAGGAATATCAGGCGCCTAAAAGTGTCGATGTGGTTAAAGCCTTTGCGCGTTTGCAAGAAATTGTCGCGGTGTTGCCGGCGGTGCTGAATATCCCGGCGGAGAATATTATTCTCAAGCAACGGCGCAAGCAGCAGGGGACTAATCAATATGAGAAGCAGGATCAAACCGAACGCTTTATTGATATTACTGAAGGGGGTTGTCGGATTCTGGTTAACCTAGATGATTATCTTGATACCGGTTTGTTTTTGGATCATCGTCCGATTCGCTTGCAGATTCAGCAAGAGGCGAAAGGCAAAGATTTTCTTAATCTATTCAGTTATACCGGCACAGCCTCTCTGCACGCTGCCAAAGGTGGTGCACGGTCGACCACTAGTATTGATATGTCCGCCACCTATATGAACTGGGCTAAGAAAAATTTTGCCCTGAATGGCTTTGCCGAAGCGCGTAACCACTTTCTGCAGGAAGATTGTGTAAAATGGCTGCGGGCGCAGAAGGGTGAGGGCTATGACCTGATCTTTATGGACCCGCCTACATTCTCCAATTCAAAGCGGATGCATGATGTCTTTGATGTGCAGCGTGATCATGGGGAGCTAATCAGTCTAGCGATGGGTCTGCTGCGTCCCGACGGTAAGTTGATTTTCTCCAATAACTACCGACGCTTTAAAATTGATGCGGTATTGTCTGAGCGCTTTAAGGTGGTCGATATTACCCGTAAAACGATCGACCTGGATTTCAAGCGTAACAGTAAGATTCACCAGTGCTTTGAAATATCCGCTAAACCTGAGATTGATGGCGATTAATGCTTAGATGACGCTGCATGTTAAAAAAACCACCTCGCGGTGGTTTTTTTTGGCGCGTCTAGGCTGCGTTGAACTGGTGCGTTGATTAAATTGGCATGGTCTATGCTTTATATATTGCGCCTTTTTGGAGCGATTTTGGCTATTGTCGATAAACCCTCGCTAACAGGTTGATATAGAGGGTTGCTGCCAGCATCCAAACTATTCTAATAAAATTTAAATGCACTATTTAGGTGCTGATGATAGAGGTCAGCCTTAAATGAGTGCGTTATTCAGCAGGAGATCTCCGTGGAAAGCGTTAATAGTGCTGTAGAAACACTCGTCCAGAGTTCAAATACGTTATTTATTCTGATGGGGGCGATCATGGTGTTTGCCATGCATGCTGGGTTTGCCTTTCTTGAGGTAGGCACAGTACGGCAGAAGAACCAGGTGAATGCGTTGGTGAAAATAATGACGGATTTCGGATTTTCCGCAGTGGCTTATTTTTTTATCGGCTATTGGGTGGCGTACGATGTGACGTTTTTTCAGGATGCGGAAACGTTATCTCAAGGTAATGGCTATGAGTTGGTTAAATTCTTCTTTCTGCTGACCTTTGCGGCAGCAATTCCCGCTATTGTCTCGGGTGGTATTGCTGAGCGGGCGCGGTTTTGGCCCTTCTTGATTGCCTCGTCGTTGATTGTTGGTTTTGTTTATCCATTTTTTGAAGGCATTATCTGGAACGGTAACTATGGTATTCAGGATTGGCTTGAGGCGTCTTTTGGTGCTGCATTTCATGACTTTGCTGGATCGGTTGTGGTACATGGCGTCGGTGGTTGGTTAGGTCTTGTGGCGGTGATTATGTTGGGTATCCGTAAGGGGCGTTATCGCGGTGGCAAGTTGGTGGCGTTTCCGCCATCGAATATTCCGTTTTTGGCGCTCGGTGCGTGGATTCTATGTATCGGTTGGTTCGGTTTTAATGTGATGTCTGCGCAGACGCTGGAAGGTATTTCGGGCTTAGTGGCGGTGAACAGTTTGATGGCGATGGTTGGTGGTATTATCGTGTCATTGCTGTTGGGTAAAAATGACCCGGGTTTCATTCATAATGGGCCTTTGGCTGGGCTGGTGGCGATCTGTGCGGGTTCCGATATTGTCCATCCTATCGGTGCGCTGATGATTGGTGGTGTAGCTGGAGCATTATTTGTCTGGATGTTTACCGTCGTGCAAAACCGTTGGAAGATTGATGATGTTCTCGGTGTGTGGCCATTACACGGTCTCTGTGGTGCTTGGGGCGGGATTGCGGCCGGTATCTTTGGCTCAACCGCGCTAGGTGGTTTAGGCGGTGTCAGTCTGCTGACGCAGTTGGTCGGTACTGGGATGGGTATTGCTATCGCGGTGGTCGGTGGTGTTATCGTTTATGGTGGATTGAAGGTCGTTATGGGGCTGCGGCTTGATGAAGAAGAGGAGTTCAACGGTGCGGACCTCTCTATTCATAATATTGAGTCGGTATCGGCTGACTGAGCTTGCATAAACACTATGCTTAAGCCTGCGTCAGCGGGCCGATTAAAAAACCAGGCTTGCCTGGTTTTTTTGTGTTTATGGCATAGGTGTTGAAAGCGGTTAAGTTTTTGTTGCTTGAGTGGTGAGGTTGTTGAAAAGGCCTTAGGATTGATCTTTAGGGTTTTGTTGGGTTGTTCTTCGTTTTGCCGGTATCTGGGGCTCATGACGGGCTTGGGCTGTGCTGCGAACTGTGCGGATTAATGATCGTGCTGTGGCTGTGGTCATCGTGTGAAGGAGTGGTTGGTGTGGATCTGTGCGTGCATTATTGAAGAGACAAAAAAAAGCCGCTAGTAGCGGCTTTTTTGTCTTTGGCGTATTACTTCTTAGGGTAATCGCGTTGTACAGGTCCTGTGTACAGCTGACGTGGACGACCGATTTTGTTCGGGCTGCTGTGGAATTCACTCCAATGGGAGATCCAGCCGATAGTACGTGACAGCGCGAAGATAACGGTGAACATGTTAGTCGGAATGCCGACCGCTTTAAGGATGATGCCTGAGTAGAAGTCTACGTTTGGATAGAGTTTGCGATCCACGAAATATTGATCTTCTAGGGCGATCTGCTCGAGGCGTTTAGCGATCTTCAGCAGAGGGTCATTTTCGATGCCTAGCTCAGCCAGTACTTCGTCGCAGGTTTGCTTCATCACTTTGGCGCGAGGGTCAAAGTTACGGTAAACCCGGTGACCGAAGCCCATTAGGCGGAAAGAATCGTCAGGATCTTTAGCGCGCTGGATGAACTCTTCGATATTGGATTCATCACCAATTTCGTTCAGCATGGTCAGCACGGCTTCGTTTGCGCCGCCGTGGGCAGGGCCCCAAAGTGCAGCAATACCGGAAGCGATACAGGCGAATGGGTTAGCGCCAGAAGAGCCAGCCAGACGCACGGTAGATGTAGAGGCGTTTTGTTCATGATCTGCATGCAATAGGAAGATCTTGTCCATCGCTTTGGCGAGCACAGGATTAGTGACATAGTCAGAACATGGGTTGCCAAACATCATTTGTAGGAAGTTGTCAGCATAGTCCAGATCGTTACGTGGATACTGGAATGGCTGGCCGATGCTGTACTTGTAACACATGGCCGCAATCGTCGGCATTTTAGCAATCAGACGGTAAGCGCAGACTTCCCGATGATGCGCATCATCGATATCCAAGGAGTCGTGGTAGAAGGCCGACAGTGCGCCCACAACGCCGACCATGATAGCCATTGGGTGTGCGTCACGGCGGAAGCCGTTAAAGAAGTGGAGCATCTGTTCGTGAACCATAGTGTGGTTCTTAACAGTATCGACGAAGGTTTGCTTTTGCTCGGGAGTTGGTAGTTCTCCATTCAGCAGCAAGTAACATACTTCGAGGTAATCAGAATTTTCTGCCAGCTGCTCAATCGGATAGCCACCGTGCAATAGAACGCCTTTGCCACCATCGATGTAGGTAATAGCGGAATCACAAGCCGCAGTAGAAACAAAGCCAGGATCGTAAGTGAACAGGCCTTTACCAGTCAGGGCGCGTACATCAATAACATCAGGTCCCATAGTACCAGTGTAAACCGGTAATTCGAATACCTCGTCGATGCCGTCGACTGTTAAGCGTGCTTTTTTGTCAGCCATTATAGGCTCCTATCATTTCTGTTTAATCTGAATGACTTTATAAATTGTAGTAGGGTAATTTTGTCGCCACAGCAGGGTTTGCAGTTAATCCTGTGGGCGCACGGCCCTTAATTATCAGTCACAGTCTAAAGGGTTTAGCTCGTAACAGGACCCTGACACTATAGTGAGTTGAATGCGTTTGTCAATTCAATTACACCTCCTTTTATTGCAATGCAGCAATGCGCTAAGCCTTTGTATTAGCGCTCTAACAGGAAAATTAAATTAGCTGAATAATCATTTGGTTGTAGGCGATTAGAAGGCTGTGTGCAGTATAAAAAACACTAGACAATAGACGTAGAAACAGTGTTGGTTAATTGTATTGCGACAATTTGCTGGTATACTCCGTTTCCAGCTTGCATTGCTCATTTCGGGATGGGATGCAGGCGCTGGACCGAGGTACTTATCTTTGTCTTTGTACACTACCTTTAACAACCTGGCCCTGCAATTGGGCTTAACATAAGTGTGAACAAGAGCCGTGAACGAGAAAAGACCCGTAAACTTAGATCTACGAACTATTAAACAGCCACTTCCGGCTATCACTTCCATACTGCACCGTGCAACGGGGCTAGCGTTGTTCTTTGGCGCTTTCTTTATGCTGTATGCACTTGGAATGTCTCTTGAGTCCGAGCAAGGCTTTAATGCTGCTGCTCAGATGTTGACTGAGAGCTTCTTCGCGAAGCTGATTGCGTGGGGACTGGTTTCAGCGTTGCTGTATCACTTCTTTGCCGGTATCAAACATCTAGTAATGGATTTTGGTCATTGTGAAGAGTTAGAGAGCGGTAAGATGGCTGCCAAGGTTACTTTGGTGGTATCTGCTGTTGCTATTCTGCTGGCAGGAGTATGGATATGGTAACTTCAATTACAAGTTTTGGCCGGAGTGGGCTATACGACTGGATGATTCAGCGTGTAACTGCTGTTGTGCTGCTTGCTTTTACAGTTTTTATGATGGGCTACATGCTGTTCAATCCAGATTTGGATTATCAGCAGTGGAGTGAATTGTTCAGTTGTACCGCTATGCGCATTTTTGCATTGCTGGCGATACTGTCTATGGCGGCTCACGCCTGGATCGGTATGTGGTCAATTTCAACTGACTACATCAAGCCAACTGGCATTCGCTTCTTGTTCCAGTCCGCTTGTGGTCTCTTGACGTTTATATACGTCGCTTGGGGCGTTCAGATTCTGTGGGGAGTGTAAGATGAGCAGCAAGTTACGTACGCTGACTTTTGACGGTATTGTCATCGGTGGTGGTGGCGCAGGAATGCGTGCCGCACTGCAATTGGCCCAGGGTGGCCTCAATACCGCGTGTATTACTAAAGTATTTCCAACCCGTTCGCACACCGTATCAGCCCAGGGTGGTATTACCTGTGCGATTGCGAGTGTTGATCCGAACGATGATTGGCGCTGGCACATGTACGATACCGTTAAAGGTTCCGATTATATCGGTGACCAAGACGCTATCGAATACATGTGTTCTGTTGGCCCTCAAGCGGTATTTGAGCTAGACCATATGGGTCTGCCGTTCTCCCGTACTGAAGAAGGCCGTATCTACCAACGTCCGTTTGGTGGTCAGTCTAAAAACTTCGGTGAGGGCGGTCAGGCTGCTCGTACCTGTGCTGCCGCTGACCGTACGGGTCACGCACTGTTGCACACGCTGTATCAGGCGAATATTAAAGCCGGTACGACCTTCATGAATGAATGGTATGCGGTTGATCTGGTCAAAAATAAAGACGGTGCAGTTGTTGGTGTTATCGCTATCTGTATTGAAACCGGTGAAACGGTTTACGTTAAAGCGAAAGCTACGGTGCTGGCTACTGGCGGCGCTGGACGTATCTTCCAGTCTACTACCAATGCTCTGATCAATACCGGTGACGGTATGGGTATGTCTTTGCGTGCGGGTGTGCCTGCGCAGGATATGGAGATGTGGCAGTTCCACCCAACCGGTATTGCGGGTGCGGGTGTACTGGTGACTGAAGGTTGTCGTGGTGAAGGTGGTTACCTGGTCAATAAAGACGGTGAGCGCTTCATGGAACGTTATGCGCCAAACGCCAAAGATCTTGCAGGTCGTGACGTTGTTGCACGTTCAATGGTACTTGAGATCCTCGCGGGTCGTGGTTGCGGTGAAAACGGCGATCATGTATTCCTGAAACTCGATCACCTCGGTGAAGAAGTTTTGCAGTCTCGTCTACCAGGTATTTGTGAGTTGTCTAAGACATTCGCTCATGCTGATCCCGTTAAAGAGCCTGTGCCGGTTGTGCCGACCTGTCACTACCAGATGGGTGGCGTTGCCACTAACGTTGGTGGCCAAGCGATTGGTCGCGATACGGACGGCAATGATTATATCATTGATGGTCTGTTTGCTTGTGGTGAAGTGGCTTGTGTATCAGTACACGGTGCTAACCGCTTAGGTGGTAACTCACTGCTTGACTTGGTTGTCTTTGGTCGTGCTGCGGGTATACAAATCGAGAAGCAGATGGCTGAAGGCTACGCTGTTGATGATGCAACTGAAGCTGACATTGAGCAAGCGATGGCACGCCTGAATCGTCTGAACAATTCTACCGGTGGTGAGCGTGTTTCTGAGGTTCGTGCTGATCTTCAGAAAACCATGCAGTTGTATTTCGGTGTATTCCGTGAAGGCGAAAGCATGGAGAAAGGCCTTGAGATGTTGAAGGAGATTCGTACACGTGTCTCTAATCTGCACCTTGAAGATAAGTCTAAGTCTTTCAACACTGCACGCATCGAAGCCCTTGAGTTGGAAAACCTGATGGAAGTTGCTGAGGCAACGGCTATCGCAGCACTGACACGGACGGAAAGTCGCGGCGCTCACGCCCGTAATGATTACACTGAACGTGATGATGTTAACTGGTTGTGCCACTCAATGTTTGATCCGAAGACCAAAGAGATCACTAAGCGTGATGTAAACTTTGCTCCGAAGACCATGGATGCATTCCCACCAAAAGTTCGAACTTACTAAGGGGTTGTTACGATGCTGGTAAGTGTATATCGCTATAATCCTGAGATCGATGATGCGCCTTACATGCAGGATATCCATATTGATATCCCGGGTGGTAAGGACATCATGGTATTGGATCTGCTGCAACTACTGAAAGACAAGGATCCGACGTTAGGATATCGTCGTTCATGTCGTGAAGGTGTATGTGGCTCAGATGGTATGAACATGAACGGCCTGAATGGTCTGGCATGTATCACACCATTATCTGAAGTTGTTGAAAGTGACAAGCTTGTATTGCGTCCGTTGCCGGGTCTGCCGGTTATTCGTGACCTAGTTGTCGATATGACTCAGTTCTATACGCAGTACGAAAAGATCAAGCCGTTCTTGATCAACGATACGCCGCCACCGGCGATCGAACGTCTGCAGTCACCAGAAGAGCGCGCTGAGCTGGATGGTTTGTACGAGTGTATTCTCTGTGCATGCTGTTCTACTGCCTGCCCATCTTTCTGGTGGAACCCTGATAAGTTTGTTGGACCGTCTGGTCTGCTACAGGCTTATCGCTTCTTGGCTGACAGTCGTGATACGGCTACTTCGGAGCGACTGGCCGAGTTGGATGATCCTTTCAGCGTTTTCCGCTGCCACGGGATCATGAACTGTGTCGCGGTTTGTCCTAAAGGGCTTAACCCGACTAAGGCAATCGGTAAGATCCGCAACATGTTGCTTTCACAAGCGACCTGATTGCAAAAATAAGGCGGCTCCTGTTGGAGCCGCTTTTTTTTAAGTAATTTTTGGATACTAGTCAAAAGACTTATATCCGTTTGTATGGAAAGTTTTTAGAATTCCCTCTGCATTGATATATGAACCAAGCGTTAAAAAGCGTAGAATCACGTCCCGTATGCTCTGTACCTCTAACAGGGCATAGACGTGAGAAATAATAACGGTAACTAAACAGGGGACGGCCCAAAAGGCCAGTTGGACAGGACGTGGTGCATCCTGTACTTCCAAAGTACCCCTGAGCCAGGGTGATCAAGAATGCAAGAAGGCATAATGGAGCTGATGTGGAAGAATGCCCATCTATACGGTGGCAACCTGTCTTACATTGAGCAGCTATATGAATCCTATCTGATGGACCCCAACGCGATTCCTCAGGAATGGCGTGAAGAATTTGACCGACTACCCAAAGTCGGCGACAACCTGACCCAGGATGTTCCACATTCTACGGTTCGGGATCATTTCCTCTATTTGGCTAAGAATCAGCGCCATGCTGCGCCTGTGGGCGGTAACAGCAGTAGCTCTGAACATGAGAAAAAGCAGATCCGTGTATTGCGGATGATTAATGCTTATCGTGTCCGTGGTCATCAGGCAGCCGATATCGATCCGCTGAACCTGAGTCAGCGTGAACCGGTGCCGGATCTCGATCCGCGTTTTCATGAATTATCTGCAGCCGATTTCGATACTACATTCCAAACAGGTTCCCTGTTCTTTGGTAGTGAAGAGGCCACGCTTAAAGAGATTCTCGACGATCTAAACAAAACCTACTGCACAACAGTGGGCGCTGAATATATGCATATCGTCGATACTCAAGAAAAACGCTGGATTCAATCTCGACTGGAACCCGTTCGCTCTCATCCCGTTGTCGATGCCGACAAGAAGATGATGGTGCTTGAACGTCTGACAGCGGCAGAAGGTCTGGAAAAATATCTGGGTTCCCGCTTTGCTGGTGCTAAACGTTTTGGTCTTGAGGGCGGTGAAACACTGATTGTTTCATTGAATACCTTGATCCAGCGTGCTGGTAAGCAAGGTGCTCGTGAGGTGGTTATCGGTATGGCTCACCGGGGGCGTTTGAACACCCTAGTGAATATCTTCGGTAAAAACCCGACCGAACTGTTTGGTGAGTTTGAAGGTAAGAAAACGCTGGAAACTTCGGGTGATGTGAAATACCACCAGGGCTTTTCATCCAACGTAATGACCGGTGGTGGTGAAGTTCACCTCGCGATGGCGTTTAACCCATCCCACCTTGAGATTTCGTCACCCGTTGTTGAAGGCTCCGTACGTGCTCGTCAAGATCGTCGTGAAGATTCGGTTGGTACGACGGTTGTGCCGGTCAATATTCACGGTGACCAAGCATTTGCGGGTCAGGGTGTGGTGATGGAGACATTCCAGATGTCCCAGACCCGTGCTTACAAGACCGGTGGTACGATTCATATTGTGGTGAATAACCAAGTTGGTTTTACCACTAACAAGCAGGAAGACTCCCGCTCGACTGAATACTGTACTGATATCGCTAAGATGGTTCAGGCGCCTATTTTCCATGTGAATGGTGATGACCCTGAAGCGGTGCGCTTTGTTACTCAGTTGGCGGTTGATTACCGTACTGAATTTAAGAAAGATGTGGTCATTGACCTGGTTTGTTATCGTCGTCGTGGTCATAACGAAGCGGATGAGCCATCAGGCACGCAGCCATTGATGTACAAACAGATCAAAGTGCAGAAGTCGACCCGCGAGCTCTATGCGCAGCAGTTGATCTCTGAGGGGCTTCTTACTGCTGAACAAAGTAAGCAGCTAGAGCTGGATTACCGTAAGGATCTGGAAGAGGGTAAGCATGTCACCCATTCCTTGGTATTGCAGCCTAACCAAGAGTTGTTTGTTGATTGGACGCCTTACTTAGGGCATCAGTGGTCATTTGATTGCGATACCCGTGTCGATAACAAGTTGCTGCAAGAGCTAGGCACTAAAATCTGTGAAGTGCCGGAAGGCTTCCAGGTTCAGCGTCAGGTTCAGAAAATCTACGACGACCGTAAGCGTATGGCGGTCGGTGCTATGCAATTGAACTGGGGTATGGCTGAATCGTTGGCTTATGCCACTATTCTGGCGGAAGGTTTCCCGGTTCGCTTGACCGGTCAGGACGTCGGCCGTGGTACATTCTCGCATCGTCACGCTGTGCTGCATGATCAGCGCAATGGTGAAGTCTATGAGCCACTGAAAAACATCGATGCGGATCAGCCTGTGCTAACCTTGCATGACTCCTTCTTGTCAGAAGAAGCGGTGTTAGCATTTGAATATGGTTATTCAACCACGATGCCGAACGCGCTCGTGATCTGGGAAGCTCAGTTTGGTGATTTCGCCAACGGCGCTCAGGTTGTTATCGACCAGTTTATTACCAGTGGTGAGCATAAGTGGGCTCGACTGTGTGGTTTGACCATGCTGTTGCCACATGGCTTTGAAGGACAGGGACCAGAGCACTCCTCCGCACGTCTAGAGCGCTACCTACAATTGTGTGCTGAACACAATATTCAGGTGTGTGTACCGACTACGCCGGCGCAGATGTTCCACCTGTTACGTCGTCAGATTGTTCGCCCACTGCGTAAGCCGTTAGTCGTCATGACACCGAAGAGCTTGTTGCGTCATAAGCAGGCGGTTTCTTCGCTGGATGAATTGTCCGATGGTGCTTTCTATCCCGTTATCGCTGAAACCGATACGCTGGAGCCGAAGAAGGTTAAACGCCTTGTGCTGTGTAGCGGTAAGGTTTATTACGATCTGTATAACCGTCGCGCCGAATTAGAGAAGGATGACGTTGCGATTATTCGTATTGAGCAACTGTATCCGTTCCCTGAAGATCAAATGTTTGATGCGATCAAAGATTACACTAACCTTGAATCTGTTGTTTGGTGTCAAGAAGAGCCAATGAACCAAGGTGCTTGGTATTGTTCGCAGCATCATATGCGCCATGCACTGGCTCGTCACAATGACAAGATTCATATGGAAGGTGTGGGTCGTCCACATGCCGCAGCTCCTGCCGTAGGTTACATTTCTGTACACCTTGAACAGCAGGAAAAACTGGTTAATGAAGCAATCAATGGCTAACAGGCCAGACAAAAAAGCCTGTTATGTAGCACTGAGAAAGGAAAAGACATGTCAATCGAAATCAAAACGCCGACCTTCCCTGAATCCGTAGCCGACGGTACTGTAGCGACCTGGCACAAACAGCCAGGTGAAGCTTGTGCTACCGATGAGCTGATCGTTGATATTGAAACTGATAAAGTTGTTTTGGAAGTTGTAGCGCCGTCTGATGGTGTGATCAAAGAGATCATCAAAGGTGAAGGCGATACTGTACTGAGTGAAGAAGTACTGGCTATTTTTGAAGCGGGTGCTGCGGCGTCTGCTGCACCGGCGGCCGCTGAAGCGCCTGCAGCATCTACGGATGCTTCTGCTTCAACGGATGCTGAAAAAGTCGGTCCAGCAGCACGAAAGCTGATTGAAGAAAATGGTTTGGATGCAAACCAGATCCCTGGTACTGGCAAGAATGGCGGTATCACTAAGGAAGATGTGGTTAACTTCCTGAAAACTAAACCTGCAGCAGCACCTGCCGCGCCGGTTAAGGTTGATAATGCAGCAGCACTGAATATCGTTAGCGGTGAGCGAGTCGAGAAGCGTGTACCAATGACGCGTCTGCGTGCCACTATCGCTAAGCGTTTGGTTGAAGCACAGCAAAGCGCTGCCATGCTGACAACCTATAACGAAGTCAATATGAAGCCGATCATGGAACTGCGTAAGCAGTACAAAGATCTGTTCGAGAAGACCCATAACGGTACTCGTTTAGGCTTTATGTCTTTCTTCGTTAAAGCCGCGACTGAAGCGTTGAAGCGTTTCCCAGCGGTGAATGCCTCTATCGATGGTAACGACATGGTTTATCATGGTTATCAAGATATTGGTGTTGCTGTATCCACTGAACGTGGCCTGATGGTGCCTGTTCTGCGTGACACGGATGCAATGACATTGGCTGATGTTGAATCTACGATTGCCGATTTCGGTAAACGTGGCCGTGACGGTAAGCTGGGTCTGGATGATATGCAAGGCGGTACATTCACAATCACCAACGGTGGTGTGTTTGGTTCGTTGATGTCCACACCTATTCTGAATCCGCCACAAACCGCTATCATGGGTATGCACAAAATCCAGGACCGCCCTATGGCTGTGAATGGACAGGTTGAAATTCTGCCTATGATGTATCTAGCGTTGTCCTACGACCATCGTATGATTGATGGTAAGGAAGCGGTACAATTCCTCGTGACTATTAAAGACCTTCTGGAAGATCCTGCACGTATGCTGCTGGAAGTTTAATTCAGTCCATTAATAGAACGAATCGATAGGTAGGAAAGAGATGTCTGATAAATTTGACGTAATTGTAATTGGTGCAGGCCCTGGCGGTTATGTAGCCGCTATTCGCGCAGCACAGTTGGGTCTGAAAACTGCGTGTGTAGAAAAATGGGTTGATGGCAAAGGGGCTCCTGTATTGGGAGGTACTTGTCTAAACGTGGGTTGTATCCCTTCTAAAGCATTGCTTGAGTCAACACATCAGTTCCATAAGACACAGCACGCTGACGTACATGGCATCCAGACGGGTGATATCTCCATGGATGTTAAAAAAATGGTTGCCCGCAAGAATAAAATCGTTAGCAACCTGACCATGGGTGTTGCCGGTCTATTTAAGGCCAATGGCGTTACGGTTATCCAAGGTATGGGTAAATTGCTGGCGAATAAGCAGGTTCAAGTGACTGCTGCTGATGGCACGGCAACTGTTTATGCTGCTGACAATGTGATTCTCGCTTCAGGTTCTGTGCCGGTAGAAATTCCGCCAGCTCCGCTGACTGAAGGTTTGATTCTGGACAACGAAGGCGCATTGAATATCGATGAAACACCGAAGCGTTTGGGTGTTATCGGTGCCGGTGTTATCGGGCTTGAAATGGGCTCTGTCTGGGCGCGTTTGGGTACTGAAGTCACCGTATTGGAAGCGATGGATGAGTTCTTGGGCATGGCCGATAAGGACGTTGCTAAAGAAGCGGCTAAAGTCTTTAAGAAGCAGAACCTTGATATCAAACTGGGTGCACGTTGCACCGGTACAGAAATCAATGGTCAAGAAGTCACCCTGAAGTATACCGATGCTGAAGGCGATAAAGAGCTGGTTGTCGATAAGTTGATCGTTGCTGTTGGTCGTCGTCCATTGACTAAAGGTCTGTTGGCGGATGATTCTGGCGTTAAACTGGATGAGCGCGGCTTTATCTTTGTTGATGGTCAGTGTCGTACTGAAGCGCCGGGCGTGTATGCGGTTGGTGACTCTGTACGTGGCCCTATGTTGGCTCACAAGGCATCTGAAGAAGGCATCATGGTGGCTGATATTATCGCCGGACATCATGCACAGATGAATTATGATGTTATTCCTAGCATTATCTACACTCATCCTGAATTGGCCTGGGTTGGTAAGACTGAGCAAGAGCTTAAAGCGGCTGGCGTTGCCATTAAAGTGGGTAAATTCCCATTCGCTGCTTCGGGTCGTGCGATGGCTGCCGATGATACGGACGGTTTCGTTAAAATGATTGCCGATGAAGCAACCGATCGTATTTTGGGTGTTCATATGGTGGGTGGTATGGCTTCTGAGTTGATTGCTCAGGCGGCGATTGCGATGGAATTTGGTTCAACTGCAGAAGACTTGCAGTTAACTGTATTTGCGCACCCAACTGTATCGGAAGTAATCCATGAAGCAGCTTTGGCTGTTGATGGTCATGCTATCCATATGGCTAATCGTAAAAAGCGTTAATCGCTGTACAATAAGATTTTAAATTTCGGCCGGGTATTTCCCGGCCGATTATTGTAGAAGGTGGATCTGTTATCACCGGACGCAATTGGGCTGCGAAAAGGTACACTCTCCTATCTTTTCGCAGGTTCCTAGATAAGTGTGAAATAGACGACGGATTAGAGCATGAATCTTCATGAGTACCAAGGTAAACAGCTGTTTGCCGAATATGGTCTGCCGGTTTCAAAAGGAATCGCGGTAGATACTCCAGAAGCTGCTGCGGCGGCTGCTGAGAAAATTGGCGGTGATAAGTGGGTAGTTAAAACGCAGGTTCACGCAGGTGGCCGCGGTAAGGCTGGCGGCGTAAAGCTGATCAACTCTCCTGCTGAAGCAAAGGAATTTGCTGCCAACTGGCTGGGTAAAAACCTGGTAACTTACCAAACTGACGCTAATGGTCAGCCTGTTTCCAAAATTCTGGTTGAAGACTGCACTGATATTGCTAATGAGCTATATCTGGGTGCGGTTGTTGATCGTTCATCTCGTCGTATCGTCTTCATGGCCTCTACTGAAGGTGGTGTTGAGATCGAGAAGGTTGCGGAAGAAACACCAGAGAAAATTCTTAAAGCGACAATTGATCCTGTCACCGGTGCACAGCCATATCAGGCGCGTGAACTGGCATTCAAACTGGGTCTTGAAGGCGTTCAGATTAAGCAGTTTACTCAGATTTTCCTGGGTCTGGCTAAGATGTTCAAAGAGAAAGATCTGGCTCTGCTTGAAATTAACCCGCTGGTTATTACTACCGAAGGCAACCTGCACTGCTTGGATGCTAAAGTAGCGATCGATGGTAACTCTGTTTACCGTCATAAAGATCTGCAAGCGATGCAAGATCCTTCACAAGAAGACGAGCGTGAAGCACGCGCGGCTCAGTGGGAACTTAACTATGTAGCGCTGGATGGTACCATCGGTTGTATGGTTAACGGTGCTGGCTTGGCAATGGGTACGATGGATATCGTTTCTTTGTTCGGCGGATTTCCGGCTAACTTCCTGGATGTTGGTGGCGGCGCAACTAAAGAGCGTGTTACCGAAGCTTTCAAGATTATTCTTGAAGATTCTAAGGTTAAAGCCGTTCTGGTTAACATCTTTGGCGGTATCGTACGTTGCGATCTGATTGCTGAAGGTATTATCGGTGCAGTGAAGGAAGTAGGCGTAAAAGTACCAGTAGTTGTACGTCTGGAAGGTAACAATGCAGAGCTTGGTTCTAAGCTGTTGTCTGAGTCTGGTCTGGCTATCATTGCCGCGACTAGCCTGACAGATGCCGCTGAGCAAGCCGTTAAAGCAGCGGAGGGTAAATAACAATGTCCGTTCTGATTAATAAAGACACCAAAGTAATCTGTCAAGGTTTCACTGGTGGTCAGGGTACCTTCCACTCTGAACAAGCGATTGCTTACGGTACTAAAATGGTCGGTGGTGTTACACCGGGTAAAGGCGGTACTGAGCATTTAGGTCTGCCTGTATTTAATACGGTTGCCGAAGCGGTTGAAGTAACGGGTGCTGAAGCATCTGTTATCTATGTACCGGCTGCTTTCTGTAAGGATTCTATCCTTGAAGCGGCTAACAGTGGTATCAAACTGATCGTTTGTATCACTGAGCACATCCCAGTTCTTGATATGCTGGAATGTAAAGTGGTATGTGACAATCTAGGTGTTCGTCTGATCGGACCAAACTGCCCGGGTGTTATCACGCCGGGAGAGTGTAAGATTGGTATCATGCCAGGCCACATTCATCTGCCAGGTAAGGTCGGAATCGTTTCACGTTCCGGTACCCTGACTTATGAAGCGGTTAAGCAGACTACAGATGCTGGCTTCGGTCAGTCTACCTGTGTCGGTATTGGTGGTGACCCAATCCCAGGTTCTAACTTCATCGATATTCTGGAACTGTTCCAGAACGATCCACAGACTGAAGCGATTGTTATGATCGGTGAGATCGGTGGTTCTGCTGAAGAAGAAGCAGCAGCTTACATCAAAGCTAACGTAACTAAGCCTGTTGTCTCTTACATCGCTGGTGTTACTGCACCTGCGGGTAAGCGTATGGGTCATGCGGGCGCGATCATCTCTGGTGGTAAAGGTACAGCAGACGAGAAGTTTGCTGCTCTGGAAGCTGCTGGTGTTAAAACTGTTCGTTCCCTTGCTCAGATCGCTGACGGTCTGCGTGAAGTAACTGGCTGGAAATAAACGCACTGCGTTGTTCGAGTCGTTATGAGTGCTTAGCTACTTGTTAACGACTCGATGTTAGAAAAACCGCCTATCGGCGGTTTTTTTGTGCCTGTTGATTGCGTTTGATTCTTATCTGCAGGTATTCTGGTTTGATCTATTAAAGGAGTTGTTATGAGTCTGTTTTCTACTATCAAATCACTTTTCAGTTCGGCGGATAAAAAGCCGGAAGCGCCACAAGAATTACCCTCAGAAGAGTATCACGGCTTTACGATTACGCCGGCACCGGTGCATGAAGATGGCGGCTATCGTGTCAATGCGTTAATCACCAAGGGCGAGCAGAGCCATCAGTTTATACGGGCTGACATGCTGCCCTCCAGTGAAAGTTGTGCAACTGAGACGATACGTAAAGCTAAGCAGATGATTGATCAGCAGGGTGATGGGATCTTCTAGTTACTATGACTCAAAAACAGCTATTTGCCCGCTATGGCAAAGACCTTAAGTCCGGCCGGCTCGAGTGGATCGGCTTACGGCCCGGGCGTAAGCAGGCAATGTTAGTGGTTGATCAGGCGCAAGCGCTTACGGGGTTAGGTCTTGAAGGTGATCATCGGTGTGCTAAAACACCGGGTTCTGCACGGCAGGTCACACTGATCTCCAGTGAGTTCATCGGTTTGATTGAAACTTATACGGGCATCGCGCAGATAGATCCAAGTTTGCTGCGACGTAATTTAGTGGTTAGCGGTATCAATCTTAATGCCTTGCGGCATCAAACCTTTAGTATTGGTGGTGCGATCTTCGAAGCAACGGCATTATGTCATCCCTGTGTGCGTATGAATCAAGCGCTAGGGCAGGGCGGTGCAGCGGCGATGTTAGGCTATGGCGGGCTGTGTGCGCGGATTCTTGAGTCGGGGCTTGTGCGCCTCGGTGATCAGTTGAAGCCTTTAGAAGCTAGTTGAGTGAGTATGACGAGGTTGCGGCACAAGCGTCATCGGTAAGCAATCATAGATTAGGCTAGCTTAGCGTGGAGTGGGTAATTGATGGCCTTTACGGAAGGGGTGGAGAAAAGAGAGCCTTAGACTCTCTTTTCTCTGGAGGGTTATGCTTCGTTTTTGCTGGTTTTAAAGTACAGCCAAGCAAAGCCGATGAGGCCTGAGATTAAAGAGGCAAACAGAATGCCGGTTTTAGCCATCAGTAGGTCTGATGGGTATTGGGCAAAGCCTAATTCAGCGATGAAAATCGACATGGTGAAACCGATGCCGCCCATGAAGGCTACCCCGATGATATGATCGAAATTCAGGCCTTTCGGCAGTGAGCTAACTTTCAGTTTGACAGCCAGCCATGTAAATCCAGCGATACCAATTAACTTACCAAAAATCAGACCTGCACCTATACCCAGCGTGACCTGGTGTGAAAGTACTTCGGCATATTCAGACCAGTTAATAGGCACGCCGGCATTGGCAAGAGCGAAGATTGGAATGATCAGATAAGCCGATGGTAGGTGCAGTTTATGTTCGAGTACTTGAGCCGGTGCTTGAACTTTATAAACCCCTTCTCCAAGTGCCCGCACACGGGACCTTAATGCATCGTTTAATATAATATTCTCGTTTTGACCGAATACGCTTTTAATATGATCGGCGCTGTCGCGGACTAGAGCCAGAAAGCGCTTGGGGTCATATTTAGGTTTCATCGGAATAGTGAAGGCGAGTAAAACCCCTGCTAGGGTGGCATGTACGCCACTTTTTAGCATCGCGATCCAGAGAATAACGCCAATCAGGGAATAGGGTAGGATACGTCGTACACCACCAAGGTTGAGGCAGATGAGGACGAAGACCATTGCCCCTGCGGTCAATAGGGCAGGGATATTGATCGTTTCGGTATAAAATACCGCAATAACGACCACTGCGCCTAAGTCATCGACAATTGCTAGTGCCACCAGAAACATCAGTAGATTCTGTGGTACCCGGTTGCCTAGCAGCGCCAACGCGCCAAGGGCAAATGCGATGTCGGTGGCCATAGGGATACCCCAGCCGTTCAGGGTATGGCCTTCTGGGTTGATAGCTGCATAAATCAGCGCGGGCATCAGCATGCCGCCCACAGCGGCAATAATGGGTAATGATGCTTGCTTTATATTGGCCAGTTCGCCGACCAGCAGCTCGCGTTTCAATTCGAGGCCGACGACCAAGAAGAACAGCGCCATCAGACCGTCATTAATCCAATGGTGTAGCGTTTTGGATAATTGGAAGCCTTCGAAACCGATGACGAAGTGTGTTTGCAGTATGTGGTGATAGCCTTCATTTAGCTGGGTGTTAGCGACAACCAGTGCGACCACTGCAAACAGCATCAGTAAGATACCACTGGTGGTCTGGCGATGGATAAACTCCTCTAAAGGGGTCAGAACAGTCGCGAAAGCTTTTTCCCAGGGTGCGGTATACACTTTACCTACAGCCTTACTTTTACGTCTCATTGGTGACTCCTAAACTCTGTAATCGGCTAATTAATCTAAATTGTGTCGCTATCATAAATATTAGTCGCATCTGTTTTCTACGGTGTTCTCTGTCGTGTGTGGGTTGGATTAAGGGGTTTACTCTCGGCAAGGGTAGAGTGATTTGATGGTGTTATAAACGATGACATCCCGTTGAGTATTTTCGGGGTATGTGGTGCTTTTTAGTTTTTCGGTGACTTTATGGATCACTGTTTTGTCATCTATTCCCTCGGGTAGGCAGAAGCCTGCTAGATAGGTCGCTTGTGCATTAGGATGTTTTTTACCGAGTCGAGTGCGGTAGGCTCGCTGTAAAAAATCGCTTTCATTGCCTGTGTTGATGTTCTGAATAATAGCGCCATCGGTCAAGTTAGCACCAGCCAAAAAACCGGCAATATATTCAGAGCTGATATCCATATGGGCGTGTTCGTGGGCCATCGCGGGCGGCACAGAAAGAAAGGTCATTGCGAAAACTAAAGTAATGGCTTTTTTCATGGTGGGTTTCCTTTGATGTCAATTATCTGCTCAGGTGTGCGTTCAAGGTCAAGGCTGACAATGTCAACGTTGATCCTGTACGGCATTGGGGTGCAGATCAGCGAGAGGATTAATACGGCTGCCTTGGTTGTTCTGCTGTTTGATACTGATGGTTAATATCCTGTATTGAGACCGAATTGCTGGTGATAGGCCAGCTAGATTGTTTTTAATGAAAGCGGTTTAAGATGCATTCAATGCCTATGTTGGGTGCTTTAAAGGCACCCTGCTGTGAGGCTTAATGATCGATCTTTAGTTAGAGGTTAGCAGAGGGTGATGCGCTGTTGCAACTGAATCCTTAGTTAGATTTTTGTTGCTTTTGGATTGCTTTCAAGTAGTTATGCTGCAGTGCCTTGTAGGGCTTATTAGCATTTCATTGGCGGTTAACATTGGCTAATGTGGACGCAAAAAAAAGAGAGCCAATAGGCTCTCTTTTAATTAGTTTTTTAACACATAGGAGTGCTTAGCCTTCTCGTTTTGGCCGTGGCTTGCGAGGTGCACTACGATCGTTAGGGCCGCGACCTTTGCCTTTAAACTCTCCGCGTGGTTTGCGAGGAGCAGGGCGAGCAATTTCACCTTCCATCAGACTGATATCGATCTTCTTGCGACAGATAAACACGCCTTTGAGTTGCTGCAATACTTCGGTCGGCATGCCTTTAGGTAGCTGAACGGTGCTGTAATCATCAAATAGCCGGATATCACCGATATGGCGGCTGTTAATGTCAGCTTCGTTAGCAATTGCGCCGACGATGTTTTTAACCTGTATGCCGTCGTTACGGCCGACTTCAAGGCGGTATACATCGAGATCCGCATAGTTAATGCGTTCGCGCTTGGCACCACGATCGCTATCACGGTCGTTGTCTCGTTCGCGGCGAGCACGTGGCTCAGGCTCAGGCGGTAGAATCAGTGGTTTCTCTTTCTGTGCCATAAACAGCAAGGCAGAGGCTAGATCCAATGTTTCCAGCTTGGTTTCAGAAGCCAGTTGATCGATCAGCTCGCGGTAGGTTCCCATGTCTTCATCATTGAAGATAGTGGTAATCTGTTCGCGGAAAGATTCAAGGCGTTTGCTCTGCACCATATCCCGTGAAGGAAGGTCCATCTGCTTGATTGGCTGACGTGTCGCTTGTTCGATCTGTTTCAGCAGGCGACGTTCGCGTGGTGCAACAAAGAGAATCGCCTTACCGTCACGTCCAGCACGACCGGTACGACCGATACGGTGAACATAGGCTTCGGTGTCATAAGGGATATCATAGTTGATAACCATGCCGACACGCTCAACATCAAGACCCCGTGCGGCAACATCGGTTGCAACAACAATATCGAGTTTGGCGTCTTTCAGGCGCTGTACGGTGCGTTCACGTAGCTGCTGGTTCATGTCACCGTTAAGTGCTGCTGCAGAATAGCCACGAGCTTCAAGTTTTTCAGCAATTTCGGTGGTGGCTGTTTTCGTGCGGGCAAAAATAATGATACCGCCACAGTCTTCTGTTTCCAGAATACGAACCAGTGCATCAAGCTTGTTGACACCAGAAACGATCCAGCAGCGCTGATCGATGTTTTCCATGGTGGATGTTTTTGATGCAATTTTGATCTCTTGCGGATCGCGCATATAACGCTTAGTAATCCGACGGATCTGTTCCGGCATGGTGGCCGAAAATAGTGCAGTCTGACGTTCTGACGGCGTTTTAGCCATAATGGTTTCAACGTCATCGATAAAGCCCATGCGCAGCATTTCGTCGGCTTCGTCAAGCACCATTGCTTTGAGTTCGTCAAGCTTGAGTGTGCCGCGATCCAAGTGATCCATTACGCGACCAGGTGTACCCACGACAACATGTGGGCCACGACGCAGTTGTTTCAGCTGCAGGGCATAGCTTTGACCACCGTAGATCGGCAGTACATGGAAACCAGGAACGTGACGTGCATACGCTTGGAACGCTTCAGCCACCTGAACCGCGAGTTCGCGTGTTGGTGCTAGCACCAAAACCTGAGGTTTGTTGAGTTTCAGGTCAATACGGCTCAGTAAAGGTAAAGCAAAAGCAGCGGTTTTACCGGTACCTGTTTGTGCCATCCCCAGAACATCCTGCCCGTTCAGTAATAGCGGGATACAAGCGGCTTGAATTGGTGATGGTGTTTCATAGCCAAGCTCTGTGATGGATTTAAGAACGGAAGAGGGGAGATCAAGGTCGCTGAACGCGACTTGTGTGTCTGACATATTTGAAGGTACCGGAAGGAATGGAATTGTAAAACGCGGTATTATACGCCCATTATTAAATAAATGCCCGTTTTTTCTTGTTGCGATCACAGAGGGCGGATATTGTTCAGTTTAGTTCGATGTTGTCATACCAGCTGAGGAAGCTTGAGCCACCATTATCGCTGTCGGTCATGATGGCAATGGCCTCGATTTCGGTGTAAATGGTGTCAAAGGCTGTCTTGAGGTCGGCTTGTAAAGGGCGGTGGTGTTCGGTCCATTGCCCGGCCAGTTCTGTACCGCTATCAACTGCCCACATCTGCGCCTTGCTGGTGAACGGGTTATCCCAGCGGCTGTTGATCGGTTTGTTGTTAGACCAGACATAGACGAGGGTGCGTTTTTGCCAAAAAAACGGGCCGTCTGAAACTACGATGTAAACGCGTACCGGAAAGTCATCACCGGTTTTGCTGGTTTCGACCGCGTCAGGCCAGGTGTTGTTGATTTTCCAGCGCCAACTGAGTCGGGTGTCTGCGGTAATGGGTAAGGCCTGTTTATAAAAGAGGCCGGATGCTGATTGGTTAGAGCGGGCTTCCAATATCTCATTATCGCCTTCGGTTGTAAGGCTGTAGCGGGTTTCACCAACAAAGTTTTCGCTTTCCCATTGTGTTAGCCCTTGTTGATCAAAATCAGGAATGGCCGAGGCGAAGGCGCTTGCTGGACTCAGTGTTAGCAGTAGAAGCAAGTAGTGAGTTTGTATGAGTGCTTTTATACGGGGCATTATTTTCTTCATCATGGTGGCTTTGGGTTGCACTGCCGCTGAACTTTAGACCAATGTATCAGAGTTTGGTGTCTAATTCTCGTGGTGGTTGTTCTCTGGGGCGTTGTTATCAATAGTATTGTTTATCGCATGGTGTTGGTCTGTTAGAGTGCGCGCGAATGGGGGGGATTCCTCTAAATGTAATTGTTGTCGCCGTTTTTTCGCTCAGAAGGCGCTTGAGTGATTTCAAACTTTCTTTTTATGATGTTTTATTTGGTTCGGTTGGTCGCAATGGGCGTTTTGTTTAGGTTCAGTGTTTAGGCGTCGAATATCTAATGTTTGGTTTGCTTGAGGAGTGGTATGGCGCAGAATCCGGCGTATGAGATGATATGGCATGCGGTGGCGGCGATTCCTGAGGGGAGGGTTGCTACCTATGGTCAGGTGGCCCAGATGGCGGGTGTGCCCGGTGCGGCTAGAATGGTGGGGCGTTGTTTGAGTCAGTTGCCTAAGGATACTCAACTGCCTTGGTTTCGTGTGATTAATGCCAGTGGTCGAATATCTATGCCGGTTGGCAGTGAGGGGTATTTGAGGCAGGTGGAGTTGTTGCAAGAGGAGGGGGTTGCGGTGCTGAATGGGCGAATCAGCCTGGCTAAGTTTCGCTTTTAAGCCGTTTCGTTTTGAATAGGCTTTGTGTGGAAATGGGCTTGGTTTGTAGGTGAGTTTTGTTTTGCGTGAGGCGCTAGCGGCGAAGCAGGCCCTCACTTTGCTGGCAAAGGGTGCTGCTATTCTAAGTTGCCTGCGTCCATGTCGTATGGGAAGCAGCCAACAAAGTGCACGTATTCGTCTTCGAAGATATGAGTTTTCTTGGCGCGGTATTCAAAATCAAACAGCAGAATTATCCAGCTAACCTGTTTGTCACCCAGCTTTTCGATCTTTTTAATGATGGCATCACCATAGGAATATGACCAAGAGCATGGGGCGATAATCTCACGGATGGGAGCAATGCCTTTCTCACAGCCGTTAGTTTCCATGTTTTCAGGATCATATTCAGTAATTTCAAAGTTTTTAGCCCAGCGATCTAGGCCCTGTTCATCTTCTTCAAAATAACTATCGGGAATGGTTGCGAAGTCGGTGGTCGAATACCAGACTGAGACGATACCCTCTTTGTCAAAATTCATGCATTTGTCTCGCTGAGCTGTTGCCAGAGGGCGCGAATATCATTGATATCTTGCTCGCTTAGCTGGTCAATTTTAAAGGCGTTTTCTAAGCTTTGTTCTAGTTTTTGTCTAAACTGTTGAGCGGTATCGCCTTGCTCCGCGCTGACCAAGCTTATGTGACCGAGAAGGTAGCTGCACAGAAACAGTTGATTGGGTTCGGCGCCGTTCTCCATCTCGATCAGCTGGTTATACATTGAGTCGGCCTGTTGTTCGTATGGGGTCATCAGGGTTCCATAAATTCCAGTTTGTCGATTAGCAAGCTGTACTCCTTGCCGCTTTTTTCGACCTGTTGCAGTTTTACAACCATATAGTCGAGTTCTGGGGCGCACCACAGGAAGGTTTCGCGTTTACTGTCAGCCCCGCGATCGCGTTGAATCTTAACGGCTTCAAAAGTGCCTATAGCCGTTTCGACTGTTTCCGTGCCGACAATAATAAAGGGATAGATTTTGATCTTGTTGCCATCGGCCACTTGATAAGACAGCTGCTGTTTTCCGGCGGCTAAGTCGAGGCGCAGCTGCATTTGATAGCTGATTTTATCCTGAGTGCCGGTGGGGATTGTCATTGTTTTAGGCTGCTTTTTGCTAGCCTTTAAGACGCTGCTGTTGTTCCAGTCAAACTGCAACACGGTGTCCTTGTTGTTGCCAATGACTTTGCGATGATATTCGTAATGCTGTGGTACGACGTTATCGTCTTCTAGGGTGAATTCGGAATATTCGTCGACTTTGGCAATTAATGCCTCGGCACTGAGAGAGGCTTTCCACTGGTTACCGTTGCGTGTTAGTTCGCCAATAGCGTCGCCTCCGAAGGCGATGCCTATATCCCATTGGGCTTTATAAACAGCCTTGTAGGGTTTGAATAGTTCGGCGGCCTGTGCCGTGAGTGAGCAAGAAAGTAGTAAGGCCGGGATAAGTAGTTTACTGAATCGCATCAGTTACTCCTGAATGAATTGGTATCCTTCAGGTGGCAGATTAGTGCCATCGAGCTGAACAGCGCCTGAAACGGATAGCGTCAGACGGTCGGCACAGAACCACTCAACCGCTAGCGGATAAATTGTATGTTCCGTGCTGTGGACACGCTGCTGTAAGCTTTCGGCTGTATCGGTTGACTCAATGCTCAGGGGTGCTTGGATGGCGAGCGGGCCACCATCGAGTTCTTCTGTAACAAAGTGAACTGTGCAACCATGCTGTGCATCACCGGCATCCAAAGCGCGTTGGTGAGTATGCAGGCCTTTATATTTAGGTAGCAGGGATGGATGGATGTTAAGCATGCGTCCCTGATAGTGCCGCACAAACGCGGGCGTGAGGATGCGCATAAAGCCCGCCAGCACAATGAGATCTGGCGTATATGCATCAATGGCATCGATCATCGCTTTATCGAAATTTTCGCGGCTGTCATAATCGTTATGATTGATCATGATTTGAGGAATGCCGGCTGTTTTAGCCCGCTCAAGGCCGAACGCTTCTGCTTTATTACTCAGTACCGCAGCGATGCGGCCATCAATCTGGCCGCTCGCGATAGCATCGATGATCGCTTGCAGGTTTGAGCCGCTGCCGGAGATCAGAACAACAATGCTTTTGTCTGCCATTCTTAGGCCTCCAGGCCCAGTAGATCGACCTGTTCTTCGCCCTCGGCGGCGGTTGCAATTTCGCCAACAATAAAGGGAGCTTCACCGGCATCTTTAAGGATTTGCAGGGCAGTGTTTGCGGTTTCCGCGGGTACGCAGATCACCATGCCGATACCGCAGTTGAGGGTGCGGTACATTTCACGGGCATCAACGTTACCCAGCTTTTGAATCCAACGGAACACTTCCGGCATCTGCCAGCTATTAATATCAATAACAGCTTTAGCATTTTGTGGCAGTACGCGGGGAATGTTTTCCAGCAAGCCGCCACCAGTAATGTGGGATAGCGCATTAACCTGGCTGTTTTTGATTAATTGCAGCACTGGCTTAACGTAGATACGGGTTGGCTCAAGCAGCGCTTCAGTCAGTGGCTTACCATCGACGGTGCCGCTTAGGTCGGCGTCACGGACTTCGATGATCTTGCGGATCAGAGAATAACCGTTGGAGTGTGGGCCGGATGAAGGAAGGGCAATAATTTTATCGCCGACGCTGACTTTAGAGCCATCGATGATGTCATCTTTCTCAACAACACCAACACAGAAACCCGCGAGATCATAATCTTCGCCTTCATACATGCCGGGCATTTCCGCGGTTTCACCACCGACAAGTGCTGCGCCGGCGAGTTCACAGCCCGCACCAATACCGGTCACAACGTCGGCGGCGATATCGATATTTAGTTTGCCCGTCGCATAATAGTCGAGGAAGAACAGGGGTTCGGCACCCGCAACAATAAGGTCGTTAACACACATGGCGACTAGGTCGATGCCGATGGTATCGTGCTTTTTCAGGTCCATTGCTAGACGCAACTTAGTACCTACACCGTCGGTACCGGATACCAGTACAGGCTTTTTATAGCCTTCTGGGATTTCGCATAGAGCGCCAAAGCCACCTAGGCCACCCATAACTTCGGGACGGGCGGTGCGTTTTGCAACGCCTTTAATGCGATCTACCAGTGCGTTTCCGGCATCGATATCGACACCAGCGTCTTTGTAGCTGATAGGAGTGTTATGGTCAGTTGCAGACATAGTTTGTATGAACCTGTTCGGGCTGATTACTGATTGAAAAAATTTGACGCGTATTCTATCAGGTTGATGGTGAGGGGGCTATTGTGTGTTAAAGTTTATGCCGCTTAAAAAGACACTTTTTTCAGACTGTCTGAATTGATTATCAAACAGTCAAATGGGGCTAATGAACAATCATGATACGTAAGCTTTGTAATGGTCTGCTGCTAGTGATGCTGCTAGGCCTGTGTACCTTAACCCAGGCGGGTATGGTGAAGGGTTTATATAGCGCTGAAATGCTGGTGCCGGAACAATTGGCTCAACCTTCCGATGAGCAGCTGCAGCAGGGGTTGAAAGCCGTCCTTATTAAAGTGTCTGGGCGAAGTAATGTGATGAATAAACCCGCGGTGGTGAGTGCCTTGCAGCAGCCCTCGGCGTGGTTAAATCAATTTAGTTATCAGGCGACACAGACGCCTATCTCGGCGGGCGATGGGCGCGAGGTGCTAGGTCAGCGTTTATTACTGGAGTTCGATCAGGTGCTGGTTGAGCGGTTGTTGCAGCAGGCCAATCTCAACCCGGTTGGGTCTGCCCGCCCAGTTGTCTTGGTTTGGTTGGCCGAACAGCGTGGTGCAGCCCCGCGTGATTATGTGGCGCCTGAAAGTGAAATTTACACTCAGTTGACTCAGCAGGCTCAAGCGCGGGGAGTTCCCTTAGATATACCGCTATTCGATCTGAATGATCAGACGGCACTGGATGTGAGTGACTTATGGGGCTTTTTTCGCGAGCCTATTGAGCAAGCATCGCAACGTTACCAGCCCGATGCTATTTTGATTGGCCGGTTAACACAGAGTCACACTGGTGGTTGGCAAACCGAATGGTTGTTATTGCAAGCAGGCAACGCCCGCTCAATTAAACCAGAGGGAGCATTGTCCGATCAATTACAAGAGGTTATCGATGATACTGCGGATACCGTGCTAGCGTCATTGGGTGCTGTCCATTTTAATTACGTCGAAACCGGTTTGCAACTCGAAGTCACCAATGTCGCCGATACAGAAGATTACTTGCAGTTGTTGGATTATTTGCGTCAGTTGCCTCCGGTTGAGGCGTTGCGGATCAGCGGAGTCCAGGCTGATCGAGTACAGTTTCGAGTTGAGGTCCAAGGTGGTGTGTCATCGTTGGAACAGGCTATCCGCCTGAATCCCCGTATGTCGCCAACGCCAAGGCTAAATGCCGGCGGTGCTGAAACGGTTTATTCATACCGCTGGCAGGACTAACACATCATGCTGATAAAATCGGTGTCAACGCGTGTCCTACCCGTTAGTGGAAGAGGGAATGTTTATGAGTGATTCACAGCGGTGGTTTTTTCTTATCCTCGGGGTCGTGATGGCCTTGCTGCTGTATTTGCTGCAACCTATTTTATCCCCGTTTGTTGTAGCCGCTCTACTGGCCTATTTAACCGATCCATTAGCCGATAGGTTGGAAGCTCGCGGGTTGAGCCGTACCCTGTCGGTGGTCGTGGTATTTCTGGTGATGACTACGGTGTTGTTGTTATTGGTGATCTGGTTATTGCCTAAGCTGGGATATCAGTTGCAGGTGATGATTAAAATGGTGCCTCAGGTGTTTGCTATGATCCAAACGGTCTGGATACCTTGGTTGGAGACAAATACGGGTATCTCATTGGCTGGTTTTGATCTACAGAGTTTGCAGGCGTTGATGAGTGGTCATTGGCAGCAAACCGGGAGTCTGGTTAAAACCGTTTTTAGTAGTGTCGGCGAATCGGGTTTGGCGGTGGCCGCTTGGGTGGCTAACTTAGTGCTGATTCCCGTAGTGATGTTCTATCTGTTACGTGACTGGGATGTCATGATGGGGAAAATTGGTTATCTCTTGCCGCGTAACCTAGAAAAAAAGGTCACCCTCTGGGCGAATGAATGTGATGAGGTGCTAGGTGCCTTTATTAAAGGTCAGTTGTTGGTGATGTTGGCGCTAGGCATTATCTACGCGCTAGGGCTTTGGACGGTCGGTTTGGATTTAGCTTTGCTGGTGGGGATGTTAGCCGGCGTGGCCAGTATTGTGCCTTATATGGGCTTTATCGTGGGGATTGTGGCTGCGGGTGTCGCCGCCATGTTGCAGTTCAATGATATTACTATGTTAGCTTGGGTGGGGGTGGTATTTGCTATCGGTCAAGCATTGGAAGGTATGGTCCTGACACCGCTGTTGGTGGGGGATCGTATTGGCTTGCATCCTGTTGCTGTTATCTTCGCCATTATGGCCGGTGGCCAGCTATTCGGTTTTGTAGGGATTTTGATTGCACTTCCCGTTGCGGCGGTTATTATGGTGCTCCTTCGCCACCTGCATCAGGGTTATAAAAGTAGTAAACTTTATGATTGTTGAGCGGTCGTAGGATTGAAGCAAGAGATTTAAGATTCAGTGCTCAATTGTGAATGAGCATCTTAATACCGGGCTAACCACGAAAACAGACGCTAAGCCTATGTTTTTGATGCGATATAGCTTGGAAACCCAGAAACTTAAAATGTGAGTAAAGGCCCGGTGCCTAGCTGCTGGCCATAATAAGTATTGATATAGATGAGTAGTCCTGAGCCGTTTCAGATACCCCTAGGGATCACCCTGAGGGATGATGCCCGATTTGAAAATTTCCTTTGTCAGGGGAATGAGCTGCTTTGCAGTACCCTCGATCAGGCTGCCCGCGGTGAAGGCGAGCAGTACTTATATATCTGGGGTAATAGCGATAGCGGTTGTTCGCACCTGTTGCAGGCGGTTTGTCATGCCTCGGATCCGGTGGGCCGTACGGCGGTATACCTGCCCTTAGATGAGCTGATGGATATGGGGCCGGGTATCCTTGAAGGGATGGAACATCTGGATCTAGTCTGCATCGATCATATTCAAATTATTGCGGGTAACAAAGCTTGGGAAGAAGGAGTGTTTCACTTTTTTAACCGTATTCGGGCTGAAAACAATCGTTTGTTGGTCGCGGGTGATCGCGCGCCACGTCAGTTAAATCTGAACCTGCTTGATCTGGCGTCCCGCTTGAGTTGGGGAATGGTGTTTCAGGTGCATAATCTTGATGATGATGGCAAAGTGCAGGCTCTGCAGTTACGTGCCCGTGGGCGTGGTTTTACCATCAGTGAAGAGGTTGCATGGTTTCTTATCCATCGAGCCAGTCGCAGCATGTCCGATCTGTTTAAATTGTTAGATAAGCTGGATTCGGCTTCGTTGAGCGCCAAACGTAAAGTGACGATTCCCTTTGTTAAGCAAGTTCTAGGTCTCTGACCTTACGCTGGATCACTATGAAAATTATTCTGGCAGGCTTTACGTCTGATGTGTCTGAAGACGAGTTACAAGAAATGTTAGCGCATTACACCGAAGTGGACGCTTTAGAGCTGGTTCCCGGGGATCTGTCTGAGCAGACCGTCGCGGTACTCACCATTGAAGGCACTAACGCCGAAGCCCACTGGGTGACCCGTCGTCTGAACGGACTGTATTGGCACGGCCACTCTCTGCGGGCTTTTGTGTCGCTGTTTTGAGTTGGGAAAACCATTGATGTCTAACTTTTCTCTGATTGCTCAGACCCCCGATTATATCATTATCAATAAAGCCCCCGGTATTTCAGTACATCGAGATCAGGCCGAGGCAGGGCTGTTACAACAGATATCAACAGCGTTAAATTGTGGCCCACTCTATCTTGTGCATCGACTCGATAAAATGACTTCAGGATTGCTGATCTTGGCCCGTCATGGCGAAGCCGCTTCCTATCTATCCCGTCAGTTTCAGGCTAAAACAGTCGAAAAATATTATATTGCGCTCTCCGATCAGAAGCCCCGTAAAAAGCAGGGTTTGATTAAAGGCGATATGGAACGTGCCCGTCGAGGTAGCTGGAAGCTCACGACCACACAGAATAACCCCGCTATCACGCGGTTTTTCAGCTGTTCACCGCAGCCCGGGATGCGTTTGTTTTTGTTGCGTCCTTTAACCGGTAAGACGCATCAGCTGCGAGTGGCACTGAAAAGTATTGGTGCGGCGATTCTGGGTGATCAGCGTTATCACAGTGTGTCTGACTCACCGGTAGATCGTGGTTATTTACATGCCTGGAGTATTGCTTTCGATTGGCAGGGGCAGCGTTGTGAATATCGCTGTGATCCGACTGTGGGGGAGCTTTTTCTTCAACCGTCGGTAAAACAGCAGTTAGAAACATGGGTGCCGCCAGGCAACCTCGCATGGCCAACATCATCATAAGTTGTCAGAATGACGCGAAACCAGACCGTTAGTAAGGGTACTCCTATGCAAGAAGAACGAATCGAGCGGGATTTCAGTGCCCGCAGTGAGGAAGAGCAGCAAGCATTTTTGCAACAAACTTGGTGTGATAGCTGCCAGGCGGTTAATTTGGGAATGATTAATCCGCGGGAATATCTGCTCAAGGGTATTGTGTTTATCGAGGGTGATTGTTGCCATTGTGGTGATGCTGTTATAACGGAGCTGACGGAAGATGACTTTTAGGGTGCATTTTATTTATGTCTGATACCTTTCAACAGCGATTTGGTGGTACCCAGCGACTCTACGGTGTAGCCGGGGTCGAGCTGTTTCAGAAGGCCAGTATCTGTGTCATCGGTATCGGTGGTGTGGGCTCGTGGGCGGCAGAGGCATTAGCCCGCTCAGCCATTGGCCATATCACATTGATTGATCTCGACGATATCTGTATTACCAATACCAATCGTCAGATCCATACATTGAACACCACTATCGGTGAGCCTAAAACCGAGGCAATGGCGGAGCGAATTCGGCTGATTAATCCAGATTGTCAGGTTGAGGTGGTCGATGATTTTATCACCTTAGATAATATTTCAACCTTAATCGGTAAACAGTTCGATTACGTAATTGATTGTATTGACAGTGTTAAAGAGAAAGCGGCACTGATTGCTCACTGTAAACGTAGTAAAATTCCGGTGATTACCGTGGGTGGTGCGGGCGGACAAACGGACCCTACCCAGATCAATATTGCCGATCTGAGTAAAACTCATCATGATCCTCTGGCGGCGAAAACCCGCTCCTTATTGCGTCGTTATTATAACTTCAGTAAAAGCGGTCGGCGGTTTGCGGTTGATTGTGTCTATTCTACTGAGCAACTGGTCTACCCGCAGCCCGACGGCAGTGTCTGTCAGATGAAAACAGTGGCTGATGGCAATACGCGGTTAGATTGCAGTGGTGGTTTTGGTGCCTCAACTTGTGTCACCGCGACCTTTGGTTTTGTGGCGGTCTCCCGAGTACTGCAGAAAATGCTTGAGCGGGCGGCGCGTGAACAAAAGGTGCTATAATTCATTTAATTGACGATAGCAGATGGCATGCGCTGTCTTTTCTGATTGATTTTTAGCTTGTCGAACAGAGTGTCTAGATCGTTTCATCAATAACTATTTGGCTTTATTACTATGTCAGCATGCTTTTCGGAAGGATTCTATAAAGCTATCTTTGAAGGCTGTAGCGATGCGATCTATGTATTAGAGCCGCAAACCTCCCGCATTCTTGATGCGAATACCTGTGCTTGGCAAGATTTGGGCATGAGTCGCGAGCAGCTCTTACAACACAGTGTTATCTCACTGCAGCATGGCGTTGAAAATGAGGAGCATTGGGCGCAGATTTCTGCATTGATCTATGCTGCCCGACCTCAAGCGTTTACCTTTATCGGCCGTCATTTCCATCAGCAAGGAACCTTCTTTCCCGTCGAGGTGTATACCTCGGTGATAGAGTTTGAAGGCCAAGAACTATTCCTCTCGATTGCTCGCAACTTGGATCGCACTTCCTCTCAGCGCGAAGAATTTCGCACCAAGGATGCACGGCTCACCTATGCCCTTAATGAGGCCTCAGATGGCCTGTGGGATTGGAATACCCAGACAAATGAGGTGTTTTTCTCGCCGCAATTGAAACGCTTGCAAGGCTATCTGCCCCATGAGATGGAACCCTGCGTTGAAACATGGATCTCCTCGGTGCATGAAGCAGATCGCGAGCGGGTGATGGCGACCTTAGGGGCGCATATCGACGGTGATACCGACAGCTACGAAGCGGAATATCAGCTTAAGCGGCGAGATGGTAGCTATATTTGGGTGAGGGACCGGGGGCGTGTATGCGAACGTGATGCTGATGGCAAGGCGGTACGCGTTGTCGGGATGTGTCACGACATTACTCGAAGTAAGCAACTAGAAGAGATGCTGCGCTCCCAAGCGAGTCATGATCACCTTACCGGGTTATTGAATCGTCGAGCAGGTTATATTCATTTTTCTAAGCAGCTGAGTTATGCGGTGCGTTATCAGCAGCAACTAACAATCTGTTTGATCGACCTTGATCACTTTAAAAATATTAATGATGCCTATGGTCATTTGGCCGGTGATGCAGCGCTAAAGCATTTTGTAACCTTGATCAACGGTGTGTTGCGTCGTTCGGACTCGCTGATGCGTTGGGGTGGTGAAGAGTTTCTCTTGTTGCTGCCCAATACCGGCATTGATAGTGCTGTCCAGCTACTGATGCAATTTAAATCAACACTTCGTGACAATCCGGTTGTGCTAGAGGATGAATCACAGGAAATCCAGTATACCTTTAGTGCTGGGGTATCCTGCTTCCCCCATAACTCATCGAACCTTGATGGGCTGGTTAAAGCGGCAGATGATGCGCTCTATGATGCCAAAGATGATGGGCGCGACTTGATTATGATTAGCGCCGATACGATAAGTTAGACTGCCGGTTTTAAATCATAAGCCGGTAGCGCGTCATCCGCTTGCTGTTCTGCTTTACTCCCTATCAAGACATACCTTTGTTAAACTGGGCTCTCGTTGAGGGCATCATGAGCGTGGTGTTTGACCACTTCAATAATCGCTTTCAAACCGTTGCCCCTAGAAGGGCTAAGATGTCGGCTTAGCTGTAGTTGTTCAAAGTAACCATCAATATCAAAGTCCAGAATCTCTTGTGCTTGTCGACCGTTTAGCGCAGCAAGAACTAAGGCGATTAATCCGCGAATAATGCGGGCATCCGAGTCGGCGGCAAACCAGAGTGCGCCGTCAGCGTCTTTTTCGACCATGACCCAGGCATCACTTTCACAACCGTTAATGCGCGGCGTATCGCTTTTCATCGTCGCGGTGAATGATGGTAGGCGCTTGCCAAGTAGCATGATCTCCCGATAACGATCATTCCAGTTTTTTAAGGGTGTCAGTTTGGCCAGAATATCACGGTCATTCACTTCTCGACCAAAAGGGGAGCTATCAAAAACGGATTGAGTGGGCGCCGTATCAGCGGTTGAAAACGAGCCGCCTTGGGCGATTAGGCTCAGGGCTTTGGCAAAGCGTTCAACATCTTCAATACTATTATAAAACGCGAACGAGGCGCGGACGGTGCCCGGTAGACCAAGTCGTTCCATCAAGGGCATCGCACAGTGATGGCCGGTACGTACCGCAATACCTTGTTGGTCCAGCATCAGGCCGACATCCTGTTGATGGTGGCTGATCAACTGAAATGACAAAATCGATGCACAGGCGGTGGGGTTACCGATGCGGGTAAAGCCGGGAATCGCTGAGCATAACTCAACCGCTTTGCTCATCAGCGCCCGCTCATGATGCGCTAGGGCTTTACGATCCAGGCGATTGAGAAAACGAATCGCTTCTGCTAATCCCAATGCGCCGCTGATATTGGGTGTGCCGGCTTCAAACTTAAACGGTAGATCGTTGTATTCAGTGCCCGAAAATGACACCTTACGGATCATCTCGCCCCCGCTTTGCCAAGGAGGCATCGCCTCTAGCAGCGCTTGGCGTCCATAGAGAACACCGATACCGGTTGGGCCAAACAGTTTATGACCGGAAAATAGATAAAAGTCACAGCCGAGCCGTTGTACATCGATCTCGAGATGAGATACCGCCTGGGCGCCATCCACAATCACGGTGGCACCGATGCTCTTCGCTTGGCGGATTAGCCCGGCAACCGGGGTGATCGTGCCTAGGGCATTGGATATGTGAGTAAGACTGAATATGCGTGTTCGCTCATTAAGTAGCTCGGCAAAACGTGGCAGGTTAAGGTCGCCATTATCGTGAATCGGCACGACCTTGATCACTGCGCCGGTTTGTTCTGCCACGATCTGCCAGGGGACGATATTAGCGTGGTGTTCCAATTCGGTCAGGAGAATCTCATCACCCGGTTGCAGTAACGGACGGGCATAGCTTTGCGCTATCAAATTGATCCCCTCCGTGGTGCCTCGGGTCCAGATAATCTCCTGCTCAGCGGCGGCATTGATAAAGGCTTTGACCTCTGTGCGCGCCGCTTCAAACAAGCGGGTGGCTTGTTCGCTCAGTTGGTGAGCGCCCCGGTGAACGTTGGCATTTTGTTGCCGATAAAACTGTTCCACGGCGCGGATAACGGCCTCGGGCTTCTGACTAGTGGCAGCATTATCGAGGTATACCAGTGGCTGGCTGTTTATCTGCTGTTGCAGCGCCGGGAACTGTTTTCTGACTGACTTGAGATCCACGCGAGCTTCCCGTTACCGGTTTTGTTCAGGGTTATTTAACCGTTTGTTTAACTGGCTCTGCCAGCGGGCAAACATCATAGCGCCAATAAACAGTGCCGCGACCAGCAGTGTTTCGGCTAAGCCGAGAATAGCGCTGCTATGGGCGGACATAGCGATGGTCACCGAATGCATGAAGTACACCGTAATAAAGAAACATAACCAGATATGCCCGCGTAGATGTTTCTTCAGAATAACCGGATAGAACAGTAGCAACGGCACTGTCTGGAAGGCCCAGATACTATAAGGGTTGGCGTTTTCGGGTGGCGCAATGATCAGGTGCCAAGCGGTGAGCAAGAGAATCAGACCAAAATAGCTGAACAGTGTCACGGCCCGGCTGATAGTCACTTTTTTTGCGAGTGTTTGCTGCATCTTTAATCCTGAGATTTTAAGCTGATAACTGAAGCGCTAATCGCCCAAGTCGTTTTCCCTGTGCCAGACAGAGTGCGGTTTCGGTGTCATCGACAGCTCGATCGCTCTGTTGTCCAGCCAGATGGGTAGCTCCGTAAGGGGTGCCGCCGCTGGTGGTACTGAGCAATCCTGATTCGCTGTAGGGCAAACCGCAGATCACCATGCCGTGATGCATTAAAGGTAACATCATGCTTAACAGGGTGCTTTCTTGGCCGCCATGTAGGCTGGAGCTGGAGCTAAATAGTGCGGCGGGTTTATCAATTAGGGCGCCATTTAACCAAAGGTTGCTGGTTGAATCGATAAAGTATTTCAGCGGCGCGGCCATGTTGCCAAAGCGGGTAGGGCTACCGAGTGCGAGGCCGCAACAGTGAGCAAGATCGGCTTCGCTGCAATACAGATCGCCATTCTCGGGGATGCTGTCCTCGGTGGCTTCACAGTTTGCTGAGATCGCCGGGACAGTCCGCAGGCGAGCTTCTATACCGCTCTGTTCGATGCCTCTAGCGATCAGATTCGCCATGGCGCGGGTAGCACCGTGGCGACTGTAATAGAGTACGAGGACGTAAGGTTGCGACACTTACAGAATCTCCAGTACAGACTCAGGTGGGCGACCGATGCGGGCCTGCCCTTTGGTAATAACGATAGGGCGTTCAATTAGACGCGGAAACTGAACCATCAGGTCGGCTAACTGAGCATCCGTTAGGCTCGTATCGCTAAGGTTGTTTTCTTTGTATTCCGCTTCACCTTTACGCAGTAGCTCGCGAGGGCTGATACCGAGTTGAGTAATGACATCGGTCAGCTCGGCCGCGGTCGGTGGATTTTCAAGATAAAGGCGCACTTGGGGGGTAACGTTATGCTCCTCTAATAGCGCCAATGTAGCGCGGGATTTTGAGCAGCGAGGGTTGTGATAAATTTCAACAGACATAGTACTGATCCTGTTCGTAACGACAGATTTTGATGTAAGTGCGATATTGTATACAGCTTAGCTACCAGCCTAAAGAGCGGCAGGGTATTATATCGCTTTAATTCATCGTTACGGGATCGTTATGAAGGGCAATCATCTGTTGACTCTGCGGGGCATTGGGCATTTTTTGCTGTATCTTGCTCGTCAATTTATCCGCAATAAAGGCATGTTGAACGCGTCGGCGCTCACCTATACCACTCTGTTTGCGGTTGTGCCTTTGATGACAGTGTCCTATGCGATGTTAGCCGCGATCCCTTCCTTTCAGGGGGCCGGTGAGCAATTACAGGGTTGGATTTTTGAAAATTTTGTCCCTGCGACCGGCGCGGTCGTACAAGAGTATCTTTCTGATTTCGCCGCTCAGGCCAGTAAGTTAACGGCGGTGGGCTTAGTGTTCCTATTCGTCACGTCGATCATGATGATGAAAAATATTGAGGGCGCGTTTAACCGCATCTGGCGAGTGAGCGAGCCGCGTAAAGGGATGTCGAGCTTTCTACTGTACTGGGCCGTCTTGAGCCTTGGGCCGATTCTGATCGGCTTGGGTTTGTTGGTGAGTTCCTATATCGCTTCGTTATCGCTGTTTACCAGTGCAACGGAGTTAGTCGGTCGAGCGCGGTTATTATCGGCCTTGCCTTTGGTGATGTCGGCTGCCGCCTTTACGCTGCTCTATGCGGCGGTGCCTAATTGTAAGGTACCGCTGCGCAATGCGGTGATCGGTGGGTTAGTGGTGGCGATACTGTTTGAGACAGCTAAGCGCGCGTTTGCGCTGTTTGTTACTCAATTTCCGTCTTATGAGTTGATCTATGGCGCTTTCGCTGCTGTGCCGTTATTTCTGGCGTGGATATTTATCTCTTGGACGATCATTCTGTTAGGCGCAGAGTTAAGTCGGGCATTGAGTGTCTATCGAGACCACCGTAAGGGTAAACATCTGTCCCACCTACATACGCTGGTGGCGGTGTTGCAGCGTTTATGGCAGGCTCAGCAGTCGGGTAAGTCGCTGTCCGACCGGCAGCTGTTGCAACAGGTTGAAGGCTTAGAGCAGAATGAGTGGGATCATTACAATGTTATTCTCTTGGATGCTTCGGTGATTAGCCGAACCGATCGTGGGGGCTATATCCTCGCCCGTGATATGGGAAGCTTTACGCTGGAGCAATTAAACAAACTACTGCCATGGCCGTTACCGGAGCGCTCTTCTGTTGAGTCGACCCGTTATTGGCAACAGCAGTTAGACCAGCGTTTACAGCAGCTCAGCGAGGTGCGCCAACAACAGTTGAGTTTGACCTTAGAACAGCTTTTTATCGCGCCGTCAGACGCTCAGGTTAAGCCCGGTGCTGAACCATCGCTCAACGGCTAGCGTTAAATAGGGTGTGTGAAATGATTGATCAACGATAAGAGGATTCTTTATGGGACAATGCTTACATGCGTTCGTCAGTGGCCGAGTGCAAGGGGTTTGGTTTCGCAAGTCTACATTGGAAAAAGCTCAAGCGCATGGTTTAACGGGCTGGGTACGTAATCTGGACGATGGGCGGGTCGAAGTGATGGCCCGTGGTCATGAGCATGGGGTCATGCAGTTGGAGGCTTGGCTCAGTATTGGCCCGGCGTTAGCAACGGTTGCCGAAGTGACAAGCTCACGGGTTGAAGCACCTGAGGAGTTTATCGAGTTCGTGATCCTTTAAAACCCTAGATAACCTTACAAGCCATTATTGACATAAGTTGTTTTTGGGCTGCTAGGGTTAGTCTACTTAATCTTCATAGCGGCGTTGGCTGCGATACACTTTTTCGGGATACCAAACTTTACCATAGCTGCCGTTATAACGGGCTAAGGCTTCGGTTAGGTTGCCTTTGGAGCGCTTGAGGTAGTGTTTCAAAATAGTGGCACCGTAGCGAAGATTGGTTTTGATATTGGTAAGGTTGTCGTCGTTGCGGCCAATCTCTTTTTTCCAGAAAGGCATAACCTGCATCAGCCCCTGTGCGCCAACGACCGATACGGCAAAACGATTGAAGCGGCTCTCTGTGTGGATGACGCCGAGCAATAGCGCTGGTGGCAGTTGCACCCGGTCTGCTTCGGCGTGTACGGTTCTGAGAATCTCGATGCGTTCCCGATCACTGTCGACATAGCGTTTGATACGGCCGGACATATCCGTTAACCAAACCTCAGCAGCAAAGCGGTCTTCAAAGCTGCTGCTATCAGCAAACGCCTGTTTCAACTCTTCCCGCAGTTCGGGATCGATTTCTTGCGTTGCCGCCGATAGCGATAAACTCCATGCCAGTAACAGCAGTGTCATAATCAGTCGCACAAACAGATTCCTACAGCGGTTTAAACGTGGATTATAGCGGTTTTTAAATAACCGTTTCAAAACCTTCAAATTGTGGTGGGCCCATATAGATATCTTTGCGGCCACCGGCGTTAGCATGGGCTTTTTTGAAAGCATCGGGTTTTAGCCAGCCATCAAATGCTGCCTTGTCCTGCCAGACAGCATGGGATGACATCAGCGTGTACTCTTCGGTGGTATCGCCCTGCAATAGGTTGAAGGAGATGAAGCCCGGCACTGATTCGAGGTGGCTATCGCGGTTTTTCCAGATATCGATAAAGTCCTGTTCGTGGCCCAGTTTAATACGGAAACGGTTCATGGCAATAAACATAGCGAGTGAATTCCTCTCAGAGTGTAAGACGATTCAGCTAGGCGCTGATGAGCAAGGGCTGAATCTTATGGCGTTAATAATGCTTGGCTTTGCTGGGGATTTCCAGCCCACAGGCAAGGTATTCAGTAATACTGTGTGATAGACCCGTTTTTCGTGCTGTTGTTCCCGTTCTCTTGAGGAGAATAACCCGTGGATGAGTGCCAATATGGCGGTGGGCGGGTTATTTCAGGCGAAAAAAAGCAGGCGCGAGGCCTGCTTCGATTATCGAGGGCTTAGATGAAATAAGCCTCGAAAGATTTTACTGTGTGAAGGTTGAGCGCATAAACGCCTCGAGTTCAGCCAGTTGAATCTCTTGCTTATCAGCAGCGCGGCGGTATTTATACTCCACGGTGCCTGCTTCAAGACCGCGATCAGAGATCACGATACGATGAGGAATGCCCATCAACTCCATATCGGCCATCTTAGCGCCAGGGCTAACCTTAGGACGGTCATCTAGAATCACGTCATAGCCTGCCGCCGTCAGTGTTTCATACAGCGCATCAGCTTGGTTACGAACCGCTTCCGATTTTTCATACTTAAGAGCAACCAGTGCGATGCTAAAGGGTGCAATCGCTTCAGGCCAGATAATGCCGCGGTCGTCATAGTTCTGCTCAATCGCCGCAGCAACCACGCGGGAAACCCCAATACCGTAACAACCCATATCCATGGTGACGGTTTTGCCATTCTCATCTAGGACGTTGGCATTCAGCGCTGCAGCATACTGTTGTCCAAGTTGGAAAATATGGCCCACTTCTATACCGCGTTTAATCACGATATTACCTTTACCGCAAGGGCTAGGGTCGCCTTCGACAACATTCCGCAGGTCGGCCACTTCAGGTAGCGCGACATCACGCTCCCAGTTGACGCCGAAATAATGTTTGCCTTCAATATTGGCACCGGCACCGAAGTCAGACATCTGTGCAACGGTACGGTCTACGATGCAAGGGGTCGGCAGGTTAACAGGGCCGAGGGAGCCCGGGCCTGCACCGATAAGTGCTTTGATCGCCTCTTCATCGGCCATTTCTAGCGGTACGGCAACTTGCGGTAGTTTTTCGGCTTTAATTTCGTTGAGGTCATGGTCACCGCGCACCAGCAATGCGACAAAGTCGGCATCGCATTCATCGGATGCGTTCACAAACAGTGTCTTGATGGTTTTTTCAATCGGTAAATTATGCAGCTCAACCAGCTGGGCGATGGTTTTGGCGTCGGGCGTGTCTACCAATCTCATCTCTTCAGTGGGCGCTGCACGTTCACCGGCTGGGGCAATGGCCTCGGCTTTTTCAATATTTGCGGCAAAATCACTGCTATCGGAAAAGGCGATATCGTCTTCGCCCGAGTCAGCCAGTACATGGAATTCATGGGATGAATTACCACCAATAGAACCGTTATCGGCGAGTACAGGGCGGTAATCCAGCCCGATACGGTCAAAGATTTTGCAGTAGGTCTGGTGCATCAGATCATAGGTCTGTTGCAGAGACTCTAAGTTGCAGTGGAACGAGTAGGCGTCTTTCATGATGAATTCACGGGAGCGCATAATGCCAAAGCGCGGGCGAACTTCATCACGGAACTTTGTTTGTACCTGATAGAAGTTAGCGGGCAACTGCTTATAGCTGTGAATCTCGTTGCGCACCAGATCAGTGATTACCTCTTCATGGGTTGGGCCAACACAGAATTCACGGTTATGACGGTCATGCAAACGCAGCAGTTCTGGGCCGTATTTTTCCCAGCGGCCAGATTCCTGCCACAGTTCAGCGGGCTGAATCGATGGCATTAGGACTTCCTGTGCGCCGGATTTGTCCATCTCTTCACGAACAATGCGTTCAACTTTGCGCAGGGTACGCAGCCCCGTCGGAAGCCAGTTGTACAGCCCTGCCGCGACTCGACGGACCATGCCCGAGCGAAGCATCAGCTGGTGGCTGATAACTTCTGCATCAGAAGGGGTTTCTTTCAGTGTTGCAATCAGAAATTGACTGGCGCGCATAGATTTTTATACCTGATATCCGAAACTTTAAGAGCAAGCATTTTAGGGGGGGGAGGCGTTTGGAACAAGGGGGCAGCGAAACTATTCAATATAAAAACCTAAATACTGATATTGCACAGGTTCCTTTGACCGCCGGAGGCTCTATAATCGGCCGCTGATGTTACAGGGGAAAAACGATGCAGCTTAAAGAGATCAACAAAGAACGTTACAGTAAGCATTATAAGCAGATTATGATTGGCGTAGTGATCATTCTGGCGGTGATTGCGTTAGCGGTGTCTAGCCTCTTAATCCAAGTCATGGGCAATGCCGACGGTAATAATTTTTGGCTTAACGTGGCCGGCGTAGTGATCGGCGGTATTGTGGTGGTAGCGTTACTTCGTCACCACCGCGACCATGAGTATATGCATGAGGTGAGCTATGTTTGGGATCTTAAACAGATGCTTAACAAAATTTATCGCAAGCAGAAAAAACTCAAAGAAGCGGTTGAAGCCGGCGACCGCGATGCGATGGTTATCATGCATTGGAGCTATAATGGCTCAGAGCAGCTGTATAACCTTGATAACAATACCCTTACGATGGAAGAGTTGCACAAGTCGATGAGAGAGCTGCAACTGACCATGGAGAAGTATGGGGTGAACGTGACTAATGATGATTTCCGTCCAGAGATGCTGGATAAGTTTTGAGCTCAAGCGCTTAACTTCAGCATAATGTGCCCTATCTCAGGGCGCAGTCGCTGCCTGATGTGGTGACTTGGTCAGCAAGATATTGAGTGTTACCCGTGCTCAACTACTACGGCCAATCTTCCGCTAAGGAGTCTATGCTTAAGTGCCCGAGTTTTACTTAATTCGCTGACTCAAACAGAATGATCAAAATTTGGCCTAACAGTTCTCTTATCTCACCGTCTGCATCATGATTTCTCTGGGTGCAGGCGGACTTGCCCTACGCTCTAAGTATTTGATCAATTCCTGTGATGTTGGCTAGCGTGAATAACTCGCTAACTTGCTATCGTTTTTCATCAAACCAGGATAGCGTGCTTTCACGAAACCAAATTGGCACTTAATGATTCGAAATGGATACTTAACTATTAGCCTCGATTGTTGCTGCGCTGACAGCTAAGTTAACATCGCCATCCTGGCCAAAGAATGACTAGAATGTTTTTGAAATGGGTATAAGTGATAGCTTATACCCATTTCTTATTAATCAAAGGATTAGATAGCAGGTTACCCGTAATCTTCTAAGGTTTGAGGGTTTCAGCCTGCTTGAGGGTCACTTCCCGTTGTGGGAATGGAATCTCAATGCCTGCATCATTGAAGGCTTTGTAAACAGCGCCATTAATTTGAAACTGAAGTTCAAATAGTTGTTTCGTTGGCACCCAGTAGCGATAAGCAATATCGACACCCGAATCGCCGAAGTTGGCGATCCCCACCTGTGGGGCCGGTTCTTTCACGATCCCTTGGTTGGCTTGCAATTGCGCTTGAATTAATGCGATGGCTTGGTCTGAATTAGCCGAGTAGCTGATGCCGATGCTGGCCTCGACAATGGTATTTTCAAACGAGTTAATCAGTACCTCGCCAACGATATGTTTATTGGGGATGGTAATGATCTCGCCATCTTCGGTCGACAGCTGGGTATAGGCCAAACGGATCTCTTCTACGACACCGCAGACATTGTTGCAGCGTAGGGTATTACCCACGACAAAAGGGCGGGTCAAGATAATGGTAAAGCCCGCGCCGTAGTTTGAGAAAACCCCTTGCAGTGCCAAACCGATACTCAGTGAAATAGCACCAATCGCCGCGATAAAGGGGGCGACACTGATACCAAACTTACCGAGACAGATAATCGCCACCATAGCGATAAGCAGTAGCTTAATAGTGCTGCTGATAAAGTTGCTGAGAGTGACATCGACATTGTGGCGTAGGCAGATGTTGAGTACTAATTTACCCACCCAGCGCGCCACGATGAGGCCAATAATCAAGATGATGATGGCGCCGATAACCTGAAAACTGTAGTTAACAAAGAAATCGATAATGAGGGTATAAAGCTGTGACAGATTTGCCAGCTCGTCTGTGATCATAGACGGGTCTCCTGTAGCTGAACGGCGGTTGATTGCCTTGCCGGGCAAGGCTAATCAGCTGTAAAGGCGAGCGAAACCGGGCTTAGCGGTCCTGCAGCGCCATAAATTCGGTCAGCTGATCGAGTTGCCGTTCATTGTATACCGGAAAGCCTTTACGCATAAGCTCATCGGCGGTCACACCGGAGCCAGGCTTAATCGTATTGTTGAAATGACCATCATAGACTTCATGATTGCCACAGGAGGGACTGCGGGACTTCATGAGGGCGCAACAGCAGCCTTCTCGTAGGGCGATTTCGAGGGTTTTTTCTGCGCCGCTCAAAAACTGTGGGGTAACATCTTCATCATCGATATTGGTGATACGTAGCGGAAATTTATCTTGGATTTCTGCAGGCGCTCGAGGGGTGCTTAGGCCGCCTTCGATTTCAGGGCAGACCGGAACTAAACGTCCTTCATCCCGTAGTCGTTGGATGAGTGGGCTGTCGATGAGATTATCTTTGCCGTCGTAACGGACTTTACTACCTAGTAGGCAGGCACTGATCAGTATTTTATTGTTTTTTTTGTTATTCATCATTCTTAGGTACAGATTGCGTGGTTTTGTGACGGGGCGGATTCTAACAGGTAAAACGGACAGGGCAATTAAACTCAGAAGAAAGCTGATGTTATCGCGATATTTTTATGATCTAGGGCAGTTTCCAGTCGAGATTCCTTGTGGGTGCAGGGTAAAAAAATTTATTTACTGTTTACGACTTTACTGTTTTTAGGGTATATACTTAGGGGTATACCCTAATTATGCTTTGGCACTTGCCAAGCTTAGATAATAAAAACTAGGAATTTCCGATGGATCTGAATCTCACCGAAGAACAACAAATGATTCAGGACGCCGCTCGCCGCTATGCGGAAAGTGAATTGGCGCCGACCGCTGAGCAACTCGACCAAACCAAAGATCGTAGTATTCTTACCGGCCATTGCCGTGAACTTGCCGAGCTGGGCTTTATGGGCCTGAATATCGATGCCGACTACGGCGGAACAGAAGCGGGTGCGGTTGCCTTCAGTCTAGCGGTGACAGAGATCGCTCGAGCCTGTGCATCAACGGCCGTGACCATGTCCGTTACCAATATGGTGGCTGAGGTTATTCAGGTGGTGGGCAATGAAGAACAGAAACAACATTACTTGCCGAAGATTTGTAGTGGTGAATACCTCAGTGGCAGCTTCTGTTTAACGGAAGCGGGAGCAGGCTCTGACCCGGCTTCGATGCGCACCAAAGCCGTCAAAACGGATACTGGCTGGTCTATTTCCGGCACTAAACAATGGATCACCAGTGCCGAATTTGCCGGTGTCTTCGTGGTCTGGGCCGTGACTGATCCTGAGGCGAGAAAAGGCAAAGGGATCACCTGCTTTTTGGTGCCCGCCGATGCTGCCGGTATTACCGTCGGTGCTGCCGAGAAAAAAATGGGGCAGCACGGTTCAGCCACCAATGAAGTCCATTTTGATCAGTGTGAAGTTCCCGACTCAGCCATTCTTGGTAAGCTGAATGATGGCTTTCGCATCGCCGTGAGTGAGCTTGCCGGTGGTCGTATCGGGGTTGGTTCATTGGCACTGGGGGTTGGTTTAGCGGCGATGGATTACGCCATTGCCTACACCAAAGAGCGTCAGCAGTTTGGTAAGCCGATTGCTGATTTCCAAGGGTTGCAATGGATGATTGCCGACCGGATGACGGAACTTGAAGCGGCGCGCCTTTTGTTGATGAGCGCCGCGGATCGCAAACAACGGGGCCAGTGCTTTGCTAAAGAAGCATCGATGGCCAAGCTGTTTGCCAGTGAAAAGGCTAATCAGGCTTGTTACACCGCCTTACAGCTACTCGGTGGTTACGGCTATATGCAGGAATATCCGTTAGAGCGGCTGAGTCGGGATGTTCGGATTACCTCAATCTATGAGGGCACCAGCGAAGTTCAAAGGTTGATCATCGCGCGCGAAATTCTTAACGCTGCTAGCTGAGGATCTACCCTTGAAAGAACCCTTGAAAGGTCTAAAAGTACTCGATCTGTCAACGTTGTTGCCCGGCCCTTATGCAACCATGATGTTAGCGGATTTAGGTGCTGAGGTGTTGCGGGTTGAGTCGGCTTCTCGGCATGATCTGGTGCGCAATATGAAACCGTTGATCGATGGCCAGTCGGCTGCCTTTAGCTACCTTAACCGGGGCAAACAATCTCTTGCGTTGAATTTGAAACATCCGGAGGCGGTTGGACTGATCAGTCAGTTGGTGGCGGAATACGATATTTTAATTGAACAGTTTCGCCCGGGGGTGATGGCGCGTTTGGGATTGGATTACTACACCCTAAAGCAGGTTAACCCACGGCTGATTTACTGTTCTATCACAGGTTATGGTCAAACGGGTCCCTACCGCGACAAAGCGGGCCACGATCTTAACTATCTGGCGTTGTCGGGTGCGGCCAGCCATATGGGGCGTAAGGCAAGTGGCCCTGCCCCGATGGGGTTGCAGGTAGCGGATGTGGCGGCCGGATCGCATCCCGCTGTGATTTCAGTATTGGCGGCGGTGATTGGTCGGCAAAGTAGTGGTGAAGGTTGCTATCTGGATATCTCGATGGCGGATAACACCCTCGCGTTACAAGCATTAATGATACCCGCTGCGCTAAATGGCGCGCCGGACCCACAGCCCGAGAGTAACTTTCTCAATGGCGGTGGCGTTTATGATTATTACCGTACCGCCGATGATCGTTACCTGTCGGTGGGTAGCTTAGAGCCGCAGTTTCGTCAGCGGCTGGCGAGAGCATTGAATATTCAAGAGAACCCGCCTTTAGAAGATCGTCAGCTGAAAACTTTATTACAGCAAAAGTTTGCCAAGCAGGACCTCGAAACCTGGTGTGAAGAACTGGCCGACCAAGATATCTGTGTCGAGCCGGTCTTAACGGTGTCTGAAGCCGCCGAACACCCCCAGTTTGTTGCCCGCCATATGATCGTCACACAACCGAGTGGTGAGCGGCAGGTCGATTCGGCCCTCGGATTTGAGCAACAACCGATACAGCCTGCTCCTCGGTGTGGTGAGCAGGGTGCACAAATAATGGAAAGATTAGGCTATAGCCAGACTGAAATTGACAAACTAAGGGATGCCGGGCTGTTTGATTAGCCGGTGACCCTAGGTTACATCAATTGTGGTTTCGCTAGATAAAATAAGCACACAAAGGGATGAGCCTGTTACGGGGACGTATCGCGTTCTCTAGCAGGGCCTTAATAAACATAATAACGAGGCAAATAATGACTATTGCTAATTACCAGGAATTTTACGATTCCTTTACGCCGTCCATGATCGAAGAGAAGCTGATCGGAGATCTGAAACAGGGTTTTAATGTCTGTGAAGAGATCTGTGACCGTTGGGCTGAGGATGATCAACGCATCGCGCTAAATTACGAAGGTGCGAGCCGTCCGGCATCGAGTCATTCTTTTGCTGAGTTGCAGCAGCGCGCGGCACAGTTTGCCAATCTGCTGACGGCTCGGGGTATTGGTAAAGGCGATCGGGTAGCGTGTTTAATGCCTCGGACGCCAGAACTACTGGTGGTCGTGTTAGGCACACTGCGAGCCGGTGCGGTGTATCAACCGCTGTTTACCGCGTTTGGCAGTGGTGCGATTGAGTATCGAGTGACGCAAGCGGAGACAAAACTGATTGTCACGGATCCCGACAATATTGAAAAATTGGACACCGTGAATGGTTGCCCTCCGGTGCTGTTATTTAACCGTGCGGCAGCGGCCGATAACTATGCAGCATTACCTGATTTTGAAACAGAGATGGCCGCTCAGAGCAGTGAGTTTGAGCCCGTTAGAATAAGTGCGGATGATCCCTTCCTGCAGATGTTTACCTCCGGTACGGTGGGTAAGGCGAAAGGGGTGGCTGTGCCTGCGCGTGCATTGTTGTCATTCTATGTTTATATGCGCTATGCCATCGGCTTAGAACCACAAGATCGTTATTGGAATGTGGCAGATCCGGGTTGGGCTTACGGTCTCTATTATGCGGTTGTCGGCCCCTTACTGTTAGGTAACACCACGCATTTCAATGAGAATGCGTTTACCCCTGAAACCACCTATCAGATGCTGAGCAAGTATAAGATTACCAATCTTGCCGCAGCACCGACGGCTTATCGTTTATTGATGGCCCATGAGAACTTGTTGGCCGAGCACAGCGGTTTCGAACTACGGCTGGCGAGCAGTGCAGGTGAGCCACTAAATCCTGAAGTGATTGGCTGGGTTGAGCGTCGTTTAGGCTGCCCTGTGATGGATCATTATGGTCAAACCGAAACCGGCATGACCGCCTGTAATCACCATAATCTTAAACAGGATATCGTCCGTGTTGGATCTATGGGATTCTCTCTGCCAGGACATCGTGTAGTGGCATTGGATAATGATCTCAATGAACTACAAGAAGGTCAGATTGGTGAGCTAGCCGTGGACATGGAAAAATCCCCGCTGTTTATTTTCCCGGGCTACACTTGGGGCGAGAAAAACCCGTTCCGGGGCAAATACTATCTGACCGGCGATGTGGTGGTTAGCCATGGTGATGGCAGTTACTCCTTCAATGGCCGTGATGACGACATTATCACGACTGCCGGTTACCGTGTTGGGCCATCAGATGTTGAAAATACGCTGCTGGAACATGAAGCCGTGGCAGAAAGTGGCGTGATCGGTAAGCCGGATCTTGAGCGTGGTGCGATTATTAAAGCCTATGTGGTGCTTCGCGAACAGTTTGATCCGAGCGATGAATTGATTGCCGAGTTGAAAACGCACGTCCGCAGCCGTCTATCGACCCACGCTTTCCCACGGGAGATCGAATTTATGCAGGAGCTACCGAAAACGCCGAGTGGCAAAATTCAGCGTTTCATTCTGCGTAATCGCGCCAAGGATGAAGCGGATGGCATGTCATAACGATGATTGAGCTACCGGCGTTGCCGACGGAGTACCGGGTGCGTAACCCGAACTTCGCGGCAGAAGTTGAACGGGTATTTTCTCAGGCACCGTTTGTCCAAGCATTAGGGTTTCAGCTAACTGATTTTGAAGCAGGGCGCTGTAATACGGCTTTGACGCTGCAAGAGAACCATCTGCAACAGGACGGCTATGTCCACGCGGGAGTGCAAGCCACTCTGGCTGATCACAGTGCCGGAACCGCCGCGGCGACCCTATTGGCTGAAGGGCAGATTATTCTCACGGCAGAGTTTAAGATTAATCTGCTGCGGGCGGCTAAAGGTGAGCGGCTATGCTGTCAGGCGCGGGTGTTAAAGCCTGGTGCCAGTTTAATCATTGCCGAGGCGGAGGTATTCTGCTTTCGGGAGGATCACGCCGAACTGGTATCCAAAGCGACGGTAACGCTAGCGGTGGTCGATAAACCTGAATAATAAAATGAATAAAAACTATGGGGCGACGTTTTTATGCCTGTTATGACAATTGAACAGATGAGTGATTTTCTGGCGGAGCATTTTCCGCAGGGTGAAAAGTTTGGTGTACTCTCCGACTTAGGAGATAGTTGGGCCGAGATGAGGCTGCCGGTTGATACCGGACACTTGCGGCCGGGCGGTACTGTTTCTGGGCCATCGATGATGGCGCTGGCGGATGTTTGTATGTATGCGGCACTACTAGGCCAGATTGGTCCTGTGGCGTTGGCGGTGACGACCAACTTGAATATCAACTTTATGAGTAAACCTAGACCGGATTGCGATCTGATCGCCCGCTGTAATTTGATGAAAGTGGGCAAGCGATTGGCGGTTGGAGAGGTGTGGATTCGCTCAGAGGGCAGTGAAGAGGTGGTGGCGCACACGACGCTGACCTACTCAATACCAGCGGAGCGTTAAAGAATGGCTGAGATTCAGTGGCAAGAGCGGCGACTTATCCTCGACGATGGTACTGAGATTTTTGCGCTGCACGGTCGTCATCCCCATAACGAAGGCTGGGATCGGCCCACTCTGGTGTTGTTACATGAGGCATTGGGGCATATCGATATGTGGAAGGACTTTCCACAATTGTTAGCTGATGCAACCGGCATGGACTTGCTGGTTTATGAGCGTCGCGGTTATGGTCGTTCATCACCGATAACCCTACCACGCCCGGACGATTATCTTGATCGAGAAGGACGGGATTGGGTTAAGCCAGTGTTGGATGCGGCGGGGCTAGAGCAGGTTATCTTAGTCGGTCACAGTGACGGTGGTTCTATCGCACTGATTGCGGCGGCAGCACTGCCCGAACGGGTGGTCGCTGTGATCACCGAGGCGGCGCATATTCGTATCGATCCTTTAACCACAGCGGGCATTATTGCCGCAGTGGAGCTGTATAACGCCACGGATTTTCCTGAAAAGCTGGCCCGTTATCACGGTGAGCGCACGGATATATTGTTTCGCGCCTGGCATGAAACCTGGCTGCGAGATCGTTTCCAGCCGTTAGACTTGATGGGTTGGGTGCAGAATATTCATTGTCCGGCGCTGATTATGCAGGGCGCAGAGGATGAATACGGTGAAGTCTCGCAGGTAGAGGATATTGTCAGTGGCATTGGCGAAAGAGCAACGGGTGTGTTTATACCTCAGTGTGGCCATGTACCCCACTTACAAGCAAAAAAAGCAACGCTGCAGGCGATGACTCAATTCATTGAATCCTTGGCGTTGTAGCCTGATCTTCAGTGACTATCGACAGCGGCGATAACGATGATATTGGCTTTGAGTTCGCTGAATCTGGCTATCCTTTACGTCTGGCATAAAGAGCCCATCGCAGCGAGATAATCATTTAATCTCTTATGCTATTATGCCCGCTCATTTTTCCTATATATCGATGTCTGCGCTCTATAGGTTGTAATCGCAATGTTAGAGAGAGATCCGCATGAGTCGTTCAGCTAATAGCAACGCTGTTTGGATGTTGCTGCTGTGCACATTTTTTTGGGGCGCATGTTTTCCGGTAGGAAAGCATGCGTTAGCGGAAGTCAGTGCCCTGACCCTAGTGCTTTGGCGTTTTGCGGTGGCGGCTAGCTGTCTATTCATTTATGTCATTTGGGTGAAGGTTCCGTTGCCGCGATTAACGGCTCAACAGTGGTTGTGGGCGATTATTGCCTCGATTGTGGGCGTCGGCGGATTGAATCTATGCCTGTTTACTGGGCTGACAAAAACCGATGCCAGTAATGGCGCATTGATTATGGCGCTGAGTCCTTTAACGACTTCTTTAATGGGCACCTTGTGGCAGCGAAAATTGCCTCATCTGAGTGCTATCTTCAGTCTGATTATTTGTCTGTCGGGTGTGTTGTTGGTGCTGACCAACGGCGAGTTATCACGATTGCTTGGCTTTGAATTTAATCAGGGGGACCAGCTGATTTTTGTCGGTATGTTGTGTTGGAGCCTGTATACCTGCTTAACTCAAAGTATCGGTCGTTGGCTGCCGATGATTCCTTTCACGCTTGTTGGCATGATGGCGGGTGCAGGAGTGATCTCGCTGATGCTAGCTTTTAGTGCTGAGGTGCATCCGGTGCAGGAAAGTCTAGCGATCTCCGCTTGGGTATTGGCTGATCTGCTGTTCATCGGTGTCTTTGGTACGGTGGGCGGCTATCTATTATGGATCAGTGGCGTGAATCAGTTGGGGGCCGCGACGGCCTCGCTATTCTTTAATTTTGTGCCGGTGTTTGCGGTATTGACTGCATTGCTGTTTGGTCAGTCAGTGACGGATTTGCAGTTTGTCGGGATGGCTATTGTGATTGCGGGTTTACTGTTGCCGCGACTACTTGTTTGGCTGCAACAGCACTCGGCTGTCGTTGAGGAGCTTGAAGCTGCAGTTGAGTTAGAAGTTGAGTCGGTGGTTGAATCGGTTGTCACAATCGAACAAACAGTGCTCCGTGAAACGGTTAGTCGCGATCAAGTAGTTAAGGGTTGATGGGTGATCGTCGCCTTGAGGGGCAGTAAAGCAGGTAACAGCGTGGTTTTCAGCGTGTGCTGAGTGACGACCTTGTTACCTGCTTTTGTTGTGAGCTGTTTTTGCGGCTTAGTTTTCCAATTGGGCGGCTTGGTTGACCAGTGCCGGCAAGCTTTCAGCGCGCATTTTACTCATCACCCGAGAGCGGTGTACTTCGACGGTCTTCGGGCTAATACCGAGTTCTTCGGCGATTTCTCGGTTAGCTTTGCCAGAAACGACCAGCGCCATCACTTCCCGTTCCCGTCGGCTCAGGGTTTCATAGCGGGCGTGAATCTGCTCTAGCTGTTGCTGACCGGCTAATATCTCATCGGCTTTTTTCAATGCATTTTGCACCAATGGAATCAGTACTTCGTCATCGAAGGGCTTTTCGAGGAAGTCGATCGCGCCGTTTTTCATGGCAGTCACGGCCATCGGGATATCACCGTGACCACTGAGCACAATGATCGGCAGGCGGATATCTCTTTCCAACATGATTTGTTGTAACGCTAGACCATTAATTTCAGGCATACGCACATCCAGCAGCATACAGCCTTGGTCGCCTTTGTAGTTGCTGAGAAAGTCACGGGCCGAGGAGAAACTCTTGACCGGCAGGTCATCACTTTCCAATAGCCATTGCATGGAATCTCGAAAATCATCGTCGTCATCGACAATAAAAACGGTACCGTTGTATCTGCTCATGTTGTCAGGTCCTAGCCTTTCGCTGGAATTTTAATAAAAAACTGTGTGCCTGTTTGACCATCACTTTCGGCCCATAGCTGCCCACCGTGGGCCTCGATAATGGTGCGTGAGATGGATAATCCCATTCCCAAACCGGTCGATTTAGAGGTGAAAAAAGGCTCAAACAGTTTACTTAATATCTCGGCACTGATGCCTTTGGCGTGGTCTGACACCGAGATATAGATATAATCCTTGGTTTTTCGGGTGCGTATAATAACGGGACGATGGCTAACTTCACAGCCATTATAAGCCTCAATCGCATTCCTAATCAGGTTAACCAGCACCTGTTCAATCTGAATTTTATCAGCGACGATGGCTAGTTCGCCATGTTCCAGTTCAAATTCAAAGGTGGTGTTGTGATCCAGTGCTTCCTGTTTAAGAAACTCAGCGATCTCTTGGCAGCTGTCATTAAGTGAGAATTCCATACGCTGGTATTCGGTCTTCTTAACGAAGCTGCGCATGCGTTTGACGATCTCTGCGGCACGTTTGGCTTGGCGGGTAATCAATCCCATCGAGTGGCTGACTTCCTCCACCGAGCTGATACGTCCCTCTTCAATACGGCGCATTGAGCCGCGACAATAATTTAGAATGGCGGCCAACGGTTGGTTGATCTCATGGGCGAGTCCGGAGGCCATTTCGCCAACGGAGAGTAACCGGGCAATGTGCGCCATCTCCAATTGGTTACGTTTCATCTCATCTTCGGCCTTTCGGCGCAGGGTAATATCCCGGCCGATAATTGAGTAATACTCCACCTGCATATCGTCATTAAGGTTTCGGTGGGCGATCACTTCACGAATTTCTGCGGTACGCTCACGGCCAGAGGGCAGTTGCATTTTAATGCTGCCATACCAGGTGCCGTGGGCGGCAGCGTGACCGAGGGCATCTTGCACTAATGAGGCAAAAATTTTGGGGGAAAACATCTGCTCAAGATAAAACACCATCGGGTTTTCTTTTTCGGTACCCAAGGTGATGTAGGTGGCCTCATTCATATAGGTCAGCTGCATGGTTTTATGGTTGCAGAACATAATCATGTCGGAAGAGGCTTCCACCACGCGTGCCAGTCGGCGGGTGGCTTGTTGTGCCAGGGTTTGCTCGGTAACGTCACGAGAGACACAGACCACCTCAATGGGCTTGCCTTCGGCATTTCTCAACGTACGGCTGGTGGTTTCTAGCCAGATGTAGTGACCATTTTTATGTTTATAACGATAAACGTTGGTGTACATCCCTTTGCGATAACGGACGGAGTCGGAACGCTTTATCAGGTTATCAGCATCTTCCGGGTGGAAGAGGTCATAGCCGGCGGTGCCTATCATCTCTTCGACGGTATAGCCGAGCATACGTTCTACCGCTGGGCTCACATCGAGAAAGGTCCATTCCGTTGTCGGTGTGTGGCGGGAGATCATATCGGTGGACTGCTCGACGAGAAAGCGCGATCGTTCGCCCTCATCCATCTCACTGATCGCTTTCAGGTTTTGTTCTATACTCATGAGTGCTCGCTGATCAGGTAAAAACCCTTAATATGTCGTTCCAGTGCTGCATTTGATACGGCTTTGGACTTAAGGCTAGCTTGTTTCATCAGGGTAATTACGTATTATAACGGATGCAATCAGGGTATACCCTAGGCGGTGCGATTTATCACATCCGTTTTCACAATAAAAATACTGCTGGGCCCGCTGGCTGATCGCGGATACAGCAATGTTCAGGGATTAACTACTATGTCAAAACACTCGAATCCATATCAGTTTGGCTTGGATAAGAACAGCGCCAACTTTTCTGCTATGAGCCCATTAAGCTTTCTCGAGCGTTCCGCTTTCGTCTTTCCTAACCATACAGCGGTGGTGCATCAGCAAACCCGACGTAACTGGTCGGAAACGTATGATCGCTGCCGTCAGTTAGCCAGCGCCTTGGTTCAGAATGGGATTGGAAAAGGGGATACGGTCGCGGTGATGGCGCCGAACCTACCCGAACTGTTTGAGGCGCATTTTGGTGTGCCGATGTGTGGTGCGGTGCTAAATGCGCTGAACGTGCGTCTGGATGCCGAAGCGATCGCTTTTATTCTGCAGCACGGCGAAGCGAAAGTGATTATGGTGGATCGAGAGTTTTCTGAGGTCATTGATCAAGCACTTAAAATGATCCCCCATAAGCCGTTAGTGATCGATATTGATGATCCCTATTATGAAGGCGGTAAGTTGATTGGCTCCACCGATTATGAAGCCTTCATTGCCACCGGCGATGCAGCTTATGCTTGGCAGATGCCGGAAGATGAGTGGGATGCCATTACCCTCAACTATACCTCGGGAACAACGGGCAACCCGAAAGGGGTGGTTTACCATCATCGGGGCGCGTATCTGAATGCGATGAGTAATATCGTTTCTTGGGATATGGGGCATCACCCGGTGTATCTCTGGACACTGCCGATGTTCCACTGCAATGGTTGGTGTTTCCCTTGGAGTCTGGCCGCATCTAGCGGCGTGAGTGTCTGTTTGCGTCATGTTCGGGCCGATGATATTTACTCAGCGATTAAAGATGAGAAGGTTAATCACTTCTGTAGTGCGCCGATTGTCTTGAATATGTTGAATAACGCGCCGGATGAGATGAAAGCGGGTATTGATCATCAGGTTAAAGTGATGACCGCCGGAGCTGCGCCACCGGCCGCCGTGATTCAGGGGATGGAAGCGATGGGCTTCGATGTTACCCATGTTTATGGGCTGACCGAAACCTACGGGCCATCGGTCGTATGTGAGTGGCATCAGGAATGGAATGATCGAAACGACGAAGAGATTGCGCGATTGAAATCCCGTCAGGGTGTTCGGGCGCCGATGCTTGATGGGCTGATGGTCGCGGATCCGACTACACTCGAGCCGGTGCCTCAAGATGGCCTCACCATGGGTGAGATCTTTATGCGTGGTAATCTGGTGATGAAGGGTTACCTGAAAAACCCGACCACCACTGAAGAAAGCTTTGCCGGAGGTTGGTTCCATTCCGGTGATTTAGCCGTGTGGCACCCCGATGGTTATATTGAAATTAAGGATCGCTCAAAAGATATTATTATCTCCGGAGGGGAAAACATTTCCTCGATTGAAGTCGAAGATGTGTTATATCGCAATAAGAGTGTTATGGAAGCGGCGGTTGTTGCCCGAGATGATGAGAAGTGGGGTGAAGTGCCCTGTGCCTTTGTCACCCTAAAAGAGGGCGCGGAAGTGTCTGAGCAGGAGATAATTGATTTCTGCCGTGAGAATATGGCGAACTTTAAAACACCGAAGAAAGTCGTTTTCGGTCCGTTACCAAAAACCTCAACCGGAAAAATTCAGAAGTTTGTCTTACGCGATAAAGCCAACGATTAACGGTCGATATGAATTTAAGGTATGAGCCTCCGTTAACGCTGGAGGCTCACCTTTGCAACATGATTTCGGCCGGTTAATGGCATCTGGGGGCTTTTAGCTGCCGCTAGCCCCGCAGATTACCAGGTGTCATGACGCTTTCTACGTTTTGGCAGATAAGGAATCATTAAACCTAGTAGTAATCCACCGAAGGCGACTAAGCCACCGTAGGTAAACCAGCGCATCAGATTGCTTTCATCCATACCATTGATGGTGCGGTTGAGGCTGACGATCTCTTCCTCAAGGGCCGATACTTTACCCGCATTTCCCGCATTTTGGCCGGCAAGGCTCTGATTCTGTTGTTTTAACGCTAAGATCTCTTCAGCCTGCGCCGCCAGATTCTCTTCATTCTGTTTTAGTTGCTCTTGCAGTTTTGGATAGCGGGTCGCTAAGCTAATACCTGATGAGATCTTGTCGGCGGGCATCCAACCAACTTTGCCACTCGGGGTCTTAATCTGAATGAAATCCGTTTTCTCATTACGATTAAGCACGGTGACTGGTGAGCCACTGCGTATCCGCCCGGTAATCCGGTATTCCGTTCCTGGACCACCGTGATAAAAGGTATAGACATCATCGCTAACATAATTAGCGGCGTCAGCCGAGGTTGAAAGTGCCACGGCAAAAAGGCATGCGATCCATGGCTTTTTTGGGAGTTTATTTGACGAATTCATGTTCTTCCTGTGTGTGTAGACGTTCAGCCTTCCCCCCCCTAAAACCGAAACCTGGTTTTCAGGCAAAGCTGGACAGCGGTAGACCGGTATCGATTCGATAAGTTCAGCGGCTGTCGTAATAATTTAACATTATACAATCAATCGGCCTCGGGTTAAGCCCTGATTTTTTACAGGAACAATTGATTAAGGTAGTGATATACTGTCGCGCGAATTAACCGGTTGCCATCAGGCCCGAATTAAGGAGTTATCAGAGTGGCATTTATTCGTTGGTTTCTGGGTAGGATTATCCTGCTATTGAATTTTGTATTTCGTCCTCGGGCGATTAAAAGAGATCCTGAGCAGCAGCGTGAGTTAGATCTTCGCACCGCTCACTTATCTCTCTATCAGTATGAGGCGTGTCCGTTTTGCGTTAAGGTGCGCCGCGCGCTGCGTCGTAACGGTCTGAATATTGAGTTGCGTGATGCCAAAAAGGTCGAATTGTACCGTCAAGAACTGCTAGAGGGTGGTGGTCGGCTGAAAGTTCCCTGCCTGCGTATTGATGAGGCCGATGGCGAAGTGCGTTGGATGTATGAATCCTCCGACATTATTCACTATCTTGAACAGGCTTATGTCACACCCAAGATTGGCGCATAAGTCTCGTCGAGGCTTAAAAAAGCAGCGAAGGCTGCTTTTTTTGTGCCTGTCGCTAGCGTCATCGATCAAATTGGGATAACTTATCTGTATATTTAACCAGTACTTTTTAACCATGATTCTATACATAGCAGAAAAGCCCAGCCTTGCCCGCGCCATCGCGGATGTGTTGCCGAAACCCCATAAAAAACAGGATGGCTTTATTGAGCTAGGTAATGGTGATTGTGTCAGTTGGTGCTTAGGGCACCTGCTCGAATTGGCTGATCCGGCGGACTACAACCCAGATTTTAAACCCTGGCGCTTTGAGCATCTGCCGATTATCCCGGCGGAGTGGAAGCTAAAGCCGCGCACTAAAACCCGCTCTCAGTTAACGGTGTTGCGGCGTTTAATCCGGCAATCAAAACAGTTGGTTCACGCTGGCGATCCTGACCGGGAGGGCCAGTTGCTGGTGGATGAGGTGATTAACTACCTCGGTGCGAGTGAAACTAAGAAACGCACTGCCCAGCGCGTCTTGATCAGTGACCTTAACCCTAAAGCCGTTAGTGCAGCGCTACATAATTTAAAAGCTAACTCTGAATTTATACCGTTATCTGTTTCAGCATTGGCGCGCTCTCGCGCGGATTGGATTTACGGCATCAATATGACCCGCGCCTACAGTATTCAGGGGCGTAAAGCGGGTTATCAGGGGGTGCTGTCGGTGGGGCGGGTGCAGACTCCCTTATTGGGCTTGGTTGTGCGGCGTGATGCTGAGATTGATAACTTTGTCTCCAAGCCCTTTTACGAGGTGCAAGCGGTAATAGAAACAGAAGCGGGAGAGCGCTTTAATGCCAAATGGAAACCGAGTGAAAACTGTCAGCCTTATCAGGATGAGGAAGGGAGAGTATTAAACCGTAAACTGGCGGAAACGGTGATCAACCGGATCAAAGGTCAACCGGCAGAGTTACTGAGCCTGACGCAAAAACGTAAGCGTGAAAATGCCCCGTTACCTTTTAGCTTGTCTAGCTTACAGATAGAAGCGGCTAAACGTTTTGGCATGAGCGCCAAAGCGGTATTGGATAGCTGCCAGACATTGTATGAACGCCATAAATTGTTAACCTACCCGCGTTCTGATTGCCGGTATCTGCCGGAAGATCATTTTGCTCAGGCGGGGGACGTGATCGCAAGCATCATGAGCAATCAGCAAAGCCTTGCTGAACATTTGCCACAAATTGATGCTAGTCGGCGTTCCGCTGCCTGGAACAATAAGAAAGTCAGTGCTCACCATGCGATTATTCCCACTACTCGTCAGGCAAATCTGGCTTCGCTGAGTGATGCTGAACGTAAGCTCTACATCTTAGTGAGTCGTTATTATCTGGCGCAGTTTATGTCGCCTTATGAATATGATGATACTCGGGTTGATCTGCGTATTGCTGGTGGCCAGTTTATTGCCAGTGCGCATCAGACCAAGCGCCTTGGCTGGAAACCTTTGCTGTCCGATGCGGCAGAAAAACACAGTAGCCTACCGGTCTTGCGGGAGGGGCAGTCATTAACCTGTGTTGATGGGGTGTTGGATGAAAAAAATACCCAGCCGCCTAAATACTTCACCGACGCAACTTTGTTAGCCGCGATGACTGGCATTGGCCGTTATGTTACCGATCCGGAGATTCGTAAAGTATTAAAAGAAACGGATGGTCTAGGCACCGAAGCAACACGTGCGGGGATTATCGAACTGCTGTTCACTCGAGGCTTTCTTAGCCGTGAAGGTAAAGCCATACGCTCTACTGAGGTTGGCCAGGCGCTGATCAACTGTTTACCCGAAAGTGCGACGACTCCGGATATGACCGCTGTATGGGAAGCAGAGCTAGGTCGAGTGTGTCAGCAAGAGGCGAGCTATAATAGTTTTATGCAACCGCTGACGGAGCGGCTAAAAGAGTTGATTGCTCAGTCATCCCAAGTGGTTATTCCGGATACGCTCAAGGCCCTCAGTCCTAAACCCAAGCCAAAGCGACGTACCAGCCGAACGGGTACACGTAAACCGGCCAGTGGGACTAAGCGCGCGCCAGCGAAAACTAAAAAACCGAGTAAGCCGAGAAAAACGGCGACCCGCAAAGCATAATTGACCTGCGAGTGTTAGCCGTGAACGGATATTAAAAACGGTGCCATGGGCACCGTTTGAGTGAGCTTGCTGAATGTGCGTTTGACCGAATGGCTAAAGAGGTAAGAGGGTTGTTCAGACCAGTTTAGGCTCATGCCAGTTGATGCATTTAAGAAACTTATGGCCGGGGTAGAATTTGCCATCTTTACCGGTTTGATCTTCTGCCGATTTGATAAAGGCTTCGGGTAGCTCGCCACCACGGTAAACATTCAGACCTACTTCGGTGCGATAGTAGGCCAGTGTTTGCTCGACTTCATCTTCTGTTTTACACAGTTTTGATAGGTTGCTGGCCTGTACCGCTGACATATCAGTATCGGCATCGATGCCAAGGATATGCGCCATACCGTAGGTAACCACAAGGATGTCCGCTACCGCATCACGTACTTCAGACATATCTTTATTGTTAATCCCCTCCACCAGTTCAGCTAGCTCTTCCTGAATCAGATGCAGTTGTTTGCCCGCTTTTTCCCAGTCGGGGTTCTGCAGATCGCCCTTCAGATTACCAAAGACCGTGTTTAGATAAGATACGTCGGTGAAATTACTCATGATGCTTTGTATACCGTGACAGTTATAAACGGCCTATATGATGACGGTTTAAGCGCTGAATCGCAATTTCGAATCGGCTTTGTTATCTATATAGCGGTCATATGGGCCTGCTGACACTGGGTTCACGTAACGTTATTTTCGTTGTTTTAAGCCGCTTGTAAATCCAAATGGCTGGTACAGCACAAGATAGCTGATCAAACCAATAATAACACCCCAAAAAGCCGCGCCAATACCGAGGTAGTTCATACCTGAGGCGGTGACGATAAAGGTGATCAATGATGCTTCAAAGTGAGTGGTTTCCTGTGCGGCGCCGAGTAGATTACTGGAGATCGCGCCGAGCAACGCCAATCCGGCGAGTACTGCGACAAAGTGATCAGGTAGGGCGGTAAATAACGCAATGATGGTGCCGGAAAACGTCGCGCCGATCAGATAAAATACACCATTGGCGATGCCGGCAACATAGCCTTTACATGCATCAAGTTGT
>NZ_JBLWZV010000001.1:263033-708730 GCF_048266285.1 Amphritea sp.
GGGATCAGGGTGTGCATCTTTACCGGTACACAGTGCTGCCGTTATGGCCGCAATGGCGGTCGTGATCCCCCCAAACAATGCGGTGATGAGCGAGATGCCGCCGGTACAGAGAAAGATAGGCCTGGCCGGCGTATTAAACCCCGAGGCTTTGAGGATGGCAAAGCCCGGTAAAAACTGTCCGCTCAGGCTCACAATCACCAAGGGTAAGGCAAGGCTAAGGGTTGCACTGAAGGTGAATTCAGGGGCGATAAAGATCGGTACCGTAAGGTTGAATGACACCGACTGCAGATTCGTTTCACCCAGAGCGATGGCTCCGAGGAGGCCGATGCCTAGCAGCAGAAGCAGGCAGTATTTGGGCAGCAGTCGACGAAAAATAAGGTAGCTACTGATCATCAGAATGCTCAGTTCCGGCATGACCTCGATGGAGAGGAAGGCATTCACACCAAACTGAAATAGGATACCCGCTAGCATGGCATAGGTTATGCCTCGAGGGATGATATTCATAATACGGTCGAAGTAGCCGGAAAAGCCGATCATGATCAGTATGACCGCCGCCGTAATATATGCCCCCACCGCTTCATTTAGTGAAAGTTCGGGAAATAGAGTGATCAGCAAGGCGGTGCCCGGTGCAGACCAAGCGGTAATGATCGGAGCCTTAAACCAGATGCTAAGAAAAATGCCGGATACGGCCGCGCCCATGGAAACGGCCCAAACCCAGGAGGAGATCATCTCGCTGGAGATATCGGCACTCAGTGCGGCTTGGTAGAAAATAACCAAAGGCCCGGAATAGGAGATCAACACAGCCAGTAAGCCCGCCGTAACCGCTGATATTGAAAGGTCTTTTCGCATAAGGGGTACGCTTCCGGTTATTTTATTATTGTTGGTTGTGCTGAGTATACCGCAAGGTGGCGATGCACTCCTGAGCGCTTATTGACGCTCTGCTTGTCAGGCTAATGCCGCCAATGAGATTAGGCTGAATAGCGTGGTCAAAACCAGTAGCTGGGCAATACGTTGGGTATGTATGCCATACAGCATCCCAAAAGAGAATACTGCGGTGGTGATCGGCCCAGCGGAACTGAGCATATAGAGGCTGCTATCTTGCGTTTGTGGGGCAAAGAAGGCCAGGGTGAGCCAAACAAAGAGTGGCAACACAATTAGTTTCAGTCCGGTAAACAGCCAGACGATTTTATCTGGATGCAGTGATATTTGTGATAGCACCACGCCCAGTGCCAGTAGCGCAAGGGGGGCTGCGGCTTTGCCATTAAAACTAATGAAGGTTGCTATCGCATCTGGGAGTTGTATTTGAAGAAGGTTTAGCAGTAAGCCTACTGCGATGGCAATAATCAGCGGCAAACGTGCCACAATGCTAATAACGCGGCCTAATGAGGGGCGCTCTGGGCGGGTCAGTTCGAGGGCAAACAAGGTGCCGGTAAATAACAAAATGGTATCCAAGGTCACAATGGCAATGATCGCGGTAGTATTTTCACTGCCGAACAGGAATTGACTGATGGGTAGTACCAGAAACACATTGTTGACGAAGACGCAGCCGACTGACATCAAAACGGCTTCCTGTTTTTCCAACCCAAGCTTGCGCCCTAACCAGAATGCCAGCGTTATCAGTACGGCCTCAGCCGATAGGTAAGCGCATAGCGGTGCGAGACTAAACTGCTCAATCGGCGCATTGCTGACCAAGCCTAAGACGAGGATGGGGAGAAAAACAGCGGTCGCGACCCAGTTAATGCTCTTCGCCTGCTCATCACTGAGTTTTTTACAGCGGCCTAAATAAAACCCTAACGCCAAAATGGCAAAAACCGGTAATACCGGGTTAATCAGCACCGCTAACATCTGCATCGGTTGTCTCATTTCATTGTTATTTTTATCAATGTGCATGCACATCAAGGCGCAAGCTTAAGGGGGAAGGGCGTGCGACTGCACCCATGATATATGTGTAACTTTATGATCTAAAGCCGTTTTGTGGGTATTTTTTTAGTTGTAGACAGTAGCGTGAAGTGTGGGGGAGTCACTCAGGCAATATCATAACGATCCTATTGGCTGTACTGGTCGTTGTGAATGTCAGTAAAATATGACGAAAGACCTGTGTGATCGATATACATTGTCGATGTGAAAAAGTGGCCGTGGTTGGACGGTAGCTTTTTAGGCTAGCTGAATGTAACGCCGCTGGCGCTTTGATTAGTGACGTATCAAGTAATCAAACGCCCCAAGGAATCTGTTTTATGGGGCTCCTATCTGATCTCTATGATGGAAACGCCGATCAGTATCGGTCTGATTCTTCATGGTTTAACCCACGGTCAGCTATCTGCTTCTTTAACCTATCGGGTAATCGTGATGAAGTGTTCTGTGGGGAGATTGCTATCTCAATTATGAACCAAGCACTTGGAAGACAGAATATCTGGTTAAGGCCATTTTCTATCATTATAGGGTATTGAATGAGCGCTTTTTAAGTGTGCTGACCCGAGCGAAAAGAGCACGTAGTTCTTAGTTCGAAACGATTGTGTCGTTTGCTTGAGGGACGCGACTCGATCGAAAATTCTTTATTCTGTTTTAAAATCATAACGGTTAGCATTCGGGTCACCTTGCTTCATCTTAACGCTGGGTGAACGCACAGAATTCACCTTCTTGACAGCATGACTGCCTTGAACGGAGGTCCCGCTACCACTTGCACTGGGAGCAATCGGTGCTTTTTCATCACAGTGTGGGTGGCACAGTGCGGATTTCTTGATGATGATATCAATGCCTGGGATGGGATCATCGCCGCCAATTGCCAGAGCTGTCGATGAAAATGCGATAGAGATCGCGATGCTAGATAGTAGTAATTTAAGTTTCATGCATGTCCCTATTGTGATTTATATTGCGAGAGCTGAGTGTTCACTCCCTCGTTACTGTTCAGAGTATATAGCATGGATGAATGGAACCTTAAAACAACCTTGTAATGCGAATGCCGCAAGTTCTTTACCGCTGTATCACACGTCACTCGGGCTCGACGGGACTCGCTTGCAAAAGCCAGAGCATGCCACCCGTCATCGATAGGGCTGTAATGAACAATCTGATGGCTATATCACGCTATTGTTCAGGCATAAGGAAGATGGAAAAGCCACCGCTGTTGGGCGGTGGCTTTTTAGATGAATTGAATGCAACGCCGGTTGACGCTTTGATTACTGACGAATCAAGTAATCAAATGCCCCGAGTGCAGCGGTTGCACCGGCGCCCATGGAGATAATGATCTGCTTGAACGGCACGGTGGTGACATCACCGGCAGCAAACACGCCAGGCATACTGGTTTGGCCACGGTCGTCGATAACGATCTCGCCGCGGTTGCTCAGTTCGATAGTGCTTTTCAAAAAGTCGCTGTTGGGCACTAAACCGATCTGGACGAAAATACCGTCTACATTGACAATGTGGCTTTCGTCGGTGGTGCGATCCTTATACGAAAGGCCAGTGACCTTATTGCCATCCCCCAGTACTTCGGTGGTCATCGCCTCTTTAATGATGGTGATGTTAGGCAATGATTCGGCCTTCTTCACCAGTACCGCATCGGCCCGTAAAATATCGGAAAACTCCAATACCGTTACATGTTCAACAATTCCAGCAAGGTCGATCGCGGCTTCGATGCCGGAGTTGCCGCCACCAATGACGGCTACGGGTTTGCCTTTAAATAGAGGGCCATCACAGTGCGGGCAGAAGGCGACCCCTTTGGTTTTATATTGCTCTTCGCCGGGGACGTTCATTTCGCGCCAGCGGGCACCGGTGGCTAGAATCACCGATTTAGCCGTTAAGGTGGCACCGTTCTCCAGTTCGACCTGTTTGATCTGTTGGCCATCAGGCCCAGCTATGTCACGGATATCGACGGCACGCTGGTTCGTCATCACATCGATGTCATACTCTTTGACGTGCTCTTCTAGTCCCGCGACCAGCCGAGGGCCATCGGTTGCCTTAACCGAAATAAAGTTCTCGATAGCCATGGTATCCATCACCTGGCCACCAAAACGGTCAGCGACAATACCGGTACGAATGCCTTTACGGGCAGCGTAAATCGCGGCGGATGCGCCGGCGGGGCCGCCACCGACGACCAGCACATCAAAGGGTGCTTTAGCGGCGAGTGCTGCGGCTAGTTTCTCGTCGGCACTATCATCGACCTTGTTAATAATCTCTTCTAAGGTCATGCGGCCATTGCCAAAGGGTTGGCCGTTTAACATTAGGGTTGGCACTGCCATGATACCGAGTTCTTCCACTTCTTGTGGGAAGACTCCTCCATCGATCATGGTTGCGCTGATGTTGGGGTTCAGTATCGCCATCAAATTAATGGCCTGAACTACATCGGGGCAGTTGTGGCATGAGAGCGAGATATACACTTCAAAATTGAGTGGCTTGGTCAGGCTTTTTGCCTGCGCCTGTAGCGCTTCACTTTCTTTACTCGGGTAGCCACCGGCTTGTAGCAGGGCTAACACTAGCGAGGTGAACTCATGCCCCATCGGCACACCGGCAAAGGTGACTCTGGCGACTTCTCCTTTAGGCGCAATCGCCATGCGGGGTACGCGGCCTGAATCATCGGTTTTGATGTTTAGGGTTATGTTGGCTGATAGCTCAGCGATCTCTTTCGCGAGAGCTTCCAGCTCGTTTGATTTTGGAGTTTCGTTTACAGACACCGTCAACTCAATCGGACTATCGATTTTCTGAAGGTAGGTGCCCAGTTGTTGTTTCATGTTGCTGTCTAACATAAATCACCATCCGGATTGAATTGAGTTAAAAGATATTGAGCGGTAGGTTAAACCCCCCACCATCAACGCTTTTAAGAAGCGTGATGGCGGGTGTCTTTCTTCGGCGATGGGGTAGCCTATAAAAGGCCCGTCATCGCTGGTGGATCAGATTTTGCCGACGAGATCGAGTGATGGTGCTAAAGTCGCTTCACCTTCTTTCCATTTCGCTGGGCAAACTTCACCTGGGTGAGCTGCAACATATTGTGCGGCTTTGATTTTGCGCATCAGGTCGTCAGCATCACGGCCAATACCTTCGGCAGTGATTTCCATCGCTTGAATCACACCTTCTGGGTCGATCAAAAAGGTCGCACGATCCGCAAGGCCTTGGCCTTCACGCAGTACACCAAAGTTGTTAGTAATAGTGGCAGTCTGATCACCAACCATGTAATAGTTGATAGTGCCGATAGCGTCAGAGGTGTCGTGCCAAGCTTTATGGCAGAAGTGTGTGTCGGTAGAAACAGAGAACACTTCAACGCCCATTTTTTTCAGCTCTTCATATTTGCTGCCGAGGTCTTCCAGTTCGGTTGGGCAGACAAAGGTGAAGTCAGCAGGGTAGAAAAAGAAAACAGCCCATTTGCCTAATACATCCGCTTCGGTGATATCGACGAATTCGCCCTGTTTGAACGCTGTAGCTGAGAAAGGTTTGATAGTTGTGTTGATCATGATAGTCACTCCAGTGAGTAATGTGTTTGGGAACGAGATCTATGATGCATCACCGGGGTGTATAGGTTAAATTGATTGTATTTAAAAAGTTAATAGTCAATACCAATCGAATTTAAGTTAAGCGACTTTGATGAGGGAGAGCAGAAGAGAATGCAAATGCATTGATGGCTTGCTCTGAGTGGGGGAGCGCTTAACAAGGGATACGGACCAATGTCGTGGCCCGCAATAGCACACCGGCTGAGCAAGCCAGTGCTATTCTATTTTTAGCCTCAGATGAAGCCGCTTACATTACAGGTCTTGTCTTGCCTGTGGGCGGGGGGATCAGGGGTAATACTCAGAGTGTCAAACGAGGGTTCTCAGACCATAGCGATGATGGCCTGAGAACAAATCAAAAGTACAAACTTGACGATGGGGCTAGATTACTCTGGTTTTAAAACCAGATGACCCACGGCAGTGTTTGAACCTGGTACGTGATAGTGGCGGTGTAACGGTTTAACATGATCGCCCAATGCGCCACGCATAATCAGCCACATAACCATCTCAATACCTTCAGAGCCTGCTTCACGCAGATATTCGATGTGATGCATCTCTCTTAGGCGTTGGGGGTTGGCGGTCAGATCATCTAGGTAGGCGTTATCAAATGCTTGGTTAATTAGTCCTGCCCGTGGCCCTTGTAGCTGGTGGCTCATGCCACCGGTTCCCCAAATTTGTACATTGAGGTCTTCAGGGAAACTCTCTACGGCGCGGGCAATGGCCTCACCTAACATCCAGCAGCGATTGCCTGTTGGTGGCGGGTATTGCACAACATTAACGGCAATTGGTACAACTTTAACCGGCCAAGCATCAGGCTGGCCAAACATCAGTGACATCGGTACGGTCAGACCATGATCAACATCCATTTTATTAATAATGGTCAGATCGAATTCATCTAAGATGCAGGACTGGGCAATGTGCCATGCTAGATCAGGTTCGCCAACGACCGGTGGTACTGGTCTTGGGCCCCAACCCTCATCCGCCGACTGATACTCTTCAGCGCAGCCGATAGCGAAGGTCGGGATTATATCCATCGAGAAGGCGGACGCATGGTCGTTATACACCAGAATAACGACATCGGGTTTCTCGTCTTTTAGCCACTGCTTGGTCCAGTCATAGCCTGCAAACAGGGGTTGCCAATAGGCCTCTTCGGTTTTGCCGTTATCGATGGCCGCGCCAATGGCGGGGACATGACTACTGGCGATGCCTGCGGTAATTCTTGCCATGATTAATTTCCATCCTTTATTGAGCGCAGGCCTTCTGGCGAGCGGCCGCCGGCGATCATCATTGCTTGGTAGTCTTCTGGGGTCATGCCGGTCATGGTGCCGACCGCTTGTAAGAAGCTTAAGCCATCGGTTGAAAATACCTTGGCTAAAAAGTAGATGTTGCCGCCTTCATCGAGGGCTGCATTGTAATCACGATTAAGAATGGTCTGTTTCTGAGCTTCAGTCATTGCCCATTCATCGAGGTAGGCTCGCTCATCCGCTTTAAAGCGTTCGCGGTTTTCCGGTGTCATCAGACTCATGCAAAACTGATTTAGCCAATAGCCTTTCCGGCCTCTTTGGGCGGTATACACCCGGGTGCCGGGTATGTCTTCAAACTCGGCAAGATACTCATGAATTGATTGTTTCATTATAATTTTCTCATTTTTCACAGCGATAGAACGTGCATCGCTCGCCCAAACAACTCATTGTCGCGAGGCGATTAATCAAAGCGCTAAACGAATTTCTTCCTCACTCTAGAGGTCTCCCCGAAGGTAGTCAGATAGCTAAAACGATGGATGGAAAGAGTATAGGGTATCGAAAAGGCTAACCCAATAAACAGAAAGGCCGTATATGGCATGTCAATCATTCAATTTTTGCGCCGGGCTATAAGTAATCAGCTTTGCTTGAACCATCCCTGTGTATTATCCCGTTTTGATACAGTACTGCAGAGCTTAGTCCGTCGATGATTAAGGCCTAAAGGCGACACAATTGTGGCTAGATTATCGCTGTCATTCATACCCAAAAGCGCACTACTAAATCTCATTTTATGAGGGTTGTGATCGGTTGGTTATCAGTGAAATACCAATATAGTTTTGATGTTACTTTTATTTTTAGATCTTTATTTCTGTGTCAAAGTGCTGAGTTATTATTTTAATTTACTTTAAAAACAATTAATTAAATGGCTATTTAGATTGTGTATAGGCCGACTTGTAATCTCAATTGGTATGCTGACAGCGTTCCGGTAGTCTGGTTTGAGTCCTAATGACTATGAAGACCCCTAACAAAAACATTAACAAGGGATACCGAGATGAAAAAGACCTCTTTGCTATTTGCAGGTGTCGCACTTGCGTTAAATATAGCCAGTGCTCAGGCTGCTACGTTAAGAATGGCCTATGATGCAGACCCTGTTTCTCTTGACCCATATGAACAGCTTTCAGGCGGTACGCTGCAGCTTTCTCATATGACCTATGACCCATTAGTTCGTTGGGATAGGGATTTAGGCTTTGAGCCGCGTTTGGCGGAAAAGTGGGAACGTATTGACGATAACACCATGCGTTTCCATCTGCGTAAAGGCGTTAAGTTCCACAGCGGAAATACGCTCTCGACAAAAGATATTGAATTTACCTTTAAACGCTTACAAGACTCCCCAGACTTTAAAGGTGTGTTTGCGCCGTTCAAAGCTCTCAATGTTATCGATGATTACACTTTTGATTTAGTCACCGCTAAGCCATTCCCGCTCGTCCTCAATAACATGACCTATCTGTTCCCGATGGATAGCGTTTTCTTCTCTGGTGAAGATGCTAATGGTAAGCCAAAAGACTTGCTCGTTAAGCATGGTGATTCGTTTGCCTCACGGACTATTTCGGGTACCGGACCGTTCACAGTTTCTTATCGCGAGCAGGGGGTAAAAGTTGAGTTTGCGCGTAACCCGGATTACTGGGATACCAACTCCCCGGGTAACGTTGATAAGATTGTCTTCACACCGATCAAAGAAGCGCCGACCCGGGTAGCGGCTCTGCTGGCAGGAGATGTCGATTTTATCGCCCCAGTGCCACCGACGGATCATAAGCGTATTGAAAGCAGTGATAATGTTGATCTGGTCACCATGAGTGGCACACGCATCATTACCTTTCAGATGAACCAAGAGCGCAATGAAGCCTTTAAAGATGTACGCGTTCGTCAAGCGGTTAACTATGCGATCAACCAAGAGGGCATCGTTAAGAAAATCATGAAGGGGTTTGCGACGCCTGCGGCACAGTTCTCTCCTAAGGGCTATTTAGGTTATAACCCTGCCTTAACGCCACGTTATGATCTTAAAAAAGCGAAAGCGTTGATGGCCGAAGCGGGCTATAGCGATGGTTTCTCAATCACCATGATGGCACCTAATAACCGTTATGTGAATGATGAGAAAATTGCTCAGGCGGTGGTGTCTATGTTGGCAAAAATCAACATCAAGGTTGATTTGAAAACCATGCCAAAAGCACAGTACTGGCCTGCCTTTGATGAGCGTGCTGCTGATATGATGATGATTGGCTGGCATTCAGATACTGAAGACACCAACAACTTCTTTGAGTTTTTGTCTGCCTGTGCCAATAAAGAAACAGGTGCTGGACAATACAACAGTGGTAACTACTGCAATCCTAAAGTTGATGCGATGATGGCTGAAGCGAATGCAATGACTGACTCGGTCAAACGTGCCAGCTTGATGCAAGCGATGGAAAAAGCCGTCTATGACGATGCTGGCTTTGTGCCACTGCATTGGCAGAACCTCAGCTGGGGTGCGCGTAAAGGTGTAGATATTGCGCCTATTGTTAACGGCATGAACTTCCCCTATATCGGTGACCTTGTCATCAAAGAGTAACGCGCTTTAGTTTAAACCTCGCGTTTTGTAATGCCTGTTTACAGCTTTATGTATTCAGGCATTACTATAGCCTTTGGGGAGCGTTGCCCCCCTAAAATAATAAGCAGATAACCTGGCGTTGGAACAACAACGCCAAACCCTAAGGCTGATCATCATGATTGCGTTTTTTGTAAAACGGTTTTTTCAAGCGGTTGTTGTGATGTTTGTCATCAGCCTTATTAGTTTTTCTATTCAGGATAACTTAGGTGATCCTTTAAGAGAGCTAGTAGGGCAATCCGTTTCAGAAGAGGAACGTCAAGCGTTGCGTGAAGAGATGGGCTTAAATGATCCCTTTCTGGTGCAATATCTGCGTTTCGCTAAAAAAGCAGTGCAGGGTGACCTTGGTGATTCCTATTTTTTCAAGAAACCCGCGTTTGACGTGATTATGAAAAAACTACCGGCGACATTGGAGTTAGTCTTTGGCGCCACCATTATTATCATTCTTTTTTCAGTACCGACTGGTGTGTACTCTGCGATAAACCCCCAGAGTTGGTTTTCAAAAACAGTGATGGGCTTGAGCATCGTCGGTATATCGATTCCAGTATTCTTGACGGCGATAGGGCTTATTTACCTGTTTGCCATTGAGTTGAACTGGCTACCCTCCTATGGGCGTGGCGAAACCTCCAACCAGTTAGGTTGGGAAACCGGCTTTTTGACGGTCGACGGTTTAAAACACCTGATATTACCGAGTTTCACCTTAGCATCCATTATGTTGCCGCTGTTTATTCGCCTGATCCGTTCAGAAATGATGGAAGTGTTGCAGTCTGAATATGTGAAGTTTGCTTGGGCTAAGGGGATCTCCCCAAGACGTATCTACTTTGTACATGCGCTCAAAAATACCATGTTGCCGGTTATTACGGTGGGCGGCGTGCAGATAGGCACCATGGTGGCTTACACCATTTTGACCGAAACGGTTTTCCAATGGCCAGGTATGGGCTTTTTGTTTCTTGAAGCGGTGAATCGCGTCGATACGCCATTGATTGTGGCTTATTTGATAGTGGTGGGTGCCATCTTTGTTGTGACCAATACCTTGGTTGATCTTATTTATGGTTTGGTTAATCCGACCGTTAAGCTGGCAGGTAAAAAATAATGTCTGATTCTAGTTTAAAGATGGAACAGTCGCCGACCGCTTTACAGCGTTTTAAAGCATCGCACTTTTGGCATAGTTTTAAAATTGACCGGGTCGCCCAGCTAAGTTTTTTGATTTTTTTAGCCTATGTGGTACTGGCTGTCTCCGCTTCATTGATCGCACCGTATGATCCATACGATGCCTCTCAAATTGATATTATGAATTCAGAAATACCGCCTAGTTGGCAAGAGGAAGGTGAAAGCGACTTTCTTCTGGGCACCGACGCGCAGGGCCGGGATATGCTGTCGACCATTCTCTATGGCACACGGGTGTCCTTGATGATTGGGCTTTGTGCGGTGGCGTTGCAAGCACTGTTGGGGATTGTTATCGGCTTGACGGCGGGTTATATCGGCGGGCGGGTCGATAGTTTCTTGATGCGTATCGCTGATATTCAGCTGTCTTTCTCGACGCTCATGGTCGCTATTATTGTGTTGGCGGTGTTTCAGGCAACCTTCGGCACCGAACTGTATCAACAGCTGGCCATGATCATGTTGATTTTGGTGATCGGTATTGCCGAGTGGCCGCAATATGCACGTACGATTCGTGCTTCGGTGTTAGCCGAGAAAAAGAAAGAATATGTCGATGCGGCGCGGGTGATGGGTTTTGGGCGGCTAAGAATTATGTTTCGCCATATTCTACCGAATACACTGTCGCCTATTCTGGTGATCTCGACCGTGCAGATAGCCAATGCGATTATCTCGGAAGCCTCGTTGTCTTTTCTAGGGCTCGGAATGCCGGTTTCACAGCCTTCGCTGGGGTCGCTGATTTCCAGCGGCTTTGAGTATATTTTTTCTGGTGTGTGGTGGATTACCGTTATTCCTGGCGTTGTGCTGATTGTGCTTGTTCTGGTGATGAACCTGCTAGGCGACTGGATGCGCGATGTTCTTAACCCAAAACTGTATAAGGGGTAACGCATGCCGTTATTAGAAGTTAATAACTTAGAAGTATGCTTTGGCCTTCGCAGTGGCGCGGTTAAAGCGTTGCGTGATGTGAGTTTTACCCTCCAGCGCGGTGAACGCCTTGGCGTGGTAGGAGAGTCCGGTGCGGGCAAATCCGTCTTGGGCTTCTCGATTATCAATCTGCTATCACGCCCCGGCCATATCTCATCCGGCAGTGTTCATTTTGAAGGTAAAGATCTGGCAAGTTTAGCCCCAGAAGAGCTACGCTCTATTCGCGGCAATCGCATCTCGATGATTTTTCAAGACCCGATGATGACCCTCAATCCGGTGCTGACCATCGGTGTACAGATGGTCGAGTGTCTTTTAGCGCATCGCAAAATCTCGAAGGCGGATGCTAAACGTATCGCCCTGAAGAAGTTGCAGCAGGTGCAGATCCCCTCACCGGAAAAACGTTTGGATCAATACCCCCATGAACTCTCTGGTGGTATGCGTCAACGTATCGTGATCGCTATCGGCTTATTGCTTGATCCTGACATCATTATCGCTGATGAACCCACCACCGCGTTGGATGTCACCATCCAAGCGGAAATTATGGATTTGATGCTGAATCTGTGTGAGCGAAATAATGTGGCATTGATCCTCATTACCCATGACTTGGGCGTTGTTTCGCAGGTAACTCAGCGTATGTTGGTGATGTATGCTGGGCGTATTATCGAGCAGGGGCCGACGAAAGAGATCATCAATGATGCACAGCACCCCTATACGCAAGGGCTTATGAACGCCTTGCCGCAAATGGCGCTGCCGGGCCAGAAGCTGAATCAAATCAAAGGCACGATGCCGCCTTTACAACGTATTCCTAAGGGCTGTTCGTTTAACCCTCGGTGTGAATATGTCATGGATATCTGCAAACAAACACTGCCGTCTTTCACTCAGTCGGGTAACTGTCAGGTTGCTTGCCATATGGTAGCTGAACCCATGCAAGATAAATTGCTGATTAAAGAGGTCTGATGATGGCAGAGCAAGCTAATTCACTGGTACAGATCCGAGATTTATATAAACGTTTTTCTATCTCTGGCGATTTGCTAGACCAGTTGCAATTTAAGGGTGGCAAGTTAACCCGTCATCGAGAGTATGTGCATGCCATCAATGGGGTTTCTCTTGATGTGATGCAGGGCGAGGCCTTGTGTGTGGTCGGTGAGTCTGGGTGTGGTAAATCAACGGTTGCCAGAACGGTGATGGGGTTACTCTCGCCGACCGCTGGGCAGATTGCTTATCGAGGCGAGCGTATTGATAACTTGAGCGATAAGCAGATGTTGCCTTATCGTAAAAAGATGCAGATGATTTTTCAGAATCCCTATGCCTCGTTGAATCCGCGGATGACCATTGTCGAAACCTTGCAAGAGCCGATTAAGTTTCATAATCCGTCGATGACTAGCGGTGAGATTCAGGACAAAATCGCCGAGGTAATGTTATCGGTCGGGGTTGACCCTAGTTGGGGGGAGCGTTATTCCCATGAGTTTTCGGGTGGCCAGCGACAGCGAATCAGCATAGCCCGTGCGTTAGCGGTTAATCCTGAGTTTATCGTGGCCGATGAGCCTATTTCAGCGTTGGATGTGTCAATTCAGGCGCAGGTGCTGAATTTGATGATGGATGCACAGGAACAGCGTAATTTAACTTATCTGTTTATTACCCACGACCTTTCGGTGGTCGAGCATTTTGGCACCCGTGTGGCGGTAATGTACTTAGGTTCACTGTGTGAGCTGGCATCAACTAAACAGCTATTTTCTAGCCCTCGTCATCCCTATACACAGGCGTTGATGTCGGCTATTCCGCGTTTAGAAGATGACCGTCCCGACTACATTAAGCTAAGCGGCGAAGTCCCCACGCCCGTTAACTTGCCTTCTGGCTGTGTGTTTCATGGCCGTTGCCCCCATGCTAACGAGCGCTGCAAGCAGGAAATTCCCGTACTGACGCTGCTTGATGATGGTACTCAGGTAGCTTGCCATGGTGTCGAAGAGGGTCGTCTTTAAATGGGGCGCTTAAGCCGATAAAGTAGCGATAATGACGTTTAAATATCGCGCTACTTGTTTTTAAAAAATTGTTATAACCTTTTTTATATAGGCATGAGCATGCTCAAGATCAGCAGCCAGTTTGATGCGGGCAATATTGAGGTTGTCGAAGCTTCATCGTTACAAAATATTCAGCTTAGCATTCGCAAAGATCAGCATTCAGATTTTTTTCAGTGGTTCTATTTTCGCGTGCAAGGCGGTCAAGGTGAAGCGCTGAGAATGCGTCTAGTGAATGCTGGTGAGGCGGCTTATCCCGATGGTTGGGATGATTATAAAGCGGTGGCTTCTTATGATCGTCAAACCTGGTTCCGGGTGCCGACCGTCTATGAAAATGGTGAATTGATCATTGAGCATACACCAGATCAAAACAGTATTTATTATGCGTATTTTGCCCCTTATAGCTTTGAACAGCACCTTGATTTAATCGCTGCGGCGCAGCAGTCTTGGCGCTGTGAGGTTGTCGATGTCGGCAGCACCTTAGACGGTCGAGATATTAATCTGTTGCGTATAGCGCCCGATGAATCAGCCGCTGACCATCGAATGAATATCTGGATAACGGCACGCCAGCATCCAGGCGAAACCATGGCAGAGTGGTTTGTCGAAGGGGTGTTAGAGCGTTTGCTTGACGAAGACGATGCACTGGTCAATTGGTTATTAGAGCGTTGTGTTTTTTGGCTGGTGCCGAATATGAATCCTGATGGCTCTGTTCGAGGGCACCTGCGTACTAACGCTGCCGGCGCTAACCTCAACCGAGAATGGCAAACACCGAGCTTAGAAAAAAGCCCTGAAATTTTATTTGTCAGAGATCAGATGATGGTTCATGGTGTCGATCTGTTCCTTGATATTCATGGTGATGAAGCGTTACCGTGTAATTTCATTGCTGGGCAAGCAGGCGCGCCCGATGTGACGGATAAAATCTTAGCTGAAGAAGCGCAGTTTGTTGCAGAGCTTTGTCGTGTTAACCCAGATTTTCAAATGGACCGGGGATATGAGCCGGGTAAGTTTGGCCCAGAGACCCTGACGGTGGGTTCATTTTGGGTTGGCCACCATTTTAAGTGCCCAGCGATGACGATAGAGATGCCGTTTAAGGATTACGATAAACGTCCAGACCCTGTTTATGGTTGGTCTCCTGAACGTTCTCGAAAACTGGGTGCATCTATATTGCATCCCATTCAAGATTGGCTGGCGACGCGCTAATAACATTAGGGATAGGGATAGGGATGTGGGGTGGATAATGTTCGGAGCATATAGCGCATGGAACTGAGGTGGCTTGATGATTTTATCGCCTTGGCTCGTACACGCCATTTCTCACGAGCAGCGGAGGAATGCAATGTCACTCAGCCAACCTTGAGTCGTCGCATCAAGTTGCTTGAGGATGAGATGGGGGTCACACTGATTGATCGAAATACCCTGCCATTGAGCTTAACGCCCGCCGGTGAGGTGTTTCTATCAGGCGCTGAGAATATGTCGCGTATTGCACGCGAGACCAAATCGCAATGCCGTGAAATACGCAAACAAGTCGAAAGCCGTTTGCGGTTTGCCACCACCCAAACCCTGTATTTGCTATTTTATCGCAACTGGTTAATGCCGGCTTCTGAGCGGCACAGCACGCCGGTGGATTTGAACCTGAATTCAACCTCTTGGGCCGCCAGTGATTTTGTCACCGCGTTAACACAGGGGAAGTGTGATCTGGTGTTGTGTTACTGGCATCCATTGACCCATGTATTTCAAGAGCTGGAAGGGCCGGAATTTGAACACATCGTCGTCTGTGAGGAGGAGTTAGTGCCGGTTACAGGATTAGGGGAGGATAATCAGCCTCTGTTTCAGCTACCGGGCAGCTCCCGTAATCCGCTTCCTTATATCAACTATCACGCTAGCTCATATTTAAGGCCATTGGTTGATCATTCGCTATTGCAGGTAGAGCAGCCTCCACACTTGGTGACCATTAATGAAAATATGCACTCGGTGAATGTCAAAGCGATGGTAAAAGAGGGCTTTGGTGTGGGGTGGTTACTGAAGCGTTTGGTGAGTGAAAGCCTAGCGTATAACAGCCTTGCCTTGGCAGGAGATGAGCAATGGAATATCCCGCTACAAATTCGTTTATACCGTTTAAAAAATAGCCACCGTACAACGCTCGATTCTTTTTGGCGAAAGCTGAGTGAAGAGCTAGAAACCGATGGTCTTATAGAGGTGCCGAATTAATGACAGAGTTTCTGTTTAAAGATCACTTAGCGATTCTGCAACAACGCAGTGCCGATCTATTAGCGCAAGAGGCGCTGGATGCCCTGCTGATTCACTCAGGCAGTAGTAAAAACTACTTTCTCGATGACTATGCCCCAGCGTTTAAGCCCAATCCACACTTTGTACAGTGGATGCCGTTTCTAACCGAACATCCCGAATGTTGGCTGCTCATCAAACCCGGTAGTAAGCCGAGTTTATATATCTACTCGCCGGATGATTTTTGGCATATGACCGCATCAACGCCCACGGGCTTTTGGTGTGAGCTATTTGATGTGCAGTTATATACGGACCGCGCCGCTCAGATAAAGCAGATGAAGGTCAAGGGTGAGGTTGCTTTGATCGCTGAAGATTATATCGAGTTTTTACAGTGCAAGGTGCAGCATAATCCCGAAGCATTGATGCACGCCTTGCACTATCGACGCGCCGAGAAAACGGCATGGGAGCAGCACTGCATTCGTGAAGCTAACGCTATCGCCGTTAAAGGGCATCGTTATACTCAGCGTGGTTTCTTAGCAGGATTGAGTGAGTTTGAATTGCACCAAGGTTATCTGAGTGCTACGGTTCATCTTGAAAAAGAGTTACCGTACAGCAATATCGTCGGCCTTAATGAACATGCTGCGGTATTGCATTATCAGTATAAAGATCGTATTGCTCCCCCACAGATGCGTACTTTATTGGTTGATGGAGGGGCGGTATATCACGGTTATGTCGCCGATATTACCCGCACGGTAAGCCAAGGTAATCAGGACTTTCAAGCGTTGTTGTCTGCGATGGATCAAGCACAACAGGCGCTGATTGAAACCATTAAGCCGGGTATCTCGTTTGTTGCGCTGCATGAAACGATGCATCAGCAGCTGTTTGCGATGCTGTGTGATGCCGGCATTGTTAAGCATGATTCGCTGCTTAGCCCTTCTGATCAACTGATCATCACCCGCACTTTCTACCCACATGGCTTAGGCCATTTATTAGGCATACAGGTGCATGATATCGGTGGTTGGCAGCAGGACAAGCATGGCCTAATGGCCGCACCGCCGGAGCCGCATCCCTTTTTACGCTTAACGCGAACGCTGACTGAAAATATGGTCGTGACGATTGAGCCGGGCTTATATTTTATTCCCTTACTGCTGGAGCAGTTGAAAGCTACCGCGCTAGCCAATCACATCAACTGGGCGTTAGTAAACCAACTGATACCTTGGGGAGGCATTCGTGTTGAAGATAATGTCTGCGTGACGGCTAATGGGGTCGAGAACTATACTCGTGATGCTTTTAATGGATTAAATTAACAGCGTATCAAAACCTTAAAAAAGCCGCGCCAAAGAGCAGCAAAAAAGCACAGCACTAAAGCTTTGCACAAAAGCGTGGCACAAAAGAGTAGAGGGTTATGGCAACTGACAATAAGGCCGATCATCCAACCGATGATAGTTTTAGCTATGATGACGAGCAACGGCACAAACAGGTTGATGATCCGTTAGCCGCCATTAAAAAAATGCGTTTAGAGCAGTTGGCGGTATGTCGCCTAAAAACAGAGAAAGAGCTGCAAGCGATGCAAGACAAAGCTAACAAGAGTCAGGGTAAAACCTCGAGCTAAAGCGTTGTTATCGCAAATTATCGCAAAGGGTGGGGCATTATTGATTCCCCAGCCCTGAGCGCTGTGTATTGATTGGTGTCGGTCGGTTCAGATATTGAGGGTATCCCGTGGGCTTAGAAAGAGCACCGGTTTGCCTTTTGCTACCATCTCTTCTGTGTAGTTGACCCAGTCAATTCTGGCGCCCTGTTGATCATACAATTTGATAATATCACCCTTATTGGACAGCCTTAATGGCGATAGCTTTCTCAGTATAACGGAGCAGCCCGGTTGTAAGAGGGTGTTATCAATTAGGCTGGTTAAAGGGATGGTTCTATCTGAGTTATCCGCGAGTTGCCAGCCGGCAAGGTCAATCTCTGTTGCGCCAAGGTTTATCAAGCTAACCCATTCATGACCCGAATCAGTTCCGACGGGGTCAACTAATGCGGCACAGATGAAAATATCACAAATATCATCATGAACCGTTTGCCGAGTTTGTCCTTTGGCTAGGATATCGGCGGGTTTAGCTATTTCAATATTCTCTGGAAAATGACTGACATTCTCTTCAGCGGTGACATGATCGCCGGTGTAATACAATGGGTTGGCTTGATAAATTCGGTTATCGAAACGTAAACCGGTTAGCGCCTCAATCTCACTCACGGTCACTTGATAGTGTTGGTTATTGTAACGGGACCGTCCTTTTTTATCGCTCAGGGCCTCTTCATCTTGATAAATAATAAAGGCACGTACGTCGAGGCTATTGGTGTTTTTATTGATGAAACAAACAATCTTAAAAAAGCCGGCGGGAATTAACGCGGTTTCTCTACCTGAAGGTCTTACCGTCCTATCGTTTGCGCCGTAAAAAGGTCCCGAGAATGAGGTGATTTTGCCATCGGTATCAAGATCGAGATCGAAAACCCAATCCTCTAAACCGCGCCACTCATCTCGGTTGAGGTTTTCATGCTGTAAACAACTGTTTGAGTAGTAGAAGGTTTCATTTGCCGCATATTGAGCATCTCTGGCGGTTTCGCCCTGTGCTGCCGAGGTTCTTTTGGCCATGTGGCCTTTATCCCACGGATTACTCGCGTAATAAGCGTTATCCAATTGGTGACTGAAACCAATACGATTATCTATTTTCCAGGCATCCGAGCGAGTGGTATTTTTCAGGTTACTTTGATCAATATTGAGGCAGACGATCACGGCTGATCGCTTTACTTGGGCACTATTCATAATGATTGAATAGTTGGGGTAGTCGAATACTTTGCCCACATCCAGCACTTCTTGGGATAGCTCTGTTGAGAATGTGGGTAGCGGTAAGACGATGCCTTTCAGAAAATCTTGACGGTAACCTTGCATCGGGCTCTCCCTAGACGTTATTTCCAGCGCTACAGTTTAAGCGCATAAAAAGCCTAGCCGTTGTTGGAGAAAGAGCAACGTTAAACTCGCTATAGACTAATGATTGATCAATTTTTGGCTGTTTTTTACACATTATCATCAGAACTGAGCTATACCGAATGACTCGTACTGACGAAATGCTAAATAACGATAAAGGGTAAGGAGTGTGGATATGGCTGCAAAATTTGAGATATATGAAGATAAAGCGGGTGAGTTTAGGTTTCGTTTAAAGGCGGGGAATGGCGAAAACATCGGTGCTTCTGAAGGCTATAAGGCTAAAGCGAGCGCCAAAAATGGTGTTGAATCCGTCAGGAAAAATTCGGTGTTGCCAGAACGGTTTACGGTATTTGAAGGAAAGAGTGGTAAGTGGTACTTCAATCTTAAAGCCGGCAATCATGAAATCATTATGACCAGTCAAGGGTATACAACGGAAGCGGGGGCTAAGTCTGGCACTGAAGCGGTCACTCGTGCTGCGCCAGAGGCCGAAGCGGTAAGTGTCTAAAGGGTATTTTAATCAGCGGACATAAGGGCCTTTAACAGCCCTTTTTTTGTGCCCACTACTTAGCAGGTCTATATACTCATAAAAGATTTTAGCGACTTCATCTTTAGCATCCACTATACCGCTACAGCCTACAACAGCGGTTGTATGTAGAAGGGCTAAATGTAGAAGGACTAAAAAACGGCTACAGGCGTAACCGTTTATGTTTTAGGGTATCTTTCTAAAGTTACAATCCTAGCTTCTCAGCCACGTAGTCAGCGTCTTTATCACCACGGCCGGATAGGTTAACCAGAATGGTTTTATCTTTGCCAAGCTTCGGTGCTTCACGCATCGCCCAAGCGACCGCGTGGGCGCTTTCCAGTGCCGGAATGATACCTTCCACTTGGGAGAGAGTCATAAAGGCATTGAGGCATTCGTCATCGGTGACGGATTGGTACTCAACCCGTTCGATATCTTTCAGATAGCAGTGTTGTGGGCCGACACCGGGGTAATCGAGACCCGATGCGATGGAGTGAACCGGCAGCGGCTCGCCATTCTCATCCTGTAGAACATAGCATTTGAATCCGTGGATTTCGCCGGGTGTGCCTAGTGTTAAGGTAGCGGAGTGGTCTTTGGTATCCAGTCCTTTCCCTGCAGGCTCGACGCCGACGATTTTAACATCATCATCGTCTAAGAACGCGGTAAACAGACCCATCGCATTGGAGCCACCACCGACACAGGCGGTGATAATGTCCGGGTTTTTGCCATGCCTGTCGTTAAACTGCTGACGCGCTTCGCGGCCAATAATGCTTTGGAAATCACGTACCATTTTCGGGAACGGGTGCGGGCCAACCACGGAGCCGATGGCATAGATGAACTCTTCCGGGTTTTTCAGATATTCTTCAAAGGCGCTATCGACTGCATCTTTGAGGGTGGCAGTACCACGGGTAACGGGCACCAGTTTACAGCCGAGGATCTTCATCTTGGTGACATTAGGGTGTTCTTTCTCAATATCGACCTGACCCATATGGATTTCACAGGGGATGCCCACTAAAGCACAAGCCGTCGCGAGGGCAACACCGTGTTGGCCAGCACCGGTTTCGGCAATGACTTTCTTTTTGCCCATGAACTTGGCCAGTAGCGCTTCACCTAAGCAATGGTTAATTTTGTGCGCCCCGGTGTGGTTGAGATCTTCACGTTTAAGATAGATCTGTGCGCCGCCGAGCTGTTCGCTTAGACGTTTCGCATGATAGACCGGGCTTGGGCGACCCACATAATCCTGATTGAGTTGCATCAACTCGGTTTGAAATGATTCTGTATGACGGATCTCTTCGTAAGCCCGATCGATATCATCCATCACTTTTTTCAGTTCTGGGGGAAGTATCTGGCCACCGTAATGACCAAAGAATCCCTCTTTGTCGGGCATCGGGGCAAAATCAAACTTACTCATAGGACCTCTCTTAGTGCATCCGCAACGGCGCTATAACGTGATACCGTCAGTGACGAATAACTGAAATGTTTGTAATGTTTTTGCAACAAGAGAAGAAATATATCGCTGCAGCCAGTGGATGCCAACTGTTCGGGGCAATTATTTGCCTAATAGCGGGGTGTTGTGCAGAGGATTAGCCGAAATCGAGTTCGATCTGCTGCTCTTTGGTGGCGGTTTTTTTAAAGCCGAGGGCTTTCTGGCGACGACTGATCTCACGCAGTTGCGCCCGCGCTTCATGATAGCAATGAAAAATGGTGTGATTGATCGCATCTTTGTTATTCTGGCTGTTGCTCCAGGATTCGCTCAGCACCCAGTCCCCCATCAGATCCTGATAGAGTCGGACAATAAAATAATCCTGATGCTTGCGCCAACGAATAATCAAAAAGTAACCTGAACTTATTTCCCGAGAAATGATGTCAAACCGTAAGGCGGGCAATTATAATCGGCGTTTCCTCCCTTAACCAGCTGATTTTATAACCTTTGGAGTGATCTTTGAAACAATCCAGACTGAACATCGTTGCCGACGAAAATATTCCTGCATTGGAGCGCTTATTTGGTGATCTAGGTGAGATCCATAAGGTGTCAGGCCGGACGATGAGTCACGCTGATGTAAAACATGCCGACCTTTTATTAGTGCGCTCCGTCACCCAGGTCAATCAGCAACTGCTTGAAAATACCCCGGTGCGCTTTGTTGGTACCGCGACCATTGGTACAGATCACATTGATACCGCTTGGTTGGCGCACCAGCAGATCGGTTTTGCCAGTGCGCCGGGTTGTAATGCGGATGCAGTCGCTGAGTATGTGATCAGTAATCTGTTGCTGGTGGCCGGTGAGCAAGGTTTTGAGTTGACCGATAAGGTGGTGGGCATCATCGGGGTAGGGAATGTCGGACGACGTTTACAGCAACGCTTGGAGCGACTTGGTGTGCCGTTGTTGCTAAATGATCCTCCTCGGGCGGATGCCGGTGAAGCTGGTTTTGTCGCTTTGACACAACTACTGCAAGAGGCGGATATTATCTGTTTGCATACACCGCTAACCATCGCTGGTAATCATCCGAGCCATCACCTGTTGAATGCTGAGAATCTTGAGCTTATTCGGCCCGCAGCCGTGCTGTTAAATGCAGGTCGAGGCCCGGTGATTGATAATGAGGCGTTGTTGGCTTGGCATGAAAGACGTACAGATGTCACCTTGTTACTCGATGTGTGGGAGCATGAGCCTCGTGTCAACGGTCAACTAGCGCAACGGGTTCGCATCGGCACTCCGCATATCGCTGGCTATACCCTGGATGGTAAAATTCGCGGTACCTGGATGCTTTATCAAGCGTTTTGTCAGCACCAAGGGATCGATCCGGCGATTAGGTTGTCGGATTGTTTGGCCGAGGTGGCCGTGCCCCAGGTTCAGTTGCAGGGCACAGAGAACCTCAGCGATATTGTCCATGCGATTTATCAACCGGAGGCTGATCATCAGCGCTTTATGGCGTCGTTAGTCGATGTTGCCGCTCAGCCATTGGCGTTTGATCAGTTGCGTAAACATTACCCAGTGCGACGGGAGTTTGTCGCGGCGCAGTTGTGTGGTGAGAAACCCACTGGATCACTGTTGGCGCAACTTGAAGCGGTGGGGTTTGTGATCGATTGACCGGTCAGTTGAAACTGTTGCGCGTTGCTGGGCTGCTATTGGTTGGCGGATTTGCTTTAATCGCGCGATTGAGTGATTTAACTTTTATGATTCAGAATGCGGAAACGGTCTAATGGCTCGGAAACTGGCATCCATTCAAACGGAAAAAACACTAGCGGATCTGCGTGTGCAGATTGGCGATCCTGTTCGTGTTGAGATCCGTTCACCTCGAGCAAAATTTACCGCTCGGTTGGTGGGGTATATGGACAACGGCGGCATTATGATTTCGGCACCGTCGGCCACCAGTGGCGTGCCCACACTGATTAATGAGGGTAATTTAGCCAGTCTGCGTTTGATTACGGGCAACCGTATCTGCAATATGACCTGCAAAATCCTCAAGCAGTATGATCAGCCATTTGGCTATTGGGTGTTGGAATACCCTCAAGCGGTCGAGTCTAAGCGGATTCGTGGGCATAGCCGAGTGCCCGTCAGTCTAAGTTGTTCCATCGATGACTATGATGAGATGTCTGAACGGGAAGGGCTGCCGGCCAGCGCACTCTGTGTGGATATTAGCCAGAGCGGCTTATGCCTGCAATTGCCCTATACCTTGGGCGAGGTGGGTGAGCATTTTTATCTCACCACGCGGGTGCAGATCGGCGATATTGATCAGGTGTTGTTGGTGCCTGTTGAGTTGAGAAATGTTCATAGTAACTCGGTGGAATCAGGCAGTTTATATCATCACGGATTTAAATTTTTTGAGCTGGATGAAGATACCCGACTGATCATCGCGGCCTTTGTCTATCAGCAGTTATTAGTAGAAACCGGTAATCTCGATCAGACCGGACAGGAGTTATAGATGTTTCGGCTTGGTTTGATTGTGAATCCTTTGGCGGGAGTGGGTGGCAGTGTTGCGTTAAAGGGCAGTGATGGTGACGCGACGGCCCAGAAGGCACTGTCGCTAGGTGCCGAGCCCAAAGCCAATCTACGCACGCAGCAGGCATTAGCGGCGCTGACTGGGCTGGAACTTGAGATCTTAACCTACCCCGGTGAGATGGGTGAAGAGAGTGCCCGACAAGCAGGGTTTGATCCGCAGGTGATCGGCCAGATTACCGCCGGACAGACGGGCGCGGAAGATACTGAACGGGCGGCTCGAGACATGGCGGCTCAAGGGGTTGATCTGATTCTGTTTGCCGGTGGTGATGGCACTGCGCGGAATATTTGTCATGCGATCGGCGACTCGACCCCGGTATTGGGAATTCCCGCCGGCGTGAAAATACATTCCGGTGTTTATGCTGTCACCCCGAGCGCTGCTGGCGAAGTGGTTGCGATGCTGGTGCGCGGTGAACTGGTGACGCTAGCGGACCAAGAGGTTCGGGATATTGATGAAGAAGCGTTTCGTGCAGGGCAGGTGCGGGCCAAATATTATGGTGAGCTGTTAGTACCGGAAGAGGGGCGTTTTTTGCAGCATGTCAAACATGGCGGCCGAGAAGTTGAAGAGCTGGTACTGGATGATATCGCTGCCGATTTTGCTGAGAATATGCACGATGATGTGCGCTATATCATGGGTTCCGGGTCTACAGTGCAGGCATTGATGGATAACCTTGGGCTGGAAAACACCCTATTAGGTGTCGACCTGATTGAGAATGGTGAGTTGATCGGTGAGGATCTGACGGCTCAGCAATTATTGGATATGACGGCGGGCTACGATACTAAACTGGTGATTACAGTGATCGGCGGACAGGGGCATATTATTGGTCGCGGTAATCAGCAACTCAGCCCCGAACTGCTGCGTCGACTCGGGCGTGAAAATATTATTGTGGTGGCGACTAAAAGCAAGATAAAGGCGCTAGAGGGACGTCCTCTGATTGTTGATAGCGGTGATCTTGAATTGAATCATCAGCTTGCAGGATTAATACGGGTCGTGACCGGTTATCGCGATGCCATTCTCTACCGTGTCGCTGATCTATAATTACCTTACGTATTGCCGGCTCAAACGGGCAAAATGCTGATTCTTTGATAAGCTGAATACAGGTTTATTAAAGGAGTAAGACGATGGGGTTGGCATTAATACGCTTTTATCTGCAACTGCTATTACCCGAATGGATGCGTGATAATCGTCCCGATAGAGATCACTTCTTCCGCCGTAAGTTTACCGAGGCCTATAAAGCCCGCTTACGCTGGGCATATCGTATCTGGCTAGGATCAGCTCTGTTGATGCTAGCGATACCCTCTCCGCCGGTGATTATTGGCTTAGGGTTATTTACCACTTTCATCTCTTTTTCATTGCTAGACGAGAGCTAAGTTATCTCTACCGTAAGTTGTTCGCGGGTCTTTATCATGCGAGGGGCTGTCACTTTTTTACTGTATTAATGGAGCCTCAGCCTCCTGGATACGGCCCTGACGGCGTTACATCGGTCATTAATTGCTGGCGTAAAACACCACGCTGCAGACTCTTCTGTTTTTAATTATGGCTCAATGGGCAAGATGAAAAAAAGCCGGGCAGAGCCCGGCAAAGATGTAGAAACTGTTTTGGGTGATCAAAACAGCAGGGCCTTACGGGGACGCGTAAGGTAGATCTGGCAGACAGGGGCCATCCTGCCTGCCGGATAGGAGATCAGGCCGCTAGGAAAAGATAGCTGCCGATGCCCGCAAGCATGAGGCCTGCATAATGGGTTATCCGTGGGGTAATCCAACGGTTTGTCGCCAGCGCCACCATACCGGTGAAATGTAATATCGCCGAACTGCCTATAAAACCTAACGCAAACAGCAGAGTTGAGCCGCTCGCTGCTTCTAGACCGTGGGCTTGGCCGTGAGCCAAGGCAAATAGCATGGTTAATGTCAGACTGATAGCCGCAGGCAGGCGTGCGGTGGTGGCAATGATCAGGCCGCCGATTAATACAGAGGCCGCAATAGTTTGTTCAATAAAGGGTAATACCGCGCCGTTAATCGCGAGGGCAAAGCCAACTCCCAGAAAAATCAGGAACGCGAAGGGAATACTCAGCTGCTGTGATTTTTTTTGCATGGCGGCCCACACCCCGATGGCTAACATCGCCAACATATGATCTAGTCCTGTAAACGGATGGGTTAGTCCTGCCTGTAGACCTGTAGCCGCCCCGTGGCCGGTATGTGCCATGGCGGGTGCAGCAACAAGAATGGAGAGAAACGTTGCACTGCTTAGCAAAGGGCTGAATTTCATCGGTGCTACCTTTTATTGTTGGATTCACATTTATGGTGTGATTGCGCTGTGCAGATCGATCACCTTTGTTCTGAAAAATGTCACGAAACATCGAATACAATAGCAATAAGCAAATCTAAGGCCAAGATAGTCAAAATGATGCAGGTATTCTTAACGTTTACTACAGCCCTCACCGTTAACCGGTTGAGGGAGCTAAACGATTAGCAACCCCTTCTATAGTGACTACAATAGACTGGAAAGTAGCTTTCCATTTGATGCTGAAAGTGGCTTTAAACTGTATTTTCACACTTTTAGTTAGGGCTTTATGATGTTAGTCACGTTTTTCTGCTAATAATGTTTGTGCTGCACCTGCGTAATATGGAATATATACATTTGTCGTTCGATTAAATTTCTGATCGGTTCTAATGGCCTACGGAGTAAGTCTCTTGAGTACACGATATCTCAAACGCTTTTTTAAACCTAAATCGATTGCGGTGTTTGGAGCCTCTGACAAAGAAAACAGTATGGGCGGCGTGGTGCTGCACAACCTTATTGAGGGTGGCTATCAGGGCAAGCTGATGGCGGTTAATAAGCGCGGCTACGATACGGTGCATGGCATCACCTGCTATAACGGTTTAGCGCAACTTCCCGAGATGCCCGATCTCGCCATTATTTGTTCGCCTCCTGAGAGCGTTGCCGATCTAGTGCGCAGGTTGGGGCTGAAGATGGTAAAGGCAGCGATGATCCTCACCGGCGGTTTGTCCCGGGCCCGTGATCCGATGGGTAAAAATATGCGTGATGAGATTACCGAAGCGGCTAAGGCCCACGGAGTGCGCATACTCGGGCCTGATTGTATGGGCATGCTGGTGTCGGGCCATCATATGAATGCCAGCTATTCACACCTGAATATCCGCAAGGGTAAGGTCAGTTATGTTGGCCAGTCTGGCCTGTTGGGCACCGCGATGATCGATTGGGCCAATGGTCAAGAGATCGGTTTCTCACACTTCCTGACCTTGGGTGAGGGGGTCGATATCGACCTGCCGTCGATTATTGATTACTACGCCCAAGATCCATATACCCAGTCGATTTTGATTCAGTTGGATCACCTCGTGGGGTCATCCCGCAACCTGTTGAGTTCGCTGCGTTCTGCTTCGCGGAATAAACTGGTGCTGGTGCTGAAGTCCAATATGATCTTCACCGAAGATAAAGAACACCTTCCTGCTTTGGGCATCAAAGATGAAGACCTTGTGTATGATGCGGCGCTGCGTCGTGCCGGTGTCGTGCGAGTGAGTACGGTCGATCAGCTGTATAACGCGTTAGAAACATTGTCGCGAATGAAACCGATGCGCGGTGAGCGCTTAGCGTTGGTTTGTAACGGTATGGGGCCTAATGCATTGGCGACCGATCAGTTATTGCGCAATGGCGGTGAATTGTCTCAACTGTGTGATGAAACGGTTAGTGCTTTGCGAGAGGTGTTGGATAACCACTGGAATCTGAAAAACCCTATCGATCTGCATGCCGATGCGACCCCCGAGCGGTTTGCTAAAGTTACTCAGTTATTAACGAAAGATCCCAATGTAGATGCCGTATTGGTGATTCATGCGCCGACTCGCATGGCTCCCGGTGCCGACACCGCCAAGGCGGTCATCAATGTCGCCCGCAATACACCGCGTAATATTCTCACCTGTTGGATGGGGCGTAGTACGGCGATCGAATCACGTAATCATTTTAACGCGGCGGGTTTGCCTACCTTTATTACTCCGGAAGAGGCGGTTGATGCCTTTATGCATATGGTGGAGTTTCGTCGCAACCAAGAAGTGATGCGACAAACCCCGGCACCCTTTGTCGACCCGAACGAGCAAAACCATCTACAGGCGAAAAACCTGATTGCGAATGCCTTGGCTGAGGGGCGTGATTATTTGAGCCACAGTGAAGCGACCGATCTGTTGGATCAATATGATATTCCTGTCTCCCACAGCCAATATGCCGAAGATGTTGATGGGGTGGTTGAGATTGCTAAGCGGTTGGGCGGAACTGTCGCCGTTAAAGTGATGCATAAGGATAATGTTTACCCCTTTAACTATGACAATCGCGCTCAACCACGTTGGAAGGATCTCGCGCTTGATCTGTTTTCAGAAGAAGAGGTGCGACAGGCGGCGACTAATTTGGCTTTTCGGGTGCAGGAACGCTTTGGCGAAGAAGGGCCAAAGGGGTTCTGTGTACAACAGATGAAGCGTGGATTTCAGTCGTTGCAGTTTAATATGGGTATCACTCGAGACCCGGTATTTGGTCCCTTGTTGCTGTTTGGCAAAGGCGGTTATTCGGTCGATGTGCTGGCGGATCGTCAGGTGATGTTACCACCGCTGAATTTGAGTCTAGCGCGTCGGCTGATCAGTACCTCGCATATGTTCTCGGTGTTAAAAGAGAGTAGCACGCAGTTGGAACGGGATCTGGAACAGCTCAGTGATCTGTTGATTAAGTTGTCACAGATGGTAGTCGAACTGCCCAACCTTAAAGGGCTGGAGATTAACCCGCTGCTGGTTAATCGGCGGGGTGTCTTGGCGGTCGATGTTTCGGTGTCATTAGGCGAACCATCGGTCTTAGCGATTTCACCCTATCCTGAGTATTTGAGTGAGCATATCTCGCTACGTAAATCGGGCCGTAAAGCAATTGTACGGGCGATTCGGGGGGAGGATGAGCCGAGCCATTTGGAGTTTTATAATAAGCTCAGCCCTGAATCGATTCGCTTACGCTATTTTTACAGTCGCGGCATACCGACCCATCAGGAACTCGCCAATTGGACTCAGATTGATTATGACCGGGAGATGGCTTTCATAGTCACAGCGCCAAAACAGGGTGAGCCCGGTTGGGAAACCCTCGGGGTTGTTCGGGCGGTGACCGATGCTGATAATGTGCGTGCTGAGTTCTCAGTCGTCATTCGAGACGACCTGCAGGGCGAGGGATTAGGTGCGGTGCTGATGAAGAAGGTTATTGATCATTGTAAAGCGCGAGGCACGCTACTGTTAATGGGGTCGACACTGACATCCAATAAAGGCATGCAGGGGCTAGCGCAAAAGCTTGGCTTTAAAAACCACTACAATATGGAAGAAGATGTGGTGGAAATGGAGATGATGTTGAACGAGCCAACCGAAGACTGGCAGCGAACACGGTTGCAGGGGTAATTGCAGTGTAAAAAAAAACCACCGTTATCGGTGGTTTTTTTATGCCGAACGTTTTTACAACCTGCGTTGGTGATCGTGGGTGTTTATACGTTGGGGCAAAACATCTCATGCAGCGTATGAATAATACGTGTCGCGGTATTACCCGAGAGAGAATAGTAGATGGTTTGTGACTCGCGTCGAGTGCTGACCAAACCGTCCTTGCGCAGCACGGCTAAGTGTTGGGATAGCGCGGATTGACTCAGGTCGAGGCAATTGTTTAATTCGGTAACCGAAAGTTCTTTACCATCGAGATAGCATAAAATTAAGAGGCGACTTTCGTTGCCCAATGCCTTCATGAGTTTGGCGGCTTTGGTTGAGTTCTCTTTCATCATCGCGAGTGTTTCGGGAGTCATCTGTTGGATCGCTGTATTCAATCGATATTCCGCCTGTTGTTATTATTTTACGGAACGTTAACAACTGATCAAACGCCCGACAATAGAGCCGTTATTCTACTGTAGCAGCGCTTGAATCTCAATTTACTAATGTAGTGCTTTTAAATATTAGCACATACTAATATAATAGTGACATTAAAGTGCCGATATAAAAAACAGGAACAACCGATGCTGCAAACTTCACTGGTTAATCTGTCCATGAATCGCCCTAAGTGGGTGTTTTTGGGCGTATTACTACTGACCTTGATAGCGGGATTGCAAATTCCCTCGATTCAAGTCGATACCGATCCCGAAAATATGTTGCCTGCTGATAATGAGGCACGAGTGTTTCATGATCATGTCAAAGAGCGTTTTGGTCTGCATGACATGATTGTGGTTGGGGTGGTGAATAACTCAGCTAAGGGCATCTATAACCCGCAAAGCCTCGCGGAGTTACAGCAGCTTTCCGATGCGATTGTGCAGATGGATGGGGTGGTCAGCCAAGACCTGATGTCACTCGATCGGGTGGACAATATTAGTCAGGAAGGGCCGGGCACTATTCGTTTCGAGTGGATGATGAAGCAGGTGCCGCAAGACCAAGCCGGCGTCGAACAAATTCGGGCTTCGGTTGAGCGCTTACCCTTGCTGAACAATACCTTGGTATCGGGGGACGGTAAGGCGGCTGGAATCTATGTGCCGATTATTAAGAAATCGGAAAGTTATCGAATTTCGGGACTGATTCAAAATGAGATTCAGACTCTCAGCGGCAGTAATGAATATTATATTTCCGGTTTGCCCGTGGCGGAAGACACTTTCGGTGTTGAGATGTTTCTGCAAATGGCGATTTCTGCGCCGTTGGCTGGGTTAATGATTTTTATCCTGATGTGGGTGTTCTTTCGCAGCTTACTGCTGATCACTGCGCCGATGCTGGTGGCGATGGCCGCTGTGATCGTCACGATGGGACTGTTGATCGGGCAGGGTTACACCGTTCATATCATGAGTTCGATGATTCCGATCTTCTTGATGCCGATTGCCGTGGTGGATTCTGTGCATATTTTGTCGGAGTTCGCTGATCGCTATCGTCCCGGTGAAGATCCTAAAGCCGCTTTGAAAGAGGTCCTAGGGCATCTGTTTACACCCATGTTATATACCTCGGTGACTTCTGCGGTAGGCTTTGCCTCTTTGGCGTTTACGCCCATACCGCCGGTACAGGTGTTTGGCTTGCATGTGGCGTTTGGAATTATGCTGGCGTTCCTGCTTACCATTACACTGGTGCCGGCTTATATTATTAGCCTTTCGCCCGCGCGTATGGCGCAGATGAAAGACCATAATATCGATGAAGATGACCAGTCATTGCTTGGCCGCTTATTGATTTTTATTGGCCGTTTCTCGATTGCCCGGGCAAAAGGTTTGCTCGTGCTGTTTATCCTGGTTGTGGTTGGCAGTGGTTATGGTGTGTCACAGATTCAAATTAACGATAACCCTGTGCGTTGGTTTAAACCGGATCATCCATTACGGGTGGCCGACCGAGTTATGAATCATCACTTTCCGGGCACCTATAACGCCTTTTTAGTCCTCGACAAGACCAGTGATATTCGCGGTGAGTTAGAGCGGCAATTATTGAGTCGCGCGGCGCAAGAGGGGGTCGAGTTACAGCAGAAATTGGATAGCGTTAAGACCGACAGCTTTATCGAATATACCAACGGCCTGATCAATTTATTTGATCAGCTGAGTTATGACGATAGTGCCCATGAATCGATGTGGCTTGCATTGCTAGAGATGAGTGAGCAGGCGCAGATAGGCAGCAAGTATTTTCTGACGCCGGCAGCGATGCACTATCTTGATGAGTTGCAGACCTTCTTGGATCAGTCTGACTATATAGGTAAAAGCAACGGTTTACCGACACTGTTGAAAACCGTATATCGGGAGCTTAACGGAGGGGTTGAAGAGCAATTTAAACTGCCTCCCAGCGCCGCCGCTGCCGCGCAAACCGTGTTGAGCTTTCAGGGATCACATCGTCCGGATGATCTATGGCATATGGTGACACCGGATTTCCGTTCGACCGTGTTGTGGCTACAACTTAGCAGCGGTGATAATCAGGATATGAGCCGGGTGTTGGCGCTGGTGGATGGTTATGTGGCCGAGCATCCGCTGCCCGAAGGTGTTGCCCTAAACTGGGCGGGTCTGACCTATATTAATGTTGTCTGGCAGGATGAGATGGTTAACGGCATGTTGAGCAGCTTAATAGGCGCGTTCTTTATGGTGCTGCTGATCATGGTGGTGCTGTTTAGATCGATCAAGATTGGTTTGTTGTCGATGCTGCCGTTAACCGTCACTATTCTGTTTATCTATGGTCTGATCGGCTTGGTCGGTAAAGATTATGATATGCCGATAGCCGTATTGTCGGCACTGACATTGGGTTTGTCGGTGGATTTCGCGATCCACTTTCTGGAACGCACTCGGGCGATTTATCGTCAATGTGGTGACTGGGAGCAAACCGTTGCTGAGGTGTATCGCGGGCCTTCACGCGCCATCAGCCGTAATGCGGTGGTGGTGGCTATCGGCTTTACTCCGTTGTTGTTTGCCCCATTGGTGCCCTACATCACAGTGGGCTTCTTCTTAGCCACCATTATGGCGGTGTCAGCGGTGGTCACCGTGATGTTATTGCCGGCGGTGATGCAGATGATTAACGATAAAGATAGTTTGTTTGGTGTTAAGTCCGCAGCAAAGGAGAGTAACTCATGATTAAGCAACTATTTACCACATTAGTGATTGGGCTAACCTTGAGTACGCCGGTTCAGCTCAATGCGGCCGATCTTACTGATGTGAACGAGATCGTTAAGCAGGCTAACCTAGCATCCTATTATCAAGGTGCCGATGGCCGCTCTGAAGCGCGGATGTTGATTCAAGATTCCCAAGGGCGTCAACAACAACGTCAGTTCACTATTTTGCGCCGGGATTATGAAGACGGCGGTGATCAGCAGTTCTTGGTGGCCTTTAGTCGCCCTGCGGATGTTCGGGATACGGTTTTTTTGGTTGAAAAGCATACCCAGAAAGATGATGACCGCTGGCTCTATCTACCGGGACTCGACCTCGTTAAACGGATTTCCGCCGGGGATAAACGTACCAGCTTTGTTGGTTCCCATTATTTTTATGAAGATGTTTCTGGCCGAAATCCTGAAGAGGATCAGCATAAACTATCGGATATTACCGCTGAGAATTATGTGCTCGATAACATCCCTAAAGATGCCAGTGGAGTTGAGTTTAGTCGTTATCGGGTATGGATCGATAAAACCACGATGTTGCCAGTGAAAACCGATTATTACGATACCAATGATAAGTTGTATCGTCGGGTCGAAGTGTTGGAAACCGAGGTTATTCAAGGTGTTCCTACGGTGACTAAATCGCGGGTTAGCGACCTTGTTAGTGGCGCCAGTACGACCATGGAGTTTCGCTTTATTCGTTATGATCTCGGCATGGACAGTGTGGTCTTCTCCGAGCGTTCATTGCGTAATCCGCCTCGTCAGTGGCTTAAACGTCCAGCGTCATGAGTAGGCCGGATATGAATATGCCGATAAAAAGTATCGTGTTGTCGATGGCATTGGTTTTTGCTGCTGAGGTGATGGCGCAAGAGGATGTACCTGTCGGGTCCGCGCCGAGTGAGCAAGACTGGGGCGACGATGGGTGGGGTGACGATAGCTGGAGTGAAGACAGTAGTGCTGAGGCGAGCATTCAGGTCTGGCATGGCTTTATTGAAGCGGGGCTAGGCAATCGGGTCGGTTATGATCCAGCGCTCAATGAGCGTTTTTCACCGATGGATGATGCTAGCCTCGCGGATTTACGAGTACGCTTAGAAACCAGCGGCTTTGTTGGTGATGACCGTTATGCATTGAAGGCCGATGTGTACGCGGATGGGGTCGAGCGAGGGGGGCGAATCGATCTGCGTGAAGCTTCCTACACTTTGTCCCCGAGTGAGCGTACGGACTTGAAACTGGGTCAGCAGGTGTTGACCTGGGGGACTGGCGACTTATTGTTTTTGAATGATCTATTTCCGAAAGATTGGCAGTCGTTTTTTTCCGGTCGAGATACCGAATACCTGAAAGCGCCGGTGCTGGCGGCGAAGGCTAGTTATTACGGTGATGCTGCCAGTATTGATCTGGTATGGATGCCGGATTATACCTCTGATCGCTATATTAATGGTGAGCGGTATTCATGGTTTTCGCCCCAGGCAGGGCAGAATGTAGCGGCACCGCAAGGCCGTATCGATGCGCAAGAGCCTGCGAATAGCTTTGCTAATGGCGAGTTTGCTGTGCGTATCTCCGGTAATATTGATAGCACCGAATGGGCGCTTTATGGTTATCGGGGATTTCAGAAGCAACCGAATGGCTTGGATAATGCCGGAAATGCCATCTTTAGCCGTCTGAATGTATTGGGTGCCAGTGTGCGGGGTAATCTCGGGGCGGGTTTAGCCAATGCAGAGGTTGCTTGGCATATGGCGGACGATAGTGATGGCAGTGATCCTGCGTTGCCTAATAGTCAGTTCCGCTTTTTGTTGGGTTATGAACGGGAACTACTGCCAAGGTTAACCTTGGGATTACAGTATTATCTTGAGCAGACCTTAGACTATCAAGCGCTAGAAGCGGCATCCGCTTCGCCTTACAACCCGGAAGAGTTCCGTTATCTCTATACAACGCGACTGAACTACCGAATGTGGCAGGATAATCTGGTGTGGTCACTGTTTGCATTCTACTCACCCAGTGATGAAGATCATTACTTCAGACCTTTGGTCAGCTATCGCTACAGTGATAATCTGAGTTTCGCCGTGGGAGCGAATATCTTTGAAGGGGCTAAGGCGCATACTTTCTTTGGTCAGTTTGAAGATGCCAGTAATGTTTATGGTCGCATACGCTATGCTTTTTAACGGATAAGTTTGTCTCCGAGGTAAAACAGAAAACCGGGCGATGCCCGGTTTTTTTAAGTCAGTTCTGCTGCGACTTTATTCTGCCTGTTTAAGCTTGCTCGTCAGTACTATCCGCTAAGGTTTGTGTTTGTTTCAGCAGGGTATCGGTGAGAGCAGAGAGTTTATCCTGCACTAGCTCATAGGTCTTATCGATATTGGCGGCGATATCACCATCGAGTACCTGCAGTCCTTCTAAAATGTCGCGGGCCTCGGCGAACCCTTGATTAATACCACCGCTAATGATGTCAACAAAGCTTTGCGCTTGAGTTTGGCTATCCATTTCTGGATGTTGTTCTTGATAGCTACTAAAAAACGCCGCACTCAATGACACAATGCGCTCCGCGGTGGCTTCCGGGGTGACGTCTAGGCCAGAATCATAGGCTTGCTGAATAGAGGATGCACCTAGGTCCGCTTCGAGGACGTTGTTTAGCTCGTTTACGGCGGTGCGATAGAGCAGCGCTAAAGAGTCATTTCCCGAGGAGATGCTGACTTCCAACGAGGCCTCTAAAATCGCTTGATTATGCGCGGTCTTAGTCTGCTGTGCCTGAGTAGCCTCGGTTTTACTCTGATCGGTGATCGTCTGGGTTGTAGATTTGATCTCCATATCATCTCCTTTATATATAAGGTTGCAGGGTGGCTGTGTTCAGCCGCTCCCAGTCAGGTAGAAGGTTATCGGCAGCAAGGTGGATTTCTGTTATGAAAGTTTTTCATCGGTAGCCTGATGTTTCGTCCTGTATCGCACTGGGCTATTTCATCATTCTTATCATGGGACTGTGATGCGTTATTGTTACTGCGGGTTTTGATGGGGGTAATCTAATGAAGAGTGATAAAAAAATGCCGCAATGGCGGCATTTTCAGCTGTTCTGTTAGCGCGTTGAGAGCACTAATATAACGCGATTATGAGACTTTCTTAAAGCCCAGTAATGAGGCGATAGTAAAGGCTGGGCACCAGCCGGTGAAAGCCGATTGCAGCAAACTGGCACCGACGATGGTGGTGATATATAGCACCCATTGTGGTGCAGCAAAAATCAGATAAGCGGCCACGGTGCCCAGTACCAGTGAACCCGCAATAATATGGACACCCTGGTGTACACTCATACCCGTTATACAGGTTTGCTCTTTTAGCTTGAACATCCGAAAAATCGTCATGGCGGGACACCATTGGGTAAAGGCTGATTGCAATAAATTTAGGCCAACAAAGCCGGTGAGGTAATACCACACTGGGTTGAGATAAGTGCCTAGCACTAGGCTAATAAGAATAACTGATCCGGCTAATAGGCGAAGCGCAGCGTTAAGCGTCATAGAAGTTAACCTCGTTGTTAGTTAATGTGCCTTTAGGCTTGATGACAAGTATATATTAGAAATCACTAATATTAAATGAGATTTACATAGTCTCGTATTTCGTCGTTGTTTGGCGAGGTGATTAAGGCTAATTTATTTGTGCTGCATCAACGATTTGAGTTGGCAAATGAGGCTGGCTAGCTCATGCTTTAAGCATAACCACTAAGGAGGTTCTATTGTGGATATCAGTAAAATTTTGGTGAACATCGAACAGGGGGCTGATTCGGCACTGCTGTTAGAAAAAGCGCTGCGTTTGGCCGAGGGTAGCGGTGCCAAAGTAGAACTTTTTTGCTGCTGTTACAATGCCTCATTACGTAATAGTTACCTCTTTGATAAAGCCGCTCTCAGCCATGCCGAGCAAGCTTATCAGCGCCATATTGAAGCAGAATTAGAACCGCTCACCACACCTTTCAAGGAACTCAATATTGAGGTTGATATGGATGTGTGTTGGCACCGACATCAGGCCGAAGCGGTGGTGCAAAAAATTTTGCGTTTTGGGCCTGATATTGTGTTACATCCGGTTAAGCAGCACAGTCGTCTTGGCCACTATATTTTTGATCAAGCGGATTGGCAGTTAATTCGGGAGTGCCCGGTGCCCCTGCTATTAGTGAAGCAGAAGGTCTGGTCTGATGGAGGGCATGTTGCTGCCGCCGTAGACCCTTTCCATGAATGCGATCTTCCTGCCGCGTTGGATCATATGATTTTAGAGTGGGCGCGGCGCATGGTTCATGCCCTCGAAGGGGATCTGAAAGTGATGCATAGTTTCAGTGTGCTACCCCATTCCGTTATTTTTGATGAGCACCTCGTGACCGATTTTGAAAGCATGCAACACACGGTGAGAACACTGCATGTTGAGGCGCTAGCGAAACTGCTTAAACCCTATGGTTTGACGACGGATAGCCCGGCGGTCACCCTCAAAGAAAAAGAGACACCACAGGCGATTTTGGAATATGTGGATGAAGCTCATATCGATATTTTAGTGGTCGGTGGTGTGGCGCGGGGAATGGTCGATCGAATCTTAGTGGGTAGTACTATCGAACGGATTCTAGATGACCTGAAGGCGGATTTAATGGTGGTTAAACCGCCGGGATTTGTTAGCAGCATCGATCACAATGGCTAACGCCTGACGTTGATCTGGTTGCCGGCAAAGTCGATAGTTAGTAAAAAGGAGCCGATGGCTCCTTTACTTTTATTGACGATGGCGACACCGATTGCATGAGTCGATAGAGTATCGATTAACGCAGGTAGTTTTGGCTAAACTCTCTAAATTGATCGGTGCCTGATGTTTGAATCCATTCAAAGCCGACCATCTCTTTGGTGACAATATGAATGCCGCAGTGGCGCATTCGTTCTAATGCCGCGGCTTTATCGGCGGGGTTACGCGATGACACTCCATCGGCTACCACAAATACTTCTCGGGCTTGCTGCTTGATCTGTATTGCCGTTTGTAAAACGCATACATGGGCTTCCATACCGACGATAACCACCTGATTAGGTTTAATGCTGTTGATCTTTTCATTACAGCTAGGCTCTGCCATACAGGAAAAGTGCATCTTTTCCATGAAACCCTCTTTCGGTAAAACATCCTGCAGCTCTGCAACCGTTGGGCCTAAGCCTTTGGGGTATTGTTCGGTGGTCAGCACGGGCACATTGGCGAGTTTGGCGACTTCGGCCAGCCAGCGGACATTGGCGATAACCGCATCGCCTTCATGTATTGCCGGTGCGAGTTTTTCCTGAATATCAACGACCAAGAGGCAGGATGAGTTTGGGTAGATCAGCATATCAATTCTCCGCATTACAGTGGCTGAAGCCAAGCTTAAATATCGGACTTACATGCTTTATTGATTAAGTGAAAGCAGGCCGACAGAAACCTAATGCTGGTAAGAATATACCCTCGGTTTGTATTTGGCTATGGCCTTGCTAGGCGGTGATTTTAAAGGACTAACGGGGTGTTTTTGCGGGCAGTACCCAACAGCGAAAGCTTATCAATGACAGTAATCCCATCAGCGCGATGGTGGTAGCCATCGTCGTGGGGGTGCCGCTGTGATAGTGACCTACCAGCATACCGACACTGGCGGCGATCAGCGATTGAGTAAAACCAAGTAGTGAGGAGGCGGTGCCGGCCATCTTGGCGAAAGGGGCCAATGCACCAGCCATCGCCTGTGGCATCACCATTCCAACTCCACACATATAAACCACCTGAGTGATGGCGGTCAGCCAGAGGTTATGTATGCCAAATAAGGCGGGCAGTAGCATACAGAATCCGGCTGTCACGCTGACAAGTGTACCCCGTTTAAGTACGCCATTGATGCCCCGTCGAGAACCGATGCGCTGGGCAATTAAGGTACCGCTTATAAAACCGCCGGAAGCTAAGGCATAGAAAATACCACTGTGTTCGGCGGGTACCTTAAAGTAATCGATCAGTACAAAAGGGGCACCGGAGAGAAAGGCAAATAGACCTGCAAAGATAAAGCTACAGCAGAGGGTGTAGCCAAGATAAACCCGATGTGTCAGCAGGGTTGAAAAATTGGCCGCAATGATAGCCGGTTTTAATGAGCTACGATTCTCAACTGTGAGTGATTCTGGCACTTTAAAGGCAATCAGTAACAGGGAGATCAGGGCATACGCGGTGAGAAAGATAAAGGTCGAGCTCCACTCGAACCAGACGATCATATAACCGCCAATGATCGGAGCCGCCGCCGGGGCTAACGCCATCAGACTACCCATCATTGAGAGCACTTTGGCTGCGTTTACTGGCCCGTGAATATCACGCACCATGGTGCGCCCTAACACCGGCCCGCTACAGGCGCCGAGAGCCTGTAGGAAACGATAGAGGATTAACTCTTCAATGGAGCTTGCTTGAGCGCAACCAAACGATGCGATAGTGAAGAGTGCCAGACCTGCTAGCAGGATGGGTTTGCGTCCAAAGCGGTCAGCCAGCGGGCCATAAAACAGTTGGGCGACGGCAAAGCCATAGAGAAAGACGGAGAGGGTTATCTGCACCCGATCGACGCTGGTATTAAAGGTCTCTGTTAGTCCCGGTAAGCTAGGTAGATACATATCGGTCGATAACGGCCCTAGCGCAACCGAGGCGGCGAGGGTGATGATGACAGCGGTGGAGTGCGGTTTAAACATCGAATTTCCGTCGTAACGTTCAGCCATGCGAGCTGGTTGCGGTGTTGGGTAAAAAGTTAAGCTGCATCATAACAACAAGTTACTTAGCATGTTAATTATATTCGGTGAAAATATAAATACGGGTATTCCTGTATATAAGAATGCGCTAAAATAGCACCCATGTGAGAATAATCAGGAAAGTGGATATTACATTATGAAAGTCTATGCAATCGATGGTATTACACCCGTGGTTGATCCAACCGCTTATGTTCATCCAACCGCTGTGCTAATTGGTGATGTGATCGTCGGGCCGGGATGTTATGTCGGCCCTAACGCTTGTCTGCGCGGTGACTTTGGTCGCCTAGAGTTAAAGCGCGGTGCTAATCTGCAAGATACCTGTGTGATGCATGGCTTTCCTGGCACCGATACGACGGTTGAAGAAGACGGCCATATTGGCCATGGAGCGGTGCTGCATGGCTGTGTGATTGGCAAAAATGCGTTGGTCGGCATGAACTCTGTCATTATGGATGGCGCGGTCGTGGGTGAATCATCCATTGTGGCAGCGATGTCCTTTGTGAAAGCGAAGATGGACGTGCCTGATCGCACGTTGGTGGCAGGTTCGCCGGCGCGTATTATCAAAGAGTTGACCGATAAAGAGATCGACTGGAAATCGGCAGGTACCCGTCAGTATCAAGATTTGACGCTGCGTAGCATGAATACCATGCAGGAAGTTGAAGCCTTGTCGGAAGTGGAAGCTGATCGTCTCCGTTTAGATGTAGGTGTTGAAGGGGCGATTCCTAAATATAAAAGTTGAATAATATCATCGTCAGATCGGGCTTCTAGCTACGGGAACACCTACCCTGTGGCTGTTTAATCTCGGCTGAGCGAATATCACTAAGTTAGTCTTGTTAGACTAACTTAGGATTTGACGGTGTATCTCCCTCTGCATCTTTGAACGCCTTCTATTGGCTAACTAAGGTTAGCGCACGGATTATTACAGCGACTTAAGCTGCCGTTATTTCTTGAATATCATCGATAAATGCCGAGCATCACTTTAGTGGTGATGCCTCATACCGTGAGATCTATTGATATCTTCGTACAATTCCACGTTGATTCTATCCCCTATCTCCTATCTCCTATCTCCTATCTCCTATCTCCTATCTCCTATCTCCTATCCCTAATAGGCTTGTTGCGCAGAGTCGTTGACAGGGTAGAGTGTTTGTTCTACTTACGAGGTAGTCATGCTTAAAACGCAAATAGCCGCGCGTCTTGAGGCGGCATTTAGTCAATACGGTTTTGCCGAACCCAGCGTTGCACAGTTAAAAGAGGCCTGTGAGGTCAGCCTTCGCACTCTGTATAAACACTATCCCTCGAAAGAGGCGATGGTGGTGGCGGCATTGGCCTATCGTCATCAACGCTATTTGGCATTTCTATTACATGAGCATCCGCCAGCAGGTGTTGAGTCGATTATTTATATTTTCAATCGGCTAGAGCAGTGGATGGCGGAGTATGCGCCGCACGGTTGCTTGTCCATGAATGCCATCGCGGCTTTTCCTGATAATCAGCAGATAAACGCGGCGGTACAAGCGCATAAGACGGCGGTACATCAGTTTTTGGCTGAGCAAAGCCTACGAGATGATCTAGCGACGGCGATTTTTCTCTTACACGAAGGCGTCTCCAGCGCTTGGCCAGTACTAGGCCGGGATGCGGTGATGGCGGCTCAACAGGCGCTATTAACACTTTTTAATGAGGATCAATGATGACTATACCAACAACGATGCAGGGTATTCAGCTAATCGGTCACGGTGGCCTGGAGATGTTGCAACTCAATGAAACGATTGTCGTGCCAACGCCCTCAGCGAATGAGGTATTGATTCAGGTGGCGGCGGCAGGAGGTAATAATACCGACATCAATACGCGTATTGGCTGGTATTCCAAACAGGCTGTTGACGGTGATAACACTAGGAGTGAGATCTCCGCGGAGGATGCCAGTTGGGCTGGGAATGCCTTACGTTTTCCGCTGATTCAAGGGGCTGATGTGTGCGGAACCATCGTTGCGGTTGGTGACAATGTTGACGCCCAACGTATCGGCGAACGTGTGTTGATTGAGCCCTGCCTTCGCGAAGCCGGTGGCCAACGGTTGGATCAGCCTTGGTATTATGGTTCTGAATGCAATGGCGGATTTGCACAGTATACAGTGGTCGCCGCGCGGCATGCCTATGCAGTTGATAGTGCGTTGACGGATATCGAACTGGCCTCTTTTCCATGCTCCTATTCCACCGCCGAAAATATGCTGACCCGTGCTAAGGTTGTCGCACAAGATCGGGTATTGGTCTCTGGTGCCTCGGGTGGTGTCGGCTCGGCGGTGGTACAGTTGGCCAAAGCACGGGGTGCTTATGTCATCGCCATTACGAGTTCGAGTAAAAGTGAACAGTTGTTAGCATTGGGGCCGATGAAGTCGTTCTACGGAATTCTGATTTAATCGAAGTCTTGGCAGAAAACAGTGTCGATGTTGTGATTGATCTGGTGGCTGGACCGCAGTGGCCACAATTTTTACAGTTGCTAAAGCCGGGTGGCCGTTATGCGGTATCGGGCGCGATTGGTGGACCTTTAGTCGAGTTGGATGTTAGAACGCTGTATCTGAAAGATTTAAGTCTATTGGGCTGTACAGTGCTTGGCGAGGAGGTATTCCAAAACCTAGTGCAGCGGATTGAGCGGGGAGAGATTAAACCGATTGTGGCGCAAACTTTCCCTTTGGCACAGATCGAAGCGGCCCAAGCGCAGTTCTTGAAAAAACAGCATGTTGGTAAAATAGTGTTAACACTAGCACCCTAATACAGAGGCTTTATATAAGGTGTTGTTCTGATGGCACATCTTGCCATCCATCACAGCCGGTTACGATGTCTGTAACTCGGCTGTGTATTTTAAACCGGCGTCAGACGCCGAGTCTCTTCTTAGTAAGCAAGGCAGATCCGCTGTTGTGGATGTGCACCGGATTCAACTTCATCGAGTAAACCTACAGCATAATCCTGTACGCTGATTTTGCAGTTACCTTCGGCATCGCTCAGGAGTTGATCGCCACCCACGCGATATTGCCCCGTTTTTTCACCCGGGAAAATGTCAGCCGCTGGGCTAATAAAGGTCCAGTTAACAGTGCTACCACTGTTTTTGAATATATTAAGCGCTTCGCCTTGGGCGAGGCCTTCATCTTTAAACTCTGCTGGAAACTCCGGAATAGAGATTAGCTTAACACCCGGTGCAACTTCAAGAGAGCCTGCGCCACCGACCCAGACCAGACGGTTTAGTGAAGTAGTTGGTAGTGCCGCTAACAGTTTTTTGGCGCTAGCCGCGACGATCTCATGGTTTCCCTTTGCGCGTCCGCTAATGGAGACGATCAACGCATCCGCACCGTCAATAACGCTGGCGATATCATCTTTTTGAATATCAAAATCACGCTTGGTGATGTTATCAGCCAGTTTACTGCTGTCTCGCGCGAGGCCAATGACGTTATGGCCCCGTGCCGTTGCTTCTGTTGCGATAGTCGAACCGATCCAGCCGGATGCACCTAAAATTGCTATGTTCATGTTTGTACTCCTGGCGTTTGTTATGCCTGTTGATTAAGGATTGAGTACAGTTTATTGATAACAAATTAAGTGATAAATATGTAAAATTGTTCTTCTTTGTAACAGATAAGGATCTAATTGATGGTGCAGTTGGATGCGATGCGCAGTTTTGTTGAGGTGGCTGCACTGGGGAGTTTCACGCAAGCGGCAGATCAGTTGAATATTCCGCGTATGCGCATGACACGACATATTCAGGAACTTGAAGACTGGCTACAAGTGCGCTTGTTACATCGGACTACTCGACGGGTGAGTTTAACCACCGCGGGGGAGGAGGCCTTACGTATTTGTGAACGAATACTCAATGATGCCGCCGCGCTTGAAAACAGTGCCCAGCAATATACTCAAGGTTTGGTGGGTGATATTCGTATTGCCGCACCGATTGGCGTCGGCCAAGGAAAATTATTACAGCTGATAGAGGGTTTCTGCCAGCAGCATAAAAATGTCAGTTTTCAGTTTTTACTCTCCGATAAAAATGCCCAACTGGTGGATGAGCGAGTGGATATCGCCCTGCGATATACCCATCAACCGGACGATAATCTAATCGCGCGTCAGTTGTTTGAGTCGGGGCCGGTGTTATGTGCTGCACCGGCTTATCTGGCGGAGCAGGGCACCCCGACTACTGTGGCTGAGCTCAGTCAGCATCGCTGTTTGGTGCACCTCAATCAATCCCAGTGGCACTTTCCCTCCGGCGAAGAGGTTAAGGTGCGTGGCCCTCTAAGAGCCAATGACGCGGTAACACTGGTTGATGCCGCACGTGCGGGAATGGGAATCGCTCGTTTGCCTTCGGACTTGGTTGACGGTTTTCTAGAAAATGGTGAACTCGTTGCATTACCGGACATCTTTGCATTGTCGACACAGGCGGTGTGGGCGGTATATCTATCGCGTAGCTATCAACAACCGGTTGTTAGGGCCTTTATCGATTACGCGGTCGAGCAGTGGCGCTGATGGACTATCTTGGCGTTTAAGCGGGCTCATCTGAGCGTACATACTGACAAGTAGGGCATGAGTGTGCGTTGCTGATGAGTCGCAGCCCGAGTAGGGCTTGCCTGAAGCCGTTGCAACACCCGCTTAATCCGGTAGAATCTGCGCACACATTTACGAATCACTGCGAACCATTCAATTCGCATTTGCCATTATTTAGGAGTCGCTTGTGGAACTCGCATGTCTTGACCTAGAAGGTGTACTGATCCCTGAGATCTGGATCGCTTTTGCTGAAGAAACTGGAATTGAAGAACTGAAAGCGACTACCCGCGACATTCCTGATTACGATGTGCTGATGAAACAGCGTCTGCGTATTCTCGATGAGCACGGTCTGACACTACCACAGATTCAAGCCACCATCGATCGTTTGTCGCCGCTAGAAGGGGCACGGGAATTTATCGATTGGCTGCGCGAGCGTTTTCAGGTGGTGATTTTGTCGGATACCTTTTACGAGTTTGCCGCTCCGCTGATGAAGCAACTGGGCTATCCAACCCTGTTGTGTCATAAGTTAGAAGTAGATGAGACCGGGCGGATTACCGATTATACCCTGCGTCAGAAAGATCCTAAGCGTCAGTCGGTACGTGCCTTTCAGTTACTGAACTACCGGGTAATCGCGGCGGGTGATTCCTATAACGACACCACCATGCTAACCCAAGCGGAAGCCGGCGTACTGTTTCATTCGCCGCAGAATGTGATCGATGAATTTCCGCAGTTCCCCGCAGTACAGACCTTTGATGATCTGAAAAAAGAGTTTATCAAGGCCAGTAATCGCGATCTGACGCTGTAATATTTGCGGCTAGCCAGACAACGCGCCTTTAGCTGATTAAAGGTGTAGTTCGTCAGGCTAGCACAATCATAAGAAGAGCGCTGAGGCGCTCTTTTGTCATTCATGCTGCGACGTTTGTGCGATGCGATTAGATAAATTTATCTGTAAAAGTAGCGAATATTCGTTGCCCGAGGCATTAGCGTTAATCAAACAGCAACGGCTTGTGGTCAATGATCAGGTTGTCACTGAGGCATCCCATCAGATACACCAAAATAATGTTGTCACGCTGGATGCTCAACGTTTAATTCCACGTCCCTTTCGCTACTTTTTACTGCATAAACCTGTCGATATGATCTGCTCCAATATTGATGAGCAATACCCGTCCGTGTTTAATCTTTTGACGGTTGATCGTCCAAGTGAACTGCATATCGCTGGCCGTTTGGATGCCGATACCACCGGACTAGTGTTATTGACGGATGATGGTCATTGGTCTTATAGACTCACATCACCTAAACATCATTGTGAAAAAATGTATAAAGTGGAGCTAACACGGCCACTGACGGCTGATGCAGCGCAACGCTTTCAGGCAGGTATGCTACTTCAAGGGGAAGCCGTACTAACACGACCGGCAACGCTGCAGGTTATTGATCCTTACCATGTGTATCTAACCCTTACAGAAGGGCGTTTTCATCAGGTTAAGCGGATGTTTGCCGCGATCGGTAATCGGGTGAAGGCGTTGCACCGCCAGCAAATAGGTAGTCTTTCGTTGGATGTCGAGCTGGGTGATTGGCGCAGCTTAACGGCAGCAGAAGTTCAATCTCTTGCCGGGGATGATAAGAGTTATCATGCAACAACTATTGCTGCCACACATCCGACTAACACTCCTTATTCGTAGAGTTATAATTCAAGACCATGACGAGAAAAACATTAAGTTTAAAGGTTAAAAAAGATAAGGCCGCGGATAAGGTAAGCGAAGATCCGTTTGAGGCTGATCCGCAAAAGCGTTTTTTAAATGGGGTGGCGATTCATCCGACTCCCTGTATTCGTCTTGAAGCGGGTTCTGCCGAATTGTCTATGCGGGCAATGGATCTGATTACCCCCATCGGTATGGGGCAACGAGGGCTGGTGGTTGCACCGCCGGGTTCGGGTAAATCGACGCTGCTAAAGCATATTTGTCAGTCGGTCGGGACGGCCTATCCTGAGATCAAGCTTTATGCGCTACTGATTGATGAGCGGCCTGAAGAGGTGACGGATTTTAAGCGCAGTGTGACCGCAGAGGTGCATGCTTCATCGTCGGATGAAAGTTATGCTCAGCATGTGCGCGTGGCGAATGAGTTACTGAATAAGGCGCGTCAGGAAGCCGGTGAGGGTCATGATGTAATGATCGTCATTGACTCACTCACACGGCTGTCTCGGGTTCATAATGCCGAGCAAAAGAGCAGTGGTCGCACGATGTCGGGCGGTGTCGATGCCCGTGCATTGGAGATACCACGTAAGCTATTTGGTGCCGCGAGAAAAATTGAAAACGGTGGCTCTCTGACGATCTTGGCAACCATCCTTGTGGATACCGGTAGTCGTATGGATCAGGTCATCTTTGAAGAGTTCAAAGGCACCGGTAATATGGAAGTCGTACTGTCACGGGAGATTGCCAGCTACCGTATTTTCCCTGCGTTGGATATTGCCAAAAGTAGCACCCGTCGAGAAGAGCTGCTGTTGGATGCAAAAGACATCGCTAAAATTCACACGTTGCGCCGCTCATTGACGAACCTGAAACCGATCGATGGGGCGAGACGCTTAGTTGAGCTGTTAGAAACATATCCAACCAATGCCGAGCTTTTAAATGCAATGGTGACGGATTAGCACTGACGTGATCGTTACCCAAGAATGAGAAAGAGCGCGAAGGCGCTCTTTTTTGTTGAAGGCTTTAAAGGGCGATTTAGAAAAGGGTTTAGAAAGGAACGGCATTTTTTGACTTTTTCGAATCATGCAGTTGAGAAACTCGCTTTTGTGGTGTTTCAACGATTGGCAACTTGAGTATGTAAATTTGGCTAGGCCATTATGTCCTACAGGGAGGGGGAACAATCCGAAAGTCTCCCCCTCACCTCAATAAATAGCGATAGAGCAGTGGCCGTTATTCGACCATCCTGAACTGCCCACCCGAGCTGGTGCAGGCCTGCTTTACTTGCTCCGGCTCGGAGCCGTAAAGATAATCATGCGTTTGAGTTTCCCCGATAGCACTGTGGTGGCTGCAAATGGCCTGTCGGGTAGTATGATCACAGCTGGCTATTACCTTGTTTGTACCCTGGGAGCACTGACTCCGGAACTGATCCGCTTTAGCCCGGCTGTAAAGTGTATAATCGATACAAATGAATGAACCAGGATCGTAGCAACTTAACTGAAATATACCCTTATCGTCCGCTGATATGGTTTGCCCTTGCCCAGCCGGTGCAAGCTTCTGTTTTAGCGTATTAAGGTTCTGGCCGTCTCCGCCGACGAGTACATCCTTTGCAAAGGCATTGCCTATATCCACTTTCTTTGTATCTGAAATCCCCGCGCTACCGATCACTGCCAACCCGGCCCCCAAAGCAATAAACTTGCCTAGATCAGGAGCCGCGCTATCCTCTATACCATCATCGATCAATTTGTCATCGGAATAAATTCTCGTAAAATGCTGAACCCGGTCTCCTATGTCGGCTATTGTTTGTACCCTGAAAGCCCCTTCACGCTTGCCGTTAACGTAGGTTCCTGTGTAGCTCTCATTGGTGTAGTATTGGTTGACATAGGCGCCGTATCCCTGTCCGTGAAGTTTACCTTCCTTCCAATATCCAACTAGTAGCTTACTCACACCATTGGTCCAAGCTCCGGGCCCATTCAGCTCTCCATCAGCATAATTACCTATCCAGGTATTCCATACTTTGCCGTCACCCCAAGGCCTGAGTTTCTGCTGGGCGGCAAAACCCTCAAAAGCCCCATTTTTGTATTCACCAATAGATCTGACGATCATAAGGTTGGTGTAGCCCCAGATGTTTATGCCAAAACCGTTTATTACCCCGTCTTTAAAATCACCGTACCGGTGCCATTGGTAACCGTCCTTTCTTACTTTGGTGGTCAACAGGCGAGCAGTGTGATCCTTACTGGGGACTTCTCCCATCTGAATAAGCTTCATGCCATCTTTTAGGGGCATAGTGAACACACCCTCAACCATCACTCCCTGATCAAAGCGCCCAACAAAATGAGCGTTTAGTTTCTCATCAACGGTTTCACCGACCCCGTGAGCCAGGCCATCGGAACATTCGCCTCGCACAAAGCGCCATTTAAATTGTTCCTTATTCACTTCGTCAGTCACCGCATAAGCGCCGTTATCCACGAGATCACACCCTCTCTCTGAACCTATATGAGGGTAATGGGCTGCCACCGCTGCATCATACCCAGCACGAGCCAGATTGATCATCTCCATCATGGTTGGTTTGTTGAAACTGTCTTGGAAATAACTAATGATGGCTTCATTGCGTGGGTCAAAGATAAGGTGATAGGGAGCATCATACTTCCTTTCGGCCATGGCAATGGATTGGACTTTTTCCTCAAGATCTTTAAGTTCGGGCTCAAGGATAAAGGGATTATCCCCTTGCTTATGAAGATCGGAAACAAAGTTTTCACGAGTAGTGGAACATCCGCCCATTAGCAGCGATGTGATAAACATTAGAGTTATTACATTGGTTTTTGACATATTTCCTCCGCTAAAAGTATGTCGTTATGTCTATGATATTTTTATCTCGAGCTAGTCAACCCATAAGCATCTCTGCACGCCCTGAATTAGACATTCGAGTAGCAAACACAACAAGCAGAAAGAGCTCCAAATATTGTCGGCGGAGAGCCTCCTGAAAGTTTTATCCCATAGACTGGGCTAGGGGGGCTAGATACATAGGCTCGGTATAGGGTTTCGGGACATAAGCAGAGTCCTGTTCTCTGGGCTATTGAAATGGCCAAATCGACTAGGTTGATTTTTCCAAGAGTATAAATGGACAGGAACATAGCATACCTTTGTCTGGCTCCATATCTCAACTATTTCAGGCGCAACAGGTTTCGACTGATATTCCGTAGCCCTTAGGGATACTTGATGTCATCACATTAGAAAATCAGAAAAAGTTAGACGTTAAGCGTTAGAAAGAGGTTAGAAAGGACAGGCACTTTTTAAAAAACATTTTCTGACAAAAGTGATTAGCTTAGTCGTTGAATAGGTTGTCTTGTTGGCTGTGGGATAATTAGGAGATTGTTTCTAGCTGTTTTCTGTTATTTTTAGATGTGTAAATGACTCAGAGTTGAACTGAGTATTGGTAGGGCTGAGGCTTAACTTAAGCCGTTTGTTTCGATTGTCTTCGAGGTCGTCGTTTAGCTGCAACTTTCTTAGGATAGTGTTGCTCAAAACCACTCGCATTGTTTAGCCAATTTTGTGGGGCTGCTTCGAATGTAGAGTAAATGTAGAGGAGTAGCACCTCGTTTGCCTTGTCGAATGATTCGTCTCGTGCTGACTTTGGGCTTAGGATCAGAGTATCGACTTGTTAATTAAGTAGCAATTAAGCAATGCCTGTCCTTGTTTGGAATCTGAAACCGATCGATGGGGCGAGACGCTTAGTTAAGCTATTAGAAACATATCCAACCAATGCTGAGCTTTTAAATGCAATGGTGACGGATTAGCACTGACGTGATCGTTACCCAAAAATGAGGAAGAGCGCCAAGGCGCTCTTTTTTGTCGACGATGTTTACTCAGCTCTTAGCCCCAAATATGTTTATTGGGTCGGTCGTCATTTTTATCGACAGAGGCTTTTTTACCCCGGCTTTTATGCGCGGCATTCGCTCTGTTTTGTGGTGGCGCTGTGTTGGATCGAGATTTTTGTGAACCGCTTTTAGGCATCGGAGGCTTGCTGGTACGAACAAAATTTAACACGGAGACCGGCACCTCTTTTCTCACTGCGAAACCATCAATCTCCTTACGTTCGATAATCTGGTCAAGACGACTTTCAATGGCACAAAGGTTTTTAAAATCCCCCATGGCGACAAAAGAGATCGCTTCACCCGTAGCGCCGGCACGACCGGTACGGCCAATACGGTGGATGTAATCTTCCGGCTTGAAAGGTAGATCGTAATTCACAACCCGACTGAGTTCGCCAATATCTAAGCCTCGGGCGGCAACACCGGTGGCCACTAAGTATTTAAGCTTACCCGACTTAAAATCCGCCAGAATTTTCTCACGCATCGCTTGGCTTCGATCACCATGGATGGCTTCCGCGACAATGCCGCGCTTCGCCAATTGAACCACCAGTTTAGCCGCTGCGTGTTTCTTCTCAATAAAAATTAGCGCCTGATCCCACTGCTGCTCATTAATCAGGTGGCTCAGCAATGCGGATTTGGTGTCTTTATCGACCGTAATTAACCACTGATGAATGGTGTTGGCCGCCTTAGTCTTGGGTGAAACCGATATCTCAACGGCAGGGCTGGCGACTTTGCTATCGGTGAAGCGATCGGCGATATCACGGACATCGTCACTCATGGTGGCTGAAAATAGCAGGTTCTGGCGGGCTTCAGGTAAGCGGTCGATGATCTTATTAATATCCCCGACAAACCCCATATCTACCATACGATCCGCTTCATCAAGCACCAGTACTTCCAGCTCATCAAAATGCAGCGCACGTTGATGGGCGAGATCAAGCAGACGGCCGGTTGTCGCTACTAAAATATCCACCCCTTCGATCAGCCGCTCTTTTTGTGGCTCAACATCCACTCCGCCATACACCGCCATCGAAGTAAGATTGAGATGACGACTGTATTGCGCAACATTGTCCGCCACCTGAATCGCTAATTCCCGTGTAGGGGTAATAATCAGTGCGCGTACGCGCTTACCCCGCAGTGTACGTTCCTGATTAAAACGTTCCAGTATCGGGAGAACAAAGGCTGCGGTTTTACCGGTGCCGGTTTGGGCAGTGGCAATCAGATCTTTACCAGACAGAATGATCGGAATCGCTTGCTTCTGAATCGGTGTAGGGGCGGTATAACCCAGTTCGTTAATGGCGTGTAGAATCGGATCGGATAATCCAAGGTTTGAAAATGGCATAGAGGTTCGGGTAGCTCGGCAAAGGAGAGTAGAGCGCAGTATAGCTTAAAAGCATGAAGGCTGGTGCGAGTTGTTAGATGTGGCTTCGCCACATGCTAGAGCGTCGCAGTGCTACTCACTAGAAAACACAACGGTTGTCGTCATCGGTGGGACAATTGCGATAGCGTTAAATCCGGTAGGTTACTGGCGTAGCCGTATTTTAGTTGGTAACTTTGATCGGTCTATGTAGCTCGGCTAGGGACTGAATAGACCCTGTACATAGCATTGTGTAACAAACCAACACTTTGTATAGCAATGTAACTACTAGAAAGCGACGCAGTGACGCCTAGCCACTGCGCTTACCAATTGTCTCTTCCAACGGCCACAATAGGTTGTTCACCTTATCGTAAGTCTCCTGATATTCGTTGGCGGTTTCTGAATCGGCGACGATGCCACCGCCGGCCCAGCAGTGGACCTCTCCTTTTTGGCAGATCAGGGTACGGATGGTGATGCTGGTATCGATCTGGCCGGAAAAGCTAAGGTAGCCGATTGAACCACAGTAAACTGAGCGGCGGTGGGGTTCGAGTTCTTCGATAATTTCCATGGCGCGAATTTTGGGAGCGCCGGTGATTGAACCGCCAGGGAAGCTGTGTTCGAGTAATTCTATCGGGCTTTTATCCGCTGCGAGTTTGCCGGTAATGGTACTCACGAGGTGGTGCACGTTGGCATAGGATTCGACGGCAAAGAGTTTAGGCACGCGGACACTGCCATGTTCACACACTTTGCTGATATCGTTGCGCATCAGGTCAACAATCATTAGATTTTCAGCCCGGTCTTTTTCGCTGTCATGCAGTGCCAGTTTAAGCTGTGCATCCAACGCCGGATTGTCACCCCGTGGGCGGGTGCCTTTAATCGGCTTGGTGGTGACTTTCGCATCACGGACTTCTAGAAATTGCTCGGGCGAATGGGATAGGATCGCGCCGTTGGCAGTTTCGATATAGGCTGAATAGGGTGTTGGCGCATGTTCTCTTAAGCGTTTATAGGCATTCCAAGGATCGCCTTGATAACGGCTGCTGAAACGCTGGGCAAAATTCACCTGGTAGCAATCACCTGAGTGGATATAGTCGTTTATCCGCGCCAGAGAGGCGTGATATTCCGCTTCACTCATATTGCTGCTAAAAGGGCAGCTAAGCTGAAAGTCGTCGGTTTGCGCTACTGGTTCACCGTTAAGTCGCTGCAGAATCGTGGTGGCCTCGGTCTCATTCACCAGCGGCGTGGTCATTAAGATAGCTGTTTGTAACTCATGGTCGACGATAACGGCCCAGCCGTAGATGCCCACCTGCATATCCGGTAGATCAATATCACAAAGGGTCTGTTCAGGCAGGGTTTCAAGGCTGCGGCCGAGGTCATAGGCGAAATAGCCCAGGATCCCCCCACAGAAAGGCAGCGCTTGGACATCGGCCTGTTCCGGGTGTGGGCAACGGATTTGATATTGATTAAACAGCTGTTGTAGGTGGGTAAAAGGGTTACCACTGAATTGCTGTTCACTGGACTGACGGTTAATCCGGGTGACTTGGTTTTGATAACTTAACTGCGCGTCAGGGTCGGCAGCGATAATATCGTATCGTCCGTATAAACCTGCGGGCTTACCACTATCGAGAAAAACTGGCGCCGCTAAGTGGCGGATACGTTCAAAATAGTGGGTTGAGTTGGGCAAATAAGGAAGCGGAAAAAGTCTGTACACCCGATAAACCTTCGTTCTTGCCTGTCTTGCGTTAAGACTGGTCGTTGTTATGTCAGTGACTCGCTACCAATGTATAGCGGTGCCGTTAAAGTCGGATTGTTAAACCCACTTATTCATGTCGTACTAACGCTCTGAAGCCAAGGTTTCAAGCGAATGTGAAAGCCGATTGTAGCTGGCTGGGGTAGTGAAAGCGAGATGCACAGGTTTTTTCGCCCACGACAGGCATTCTGCCGCGCAACAGGCTATCATTCTTCTTTTTTGTCTCGCCCGGATTCGTATAAACCAGAGTAATCAGACAGAACGATGATGAAACACCCGTACAAGATCAGTTTGCACCAATTTAATCTTCCCGATCAACAGATCAGTTATCAGCTTTATCGCAAAACCTGTGAGGGGACGCCCCGCCGTCTAGTGGTGTTGCATGGCGCGGGTGTTGCTGGCCAAGATACTTGGGCTGCCATTGCGATGCTGGTGACCCAGTGGGATGAAATTTTAATTCCAGACCAGCGGGGCACCGGTAATACCCGTTATCCTGATGGTGAAGAATATCCTTTTACGGTGAATGAGCTGGTAAATGATCTCAGTGGTCTCGTGGATCACCTGGGGTGGTGGGCGTTCGATCTGGCGGGCTATTCGATGGGGGGGATGGTCGCACTGTTATATAAGCAGCGTTACCATGATCGGGTGCAAAAACAGTTTTTGTTGGAAGCGGCAGTATTGGATAGGCCGAGTTGGGCATCGACGGTTGATCTTCGTCTTCAGTTTAGTGCGGCGGCCGAACAACTTAAACAGGACCAGGCGGAAAGCGGTATTAAAGCGTTTCTCGATACGATTTCACCCCATCGTAAAGTAACGCCTCAGACCGAGTTGTTGACAATCCAAAGGCTCGGCGCTCGACCACTGGGCTTTGCGAATGCCTTGAACTGTGTCACTGAAGCCATTAATGGGATTGATCGGGAGGCACTTGTCGCCGCTCAAGGTGATGTGACCAGTTTTATTGGTGGTCACAGTGTCGAACAGATGCATCAGTACCAGCGTGATCTGGCTGAACGCCTGCCAAATTGGCATTATTTTATCGTGCCAGGCACCGATCATTCCCTGCCATTCCAGAAACCTCGCCAGATTGCCCGTATTATGGATGCGGAGTTAAGCCGCTTTCTGGCCTGACCTAAACTTCTCTACTAGACTTAGAGCCTCGATTTCCGGGGCTTTTTTGTATCTTTCCTATACCCTAGGGTGATGCTAGGGTATACCCCTATACTTTTGTGGTATGTCGACAGTTTCGCCTTTAGTATGGTTGACGATCTACTTATTGGGCTGTATTGTTACCGAAATAACAAGATTGTCGACAATCCACCAAGAAGGTTGTAATGACAGAAATAATTGAATCAAGCGAGAGTGCCGCCGCAGTACGCACCTTAGCAGACCGAGTAAGCGGGCAGTTAATTACCGCCATTGTGCGCGGCGATATCCCCCCGGGTCAAAAAATCAGTGAACCGGAATTAGCGCGTACTTACGGCATCAGTCGTGGGCCACTACGTGAAGCGATTCGTCAGCTGGAAGGGCTGCGTTTGGTGGTTCGAATTCCCCATGTTGGCGCCCGTGTGGTGTCTTTGACACCGGAAGAGCTGATTGAGATTTACCGTATTCGTGAAGCACTCGAAGGCATGGCTTGTCGTTTGGCCGCCGAAAACATGTCGACAGATGAGATTAACAGTCTGCGCGAGCTGCTTTATCAGCATGAGAAAAATATTCAGGAGATCGATGGTCGCGCTTACTTTCAAAAAGAGGGCGACTTGGATTTCCACTACCGAATTGTTCAGTCCAGCAAGAATGCTAAGCTGTTTGAACTACTTGGTGGCGAGCTTTATCACCTGGTACGGATGTACCGTTATCAATTCAGCGTTTCTAAATCGCGTCCACAACGTGCCCTAAAGGAACACCATCGCATTTTGGATGCGATAGAAGAGCGGGATGGCGAGTTAGCAGAGCTGCTGATGCGTCGGCATATAGGCCGAGCACGCCGCAACATTGAAGAACGTCTGAATCCAACGAACAAAGAAGAGAGGGAGTAACCCATGAGCAAGCTAACCGCAGGCGGCCGTTTCCGCAAAGCACTAGAAGAGACTAATCCATTACAGATCGTCGGTACTGTTAATGCGTATCACGCCATGATGGCTGAGCGTGTTGGCCATCGTGCGGTTTACCTGTCCGGTGGTGGTATCGCTAACGCATCTTATGGTCTGCCTGATCTAGGCATGACGACCATGAATGACGTGCTTGAAGATGTTCGTCGTGTTTCCAGTGCTGTTGAAACGCCACTGATTGTTGATATCGATACCGGTTGGGGTGGGGCGTTCAATATTGCCCGTACCATTAAAGAAGTGATCAAGTCCGGTGCGGCGGGTTGTCATATCGAAGATCAGGTAGCGCAGAAGCGTTGTGGTCATCGTCCGAATAAAGAGATCGTATCAACCGCTGAAATGGTCGACCGTGTTAAAGCGGCTGTGGATGCCAAAACCGATGATGATTTCTTCCTGATTGCCCGTACTGATGCGTTCCAAATGGAAGGTCTGAATGCTGCGGTTGACCGTGCTCAAGCTTGTTTAGAAGCCGGTGCTGATGGCATCTTCGCTGAGGCGGTGCATACTTTGGACGATTACAAAGCTTTCGCTGAAGGTATCAATGGCGCGAACTTGCTGGCCAATATTACTGAATTTGGCGCAACCCCTCTGTTTAATACGGCTGAACTGGCTGAAACCGGCGTGAACATGGTGCTCTATCCATTGTCGGCATTCCGGGCGGCCAACCAAGCGGCGCTGAATGTATTTGAAGCGATTCTGCGTGACGGCGATCAGAAAGCCGTGGTTGATACCATGCAGACCCGTATGGATCTGTATGATTTCCTTAACTACCACGACTTTGAACAGAAGCTTGATGCGCTGTTTAAAGAAGGTAAGAACAAGTAATCAGCCTGTAGCTGAGCCCGGTCTTATCTGGCCGGGTATAAAACAACCTTAAAGCAATAATACTGTAACGGGTCGCCATGGTTGTCCAGGCTCGGAAGCAGAAAGGAGAGATAGGATGGCAGAAGCTAAGAAACTGAGTGGTGCGGGTTTGCGTGGTCAATCCGCCGGCGAAACAGCACTCTGTACGGTTGGGCAGTCAGGCGCAGGTTTGACTTACCGTGGTTATGACATCAAAGAACTGGCGGATAAAGCCCAGTTTGAAGAAGTGGCTTATCTGCTGCTGTACGGCAAACTCCCTAACCAAGGTGAGTTAGATGCCTATAAAGCCCGCCTTAAGGGGATGCGCGCTCTGCCGGACGCTCTGAAAACAGTATTGGAACAGATCCCGGCCGATGCTCATCCGATGGATGTGATGCGCACGGGTTGTTCAATGCTGGGCAACTTAGAAACGGAAATGAGCTTTGCTGAGCAACACGATCATATTGATCGTATGCTGGCAGTCTTCCCGGGCATGATCAACTACTGGTACAACTTTAGCCACCACGGCAAACGTATCAATGTTGAAACCGATGCGGACTCTATTGGTGAGCAGTTCCTATGGACGCTGCATGACAAAAAGCCAGAGCCACTGCATGTGGATGTGATGCATGCCTCGCTGATTGTGTATGCCGAGCATGAGTTTAATGCTTCGACCTTTACGGCTCGGGTGTGCGCTTCAACATTGTCGGATATCCATAGCTGTATCACGGCGGCGATCGGTTCGCTGCGAGGACCTCTGCATGGTGGGGCTAACGAAGCGGCCATGGCGATGATCCAAGATTGGCGTTCTCCTGAGGAAGCCGAGGCGGAAGTCATGGGCATGTTGGCGCGTAAGGATAAGATTATGGGCTTTGGTCATGCGATCTACCGTGAATCGGATCCGCGTAACGCGATCATTAAAGAGTGGTCGAAAAAGCTTTCAGAGCAGGCGGGTGATAAATACCTCTACGCTGTGTCTGAACGGGTTGAAGCGGTCATGTGGCGGGAGAAGAAACTTTTCTGTAACGCTGATTTCTTCCACGCGTCTGCCTATAACTTCATGGGTATTCCAACCGAGCTATTCACACCAATCTTTGTGTGCTCTCGGGCAGCCGGTTGGGCGGCACATGTGATGGAGCAGCGGGCCAATAACCGTATCATTCGTCCATCAGCCGATTACACCGGTCCAGAAAGTGCTGAGTGGGTTGATATTGCCGATCGCGCTTAAGCCCTCTCCAATAAGCCTTTGAGTAAGACAAGAAGGGGCGTTGCCCCTTCTGACTGACGATAATATTTTCAAGACAGGTGTTATATGAACACTGAATACCGTAAATCATTAGCAGGCACCGACCTGGATTATTTCGATACCCGTGCGGCTGTCGACACAATTCAGCCGGGTGCTTATGCAAAACTGCCGTACACCTCACGGGTATTGGCAGAACAGCTGGTGCGTCGCTGCGAACCTGAAGCGCTGACCGATTCCCTGAAACAGCTGATCGAACGCAAACAGGATCTGGATTTTCCATGGTATCCGGCCCGTGTTGTTTGTCATGATATTCTTGGCCAAACGGCGCTGGTTGACCTTGCCGGTCTGCGTGATGCGATTGCCGATCAAGGTGGCGATCCAGCCAAAGTAAACCCAGTGGTTCCTACTCAACTGATTGTTGACCACTCGCTGGCAGTTGAAGCGCCGGGGTTTGATCCCGATGCCTTTGATAAAAACCGTGCCATTGAAGACCGTCGTAACGATGACCGTTTCCACTTTATCGAATGGTGTAAAACCGCCTTCGACAATGTTGATGTGATCCCTGCCGGTAATGGCATTATGCACCAGATCAACCTTGAGAAGATGTCACCGGTGATTCAGTCCCGTGATGGCGTTGCTTTCCCTGATACCTGTGTCGGCACGGATAGCCATACCCCACACGTTGATGCACTGGGTGTTATCGCTATCGGTGTAGGCGGACTCGAAGCCGAAACCGTTATGCTCGGTCGTCCATCCATGATGCGCCTACCGGATATTATCGGTGTTAAGTTGATCGGTAAACGTCAGCCAGGCATTACTGCGACGGACGTTGTACTGGCGATAACTGAGTTTCTGCGTAACGAGAAAGTTGTTTCTGCCTATCTAGAATTCTTTGGTGAGGGCGCTAAAGACCTGACCATCGGTGACCGTGCGACGATCTCCAATATGACCCCCGAATTCGGTGCCTCTGCCGGTATGTTCTATATCGATGAGCAGACCATTGATTATCTGAAGCTGACTGGCCGTGAACCTGAACAGGTGGCACTGGTTGAGCAGTATGCCAAAGAAACCGGCCTGTGGGCGGATGACTTGGTTGATGCTGAATATGGTCGGGTGTTGGAATTTGATCTGTCGAGCGTGTGCCGTAACATGGCCGGGCCTTCTAACCCACACCGTCGTTTGCCAACCGCCGATTTAGAATCCCGCGGTATTGCGGTTCATCTTGATGAAGCGCTGGCAGAAGAAGCCGAAGGGCTGATGCCGGATGGCGCCGTTATCATTGCGGCGATCACCTCCTGTACGAATACCTCTAACCCGCGTAACGTGGTGGCGGCTGGTTTGATCGCCCGTCGTGCGAACGCGTTAGGCTTGGTGCGTAAGCCTTGGGTTAAGACCTCTTTTGCGCCGGGCTCTAAAGTAGCTAAGCTCTACCTAGAAGAAGCAGGCCTGCTGTCTGAGATGGAAAAGCTGGGCTTCGGTATCGTCGGTTATGCCTGCACGACCTGTAATGGTATGAGCGGTGCGCTTGATCCTAAGATTCAGCAAGAGATTATCGACCGTGACCTGTATGCTACGGCGGTTCTGTCGGGCAACCGTAACTTCGATGGCCGTATCCATCCTTACGCGAAACAGGCGTTCTTGGCATCTCCTCCCTTAGTGGTTGCCTACGCGATTGCCGGTACGATTCGTTTTGATATCGAAAAAGATGTATTGGGAACCGATAAAGAGGGCAACCCGATTACGCTGAAAGATATCTGGCCAAGTGATGAAGAGATCGATTCGATCGTCGCCAGCTGTGTTAAACCTGAACAGTTTAAACAGGTTTATATCCCGATGTTTGATCTGGGTAAGGTCGAAAAATCGATCAGCCCTCTCTATGACTGGCGTCCACAGACCACCTACATTCGTCGTCCTCCTTATTGGGAAGGTGCGTTGGCCGGTGAGCGAACCATGAAAGGTATGGTGCCGTTGGCGGTATTGGGTGACAACATCACCACCGATCACCTGTCACCATCGAATGCGATTCAGGCATCCAGTGCGGCCGGTGAATACTGCGCCAAAATGGGCTTGCCGGAAGAAGATTTCAACTCCTATGCGACTCACCGAGGCGATCATCTCACCGCACAGCGGGCCACGTTTGCCAATCCTAAGCTGCTGAATGAGATGTGCCGCGATGAAAACGGTGAAGTGAAGCAGGGCTCGTTGGCACGTATCGAACCTGAAGGCACTGAAAGCCGCATGTGGGAAGCGATTGAAACCTATATGGAACGTAAACAACCGCTGATCATTATTGCCGGTGCAGACTATGGTCAGGGTTCTTCCCGCGATTGGGCTGCGAAAGGGGTACGGCTGGCGGGTGTTGAAACCATCGTTGCTGAAGGTTTTGAACGTATTCACCGTACCAACCTCGTGGGTATGGGGGTGTTACCGCTGCAGTTTAAAGCCGGTGATAATCGCAATACTTACGGTATTGATGGTACTGAAACCTATGACGTTGTTGGCGAAATTAGCCCACGCTGTGACCTAACAGTCGTGATGACACGTCGCAATGGTGAGGTGGTTGAGATTCCGGTGACTTGCCGTCTGGATACTGCAGAAGAGGTGCATGTCTACGGTGCCGGTGGTGTCTTGCAACGTTTTGCACAGGATTTCCTCGAAGCAAACGCATAATACCGTACGGCTATAACGAGGGTTGGACAGCGCTGTTGTCTGACCCTTTAGTTAACTCTTTGAAATTGCTTAATCAGTTGATTGCTCACTATCCTACGGCATTTAACGCGATGACCTGATTAAGCATTTTCTGAACAGAAACATCATCGAGGGATGATGTTTAGAGACACAGGAAGATAACCATGACATTTGTACCGCAGATCAAAATTCCCGCCACCTATATCCGTGGCGGTACCAGTAAAGGTGTTTTCTTTCGTCGTCAGGACTTACCTGAAGTGGCTCAGGAGCCGGGTGCCGCACGGGATAATATACTCTTACGGGTGATTGGTAGCCCTGATCCTTATGGTCAGCAGATCGATGGAATGGGGGGCGCAACGTCCAGTACCAGTAAAACTGTGATTTTGGATAAGAGCGAACAACCGGACCATGACGTTGATTATCTGTTTGGTCAGGTCGCGATTAACAAAGCTTTTGTTGATTGGTCGGGCAACTGCGGTAACCTCACTGCTGCGGTCGGCGCTTTTGCCATTAGTAATGGCTTAGTCGATGCTGCGCGTATACCGGATAATGGTATCTGCGTGGTGCGTATCTGGCAGAAAAATATCAACAAAACCATTATCGCCCATGTGCCGATCACCAACGGTGAAGTACAGGAAACCGGCGATTTTGAACTCGATGGCGTGACCTTTCCCGCCGCCGAAGTGGTGATCGAATTTATGGACCCCGCTGATGGCGAAGGGTCTATGTTCCCAACCGGTAATTTGGTGGATGAGCTTGAAGTGCCGGGCATTGGCACCTTTAAGGCGACCATGATTAATGCGGGTATCCCAACGATCTTCCTGAATGCGGCGGATATTGATTATACCGGTACCGAGCTGCAAAAAGATCTTAATTCAGATGCGGCGGCGCTAGCGCGTTTTGAAACCATCCGGGCTTACGGTGCGGTCAAAATGGGGCTGATCAGTGATATTAGCGAAGCCGTTGCCCGTCAGCATACGCCAAAGGTTGCTTTTGTAGCCCCTGCGACTGATTACACATCCTCCAGTGGCAAACAGATTTCAGCGTCTGATATCGATGTCTGTGTACGCGCCTTGTCGATGGGTAAACTGCATCACGCCATGATGGGTACAGCATCCGTAGCGATCGCGACTGCCGCGGCAGTTCCGGGCACGTTAGTTAATCTGGCGGCCGGTGGTGGTGAGCGGGAAGCCGTCACCTTTGGGCATCCGTCTGGCACATTGCGGGTTGGTGCGGCGGCAGAGCAAAAAGCCAATGGCGACTGGACCGCGAAAAAAGCGGTAATGAGCCGTAGCGCTCGAGTCTTGATGGAAGGTTTTGTACGTATTCCCGGTAACAGCTTCTGATCTATTGATGAAATGAATGATATGTCCGGCGACAGTTGCGATCGCCGGCATATTTCCCTGTCGAAGTGGCAGTCAGACGTTCGGGCCTCCCTATCAAGGATCGTGCGTTTCACTTCACGCTTAGGCCCTGCACCGTCGTGCGGGGCCTTTTTTTATATTTTTTCAATGAGCGATTAACGCTTCTTTTGTGTTTGTCTTGCTTCTTCGTTTTCCTTTCCATGATTGTATGTCACCTGTTGTGACGCTCATCATATTCCCTGTGTTGCTTTTGCTGTGATCACGGCAGATTAGCGATTTCGTGTTATGGGTTCGCTATATCGCCTAAGCATGTCTATCACCGTTCATCCATGTTGGCCCCACGTTGATTGTGCTCATAATTTTAGATTCATCGTAAATGTGTTGACCCATCGATAGGGCGCCAATCACGGTGGCAAGTGATTAACCGCTTTGGTGAACGGCTGGATAGATAGTTGTCCTCTGAGTATGAGTGAATGCTTTGTAGCACCCGTGGATCAACGCCTTGGTCGAGTTGGAACGTAATTTGCTGAAATCAATAAGATTAATAATAACGAGAGACGGTACGAACAGTTCCTTAGCGTTTGCATTTCCTCCGGGCAGAGGATGAGCCGATCGTAAAGCGGACTCTTTGCACCTTCCACAAGGCGAGCCTGCTGACGGAGATAACCGCAATGCCTCAATCGATTGAAACCTTCTATGAAGTGATGCGACGCCAGGGAATTACGCGTCGTAGTTTTCTGAAGTACTGTAGCCTGACGGCTGCTGCATTGGGTCTGGGGCCGGCGTTTGCCCCCCGTATTGCCCATGCAATGGAAACGAAGGAACGCACCCCGGTTATCTGGGTGCATGGTTTGGAATGTACCTGTTGCTCTGAATCCTTTATCCGTTCGGCACACCCGTTGGTGAAAGATGTCGTGCTGTCGATGATCTCGCTCGACTACGATGACACGCTAATGGCCGCCGCAGGTCATCAGGCAGAAGCGGCGCTAGAAGAAACTATTCAGAAATATAAAGGTAAATATATTCTGGCGGTTGAGGGTAATCCTCCGCTTAACGAAGACGGTATGTTCTGTATTGTCGGCGGTAAGCCTTTTCTTGATCAATTGAAACATGCGGCCAAAGATGCCGCCGCCATTATCGCTTGGGGCTCTTGTGCATCTTGGGGCTGTGTACAGGCGGCTCGACCTAATCCCACACAAGCTGTGCCAATCCATAAAGTGATTACCGATAAGCCGATTATCAAAGTGCCTGGTTGCCCACCAATAGCCGAAGTGATGACTGGGGTGATCACCTATATGTTGACCTTTGGTCGGTTGCCCGAACTGGATCGTCAGGGTCGTCCTAAGATGTTTTACAGCCAACGAATTCATGATAAATGCTATCGACGTCCGCATTTTGATGCTGGTCAGTTTGTTGAGCATTGGGATGATGAAAGTGCGCGCAAAGGTTATTGCCTCTATAAGGTGGGCTGCAAAGGGCCGACCACCTACAACGCTTGCTCAACGGTGCGCTGGAACGAAGGCACCTCCTTCCCGATTCAGGCCGGTCACGGTTGTATCGGTTGCTCTGAAGATGGTTTCTGGGATAAGGGCTCATTCTATGACCGCCTAACCAATATTCCCCAGTTTGGTATTGAGAAAAATGCCGATGAGATCGGTATGGCGGTTGCCGGTGGTGTTGGCGCGGCCGTGGCGGCGCATGCAGCCGTGAGTGCCATTAAGCGGGCGCAGCACAAAGGAGATCAGGAATAATGAATACCCCGATGAATACTAACGATCTTGATAACTCTGGTCGCCGTATTGTGGTTGATCCCGTGACCCGGATCGAAGGGCATATGCGTTGTGAAGTCAACGTCGATGAAAATAATGTAATCCGTAATGCGGTATCGACCGGCACGATGTGGCGCGGGCTAGAAGTGATTCTAAAAGGTCGTGATCCCCGTGATGCATGGGCCTTTGTAGAACGAATCTGTGGTGTTTGTACCGGTACCCATGCACTGACATCGGTGCGGGCTGTTGAAGATGCCTTGGGTATTCAAATTCCGTTGAATGCGCACCTGATACGTCATTTGATGGATAAAACCCTGCAGGCCCATGATCATATTGTGCATTTCTATCACCTGCACGCGCTGGATTGGGTTAACCCGGTTAATGCTTTGAAGGCCGACCCAGTAGGGACTTCAGATCTACAAAAAATGGTATCACCGCACCATCCAAAATCGAGTCCTGGTTATTTTAAAGATGTGCAAACGCGATTAAAAAAGTTTGTTGAGACTGGTCAACTCGGGCTGTTCTCTAACGGCTATTGGGATAATCCCGCCTATAAATTACCTCCCGAAGCGGATTTGATGGCGGTGGCTCACTATCTTGAAGCGTTGGATATGCAGAAAGAGATCGTCAAAATTCACACGATCTTTGGCGGTAAAAACCCACATCCTAACTTTATGGTGGGTGGGGTTGCTTGCGCGATTAATATCGATGGGATTGGTGCATCCGGTGCGCCGGTGAATATGACCTCGCTTAACTTTGTTTTGCAGCGTATTAAAGAAGCTCAAGCGTTTACCAACAATGTTTATCTGCCGGACGTGTTGGCCATTGCCGGCCTTTATAAAGACTGGCTCTATGGTGGTGGGTTAGCCTCGCAGAATGTATTGGCTTACGGCACCTATCAAAAAGTGCCTTATGAAAAATCCACCGATCTATTGCCGGGTGGCGCGATCGTCAATGGTAACTGGAACGAAGTACATGAGGTCGATGTCCGCGATCCTGAGCAGATCAAAGAGTTTGTTGATCACTCTTGGTACACCTACGAAGGTGATAAGAAAGGTCTGCATCCTTGGGACGGTGAAACCGCGCCTAAGTTTGAGCTAGGGCCGAATACTGTCGGCAGTCGCACTAATATCAAAGAGATCGATGAAGGCGCTAAATATTCCTGGATTAAGGCGCCACGTTGGAAAGGGCACGCGATGGAAGTGGGCCCGTTGGCACGGTATATCATCGCGTATGCTTCGGGTAATGATTATGTACAGGATCAAGTGGACCGTTCGTTAGCCGCCTTTAATCAAAATACAGGCTTGTCATTGGGCTTAAAGCAGTTCCTACCTTCTACTCTTGGTCGTACTTTGGCACGGGCGCTGGAGTGTCAATTATGTGTTGATACGATGTTGGATGATTGGCATCAGTTGGTTGGCAATATCAAGAATGGTGATAGCTCGACCGCCAATGTTGAAAAATGGGATCCGGCTAGCTGGCCAAAAGAGGCGATCGGGGTGGGTACTAACGAAGCGCCCCGGGGAGCGCTAGGTCACTGGATTAAGATTAAGGATGGCAAAATCGAAAACTATCAGGCGATTGTACCGACTACCTGGAACGGTTCGCCGCGCGATGGTGAGGGCAATATCGGTGCATTCGAAGCGGCCTTGATGAATACGCCGATGGAGCGTCCGGATGAACCGGTTGAAATACTGCGGACGCTGCACAGTTTCGATCCTTGTCTGGCCTGTTCTACCCATGTGATGTCTGAAGATGGTCAAGAGCTGACTAAGGTCAAAATTCGTTAAGACGAGCCCCATGCGGGTCGCCCTGCGGCCCGTATGTTGGAGGTATGCTATGGAAACAATCAAACAGAGAACGCAGACCGCGGTGTATGTGTACGAGGCGCCGCTGCGTCTATGGCACTGGACAACGGTATTGTCGATTATTGTACTGTGTATCACCGGTTACTTTATTGGCTCGCCTTTGCCAACGATGCCCGGTGAAGCCAGTGATCACTTTCTGATGGGCTATATTCGCTTTGCGCATTTTGCCGCCGGTTACGTTGTGGCGGTTGGTTTTTTAGGGCGCATCTATTGGGCTTTTGTCGGTAACAGCCATTCCCGGGAGCTGTTCCTGGTCCCTTTTTTCAGTAAGAAGTGGTGGAAAGAGGTGCTTCATGAGGTGCGCTGGTATCTGTTTCTTGAGAAAACTCCGAAAAAATATATTGGTCATAACCCGTTGGGTCAGCTGTCGATGTTCTGTTTTTTTGTCATCGGTATCACCTTTATGATCATTACCGGATTTGCGCTGTACGCCGAAGGACTCGGGCGGGGTAGTTGGGCGGATACGCTGTTTGGTTGGGTGATTCCCTTGATGGGGCAGAGTCAGGATGCGCATACTTGGCACCATCTGGGTATGTGGTATCTAGTCACCTTTATCATGATGCATGTCTATGTTGCTATTCGTGAAGATATTATGTCGCGGCAGAGTCTGATTTCGACCATGATCGGCGGCTGGCGTATGTTTAAAGATAATCGCCCCGATTGAATCAGTGATCGATGATCGGGTGATTCATGCGCTATGGATCACAGGCGAGTGAGCTTGCCGGAGCCATGCTCCGGCCTTTTTTGTTTATCAATCAGTCGAGGAGACGCTGATGCAGCCGCTACGGTTTCATGGACGACGCCCTGAGCACCCCGGCGCCTTTCTGGAACGCTGCTATCTAACGCCGCTGCATCTCAGCCAGTCCCGTTTGGCTAAAGAGTTAGGTATTTCCCGCCGCAGGGTCAATGAAATTGTTAACGGCCAGCGAGCAATTAGCGCCGATACCGCATTACGATTAGCTCACTTCTTTCAGACCTCGCCGATGTTTTGGTTGGAAAAACAACAACGTTGGGATCTGTATCAAGTGGGACGAGAATTAAGCTAAAGATTTGATCACCTAGATACCAAACTGATAACTAACTATCCACTTAGTCTTCTCCTGCCGGCTGTAACCCCCTCTGTAACACCCCCATATTAGGTGCTTCGGCGAAATCGTTCGAATTGGCATAAAGCTTGTAGTCTTAGTGATGAGTAACAACATAATCGGTGCAGGGAGTGGTAGGTCGCATGTCAGGATCTCAATCAGAACTTAGCGGAAGCAGTGGGTCAGTCAATTCAGCGGATCAGACGCAGCCATTGCGGGTGATCATTATGGGTATCGGTAATCTGCTCTGGGCCGACGAAGGCTTTGGTATTCGAGCCGTGGAAACCCTGCATCAGCGTTATCAGTTTGCTGACAATGTTGAAGTGATGGATGGCGGCACGCAAGGGCTTTACCTGGTGCAGCATGTGCAGCGCTGCGACCTGCTGGTGGTGTTTGATGCCATTGATTATGGCTTGGCTCCCGGCACCATGAAGGTGATTCAGGGTGATGATGTGCCTAAATATATGGGGGCAAAAAAGATGAGCTTACACCAGACCGGTTTTCAGGAGGTGTTAGCGATGTCGGAGTTTACCGGTAACTATCCGCAGCATCTGCTTTTGATCGGTGTGCAACCGGTTGAGCTTGAGGACTTTGGCGGCAGTTTAAGGCCTGCCGTACAGGCTCAAGTGGATCCAGCCATTCGTACCGCCTTGGATTACCTACAGGGTTTTGGGGTTATCCCTCAGCCTCGTCAGCAGCCTCTGCCACCCCAAGAGCAGTTGGCTCCGACAGAATTACAGCAACATCGCTATGAAGCCGAACGTCCTTCAGAGGCCGATGCTTGTCGGGTCGGTGATGAGCGCTTTCTTAATGAGCGTCAAGACTGATGTGTATCGGTATCCCTATGCAAGTTGTGAGCTGTAACGGTTTGCAGGCGGTGTGCGAGGCTGATGGTGAACAGCAAACGGTGGACTTGAGCTTGGTGGGCGAATTAGCGTTGGGTAGCTGGGTATTAGTATTTCTTGGCACGGCCCGTGAACATCTTAGCGTTCAGCAGGCGAAAGAAACCGCGGAGGCTGTCAATGCATTACGCAGTGTTATGCGAGGGGAGGCGGTCGATCTTGATCGGGTGTTCGCCGATCTTGTCCAACGGGAGCCACAGCTGCCGGAGCATCTTCGCAGCTCAATAGAGGAGTCATAAAGGTATGTCTGTATTGATTGAACGCTTAACGAGTGAGTTAGGGTATCCATTACTGGATCACGCTAACGTCGATGACTTTATTCAGCAGCAACCTTACTCGGTGCTGTTCTTTACGGAAGATTCTAGCCGCTTTCCTGAGTCGTTGGATGTCGCGGTGATTCTGCCCGAATTGTTGAAAGTTTTTCCTCAATTAGTCCCTGCGGTAATTCACCGTGATGCGGAAAAGAGTCTGCAGGGACGCTATAACTTTACTGTTTGGCCGACCCTTGTGCTGCTCAAGCAGGGCCGTTATTTAGGGGCGATCAGTAAAGTGCAGGACTGGGATCTTTACCTGAGGGATATCGAATCGTTACTGCAGCGAGAGCCAACCCGTAATCCCGGTATTGGTATTCCGGTGGTGGTTAATCCTTCATCGCATTCGCCGTGCGGTTGATGTACTCGCGTGAACAATAAGACTCACAACGACAGGACTGAGAAGATGAACCAGGCTGATATTCCACTGATCAATATGCCCGTAGGCCCCGGTAGCCAACGCGCCAGCGATGATAATGCTGTGCTCGACTATATGCCGATGCCCAAGGAGATGCATACCTATGATATTCCGATGTTGCCGGATACGGAGCAGTTAGAAAGTTGCCCTGAAACACTGGCGTTACTGGAGCATCTGCAACAGCAATTAGATAGCTATACTCCTGAGCAACCGGTGATCAGTCTCGACCTGAATAAACTCTCTGCCGATGGACTCGAGTTGATCAATCAAATCCTTGGTGAAGGCGAGGTGAGTTTGATCTGTAAAACCCAAGATCATAGCGGTGAAGAGGTGAGGGCGCAGGAGACGGTGTTAGCTGGTGTATGGCGTTTGCGTTATATGGATACTGATGGTCGGCAGTTGCGGGAAACCCTTGAGATTGCCGATGTGCCCACCGTGGCTCGCGAGTATGCTTTTTCCCAAGCACAGCCATTGGCGGTTGAGCAGGCAGCATGGCCGGTAGGTGTTTTGAATGCTCCGCCGGTGTTAATTGAGTTGCAGCATAAGAGTGATCGTTATCAGGTCGGCGATGAACCCCATGTGATCAATCTGTCGTTACTGCCATTCTCACCGGCGGATCATCAGTTGCTCGAAGAGTATTTAGGTCAGGGGTCATTGGTAGTGCTATCCAGGGGCTATGGTAATTGCCGCATTAGCAGCACCGCGATCAAGCCGATCTGGCGGGTGCAGTATTTTAATTCAACTGACCACCTGATTCTGGATACCCTTGAAGTGGTAGATATGCCTGCAGTGGTGTGCGCCGCCCCAGAAGACTTGCAAGACAGCGCGTTACGACTCAAAGAGATCAGAGAGGTTTTAGTGTGATGAGCAGTGAACCGGGGCAACGATTTGAGGGCAGTTATCTGGGGCAGAATGATCAACTGAGCGACAATACTCGCTTGGAGTGTAAGATCTGCTGGTATGTTTATGATCCATCTCAGGGCGATGACGTTTGGCAAATTGCGGCGGGTACGCCATTTAGCCAACTACCAGAACATTGGCGTTGCCCGGAGTGCGATGGCGATAGAGATCAGTTTATGGTGTTGGATAACTGATGATTGAGACGGCGCTGATTGAGTCCCGCTATAACGATATTCTCCATACCAAAATGGAGGGGGTGGCGGTACTTAATCACAAATTACAGGTTAAAGCGGTAGGCTTTCAAGCCTTCGGTAACGAGCAACTTGGGGTACTGATAACCCCTTGGTTTATGAGTTTGATGTTGCTGCCTGAGGCGCCAGGCGAATGGACGGAGAATGATGTCGGTCGTAAGGTAGTGCGCACATTTCCTTCGGGTGTTTATGAATTTATTCTCGGTTGGGATGACGCTCTTGAGGGGTATGCTATGTGCGCATTGTTTTCCCCGATGTTTGACTTTGTCGATCAGGCCGCGGCGCTGGCGACGGCCCGTGAAGTGATGAAGGCATTATTTGAAAGCGAATATTTTGCCCCGACGGATCGCCAGCGGGAACAGCAAAAGCAGCGCTTAGCGGCAGCAGAGTTGCAGCAGCGTGATACTGATCGTGATGATAGCCTGACGGCTGGTCAGGTAGCTAATGTATCCGATCACACCCGTTCGGTTATAACGAATGATCCGAAAGTCGATAGCGGCGTTGCAACCGATAACCAACACAGTGCGGTTGTAAGTCGTCGGCAGTTTTTACAGGGACGGATTCGCACCAAAGACGGTGGCGAGCATGGCTGAACTCGCAGGACGCATTGCCGCTGAACTGGATTGGCAGCAGGGACAGATTGTCGGCTTGAATTTAAACTCGAGTCGGCCAGCACAGCTCGGGCGATTATTTTATGGCCGCAGGGTTGATGAGGTGGCCAGAATGTTACCGTTGCTCTTTTCAGCCTGTACCGTAGGGCAACGATTGGCCTTTGCGCGAGCCGTAGAGCAATGTCGAGGTATCGTTATTAGTGATGATGTTGCGGTGGCCCGGCAAGTGTTATTACAGCTGGAAAACGGCCGTGAGCTGTTATTTCGCCTAGTGCAGCATTGGTTGCCTTCAACGCCCAAGCAATTGCAGCTATTACAACCGTTGCAGCGACTGATCAGCACTATGGAGCAACGCTGGGGTTTCTTGCTAACGCCTGTTGCGCCAACATTGTCAGGGGCGACGCATCGCTTAGATCGGGAGGCGCTTAAGCGGGATCAACAGGATGTTGTTAGGCAGTTGAGACAAATATTAGAGCCATTATTGGGCATGCCACTTGAGTGCTTAGCATCGTGGTTACAGCAAGCAGCACCGACAACCATAGCGGTTGGGATATTGTTGCAGCCACTGACGAGTTTACAGCAGCGCTTTGCTGGCCTTTGTTTAGGCCCTGATCTGGCCGAGCTGCCTGACTTGCAACAAAGACAGCAGCGGCAGATACTGGGATCAAAAGATGCGAAACTGCAGCAAACGCTGTTTTGCGCGACGCCTCGGTGGCAAGAACACTGTTGTGAAACCGGTAGTTACGTGCGTTATCGAACGGAATTACAAGGGATGAGGCAGCAGGGCTGGCATGAACTTTGTTGTCGCTATGGCGCTATTTTGTTGCAACTCAGTGATATTCCGAAGAGGCTATTGGCAACAGAGAGTATTCAAATGGTTAGTTCGAATATTGCAGCGGAGGTTGGTTTGGCTGTCGTCGATACCGCCAGAGGTCAGCTGTTACACCGACTGGTGCTAGATGCCGAACAGATTCGTTGTTATGACATAGTGGCGCCTACCGAGTGGAACCTACATCCTCAAGGGCTTGTGCCAAGTAAGTTACAAGGTGTTGCGACAGCGACCGTATCTGAAGCATTGGCCTTGAGCCGAACCATGCTGCTATTGGCGGATCCCTGTGTTGAGTTTGATCTTAAGTTAAAAACAGAGGACGCTATCTGAATGCACGAAATGTCGATCTGTGAGGGAATTATTCAGGTGTTGGAGGAGCAGGCCGCCAGTCAGCACTATCAGCGAGTTAAAACCGTTTGGCTTGAAATTGGCCCGTTAGCGATGGTTGAGATTGATGCTCTGCGTTTCTGTTTTGAGGCGGTCACCCTTAATAGTTTGGCGCAGGGCGCACGGCTCGAAATTATTGAGTTACCCGGGCAAGCCTGGTGCCTGCAGTGCGCCAAAACGGTCAGTATCAGTAAGCGTTATGACGCCTGTTGTGAGTGTGGCAGCTTTCAGTTGCAGGTGACTCAGGGTGACGAACTAAGAATAAAAGAGTTAGAGGTGGAATAAGCATGTGTACAGTTTGCGGTTGTAGTGAAGGTGAGGTTTCTATTGAAGGGCATCACCATCATCATGGACATTCACATAGCCATCAACATGAGGCGGAGCACGCGGCTGACAGTGCCAGTGTAATGGTGAGCGAAGGTGACAATCTGCATTTTGGTCAGGGCCCTGCTCATGCACACGCACCGGGTTTAAGTCAGGGGCGGATGGTGCAGATTGAACAGGATATTCTTGGCAAAAATGATCGCTATGCCGGGCAGAACCGCCAACGCTTTGAGGCGATGAACTTGTTTGCACTGAATCTTGTCTCCAGTCCCGGGTCTGGTAAAACGACACTCTTAACGGCCAGTATTGAACAGCTTAAACGCTGTCCGGTGGCGGTTATTGAAGGGGATCAACAAACGGCAAACGATGCCGAGCGGATCCGCGCCACCGGGGTTCAAGCGGTACAGGTAAACACCGGGAAAGGCTGTCATCTGGATGCTCATATGGTGGGTCATGCAATGGCTCGTTTTGAAGATTTGACCGGCGGTATCTTGTTTATTGAAAATGTTGGTAACTTAGTCTGCCCTGCGGCCTTTGACCTCGGCGAGGCTCATAAGGTTGCGATTCTGTCGGTGACGGAAGGGGAAGATAAACCTTTGAAATACCCGGATATGTTTTATGCCGCTGATCTGATGTTACTGAATAAGACCGATCTGTTGCCCTATCTCGATTTTGATGTTGAGCAATGTATTGCGGCGGCTAAACAGGTGAATCCTGATATTGAAGTGATTCAGGTCTCCGCCCGTTCAGGAGAGGGCATGAGCGAATGGTTGAACTGGATAGAGCAACATCGGGTGGCTAGAATTCATCAACGCATTGAGCAGTTAAATCATCAGGTCGCTCTACTTCAGGAGATGGTGTAAGGATGCAGTATAAACGCCCAACGGTATTATGTGTCGATGATGAAGTTCGCTCACTGGAAACCCTGGAGCGCACCCTTGATGAAGAGTTCGATGTATTGACGGCCAACAGTGCCGCCGCAGCGATGGCTATTCTTGAGACCAAACAGGTTGAGGCGATTATCTGCGATCAACGTATGCCTGAGGTTACTGGTGTTGAATTTCTCACCGAAGTGAGACAGCGCTGGCCTGAACCTGCACGGTTGATTTTGTCGGGTTACACCGACTCAGAAGATATTATTCGCGGGCTTAATGACGCTGGCATTTATCAATATATCACTAAGCCTTGGCACCCTGATAATCTGTTAATGGTGGTGCGCAATGCGTGTAAATTATGTCAGTTGCAGAATGAAAATGATCAGCTCAGCATGGAGATGCGGCTGACCGCAAAGCAGGTTGAGCGAAATATTACCGATAAGAAGGCTTTGCTAAAATCCAGCTTTACGATGGATGAAATTCGCCGCAGTGAGGAGAGTCCGTTAAATGAGCAATGCCAGCAGGCGGCCCGTTTCTCACCCTTTGATGTTTCTGTTTTGATTACCGGTCCTTCGGGTACGGGTAAAGAGTTATTTGCTCGGGCACTGCACTACAATAGTTTACGTGCGGACAAGCCCTTTGTGGTGGAAAACTGCGGCGCGATGCCGGATGAGTTACTGGCTTCGGAGTTGTTTGGTCATAAGAAAGGCTCATTCACCGGGGCGATCTCAGATCATATGGGCATGTTTGAACAGGCGGATGGCGGTACTATTTTTCTTGATGAGATTGGGGAGATTACGCCTGCGTTTCAGATTAAGTTATTACGGGTTCTACAGGAACGGGAAGTCAGGCCACTAGGTGATTTTCAGCGTCGTAAGGTGGATGTTCGGGTAATCGCCTCGACTAACCGGGATTTAGAAGAGGAGGTGCGTGAAGGTCGTTTTCGCCAGGATCTGTATTTCCGTTTAGCGGAGGTCACTTTGACGCTGCCTGAGTTAGCACAACGAAAAGTCGATATTCCACTGTTAGCACAGGGGTTTCTAGATAAGTCGATGGTGGAGTTCGATAAGCCCGTTAAAGGTTTTACCGATGAAGCACTGGCCTGTATGCAGTCCTACTGCTGGCCGGGCAATGTCCGAGAGCTGCAAAATGAGGTGCGGCGTATGTTGGTGCTGGCCGATGATGACTATCTAGGTGCCGATCTATTGTCTCCTCGGGTATTACGTGCGGCGCCACAGGATGAAAATGGTGAAATGGAATTGTTAGCCCGCTTGGATGGTAGCTTAAAGGATCGCATAGAAACCTTGGAAAAACGGATATTGAGGGAAACATTGATCCGTCATCGTTGGAACAAAAGCCAAGCGTCTCGTGAGTTAGGTCTGTCCCGGGTGGGGTTGCGTTCAAAGTTAGAGCGTTATCAACTCGAGCGAGCAACGGTTGTACAAAACACCGATAAACATTAATACTGTCCATTGATGGCGGTATATTCGTCGCCCTGAAATACCTCAATGAGCAGGGTTCTTCTCGCAGTTGGAGTGAGCCTTGTTGCGATGATTCTCTTTCTTACTTCTGCATTGATCGTCTCCATTCTAATATTTAACGTATGTTTATTGCGCGGGTATGCACGGTTTTTAGTGAGTGCTTCTGTTAGATATCGGCCCCTTGCTCAGTCAATAGGATCAATTCATTTTCGTATTTGGTTTGGCATGATAACGGCTGTGATGGTGTTTTCATTGAATGTCGATATCAGCGATGTGACATCAAGCGTATTGGTCACGTAGAGTAGAGAGGTTGTTATACTCGGAGTGGATATTGACAAAGGCGTCATAGAGGACTGAGGAGAATAACAGTAGAGAAGGCTAGAAATAAAAAAAAGCCCTGCATAAGCAGGGCTTTAAAGGGAACTAAGTGAAATTTACTTAGTTAATTTTGTTACTTCAGCCATAGCATTTTCGCCAGCTGTTTTAGCCAGTTCAGTGAATGCTTCACCTTGTGCTTTCAGCATTTCGAACAGTGAAGTGTTAGCTTCAACGTTGAATTTAACAACGTCTTCTGGCGTTTTCAGTGTCTTAGCTTTTTCAGCTTCAGTTTTGAAGAAAGCAGCCAGTTGTTCGCCAGCTTGCTTCTGCAGTTCAACAGATTTGCTGATAGTTTCAGCCTGCATTTCCATAAGGGTTTTTACAGACTCAAAAGATTTAGTGAAATCGATAGGGTTAGTCATGGTCGTTCTCCGGTAATAGTATGTTGCAGTGCACAATGGAGTCTATTTTAGCGATCCTTGTCGGGAAGTCAACGGTTATTTTTGTGCACTGCACAAAAATAACATAGAGCCGCTTAACTTGATTCTGACACCGTCATTTTAGCCTATAAAAAAAGCCCGATAGCTTTCACTATCGGGCTTCTTGAAACTAGGATAGCTTAGCTAGCCAGTTTGGTAATTTCTGCAATAGTTTCTTCACTGGATTCTTTAGCCAGCGCGCTGAATGCCTCGCCCTGTGCTTTCATCAATTCGAACAGTGCTTTGTTAGATTCGAGGTTGAATGTAATAAAGTCTTGTGGTGTTTTAAGTTCTTTCGCTTTTTCAGCTTCAGCTTTGAAGAATTCAGTCAGCTCTTCAGCAGCTTTCTTCTGCAGTTCAACCGTCTTAGTTACAGCCGTTGTTTGCAGGCCCATCAGCGTTTGAGCAGATTCGAAAGGTTTTTTTAAATCGAAAGTTGTGTTGATCATGGTATTCTCCATAAAGTTATGATGCACTGCACAATGAAAACTATTTTAGTTGAAAAAAGTGCTTGGTCAAGTACTTTGTGCGACGCACAATAAAATATTTTCACACTCAGGTTAGCAGTGCAATATGACGCAACAGTGACAACTTAGCGACGCACCGATGAAGCAGTGTTTAGCGTTTAATCGTCGGCTTACGGTGCGCCGTCGTATCGAGGAGAGCGGGTTATTCGTCTTCTGTGTGGAGGGCTTGTTTTAGCTGCTCAATCACTTTAGTGGATAGGCGGTTGATCCGCAATGAGTTGGTTTGTGGGTCGAACTCAATCTCACTATTACTATTGGGCTGACCAAGCGAGCGTTTGGCAAAGTCGAGTTGCCAGTTGTCCATTTTCGCTTTTACTTTTGTGTACGAGTTGATAGTGCTGGTGTGTGGTTGAAACTCTTGGCTTACCTGATAGTTCTCAGAGTTGGCGAACTTACTGAAGGTTCCACTTGCTTGTTCCGCCTGCTCGGGCGGCAGGTGATTATCAAATATTTGTTCTACATCGGGAAGGTAAGCTGATTGTCGGTCGTCACGTTGTCGAGACAGGTAGCTGACAACATCTTCGACAATTTCCTCCTGCTTTTCTTCAAGATGATAATGGCGACAGAAATCTTCGCTGGCTCGGATAAGGTCGGAGGTCGATTTTTTTGATGGGACTACATCGGTACAACCCAAAGCATTAGAAAAGTAGTGGGTTATATCACCTTTACGACGGGTGCCGATAAAGCTTAGGTAGCTATCGCTGCCCTCTTTATAGGTGGTGATATTGATCTTGGCGGCTTGATGTAACTTTTCTAAGTCAACTTCAATGACTTTGGTGGGGTTTAAGTCCTGATCGAAGGCCACCCCCGATTTATCACGTACCAATCCAATCAGGAGGTAGTCGAATACATCTGAGGAGTAGTACATAAAGATCACATAGCCGCCGGTGGCCGAACGGGCTGAAGGTTGCTGCAGCGATGCGGCTAACTGTGCCAGTGCCTGATCACAGAGCGACAAAAAGGTACCGTCATCAGGCGTACTGTTGATAAACGTCTTAAAGCCGGAAATAAATGGGTAGCCTTCACTATTTTCATCATTAAATGAGCCGTGGGTTAGTGCCGAGCGTCGGCCGTAGGCAGATACCAGAGCGTTAAACAGTTGCTGTGCCATTGGATCGGAGACATCGATTGCACCCCCTTTATCGCTGATGGTGGCAATACTGTCGTCGGCTTCTTTAATCAGTTCACGAATGGCGAGAAATTTAAGGTCCATTAAGGCGGTTTCCGGTGCTTTTACTTTGGGCGAGGGTTCGCAAGCTAGGCCTATAGTGTAGCGGATTGGCCCGTCGGGTTAAATATCCGGGGCGGTTTCCCGCTCTAGACGGGCGAGTATGATTAAGGCTTGTTGTTGCGTTTCGCCGCAATGTTCAGCTTGTGCTTGGAATGCATGACACAGCGGTGGGAAGTCAGGGGTGTTCCAGATGGTGCAGTTAAAGGCATCATCTAAATTGACGCAGGGAACGCCGGCAGGTTTGCCGTTCGGCATATTGGGGATCGCGCTACTTATCTGTGGGGCAATACAGCAGGCGCCACACTGAGGTCGGCATTTCATTCAGGAATATTATCCAGGGAGTAAACCGCTATAATAGCGTATTTAGTCTAATAAATGCCCTCAATATAAGGTTAATTCCTATGGCGCTGAAGCCAACAATCTATAAAATCGAACTACAGTTGAGTGATACGGATCGTCACTGTTATGAAACCTGTCATCTCACCTTAGCGCAGCATCCATCGGAAACGTTGCAGCGGATGATGGTTCGGTTGCTGGTTTACGGTATTAATTATCATCAGGATTTGAGTTTTACCCGGGGGTTGTCCAGTACCGATGAACCGGAACTCTGGCAGGTCGGCCCTGATGGGACAGTCGAACACTGGATCGAGTTGGGACAGGCATCGCCTGATCGATTACGTAAAGCGGTTAGCCGGGCACCTAAGATCTCTCTGTATGCCTACGGACGTGAAGTTGATGTCTGGTGGGATAAACAGGGGCAAGCGCTTGGAGAGTTGCCTAAAGTCAGTGTTTGGCGCTTTCACGATAGTGATGTTGCACAGCTGGATATGTTTGTTAGCCGCAGCATGCAGTTGTCACTGACGATTAGCGAGGGTGAGCTGTTTTTGAGTGATAACGAGCATCACCTGACTTTACAGGTTAATCGTTTAGATGCAGGTGCATAAAGGGATATTGAGCGTTAACGAAAGGAAGTATTGATTGTTGCTGTTGTTGTTGGAAAAGACCCGGGCCCCACTGCAAGGGTAGGTTCTGCTGGAAAGAACCTTGCGTCGGTCAGAGAAGGGCCCGGATAAGGCACAGTTTATACCCTTTTACGGGAGGTGCAATTCATCTGCTGCAACGCCAATCGAGGTTTTACCCAATCTGGGTAGTTAATAAGGCTATAGCCCCTAATACTGGCATGGTTATAGCGTAAGTTTAAGTGGCAACTATCTACGGTTGTTTGGCCGGAGCAGTTTTCCCCATCATCTCGATCATCTTCATTTCTTGCTCAGAAAATCCTGCTTTTAGTCGAGCTTCGTGATTAAAAGGGCCCTTTAACGGCTCTTTTATATATTTCCAGAGCAGGTCGATAAAGGTTTGATTAGGGTCGAGTTGACGTTGTTGGCATTGATAATGATACCAGCGGGTGCCTGAACTGACGTGGCCGATCTCTTCATTACCGATCATGGTAAGGATATCGATCATCTTTTTATCACCGGCTTGGTCAAACCGCTGAATCGCTTTGGGAACGACATCCAGCGCGCGGGCTTCAAGTACGCGGTGCACCATGCCCATTCGTTCTAACATATCATCAGCTGTGTCGATGGCCATGCTCCAGAGTTCGCCATGGGCCTTAAAGCTACCATAGTCATAACCCATTTCTCGAAGACGGCCACGTAGTGCCATAAAATGATTGGCCTCTTCACCTGCACACTGAATCCAATCAGCATAAAATTCTTGCGGCATACCGCGATAACGATAGACAGAATCCAGTGCTAGATTGACGGCGGTTAACTCGATATGGGCGAGGGCATGAATAAGCGCAGCGCGACCCTCTTCTTTACCGAATTTTCGTTCGTTAACTTGAGACGGAGGGACTATTTCGGGTTTGTCTAACTGTCCTGGCTGCAGGAGCCACTCGGGTGCGTCGCCTTCCAGCCATTCCAGCTCTCCAGCATTCCAGCGGCTAACGGTTTGCCGGGTCAGTTCGATTTTCTGATCCGGGTCGGCGGTTAAGAAGGCCTCTTTGGTGTATGCGTATAGATTTTGCAAAGACAGTTTCGCTCGATTGATAACAGACGAGAGGCATTGTACCTGTTAGAGGCTTCGCCGTGGAGAGGCAGAAGGGTTTTATCTGTGTTATGACCGGCGGAATGAGTCGAAGGTTAATCCCATTGTGAACGTCGAGCCTGTCTTGATTCGCGTGGGTCACGTAAGCTAGGTTGAGAAAAAGATTGACGATGATGGTCTTCGTTGCGATGTGCTCGTCGGTGTGAACGGCTATCGTGAATAATGACCCTATGTTGATCTATACGACGATCTGAACCTTGATGTTGAGATTGATGGTATGGGTGATGCGTGGATTGCTGGTACGGGGGGTGGCGATAGTAGCTTCGCGGTGAGTCTCGGTTGATCATGTGGTGTGAGTGGGTTGGTTGGCGGTTTATATAGCCTCGTGAATAGTGTCTGGAGATCGAGCCGGGGGCTGAGAGGAATAGCCTTCGATTGCTGTCGAGGTAATGCTCGGTGGCGCGGTGGGTGTAAATGTGGCCGCTAACTAAGCGGTCGCTGATATGCAGTCGAAGATTGCCGCTATCGATTGAGATACCACTATGAATACGGGTATGACCATCCGCGTAGCTGTTAAATGAAAGCAGCAGTAGCATGGTGATCAGTGGTGTGAGTAGATATTTTAAGTAAGCCATAATTTAACCTCTGTATAAGGTTAAATTTTAGTGCAAAAGCGTAGCTGAGTGTGGTCCATCTAGTGGATGATTTTTCAGTTTGAAAGGTGGCTTTATTCAGCGAGGATACACTTTGTAACGGGATAAGGTCTGACGTAAAGCACCAAGTATAGACCTTATCCCTGTTTACTATGATGCTTTGTGGCTGCATCGTGTTCATTCGAGAGAATTATAGCTCGGGTACAAAACGGGCGGCCCAGCGACCCCGCAACGGGCCAAAGATTAGACGTCTAAGTTTATACCAGTAGGTCCCGAATAGAACGATAAAGACACCAAAACCGATAAACACCATCAAGGGCAGATTGTTGCTATCGAGTAGGTTGCTGCTGACAACTTTGAAAATCGCATAGATGGCGTATGACAAGCTCGATACCAACATGGCGCGACGATCCACAAACAGAGCGATTAATAAAAAGACCACGAAAAATAGCAGTAGGGCAATTTCACGGTTGCTGCCTGATGCTAAGAGGCCGCTATCATTAAACAATAAAGTGGTCATCATGCCATGCACAATCAGCGGTGATGCCAGTAGGTGTAACCAGAAACCACAATCACTGGCGCGCAGTTGACGCTTGCGATCGCGGGCATCGAAGCTCATTGCGGCGATAAAGACACTAAAGCCGAGTACTGAAAAGAGTATCTGGTGCTTGAGTATATCAACTCCGAGGCTGCTGATAACCGCCGCGATGAGACCGGCGGCAACGGGCAATAAGCTGAACGGCATGCGGTAACGTAAGTAGAACAGTAATGAGGCGCCACTGAGGGTTATAAATTGCAGGGTTGCCGTTTCAAATTCGGCAATACCCAGTGCTTTGCCGAGAAAGTAAAGCGTCGAAATTAAGATGGCGATGCCGGGTAGGGCTAGCCTGCGGATGCGTACCAGCCATTCGGCCGCCCCGAGAAATAATAGGGCGGGCACCAGCCATTCAAATTGACTGAGGTGCATGGCGGCCACAGAAAATGCAACAAATAAGACCCCTAGGGTGATGAAAATATCGCCGAAGTTGCGTACAAATCGAAGCTGCTCTTCGCCCACATCTTCATCCTGTTGTTCAGCACGACTGAACAGAATCAGTTGCTGCAGCTGCTGTTGCGAGATGATGCCCCGTTGTGCGGCCCTTTCTAATGTCTCTCTGTCCACAGTCTTTCCTAGTGATGAGTAATAGCCGTAGCGTATCGGGTTTCGTTAAAGGAATGCTTAGCGGCGGCGAATACCAATGGTACGTCCGATACCGCTCGGTGTTACAAGGCTGGCTTGCTGTTTAGCCATGAGTTCGATTTTCTGAGCCACGGTATCGGGAAACGCGCAGCTACTGCGGCTGCTTAAATCGACACACATCGCCATCTGCTCGAGTGTTGAGGCAAGGTAGTCAGTGCCATCTGGATTTTTGGCGATCATTTCAAAATAAAGGTGTAGCCGTTTGCTGTCATGATCAAGCAGCTGGCAGCGAACCTCGACGGGCTGATCAAGAACCACTTCGTTGTTATAGGTGATGTGGTTTTCCAGTACCATCCAGGAGATATCGGTGGCCTTAGTAACCGCTTCACTCAGACCTAATTGGCCGACGAGTTCACTACCTGCTAGATCAAAAATGAGAACATAATAGGCGACATTCATATGGTTGTTATAATCAAGCCACTCAGGTTTGATGTGGGTGCGGTAGATAACTGCGGCAGTATCAGACATCGGTATTAATCCTTATTCGCTGGGTTGTGTTTCAGGCATTTGCGGCTTGGCGTCTTTGGCCGCGTTTATCGCTGCTTTTTGTTCGGCATTCCACGCGTTGAGTTGTTCGTAATAGGTGTCCCAGACGCAAGGAGAACAGCCGCTTTCACAGCATTCGTAATTGCCGGGTGGAGTGGGTTTTTCTCTCGTCATCGTTGTTAATCTATTGCGTTTAATTCCGACTATTTTACTATGTCTATACCCGCAGGCCCAGTAAACGTAAGAATCAAACCGGTTTTTACTATCTGTCGGCGGTGGTTTCTGCGACAATTACTATCCCCCATAAATAGTTGTCTCACTGATATATCCATGAAAAAAACTGCCCCAGATCTGTTTTCCTATCCCCGTTATTGGGCTGAATGCTATGGCATTGCGCCTTTTTTACCGACCACTCGAGAGGAGATGGATCAACTAGGCTGGGATAGCTGCGATATCATCATCGTGACCGGTGACGCCTATGTCGATCATCCTAGCTTTGGTATGGCGGTGATGGGCCGTTTGCTTGAAGCCCAAGGGTTTCGTGTCGGTATTATCGCGCAGCCAGATTGGCGTAGTGCTGATGCTTTCATGAGTTTGGGGAAGCCAAATCTCTATTTTGGTGTGACCGCGGGCAATATGGATTCAATGATCAATCGCTATACAGCTGATCTGCGGTTACGTCATGATGATGCCTATACCGCAGGTGGTAAGGGCGGCAAGCGACCTGACCGCGCGGTGATTGTTTATAGTCAGCGCTGCAAAGAAGCGTGGAATGATGTGCCGGTGGTCTTGGGTGGCATTGAGGCGAGTCTGCGCCGGATCGCGCAATATGATTATTGGAGTAATAAGGTTCGCCGTTCAGTCTTGCTAGATGCGACCGCTGATATTCTGTTGTATGGCAATGCCGAACGGGCGATTGTTGAGTTGAGTCATGGCCTAGCAGCGGGTAAAACCATTGATGAACTATGGAATATTCGCGGTACCGTTCATATGCGGCAGGCGCCTCCTGCGGGCTATGTTGAACTTGATTCGAGCCGGATCGATTGGCCGGGTAATATTGATAAGCTACCGAATCCTTACGATTTCGGTACTGATCAAAGCGGTGCGGATAAATTAATCGACCCCGCAACTAAACGCTGCGGGGCGGATAGTTCTGTTGCGCCAGTCGAGTCAGCGACGGATGAGCATGTGGCGCCAATTCGTATTATTCCTATGCCGTTGAAGCGTAAAGAAAAGTTGAATCCTGAGACGACTTATATTCGTCTTCCCTCTTTTGACAAGGTTGCTAAGGACTCGGCGCTCTATGCTCATACCTCGCGGGTGTTGCATCAGGAATCTAATCCTCATAATGCCCGAGCGTTGATCCAGAAACATGGCAACCGGGAGCTGTGGGTGAATCCACCGCCGATTCCCTTGGAAACCCCCGAGATGGATGGCGTGTTTGGCTTGCCCTACCAGCGGGTGCCACACCCATCGTATGGGAATAATAAAATTCCTGCCTACGATATGATCCGCTTCTCGATTAATATTATGCGCGGTTGCTTCGGTGGCTGTACTTTTTGTTCGATTACCGAGCATGAAGGGCGCATCATTCAAAGTCGTTCACACGAATCGATCTTAAATGAGATGGCTGAAATCCGCGATAAAGTACCGGGTTTTACCGGGTCTATCTCTGATCTGGGCGGCCCGACCTCGAATATGTATTTCCTTAACTGTAATGATGATGATATTCAGTCGAATTGCCGTAAGCTTTCCTGCGTCTATCCGACCATCTGTAGCAACCTAGTAACGGATCATAGTCAGACCACCGAGTTGTATCGTAAAGCCCGGAAAATGGAAGGGATTCACAATATTGCCATTGCTTCGGGGCTGCGTTATGACCTTGCCGTGAAAGATCCTGAATATGTCCGTGAGCTGGTGACTTATCATGTGGGGGGCTATCTTAAGATCGCGCCGGAGCACAGTGAGCAAAACACCCTCAGTAAAATGATGAAGCCGGGTATGGATACCTATTACGACTTCAAGAACATGTTCGATCAATTCTCGGCGGAAGCGGGCAAGAAACAGTATTTGATTCCCTATTTCATTGCGGCCCATCCAGGCTGTGATGATGAGGATATGCTGAGCTTGTCTCTCTGGCTGAAACAGAACGATGTTAAAGTCGATCAGGTGCAGAATTTTTACCCGTCACCGATGTCTCTGGCAACGGCCATGTATCATTCGGAAAAAAATCCGCTAAAGCAGATTACCTATAAGAGTGAGACGCTTTATATTCCAAAGGATAAAGCGCAGCGAAAATCCCACAAAACCTTATTGCGTTATCATGATCCTGAAAACTGGTCCGATTTGCGGGTTAAGTTAAAGGAGATGGGGCGAGAAGATCTTATCGGCACTAAGCCTAGCCACCTGGTGACGCCTGAAGAGGCACCTAAACGTCGTGACAATAGTCAGGCGGGTGTCCGTACAGCTGGGGCGCGGGTAGTGGCTAGGCCGGCAGTGAAAGGTAAGAAGGCGGGGGCTTCTCGGTCAGCTAAAAAGCGTAAAGGGCAAAGTAGTATTAAGAAACAGCAGCACTGATAACAGTGCGCTGCTCGTTCAACCGTTCGTTCAATAAAGGTCGTATGACTCTGTCAGGTGCTGTTTGAGCGAACGTTCCTCCATATAATCTTCAATCATCTTACGTTTGCGGGTTTTCTTGTCGATTTTTTTCTGTCTGCCAGGCGTAGGATTGATGAAGAAATCATTGTCCATCTCATCTAGGTTTTCAGTGGACAGATCATCCAGACGAATTTTGTTGCTCATAAATACTTACCAGAGTTTTGTTATAGGTGATGTGTTAATAAAACCCTCTGGGGATGACGCTTGTGTGACACCGATATGAAGCTTTGGTAACAAAGTGGTGAGAGTTAATGGTGGGCTGATGGATAGGCGCGCAGAAGCCCTATGCTGCTCATTAACAGACATTCAAAGGGTGTTGAAAAGATAAAGAAAAGGCAGCAAGCGCTGCCTTTAGTCGTAGAATTCTCGTAATTCCTGTTCTAGGCGACGCTGTTCAATCAATAACTCAATGCGTCTTCTTTTTTCGGCATCACAGCAGAACTTCTTTTCTTTAGCGTCGATTTCTATGTCGATATCTTCATCGATTATGTCATCGACGATATCGAGATCATCGGTAATTTCTTCTTTTTTTGTCATGGCTTCGCTCTTCACATGAATTTGGCTATCTCTGTTCGAGATGCGCCAATACTTATAGATCACATGATCAAACCCACTTGCCTTGCAGGTTCGCGTCAATTTCGATTATGAGGTAAAAATGATGGGCGTAAAATGAATTTTTCTAAATTGAATATTTTTTTTCATGAAATATTTAAAGGTGTAAATAGCTGGTAAAAAATGGAAATAATGCTACGAAAAAATGCCGTGTATTCATGCTAGGGATAAATGGAGGTTGTATCAATTAAGCGTGTCGAAGGGGTATGGGAGCAAAAAAAACGCCTCGAGTGAGGCGTTTCAGTGTTGGGTGATTAGTATTTTTGCAGTGCTGCAATTCGATCATCAAGTGGAGGGTGAGTGGACAGAAGTGCCATAAAGCCTTGTTTCATATGGCTACTGATACCGAATGCTGTCAGCGTTTCAGGCATCTGATCTGGCACGTTATATTCTGCTTTTAGACGCTGTAAGGCTCCGATCATAGCGTGTGGTGACGCTAGTGTTGCTCCGGCTTCGTCGGCTTTGAACTCTCGACGGCGGCTAAACCATGCCACAATGGTCGAGGCCAGAATGCCAAGCACGATTTCAGCGACGATGGTGGTAATGAAGTAGCCGATACCATGACCTTGCTCGTTTTTCAGTATTGCTCGGTCAACAAAGTGGCCGATGATACGGGCGAAGAACATAACGAAGGTGTTTACTACCCCTTGAATCAGGGTCAGCGTCACCATGTCACCATTGGCGACGTGGCCGATTTCGTGAGCCAGTACTGCGCGGATCTCTTCTTTACGAAAACGCTGCAGTAAACCTAAGCTAACGGCGACTAAGGCGTTATTTTTATTCCAACCGGTAGCGAAGGCGTTAGCTTGTTGAGCTGGGAAAATACCGACTTCAGGCATGCCTATCTTCGCTTTATCAGCCAGTTCTTTCACGGTGTCGAGTAGCCATTGTTCGTCCGCTGTTCGAGCTTGAGTAATGATCTCCGTGCCGCTACTGCGTTTGGCGAGAAATTTAGATAGAAATAGTGATACAAAGGAACCCGCGAAACCAAATACCGCACAGAAGGCGAGCAGGTTGCCGAGATCCATATCGACACCGTTGGCTTGTAGGATTGAACCTACACCAAACAGGCTCAGCGTTATGCTGGCTAAGGCAATAACGGCAATGTTGGTTAATAGGAAAAGACCGATTCGCATCATGATAGGGTAGCTCTTTGTAATGAAGTTGATGTTATAGATATAGGCGATGCGAATAAGTTTCAACTGCTTTTTCGTTTATGATGATAAAAAACTAGCCCAATGCCGGGTGGGTTACTATAATCGCGGCTTTTTATCCTGATACAGGCCTGAGTGGAACCTTATTATGCAAGCGATTTTTGATTCTATTTCTGCCCAGCTTAGCTTGTCTCAGGGTGACGTTCGGCGGTTGTTTCATGGTCGAGGAAGATGCTTTTCTGGCTTCGAGCAATTGATCATCGATCTGTTACCGCCTTTGGTGATAATTCGTTTGTTTGAAGAGCATCCGCCTGAATTGATCGAACAGCTCGATCAGTTTTTTCAGCAACTTGATGCCACTATCAAACCGGACGCGCTGGTTGTGCAACACCGCTATCGGCGTGAAAATGCCGTCGAGGTGCTGTGGAATCATGGTGAGGTCGATCCTGAACAGCTGCTGCAAGTGACTGAGTTGGGTTTGAAATATAGCGTCAGGCCATTAAAAAATCAGAATAGTGGATTGTTTCTGGATATGCGCGAAGGGCGGCGTTGGGTGCGGCAAAACAGTCAGGGTAAAAATATACTCAACCTGTTTGCTTATACCTGTGGTTTTTCGGTGGCGGGGGTTGCCGGTGGTGCCGATCGGGTTGTGAATCTAGATATGAGCCGGGGTGCGCTAAATACCGGCCGGGAAAATCATCGTATTAATCAATTGCCGACAGATCATGTGAAGTTTTTAGGTCATGACCTGTTCCGCTCATGGGGTAAGCTCAAACGGGAAGGGCCCTATGATTTGGTGATTATCGATCCACCGAGCTTTCAGCGGGGCAGCTTTGTTGCCACTCAAGATTATCGTAAGGTACTGCGGCGTCTGCCTGAGTTAACCATGCAAGACGGGCAGGTACTACTGTGTCTTAATTCACCTGCACTTGGGAGTGATTTTCTTCTGCAGCTGGTGGAGGAGTGCTGTCCTGAATTTAGTTTTTCTCAGCGTATTGCTCATCCGGAGGACTTTCCGGACCAGGACCCTGAGCAGGCACTTAAAGTGTTATTGTTCAATAAGACTGTTTGAGTCGCTACAACATAAAGTATTAATAAATCAGGATTGTTATGAATTTGATCTGCCTGGATCTGGAAGCCAGTGGCTTGGGGCCTCACTCTTACCCGATCGAAGTCGCTTGGAAAAGTGTCACCGGTGAAAGCGATAATTTTTTAATCAATCCGGACACGGTGGTGGGTTGGGATTTCTGGGATGAGTACGCTGAGGAGCTGCATAACCTCTGTCGAAGCGAGTTGCGAGAAAAAGGGATCTCGGCGGTTGCTGCGTGTGAGCGCTTGAATCAGCAGTTGCAAGGGCAGGATGTACTCAGTGATGCTTGGGAATTTGATGCTTTCTGGCTAAGCCGCTTGTTTGAGGCGGCAGAGCAGACCATGGGGTTTCGTTTGATCGCCCTTCCTGCGTTGCTGAACCCGCATGAGTTGAATCAGTTTCAGCTCGTTTGTAAGGGGCAGATGCGCCAGCATCGGGCCATGAGTGATGTCGACCATATCATTGAGGCGGTGCAGAGCGTTTGGTCTGAACGAGAGGCTTAGTTAACATTGCCGGTGCGAGCATCGTTTGTGTCGATGTTTCAGGTGATCTCCACAACGTAAAAAGGCAGCTTTAGAGCTGCCTTTTGTGTCTTGATTTCACGGGCTTTAAGTGGCTAGGCTACTGGTGAATCAGAGATTCAATACGTGTTTTTCGATATGAGTACGCAGGTCTTCGTACTGGCCCATCTCTTCTGGTTTAAAGTAGAACTTATAGAAGTTACGTTCAACGATGCTGCCTTTGGTGTCGCCGATCTTTTCTTTGGTACTGGAATAGCGATAAGCCATTTGCAGATGAATAACGCGTGTGTGCGGTGGTACGGTGATCTGATGGCCTTCGAGATCGTAACGTGTCTTGGCCTCTTTAATGGTATAGAAAGAGATCTCGGCTGCATGACCTAGGTTGATCAGAAAGTTACTGGTGACCGGCAGGATATGGTTTTTTTCCATGCCGTTGTGTTCCATGTAGATACCGCAATTTTTCTTGATCTTAATAAACATACTGATTCCGCGAGAGTAAGTTAATTGTTAAGGAGGCTGCGCTGCTCAATAGGGCTGTTGTGCTGCTTAACAACGCTAAGCAATAGCCGCATGATAGCTGTACTTCCTTGGCTCTGAGCCGCTTTTATGTGGCCAGATTATATGTCTGTTTTATAACAGAAATATGACTAAGTATAGAGCCTGATGAGAGAAATAAAAAAGCGATCTTTCGATCGCTTGGTAAAAATGTTAGTCCTGAGAGTAGTTTTTCAGGAATAAACCGATTCGATCGATGGCTTCAATTAGCTCATCTTCACGGGGTAGGCAGACTAGGCGGAAGTGCTGAGTGTCGGGCACATTGAAGCCGCTTCCTTGAACAATCAGTACTTTCTGCTGTTGAAGTAAGTCTAAGGCCATCTTTTCGTCGTTTTTGATTGGGTAGACTTCGGGATCCAGTCTAACGAATAGATATAGGGCGCCTCTAGGTTTAACGCAAGATACGCCGGGTATTTGATTGAGTTTGCGCCAAGCAATATTACATTGGTCATATAAGCGCCCGCCTGGGGCTGTCAGTTCGTTAATGCTTTGATAACCACCCAAGGCGGTTTGAATAGCATGCTGCGCTGGAACGTTCGCGCAGAGACGCATACTGGCGAGCATATCCAAACCTTCAATGTAATCGCGGGCTTGATGCTTTGGCCCGGTTAAAATCATCCAGCCAGAACGGAAGCCTGCGGCGCGATAGGCTTTGGACAAGCCGTTGAAGGTGATGCAGAGGATATCATCACTGAGTGAGGCCAACGGAATGTGCTGGGCATCATCGTAGGTAATCTTATCGTAAATTTCGTCGGCAAAGACAATTAGCCCAAACTCTTCAGCAAGAGCAATAATCTGCCGTAGGATAGCTTCTGAGTAGACCGCACCGGTTGGGTTGTTAGGGTTGATGACCACGATACCCTTGGTGCGTTCGGTGATCTTGCTACGGATATCATCGATATCGGGCGCCCAGTCCTTTTGCTCATCGCAATGGTAGTGGATAGGGTTGCCGCCGGCGAGGCTTGCTGCCGCCGTCCAGAGTGGATAGTCTGGCGCAGGGATGAGGAGTTCATCATTGTCATTCAGTAGACCTTGAGTCGCCATCACGATCAGTTCGCTGACGCCATTGCCAAGATAGATATCTTCAATGGTGACGTTTTTGATACCTTTCTTTTGGCTTTCCTGCATCACCGCCTTGCGGGCAGAAAACAGGCCTTTTGAATCGCAGTAACCCTGCGCAGAGGGGAGGTTGTAGATAACGTCCTGAACGATCTCTTCCGGCGCCTCAAAGCCAAACGGGGCTGGATTACCGATATTCAGTTTAATAATGCGTTGGCCCTCTTCTTCAAGACGCTTAGCTTCCTGAAGGACGGGACCACGGATGTCATAACAGACGTTGATCAGCTTATTCGATTTTCTGATAACGGACATGGATTAATCCTGTAGTGGTGTCCTGTAATATTCTATGATCGGTAAGTAAACATAGAGGTGAGAAGGGTAGCTGCTTACCGAAGGGTCGAAATAATACGCTTTTTAGCGGATGTTGGACAGTAACAGATTGATCTTTTCGTTTTCGTTATCTGTATTGGAGTTTTTTATGGCAAGTCATGATTTTAAAGTGAAAAAAACTGAAGCGCAGTGGCGTGAAGAGCTGACACCAGAGCAATATTACGTCTGCCGAGAGAAGGGCACTGAGCGGCCAAGCACGGGTCAGTATGATCAGTTTTTTAAAGAAGGTGAGTATCATTGTGTCGCTTGCGGCGAAAAACTGTTTGATAGCCAAAGTAAATTTGATGCGGGCTGTGGCTGGCCGAGTTTTGATGCCCCGGCGGTGGCAGACAATATTACCGAAAATCATGATAGCTCTCACGGTATGATTCGCACCGAAGTGGTTTGTAGTGGCTGTGGTGCTCATTTGGGGCATCTGTTTCCTGATGGTCCGACGGATACGGGGATGCGTTACTGTATCAACTCTGTATCCATTGATTTCAGCGCGGAGGAGAATTAAGCGGTGAAGTCGTTTAACTGGATCTATGAGCATGTTGAAGCCCACAAGGCGGGGCAGGATGTTGAGGCATTGTTACCTCAGGTGAAGTCAATCGATGAGTTGAAAGCGATTGGTGATGATCGCTTTTTATCGGAGATTAGTTTGCGGGTGTTTCGAGCCGGTATTAGGCATGCGGTGGTGGATGCTAAATGGCCAGCATTCGAGGTGGCGTTTTATGGCTTTGAGCCTGAAAAAATCATTTTAATGAGCGATGATCAATTAGAGAATCTGATGCAGAATGATCAGATTATTCGGCATTGGGGGAAGATTAAATCGGTACGCACCAATGCGTCGATGATCACTGAGTTGGCCGCACAGCACGGGAGTTTTGCTAATTTTATCGCGGATTGGCCGGTAACGGATATTATCGGTCTTTGGGCCTTATTGAAAAAACAGGGGCAGCAGTTAGGGGGTAAATCCGGTGCTTATTTCTTGCGTCAGGTCGGTAAGGATACCTTTGTGCTTACGGATGATGTGGTAGCCGCATTAAAAGCACAGGATATTATTGATAAAGCACCGACATCTAAGCGCGATTTGCAACGGGTGCAGGATTGTTTTAATCAATGGCAACAGGAATCAGGCCGGCCAATGGCTCATATCAGCCGGCTGTTGTCGTATACCGTTGGTTGGTAAGTGTTGTTAGCGAGCCAAAAAGTTGATCAGTTTAGTATCGTTGAATGCTCGGTTGATGGTCATGAGCAGGATTTCGTTGACCATCTTCTGGTTATCCGCCAGTGAAGGGGTTGTCGCATACTGATATTCCTTCTCTGTGCTGTAATTGCCGCTAAGGAACTCACCATGCTTTTGCGCAACCACGTTAATAGTGGCGTTCAGCTTGACTGATTGCAGTGTCTTTTGAGTGGCGCTGTATTCAAGGTTTTGTAATTGAACCGTGAGGCGTGTGTCAGATGATGGTGCCGGTGCAGCCCCAAGTCTGACCACTGCGATTTTAGCTCCCTGTTGTAGTGCTTCAGTGGCTGGGGTTGGTAGATTGACAGGCGCGCGATCACTCAGGCGACTGATGCGGTAACCGATAGTATCGCTGTTACGCATATCTTGACTGTGGACTTCGATTTGAAGATCGCTTGGTAGAGAGGCTTGAGCGCTAACAGTGGGGTGCAGTGGTTCGATGGATACCTGGTGAGGTTTAAAGGTGCTGCATCCTGATAGTAGGATTGCCCCAGTGATAATCGATAGTAATGCTTTGCGCATAGGGTATTACTCCAGATCGGGGATCGGTTTCGGGGTTAGCTTATCTAAAAATAGTGCCAGTGAGTCCGCTAACTTCATAATAGGCTTCTTACCCGGTTGTTCCAGCCATACTTCCCCGGTTTGGTTGTCGATTGATAAAAACTTTTCGCCATCGGGTTCTGTGCAGGCAAAAAACAGGGTGGGTGGCCGTTTTTGTTTTTGCTTAGTCAGCAAATGGCCGACCAGGTTCCCACGAAGGCGCTCACAATCTTTATCGCTCCAAAGAAAGAGTAAGCTAAGATCGCCCCAGTTGGAGGTTGCCGGGAGCGGCTCTGACCAGTAGCGGCGATACCATGTGCGTAGATCCGCATGGATGCTGTAACCCAGCGCTTGCTCTAAGCGATCGAACATATCATCCGCGCTATTAGGGCTATCAGGTTGGCGTACCGGTATCCAGCTAACAGATTGACCAGCCTCGACTGATGATTGCAGGCATTCAGATGGCCATTCAGGATCATAAATAGTTAATGGTTGGCGGCCTGTATGGTCAAGCTGCTGCTCAACCGCTAGCTCTATAAAGGCGTCAATTTTAGCAATAAGAGTTTGGGACATATTTATGGGGTCCGATACGTCTGGATATAGGTGGGTGTAGCCGTCAGGCTGTCCTGTGGTGAGTTTACCAGAGTAACGGTCGATCGTTGTAAAACTTCAGGCGATTATGGTTAACCGTCAAAAGGGGATTGTCGCTTTGAGAATGAATTATTTTAGGATAAACGTTTGACATGCCAAGCAAAATCATTAGAATTCGGCTCTCGATTTAAGGGGCGTGTAGCTCAGTTGGGAGAGCGTCGCCCTTACAAGGCGAATGTCGGGAGTTCGAGCCTCTCCACGCCCACCACTAAGTTTAAGTTTTGCTTAAACCACTGCGGAGTGGTAGTTCAGTTGGTTAGAATACCTGCCTGTCACGCAGGGGGTCGCGGGTTCGAGTCCCGTCCATTCCGCCACTTCTTCTAAGTTATAACCTACTTGTCATTTTCATTGTTACGGTCTGCGGTTCTGAGTTTTTTATTCGCCACTTCTTTCAAGTCGGAATACCTGTGTGTCATTTTTCGGTGTAATCGTTCGCAGCTTTGAATCGTCCATTTAGCTGCTTCTTTCAAGTTACAATACCTGTCTGACATCTTTTAGTGTAACGGCTCGCGGTTTATAGCTTTGATTATGGTGTTGCTACAATGGCGATTGCTTGCAGTAAAAAGCGTTTATGTATTATCCATTCTTTGTGGATTTGCTGGCATGACTGTCTAGATAGGTTGTTCTATCTATTGGGTTATCTTGCTGAATTTTAGGCCTTGTTGCTGTTAAAATTGTTTGATCAGTCTGTCATTTTGAGTAATTAATACAGGTCTATGGGTGATTTACGTGTTATAAATACCCGACAATTTTATGTCCTTGCTCTATTTTGTTGGTAATCCCTGTGGATACGTATCTAATCAAATGCATTTGAATATTAATCAGGCTGAGTTAGTCTCAATTTGTCCGGACCCTGTTATTGCGATTAATCGTCGCGGCGTTATTTCTGTGTTTAATCGATCAGCTGAAAGCTTGCTTGGCTATCAGGCGGATCAGGTTATCGGCAAAATGAATATTCGTCAGATCTATCCTAGCGATGTTGAAGCACGAAAAATTATGCGGTTGATGATTGACGATGAGTTGTATGGTGCGGGCCGAATAGAGGGCTATGAAACCTATGTCCTTAATAATCGCAGGGAGCGAGTACCGATCCGGCTTTCGGCAGCAGTGTTGATGAAGGCTGGGCAATATCGTGGTAGCGTTGGCTTTTTTCATGATATGACCCGCCAAAAAGCACTGGAAACATCGCTGTTAAAGCAATCAATAACAGATGATCTCAGTGGTCTTTATAATCAGCGTCACTTTTATGTTCAAGTGGCCAGTGAGATGATGCGGGTTAAGCGCTATGGCGGCGAGTTGAGCCTCGTGTGTATCGACCTTGATGGGTTCAAACAGGTCAATGATAGGTTAGGGCACCTTGAGGGTGACCAAATTATTCGCCAGATTGGTCGCGTCCTGCGCGATGGCTTAAGAGGTTCCGATCAGGCATTTCGCTATGGTGGCGATGAGTTTATGCTGATGCTGCCCAATACTTCACTGAAGGATGCTTGTCAGCTTGCCGGAAGAATACGCGAGTCGTTTAATCTGGAGTGTAGTTATTCACCTGATTCGTTGAATAATACCGGTGTTAAGGTATCGATGAGTCTAGGGGTTGTGTCATGTTCTGAAGCCGAACCGGTTGATTATTTTGTGCAGAAAGCGGATATGGCGATGTATAGCGCTAAAGAAGCTGGCGGTAACTGCATCAATCAGTTTTCGGTCAATCCGTGTTGATTTGATTTGATTTAGTTGCGTTTTTCTGTGTTACATCTCCTCCCCGTCGTCATATTCAATATCGTCCTCAAACTCTTCGTTGAGGCTTTCCAGTAGTCGCTCTTCTGTGTAGTCTTCCATTATATTCTCCTTTATTTTGACGTCGCTATTGTCTGGCATCTTGATGAAGAAAAAATAACAGGATTATGACTACGTTATGAATGTCCTTTCATCTGTCGCCGCGCCTCCGACTATTCCCGTTGAGACTATTGAGTTGCCTGAATTTAAGCAGGCAGGTGTGCAGTTAGATCTGTTGCGTCTTGACCTTGTGCACCCGCTTATTAGTGGCAATAAATGGTTTAAGCTTAAATATGCTTTGCAGGCGGTTAAATCGTCGGCTTGTCAGCGTGTTCTTAGCTTCGGCGGTGCTTGGTCTAATCATATTCATGCATTGGCCTATGCAGGGTTTGAGCAGGGTATTGAAACGGTGGGCGTTATTCGTGGTGAACGCCCGGCAGTCTTGTCGCAAACGCTGATCGATGCTGAGCGTTGGGGGATGCAGTTGGTATTTGTGTCTCGGCTGGAATACCGAGATAAAGATAACGCGGTGTTCTTGTCCCGGTTAGCAGAAAAGTATGGTGAATTTCACTGCTTGCCTGAAGGTGGCTCGGGGGAGTGGGTTATTGCCGGTTGTCTAGAAATTATCAGTCTATTTGATGCGGCTAATTATGATTTGATTTGTTGTCCTTGTGGTACCGGGGGAACCTTGGCAGGTCTTATTGCAGGCAAACCTGTTGGGGTGTCCTTGCTCGGTGTGTCGGCCCTGAAAGGTGGTGAGTTTTTGTATCATGATATCCGTGGGTTGCTGGCTAGGGCGGGTATTGTTGATCCGGAGGGTTGGTCGTTACAGCTTGATTGTCATGAGGGGGGATATGCCAAGGTATCAGCTCGGTTAGCGGTCGCTATGCAGCGGTTTAGTCAATGCTCTGGGGTTGAGTTAGAGCCGGTATATACCGGTAAGGCTTTGCTCGCGTTGTTGCAAAAGTTGGAGCAGGGTGGGTTTGCTCCAGGTGATCGAGTGATGTTGATCCATACCGGCGGAATGCAGGGGTTAAGAGGCATGAAAGAGACACTATTACGTAAGTTATCATCGTCGCTCAGGCCTAAGGCAGAGCCGAGTTAGCATGCGGGTGCAGCTAAATCATTATAAATATGAGTATAATGTTTAAAAACAATCGGATAGGCATGGTTGCAGTGCAATCATAAGGTTTCAGTGGAGTGGCAATGGATAACTTTCGTAATATTGGTTTGATAGGGCGCCTAGGTAGCACCAAGGTTCTCGATACCCTGAAACACCTCATTCGGTTTCTTGATGAGCAGGGGCTGACCCCTATTTTAGATCAGAAAATTGCCGCGGTGATGCCGGGTCATGGACAGCAAACCAGTTCGCCTCGATTAATGGGTGAGATATGTGATCTGGTTATTGTTGTCGGGGGGGATGGGAGCCTGCTCGGTGCGGCTCGCAACTTGGCGCAATCCAATGTGCCGGTGCTTGGGGTTAACCGGGGTAACCTTGGGTTTCTAACTGATATCTCGCCGGCTGAGATCGAAGAAAAGGTCGGTGAGGTGTTGCATGGTCAGTATACGGTCGACCGACGCTTTCTGATTGATGTGCTAGTGAAGCGAAATGGTGAGCCGATCGGCGAATCGACCGGACTGAATGATTGCGTCTTGCACCCGGGTAAGTCGGCACGGATGATCCAATTTGAGCTTTATATTGAAGGTCAATTTGTCTATACCCAGCGTTCAGATGGGTTGATTGTGGCAACGCCTACTGGATCTACGGCTTACGCGTTATCAGGTGGGGGGCCCATTATGCACCCTCGGTTGGATGCGTTAGTGTTGGTGCCGATGTTCCCGCATACGCTCTCTAGCCGGCCGATCGTTGTCGATGGGAACAGTGAGCTTAAGTTAGTGATTAGTGATAATAACGAGACTTATCCTACGGTTAGTTGTGACGGGCAAAAGCATATTAACTGTGCCCCTGGAGATACCATTACGATTCACAAAAAGCCTCATAAATTAAAGCTTTTGCACCCCCTGAGCCATAATTTCTATCAGACCTGTCGAGAAAAGCTTGGTTGGGCCACAAGGTTGGGTGAATAACCGGAGTGCCTATGGAACGTACTTATCAAGGCTACGATCTCATTGGTGATGTCCATGGTTGCGGGCAGTCGCTCGAGCTATTGTTGAAAAAACTAGGTTACAGTCGCAAGAAAGGTATTTATCAGCATCCACAGCGTCAGGCGGTCTTTTTAGGCGATATTGTTGATCGGGGGCCGCGTATCCGAGACGCTCTGCATATCGTCCGCGATATGGTGGATGCCGGGTATGCCCAGATAGTGATGGGGAACCATGAGTTTAATTATCTGTCATATCTGACACCGGGGTTGCCTGGGTCTGGCATGGAGTATTTAAGAACTCATAATCGGCGACATCTGCGCATCTTAAATGAAACCCTCGAGCAGTTTGCTAATTATCCGCAAGAGCAGAAAGAGTTTCTTCAATGGATAAAAGAGATGCCGCTGTTTTTGGATTATGAACAGTTTCGTGTAGTCCATGCTTGTTGGTCTTCACAGCATATTAATCGCTTTCTGCAAACCCAGAGCGGTAATCGGATCGATGATGCTTATCTCCATCGTTCGGCTCATGAAGGTTCGATTGAGTGGGAAACCATGGATCGTTTGTTGCGAGGTACTCACCTTAAACTCCCCAACGAGGAGATGATGGTAAGTAAAGATGGCTATAAACGCCGCTTCTTCCGTACGAAGTTTTGGGCGGAGAATCCCCAGTATTATATTGATGTCGTGTTTCAGCCTGACCCTCTGCCGGAACATGTGGCGCGGATGAGATTGAATAAGCAGGATTATCAAGATCTGCTTTATTACGGTGCGGATGAAACATTGCTGTTTATTGGCCATTATTGGTGTGATGGTGAACCAAAGCCGTTAGCTCGTAATGTCGCGTGCATTGATTACAGTGCGGTGAAGTTTGGCAAATTGGTGGCTTACCGTTTGGATCAAGAGACAACCATTGATCCAGCTAAATTTATTTGGGTCGATGTATTGAAGGAGATTAATGATGCACCCTGAGTTCGTATGGCGCAGCTATCTATTATGAATGAAGTGTTCCGGGTTTCTCTCGATCAAGACCTGTCTGGTTTTACCGCCATACTCTGGCAACATAAAATTCCTCACCGGGTGTTAGAACAGGAGGGCGAGCAGCGCTTATTAGTACCCTATAATGTTGACACTGAACAGATCGCACATCTGTTTGAGCTATGGCAACAGGGGGAAGACCTGTCCGGCTTGCAAGTTCAGCGCAGTTGCGATCAGCCGCTCAATCTTTTGCGCAGTGGCTTAACGCTACTGTTGATTGCGTTGAGTGTGATTATTACATTGATGGTTTCGCTGGGTGAAAATACTCAGATGATGGGTTGGTTTACCATTGTCGAGTTTCAGGTACAGGGTAATAAAATCTATTACTCCGATGTGCTATCGATGCTATCGGATGGTCAGGTTTGGCGTTTGCTGACGCCCGCGTTTATGCATTTTAATCTGCCTCATATCCTCTTTAATTTACTCTGGGTTTGGGTGGTTGGTCGACGTATTGAGCTATTGCTGGGGTGGCCGGTGTTATTAGGTTTGTTTGTGTTTTCAGCGGTCATTGCCAACCTAGCACAATTTTGGATTAGTGGACCGATGTTTGGTGGCATGTCGGGATTTGTGTTTGCTTTGTTAGGCTTTGCTTGGCTGTGGGATCGGCTAAAACCGAGTAAACGGGTCGGAATGCCGCCAGCTCTGATGGGGTTTATGATGTTTTGGTTGGTGCTGGGTTTTACCGGTGCGCTAGAAAGTTTAGGGTTAGGCTCTATTGCTAATACAGCTCATTTGGCTGGGTTGATTGCGGGGCTTGCGCTGGTCCCTGTTGTCAGGCTGTTAAAGTATTAAACGGTCTGTTGATTTGGCTGTCTGGATGCCGATTGCGGCTGTGATATTATGGCGCCCCATTGTGGAGATAATGAATGAATTTTGAAAAGATGATTGAGGCGATGACCCCTGAGGTTTATCAAAGCTTGAAGCGGGCAGTTGAATTAGGTAAATGGCCAAATGGCGATCGATTGACGGATGAGCAGCGGCAAACCAGCTTACGGGCGGTGATTGCCTATGATCAAACCAAGCTGCCTGAACATGAGCGTACTGGCTTTATTAACCGTACTAAAACTGATGGTAGTCAGCACGGTTCCGATCCGCTAGAGCCTCAGGTTCTGAAAATATTGAACGATCATTGATGGACGTTATTGCGCAGGGGGCGCTGGTGAAAATGCCAGCGCAAGTGGGCCCTCAAGTCAGTTACCAGTTAAAGTTAGATGATCAGTTAATTGATCTAAACAGCTATCTCGGTAAGCCTATAAAACTGACCTATGTGGGGCAGATAAACTGCACCCACTGTGGTCGCAAAACCAATAAGAGTTTTGCTCAGGGGCACTGCTACCCCTGCTTTAAAAAGCTTCCCCAGTGTGACCTGTGTATTATGAGTCCAGAAAAGTGTCATTATGATCAGGGCACCTGTCGCGACCCGGCTTGGGGTGAACAGTTTTGTTTTCAGAGCCATTATGTTTACCTGGCTAACTCATCGGGTGTTAAAGTAGGTATTACTCGTGGCACCCAGATTCCGACCCGTTGGATCGATCAGGGGGCGATTCAGGCATTGCCTATCTTGAGAGTTGAGACGCGTTTTCAGTCGGGCCTTGTGGAGCGCATCTTCGCTGAGCATGTGACTGATAAAACCAACTGGCGAGCGATGCTGAAAGGTCAGATTGATCCAATCGACCTCTATGCTGAGCGGGATCGATTGATGCAGTTGTGTCATGACGGGCTAAGTGAGCTTGAAAACCGTTATGGTTTACAGGCTATACAGCGGTTACCCGATGCTGAGATGTTAGTGCTAGATTTTCCGGTGTTGAATTTTCCCAGTAAAATAACCAGTTTGAATTTTGATAAAAACCCCGTCGTTGAAGGGGTGTTGCAAGGCATTAAAGGGCAGTATTTGTTGCTCGACAGAGGTGTCATTAACCTCAGGAAATTTACCGCGTATCAGATTGAATTTAGTGCCTGAGGTAGGTATAGCTTTTAGGGTCGCATGACCGCCCGAGCGTTATCCGGGTCGAAAGCGTGTGTTGTTAATCGTGTGAATGTTATTACAAGGTGAGTGAATGAGTCAGTCCGTTATCGAACAACCCAGTGTTATCTATTTAAAGGACTATGAGGTGCCAGCCTTTCTAGTCGAGCAGACAGAGTTGCGCTTTGAGCTTGAAGAGGATCAGACCCTGGTTCGCTCTCAAGTGCGTTATGCCCGCAACCCTGACTGTTCAAATCGACAACACCCGCTGTTGTTAGATGGACATGAATCGCTCGAACTGCAGCGGCTGAGTATCGATGGTGAAGTGCTGAGTGATAAAGACTTTCGTCGTGTCGGTGAGCAGTTGAGCATTGCTAATCTACCGGATCATTTTACTCTAGAATGTATCACTCGCATTGAACCGCACAATAACACCGCCTTAGAGGGTCTGTATAAATCCGATGGTATGTTCTGTACTCAGTGCGAAGCTGAGGGCTTTCGGCGGATAACCTTCTATCAGGATCGTCCCGATGTAATGGCGCTGTTTGAGACTACAGTGGTGGCAGATAAGCAGCGTTATCCGGTGCTACTGTCCAATGGTAATATGGTTGACGCGGGCGATGAGGACGACGGGCGTCATTGGGTTAAATGGCAGGATCCGTTCCCTAAGCCGGCTTATCTGTTTGCCTTGGTTGCGGGTGATCTAGAGTGCATTGAGGATCGTTTTACAACGGCGTCCGGACGGCATGTGTCATTAAAAATATTTGCTGAATCTAAAGATCTCGATAAGTTAGATTATGCGATGACCTCGCTGAAGCAGTCGATGAAATGGGACGAAGAGGTGTATGGTCGTGAATACGATCTAGATATCTTTATGATCGTGGCCGTCGACTTCTTTAATATGGGCGCGATGGAAAATAAAGGTCTGAATATATTTAATACATCCTGTGTCCTAGCGCATCCTGAAACCACCGTTGATGCAGGCTTTCAGCGGGTTGAAGCTGTTGTTGCTCATGAATACTTCCATAACTGGTCAGGCAACCGTGTAACGTGTCGCGATTGGTTCCAATTGAGTCTTAAAGAGGGCTTTACCGTCTTCCGTGATTCACAATTTTCAGCGGATATGAACTCTCGCACGGTTAAGCGCATCGAAGATGTTACTCTGCTGCGCACTGCGCAATTTGCAGAAGATGCGGGCCCAATGGCTCACCCGGTACGGCCGGCTTCCTTTATTGAAATTTCTAATTTTTACACCCTGACGGTTTATGAAAAAGGTTGTGAAGTGGTGCGGATGTTACATACGCTGCTGGGCGCCGAGACTTTCCGTAAAGGTTCCGATCTCTATTTTGATCGCCATGATGGTCAGGCGGTGACCACGGATGACTTCGTACAAGCGATGGCGGATGTGTCAGGTCGAGATCTGAGCCGCTTCAAGCTTTGGTATAGCCAATCAGGTACGCCTCAGGTGTCGGTTACCGGTGAATACGATGCGGCCAATCAGCGTTATACATTGCACATGCATCAGCGGTGTCCGGCAACGGCCGATATGGCCACGAAGCAGCCGTTTTTGATTCCGGTTGCGGTGGGCCTGCTGGACGCCCAAGGTAATGATATTCCTCTAAATGATGGCAATACCACCGAAGTGCTGGAGTTTGTGGCTACTGAGCAGAGCTTTGTTTTTGATAATATACCCGTCGAGCCGACACCATCACTCTTGCGTGATTTCTCTGCACCGGTAAAACTGAAATTCCCTTATGATCGTGATCAACTGATCTTTTTGATGCAGCATGACAGTGATGGCTTTAATCGTTGGGATGCGGCGCAGCAGTTGGCGGTGGGTGTCATGAGCGAGCTGATTATCGATCAGCAGCAAGGGCGTGAGTTAGTGCTGGATCCTGCTTTGATTAACGCTTACCGGCAGGTATTGAGTGATACGAGCCTGGATAAAGCGATGGTGGCAAAAGTGCTAACACTGCCTTCTGAGGCCTATCTGTGTGAATTAGCCGACGAGATTGATGTCGATGCTATCTATCAAGTACGCCGCTTTGTTCGAGATTCAATTGCTACTGAGTTAGCACCACTGTTCCTGCAGGTTTACCAAACCAATAACACGGCGGAAAGTTATCAGCCGGATGCTGTCTCGGTGGCACGCCGCAGTCTTAAAAATCTGGCGCTGTCCTATCTGATGGCGACTGAGCAGCCAGCCTATCTTGAGTTAGCGCTACAGCAGTACCAGCAGGCGGATAATATGACGGATAGTCAGGCGGCGCTGACACTGATTGCGCATTCAGGTTTCGACGCTGAAGCGGCAGAAGTGCTGGCCAGTTTTTATCAGCGTTGGCAGGCAGAATCATTGGTGGTAAATCAGTGGTTGGCGGTGCAGGCGAGTGATCCAAAATTAGGTGCGTTAGAGCGAGTTAAGGCTTTGCAGCAGCATGCCGCCTATGATGCATCAAACCCAAACAAGATACGTTCACTGGTTTCGGTGTTTTGTGCGCAGAATATGCTTAATTTCCATAATTCTGATGGCAGTGGCTACCGTTTTCTTGCAGATCAGATTATTGTATTAAATAAGAAGAATCCACAAATCGCTTCCCGGTTGTTGACGCCGTTAACTCGGTGGAAGAAATATCCAGCAGCGCGCAGTGGATTGATGAAAGCTGAGTTACAGCGGATCAACAATAGTGGTGATCTGTCCCGTGATGTTTTTGAAGTTTTAAGTAAAAGTCTGGCTGGTTGAGGCCTGTAAAGAAAGGGTAATAAAATGGACAGAACTATCCCAGAGCAGGATAAATTCGAACTACAACAGAACTATCGTCGCTACCTGAAATATCAGGATCAATACGATGATGCCTTCAATGCACTAAAGCAGTCCCGGGCGAGTCGAGTGTGGATTGCTGGTGTGGTCACATTGTTGTTTGGCTTAGGGTCTGAGTTTTTCTTTGGTGTTGCTGCAGGTCTGTTCGGCCTGTATTTCTATCGTATCGGCTCTGCTTGGTATAAGAGCTTTCAGATCGATGAAGGGCGAGAAGAGGTGGTGCGTTGGTTTTCATCTAAGGGGCTAACGTTCGAAGGCCGTATTCTCTATTTCCGTGATGATGTTGTGTTAGCGCAGCCGGTCGACCCTTTTGCTGATGAAAGCTACGCCTAAGGTGTGAGGCCTGACATGCCGGTCAAGCGTGAATACCGGGGTATCAGTCAGCGGGCTAAACGCCTGCTGGCAAACCCTGAAGGTATTGATGTCGATTTCAAACGCGAAATCAATGGTATAAAAAGCCGCGATTTAGTCTCCTTTGCGAACTCTCCGCACGGCGGCGCGATTTTAGTTGGGGTTGATGAATATACCAGCCCCGATGGCCTTCAACGGGGGCGTATTGTCGGCTGTGATGTTGATGATGGTGCCCGGCTTAGCCTGATAAATAAAGCCACCGATTGTTATCCAATCGTCGATTTAGAGTTGGTGGTTGAGAACATTAGCAGCAAACCCTTTTTTCGTCTGGAAATAGCCTCCGGCAATAAACGACCTTATTGCACGCAGCGCGGTGAATATGCCATTCGCGCCGATGCCCGTTCTAGGGCGCTCTATCCTGAAGAATTATTAGCGATGTTTATGGACCGCGAAGGGACGCTGTTTCTCAACCGTTTTCGCGAAGCGGTGGGGCAATTAGAGCAACGTTTAGGGCAGATGGATCACGCGTTTGGCTCGGGTATGGAGCAGTTGGTTAATCATTTAGATGATCTCGATAATCAGGTCCGCCGCACACTGACGCGGGTGGATCAGATGACTGATAGCGCGAAAAAGCGTTCACGAACGATGCTGCAAGCGCTGCGTGACTCACAAGAGAGTATTGCCGGCTTAGAGGCGATGCTCATTGCACAAAACGGTAATCCTGCCGGTCGATTGGATATTATGCGAGATATTCGAACCCGGTTAGATCAGTTAACGGACAATTTAATTCCAAATGATGAAGATAATGATTGAGCGTATCCGTCAAGTTGATCACTGGATTTTTGATCTCGATGGTACGCTGACGCAGCCAGTTCATGATTTTGAGCGGATCCGTGCCGAGCTTGGTTTGCCTGCGGGTTGTGATATTTTGGCTACCATTGCCGCGCGTCCCGAAGCGGAGCAGCAGGGCTTGAATCAACAGCTTGATGAGTGGGAGTATTTCTACGCGGATATGGTTCAGCCTGCGGTAGGGGTGAATGAGTTTCTTACTTGGCTGGCAGAGCGTGATTGTCATTTAGGTATTTTGACGCGCAACAAGCGCGAAGTTGCATTGCGTTGCTTAGAGGTGATTGGCGTCGGCTCGTTGTTTGATACGGCGGCTGTATTGGGGCGTGATGATGCATTAGCAAAACCGGATCCACAGGGTATTCATTTTTTACTTGATCAATGGCACGCAGGTGCTGCTCAAGCGGTTATGGTGGGGGATTTTCGTTTCGACCTTGAAGTGGGGCGTGCGGCAGGGGTGGCAACTATTCATGTGGATCAGCGTGCTGACCGCGAGTGGCCAGCATTAACGGATCTCAAAGTTGACACCCTCGAGCAATTACATCAATTGTTAATTGTCTGAGACGCTTCTGTTGATACCCGTCAAGATCGCATCCTAAAGCTGAGGTATAGTGTGTATGTCTCAGAGGAGGTCGTTATGACAGTATTGAACGATTTACATCAGGATCATGTTAACCTAAATAAGTTGCTGGCGGTGTTAGATCATAAGCTTGAAGAGCTGAAGCAGGGTGAGATGCCTAACTTTGTTTTATTAAGCGATGCGGTGGATTACATCACCAGCTATGCCGATGCCTATCATCATCCACTTGAAGATCAAATGTATGAAGCGTTTAAAAATTCGGGCTGCCAAGAGTTAGATGAAGCGATTGTTCGCTGTGTCGATGAGCATAAGCTTCTAAAACAAAGCAGTCACGATATTATTGAGGCAGTGGATTGCATATTGAGCGATGCGGTGGTGCCTATGGATCAGTTTGCCGCTAAATTGGAGCGTTTCCTGGATGAGCAGATAGAGCACCTTAACCTTGAAGAGGGGACGCTTTTCCCTCTGTTAGATGAGGTGGCAACGGATGAGCAGTGGCGGGCACTCGAGTCAGGCCTGCCAAAAATGGATGATCCATTGTTCGGCGAGAAACAGAAGCAGCGTTATATTGATCTTTACAGCGAATTACTTAGGGATATGCACTAGTTTTCGCTTTGTTAAGGTCTGAGCTTACTGTTCGGTTGGCTGAGTAGCTCGGCTGTTATAGCTGGCAGGGCTCGGTATTCTATCCGGTTCCTGCCTTTTTCTTTTGCCCGATAGACCGCGTCATCTGCTGCTTTTAATAGTGCATGGGCTTGTGCGTGCAGATCATTAACATGAAAGCTATGCGAGGTGCAGTGGGTGACGCCGATGGAGGCGCTGATTCTAAAGGGGGCATTATTATTGTCATGGACAACCATATGCGCAATTTTCTTGCGTAACTGCTCGCTGATTTGAATGGCTTTTTCGCTCTCGCAATTAGGCAGTAGTATCGCAAACTCTTCACCCCCATAGCGGGAAATAAAGTCAGTCTTACGCAAATTCTGTTTGAGCAGTAGACCTATTGCCCGCAGCACTTTGTCGCCTATCTGGTGGCCAAAGCTATCATTAACGAGTTTAAAATAATCTAAGTCTATAAATAAACAGCTTAAGGGGGTTTCATGGCGGCTCGCTCTAGAGAGTTCTTTGATGATCTCCTGATCAAACGCGCGGCGGTTATACACCTTAGTTAGCATGTCGATAATGCTCAGCCGTTTAAGGTTCTGCTGATTGATACAGTTTTCAATACAGACGGCGATAACTGAGGATAGGTGATCGATATAGTCACAATCTAAGCGTTCGTTGTACCGTGCCGGGTCGTTGCTGCCTAAATGTAGACTACCAATGAGACAGTTATGGCGAATAAGCGGTAATAAGGCGCTGCTGAATATATAGGGTGAGCGGGGGAACGCGATGCTTTTTAAGGGTGGGCTAAGCTCGCCAATTCTGAGCTTTTGCGTTGGGAATAGGCTTTTAAGTAACTGCTGGTTATCGACAAAACGAAGGCAGTGATCAGGCTGGGGCGGTATGTACTCATCGAGTAGGTCGCGGGCAGCATTTTCAGGGTCGAACAGAATCAGGTTAACGGCGGAGAGATGAAAGTGATCTCGGAATTCGATTAAAATGAGTTCTAGCAGTTCGGCTAGCGTGCTGCAGCTGAATAGGCGAATTTCCATATCGAAGAATGAGCGCAAGACGCCTTCGTTTTGCTCTACCTTCGTTGTCAGTCGTCGCAGTGATCTTCTTAGATCTGTGTTCTCTTTTTCGAGCGATTCCATAAAACGCCTGTTTTGCGCCTGTAATGAAAGCGTTATCGGCAACAAGCGCTAACAATAAAGGGGAAGTCGTCAATAATTGTAAAAAAAATACTGATTGGGCGTTAGGCTGAGGCAGCGAGGCTTCGCTGTTGATGAGCAGAGCTAGATAGTAATAGAAAAACCACCGCCCATGATAGGCAGTGGTTTTTGGGATGTTTAGCCTACCTTGTCCATGCGACCCTGGTAGTTAGGGTGCGTTTTAACAAAGTGTTTGAGCACATGACGCAGAACCCTTTCGTGTTCTGTATCGCCTTTGCGTTGAGCCTTGGCAATATCATCTAGGATTATTCGTTTTACTTTGCTTTCACCCTGATGACAGCATAGGTAATGTCCCATGGCCATCGCGATGATTGGGTCGGTATGCTCATGCTCCGCTATAGCCTCGACTTCATCTTGCGTGAGATCACTCAGATGGAGGCATTCGTCATAGGTTAACATTGTGTAACCCCCTTATTGTTTTGGTGCTGCTGATTCGTCTGAAAGAGCAAAGGCTCATACGTTGATAAATATGTACTGCCGCCTGATATTCATTCTAGCAACAGATGGCTAGATAACGAGTTTAATCGGCCGTTTAAAAGGGAATTCGTGCAATGAGTGATGTTTAATTGATATGGCTCATATTTATTGGGTCTAGAGGCTAGGTATTTCGGTACTAAGAGGTTTTGGTTGACGCAATAAATGTGCTAGACAGTAGGTACGGCTGCCGGGCTCCAACGGGCCCGGTAGATTGCCTCAGGTCTTTTTAAAAGGTAGGCGCTCGCGCAGGGTTGCCATTTCTTGGCGCAAAAGAGATTCCTCTTCCTCGGTAAATTGTTGTACCGCTTGCTGGAATCCTGGATGGGCCAGCCAGTGGGCTGACCAAGTTTCAATGGGCTCGAAGCCTCGTTGAATTTTATGCTCGCCTTGTGCGCCAGGATCAAAGCGTTGAAGTTGATGACGAATGCAGTGCTCAATGCCTTGATAGTAGCAGGTCTCAAAATGTAAGCTGTCATATTCGGCTAAAGCCCCCCAGTAGCGACCGTACAGGGTATCACTGTCTTGAAAAAACAGAGCGCCGGCAACAGCCTCGGTATGACTGTGCTGCGGGTCGTAAGCAAAGCAGATATGCAACTGGTCGGCAAGACTATCGCGTAGCTGATGAAAAAAGGCTTCGTTTAGATAGCCGCGACGGCCACGTTTTAAATAAGTGATTTGGTAAAACTGATAGAACTGCTTAAGCATGGCGTCGGTGAGTTGAGCGCCGCTGACAATGCGGTGTTGAATTCCGTGTTGAGTGATTTTCTCGCGTTCCTTGCGGAGGTTTTTGCGTTTGCGTGAGCTAAAGGTGTCAAGAAAATCATCAAAGCACAGATATTCTCGGTTAAACCAGTGGTATTGAGTGCCTAGGCGGTAATTCAGTTGCGGGTATTGATCTTTATTGCGCAGCGTTTCGGTGATAAAGAGTCCGTGCCAGCCCGTGGCTTGATACTGGGATGCTAGCTGCATGATGGCAGATAATATGTCCTTTGTCAGTGATTGCTGTTCTGGTTCGCTAAGGTCGCTGTGGAGCATAAGTCTCGGGCCATAGCAGGGTGTAAATGGGATCGCGGTAACCAGTTTTGGGTAGTAGTCTAAGCCGTTACGTTGATAGGCATCAGCCCAGCTCCAGTCGAAGACATATTCGCCATAGGAGTGGCTTTTTAGATAGAGGGGCATGATAGCGATGGCGCGTTCATTTTCGCTTACTACTAAATGACAAGGCTGCCAGCCGGTGTCCGCCGAGACGCTGCCGGATTGTTCCAGTGCGTGTAGGTATTCGTAGCGTAAAAATGGATAATCGCTTTGGCACAGGCTGTTCCAGCGTTCTGAGCCGATCTGGTCAATGGCGCTATAAAAATTGAATTGTGGCATATTGTCCTATACTGTTCAGATCGCGTATTTATTATCTAACTACCCGATAATAAAGCATTAAATTTTAAGCGAATGATACTGACGGTAGACTATCTAGTGCTCGCATGGGATTGTGCTTTGTCAATATAGTATGTTTGCAGCGGCCTTTAAGCTAGGAGAAAAACAATGGATGAGCTAGAGCTGGAATTTGAACTGGATGCTCGCCTGAATAATGATTGCATCACCTTAGGGGACTTTCCATTATCTCGCTTGTTACTCATGAATGATGCGCATTATCCTTGGTTTATTTTGGTTCCTCGGCGGGCCGACGTGAGTGAAATCTATCATCTGTCCCATGCTGATCAGGCGCAGTTTCTGCATGAGTCTTCATTTTTAGCAGAAAATCTGCACGATGTTTTTGATGCGGATAAAATCAATATCGCTGCACTGGGTAATGTGGTGAATCAGCTGCATATACATCATGTTGTGCGCTATGAAGGGGATGCCGCTTGGCCAGCACCTATTTGGGGTGTCTGCCCTGCAACGCCTTATAGCGCAGCTCAGGTTGAGGAAATTCGTCAAAAGTTACAGCTAATGATGCCGCAAGAGGTTAATTTTGTGGCGCGAGGTCTGATCGACTGATTTCTCATTTAAAAGCCTTAAATGGCCCTGTCAGCGGCCAATATTTCAGGTATAATTCGCCCTTTTCTGGGCAAGGCGGCTGTTAGTCGGTGTTCGTTAACCGGTGATTTAGTTATCGAACAGGCTGAAATACAGGCAGTCGCTTTGTGGTGTGTCTCTATTTCATAGGAAAAACTGCTAACGATGCCGATCTTTGATTTCGCATGCCGTCATTGTGGTCATGAATTTGAAAAGCTGGTGCTGAAATCTGATGCACCTGCGCCTGAGTGCGCTGTCTGTGAGTCTGCAGACGTGATTAAAAAAGTATCCGCGTCAGGTTTCAGGCTATCCGGTACCGGCTGGTATGAAACTGATTTTAAAACCGGAAAGAAAAAGAATCTGGCGGGTAGCCAGAGCGACTCCGGTAACTGATTTTTAATTGTCTGAATAAACACTGATTCAGCTTGCTAAGTAACAGGAACATTTAACTATGCGCAGTCATTATTGCGGCGATCTCAGAAAAGAGCATATCGGCGAAGACATTACTCTGACGGGGTGGATTCACCGTCGTCGCGACCACGGTGGGGTTATTTTTCTGGATCTTCGTGACCGTGAAGGTCTCACCCAGGTGGTATTCGACCCTGATCGTGAAGAGAGCTTCGCGCTGGCCGATAGCTGCCGGAATGAATATGTCGTCGAGGTTAAGGGGACTGTTCGTGGTCGTCCAGACGGCACTATTAATTCGGATATGCCAACCGGTGAGATCGAAGTGCTGGGTAAAGAACTGATTGTTTTAAATAAGTCAGAAACCCCGCCGTTCCAGTTGGATGAACACCAGCAGGTTGGCGAAGAAGTGCGTCTGCGTCATCGTTATATCGATCTGCGTCGTCCAGAAATGCAAGAAAAAATGCGTTTCCGTTCGAAAGTGACCATGGCGATTCGTAACTATCTAGATGAGCATGGCTTCCTGGATATCGAAACCCCAATCTTAAACCGTGCGACCCCTGAAGGTGCTCGTGATTATCTGGTACCAAGCCGGGTTCATGAAGGACATTTCTTTGCGTTGCCACAATCCCCTCAGCTATTCAAACAGTTGCTGATGGTGGCTGGCTTCGATCGTTATTATCAAGTTGCTAAATGCTTCCGTGATGAAGACTTGCGGGCGGATCGTCAGCCTGAGTTTACTCAGATCGATATTGAAGCGTCATTTCTTGATGAGCAGGAGATCATGTCAATTGCTGAGACAATGATCCGTAAGTTGTTCCTTGAGTTGAAAGGGGTTGATCTGGGTGATTTCCCACGGATGCCTTATTCTGAGGCTATGCAGCGTTATGGTTCTGATAAGCCTGACCTACGTTACCCGATGGAACTGGTCGATGTTGCTGACCTGATGGCTGAGATCGAATTTAAAGTATTTGCTGGGCCAGCGAAAGATCCTAAGGGTCGTGTTGCTGCATTGAAAGTGCCTGGCGGCGCTAAATTGACCCGTAAGATTATCGATGAATACACCAAGTTTGTTAGCATCTATGGTGCTAAAGGTTTGGCGTGGATTAAAGTCAACGAGCTCGAAAAAGGCGTTGAAGGTCTGCAGTCGCCAATCGTTAAGTTCTTGGGGGCTGATGTGGCGATGGCCATCATGGAGCGTCTGGGGGCGGAAAATGGCGACATCGTTTTCTTTGGTGCAGATAAAGAAAAAATCGTATCTGAAGCGTTGGGCGCATTGCGTATCAAGGCCGGTGAAGATCTGAATATGGCGCAGTGTGAGTGGGCGCCTATGTGGGTTGTCGACTTCCCAATGTTTGAAGAAACCGATAACGGTGGTCTGACGGCACTACATCATCCGTTCACTGCACCTAGCTGCAGCCCGGAAGAGCTTAAAGCGGATCCGCTGACAGCCTTGTCCCGTGCGTATGATATGGTCTTGAATGGTTGCGAGCTAGGTGGTGGTTCAATCCGTATCCATGATCAGGCTATGCAGGCATCTGTATTAGATATTCTCGGTATTTCTGAAGAGGAAGCCGATGATAAATTTGGCTTCCTGTTGAATGCGCTGAAATATGGTGCGCCACCGCACGGTGGTTTGGCCTTCGGTTTGGATCGTCTGATTATGTTAATGACCGGTACCGACTCTATTCGTGAAGTGATCGCCTTCCCTAAAACCCAGAGCTCTGCTTGTATGATGACGCAGGCACCGGGTGAAGTGAGTGCGGCTCAGCTACGTGAATTGAATATCAAATTGCGTAAAACGCCTTAAGATAGTGGGCGTTTAATGATAAAGCCGTGCACTGCACGGCTTTTTTTATGTCCGTATCTAGGGTATTGTTATCTGTATAAATAACCAGTACTTTGAGTTGATAATGCAGTTATGTTGATTTTAGGGATAGATCCGGGCTCACGGATTACCGGATACGGTATTATCAATACAGTGGGGGCGAAGAATGAATATGTTGCCAGTGGCTGTATTCGTCTTAAGGGTGATGAGTTAGCTGTGCGGTTGACGCAGATATATGCGGGTGTGACCCAGCTGATTGAGCAGTTTTGTCCGCAAGAGATGGCGATAGAGCAGGTCTTTATGGCCCGAAACCCTGATTCTGCGTTGAAGCTAGGCCAGGCCCGTGGCGTGGCTATTGTGGCGGGTGCAAACCAAGGTTTAGAGGTGGCTGAATATGCAGCCCGTAAAGTTAAGCAGGCGGTGGTCGGTAACGGCTCTGCAGATAAATCCCAAGTTCAGCATATGGTCAAATCTATTTTGAAACTGCCGGGGCTGCCGCAGGCAGACGCCGCCGATGCGTTGGCTATTGCTCTGTGTCATGCACATACCCGTAGTAGTCTGATTATGATGGCGGGTGCCAAAAGTAGCCGAGGTGGCCGTCTGCGATGAACGCAGTGTTACATTAGTTATGAGTAGCCTAAAAATTAAGCCCTGTCAGTGGGGCGAGTTGGAGAGAAAAGCGCCGTGATAGGACGATTGAAAGGTGAATTGTTAGAAAAGCACCCGCCGCAACTGGTTATTGAGGTGAATGGGGTTGGCTATGAAGTCGATGCCTCAATGAATACTTTTTACCAACTACCGGAAGTAGGGCGACAGATAACCTTGTTTACCCATATGGTGGTTAGGGAAGATGCTCAGCTGTTGTACGGATTTTATGAGCGCACCGAGCGCTCGCTGTTCCGCATTTTGATTAAAGTAAATGGTGTGGGGCCTAAGCTGGCATTAACGATTCTGTCGGGTATCAGTGTGAATGAGTTTGTTTTGTCGGTGCAGCATCAGGATACAGCCGCTTTAGTGAGGTTACCCGGGGTTGGTAAAAAGACTGCTGAACGCCTTATTGTCGAGATGCAGGATAAGCTGAAGGATTTTGTCTTTAACGATGTCGATGAGTTCACCTTAACTGATGGTTTAGGCGGACCGGCACCTGCTGTACAAAGTGATAATAGGGCTGAGGCTGAAAGTGCTTTGGTTGCGTTGGGCTATAAGCCGGTGCAGGCGACTAAATCGATTGCTCAGGCTGAAAAGTTGATACCCGGCGCCTCCTGTGAAGAGCTTATTCGTGCGGCCTTGAAGAGTATGGTGCAGGGTTAGTAACGCAATGTTAGTGATAGGGTATTAATCATGATCGAAGCGGATCGCTTTGTTACTCCTGTGGTTACCGCGCCACAAGAGGAAGTTCAGGATCGGGCGATTCGTCCGAAAGCGTTGCAGGACTATGTTGGCCAGCCAGTGGTCAAAGAGCAGATGGAGATCTTTATCGGTGCTGCGCGCAAGCGTCAAGAAGCGCTCGATCATACGCTTATTTTTGGACCGCCGGGGCTGGGTAAAACCACCTTGGCGAACATTATCGCCAATGAAATGGAATGTAATATTAAATCCACCTCGGGGCCGGTGTTAGAAAAAGCCGGTGATCTTGCGGCGATGCTGACCAATCTTGAGCCGGGTGATGTGCTCTTTATTGATGAAATACACCGTTTAAGTGCTTCGGTTGAAGAGGTGCTATACCCTGCGATGGAAGATTATCAGCTGGATATTATGATCGGTGAAGGGCCGGCAGCTCGTTCAATTAAGTTGGAATTGCCGCCGTTTACTTTAGTGGGGGCGACCACACGAGCAGGATTGTTAACGTCGCCGCTGAGGGATCGCTTTGGTATTGTGCAGCGACTCGAATTTTATAATATTGATGATTTGACCTCCATCGTTGAACGTTCTGCACGTCTGTCGGGTAGTGGCGTTGACCGTGAAGGGGCGATTGAAATTGCTCGTCGTGCGCGAGGTACGCCACGGATCGCTAACCGCTTGTTGCGACGCGCCAGAGATTACGCGGAAGTTAAGGGCGATGGTCGGATCTCATTAGAAATGGCTGATCTTGCGTTGAATATGCTAAATGTCGATGAGCATGGTTTTGATCATATGGATCGACGCTTATTATTGGCCATGATTGAGAAGTTTGGCGGTGGCCCGGTCGGGGTCGATAGCTTAGCTGCGGCGATTAGTGAAGAGCGAGATACCATTGAAGATGTACTCGAGCCTTACTTGATACAACAAGGCTTTATGATGCGTACACCGCGTGGGCGGGTGGTGACAGACAATGCTTATCGTCACTTTGGTCTTGAATTGCCTGACCGGGATCAATAGAACCGGCATCAGCTGAAGATAACTGATTTAAGTCAACGCAGAGTTGCGACTAAGGGTTTAACTTTTAGCTTATGAACATAAAAAATAATGTTTAGGGCGTTAAGGTATGAACACTATGAAACTCGGTTGCATCAATGTGGCGCAACTTAAACATCTGAAGCGTGAACTGCAGATTTTATTGCAGCAGTTGCAGACCGATCTTAAAGCTGAACGGTCAGATCAGCAGGCTGAGATGGGTCAATTAAGTTGCACCGAGGTGCTCGATCGCGCCGAGGCATCAGCCGTTGTTGGTCTTCAGCAAACGAGTCTGTCACATATAACGCAGTTGGAAGAAGAGATTCGTGAGTGCCAAAATGCATTGTTGCGGGTTGAAGCGGGTCAGTATGGTTATTGTCAGAGTTGCGGCGAAGAGATAGAACTGAATCGCCTTATGGCTAATCCGACAGCTGTTTTATGTGTCGCGTGTCAATCGAAAGATGAGCACCGCCGTAATGGCCACTTAGTCTCTGTATAAGCTTATTGGTGTTTATTAGCCGCCTTCTTGGGCGGCTTTTTTATGTTGGGTTGTTCATTTTGTTTGAACTTTCAAACGCTTGCTCGCTCCAATCGCCGAACAGTTGAGTCGCTAATGGATAAAGCGTGCTGCAAAATTGTTTAATCGACGTAAATCTGATTTTTTGTCAGAAAAGGGGCAGATTTTGCCCGCTGATCTCGCTACTATCAGAACCAGTTTTTCAGATTTCATCACAAGGGGTTATAAACGTGCCGGATAAAATGTCGATCTGGAGCCTGGTGGCTAATGCCAGTTTTGTTGTTCAGATAGTTATGTTGTTGTTGTTGCTGGCGTCAGTGCTGTCTTGGATTATGATTTTCCAACGCCACTTTGTGTTGCGACAGGCACAGCGTAAATTGCGGGCATTTGAAGACCGCTTCTGGTCCGGGGTTGACCTGAGCCAGCTATTCCGTGAAGTGAATGCTGATCCGGATAGTGATAATGGCGCTGAAAATATTTTTCGGGCAGGGCTGAAAGAGTTCAGCCGACTGAGTCAGCAGTCAGGCGCCGATCGTGATGCGATTATGGAAGGGGCGCAGCGCAGTATGCGGGTGGCCTTAGCCCGCGAAGAGGAAAAGCTTGAGATGCATTTGCCATTTTTGGCCACCGTGGGGTCAACCAGCCCTTATGTCGGATTGTTTGGCACCGTGTGGGGGATTATGAATTCATTTCGAGGCCTGGCGAATGTTCATCAGGCGACGCTGGCATCGGTAGCGCCGGGTATCTCAGAGGCCTTGATTGCCACCGCGATCGGACTGTTTGCAGCTATTCCCGCGGTTATTGCCTATAACCGTTTCTCGGCTAAAACGGAAACGCTGATGAATAGTTATGAAACCTTTGCGGATGAATTTTCAAGTGTTTTGCACCGCCGAGTGCACGCTTCAAACTGATCTGTAACAGGCCGCTACTATGATTCGCAGAGTAAGAAAGAAACGTAAGCTAAACGCTGATATCAATGTGGTGCCATACATCGATGTGATGATGGTGTTGCTGGTTATCTTTATGATTACCGCGCCTATGTTGACGCAGGGCGTTGATGTACAGCTACCTAAAGCTGGCTCAGACCCGGTTGATACTCAAGATAATGAGCCATTGATTGTGACCGTCGATAAAGAAGGGCGTTACTATATCGATGTGGGCGGCGATCCGCTCAAGCCTATTAGTGGTGAGGTGGTCGAAGAGCGGGTTGCTAAAGTGTTGAGTAACAATCCGAAGAAACTGTTGCTGGTGCGTGGTGATAAAGGTGTCGATTATGATCATGTTATTCAGCTAATGACTCTTTTGCAGCAGGCGGGTGCAGAAAGTGTCGGCTTGGTAACAGAGTAATTTGATTGTGAATTTACGAAGTTACTTATTCCCCGCACTATTAGCCCTGATTCTGCATGGCGTGATACTTAGTGCGCTATTTTATAGCTGGCTAGGTTATGCTGAAGATGAGAAACATCTTACGCCTCGGCATGTCAAAGCCCAGATCGTGGATATTAAATCACAACTGCAGGCACGGCAGCGCGACCAGCAGGCGGAGGCGAAAAAGAAAGCCGATGCACGCAAGCTAGCGGATGCGCGTAAAAAAGAAGCGTTGAAAAAAGAGCAGCAAAAGCAAGAGGCTCTTAAGCAGAAGCAACGCAAGCAAGAGGTCGCTAAGAAAGAGCAACAGGCCCGTGAAAAAGCCCAGGCTTTAAAGCAGGCCGACGCTAAGAAGAAAGCTGAAGCTCTCAAGCAAGAGGCCGCACGTAAAAAATCAGAGGCGCTGAAAAAAGAGCAGGCGGCTCAAGCGGCTAAGAAAAAGCAACAGGACGAAGCGCGTCGTCAGGCTGAAGCTAAAAAAGATGCCGAACGTAAGCGCGCCGAGCTGCAGCGTGTTGAGCGTGAACAGCAAGCTCAGCAGCGTCGAGATGCCGAGTTAGCGGCGGCGCTTGCCGCCGAAGAACAGGAGATGCAAGCATTGCAAGATCAGCAGGCAACGGCGGGTTATCTCGAATACATTGCTGCTGAGATTGAAAGTAACTGGCGTCGTCCACCGAGTGCACGCAACGGCATGAAAGTGGTGTTGTCATTGCATCTACTGCCTACCGGCGAAGTAGATAATGTTTATGTCGTAAAAAGTAGCGGCGATAGCCATTTTGATGAAAGCGCTATCCGAGCAGTGAAACGGGTTGGACGATTCAGTGAATTACAAAACATGGACCCAATACTGTTTGATAGAAATTTTAGGAAGTTAACACTTGAATATAATCCATCAGATCTTCGCAGGTAATCCGTGATGCAGCGTAGTTTTATATGTCTATTCTTTTGCTTGTTCAGTTTGCTAGCGCGGGCTGAGTTGACCGTTGAAATTACTCAAGGGGTCGATGAGCCAACGCCGATAGCGGTGGTGCCATTTGCCTGGAGTGGCAATCAGGCGCTGCCGGATGATATCGCTAAGGTGGTGGGTGATGATCTGTATCGTAGTGGTATGTTCAAGGTCATGCCGCGGGAAAATATGCTGAGCTTCCCGTCGGATCGTAATTCGCTCTATTTTCGTGATTGGCGTATCAGCGGTAGTGATTTTATTGTTATCGGTCGTATCAGTGAATCTGAAGGGCAATTGAATGTAGCCTTTGAATTATATGACATTCTTAAGGAAGAGCGCATTCTCGGTGAGGATATCAAGGCGAGTCGTGATAATTTACGCGCCGTGGGCCACTATATCAGCGACAAAGTGTTTGAGGCGTTAACCGGTGTGCGCGGCGCTTTCTCGACGCGTATCGTTTATGTGACGGCTAAGCAATTGGCACCGTCGAAATATCGTTATCGTTTGATGCTGGCGGATGCCGATGGCCATAATCCACGAACCATTCTGGAATCCAGAGAGCCTATCTTATCTCCGGCTTGGTCGCAGGATGCCTCTAAACTGGCGTATGTGTCTTTTGAGTCGGGACGTCCAGCCGTCTATATACAGTACTTAGCAACGGGCAAGCGAGAAAAGGTTCAGTCATTCCGCGGTTTGAATGGCGCCCCTGCGTGGTCTCCCGATGGTAAACAGCTGGCTTTGGTGCTGTCTAAAGATGGTAACCCGGAAGTTTATGTGCTGGATCTGCAGCAGCGTCGCCTAACCCGGATCACCCACCATTTTGGTATTGATACAGAGCCTTCTTGGTCACCAGATGGTCAGTCACTGATCTTTACCTCTGATCGTGGTGGTCAGCCGCAGATCTATTCTATCTATCTGCCGAGCCGTGATGTGACCCGCCTGACCTTTGACGGGCAGTCTAATGCGCGCGGTCGTTTGACTCAGGACGGGCGTTTTTTGGCCATGGTGCATCAGAACAATGGGGCATACCATATTGCCGTGCAAGATCTGCGGACTGGCCGGGTGGATCTGTTAACGGAAACCTTTATGGATGAGTCTCCGACGATTGCTCCCAACGGTAGTATTATTCTTTATGCCACCCAGGAAGGTATTCGAGGCGTATTGGCAGCGGTATCCCTTGATGGGCGAGTTAAGTTTCGTTTGCCGTCAACAGATGGCGATGTTCGTGAACCCGCTTGGTCTCCTTTCTAGATAAGTGTTTAGTAACGTCTATTTGAGCCGAAGTGACGGTGTAAAGTGACAAGATGACTGCGTAAGCCTACAAAGTTAAATCAATTAGTTAGAAAAGCTGATCGATTGTATTGCGGCTATTGCATTCAGACGTAGCAACCTTTACTTTAGGCAGGATTAAGGTTGTTTCGCATATGATTGGCTAATTATTAGGAGTATTTCATGCGTGCTATAAATATTGGTAAAGCTACTGCTTTGGCGCTGACAGTTGTTTGGGCGGCGGGTTGTAGTACTACAAAGACGACAGATACCGATACTATGGGTGGCGGTGATACTGCACCTGTAACGACTACTCAGGCTGTTTCAGACTCTTCTATGTCTGGCACCTCTATGAGTGATGTTAAGAATCTGGCAACTGTTTTCTATTTTGACTTCGATCAAACTCAAGTTAAAGCTGAAGCGGTTCAGGCATTGCGCGGTCACGCTAAATACTTGGTTGCAAACCCTTCCGCGACAGTTGTTCTGGAAGGTCATGCTGATGAGCGTGGTACCCGTGAGTACAACATGGCACTGGGAGAGCGTCGTGCTCAAGCGATTGCCCGTGTATTAACGGTTAATGGCGTTTCAAGCAGTCAGATTGAATTGGTTAGCTTTGGCGAAGAGAAGCCTGTAGTGATGGGTCACAACCCAAGCTCATGGGCTCAAAACCGTCGCGTTGAACTGAAATATTAATCGCGGGTTTTGCTCTCTATGCGAAAAGCATATAGCTTAGCGGCGGCACTGGTGCTATTCAGCACCGGTGCTATTGCTGCTGATCCCGTTCAGGTGATCGAATTAAAAATTGATGAAGGCTCTGCTAACCGTTCTACGGTGAATAGTGGCGGTGCACAGTTCAATGGCCGTAATGACACTGCGATGGTGTTGCAACAGCTGCAGGATGAAGTACGCACATTGCGCGGCATGGTCGAGCAGCAGCAATATCAGCTACGGCAGATGGAGCAACAGCAGCGGGATCGCTACCGTGATTTAGATCGTCGTTTATCGACCGGGCAGGCTGCGCCGCAACCATCGAGTTCGTCGGCTTCGAGTGCTGTGCTGAGTCCTTCAAGCGCTTCATCAGTCGCTTTGCCTGCTGCTGATAGTACCCCGACGGATGCCCAAGCTTATCAGCAAGCTTTCGGGCTAGTGCGCTCGAAAGACTTTCCTGCTGCCCTTGATGCCTTTGACCTGTTTATTGAGCGCTATCCTGATAGTGCGAGATTGCCCAATGCCTATTATTGGGTAGGTGAGGTTAACTTGGCTGAGCAGAAGTTAGCGCCGGCTAAGGCAGCTTTTGAGCAGGTATTAAATGCTTTTCCTGAACATCGGAAAGCTGCTGATGCCTCTTATAAGCTCGGCGTGATCTATCATCAGATGGGTGATCAGGCAAAAGCGAAAGATATGTTTAACAAAACCATCTCCCGTTATCCTGATAGTTCAGCCGCCAATTTGGCACGTGACTACCTGCAACGATAACCACTCAAATCTTTAAGGTTTTTCAATGAGTACTTCTTCCAACAATGCTGTTGTATTGTTATCGGGTGGCCTTGATTCGGCTACGGCACTCGCAATGGCCGTTGAACGCGGTTTTAACTGTTATGTGTTGAGTTTTGATTATGGGCAACGTTCACAAACAGAACTGACGGCAGCTAAAAAAATTACGGCTAATCTGGATGTAAAAGAGCATCGCGTGGTGCGTTTAAATCTAGAAGATTTTGGCGGTTCAGCCCTGACCGATAATAGCATTGATGTGCCCGATCACGAAGAAGAGGGTATTCCGGTCACTTATGTTCCTGCGCGCAATACTGTCTTTATGTCACTGGCATTGGCGTGGGCTGAAGTGTTGCATGCGCAACATATTTTCATCGGTGTTAATGCAGTTGATTACTCGGGTTACCCTGATTGCCGACCTGAATATATCGCGGCCTTTGAGAATATGGCTAATCTGGCGACGAAAACCGGCGTTGAAGGTGAGCGTCTGACGATTGAAACCCCGTTGATTGATTTGACGAAGGCACAAATCATACAGGAAGGTACCCGTTTAGGGGTTAATTATGGTTTGACGGTTTCCTGCTATCAGGCCGATGATGATGGTAGGGCCTGTGGCGTTTGCGATAGTTGTCGATTAAGGGCTAAAGGGTTTGAGGATGCCGGAGTGGCTGACCCTACACGCTATATCGCTGGTATATGATATTAATGAGGGTGATTAGACAATAATCGCTAAAAAATCTTAAGAGGAGCCATAAAAGGCTCCTTTTTTGCTATTTATGTTGACACTTTACATAGAATTAACATGCTCTGATGGACAGGGGTGGTATAATATCGCTTCGTTTAAAGTCAGTTACTGTTACATTACCCGATTAAGAAAATTTGTCGATGTTGAATAAAGAAGAGCTTTCAGATCGTATCCTAGTTCAGGAATATTTTGCTAAAGAGCACCTTCCAGGCGAGCTAGATCTACAGCAGCAGGAAGAGTACAAGGCCCGTATTAAGCAACTTCTTATTGAGAAGGATGCCTGTCTCGTGGCGCATTATTATACCGATGAAGTGCTTCAGCAACTGGCTGATGAAACCGGTGGCTGCGTATCTGATTCGCTTGAAATGGCTCGCTTCGGAAATAATCACCCGGCTAAAACGTTGATTGTTGCCGGTGTTAAGTTTATGGGCGAAACCGCCAAGATATTGAATCCTGAAAAACGGGTTTTGATGCCAACGCTGGAAGCAACCTGTTCTCTTGATTTGGGTTGTCCTGCGGACGAATTCACCGCATTTTGTGATGCTCATCCTGACCATGAAGTAGTCGTTTATGCGAACACCTCTGCTGCCGTTAAAGCGCGTGCCGACTGGGTTGTGACCTCGGGTATTGCGCTAAAAGTGGTAGAGCATCTGGCCGACCAAGGTAAAAAAATCATCTGGGCCCCCGATAAGCATTTGGGCGAATATGTGCAGAAGCAAACAGGCATCGAGATGTTGATGTGGGATGCCGCCTGTATCGTCCATGAAGAGTTTAAAGCGCAACGATTATTAGATTTAAAGCAGGTTTATCCTGAGGCCGCCGTGTTGGTGCATCCCGAATCTCCGGATGCGGTGGTCGAACTCGCCGATGTGGTCGGATCAACAACTCAAATTATTAACGCGGCCCGTGAGTTGCCTAACCAGCAGTTTATTGTCGCGACTGATCGTGCCATTTTTTACAAGATGCGCCAAGCGGCACCGGATAAGCAGTTTATCGAAGCGCCGACCGGTGGCTCAGGTGCAACCTGTCGCAGCTGTGCTCACTGTCCTTGGATGGCGATGAATGGGCTTGAGAATGTGCTGCATGCCCTTGAGCATGGTACTGATGAAATTGTTGTCGATGAGGCGTTAATTGATGACGCTCGTCGTCCGTTACAGCGGATGTTAGATTTTTCAGCTCAAAATGGCTGAGTGATTCGTACTGACTAAAAAGCCTGCAACTGCAGGCTTTTTTGTTTTTTATCTTGGGCGGTTAGCGGTTAGGCTTCGCGACGGTCAACCATGAACGTGCCGTAGCCTGTGGCTACCAGTTTGTCACCCACATGCACATCGGTGCGCATTTTAACACGGCGGCGCTTCTCATCGATCTCTTCAATGGTGCCGGTTGCTTTAGCGGTGTCACCCATATATACCGGGGCTTTGAATTTGATGGTTTGGTCGATGTAAATCGCACCGGGTCCAGGTAAGCGGGTGCCGGCAACGGTAGAAATCAGCGCTGCTGAGAACATTCCATGAACGATGCGCTTCTTGAACTGGGTCGTTGCCGCATATTCACTGTTTACATGGATTGGGTTGTTATCACCGGATATGCCTGCAAACATATAGACATCGGATTCGGCGATCGTTTTTGCGTAAGAGGCGCTCATGCCAACTTCCAGATCTTCCAAGTAATAACCGTGCAGCTCATCCATTGTTAATTCCTCTTTATGACTATGCGCTCTTACGAGCAACTTCTATCAGCGATTGGCTGTGGCTGATAATTATTTAGTAATACTGCGACTGGGTCTATCTGTTTAGTGTTAAACCTAACCTAGTCGGACAGCGCTTTCAATGCGCTCTGTGGGTATCTTGTTTAGTCAAAATACTTTTTGTTGCAATGCGGTATTATTGTAGCATTTTAGCGGGACAGTGCTCGCTGTTATCGTTGATATAAGGGCGTCGCATTAAGGCTATGCTGGATTTATGAGAGAATGTTGAATAGCGATGGTCAGCGACTCTTTTGTGTTGCAGTTTTAGTGGGGCTATGGACAATGAGCTACTCAATCGAGTGCAGGGGTGTAGCACGTTATGGTAACTAAGATATTTCTGACCCTGTTGGTGCTATTGATCGCCTATGTGTATTTACAGCGTCGGGCGTTAGCAGCAAAATCCACTCGCCGGCGGGCGTCTACTGAGCGGCCGGTTAAGCCTGAGAGCGGGCTAGTGGGTTCAATAAAGAAGGATGAGCCTATTAAGTTGATTGCAGTCTTGTTTGTGTTGGTGTCCTTTGTGCTAAGCCTAAGTTTTTTTGCATATCGTTGGTATGATGGCCATCAACTACTTAATGTTACGTTGGTATCGCCTCAGAGCAGCGAGCCTCTGTATTATCAGGTGCATAAGTCGGCGTTGCAGGAACGTAGTTTTACCACCACTACGGGCCAAATTATTCGCATAGGCGCGCAGGACCGTCTCCAGATTGAGCCGTTAACGGATTGATCTAGTTGGTGTTTTTATGCCTTGAGTCGCTATAATGTCGGCGCGCTAAGCTGGGCTTAAGTATATTGTGTTATTTTTCCCATTTATTCTGAGTTAATCACCCCTCAACGCTGAACTTCATTTACACTATATTCAGCTGCATGATGAGTATTACAGGGATTTTTATGTTTCAACGCACCAGTCTCCATAGTCATAAAACGTTACCATCACAGATCAATAGCGATGATGATCATCGCCAGTTAGCCAACTCTGGTTATCAGTTGCCGCTTTGTTGGCTGATGCTGTTTCAAGAAACTGATCTTCAGGTGCAGCAGGTCTATAGCAATGATGGCGTGCAGACTTGCGAATATACCACCTTGATCTGCGCCAAAAGTGCAGGGTTATCCCGTTATTCGTTAGTGGCTGAACGCTTTAAATCTTTACTGGGAAATCGTTGCGATACGTACTTCGACTACTGGCACCAATATCTAGAATACAATGCGGATGAATATCTTTATCTCGATGCCACTGCTCTCTGGATGACGGGTGATGAACAGGCCTACCTCGATAATCTGATTTTGAGCCTGAGCGGTATTGCTTGGCTGATGTCGGATCAAGGTCGGTGGCAGCGCAGTCGACTGGCGTCATTGCCTTTTGTCGGGCGTTTTTTTGACCCACTAGACCCCGCATTGCAACACGAGGGTATTCGTCACCTATTGATTCAGAGTGGTGTATTGGATGCTGATGGCGGTATCTATATCGATAAGACGGTACTTCAGGGTACTATCTAGTACTGACATTATTGATCTTGATGGGCCAGTGAGGGCTGTGTAGTTATGAATATGACCGTGGTTTTGTTGTCCCTGTGTCAGGCATTATTGACTACCGGTAATGTGTTATTAATCTCAGTTAATGCGTTGATTGGTCAGCAGCTTTCGCCCTCACCTGAATTGATTACCCTGCCAATTGCGATGCAATTTGTCGGCTTAATGTGCGCCACAATACCTGCGTCATTAATCATGGCGAGAGTGGGGCGAAAAAATGGCTTTTACCTCGGTAACAGTATCGGTATCGCCGGTGCTCTATGTTGTATTTTAGCCCTGCAGCTCGGCAGTTTTTTTCTGTTTTGTGGTGGTACCTTTTTATTGGGTATTGGTATTGGTTTTGGCACACTATATCGTTTTGCGGCGGTTGAAGCCTGTGCGGCTGAGCATAAAAGTCGAGCCATTTCATTGGTCATGGCCGGTGGGGTGATTGCTGCGGTGTTAGGGCCTAACTTAGCCATTAGCAGTCGTAGTTGGTTAGATGATAGCGTCTTTAGTGGCGCTTTTATCGGTTTATTGCTGTTGTATGTTGTGGCGCTGGTATTGCTGAGTTTTGTGCGTCTAGCAAACGGCGACGGCAGTACTCATGAGGTAAAGACAAGCCGTCCTATTAGCGAGATTGTACTTCAGCCGGTGTTTATTGTTGCCGTAACGGTTGGCATGGTTGGTTATGCCGTGATGAATCTGATTATGACGGTGACTCCGGTGGCCATGGCGCGCTGCGGTTTTGAATTTAGCACTGCGGCTTGGGTGATCGAATGGCATGTATTGGGTATGTTTTTGCCCTCTTTTATCACGCCAAGATTGATTAGCCGGTTAGGTTTGTTATCGGTGATGCTGCTTGGGGCAGTGTTAATGCTGCTGTGCATTTTGTTAAATCTCCATGGTGTCAGTGAATGGCATTTTTGGGGGGCTTTGCTGCTACTCGGTGTCGGTTGGAATTTTATGTTCATTAGCGCCACGCAGTTGGTGACCTCGACCTATAAACCTGCTGAAAAATCTAAAAGTCAGGCGGCGAATGAGTTTTTAGTATTTGGCGTGGTGACGATCTCCGCTTTTAGCTCTGGTTGGCTTGAGTCAGTATTGGGGTGGCAGATGTTGAATACCCTAATGATACCGGTGTTGGCTTGGGCGGTGCTGGTGATTATGGTCTTCCGTAAAGCCGTTGAGCGTCACCTTGCACTACCATCGGCAGTGACTCGGCATTAGTCGTTACGCCTAAAAAAGGCCACAGACAAACGTCCGTGGCCTTGATGATTAAAGCGGTTGATGAAACGGCATGAAGCCTTACTTTAATCCTTACTTTAGGTTTTGCTTTAGGTCTTACTTTAAGGGGAGACCCTGGTTTAAAGCAATTCAGGCTCTACTAAAAGAGGCTGTTTGGCGTCAGTTTATCAGCGCTGCTTAGAGGGACATCAAATGCCCTTTAATTGGCATTTACCTAGTCAACATGGGCTTAACCGACCCTTTCTGTTTCTACGTGCTTTAGCTGCAGGGAGTTTTAGTATTGGTCGGGATCTGAAATCCGTCAAGAAAATTTATCAGGATTTGCAACGGCGGATGGCTGTGGGGCTTGTGCCAGCCAATAAATTATAGTGCAATGCTGCACGTTAACCGATGTGGAATGAGTTGATGAAAAGTTACCTGTTTACAACTGAAACGGACCGCGGCGGCGTGATGCTGTGTGACATTAATGACTTTGACACGGCTGTTGCATACCTGTGTAAGCGTTTCGATGGGGTTGTGAAAATTGAGTCGGCCGAGCAGGTATGGCAACGGCCCGAAGCTCCGCAAAAGGACGTGGCGCAAATAGCAACCGCTTCAGAATCTTCCGCTGTTGTGGTGGCTGATAAAGGCAATGTCGCGGCCACGGATACACCCAATGCTGACTCGGCAGATCTATTTGGCTGAGCGGATTAAATGCTAAAGCAGTGCGATGATTTCCAGTCCGTATAATCAAAGGATGAACGAGGGGGCTGAATGTTTCAGATTTACCATTCTAATAAGCTTGATCTACAAAAGGACTTGTTGGTAAAGCTGATCAGCCGACAGCCGCTTGCCGATCCCTTCCAGCCAGAAACCATTTTAGTGCAAAGCCCAGGCATGGCACAGTGGCTGAAGCTGGAGTTGGCCGATAAGCTTGAGATCGCCGCGAATATTGATTTTCCTTTACCCGCGAGTTTTCTCTGGAGCAGTTTCTCATTAGTGTTAAAGGATGTGCCCGAGCGTTCAGCGTTTAATAAAGAGGCGCTAACTTGGGCATTGATGGAACTGTTGCCTCTGCAGCTTAGTCGGGATGAGTTTGCGCCATTACAACGCTATCTCGAGCAAGATGAGGGACAGTACAAGTTGTATCAGCTCTGCGGTAAGGTGGCTGATATCTTTGATCAGTACTTGGTTTACCGGCCTGATTGGATCGCTAGTTGGGAAAACGGCGATGACCTACCAGAGATCAGTCATTCCCAGCCTTGGCAGCCGATTCTTTGGCGTATTCTGCAGCAACATATTCTCGGGCTTGGATTATCACACTGGCATCGAGGCAATATGTTTAATGGCTTCGTTGAGGTGCTCAGCAAAGGCCAGTTTGATCTATCACGGTTACCGGCCCGGCTGTTTGTTTTTGGTATCTCGGCATTGCCACAAAACTTTGTCGAAGCGTTGCAAGCGCTCGGTCAGCGTATTGACGTTCATCTAATGGTGTGTAATCCCTGTCAGTATTATTGGGGTGATATTGTCGACCCTAAATACCTTGCACGGTTGAATCAGCGCTGGTTATCCAAGCCGGGTATGAGTCCTGAGACACTGGCGGATAATTATTACAGTCATGGTAATCCCATACTTTCATCCATGGGTAAGCTTGGACGAGATTACCTGTTTCAAATACAAGATTTAGCCGCGCCAGAGATGGAATTGTTTGAGCCCTGTGGCCGGGCATCCCTGCTGCAATCGGTACAGCAGGATATTTTAGAATTGGAAGATCCATCGGCGGACGCTGTGCTTGATGCCGAACAGAAACACAGGTTAGCGTTGGTCGACCGTTCTTTACAGCTTCACAGTGCTCACAGCCCATTGCGGGAAGTCGAGGTGCTTTATGATCAGTTGTTGGCGATGCTGGATCAACAACCCGAGCTGTCGCCGCGCGATATCATCATCATGATGCCCGATGTGGCATCTTATGCTCCCTATATCGAAGCGGTTTTTGGTAATGCGCCCTTTGAACGCTATATCCCGTTTTCTATCTCTGATAGAACATTGCAGCAGGAGAGTCCGTTACTGCTGAGTTTTTTGCGCTTATTGGGGTTACCGGAAAGTCGTGTGACCGTGTCAGAAGTGTTAGATATTCTTGAGGTTCCGGCGGTGTTACGCCAGTTTAATTTGGACGGTGACCGGTTTGAACGGATCTGTCGCTGGATCGAAGCCTGTCAGATACGCTGGGGTATCGATGCTGAGCAGCGTAGCCATCAAGGGGTGCCGGCTTTTGAGCAAAATAGCTGGCGGTTTGGCTTGCGCCGCATGTTGGCTGGTTTCGCGATGGGGCCTAGTGAATCCTTGTGGCATGGCATCGACCCCTATGCTGAAATTGAGGGCTTAGAGGCGGAAGACCTCGGCCAGCTGGCAGAATTTGTCGAGTTATTGGAGTTCTGTTGTGAGCGTTTAGCGCAAGATAAACCGATCGCCGAATGGTTTAATGTTATCAATGATATTCTGCAACGTGCTTATCAGCCGGATGAACAAGATGAAATCCTTCTCAGTCAGGTTCGTCAAGTGCTTGAACGGTTGCAGCAACAACTGAGTGACAGTGGTTATCAGGCGCCACTGAGTTGGGCCATTATGCGCGATTATCTGACCAATGAGCTGGGTAATAGCCGCGCTAGCCAACGTTTCATGATCGGTGCGGTTAATTTCTGTACCTTGATGCCGATGCGTTCGATCCCTTTCAAAGTGGTGTGTTTGCTCGGTATGAACGATGGTGTTTACCCCCGTTCGATTCCGCCAATGGGCTTCGATTTGATGGCTGAGTCACCGCAACGGGGAGATCGATCCCGCCGTGATGATGACCGCTACCTCTTTCTCGAAGCACTGCTATCGGCCCGCGAGACTCTGTATATCAGTTATATTGGCCGTAGCGTACAGGACAACAGTCCTAAAGTGCCTTCCGTGCTAGTGACTGAGTTGATGGAATACTGCCAGCAAAACTATCGTTTTGAGGGTGAAGCATCACTGCTACAGCATTTGCTGATTGAGCACCCGCTACAGCCCTTTAGCGAGCGTTATTTCTCAGCTGATTCGCCGTTGTTCAGTTATGCCGAGGAGTGGTTGCCGTTACTGCGCAAAGAAGGGTCTATTGAGCAGAGTTTCATGAGTAAGCCGTTAGTGCCAGAAGTGCTTGAGGAATTAGAACTGTCAGATCTGCTCAGCTTCGCCCGCAATCCGATTAAACACTTTTTTCAACGTCGTCTGAAAGTTTACTTCAATAACAGTGCACTGGAACTGCAGGATGAGGAACCCTTTCAGCTCGATGGCCTGACGGGGTATCAGCTTAAAGAGCGGTTATTAGACGCCGCTATTCATGAGCAGCAGCCTGAATGCTTTGAGCGGCTGGTCGCATCGGGTCTCTTACCGGTGGGCATCGCTGCACAGTTACAAACGCGTAAGGCACGGGATGACAGTCAAAACATGGCGGATAAGATTCGCCACCATCTTGATCAACCGAGCCGGGTGGAATGTCAGTTGGATGTCTCCGGGATACAGCTCAGTGGCTGGCTGACGGGTTTGCATAGGGAAGGTCTAGTGCGCTATCGAGCGGCCAATGCAAAAGGACGAGATGTGGTCCAGTTGTGGCTGGAACATCTGGTACTGTGCGCCAGCGGCTATTCGTTGCGAGCTTACTTTTTTGGCCTTAACGGGCGACATTGGTTTGAGCCGTTGGCGCAGGGCAAGGCGTTTAACTATCTGCAAGAGTGGCTTAATGCTTATCGACAGGGGATGTGCGAGCCATTGCCATTGCCCGCCGATACCGCCTGGGTGCTCGCTTCGAAGACCTTAGAAAAAGGCCAAGATCGCGGCGAAATGGAGGCTATCAAGTGCTTTAGTGTTGATCCTTTTACGCAGTTGGGTGAATCCCGCGATCTATACATCAGTCGGGTCTACCCCGACTATGCCGCTCTAGGCCCGCGCTTTAGCGAATTAGCCGAATTGTTGTATTGGCCCATCGCCGAAGCACTTGAAACCGGTGATGCGGACAGTGAAGAGGAGCCGTCATGAGTAATGTACAGATTCTGGACCCGCTGCACTTCCCACTGTCAGGCAGACGTCTTATCGAGGCCAGCGCCGGCACCGGTAAAACCTATACCATTACCGCCCTCTATCTGCGTTTACTGCTCGGCCCACAAGGGCTGTCATCGGCGTTGCGAGTCGATCAGATTTTGGTGGTGACATTCACCGAAGCGGCAACTGAAGAGTTGCGGGATCGAATCCGTAGCCGTATTCAGGATGCCTTTATGGTGTTCCGGGGAGCTGAAACTAGCGATCCATTCTTATTGGACCTGCGTGATCAGCAGGAGGACCTGCAGCGTTCGGCGCGAATACTTGAGTATGCCGGTCGGCAGATGGATGAAGCGGCAATCTTTACCATTCACAGTTTTTGTCAACGAATGCTACGCCAGCACGCCTTTGAAAGTGGCAGCTTATTTGAAACCCAACTAGTCGCTGATATTGCGCCGCTACAACGGCAGGCATTATTGGATTGCTGGCGTGAATTGATCTATCCAGCGGCCAGTGATCTGAGTGAAGCCATTCAGCAGATTTGGTCGAGCCCCGATAAACTGCAGGCTGACCTTAAGCCTATGTTAGGTAAGCCGGACCTAACATTGATTCCGGCGTTGGACACGACCTGCCTGGAACAGAAGTGGCAAGTCAGTCAGCAAGAACGAGAGGTCTTTTGTCAGCAATGGCGGGATCACTTAGAGCAGTCAGATGAAGATCTTGCCGAGCTTATTCAGGCGTCGGGGGTGAATAAAAACAGCTATCGCAAAACCTCAGTAGCAAAGTGGTTGGCGGCGATTTATGCCTATGTTTTGGGCGAGAGCTCCGTTTTTCCTGAAGAGGCGTTAGAAAAGCTCTGTCAGTCTCGGTTAGCAGAAAAAACACCCGCCGGTAAAACCGTGCCCGAACACTATTTGTTTCAGTTGTGTGATGAGTATTTGGTCTCCCGTTTACCGCTGCGTGAACTGTTGCTAACAATGCTGCGTCAGCGGGTAGAGCAGCGTTTTGCCAAGCTCAAGCAGGATTATCGATTACTCTCATTTGATGATCTGCTCAGTCAGCTCGATGCGGCGTTACAGCAAGATTATAGCGGCTTGCTTGCATCAGCGATAGGTAAACAGTATCCGGTTGCGATGATCGATGAGTTTCAGGATACCGATCTACTGCAATATCGAATTTTTAGTCGTCTCTACCCCGATAATCCGGAGCGGGGGTTGTTTATGATCGGTGATCCTAAACAGGCGATCTATGGTTTTCGCGGTGCAGATATTTTTACCTATATCAAGGCGCGCCGTGAGGTGGCCGATCATTACACCCTGGAAACCAACTGGCGTTCATCTAAGCAGATGATACAGGGGGTTAACGCATTATTTGCCAACAGCCCATCGCCCTTTATTTATAACGATGATATTCCGTTTTTACCGGTGAAAGGGGCGGGTAAGGCGGATAAAACGCCCTTTACCCTGTATGGCCGCACACCGGCTGCGCTGCAATTTTGGTTCGACGGCGAGCCGTTCGTCAGTAAACAGGATTATCTGGAGCAGATGGCACTGGCCTGTGCCTGTGATATCGATATTAAGTTACGGGCCGCGGCCGAAGGGCAGGCGTTAATCGGTGAACAGTCTCTGCAAGCTAAAGATATCGCGATATTGGTGCGTAATCGGAGCGAAGCGGCCGCCGTGATGGCAGCACTCGCTGATCGTGGTATTCCGAGTGTCTACCTAAGTGGTCGAGACAGCGTGTTTAATAGTCGCGAAGCATTCGACTTGAAACTATTGTTGTTAGCCGTGGCCGAGCCACAAGATGAAAGTCGGCTGCGGGCGGCGCTGGCCAGTTCGTTACTGAATTATCCTGCGAGCTGGTTAGATCGGCTGAGTCATGATGAGCAATTATGGGAGCAGTTGGTCGCTGAGTTTACCGATTACCGTGAGAAATGGTTACAGCTTGGGGTATTGCCGATGTTGCGCCGCCTGATGCGGCAACGGCAGTTAGCGGAAACCTTACAGCAGCTGCCCCAGGGGGAACGGCGGTTGACGGACCTACTGCACCTCGGTGAAATATTACAGCGTGCCAGTATGGAGCAGGAAGGCATCGCGGCGCTTTTGCGGTGGTATAACGATCAGCTGATGAACCCTAATGGCGAGAGCGATGAACAGCGTCTACGGCTCGAAAGTGATGCTGGTTTGGTAACGGTGATCACGGTGCACAAAAGTAAAGGGTTAGAATATCCGCTGGTGTTTCTGCCGTTTGCCTGCACGTTTAGAAAAGCCAGTACCCCGCTGTTTCATGACGAACAGGACGGGCTCTGCTTTCACCTCGACGCGAAAGATGAAGATAGCTTAGCACTGGCCGAACGGGAGCGTTTGGCGGAAGATTTACGGTTGCTGTATGTGGCACTGACCCGTTCGGTGTATGGCTGCTATATTGGCTTAGCGGGCATTGCTGACGGCCGGGCAAAAAAGAGTGGTTTACATCGTACCGCCCTCGGCTATCTATTATTGCAGGGGGGCGGGGATGATGCTGATCTGCAAGTACGATTAGAGGCCCTCTGTACTGGTTCATCGATTGCCTGCAGTCAGCCTCCCAGTGGCGATCAACAGCGAGGATTATTCGATCTGCCCGAGACACCTTTGCCCCGTTGTGAAGCGCGCCAATTCAATCGCCGCTTGCGCCGTGATTGGCGTATCTCCAGTTATTCTGCGTTAGTTAGTCATCATACGAGTGCTCCTTTACCGGGTTTAGATCTTGAGGTGATGGATGAGAAAGATGCACCGGATGAGCTACAGGTTGATGCCGTGGATGATATCTTCAGTTTTCCAAAGGGGGCTCAGGCGGGTACTTTTTTACACGAATTGTTTGAGGTTATCGATTTTACCGACCACGAGCCGGGCTTAGAGGCGATGTTAGAGCAGAAATGTCAGATCGCAGGCTATGAGCCACGCTGGATACCTGTGTTACAACAGCTCTTGAATGATGTGCTCTTTACGCCACTCGGGTCTAGTGACGAGCGTTTACCGTCACCCCGGTTAGCCGATATCAGTCCTCGGCAGCGGCTGGTGGAGATGGAGTTTATGTTGCCCTCAGCGGGTTTAAATGCCAGCCGATTGAATCAAATCATTGCCGAGTATGACCCATTATCCCAGCAGGCGGGTGTGTTAGCCTTTGATACGCTTAAAGGGATGTTGAAAGGCTTTATCGATCTGGTGTTTGAATATCAGGGCCGTTATTACATTCTTGATTATAAATCTAATCATCTTGGGCATCAGCCCGAACTGTATGCGGGGGCGGCGTTAGAGCAAGCAATGATTGAGCACCGCTATGATCTGCAATATCAGCTGTATACTCTGGCTCTACACCGGTTACTGAAGATGCGCCTGCCCGATTATGACTATGAACGGCATGTCGGAGGGGTGTTCTATCTTTTTTTACGCGGGATGAGGCCGAACTTACCTGGCAGTGGTGTTTTTCATTGCCGTCCCGATCGTCAGTTAGTCGAGCAACTTGATCGGTTGTTCCGGGAGGGACAGTAATGGAGTTACTGCAAGCATTACGTCAGTTACAACTTATTCGCCCACTGGATCTTCAGTTTGCTCGGTTTGTCCGCGACGAGGCTGTTCGCGATGGTGATGAATCCGCAAACGATGGGCCATTGGCATTAATCGCTGCCCTAGTAAGTCTGCAACTGGGTAAAGGTGAAGTTTGTCTGCCACTTGATCGTTATGACGCCATTATTGAGCATTGGCCGATCCGGTTGAGAGAGTCCGCTCGGCGGTTGCTTAATGGGTTAACGGAGGAGGCGTTGCTAGCCTTTACAGTGATCTGCGATGGTCAGCAAGAAACACCGCTGGTGTGCAGTAACGGCCGTCTATACCTTTATCGTTATTGGTACTATGAAACCCAGGTGGCTAACACCATTGAAAGGCTTACTACGCCTATTGAGCTTGACCCTAATGTCATCAAAGCGGGTTTAAAGCGACTCTTTACGGCTCCTGCTGCTGATGAGACTGATTGGCAGCAAGTGGCGGTGGCGATTGCGTTGAGTCGACGTTTTTCGGTTATTAGTGGCGGCCCGGGTACGGGTAAAACCACCACAGTGGCGCGATTGTTGAGTCTCTATGCCGAACTCTTCAGCCAGCGGGTGCAACGTCCGCCGGTTATTCGATTAGCCGCCCCTACCGGTAAAGCAGCAGCAAGGCTGAGTGAATCTTTAGCTAAGGCGCAACAGACATTAGCCACGTCAGTCGCGGTGCAGGGCATGATTCCCGAGCAGGCGGTGACTCTACATCGTTTGTTGGGGCCTCGCCCGGACAGTAAAAACTTCCGTCATCACCGGGATAATCCATTACATCTGGATTTATTGGTGGTCGATGAAGCATCGATGATCGATTTGCCGATGATCTTTCGTTTGCTGGATGCACTGCCCGCCCACGCCCAGTTAGTCATGATTGGTGATCGAGATCAGTTAGCTTCGGTTGAAGCGGGCAGCGTCCTAGGGGATATCTGCGCCTGGCAGCAACAGGAGCATTCTGGTGAGCTTTGCTATCGTCCAGCCCAGTTGGATTATCTGCAGCAGGTATGTGACCTCCCTGCACCGGCTTCGTTACCGGGAGAAAATCCGGTTGCCGATGCCTTAGCTCTGTTGCGCAAAAGTTTTCGCTTCGATGCGGATAGCGGTATCGGTCATTTGGCCAGGGCGGTTAACCTCGGGGATGGCGAACGGGCGATTGCTTTGCTGCAACAGGACTGGCGCGATATCCATTTTGTACCTCTATCCGAGCATGGCTATCAGCAGATGGTTGTCGAAGTGGCGGCTGATTATGCCGGTTACCTTCAGTTAATGCGTGACGGTGGCGAGCCTAAGCAGTTGTTAGCAGCGTTTAATCGGATTCAATTGTTAGCCGTGGTGCGTCAAGGTGTGTACGGTGTTGAGGGGCTAAATCTGGCGATTGAAACACAGTTGCAACGACAGCGGTTAATCAAGCTGACGGGGGCTTGGTATAGTGGCCGTCCGATAATGATCACCCGCAACGATTATCAATTGGGACTGTATAACGGTGATATTGGTATCACGGTCGCGGATGCCGATGGTAAGCTGCGTGTCTGGTTTGAGCTGCCCGATGGCGAGATGAAAGGGGTATTGCCCGGACGGCTGCCGGAACATGAGACCGTTTATGCCATGACGGTGCATAAAAGCCAGGGATCTGAGTTTGATAAAGTAGTGATGATCTTGCCAGCGGACGATAGCCCATTACTGACGCGGGAGCTGATCTACACAGGTATCACCCGGGCGAAACAGCGTTTTGTCTTGCATGCCACTGTACAGGCGTTGAAAACAGGAAGTCACCGCCGAACAGAAAGAGCCAGCGGGTTAAGCTGGCGCTTATGGCATTCGAGCGGAACTTCCTAGTGCGCGGTAAGAAGATTAGGCTTTAGCTTCGGCTTCTTGGGCATCAACGAAGGCTGCAAACTCGGTATAGCCACCGATGTGGTCCTTACCGTGAAAGATCTGAGGAACGGTGTCGACAGGCTTGCCCACGGTTTTTTCTAGATCTTCTTTGGTGATGCCTTCTTCATGGATATCGATATAACGATGATCCAAACCTTTCATTTCACATAGTTGTTTTGCACGGGTACAAAAGCCGCAGCCTTTACGGCCAAATATAGTAATTCGTTGCATAGTGTGGTCTCCTTAAATCTGTTTGAATGTATTGGAACAGTTTACCAAGCCTGAGGCTAATTGCCTTTTTTAATGTTTTAGATAGACAAAGGTTATCGCGAGGGCATTCTTGGTTTAAAATAAAATCTTAAAGAGATAACGGGTAGTACTGTGCCAGAAAATATTCCGATCCATCGGCTTAAAGATATGCCGGTATTTGGTGGGTTGCGTGAAGATATCATTAAGTTGATTCTTGATGGTAGTCATTATGTTGAGCGTGAAGCCGGTGAACCGTTCTTTCTTGAGGGCGAACGAGGTGATTCCTCCTATATCATTGAGACGGGCAGCGCTGCTCTGATCAAAGTAGGGGCATCCGGGCAGCCGCATCAGATCCGTTCTTTTTTACCGGGTGAGTGTTTTGGCGCAATGGCGCTGCTCGGGGTTTATCCTCGCAGTGGCGTGGTTCAAGCGTTGGAGCCTTGTCGTGTGGTTGAAATCAAGGCGGATCAACTGTTCTCGGTCTATCAGGCCGATCCTGAACAGTATGTGCTCATTTTTATGAACATGGCTCGGGATCTAAGCCGCCGTCTGCGGGATACTGATGATCAGTTGGTTGCCTGTTTAGATGAGCTTCATTGTCGCTAGACTATATCCCCTGCACATCATCCCCTAGACGATTAGCGCTAGGACATTCTTATTACGCAGGCTAAATGTCTTTAGCTTGCGGTCACGCAACGGTACAATTTCCCGCACTTAATGAAGACGCTTAATCAAGGTGCTTAACGATACCCTTGTATTCACATAGCCCGATAAAATAGCGATAACGGAGAGAGAATGAAAAATAGGTATGATCTGTTAATCGTTGGCGGCGGTATGGTCGGGGCCACTATTGCGGCTGCTTTAGGTAATACCGATCTGAGTATCGCCGTTGTCGATCAGGCATATCCGCAGTCTTTCGTGGCTGGGGCTGAGCATGACCTTCGAGTGTCGGCGTTGAGTATCGCTTCAGAAAATATTTTTAGAACGCTGGGTGTCTGGGATGGCATCATGAATCGCCGTGCTTGCCCTTATCAGCGCATGAAAGTGTGGGAAAGTGACGAGCAGCGTGCCGCTACGGAGTTTGTCAGTCAGGATATCGGTGCCGATCATTTGGGCTTCATTGTTGAAAATAGAGTGATTCAATTGGCACTGCTTGAACGATTAGGGCAGTTAGATAATGTTGATCTCATCTGTCCGGCAGAGATTAGTGATATCGATTACTCACCCGGTTGCAGTGTCGTTCAGTTGTCTGATGGCCGTGAACTCATCGGTAAATTAATGGTTGCTGCTGATGGGGGCGGGTCTCGGGTACGAATGGCGTCGGGCATTGGCGTGCATAGTTGGGATTATGATCAACATGCGCTGGTAGCCTCGATTGTTACGTCACTGCCACAGCAAGATATTACTTGGCAACAGTTCACCCCGAGTGGACCGCTGGCCTTCCTGCCATTGACTGGGCAACGCGGTTCACTGGTGTGGTATAACCGCCCGGCTGAGGTAAGGCGGTTGCTAGCGTTAGACAGCGACGCCTTTATTCAAGCGGTTGAAACTACCTTTCCAGATCGGCTTGGGTCGATCGAAGGATTACTTGAGCGAGGTGCATTTCCACTGCGCCGGCAACATGCAAGCCAATATGTTAAAGAGGGAGTAGCGCTGGCAGGCGATGCGGCGCATATGATCAATCCATTGGCCGGTCAGGGCGTGAATATTGGCTTATTGGATGCGGCGACCTTAGCTGAGGTGATACTCGATGGACATCGTGAAGGGTTAGATATCAGTGATCTGTCGTTGTTACAACGTTATGAGCAGCAGCGGCGTAATCATAACCTGATGATGATGCAGTTGATGGATGGATTTTATCGGGTGTTTTCCAATGACTTATTGCCGCTCAAGTTGTTAAGAAACTTAGGGCTTGGTGCCGCAGAACGATTAACCCCGGCTAAGAACCGAGTGATGCGCTTTGCGATGGGGTTGGAAGGTCGTTTACCGGCGTTGGCCCGCGGCGAGCAACTGGACTGTTGAGCTTTAATGATGCGTGAGTCTATCAACTCGGCGGTGTAAGCTGATGGGCGTAACCTGACAGAAGTGATCGACAAAAAAACGGAGCGCGAGGCTCCGTTTTTTTGCTTAGAAATACTTACTTAGGCGCGTCTGCTTTTTTAGCGGCAGGTGCGGCTGCAGGAGCAGCGGCTTTAGCGACAGGTGCTTTAGCGGCGGGTGCAGGTGTCGTTGCTGCTGGGGTTGCTGGCGCTGCTTTTTTTGCCGATGTAGCGGCTTTCTTAGCAGGAGCAGCAGGTTTCTTAGCGGCAGGCGCGGCAGCTTTTTTGGCTGCTGCAGGCTTAGGCGCTGCTTTTGGTGCAGCTGCTTTTTTCGCGGGAGCAGGCTTAGCGGCTGGTTTAGCAGCGGCTTCAGGCGCAACAGGTGTCATGAACTTGCTCAGGTCTTCAAAGTAATTCATATCTTTCAGACCGAGGCCCGCAAAGCTTTTTTCGATAATAGCGGTTAACTCATCTTTAGCTGAATTGAGGGCCGCCATTTCTTCTTCAGCTACGTTGCTGAGTTTTGTTTCAAGTTGCTTAACATAGTCAACCTGAAGTTCAATCGCTTCTTTAGGGTCTTTGATAGAAGACAGAGCCTGCATTTGCGCCATGGTGGCGTTAACAAAGTCAGATACATAACCGGATTGCAGTTCAATCAGTTTCTCAACCGCTTTTTTGTTGATTTCAGCCATATCAACAACGGGCTTCATATTTTCCTGAACGTCTTTCATCATTTCTTCGTACATGTTTGTTCACCTGTGATCGCAAGAGTTTCAATCTTTGTGCGTTGCAGCAATTTTACTCACTATATTAGGCAGTCACAATAAAGTCAATTAAATTGTTGCGGTGCAGCAAAGCGGCATTTTATAAAAGAACACAACTGTTTAGCAGAAGTTCCCGGTAGTACTACCCTAAAGGTCATTAATGAAATAAACATGACATTTGTTGGATATAGGTACTGTTTAAGGTCTTTCAGCTTGTAACTGTAGCTCAGTTATTTACGGCTGTAAGATGAATGTGGCATTTCTTTGATGTGGGCAGGCGAAAAGGTGTTGATTTAGTTACAATGATCTCAATATCTAGAGATTGAGATCACAGACATTGGATAACGCCATGACCCGCCAACCGGCTTTTCAACTTAAACGCACGGAAACCATTGAGTCACTGGGCATCGATGTACAAGAATATGTGCATTCCCGTACCGGCGCTTTGCATTATCATATCGCCGCCGATAATCAGGAAAATGTTTTTCTAGTGGCATTTCGTACCGTGCCGGAAGATAACTGCGGCGTCGCTCATATTTTAGAGCACACCGCCCTGTGTGGCAGCGCCAAATATCCGGTGAGAGATCCGTTCTTCATGATGAGTCGCCGCTCTCTGAATACCTTTATGAACGCCTTTACCAGTAGTGATTGGACCGCCTATCCGTTTGCCAGTCAGAATCGTAAAGATTATTTTAACCTGCTTGATGTTTATCTTGATGCGACGTTTTTCTCCCGTCTGGATCCGCTCGATTTTGCGCAAGAAGGTCATCGTATCGAGTTCAGCGAGCCGGACAATACCGATAGCCCGTTGGTCTATAAAGGTGTGGTCTATAATGAGATGAAAGGGGCGATGAGTTCGCCAGTGTCGACACTGTGGCAGACATTGACTCGTCATCTGTTTCCCTCCACAACCTACCATTACAACTCCGGTGGTGATCCTGAAGCGATTCCCGATCTTACTTATGAACAGTTGCTTCATTTTTATAAGACCCATTACCATCCCTCTAACGCAGTGTTTATGACCTTTGGTGATATTCCAGTGGAGGAGTTGCAGCAGCGCATTGAAGACCAAGCGTTGGTTAATTTTGACAAACTCAGTGATGAGATTACGGTAGAGGATGAAAAACGTTATTTCTCGCCGATCAAAGTTGAAGAGGCTTATGCGCTGGACGAGGACGATTGCAGCGCTAAAACCCACCATGTTCTGGCGTGGTTGTTAGGCCCTAGCATTGATTTAGAACAACAGCTAAAAGCCCATCTGTTATCCCGAGTGTTGTTGGATAACAGTTCATCTCCACTGCGCTATGCGTTGGAATCAACCGACCTTGGGGCGTCACCTTCACCGCTGTGCGGCTTGGAAGACTCTAATCGTGAGATGGCCCTGATGTGTGGTATCGAGGGCAGTGAGCCGGAGAACGCTGTCGAGTTTGAGCAGTTGGTACTCGATACCTTGGCGAATGTGGCTGAAAACGGTGTACCGCAAGAACATCTTGAAGCAGCGTTACATCAGTTGGAGCTGAGTCAGCGTGAAATCAGTGGCGATGGCTACCCTTATGGTATGAGCCTGATTTTGGCATCCCTGTCATCCGCTATTCACCGGGGTGATCCTATCGCCTTGTTAAACCTTGATCCGGTTTTGGCAAAGCTGCGTGAAGCGATTAAAGATCCCGACTTTATTCCGGCAATGGTGCGAGAGCTATTAGATAATCCTCACCGGGTTCGCTTAACACTGAGGCCGGATGCTAAGTTGGCAGAACGTCGTGATGCGGCGGAAGCGGCTAAGCTAGAAGCGATTCGACAACAGTTGGATGATACACAGAAACAAGCGATCATCGACCAGGCGAAGGCGCTTGAACAGCGTCAGAATCAGGTTGATGATGAGTCGGTACTGCCTAAAGTAACCATCACTGATGTTCCTGCGAAGATGCATATCCCTCAGGGGTCTGAAAACCTGTTTAAGGGTTTTCATTATCACTTCTATCCGCAGGGAACTAACGGCTTAGTCTATCAGCAGGTGATTATGGATCTGCCCGCGTTGAGTGAGGCAGAGCGGCAGATGTTACCACTCTATAGTAACTGTCTAACCGAGCTTGGCTGTGATGGTATGAGCTATCAGGATACTCAAGCACTTCAGTCACAAGTGTGTGGTGGTATTCACGCTTACTCGTCGGTACGGGCCGATATTAATAATGAACAGCAGGTCAGCGGTTATCTGACATTGTCAGGTAAAGCCCTGTTGGATAAGCAGTCGCAGTTGACCGATCTCATGTATAAAACATTGGCAACCGTACGCTTTGACGAGTTAAGCCGCATTCGTGAATTGGTGTCACAGCAACGTACCCGCAAAGAACAGAGCGTCACCGGTCAGGGTCATAGCCTTGCGATCATGGCGGCGGTCAGCCAATTATCCCCGGCGGGACAGTTGGCACATAATCTGCGGGGGCTGCAAAGTATTCGGGCGATTAAGACATTGGATGAAGCATTGCGTGATGAGGCTAACCTGAAACAACTGGCCGCTGATCTACAACAGTTACATCAAAAAATGCTCAGCGCACCAAGGCGCTTCCTCATCGTCACTGAAGCGGAACATCAGCAGCAATTGGCTGAATCCATGGCGGCCCGTTGGCCGAGTGTCGATAATAAGGGTGAGTTTGAGGCTTTATCTTTGCCATCGACTCGTGAGGCGGTTCAGCAGGCTTGGACGACCAGTACACAGGTTAACTTCTGTGCTAAAGCGTATCCAACCGTGCCCGTGGAGCATCCAGATGCGGCGGCACTGACGGTCTTGGGCGACTTTCTACGTAATGGCTTTCTGCATCGGGTGGTGCGGGAGCAAGGCGGTGCTTATGGCGGCGGTGCGGGTCAGGATTCTGCTGATGCAGTGTTCCGTTTCTTCTCCTACCGTGATCCTCGCTTAACTGAGACGCTGGATGACTTTGATGCGTCGATTGCTTGGGTGCTGAATAGTGAACTGGAGCCGCAACAACTGGAAGAGGCGATCTTGGGTATTGTCAGTAGTATTGATAAACCAGGCTCACCCGCCGGTGAAGCGAAACAGGCCTACCATAGTGCACTGTTTGGCCGGACCCCTGAGCAGCGTGAAGGGTTCCGGCAACGGATACTGACGGTCACGTTAGACGACCTTAAGCGGGTAGCAGGAGATTACTTTAAACCTGAGCTTGCCAGTGTTGCCGTGGTGACCAGCCCTACTGCAGCCGCCGGGTTGAACGATCAGTTCGATATTATCGCTATTTAAGTTATCGTGGGAGCTCTCTAAGCCCTTCTGTCATTGGCAGAAGGGCTTTTGTTATTTATGAAAAGTAATCATCTTCTTGTGGGTGCTGTCCTGATACTGCTATCTGAGATGTTTTTGGTGTTATCCGGCATGGTGATTAAGCAACTTTCTGGGGATCTGCCAACAGAAATGATCGTGTTTTTTCGCAACTTTCTCGGTTTGGCGCTGTTTATGCCTTGGTTAATGCGTAAAGGCACCGGCGTGTTGCGTACTAGCACCTTACGTTTTCATTTTATGCGGGCGGCGGTGGGCGTGACGGCGATGACCTGTCTGTTTTATACCTGGGGGCATCTGCCCTTGGCCCAGGCGGCATTATTAAAACAGACCGCCCCTTTCTTTATGCCTTTAATTGCTTTTTGGTGGTTGGGTGAGCGTATTACCCTGCGGGTTAAGTTAGCTATTCTGGTGGGCTTTGTGGGTGTGGCACTGATTCTAAACCCGCAGGAAGCCGCGGTGAATCTCGGTATCATTATTGCGCTGTTGGGTGCCTGTTTGGGGGCCTTGGCTAAAGTTACGGTGAGGCGGATGCGGGAGACCGAATCACCTCAGCTGATCGTGTTTTACTTTGCTTTTTTTAGCGCTATTTTATCGGCTGTTCCCGCATGGCTGACCGGTGCAGGCCTAACGTTCGTTCAGTTTTGCTGGCTGATTGTGTTGGCCGCGACCTCAACCATAGCACAATTATTGTTGAGCAAAGCTTATGGTATGGCGCCGGCGGGGCAGCTCGCACCCTTTACCTATGGCTCAGTCGCGATGGCGGCGGTACTCGGCTGGTGGGTTTGGGGCGAGATCTTGGGTTGGCATACTTTGTTTGGGATCCTACTGGTTAGCTGTGCCGGAATGGTGGCGATGCTAGGCAAGCGGAAGGTCGTCACCGACCCTGCTGTCAGCTAGCATGCCATTTGAAGGGTTAGCTTGATTCGCGAACGGGTGCGGCGCCTAGCGCTGCTTGTTCTGAACTAGACTTTGAGTCTATCGTTATCGGTGATAGCGATTGAATTTGTGAGTCGCTGCGATAGGGCACTTGGCTGCTGGGCACATGCTTTGATGCCTGAATTAGATGCGCCGGTTGATCATCAAAAAAGATATGTGGGCGCAGAGCGCTTAATACTGGCTCCTTGCTCATGCCGCCGAGAAAAAACGCTTGATCGACATTCACATCCCATGCTCGTAAGGTTTTAATGACACGAAGGTGAGCGGGGCCGTTGCGAGCGGTGACAATGGACAGTCTCAGCGGGGAGCGGTCGGCTCCGAGTTTACGGTTGAGTCGTGATAAAACCCGAACCAGTTTGGCAAAGGGGCCATCGGGTAGGGCGATATCTTCTTTGTCTGATTCATTTTGTTGAAATCGTTCTAGCCCTTCGGTTTTATAGATATATTCAGATTCATCTGAGAACAGCACTGCATCGGCATCAAACGCGATACGAATTTTATCATGATCGGGCTGGTAGCTTTCCGGTGGATCATAGATCAGTGCGGCGGCACAATCCTGTGTATCGATGGCGACCTGTGCATCATCGGAGTGCCGAGTGAGCAGTAAATCAACACTGTAAGCCTGCAAAAATGGACTCAGGGGATCGCCGCCGGTAAACGCAGAGCGGGTGATGTCGAGGTCATAATGCTGAATGGATTTGAGTATTCTCAAGCCGGTGTCGGGGCTGTTTTTTGACATGACCACTACTTCGACGAGCCGTTCATCCGATAGTTTGTTAAGACTTAGGAGGGCTTTCACGAGGTGGAAAGCGGTGCCTTTACCGAGCAGGGTATTTTCGTGTTCATACTGATAACGGCGATATGCCTCAACGTCTTGTTGCTGATAAATGCTGTTTTCGTGTTCAAGGTCAAACAGTGCTCGGCTGGAAACACCGATGACTAGCACCTCATTAAGATCAAATGTCATCTTTGAGCCATCCTATGACGGAAATTGAACGTATTCTATCGGTTTAGGTTAGGCTAGTTAAACACAGTGTAGCGGATGATTCACTCGAAACAATTGTTCATAAAAACACCAGTATTAGGTATTATGCGGCCTCATCATGTATAGGATTGTCTACATTGAGTGTTTTTCGGGTTTTTCGGGTTTTTCGAAAGTGGTTAGTGCGCACCTTATTGATCCTGATTCTGGTGCCGGTGTTGTTGGTACTATTATTACGGTTCGTCGACCCGAGTGTCTGGATGTGGCAACTACAGCGGGATATCAATCCCCCTGCCGGTTACCCTGCCCAAAGCCAGCATGACTGGGTGCCGCTGGAGCAGATATCACCGGCAATGCAGTTGGCGGTGATCGCCTCGGAAGATCAAACTTTCCCGTCGCACTGGGGGCTGGATTTAAACTCGATCCTTGATGCGTTCAACGCTAATCAAAACGGCGAGAGAGTCCGAGGAGCCAGTACATTAACGCAGCAGACGGCTAAAAACCTATTTCTCTGGCCTGCTAAAAGCTACCTGCGTAAAGGGTTTGAAGCCGGGTTGGCGTTGTTGATGGAGGGGTTGTGGAATAAGCCACGCATTCTTGAAGTTTATCTGAATATTGTTGAGTTTGGCCCGGGGATCTATGGCGTGGAAGCAGCCAGTCAGGCTTACTTTCATAAATCCGCTAAACGGCTTTCGGCAACGGAAGCGGCGCGGTTAGCCGCGGTGTTACCAAACCCTTATCGGTTAAGTGCGGCGCAGCCTAGCGAGTATGTTTGGCAACGTGTTCAGTGGATTCAACATCAGATGCGGTTGCTAGGGCCAAATCATTGGCGGCCATAGTAGCGGCTGTCGGTCGGTTAGCCTAGCGTTCCAAGGTATAGAAAATGTCCCCGCCGTTATGTTCACTGGCGGTTTGCGTCTCAACACTCCAAGATTGATTCAGTTTATACCGCATAAAAAAGGTATGGGTTGGCTCTAATAGCCCCACGCCGTATTTAACATAGAGACGGGGCGAGAGGTATTTTCCGATATAGAGCGAGGTATCGGTGGATGTATCGCCGCCCGCGACACCAAGATCATCAATGTTAAAGGTTTCTGATATCTGCTCTGCAATGGTGTTGCCACCTTTCAAGGTTAGGGCTGAGGCCGCTTTAAACAGTAGCTCCTGTTCGGATAGCGAGTTGCCCCCCGCACCTGGTGCATGACCAAACATCAGATAAGAGAGTTGGCTGCTTTCAGGCATCACGGGATCAGAAAACAGCGATAGCCGAGGGTCACTGAGGGTGCCGGATACTTTGGCGCCGGCAGTGACTTCATCAATGGTGCGTGAAACGCGCAGATCTAAACCGGGGTTGTCGATCGGGCCGCCACTGTAGATTAAGCTGCCTCGATCGATATCAAGATCCTGCCCATAGAGGCGGTATTGACCACTGGCTACCTGCATAATACCGGTGGCGCGGGTCACTTGCCGGCCATTATCTTCCACCAAAATACTGCCTAATAACCGACCCTCGAAGCCGAGCGCTTCTAAATAGACTTTATCTCCGAGAGTGATACGTAACTGGGCATCGAGTAAGCGTTTTGGGTTGCCTTGCGCGAGTGGGTTGGATTCGCTGTCGGCAGGGTCAAGAATAACCACATCGTCTGATAGGGGCGAACTGGCATCGATGCTAGGTGGTTGGATATTGGCTTCTGGAATGGTTAATTCACCCCGCAAGGTGATCAGTTTAGGGGTGATGTTGAGGGTGATGGCCGGTGAGATCCAGGCTTGAATCTCTTCAGTCGCGATAGCTTTAAAATGATCGCCCAGTAAGGCAATATCGCCGGTGTCGGTGACCGGATTGTATTGGCCATCGATCTTGATCGGGCCTTTGCCTGACTCCAGCGAGCCTTTCAGTTGCAAGTTGTTATTACCGGGTTCGCCGGTCACCGCGAGGTTGATTTTTTCCAGTTTGATACCAAGAGCTGGTAGGTCGGTAGAGGCATCACTGAGTGTTAGGTGTCCCTCGACAAGGGGGTTATCAACACTGCCAGTTAAAGTCATATCGGCATTGACCTGCCCGGTGATGGCTTGGAGTTGAGGGGTAAACAGCGAGATAAACTTAAGGTCACTCAAGGCGAGATCAAGCTCGGCATTGAGTCTTTGGCTCGCATTGATGTCTGCCACTTTAATGCGGGCTGTTAGCTGTCCAGTAGGTTGTTGTAAGGGAATCGAAAGGGCTGCATCGAGTTGATTGTTCTGGCCATTGAGATCCAAGGTGATATCACCGGCAATGACCTGTAAATCTTCCTCTTCTAGCTGTAGCTCTGCCCCATTGATTCGGGCAAAGCCTGTCACTAATGGTGTTTTTTCGGGCGCTTGTGAGAAACGGATATCCGCCTCAAGTTCACCCGCTAAGACCGCTTGGCTTGGAATCCAGCGCTGCACGTGCTTGAGGGATAGTTGTTGTGTCTTGAGGCTACCCGCCAATCCACCTTTTGTGGACCAGTCGCCGCCTAAACATAGGGAGCCGTTGTAGTTAAGGGGACGTAGGCAGAGGTCTGTTAAGACGGCTGCATCACTGCTCAGTTGCAGAGGGGCTGGGCGTTGTATCTGCCATGTGCCGAGGTCGGCTTGGGTGAGATCGAGTTGGCGAATGAGGCCGCGCCATTGACTGTTTTCCCAACGGCCATTTAAGTTTACATCGATATCGACAGGGCCCTGAGAGGTTGTCAGTGTTAATTGATGCTGTGCGGCGCTACCTTGTCCGGTTAGGGCTAGCTGTTGCCACCGTTGTCCCGCCAGCGAGAGCTGTGAAGCGTTTAGCTCAATATGGGATTGTTTGTTGGCACTGAGGTTAACATCGAGATCGGCGGATAACGTATCACTACGGTATTGATTAAATTGCAGGTTTTGGCCATCGATCTTAGCGATGAGGTGGGGTGCGCTTTGGCTGCCGGTTAATGAACCCGAGCCGTTGAGAACGCCTTGTAACTCAGGCATCAATTGACTGAGGTCCGGAGAGCGGATGGCCCAGCTGAGATCCAGAGTGCCATCTAATTTACCATGGGATTCGATTTCGGTGTTGGCAACGTTTAATCGTAGCTGCGGCACGGCGACGCTCTGGCCGTTAATGTTGACGGTGGCGTGTCCGTTAATAGGTTCATCACGCAGCACCCCGTTCAGTGAGGTTAACTTTACCTGTAACTTTAATGGTTGGTCTGTCGGCAGACTGCCGTTAATTGCAGCCTTGAGATTTAATTTACCCGGCCATTCGGGCCAGTGACTAGCGGGGTTTAATTGCTGTCCGGCGAGGTTCAATGTCCAGCTCACGCTTGGCTGCCAACTGACCCCACCGGTGAGCTGTATACTGCCCTCGAGGGTTTTACCGGTGAGGGAGAATGTGTCTAATGCCTGTTGGTTGCCGCTACCGGTTAGCGTCCATTGGCCGGCCGGTATATTGGCACCGGCGACCGCGGCGCTGAGCTTGAGATCGTAGTGTTGTAAATCGCCGTTAAGCTGTAACTGACCGGCTGGACTGAGATAGCTGGCGGTGCCGTTAAAAGGGTAGCGCAGATTATGCCACTGGCCTTGGATGGCAAAGCTAAGGGGGGTACTGGCGAGATCAAGGGTGCCCTGCAATGCCAGTGTTAATGGTTTTATCGGCTTTTGCCCTGGCGAGGATGACAGTTGTGTCAGTTTCAGCTGATCTACTTTTAACTGACGACCGGCTAAATGGAGCTTCAGTGTCAATTGGGTAGAGCCGATATCCGGTAGATTTGTTTGCCACAGACTGTCGAGTTGTAGCTGGTCCGCATCACCGCTGGCCTTGGCTGAGCCCTGTAGGTTGCTCCCTGCGAGTAACGGGGTGAACTGTTCGAGTTCGGTTTTGACATCGTTGAGCTTTAGCTGGCCAGATGGTTTCTCGAGCAGGTTTTGCACTGATGCCGAGAGTGCGGTATTGATTAAGCCACTGAGCCGCTGTTGTACGGTTAAGCTATTTTGCTCTCCCTTTAAGGTTCCTTCAATGGAACCTTCGCCAGACAGAGGTTGCTGTTCGGCTAGGGTGACGGACCATTGTGTGTCGAGCTTAAGTGGAAATTGGCCACTGGGTGTTAGTTGACCACTTAGCGCTAGTGTCGCTTGAGGAGCTGCGATACTTAACCGCCTTAATATCAGTGTTTGTCCATCGGTGTGTAGTGATAGTTGCAGAGCTGATATTTCGGTTGCTGTCGCTATCTCTTCGCCCGCTTGGGATGGTTGATTCAAAGTGAGCTGGCGGACCTGTATTTGATCGAGCTGCAGTTGTAATGGCAGGATAATATCGGTCAACTCCAATGGTTCAGTCGGTGTTTCAGGCTCGCTGGCGGTGTTATTCGTAAGGGTGATAATCGGCCGGTCAACCAAGAGCCGAGTAATGTGCAGCCGCCCGGATAACAGTGCGGCGGGTTGCCAGTCCAATTGCAGGTTGTCGACGGCTAACGTTAATTCCGGCTGGGTATAAAGAATTTTCCCGAGTGTCAGCACACCGAACAGTGGGCCGTCGATCTGCTCAATCTGTAACTCACCGGGGAGCCACGCTTGACTGAGATTGATGAGTCGATGCAAGCCACTGCTCGTGCCGAGTAGATAATAGCTGGCAGCGATTAAGAGGAGACACATTAGCGCCGCCAATGAGAGAGCGGCTTTAACGAACCGTTTAATCCGAGAGGTGCGTGGCGTTGGGGTGTCAGCGCTGCTCACAGATCGGCTCCTAGATTGAAATGCAGGTGGATACTATTATCATCGCCGTCATCTTGCGGCACGGCTAGATCAAAACGGACGGGACCAACCGGAGAGAACCAGCGGAGTCCGACACCAATACCGGTGTGTAGACTGAGATCCATATCATCAAAGGCGTTGCCTGTATCGATAAAGGCAGCGACGCCCCAGTTTTCAACCAAGCGGTAATCGACCTCAATACTGCCGACCAAGAGGTTGCGACCGCCGACTACATCATCACTGTCATCGCGTGGCCCGAGGCTTTTATAGTCATAACCCCGCACACTGTTATCCCCCCCGGCAAAGAAACGCAGACTAGCAGGCAAAGCATCGAAATCATTTACCCAAGTGGTGCCTAATTCTGCACGCCCGAGGACCCTAAATTTATTGGTTATGCTGTAGATGCCTTTGCCGCTGATGCGGGTTTGGACGAAATCTTCGGTGGAGATGACCGCTTTACTACTGCCTCGCAGTTGTGACGACAGGCTATAGCCGTTTTTAACCCGTAAGCGGTCCTTGGTGGAGAAGGTATTGTAGTTAATCTGTGGGATGAGGAAGTAGGATGTTTCGGTTTCGCCGCTAAAGGTTGATTCCTCTTGCTGGTAATTCAGTGCTAACACCTGTTGCCAACGGCCGCGCTGTTGCTGCTTTGACACCCCAATCGAGTAGTTACGGGTATCGATGTTATCCGAATTCTCATCCAGTAGACTTAGCTGAACAGCATAACGGTCTTCACGGGGATTTAAGCCGGGTATTGAATATTCGGCGGATAGATTGGTGATGATTTCCGAGGCGAGTAACTGAGTATTGAATTGATGGCCACGGCTATTCACCCAGCGCTTAGTCATACCGAGTTTGGTGCGTGCGCCGGTATCGGTGCCATAACCTAGTCCGGCGTGGTATTTGGTTTTCTTATTGGTGTCGAGGTCAACAAAGATGGGAACCTCGGTGTCGCTCATTTGATTCCATAAAGGCCTGACTTCGACCCGCTGAAAATAATCACTATCGATCAGCGCGGACTGCAGATCGATTAAACTGCTGTTTTGGATCGGATCGCCGCTGTTGAAGGAGGCATAAGACTTTAGAAAGGCATCATCAATAGGGTTGGGAGCAAAGGTAATGTCACCGACACTAAACCGTGGCCCACTTGCCATGTGAAGGGTGATGGCGGCACTGTAATTCGTTAGATCCACCTCCACACGATGTTGCGTCAGATCCGCCTGATAGTAACCTCGTTCAACGGCTAGCGAATTCAGTTGTTTTTTGAATTGTTCGTATTGGCTGTGAATTAAGGTTTGACCCACCCGCAGGGATGTTTTGGCAACCAGTTGCTGAAAGGCAATATCGTCTTGTGCCGCACCGGATAATTGGATCTCCAGTGTTGCGATGGGAAGGGGCGTGCCGGGTTTAATATGATAGCGGGCCTGCCAATCCTCACCGTTTTTAGTCAATGAGCTGTCAATGGTGGGACGATAGAAGCCGAGTGGCTGGAGCGCGGTTTTAATCTCTGCGTCGGCAAGGTTGTGTAGATAGCGCAAGCGGCTCGGGTTGGTTATAGGCTTGCCTTCTAGGGCTTCTATACTGAGAAAGCTGCGGATATTAAGAGACTGTTCTGTGTTGACCCCCTCGAGGGTTATCGACAGTGTGCCAGCCATTAGATGCAATGAGGTACTGCTCAGCAGTAGCAGGAATATTAGGCGTGTCAGAGTCATCATTCGGTTTCTATGGCATAGGGTCAACAGATACCGTAATTATACCGGCTCATGGCGTTTTTAATACTATAATCAATTAGCTTGAAGGTGTTATAGCACATTAGGTTAGCGAGTGGTGGAGCCGCATTGGTGGATTAACTCTGTAGCCCGTTAGACTGATTTATTAGCGGGTATTCATCCGTTGCATCAGTCGAGAAAACGACAGAAAGCGGGCCTGATGTCGGCTTATTTGGTGGTTATGGGGGATGTTTTAATCAGCCTGTTCGGATCATGCTCATAACGCCGATGTCGGTTAATTGGGGCCGGCAGTGTAATTATTTTGCGCAAGTGAATCTCTTTACTATCCGTTGGATCAATAATGATGTATATCGTCATTAGCAAAGTCTCTAACACGACGGTTGGTGTGTTCTGGGTTTGTCCTGTCTTCTTACAAAGCTCAGTTGGGTGAGCGGAGGAGTTGTCTTGAGCAACGAACAAAAAAAAGTAATCGGTTGGCGGGAGTGGGTGTCACTTCCAGAACTTGGCATTGAACAGATGAAGGTCAAAGTTGATTCTGGCGCACGTACCTCGGCGCTGCATGCCTTTAGGGTTGAGCCGTTTCAACGAGACGGAAAAAACTGGGTCAGTTTTGATGTTCACCCTCGTCAGCATGATGTTGAAGAGGTGGTTCGCTGCGAAATGCCGGTTAAAGATATTCGTACAGTAACGGATTCTGGTGGGCATCAGAGTGAACGCTATGTGATAGAAACCAATGTGGTGATTGGTGATCAGCAATACCAGATCGAACTGACATTAACCAGTCGGGACACCATGCGCTTTCGGATGTTACTGGGAAGAACGGCGATGAATGGCCGCTTCGTTATCGACCCTGCAGGTGCGTATTTAATTTCACAAGGCATTCATCAGCCTGAGTCATGAGTCAAAAGGATTTATATGAAAATTGCAATATTGTCGCGAAACCCATCGTTATATTCCACCCGTCGCTTGATCGAAGCGGCTGAGGCGGCAGGCCATGAAGTTAAGGTCTTAGATGTCTTACGTTGTTACATGAATATCAACTCTGAAGAACCGAGTATCCACTTTAAAGGGGAAGATTTAGGCAGCTTTGATGCGGTGATTCCCCGTATCGGCGCTTCAGTGACCTTCTATGGTACGGCGGTGTTGCGTCAGTTGGAAATGATGGGGGTTTACCCACTTAATGAGTCGGTGGCGATCAGTCGTTCGCGTGATAAGTTACGTTCGATGCAGCTGTTATCCCGTAAGAAGGTGGGTATGCCGATCACTGGGTTTGCCAGTAAACCAGGCGATATTCCCGATTTGCTGGATATGGTTGGTGGCGCCCCCGTCGTTTTGAAATTATTGGAAGGTACTCAGGGTATTGGCGTGGTATTGGCCGAAACCCGTAAGGCAGCCGAAAGTGTGTTGGAAGCCTTTATGGGCATGAAGACCAACATCATGGTGCAGGAATTTATTAAAGAGGCCGGCGGTGCCGACATTCGTTGCTTGGTGATCGGTGATAAGGTGGTTGCCGCCATGAAACGTCAAGGTAAAGAGGGCGAGTTCCGTTCTAACTTGCACCGTGGTGGTTCAGCTTCATTGGTGCGTATCACCCCTAAAGAGCGCGCTACCGCAGTGTTAGCCGCTAAAACTATGGGCTTGAATGTTGCTGGGGTTGATTTGTTACGTTCCGAGCGCGGTCCTTTGGTAATGGAAGTAAACTCCAGCCCAGGTCTTGAAGGGGTTGAGCGGGCAACCGGCAAAGATGTGGCAGCCAGCATTATCAGCTTTATCGAAAAAAGCATGGAAGCGAAAAAAGTATCAACCCGTACCCGTGGCAAAGGTTAATCCATCATGTCTAAACTGAATCAGCCAATAGAGATTGCCGGCTGCACCGTACAGCCCGGCGAAAGAAAAACGATCCATGTTGATCTAGCGCGTCTGTATACCAATACCCATCTGGATTTGGATATTGAGGTGATTCATGGACGACGTGCTGGACCGACCTTAATGGTGTGTGCCGCGATTCATGGGGATGAACTTAACGGCGTCGAGATTTGTCGTCAGTTGTTAAAGCATAAATCGTTGCACCGAATTACCGGGACGTTGATTATTGTGCCAGTGGTGAATATCTTTGGCTTTATTCAGCAAAGCCGTTATCTACCCGATAGACGTGATCTCAACCGTTGTTTTCCGGGTAGCGAAAAGGGTTCTCTGGCGAGTCGGATTGCTTATATCTTTCGTACTCAGATTCTGAGTCATTGCACCCATGTTTTGGATCTACATACCGGGGCTATCCACCGCAGCAATATGCCGCAAATTAGAGCCAATTTGGATAACCCGATTGCCAGAGAGATGGCGAATGCTTTTGGTGCACCGGTCATTATCGATTCAAAGTTGCGTGATGGATCGCTGCGTCAGTGTGCCGATGAAGCCGGTATCTCGTTGATTTTGTATGAAGCGGGCGAAGCGCTACGGTTTGATGATAGTGCTATTCGTGGGGGTATTCGTGGCGTCATGAATGTGGTGCGCTACTTGAAGATGTTACCGGCCCTGAAGCGCTCGAAAAAAGAGTTAACCTCGGTTGTTGCCAACTCTTCTTCTTGGATTAGAACTAACTCTGACGGTGTGTTTCGATCCGTGGTGTCGGTGGGGCAGCGGGTGAGTAAAGGGCAGTCGATGGGTATAGTCGCGTCGCCTTTCGGTACCCAAGAAGAGGAGGTGGTGGCACCTAATTCGGGCATTATTATTGGCCAAAATAATATTCCGGTGGTGAATGAGGGGGACGCTCTGTATCACCTAGCGCGTTTTGAAGAGAGTAGCCTAGCGGCGGAAAAACAGGTTGAGCGGATTACTGAGCAGATTGATGCTCACCCGATGCCTGAAGATCTTGATAACGAGCTGGGCTAACATAATAGGCTAACTTTATGGGCTAGACGTTACTGGCTAATCCTCACGGATGGGCAATTGCATAGGTTGATCATCACCACTTAGCTAAATTCTTATTGTTCTGTAAAAAGCCTGCCTTCGCGCAGGCTTTTTTATCGTTGTCGTTGACTGATTATTTAAGCTGATATTGCGGCGAGGTTCGCGACGCTTAAGCGTGCTCTTGCGTTTGCTTGCTGGACTCAAGGTAATGGTTAACCGCTGCAGTGGGGTCGGTCTCATCGGTAACCAAGGCTTCAACGCCGTACCGTGCTAACCGTTGCGGCAACCCTTTGCCCATACCGGCTGTCAGCAGTACATCAATCATCTCCACAAGCGGCCCCGCTGTTTTGCTGTTATGAAAGGATTGCTCTTTACTCAGTTCAAGCAACTGTTTATCGGTAATTTGTTGATACTCTACAGTGTAAATCCAGAAATTCCGGCAGACGCCCGCGTGGGGCGTCACTGTTTTACGGTTTTGACTGGTGACGGCGATTTTCATGAGGGTCTCTCCTCGTTGTGTTCTTTAGGTGTAACGGCGTCTTCCTGTTCAGACTCGTAACCGGTAATCATCGGTTTAATCAGGCTGAGCGGGGTTTTACCCATCGTCGCCATATACACATGCGCAATGATAAAGATAAGCATGAGAAAGGCTGCAGCGGTATGTGTCAGAGCGATCCATTCGAGTGGTAGGTTGCCAAGGCCGACTTGATCCAACTGGTTATAAAATAGATAGAGTAAACCAGAAACCCAGATAAGGGGTGAGATCATCAGTTTGAGCCACAGGTAGGCCAGCCGTTGTAATGGGTTGTGTTTTGCCAAACTAGTTTTCTTGAATGGATGTGAGGCGCCGGTAAAGGTACCCACGGCATAGTAATAAATAACTGCGCCGAGTTTATCTTTAACCGGTATATATTGACGCCATTCGCCGGTGGTGAAGTGCCAAAAGATAGCAAACACCCATAGGGTAATAAGTGCCCACGCGGCGGTTGAGTGTAGTTGAACGGCTTTACCAAACCCCAGCACGCTGTAGCTGCCATGCACTTCGAAGCCGGTGAATAGCAGGAAAAAGATTAACGCGGCTTGAGACCAATGCCAAAATCGTTCAAAACGTTTGAATACCATGACGCTGCTCATTATTTTTTCCTCCTTCTGCGTAGGGCGGCAATACCACGCCCACCCGCATGAGCGGCACTACCGATAAGCATCAGCAGGGCAGTACCCCAACCGACCTTATCGAGCAGTGAACTGTGATCCCGTGCCGGAATATAGATATCGGCTACGCCGTTTAATCGGCTATTAGCGGCATGACAGCTACTGCATCTAACGGCACTGTCTGCAGGCCCGACCATATGGCTGATAGGCCAGTACATCTCGGTTTCGATGAAATCGAACTGACCGCTGTAGGGCTGCCCAGCAATGGTGGTACCGGCTTGTAGCGCTTTGGCCCAGTCAAAATTGGTCCATAGAGCACTATCATCGGTCGGGCTGTAAACGTGATTGATTAGCAATGTTTTGTTGACCGTATCAAACGGCTGTTTGCCGTGCATGATTTTGAATGGCCAGATCCGTGAATCAGGATCGTCAGCGCTGCCTTCTATCCAGTTAACTTGCACCGGTGGATTATCACTATCGATCGTGTCGGTTTGCAAGGTGTAGTGAACGGTGCCGTTAAACCAGCGATAGTCGGGGGTAACATTTTCGGCATAATGAAAGTCACCTTTGGTACTCAGATAACTGAGATGACCGTTTTCATCATAAAGGGTCATCGGTTTATTGTTTTCATCCAATCGACCTGCTGTTGACCAATCCCACCAAGTTTTTGTGGCCACGCCACCCCGAGCAAAGGTAGGAATATGGCAGCTTTGACAGGCAACACGGTCAACATGTTCGTTGAGTTTGGCTTTATCGTGTGGCGCACTGCCATGACAGGACTCACAAGAGGCGCGACTCATATCGGTATGGCCTGGGACATCAATACCCAAGGTGTCGTGAGCGTTCCCTTGGTAGCGGCTACCGGCGGTGATATGGCCGGTGGTGGTATGACAATCCGAACAGGTTAAGTTGGCGCCGTCGTGTGAGAGGTGAACATCCAATGATTTAGGTGGATTGACCAAGGATGAGTCGAGATCACCATGTTTAACACCATCACCGCCACCACCATAAAAATGGCAGGAGCCGCAGTTGGCGGGTTGGCTATGGCCGACATTCTGAGCAATAGCCGTCAGGTCAGGTGGTGCTTGCATATGGCCACTACCCGCAGGAGACTCCATCGGCTTATAGGCAGGGTGGCCAGCGGCCGCGGGCAGTTTAATGTATTCGCCGGTGGTATCGTGGCAGACTAAGCAATCAACGCTGGTTTCATCGCTGGGTGGCGGTTGTTGCATATCGGTCCAACCGTAGCCGGCGTGACAGCTCGTACAGCGCGGCTCGTTGGAGGTGACCGAACCACAAAAACTGTTAATGACATGACGCTTGCCCAATGTCTGGAAGGTTTTTGGTTGCACATACTCCCACGTCCAATGGAGGCTTTGTTGTACCTGTTTAGCGGCTTCGGTGTGACATTTCAGGCAGGTCTTAGTGACCTCTGGACCGCTTTGAAAAGGCTGCTGCAATTCGGCGAATGCGGCGTGGTCGGCGGTAGAGACCATGTGGTTCAACTTGCCGTTAGTGGTCGCCGCTGAAACATCTGTCGTTAGGCATGAGAGTATGACTAACGCTAGCCGCCATCTACCCAGAAAATCCATCGTTGACTCCTTTCGATTAGCTCGAGTTGTCACTTAAGATCTTTATATTAGCAATAGCTAAATTAATAATCCACGATGTTGTCGTTATCTTTAGATTTTCGTCAATGGAATGACACTAACCTAGGGTGGACAATGAAGGGCAGCGGAGGTGCTTCGCACGATCGTGAATATGACTGCACGACAGCGCGAAGGTCGGGAGCGGGTGTTATTGAAACTGTGCTGTATTGAGCGACTTACTGTCGCCAAGCCACATAATATATTTAGTGTGATCATCAAGATCATTGCCGGTGACCGGGTGGATAAAAATAGTCAGGCCATTACGGTTGAGGATCAGCCACGGGAGTACATCACCCAGTTGTTCGGCACTGAATGACAGTTGGCAGCTCCATTCTGGATGTGGACCAACGCATTTCTGATGCATCCGACCCATGGCTACACCTAATGTATAACGGGCTTGTTCGCACAGTTCTTCGGCTTGTAGAAGGCTCTTGGCATCGAAGTAAACATGGGCGTGGTAGGCTAAAATTTCTGAAGCGGCCTGAGTCATAATGTTTCCTGTTTTCTTGGGACGCTTAGATCATAGAGTAAAGCGATTTGTAGAAGCAATTGTTATCGAAAAACTGAATAGTCTGTGAGCAAATAAGATCGGAGGGGAGGGCTTTCTGAGTTTCACTTAGCCTGTTCTTAAGTACAATGAGCCTAGCTACCAATAGTCGATAAAAGGACGATAGATAGATGAATAAAACCCATGTGCAGGCTTCACTTACCCTCGATGCTGCGTTAGTGATGGCTAAAGCGGCGATTGATAAAGGTCATCAGCTAGGTATTAAGATTAATGTTGCCGTGGTTGATACTGCCGGCCATCGGTTGGTGTCTCTACGCGAGCCCGGTGCGCCTATGCCGTCGATGGATTATGCCGAGAAAAAGGCCTATACCGCGGTGCATTTTAAACGGCCTACTGATAAGTGGGCCGAGGCGCTTGAGGGACAAGCGGTGCTGGCGAACGGTCTGGCACAACATGAAAAAGTCGCGTTGTTTGGCGGTGGCTTGCCGGCCGTGGTTGATGGGGTTGTAGTCGGTGCTGTGGGTGTTTCCGGTGGTAAAGTCGTTGAAGATATTGTTTGTGCTGAAGCGGCCTTGCAGACGTTGAACGATTTGGCTTAAAACGGATGGGCGTGTGTTGAGTTGGTTTAAGCGTTTTCGAACAGCAGCGTATAAGCCGCTGATCTTAATAGATATCGGCTACCCAAGTCATCAACTCTCACAGGCGTTGCTGGAGACCGGTCAATATAAGATTGTTGCGTATATTGATGAAGAGCCTTGGAGTCATTTGACACAGATGAATGGTGCAAACATTCATTACCCGAGTGAGTTATTAGCCTTGGCTGAAAAAAATCGGGTCGTGGCGGTGATTAAATTCGAGGGAGCGGGATGGCAGCCAGATGATCGTTGTCTTTCATTATTGGCAAATCTAAAGGTGAACTATATAACCTTGGCCTCTGATGAGACTCTCGCGCAACAAGTGGAGCGGGTTATTAAACTGACAGCGATTGATCGGTAGAACAACTGGCTCGCTTAGCGGTGAGCCAGTGGACCTGAGATGAATGCAGGCAGTTCAGCAGAGAACAGGTTGACTACTTTTTTAGCCGCATTAGACAGGATTTCTTTGAGATAAGCCGCGCGTGCTTCATTAGCTTGTGCAACGACCACATTGAGATCAAGGTTGATGGTATCAGCGTTGTAGTTATATGGGGTCATGGTTTTTTCCTTTGCGTGTTTAAGATAGGAGTAATGTTAGACCTTAGTCGCAAGTGGAACAAACGAGTAATTTTTGTATAAAAGGTTAGAAAAATTCACCATTGGCGTTTAAGACTTCCTGCTTTTAATCTCGCGTAAACTGGGCCTCGGGATGAGGTTGGTCATCTCATAAATCGATAGCAAAAAGCATATATCGATGTCGTTTAGCCGCTTGTGCCACTCTATAATAGCGCTTCGTTATCAACTGTTTTCTTTTCCTTACAGGCTAAATTGAGTGTCTAATCTACTCCGTAAATTTTTTCTGCCGGTGATCTGTCCCTCGGCCATTGTGTCAACGATTCAGCAGGCGTTATTGGTGGTGTTACCACTGTATGTCTTATCCATTGGTGGCACATTGGCTGAATCAGCTATGATTATTGGTTTTAAAGGCATCGGTATGATGCTTGGTGACCTGCCGGCGGGTCTATTGTTGGCTCGTTTTGGCGATAAGCGTTTGATGCTGACAGCCGCGGTTATCTCTTCTTTATCTCTCGCGTTAATGGCTCTTTTCCCAACGCTGCCAGTGTTAACAGCGGCGGCATTATTATTAGGCTTGGCTCACGGTGGTTGGCTGGTGGGGCGAATCTCCTATGTTACCGATGCGGCGGCACCGGGTGAGCGTGGCCGGGTGATGTCTTTGTCGGCCGGCACTATCCGTTTGGGCAATGTGATTGGGCCGTTGTTGGCGGGATTGTTAATTGCGGCTCAGGGTTATCAGGTGACGTTGGGTGTGTTCGCACTGAGTTCCTTATTGGCGGTGCTCTTTGTGGCCATGTGGGTGGTTTATACCAAACCCCATGGGCAAGATAATCATAGTGTCATGGCCTTGCGGGATGCATTGGTGGATAACCGTCAGGTGCTGTTAACAGCAGGCGTAGCGTCACTGGCTCTGATGCTGGTGCGGGCATCACGAGCGTTATTATTACCATTGACTGGGGCGGCGTTGATGCTGGATGAAACCAGCATCGGTATGGCGATCTCTATTGGTGCGGTGGTTGATACACTGCTGTTTTACCCTGCCGGTAGCTTGATGGACCGGGTCGGTCGTAAACCCATGTTTATCGCGAGTTTAACCCTGCTTGGGTTGAGTATTAGTTTATTGCCTTGGGCCCAAGGATTATGGAGTTTAGTGTTGATCGCTGCATTGATGGGGTTGGGGAACGGGGTGTCCGCCGGCGTGATTATGACGGTTGGTTCTGATCTAGCCCCGCGGTTAAATCGGGGTGGTTTTATCGGCATCTGGCGGCTGCTATCGGATGTGGGATCGACCTCAGGGCCTTTGATTATTGGTTTAATGGTTAAGGTGTCGGGTTTAATGATGGCGACTTACAGTATTGGATTGCTAGGACTGATTGGCGGGGCTTTTGTGGTGAAAGCGGTAGCTGAAACCCGCCAATCAACTCAATCATCCGGGGATTAATAGCGCTGGCGGGGTGACGAGTCGTATGGCTTATAGGCTTTCTCTTTTGGCCACTTTATGACGATCTTCGGTCATGCCATGTTGCCAGTAACTGCTGATATACAGGCTGCCTGTTTCAATCGCCGGCTGTGCTTTGATATGGCGGCGAGCCTTTAGGACCTCATCTAACTCGGCGGCAACCCAGATAGAGGGTTGCCCCTCAAGCCAAGGCAGTTGGCATATCGCATCACTAAATTTTTTCAGATCTCCTGGGTGAGGGTTGAGGATCCAGATGACCTCAAGTCCTGCTGGAATCGTCTCGATGTCTATGGCTTGTTTATCGGCTTCAGTAATGATTTCTAATAGCAGATAACCGCGGGCATCTTCAGGTAAGCGCTTAAGATTATTGTCAATCGCTGGCAGCGCGGTCATATCACCTGCGAGCAGAAACCAATCGGCCGGCAGACTGATCCGTTTAGCGGGGCCTGGGCCACCGATATGGAGTGTATCACCGGCTTTAGCACTGTCTGCCCAGCAGGACGCAGGACCTCCATCCGCATGGATAACAAAATCAAGATCCATCCACTGAGCGGCATAATCGATCTGGCGGATGGTATAGGTGCGTAACAGCGGTTTTGACTCGCTGTCCTGAGGAAATACTAACTTAACGTAGCAGCCTTCAGCATCGTCCGGGTAGTTGGCAATAGCCTCACCCGATAAGCGTATGCGCCGCATATTAGGGCTGATTAGGTGCGTTGATGTAACGGTGAACGGACGAGGCATTGGTTTGGCCATTGGAACTCCGGAAATTATCGAAAGTAATGGTTAAAACGGTAACATTATTAACCGATAAATTAAATACCCGACTTAAATGCTAGGGTATTGTTGGCTATCTTTTATCAGCCTTGGTCTTGAACGTGATCTTGCCGTTTTTGAAGCTGTTTGATGGCGCGAACCACTGTAGCTGAGAAGATAAAAAAAGGCCTCAAAAGCGAGACCTTTGACACTGATACAAATGCCTGTATCAGTGAGGGACACCGTCAGTATAAACCGGCACCAATGGTTATCGGTGAGGTTTATTTTTGCCAATAAAGGCGCATTGGGTTGTCTATCAGCAATGCCTGTTGCAGTGCTGCTGTAGGTGCAATGTGTGGGATTACATCGACTAACTTACCGTCATCCGGTACGTGGGACTTCATATTAGGGTGTGGCCAGTCGGTGCCCCAGAGAACGCGGTCGGGGAATTTTTCAACTAAGGTGCGGGCAAAAGGAACCACATCGCTATAATCGGGTGCTTGTTGTGTCAGCCGCTCAGGGCAGCTTACCTTCGTCCAGATATTGGGGTTGTCAGCCATCAGACTAACAAAGCGTTGGAAATCTTCATGATCGACACCGTTAGCGACATCGGGACGACCCATATGGTCAACCACGATGGTGGTGTCCAGTTGTTTAAGGAAAGGAATGAGCTCTTCCAGATCCGGTGCTTCAAAATAGACAACAATATGCCAGTCTAGCTGTTTGATTTTTTCAGCTACGCTGAGGAACACTTCTTTAGGTGTACTGTCGACTAAGCGTTTAACAAAGTTAAAGCGTACTGCGCGCACGCCCGCTTGATGCATCGCTTCGAGCTCTTCCATACTGATGGCTGGGTCGACTACAGCCACACCACGGGCACGTTCACCCGCGGTATTGAGTGCATCGAGCAGGGCTGCGTTATCAGTGCCGTGACAGGAAGCCTGAACGATAACGTTGCGCTCAAAGCCAAGGAAATCACGCAACGCGAATAACTGTTCTTTAGAGGCGTCGCAAGGGGTGTATTTACGTTTCGGATGGTAGGGGAATTTATCCGCCGGACCAAATACGTGACAATGAGCATCTACCGCACCGGCTGGGGCGGTGAATGTTGGCTTGCTTGGGCTTGCATGAAATGGAAGGTAATCAGCGTCCATTGTTTATTCCTGTTGTTTTAGTTGGCAAAGGCCGTGTTAATGGCGTTTTAATCGGCAAACACTTCGCCATCAAATAGTTTACGGGCGGTACGCAGAATTGCAGCACTTTCTGTGTCACCCTGGTCATTCATTTCAAGAATGACAGTCATCTCACCGATGGGGTGCTCGACCGGCATGGTTTTACTGGATCCAGGCGGAATACTTGCCAGCGTGTGAGCTGGCGAGTCTGGCAGAATACAGGCTGTGGCGACGCTGACGGCACCTAAAACACCGATCGATGCGTGGCAACGATGGGGAATAAAGGTGCGGGTCGAAATTGAACCGCCTTGGGTTGCCCGGCTGACCATGCTCATTTTAGGCACCGATTTATGGGTCACATCACCTAAATTCATCATCGGTCCCGCTTGCAAGCGTATCCCTTCGAGGCGCGATTTTAGTGCCTCGTTCTGTTCTAACTGCTCCCGTGTTTCAGTGCCAGTAATGCCGAGGTCTTCAGCACGCATCACCACAACAGGCATACCGTTATCGATACAGGTGAGGGGAACACCATCTATGATATCAACCTGATTGCCCGTAGGCAGTAGCGCGCCGCAGCTTGATCCGGCGGTATCTTGAAACGTTACCGGAATGGCACTCGCGGTGCCCGGTACTCCATCAATACGGGCGTCGCCGGTATAGCAAACCTTGCCATTCGGGGTAGCGACCCGCTCAATCGCAGTTTGGCCGGTGTTTTCCATATAAATGGCGACCGCTGTTTCACTTTCAGTCGCAGTAACAAGACCGCGCTCGATGGCAAAAGGGCCAACACCTGCGAGGATGTTGCCGCAGTTTTGTGCATCCGTAACGGTTGCTTGATCGACAAATACCTGCAGAAAAAGGTAGTCAACATCAACACCTGGCCGTGTCGAACGTTTAACCACGGCAACCTTTGAGGTGAGTGGATCTGCGCCACCGATGCCGTCAATTTGACGGGGATCGGGTGAGCCCATGATGCGTAGTAAAAAGCGGTCGCGGGTGGCGGTATCTGCAGGCAGATCTTCAGCGAGGAAGTAAGCCCCTTTTGAGGTGCCCCCTCGCATCCACATACAGCGTACAGAGTTAGACATACTTTAGACCTTTCTCTTTTAGGCGAGGGCGCATGTTGTAGATATCTAGCCCCAGTTCACCGTTAGCCATGCGTACACGTTTGTCTTCTTCCCGTGCTTCACGGGCCAGCGCTTCGCTAAGGACTTCTTCGGCTTCTTCACGACGAACTACCACCACGCCATCATCGTCGGCAATGATAATATCGCCGGGATTGATGATCTGGTCCGCACATGCCATCGGGATGTTGACCGATCCTAAGGTCTCTTTGATGGTGCCCTGTGAGAAGATATGTTTTGCCCAAACAGGGAAGTTCATCTTGCGCAGGTCACGGGTATCTCGCACGCCCGCATCAATAATCAAACCGGCAACGCCACGAGACTGCGCTGAGGTTGCCAGTAGATCACCAAAGAAGCCAAAGTTAGAGGGTGAAGTCGGTGCAAACACCATGATGTCACCTGCTTGGCACTGTTCGATAGCGACGTGCATCATCCAGTTATCACCCGCAGCACCGGAGATCGTAATGGCGGAACCAGCGATGGTAACATCCATCTGAATCGGTCGCAGGTGATCGGCTAATAAGCCTCGACGACCCTGTGCTTCGTGCACGGTGGCCACACCGCACTTACCCAACGCTGCAATGACGGCCGGGTCGGCGCGTTCAATCTTTTGTACAACAACATTCTCTTGCATAGCGGCTTTCCTGAATCATTAGCGGGAAACGGCTAGCCGGGGGGCAGCTAGCCGCAAATAGCAGGTATTATTCAACAATCTTTAAACGGCTAAAGACCCGTCGTGCGTTACCTTCAAAAATCATCGACTTCTGCTCGGCTGACAACTGCGTGTTATTGTCGATATAGCGCTTGGTATCATCGAAATAGTGGCCGGTTTCTGGGTCAATACCCCGCACCGCACCGATCATCTCGGAGGCGAATAGAATGTTTTCAGTTGGTACGATATCGAGCAACAGATCGATCCCTTTTTGGTGATAAACGCAGGTATCGAAGTAGATGTTTTTCAGTGCGGAGATTTCCAGTGGCTCATAGCCTTGATCTTGCATCAAGCCACGGAAGCGACCCCAGTGATACGGTACCGCGCCGCCACCGTGAGGAATAATAATCTTCAGCTCGGGAAAATCTTTAAACACGTCAGACATCACTAACTGTTGGAAGCCGGTGGTATCCGCACCCAAGTAATGCGAGCCGGTCGTGTGGAAACAATCGTTACACGAGGCGCTGACGTGAATCATGGCTGGAACGTCCAGTTCGCACATTTTTTCATAGAGCGGGTAGAACGAACGGTCTGATAAAGAAGCATCCTGCCAGTGGCCACCGGATGGGTCGGGGTTGAGGTTGCAGCCGATAAAGCCCATCTGTTCAACGGTGCGAACCAGTTCGGCTACGGATTTAGCGGGATCAACACCCGGTGATTGCGGTAATTGCGCCACAGGAGCGAAGTTTTTAGGATACAGATCGCAAACCCGTTTAATCAGGTCGTTCTGATGCTCGGTCCAATACTGGCTGGTGTATTCATTACCGATATGGTGTCCCATCCAGCTCGCACGGGGGGAGAAAATCGTCAGATCGGTACCACGCTCCTGCTGCAGACGTAACTGGTTGTTCTCGATGCTTTCGATGATTTCGTCATCACTGACGATCACCTTGCCTTTTTCACCTTTAAAAGAGGGGTCTTTGGCAACCGCTGCTTTTTGCTGTTCGCGATATTCACCAACGCCGGGAGGTGTCGTTGTGTAGTGTCCATGACAGTCGATAATCATCTTCGATTCTCTCATACCTTGTTGTTGTGGTACGGCCACGGTTTTCTGGATAGGTGCTATGAGCACTCTGCCCGTTGACTTAAAGCCGTAAAGTTAGCCTAAAGATATGCCACCGAGTTGCTTTGTGGCTATTCAGTTTTTAAAGTGATGGTATTAGTTTTTGCGATAGGCTATGTTTTAAGGGTGAATTTTTAAAGGGCCTGAATTGTGTTTGAAGTACCGAATATAAGGCATCTCAGAGTTTTTCTTGAAGTTGTTAGTTGCAAAAGTATTAGTAAAGCCTCTGAACGAGTGTTCCTCTCGCAACCGGCCATTACCCAGGCGATCGCTAAACTTGAGGTGGCTTTGGGCACCTCGTTATTTAATCGGCGTAGTGATGGCATGTTCGTCAGTGAATCTGGTGAAGTGTTTGCGCTGCGGGTGAATCGCGCGCTGGATATGATTCTTGAAGGGCTTAAAGGGGCGGTGCGGCTAGGGGGAAGTAAGCTGCAACCCGGACATCTTTTACAGATGCTAACCACCACCCAGTTAAGGGCGTTAATCGCTGTTTCCGAAGCGCATAACTTTAGTATTGCTGGGCGTAACCTAGGTATCTCTCAGTCATCCCTGCATCGTGCTGCGCGGGAGCTGGAAGCGTTGCTGGAGGTGGTGCTGTTTGAGAAAACTAGTACGGGAATCAGCTCAAGTAAAGCGGCCCGGGCTTTGGCGCGTGCCAGTAAGTTGGCGTTTTCTGAGATTAGTCAGGGGCGTGATGAGGTCGATGCATTACATAATCGCGAGATCGGTCAACTGGTGATCGGCAGTATGCCGCTAGCGCGAACCTCTTTATTACCTAAGGCTATTATTGAGTTTTCGCGGCGCTTTCCTGATTTTCGCATTCGGGTCAATGATGGTCCCTATGATGATCTGTTGTTTCATCTACGTCATGGTGATATCGATCTACTATTAGGCGCCTTGCGGTTTCCGGTGCCGGCTGATGATGTGGTGCAAGAAGAGCTGTTTTCCTCGCCGGTAGAGATCGTGGCAAGACCCGACCATCCGTTATGTCGGGATCCGCAGGTAACCTTGAAAACCTTGCAGCAATATCCTTGGGTTGTGCCGGGAAAAGGAACCCCGACCCGGACTATTTTTGAATCCACCTTCACCGAAGCGGGGCTCGATGTACCCACTCGGTTGGTTGAAACCGGTTCTCAGATACTGATTCGTGCGTTGTTAATCGGCAGTGACCGTTTGACGATGGTATCCGAACATCAGATTCAGCATGAACTCTCGATGGGGGTTTTTAAAGCGGTTCCTTATGAGGTTTCTCACGCGTATCGGCCCATTGGTTTAACGGTTCGAAGCAGTTGGAAACCAACAGCGACGCAGTCTGCGTTCATAAAACTTCTCAGTGCCGTAGATCATGGCATTGATCTTGAAGATCTTTAAAATATTAGCTCTATGCAAAAATTGAATAGCTGTTTCGGTTAATTGATTATCCAGTCGGGTTGACCAATGATAGTTTTGTCATAATACGAGTTAAAGTTAGTTAATAAGTTAATTAATGTCTCTGTGCCTAATGTTTGCGCCATTACCTATGATATTGCGACTGCCTTAATCGTGTCGTTTTGTTCGTATGGATGAGTAGTCTTACAACATTATGTCAGAGAGATAGTTGAGACAAATTGGAGAAAATTCAATGAGAGTATGTATCGCCGGTGCTGCAGGCGCCTTTGGCATGAAACACTTAGAAGCGATCAGTGCAATTGAAGGTGCAGAGGTTGTTTCGGTTGTTGGTAGTTCTAATTTAGAGAAAATTAAAGCTTTTGCTGCGGAACATAACATCCCTCATTACACCACTGATCTGGCAGAAAGCTTGGCCCGTGATGACGTTGACTGCGTTATTCTTGCGACGCCAACGCAGATGCATGCAGCGCAGGTTAAGCAGTGCCTGCAAGCTGGTAAGCATGTGCAAACTGAGATCCCTATGGCCGATAACATTGACGATGCCAAAGAGATTGTTTCGCTGCAGAAAGAAACTGGATTAGTCGCGATGGCGGGGCATACCCGTCGCTTTAACCCAAGCCATCAGTGGATTCATAATAAAGTCCAAGCGGGTGAGCTGAAGGTCTTGCAGATGGATGTGCAAACCTATTTCTTCCGTCGTACTAACACCAATGCTAAGGGTGAAGCTCGTTCATGGACCGATCACCTACTATGGCATCACGCCTGCCACACGGTTGATCTGTTCCAATATCAGACCGGTGAAACCGCTAACCAAGTGCAAGCCATGCAGGGGCCGGTGCACCCTGATTTAGGGATTGCCCTGGATATGAGTATCGGCATGAAAGTGCCGAGTGGTGCGCTCTGTACATTGTCACTGTCCTTTAATAATGATGGTCCATTCGGCACATTCTTCCGCTATATCTGTGATAACGGCACCTATGTTGCTCGTTATGATGACTTAGAGGACGGTAAAGGTAATCCGGTTGACCTTTCCGGTGTTGCTGTGTCGTTTAACGGTATTGAGCTGCAGGACCGCGAATTCTTTGCGGCTATTCGTGAAGGGCGTGAACCTAATTCAAGCCTGAGCCAGTGCTACCCCGCGATGGAAACCCTCGACAGCCTCGAGAAGTGTTTGCAAGCAGCCGAGTAAGCTGCTTAACGAAATATCAACACAGCAGGAGATACGGTGGTATGAATACCCGCAAACTAGGCTCGTTTGAATGTTCGCCGATAGGCTTAGGCTGCATGAGCCTGTCACATGCATATGGCACGCCGCCTTCTGAAAAGGCGGCTGAGCAAATTTTGCTGCAGGCACTCGACCTTGGTTACAGCATGCTGGATACCGCCGCGCTATATGGCTTCGGTAATAATGAGACTCTGCTTGGTAAAGTGCTCAAAGGGCGCCGCAATGAATTTGTCTTGGCCAGTAAATGCGGCATGTTCAAGAATGATGCGGGTGTACGTGAAATAAATGGTCGTCCTGAGGTAATTACGAAAACCTGTGAAGACAGTCTGCGTCGCCTGCAAACCGATGTTATTGACCTGTATTACTTACATCGCTGGGATCGTAATGTGCTGATCGAAGACAGCGTTGGGGCTCTCTCTGACCTCGTGGCGGCCGGAAAAATTCGCGAGATTGGTTTATCTGAAGTGTCGGCGGATACGCTGCGTAAAGCCCATAAAGTCCATCCAATTGCCGCTGTTCAGACAGAATACTCCCTCTGGACCCGTAATCCTGAAATTGCCATCTTGGCGGCGTGCCGTGAGTTGGGCGCATCCTTTGTTGCCTTTAGTCCATTAGCGCGGGCTTTTCTGACAGGTAAATTGAAGGATGTCAGCGTGCTAGAAGCGAAAGATATTCGCCGAGGGATGCCGCGTTTTTCGCCTGAGAACTATGCGCAAAACCTGCAATTGCTTGATCAAGTGGAAAAGGTGGCTAAGGCCGAAAATATGACCTTGACGCAACTTTCGCTTGCCTGGTTGTTAGCTCAGGGTGACAACATTATTCCGATCCCAGGCACCACAAACTTGGATCATTTAAAAGAAAATATCAGCGCCGTTGAGTGCTCCTTGAGTGCTGAAGCATCTGCTCAGCTTGATCAACTTATCAATCAGCAAACGGTTGTTGGTCATCGTTATAACCCGGCCACTCAGGCTGAGATTGATACTGAAGAGTTTTGCTAACCAACAGCTCTCTGCTCGTTTGACCCCATAATAATTAGACCTGAAAAATTGAATGTTTTACCAAATTTAGACTGAGGAGTCTCACATGAAAAAGCCAATGTTTACGGCTGCAATGGCATTGACTGCTGCCATGATGGTTCAGGCACCGGCGCAGGCTGCTGAATACACATTGCGTTTGGCACATTTTTTTCCACCGGTTTCAGGACAGCATAAAAATATCGCACAGAAATGGGCTGATAAAGTTGAAGCTGAATCCGATGGTCGTATCGACGTAGAGGTTTATCCTTCATCAACGCTGGCTAAACCGCCAGCACAGTACGATGCGGTTAAAAACCGTATTGCTGATGTCACACTCACCGTACTGGGATACACGGCTAACCGCTTCCCGCTGAGTCAGGTGGTTGAACTGCCGGGTATTGCTAAGAACGCTGCCAATGGTTCATGTGTGCTGGAAAGCCTCTATGATGAAGGGCTGATTGCTGCTGAGTTTAAAGATACTAAGCCGCTGTTTCTTTTTACCCATGGTCAGGGGCACATTCATACCACGGAGAAAATGGTTAAGGAACCGGCTGATCTGAGTGGCTTACGTATTCGCCGTCCATCTACGGTCGTTGCCAATATGTTAGACGGCTTAGGTGCTAAGCCTGTGGGTATGCCAGCGCCGCAGTCGTATCAATCGGTTCAGCGGGGCGTTATCGACGGTGTTGCTCTGCCATGGGAAGGTCAACTAGTCTTCCGTATCAATGAGTTGACGCCGAAGCATACCGAAGTGGGTGGTTTGTACTCTACCGCTTTTGTCATGACGATGAATAAAAGTGTTTATAACAGTATGCCTGCCGATCTGCAAAAGGTGCTGGATAACAACTCTGGTTCTGAATGGTCGCAAATTGCCGCTAAAGTGTTTGATGATCTGGACTTGAAAGGGCGTATTCAGGCGGTTGAACTCGGCCATGAGATCTACACCGTTGAAGGTGGAAGTGAAAACCCTGCGTGGAAACCGGTGCTGGATGCTGCGACTGAAAATTACCTAGCAGACTTGGAAGCAAAAGGTTTGCCTGCACGTCAGGTGTATGCCCGCGCTCAAGCGTTGTCTGCGAGCTGCAACTAAGTTTGACCTCCGTTCCGGCTATTCGTATAGGGTAGTCGGACAGGGGCCTAGTCGGTGTTTAGACTGGGCTTCCTCTCTTTTATTCCGGTTAATGGAGTAGTTTATGATGGCATTCAGCCGGCTGTTTGATCGTATTACCCATGCAATGCATGTGATCAGCGGCGCCATTCTTGTCTCTATGATGTTTATCACCTTGGCAGATGTGCTGACCCGGGCGCTGTTTAAAGCGACCGATGGCTCGGTTGATCTGACCTTTATTGGTGGTGTCGAATTGATTAAATATGGCTTGTTGTTAATGGTCGTATTTGCTCTGCCGTATTCAGTGGGACGTTCACAGGTGATTGTTGATCTGTTTACTGAAAATTTTTCCGAGCGGGCTAAGGCATGGCTTGAAGGGTTTTACATGCTGGGCTTTGTGATGCTCGGTGGTGGCATGAGTTATCGTTTCTATCATGCGATAGGACAGGCTGAGATGTCGGGTGAAACAACTCAGGATCTATTGATTCCTCTGAGTTATTTGTATGCGATTACCTCCTTTGCCACGGCTTTTTTAGCGCTAGCGGCATTGCTGATTAGTCTTCGTCTGTTTTTCTTCCGTCACGAGGGGCATCAGTCATGAGCGGATCACTTATTGGCTTTATCTGTATCATCGGTATGTTGGTGATGATTGCCGTTCGTATGCCCATCGCACTCGCGATGGCAATGACCGGTTTTATTGGCTTTGGTTGGATTGTTGCCTTTGAACCGGCGTTATCTATCTTGGATAGTGGCCCGTTTGAAACACTATCGAACTATAGCTTTAGTCCGATTCCTATGTTTATCCTGATGGGTGTTTTTGCCTCAAAAGCAAAGATGTCGCAGGAGCTTTTTGAAGGTGCGCGCACACTGTTTGGTAGCTGGCGTGGTGGGATGGCGCTGGCGGCAGTGACCTCCTGTGGTATTTTCTCGGCGATATCTGGTTCCTCTTTGGCCACGGCGGCAAGTATGTCGCGCGTTGCACTGCCTGAAATGGAAAAGAATGGTTACGCTAAATCGCTGGCATCAGGCACACTGGCCGCCGGTGGTACTCTGGGTATTATGATTCCGCCCTCGATTGCGCTGCTGCTCTACGCACTGATTACGGAGCAATCTGTAGGTGAGATGTTTATTGCCGGTGTGATTCCGGGCTTACTGGGCTTGGCGCTCTACTGTGTCACTATCGCGATTGTGGTGTTTCTTTTTCCACACTTAGCTCAACCGGGTAAAAAAACTACCTTGATGGAGAAAGTTGTCGGCTTGAAAGGGCTAGCACCCTTTACCGGTGTTTTTGCCTTGATTATCGGTGGCATCTATACCGGCTTCTTTACGCCCACTGAAGCGGCTTCGGTCGGTGCGGCGGGTACTTTCTTTATCGCTATTTTCCGGGGTATGAAGTTCCAGCAGTTTAAAGAAGCGGTAGAAGAAACCTTATTTATGTCAGCAATGATCTTCTTTATGATTATCGGCGCAGAGATCTTTGGTTATTTCCTCTCGGTATCACGTATCTCGTTTTCGCTGGTAGAGTTGGTCGAAAGCTTACAACTATCTCCCTATATGGTGCTGTTCTGTGTGCTGCTGCTGTTTGTCGTACTTGGCTGCGTAATGGACAGTATTGCTATGCTGCTATTAACCGTACCGGTGGTCTACCCACTGATTCAAGCGTCCGGCTTTGACCCTATCTGGTTTGGTATTATTGCGGTCATCACCGTGGAGTTAGGGCTTATCACTCCGCCCGTTGGGATGAATGTGTTCGTGATAAAATCGGTTGCTCCTGAGATACCGCTGAAGGAAATCTTCAAAGGCGTGTTCCCCTTTGTGTTATCCGATATCGTGCGCTTGGGATTGATTATTGCATTCCCGGTTCTGGCATTGGGGCTGCTGTAACAGCACTGAATGAAGCTAAGTATTGAGACTGTTTGATAGGGTTGCTGCCTTAGGTGCAGCCTAAATAGAAAAGCGCTGGCGACTAACGTCAGCGCTTTTTTTGTCTGTGGTGAGTGTATATGGAAAAACGCAAACCTCTTTGGCTTGAGGTTTGCTGTTACCGGATGAGCTTTCTTTGGGTCAGTGCGCTGCGAACGCGCTTGGAATCAAGCTTCGCTGCTAGGCGGGCTAGAGTGATGGAATCACAGTGTCATCTTTACCTTTTCCTTTAATACCACCGAGTAAAATAGTTTTATCTTGAGTGATGGTACGTACCAGTGCAGCATAATCGGCGGCACCATCGCCGTCGGGTAGGAACTCAAAGATAGTTTCACCGTGTGAAGGTGAGCGGCTCAGTTGCTCGTCGTAGCGTATGGGAGTGCATACCTTGTCATCATAGAGGCTTTGGAGCTTACGGTAGATGTTTTTAGGTTGCTCCACCCGGGTGTCGAGAAAGGTTGGCAAAATATAATTAAGATCGATATCTTTGTATTTTTTGATCGCATGGAGATTTTTAGTAAATTCGGCCAAGCCATGTAGCGACATGACTTCGAGTGATACCGGTGTGAGCACTTCGGTGGCGTAAAATAGCACATTCACCGTCAGTTGATCCCACCCAGGTGAGGTATCGATAATGACAAAATCGTAGGCCTTATCAATCTCTTCCATCGCTTCGGATAGGGTCCATTCAGAACCAAAACTTTTTTTATCGATAATTCGTTTAACGCCTGCTAAAGAGCGGCCACCGCCGAGTAGCCAGAGGTTGGGTCTCGCCTGAACAATGGTCTCTTTCGGCGTCAGCTCACCGGTGAGTAATTCAGTTAATCCTGCAGGCGGTTTTTTACCCAACATAAATGAAGATTGACCCTGGGTATCCGTATCGATTAATAAAACCTTATATCCAGCCATCGCTAAGCCGGCGCTGAGGTTAACCGCAGTGGTGGTTTTGCCCACGCCGCCTTTACTCAAAGAGACACAGATTTTACGCGGCGTTTTATGCGTACTCGGTGTAGCGCTAGGCGCTTCCGCCAGTTGAGGCGCAGCGTTAACCGTGGGGATTACCGGCGCTGTCGGCTTAGCTGTCGCGGCGGTTTCGGCATCGGGTAGGACAACACCGCTATGATCAAGGTTAATGATGAACTTGTGTTCACAGGCTTTGCAGCGTACAACAAACCTTTTTTTCTCGGCGAAACGACTGGTATCGGCATGATGCTTACGCGAACAGTTTGGGCAAACAATAATGGTCATGGGTTAGCCTTCTTAAGGTCTTCCAAAATGGCATTTAATGCCACCTTAGCGAGCCTTTCTACTGAGACGTTAGTTTTCGACTTAGTGATAAACTTAAGGCTGATTTTGCCCTTTAACTTCCAAGCATGGATCGCAAACTGATCATTTTCGGTTTCCCAAATCAGTTCGCCCTGATCTTTAGGTGCAGCTTTTGTCGCTGTCTCTTCGCTATCGCAAAAAATAAAATTATTCAGTTGTTGAAGTTCATCGATATTGTCATCGACCTCTTCGCTGAGTAATAAACCCATAATATCCAGATTCTTATAATCAGGCATCGTCGAAGATCTCTTTGCGCAGGCCGAGCAGGGCGTGTTCTAAGGATTGAACGGTGTCGTTATCCATATTCTGCCACTGAATACCACAGATCCAATTACCGTTCTCATCGAGGGAGGAGTGTACTACCTCGCCAACTAGTCCGTTAAATTGCTCTTGTCCGAGCACGATTTTGCATTCTGGCGAGATATCAGAAGAGGTGAGGGGCGCCGTGGCATCGATACCAATACAGACCCCTTCAACACTGATATCGAGTAGCGGATAGGTTGAGCCATTGGTGATCAGTGAGGAGGTTTGGCGGTCTTTAACCGGAATACGGTATGACTTTCGTGAAACGAGTATCGAGTCTGAGTCCGGTGAAATTTCTTCAAATTCCAGCGTATCATCAAGTGTTAATTTCATTGCTTAGCCTCGTTGTACATCTGTCTTTTCCGTACTGCTATGAATAATGACTATTTTTCTATCGCTTGTTAAGCGATAGGTTAGCGAGTTCGACTACTAGGCATCGGTTATATAACCGACTGACGGGCAGTCAGCGGTGATAAATCGGTGCTGTAACGCCAATCTTTAAACAGTATCAATAAGGTAATCAAAGCAGTAATTAGGTAGTAGCACAAGCAAGACACCTCTTAAAATGGGTATGCATGCTGAGTTTTGTTGGGGAGGTTTGCCCGATGCCGCTTAAGCGGAATTCGGGCGCTGTGGTGCCCAGATGATTCTGTTGGAAGCGCCTAGAGTGAGTTTTTTATCTGCTCTCTAACCCGTTCGGCTTCCCGTTTACGTTCTTCGAGTCTGGCGATATCGCTGCTGGAAAGATTTTTTTCCCGCAGGGCGAAGTCTATCTGACGAAGGGCTTTATCGGTTGATCCGGTAAGTAGGAAGTACTCTGAGCGAGCTTCGTGAACCCCAAGGGTATTGCCGGCTAGCCCATAGGCTTCTGCTAGTTCATACCAGATATAGCTATTGGACGGGAAACGCTGACTGAGTTCGCTGAGAATGCGAGCCGCTTTTTTGTACTGACGATTTGCGCTAAGTGCTTTTGCATAGCGCTGGCTAACGGGATAACTGTCTGGATAAAGCTGAATTAATTGCTCCATCTGCTGCAGAGCTTGTTGGTGTTTGCCAGCGGCGAGGGCGAGTTCAGCATAGGTCAGGCGGATGTAAAGGTGGCGTTGTAAGTTATCGGGCAGTTTAGCCAGAGCCTTCTCTGCTTGGTCGTAGTCGCCTTTTTTAATTAACGCTAATGCTAGTCCGTAAGCACTTAACTGGTCGTCTGATGCGCTGACTTGATAGCCTTTAATCAACTGGTTCAGGTCGCTAGCATAATGTACTTCGACGCGTTTCTTTAACAGCTGATATTCATAACTCTGTTGTTTGAAGGCGGGTTTTGTTAGTTGGCCAGCACGGTTTTCCGCATCGGCAATACGAGATTCGGTGACCGGGTGGGTCAGCAGAAACTCGGGAGGCTTTTGTCCCAAAAACCGGCTCGCGCGTTGTAGCCGGGAGAACATCCGTGGCATCGCATAGGGGTCAAAACCGGAATTGACCATGTTTAACATGCCAATACGATCGGCTTCCTGCTCATTACGACGGGTAAAGTTGATGCTTGATTGTTGTCCTGCCGCCATGGATGAGGTGATGCCGGCCATGCCAGCTTGAGAATCGGCGCTGGCAATCAAGATACTGGCTAAGATACCCGCTAAGAGTAAAGGGGTGTTGCGACGGCTCTCTTCTAACTGCTGTGCATAATGGCGTTGCGAAAGGTGGGCAAGCTCGTGGGCAATAACCGATGCAAACTCTTGCTCATCTTGGGCGCCAAGAAATAGACCCGCATTTATGCCGACAACGCCTCCGGGAACCGCGAACGCGTTAAGTACGGGAGTGTCGAGTACGATTAGGTCGAGGCGGTGATCCTGTAGCTGGCTGTTGGCGGCGATTTTCCACAGTAATCCATCGATATAGTTGACCAGCAGAGGGTCACCGTATTCAGGGGCACTACCACGTAGCATACGAGCCCAAGTTCGACCGAGTTGATACTCCTGATCAAGCGAGATGGTCGAAGAGCTGTTAGCGATTAGGGGTAGGTCGTCAGCCTGAATGAGCGAGACAGGGCTGATTGATAGGATGCCTGCTAGCAGGTATCGTGAAAGTCCGGTACGCAAATTAATGATCCTTTAGCTGAGTTTCTATGGCCACAGAAAGAGTTAAGTGTAATTGTGGTTTATAATACCCCGTTTTTTGGTATATATTGCTGACCTCTTATCTGTATCTGGAACTTTTTCATGACTGAGACCCACTGGGACGAACAACTCGACACCTGCGGACTGAATTGTCCGTTGCCTTTATTGAAAGCCAAGCAAGCGTTACATAAGCTAGAGTCGGGTAGCATTCTCAAAGTGGTTGCCACGGATGCTGGTTCACAGCGGGATTTTAAGGCCTTCATCGATCAGTCAGACCATCAAATGTTGGAATCGTTCAGCGAAGATGGTCGCTATACCTATATCATCCAGCGCAGCTAAAGGGAGCACAGCGTGAGAAAGATTTTTAATAAATGGATCGACAACTACTTCTCGAATGAAGAGGTGTTGCTTTTGTTGGTGCTCCTCGCCTCCGCACTTGGGGTCATTCTCTATCTAGGGCAGGCACTGACACCGGTCTTCACCAGTATTATCTTGGCATTTCTGATGCAAGGTATGATCGTCTGGTTAAAAGAGCACCGGGTGCCGCATCTCGCCTCGGTGTTACTCGTTTTTGCGTTATTTATTGGCGCGTTACTGTCGTTGTTACTGTTTATTATGCCGTTGGCATGGAAGCAATCAGTGAATCTGTTTAATGAACTGCCCGGTATGGTGACCCAAGCGAAAGAGGTTTTGTTGTTGTTACCGCAGCAATATCCAGATGTGTTCTCGGAAACGCAGATCACACAGATAATCGACCTAGCTACCGCTGAATTGAGAAAGCTGGGGCAGATGGTGGTGACGTATTCTCTAAGCTCGATTACTGGGCTGATCGCGCTGCTGATCTATGTTGTTTTAGTGCCGATTCTGGTGTTTTTCTTTTTGAAAGATGGCAGCAATTTGGTCCGCTGGTGGGTTTCCTTTCTGCCTCAGAAAAAAGCGATGTTGACTCAAGTTTGGACTGAGATGGATCAGCAAATTGCCAACTATGTTCGGGGTAAAGTGATTGAGATTTTGATCGTCGGCTCGGTGACTTATGCTGCATTTGCTTTGCTGGGTATTAATTATGCGGCTTTGTTGGCGATTATGGTGGGGTTGTCGGTGCTAATTCCTTATATCGGTGCGGCCTTGGTTACCTTGCCGGTCGCCTTGATTGGATTTTTTCAATGGGGCTGGACGAATGAATTTTGGTATCTGATGTTAGCCTACGGCATTATTCAGGCACTTGATGGTAATGTGCTGGTGCCGCTATTGTTCTCTGAAGCGGTCAATTTACATCCGGTATCTATTATCATCGCCGTGCTGGTTTTTGGTAGCATCTGGGGATTCTGGGGTGTGTTTTTTGCGATTCCGTTGGCAACCTTGATTAAAGCGATTCTCAATGCTTGGCCTAAGAGTCATGCATTTATCCAAGATGATCAAAGTGCTGAGACCAAGTGATTTGAGCTTTGCTTTGATGTGTCATAGTCTAGCCATAATGTTGTCAATTGAAGATCAGAGGTTGGTATCTTTATGGCTGGTAGCGATGAGATTTAAGCGGGTACGCGTGAATAGTCTTGGGGTAGTTCGGTTGTCTTCTGGCCATTATTGATATGCTGTTGTTATGAAAAGTGATACCAATATGCCCTATAAAACGTATGAACACGATACGGTAGATGATGCCGATTTGACGCTGAATACCATCATTGATCTGATCGTCGAGGGTAGTTGGGATTGGAACGCGGAGACCGGTTATGTGGTTCGTAGCCCCGGTTGGTACCGTATGCTCGGTTATCCTGTCGGGACATTGCTGGCCGATGTGTTTACATGGGAAGAGATCATCCATCCTGATGAATACCCTCAGGTTATGCTGCATATCGAACAGTATATACGGGGCCAAAGTGACACCTACCATATTGAATATCGATGTAAAAAAAGTGATGGTAGTTATCTGTGGATCGAAGATCGAGCGCAAGCAGTAACGCGGAATGAAGAGGGCATAGTGACCCGTTTGATGGGCGCCCATCATGATATTCATGCCCGCAAAGTCGCCGAACAAGCATTGCAGACACAGATGCGCTTGCTTCAGGAGGGTAATAAAACCTTAGAAAAACTGCTCGCCCATAAAGCTAAGGAATTAGAAGGTAAAAATAACCAGCTGCAAGCGCAGGTGGTTAATGTTGAAAGACTCTCCCACACCGATGTGTTAACGCAAATCGCTAATCGTGAAAAAGTAAATATCGAGTTAGCCAAAGAAGTGGCGCGTTCGCAGCGTTACAGCCACCCGTTATCATTGATCTTTTTCGATATTAATCATTTCAAGCGTATCAATGATACGCATGGACACAATGCCGGTGATGAGGTGTTGGTTGTTCTTGCTAAAACGATTGCAGCGAATTTGCAGAGCATTGATTGTTTAGCGCGTTGGGGTGGTGATGAATTTTTAATTCTTCTACCGTGCTCTGATCTTGAGCAAGCCTCAAATGTGGCGCTGAAATTAAGAGCCGTGATAGGCGCAACACGCTTCGTCAATGATATCGATCTCAGTTGCAGTTTTGGGGTGGTTGAATACCAAACAGGTGAAACGATGGATGCTCTGTTTCAGCGAGCCGATCAGTCGATGTACCAAGATAAAGCCAAGTTTAATAAGGCTTGAGGCATAAGGTTCGTTTAAGTGAACGTTTTGTTTTGATACTCAAACTTATACCAAGAATATCGGTATCAACCCAGCGCAATTTTATTGCGCTGGTGTTTTAGTTGATCAGTGATTAAAGTGCTTGTGCGGCTTCAAGTACTTCGGCGACATGCTCTTTAACTTTTACCTTGCGCCACTCTTTTCGTAATACCCCTTCGGCATCAATCAAAAAGGTGCTGCGTTCGATACCCATATGTTCTTTGCCATACAGTTTCTTAAGCTTGATCACATCGAATAGTTTGCACAATGCTTCGTCCGGATCGCTAATCAGCTCAAAAGGGAATGATTGCTTTGCTTTGAAATTTTCATGGGCGCGCATGCCATCCCGTGAAACACCAAATATCAATGTGTTGGCCGCTTCGAATTGGCTGAACATATCACGGAAATCTTGACCTTCGGTGGTGCAGCCGGGGGTGCTGTCCTTCGGATAGAAATAAATGACCACGTTGGAACCTTTGAGTTCTGATAGCGTCACAGTGGTATCGCTAGTGGCTGCTGCGGTGAAGTCGGTTACTGGTTGATCAATTGTAGGCTGGCTCATGCATTTTCCTTAAAAATCGGGCTTAAATACTACGCTTATCGGATAGAGATCAGTTAGAATGATACGCTTTTTATACGATAACAGATTACACAGTTTTGGCAGCCCCTGTAGACACCGTTTTTTGAATATTCAGATTACGCTAACTTCTTGAGCTGAAATGGGTTGAGCCGCAAAACGCGGGCAAGTACCATAGGACCATACTGTACACCTCTTGATGGAGACCATGATGATTACTGGCAGCATTGTTGCTCTTGTTACCCCGATGAATTCAAACGGTGAGGTCGATTGGGACGCACTGGATAAGCTGGTCGATTTTCATCTGGAAAAGGGCACCGACTCAATTGTCGCTGTAGGTACAAGTGGCGAATCGGCAACATTGAGCTGTGATGAGCATTGTCAGGTTATTAAACGGGTGGTCGATCGTGTTAGCGGTGCCATTCCTGTGATTGCCGGAACCGGTGCGAACTCCACCAGAGAAGCGATTGAGCTAACAGAAGCTGCAAAGAGCGTCGGTGTCGATGCCTGTTTGTTAGTGACCCCTTATTACAATAAGCCGACCCAAGAAGGTCTGTATTTGCATTTCAAAACTGTTGCCGAAGCCGTCGATATTCCACAAATCCTTTATAACGTGCCGGGTCGCACTGCCTGTGACATGTTACCTGAAACGGTATTACGTTTAGCAGAGATACCTAACATTATTGGTATTAAAGAAGCGACGGGTGATTTAGACCGCGCTAAAACCTTGATTGATGCGGCGCCAAAAGAGTTTGCTATCTATTCTGGTGATGACGGCACCGCCGTTGAGCTAATGTTACTTGGTGGTGATGGTAATATCTCCGTGACCGCCAACGTGGCACCTGCGCAGATGGGTGAGCTGTGTCGCTTAGCGATTGCCGGTGAAGCGGAAGCTGCGCGTGCTATGCAAACTGCGCTCATGCCGCTGCATACAGCGATGTTTGTTGAGTCGAACCCTATTCCGGTGAAGTGGGCCGTTGCTGAAATGGGCTTGATCGGGCTGGGTATTCGTTTACCGCTGACAGTCTTGTCTGAGCCATTCCACAATCAGGTGCGTGAAGCGCTGAAAGCCTGCGAAATTATCTGAAACTAACGGACGAGCATAATGAGAATAATTGCCTTGTTGCCTCTGGCAGCAGCTGTGTTGAGTATTGCTGGATGTGGTTCCTACTCAAACCCGATTTACGGTGAGAACGGAATTATTAACGATCGCAGCCAAAACTACGAAGAGGCGCAGGCAACTAAACGGCTCGAGTTACCGCCTTCTATTCAAGCACGTTCTAAAGCGATGCAAGACAGTTTGGATATACCGAGTGCCGGACAGACAGCTTCGCAGCGTAGTAGTGCCTTTGAGGTGCCTCGTCCTGAGTTTTTCTATGCGGATGCAGGCAGCGGTACAGTTAATCTGAAGCGACAGGATGGCGATAAAATCCTTGTGGTTGATGAGCCTATTGGCGATGTCTGGGTTCAATTGCAGGATTTCTGGCGTTTCAATAATGTTGCCCTAGCTAAATCAGCGCCTCAGGAAGGGATTATCGAAACCGATTGGATTGATGTCGATGGCGAAGAGCTGAGCTTTGTCGATAGCATGATCAAACGGCTGACCTTCCAAGACATTGAAGGTCCTGTTAGCGATAAACTGCGGGTATCTGTGCGTCCCGTTGCAGATGACTTTAATCGTACCACTATCGCTATGCAGCATGTACGGGTATCTCAGGATGAAAAAGATCAGCCGGTAAGCTGGTCTGAAGATGCGGCAGATGTTGGTTACAAAACCGATATGATGTTTGAAATGCTGCGCTATCTGAGTAAGTCGACCAGTAATGCTGAAAGCATGAGTATGCTTGAGCTGCGTCGCCAGCAGAATAATCTACCGCAGATGGGTCGTGACTCGAATGGCTTCCCGGCACTGAAGATTACGGTTCCGGTTGATCAGGCTTGGGCGCAGATCAATCAGGCCATCGATAAGACTGACCTAGATGTGGGTACCCGTGACCAGCAAACGGGTGTGATCTATATGACGTACACCACTTCAACACCATTCGATGATGTTGAAAAAATGGGCTTCTTTGAATGGCTGCACTCCGACCGTAAAAAAATTACCTTCGATACCGGTAGCTTTGGTCGAGCGTTTGGTTTTGATGATAGAAACCCAGGCGATGGGCCCTTTTACAGTGCTAAGGACGCTACAGAAGCGAGTGTAGAGCAAGCTGGTGATGTAGGCGATGTGGCAGAAGAGATTTACAGTATCGATGGTAATGAAGATGATGCTGCTAATCGTAAGGGCTTCAAAATCTGGTTTGGCGGTGAAGTGCTGTACGTCTTCGGGAGTGAGCAGGATGGCGTCTATAATGATGACTCTGGTAAGTATGAGCATGTGGGGCAGTATAAGCTGCATATGAATCGTACTGCTAATGGTGTCTTCCTGACCGTCAAAACACCTGATGGTTATTCAGCACCGGCTGTGGTTGCCGATGAGATTCTCTGGCAGATTAAAGAGAAGATCTGATCGGTTAAACGCCGCTACCTAGTTCTGCTAGGTAATAGATAAACGTTAAAGGGGCCTCGCAATCGAAGGCCCCTTTTTTATAGTAAACGTGATGGAAAATAGTGATGAAAGCGGTATTTCTTGATCTCAATAGCCTTGATTGTAATGACCTTAACCTCGCCGAGTTGGAGGCTCAGTTCAGCGAATTCACGGCGTATCCTGCGACCAGTGCTCAGCAGGTCGCTGAGCGAATCGCTGCCGCGGATGTCGTTATTGTCAATAAAGTGGTGCTGGATGCTCCAACTTTGGCGACTGCTAAACAATTGAAGCATGTGTGTATCGCAGCCACGGGGACGAATAATGTTGACCTTGTCGCAGCGGCTGAACAGGGTATCAGTGTGTCGAACTGTCAGGCTTATGGTACGGCATCGGTGGCGCAGCATGTGATGACGCTGATGTTGGCGCTACATACGAACTTGGTCGCCTATAACCAAGCGGCACGTAATGGTCAGTGGGCTCAAGCGAAGCAGTTTTGCCTGTTGGACTATCCTATTCAAGAGCTTAACGGCAAAACGTTGGGCATTGTGGGGTATGGTAATCTGGGTGCAGGTGTGGCCCAGCTAGCCGAGGCTTTTGGTATGCAGGTACTGATTGCGCAGCGTATTGGTGGCGATAGCGTGGCTGGTCGCGTGGCGCTAGATGAATTGCTACCGCAGGTTGATGTGTTAAGTTTGCATTGTCCGTTGACGGCGCAAACCCGTGATTTAATCAACGCCCAGACTATCGCGCAGATGAAAAACGGCGCGTTTATTATCAATGCGGCCCGTGGCGGTATTGTGAATGAAGCCGATTTAGCTGAGGCTTTGCGCAGCGGGAAATTAGCCGGTGCGGCGACCGACGTTTTGAGTGAAGAGCCACCGGTACATGGCAATCCTTTGTTAGCGGATGATGTGCCTAATCTTATTATTACCCCACATAGTGCTTGGGGAAGTGTGCAGGCGCGACAGCGCATTGTTGATCAGTTGACCGAAACCATTGCTGGCTTTAAGCGAGGTGAGTTGATTCGGGTGATTAATTAAATGGGCTGAAGACACTTAAACGGTGCTTTTGCCGTTTTCTAGAAGGGGCACGGGGTGCTAAAGGATAGCGGTTCTTGGCTGCTAGGGTGAGTAAAGCTAAGTGCTTGGGCGTGCAGTAATAAACGTTCGGCTCGGGCGAGTTGCTCGGGTTGGGCGTAAAAACGGTCGCCGAGTATGGGGTGCCCAAGATATTGCATGTGTACCCGAAGTTGATGCGAACGACCGGTGATAGGCGTCAATTTGACCCGTGTGGCATTATCTAAGTGCTGCATTACTTGCCAATGGGTCTGTGCTGACTTTCCCTGTTCGGGATCAATCATCTGTAATGGTCTGTTATCCCAGTCACAACGCAGAGGCTGATCCACCGTGCCGCTTTCCGGCTCAAGTCGTCCGGCGATAATTGCTTGGTAGTTTTTCTCTGTTAGGCGGTCCTGAAATTGAATACTCAGGTGGCGGTGGCTTTCTGCCGTGAGCCCCAGCACCATGATGCCGGATGTCGCGTAATCAAGCCGGTGAACGATTCTGGCCGTTGGGAAGCGCAGTTGTACCCGTCGCCAAATGCAATCTTGCTTATGTTCGCCTCGGCCGGGTACTGAGAGTACGTCGGCCGCTTTGTTAACCACTACAATCGCATCGTCGGCGAAGAGGATGTGCTGCTCGTCAATCGCGGTTATCATGTCAGCGATTGATGCCTTTGCCCGCAAATAATTTCTTTTTCTGCTGTTTCTTTTTGCCCCGAATAAAAAGTGCCATCGATTCTATGTGATGGGTTTGTGGGAACATATCCATGACTAGAAACTGCTGTAGTTGGTAGCCCTCTGTTGCTAGTAGTTCGCTATCGCGTGCCAGTGCGCCAGGATTGCAGGATATATACAGAATCAATTCGGGCCGCTGGTTGCAAATTTGTGGAATCAGTGAGGCGGCACCGCTGCGAGGTGGGTCTAAAATGACCTTGTTGTAAGACTCGCGAAACCATTGCAGGCCCGTTAAGTCATCCGCCAAATTGCCACAAAAGAAACGACAGTTGTCGAGTTGATTCAATTGGGCATTTTGTTCCGCCTGGGTCACCATATTCATGCTGCCCTCAACGCCGGTTACCGCTGCGCCTGACTGGGCGACAGGCAGAGAGAAGTTGCCTAAACCGCAGAACAGATCGAGGACCTTATCTGTTGGTTTAAGGTCGAGTAATTGGCAGGCGGTGGCGACCATTTTTTGGTTGATCTCAGCGTTAACCTGAATGAAATCCCCGGGTCGAAACTGTAACGTTAACTGATTAAGCGTATAGCTCACCGGCTCGGCTAGGCTGTTATCGAGCTCGGTACCAATAATGTTGAGTTGTAAGCTTAATGCATAGTGGTCGGCCAGTGCGGTAAAGCGTTCTAGGTGTTGCTCATTGAGCTGTTTTTTCAGGCGTAAAGAGAGGTATCCGCCCTGATCACCCAGATCGATATCCAGTTGGGTGATATGTTTTATATCGCCGGTGTCGCGCAAAGCCTCACGTACGCGGCTAAAAATATCGCTAACCCGTTCATCCAGTACGACGCAACGGTCAATTTGGCTGAGTAGGTGGCTGCCACGACGACGAAAACCGACAATGGGCTCGCCATCGGAGAGTTGGTTAATGCCAATCCGTGCGCTGCGTCGATAGTGCCATGATTCAGCGGTCAGCGGGGCGGCAACTTTTGCCGGTTTAGTATGGCCTATCCGTTCGAGTTGTTCGACCACTAGTGATTGTTTTAAGCTCAGCTGTTCGGTGTTGTCTAGATGTTGCAGGTCGCATCCGCCGCATTGTTGATAGTGCGGGCAGACCGGTTCGATGCGGTGACTCGATGGCGTCAAGATTGCATCTGTATGGCCGAGGTAAAATTTTGCTTTCTCCTCTGTCAGACGTGCCTGAACCTGTTCTCCGGGTAAGGCGTTGGCGATAAACGCTGTTTTACCCTGATAGCGTCCGATGCCTCGGCCGTCATGGCTCAGGGATTCGATATTCAACTCGACCGCTTCGGTCGGTAGCGGGTGGGCTGGCTTGCGGGCCGGGCGCTGATTTTTAGGGCGGGAACGGTTCGGTTTCATGGGCTTCTCCTGACGAAGCGCGGATTCTACCAGTGACGGCAAATTAAAGCATCCGCCGAGGTGCTAATGAGGCTTAGATCGGCCATATGGTTGGATTTTTTAATCTTTTGTCGGGTCGGTTGAGTCATAATCGGTGGTTATCAGATTTTATCTGCGTAAATGCTTCATGCCGTTAGGCTTGAGGGTATAAAATCGAACGACATTCATATGATAAATCAGAGCAGGTCTATGTTACAGAAACAGCCGTCAGCGGAGCATCCTTTCGCTCCCTTTGTGCGTATTCTAGGTAAAGGTAAGCAGGGTTCGCGCTCTCTTAGTCAAATTGAAGCCCGTGAAGCAATGGAGATGATTTTAGCGGGCCAGGTAGAGCCTGAGCAACTGGGTGCTTTTCTAATGTTGCTGCGGGTGAAAGAGGAGTCACCAGAAGAGTTGGCTGGTTTTATTGAGGCGGTTCGTGGCCGCTGTGGTGCGCCCGAACAGTTGCAGGTCGATTTGGATTGGTCTACCTATGCGGGTAAGAAGCGTCAACTGCCTTGGTTTATTTTGACGGCGCTGTTATTGGCGGAACAAGGTATTCGGGTGTTTATGCATGGGGCTAGAGGCCACACCCCTGAGCGGATTTACACCGAGGATTGTTTGGCGCTGTTCGGTATCCGCGGCTGTAGTAACTGGGATGAAGTTGCCTCCGCGTTAGATGCGACGCAATTCGCTTTTATGTCCATCGATGTGCTGAGTCCGCCGATGAGCCGGATTATCAACTTACGGCCGGTGTTGGGGCTGAGGTCGCCGGTTCATACACTGTGTCGGTTGATCAATCCGCTGCATGCACGACATACCGTGGATGGCGTGTTTCACCCGGCATATGGTCCGATGCATCAGAAGGCGGCTCAGTTGTTAGGAGTTGAGAATGGCTTGACGATTAAAGGTGATGGCGGCGAAGCAGAAGTTAAACCAGATGCCGAGTGTGATCTACAATGGACTCGCGGGAGCGACTATTCGGCCAGTCAGTGGCCGCGTTATTATCCTCGCCGGTTGGTTAAGCAGGCGCTTGATAGTGCCGACTTAGTAAGGTTGTGGCGCGGAGAAATAGAACATGAGTATGGTGAAGGGGCGGTGATCTCAACCCTGGCGCTGTTGCTTAGGCTGCTGAATAAAGCCACTGAGGTTGATTGCTTTGAACACGCTGCAGCAATGTGGCAGGCAAGAGACAAACAGCGCTTCTGAATTTGCCCGCCATGACGCTGATACGATGACTTATGTGACTTTGCGCGATTAGAGGCAGCCTACTAATCGCGTCTGAGTTTATCGGATACCGCAATGGGGTTGGGGTAGTTAAAGATGACAATATAGGTCGATAGCAGAAAGGTCAGAATGGCGGTTGCCTGAATAACATGGGACGCTTCTTGGCCGATCATAGAGGCGCTAGTGGCCATATAGGCAATCAGTAGAGAAAACTCACTGATCTGCCCCAGACGGAAGCCGACTTCCCACGCCAGTTGTTTGCTGTCGCTGATATTGTGCAGTAAAAAGCGAAATACGATCGGCTTAATCACCAGAACCAGCAGCGCCAAGATGATTGATGGGACAATAATCTGGCCGAGTAAGCCCAGATTGAAACTGGCACCGATCGAAAAGAAAAACAGAATGAGGAAAAAATCCCGCAACGGTTTTAGGCTGGTGGCGATGTATTGGGCGATAGGGCTGGTTGCTAAACTGACGCCGGCAATAAAAGCGCCGATCTCTGCAGATAGGCCAACCGCATGGGCGAGTTCGGCTAGGCCGAGACACCAGCCGATTGCTAACAGAAAGATGTATTCGTGAAAACGGTCAAATTTCTGAATCAGCGGGAGTAATACATAGCGAACAAAGAGCAGCGCGGCGCCAATAATGAGTGGCAGGGCGATGGCGGTTTTCAAGAAGGTAAATAGCTGGCTCGCTTCACCATCACCACTATTAAGCAATAGCAGCACTAAAATGGCGATAACATCCTGTAGCAGTAGCAGGCCGACCACAAGCTCACCGGTATATTTATGATGCAGTACGGTGGTCGGTAGCAGTTTGATACCGATGATCGTGCTGGAAAACATCAAGGCGACGCCAATAATGATCGCTTCTGTGCGGGTAAAGCCAAATGCAATGCCGACACCGTAGCCGATGGCCATGAAAATGATCGCGCTAAAAATAGCCACTAATGTCGCCTTTTTCAGCATATGTACCAAGTGACTAGGTTGCATATCCAGACCGAGAAGGAATAGCAGAAAGATGATGCCGACATGGGAGATATCCGAGAGCAGAGCGGTATCCTGAATATAGCTGTAACCGTAAGGCCCTAAAATTGCTCCGAGTACGATGTACGCAACCAGCAGGGGTTGGCGGGTATAAAGAGCCACCGAAGCCAGTACTGCTGCGCCGGTAAAAATCAGGAAAAAAGAGAAAACGAGGCTCTGTTGCATCATAGCTAAGGGTATATCCGGTCGATTCAGGGCAGGGGCTTTATCGGTTCAGCGCTTTTTCATAGAGCGCTCTTTAGTTTAACTAATCTATAGGCGGATATGAACCCAGTTCCGGCGCATCCAGATATAAATAAAAATAAACGATGATCCGCAGCGATGGACGACCTGTAATATCCAGATGCCTGTCAGGCCGAAGCCGAGCCAAGGGCCGATGAGCCAGGCTAACGGCAAGTAAAAACACCATTGCCCTAAAATACTGATCAACATCACGCTCCGGTTGGCGCCTGCGCCGAGTAGCGCTTGAGTTAATACAATAGCGGCAGCATCCAGTGAGATGGCTAAACCGGTTAACATCATCGGCAGATGGGCTTGGCTGACAGCCGCTTCGGTGGCCAAAAAGAGGCGCAACAGTGGCTCGGGGAAAAGCCACATAGGCAAGCTTAGGAAAACGATGATGACGCTGGCGGTCAGGATAGCATCCCAGCCCCAGCGACTGGCAAGGCTGGGGTTTCTCTGACCGAGGGCATGACTGACCAGTGTTGTGCAGGCCATGCCGATCCCCACGCCGGGTAATATTAACAGTAATGCTAGGTTGACGAGGACGTGGCCAATTGCTAGTTCGGCAGTGCCTAGTTGGCCGATGATCCAAAACAGCACAGCGATCGACATGGCAAAAAAGAATTGTTGCGTCGAGTGAGGTATGGCGAGTTTGAGGAGCGACTGCAGTACTGCTCGATCATCGCTGCTTCGGCGAAATAAGCCCTTGTAGCGGGCGTGAGGGAGCGTCAGCGCGGTGCACAGTAGGGCGCCAATGCACAAAGATAAGCTAGTACCAAGAGCGGCTCCCGGTGCGCCCATGGCTGGTATGTCGAAATAGCCAAAAATAAGGACATAGCTGATGGGGATATTAAGCAGTTGCACTAACAGTAAAATTCGTAAATAAACCAGTGGCTTATTGATACCATTCCAATAGCCGCGAAAACTCAGATTAAGAGCCACGCACACTAATGCTGGTATGCGGTAATTGAAATAGTGTTCAGCAATCGACTGGGTTTGAATATCATCGCTCATGAGTGCGGTTAACCACTCAGAATGAAGATAAAAAAATAGGCTTAGAGGGGGCGTAATGATAAGAGCTAGCAGGATACCCCAGCGCAGCGGTACGGCGCAGTCGTGATCACGGCCTTGGCCTTGTCGACGAGCTATCGATGCTTGTACTCCTGAAGAAAGTCCCAATATAAGACTCACGGCCAGAAAATTACTATAACCGCCGAGGGCAACACCGGCCAAGGCTGTTTCGCCCAAGCGGCCGACCATTGCGGCATCGACTAAGTTGAGTAAACTTTGCGATAACATGCCGCCTATGATTGGCAGGCCAAGGGTGAGAATGGTTGTAATGCGCTGTCGGCGATTCAAAAAAATATCCCGATGTAAACGATAGGGCTAGCAAAGCATCTGAATCCGTATTTGCAGTGAGTCGTAATACAGATCAGAATAGTGCGTAGCCAGCCTTAATGGTGTAAGCGGGCCAGTTTAACAGATTTAAGAAGCGGCAAAAACGCTGATTTGGCTAATAACTGAGCATTTTACTCGGGATTAGAAAGAGTGTATCCTGAGGCCCATATTGAGTGAGTGATTTAACAGGAATTTTGATGAATATTACCGTAACCGAATCAGCTGAAATCTACCTTGCTGAGCTACTTGAAAAGCAAAATGTAGAAGGCATTGCTGTGCGGATGTTCGTTACCCAGCCGGGAACGCCTTACGCTGAAACCTGTCTGGCTTACTGTCGTCCTGACGAAATCGTGGAAGACGATGCCGTTATGCCGATGGAGAAGGTAACGTTCTACTTTGAAAAGAACAGCCTGCCCTATCTTGAAGAAGCCACCGTTGATTTCGCGACTGATCGGATGGGTGGCCAGCTGACGATCAAAGCCCCGAACGCTAAAGTGCCAAATGTGTCGGATGATAGTCCGATGGATGAACAGATTAACTATATTCTGTACTCCGATATTAATCCGGGTCTGTCGTCTCACGGCGGTGAGGTGAAGTTGATCGAGCTGATCGAAGAGGCTGACGGACAGGTCGCTATCCTGCAGTTTGGTGGCGGTTGTCAGGGCTGTAGCGCTGTTGATATGACCCTCAAGGATGGTGTCGAGAAAACCCTTGTTGAGCGTGTTAAAGGGCTGGTGGGGGTGCGGGATGTAACCGATCACACTGTTACCGATAATGCCTATTATAAATAAGGTGTTGTAAACGTAAAAAGCCCGGACTTTCCGGGCTTTTTTGATTGCAAATATAATGCCCACCATTTTGGTACGTTGTGCGTCGTTCAATGAACTGATAAAAGGGTATTAATAGTTGTTACTTTTTTATGTAACTTTTACAGTGATGTGGTTGATTTTTATAGTCTAAGCCCCATTTATCAGTAAGAGCGATATATCGTACAGCCCGTAACTGCTGTATCTCCCGCAGTTTCTTTCGACAAAGGAGTAAGGTCCAATATGGCACCACTCGAGAATGATAAAGAGATCACCACCACCCTGATGCCGGTTTTGCCGTTGCGTGATGTTGTTATATATCCACATATGGTGATCCCGCTGTTTGTAGGCCGGGAAAAATCAATTCAGGCCCTTGAAGCAGCGATGTTGCAGAATAAAGAGATTCTGCTGATTGCTCAGAAAAATGCTTCAGATGATGAACCAGACGGTAAAGACCTGTTCGCTATCGGTACGGTCGCTAGTGTGCTGCAAATGCTTAAATTGCCCGATGGTACGGTTAAAGTACTGGTCGAGGGTGATTACCGTGCGCGGATTGAAACACTGCACACCACTGAGCCTCATTTCACCGCCGATATTACCGTTTTGCCAATTGATGAAGTCAGTGCAAACGAAGCGGAGATCTATAAGCGCACCGCGCTAGATCAGTTTGAGCGCTTTGTTCAGGTGAATAAAAAAATTCCAGCTGAAGTGCTAACCTCTTTAGGTTCGATCGATGAGATTGGTCGCCTAGCGGACACCATCGCTGCACACATGTCCCTCAAGCTAGAGGAAAAGCAGCAAATTCTAGAAATTCTCGACGATAAATTACGTCTTGAGCACTTGATGGCGCTGATGGAATCTGAGATCGACCTAGTTGAAGTTGAAAAACGGATCCGTGGTCGGGTCAAGAAACAGATGGAAAAAAGCCAGCGTGAGTACTATCTGAATGAGCAGATGAAAGCGATTCAGAAAGAGCTGGGTGATCTGGACGAAAATGGCACCACGGATATCGAAGAGCTGAAAAAGCGTATCGATGAAGCCGGTATGCCAAAAGAGGCATTGGATAAAACCCTTAATGAATACAATAAGCTGAAGATGATGTCACCGATGTCAGCGGAAGCGACGGTGGTTCGGGGCTATATCGACTGGATGTTGCAAATTCCATGGTCTAAGCGTTCTAAGCTGCGCCATGATATGAAGCGTGCAGAAGCGATTCTGAACGAAGATCATTATGGCCTCGAAGAGGTTAAAGATCGGATTCTTGAATATTTAGCGGTTCAGCGCCGGGTACGGAAATTAAAAGGTCCGATTCTCTGTTTAGTCGGGCCTCCTGGTGTGGGTAAGACCTCCCTTGGGCAGTCCATTGCTCGGGCGACCAATCGTCAGTATGTACGGATGGCGCTAGGCGGTGTTCGAGATGAAGCTGAGATCCGTGGACACCGTCGTACTTATATCGGCTCTATGCCGGGTAAGCTGATTCAGAAGATGTCAAAAGTTGGCGTCAAGAATCCGCTGTTCCTGCTGGATGAGATCGATAAGATGGGTATGGATCAACGGGGTGACCCGGCGTCTGCGTTATTGGAAGTGCTCGACCCAGAGCAGAACAGCACGTTTAACGATCATTATCTCGAAGTTGACTACGATCTATCAGACGTCATGTTTGTCTGTACCTCGAACTCAATGAATATTCCTGGGCCTTTGTTGGACCGTATGGAGATCATTCGAATTCCGGGTTATACCGAAGATGAGAAATTAAATATTGCTCGTAAATATTTGATTCCTAAGCAGATGAAGACAAATGGTCTGAAGGAAAAAGAGCTGACCATTGCTGATGAAGCGGTGACCGATCTGATTCGCTACTACACCCGTGAAGCCGGTGTTCGTGGACTCGAGCGTGAGATCGCCAAAATCTGTCGTAAGGTGATCAAAGAGGTTGCCTTAGGCGATGATAAGAATGCCTCGATTGTGGCTAACAGTGCCAACCTTGAGCAGTATTCCGGCGTGCGTAAGTGTAGCTTCGGGGTGGCGGAAGAAGAGGATCGTATCGGTCAGGTAACCGGCTTAGCTTGGACTTCGGTCGGCGGTGATATCCTCACTATCGAATCGGCGGTTGTGCCGGGTAAGGGACGTCAGATCCGTACTGGTTCGTTGGGTGATGTGATGCAGGAGTCTATTCAGGCGGCGATGACGGTGGTGCGTAGCCGTGCAGAATCCCTGGGTATTAATCCTGATTTTCATGAAGAAAGTGATATTCATATTCATGTTCCTGAAGGTGCGACACCAAAAGATGGCCCAAGTGCTGGTATCGGGATGTGTACTGCATTAGTATCTGTGCTCACCAGTATCCCTGTTCGCTCTGATGTAGCGATGACCGGGGAGATTACATTGCGTGGGCAGGTGTTGCCTATCGGTGGTTTGAAAGAGAAATTGCTGGCGGCACACAGGGGTGGCATTAAAACTGTCATTATTCCGGATGAGAACAAACGTGATCTGAAGGAAATCCCTGACAATATAAAAGCAGATCTCAAAATTTGTCCGGTTAAATGGATCGATGAGGTGTTGCAAATTGCTCTTAAATATAGTCCAGAACCATTGACTGAAGAGCAGAAAGCAAGCTTTTCTGAAAAGAAAAAGCAAGCAAAAAATGAGCGTGGGCAAATAAAGCCGCATTAACTCAAAATAGTGACAAAACGGGCTGCAACCCGCTTGACACCTGAATTGCGCGCTTGGTATAAGTTGTCCGTTAACTTACTGGGCTTGGGCTACAGAATATAAAAATGATTCATATAAGGGGAACAATGTGAATAAATCTGAATTAATCGACGCAATCGCCGCATCTGCGGATATTCCAAAAGCAGCAGCTGGCCGTGCGCTGGATGCTACACTGGAATCTATCTCAGATGCTCTGCAAAAGGGCGATTCTGTTGCTCTGGTAGGCTTTGGTACCTTTGGTGTAAAAGAGCGTGCTGCGCGTACGGGTCGTAACCCTCAGACTGGTCAGCCAATTCAGATCGCTGCTGCGACTCTGCCGACTTTCAAGCCTGGTAAGGCTCTGAAAGACGCTGTAAATAAGTAATAAAAAGTTAGCGCCTGATCCGTAAGGATCATTGGCACCCGGAGCGGTAGTTCAGTTGGTTAGAATACCTGCCTGTCACGCAGGGGGTCGCGGGTTCGAGTCCCGTCCGTTCCGCCAAATGTGAGATCATTAACCGTAACAGTTAGTGCTTCTCTGGGTAACGGTAACTGGCTTGAGCCGTTCCGTATTGCCAAACATATAAAAGGCGCATCCTGTTATGGATGCGCCTTTTTTTCTATTTGTACACTACCTTAGAGGCCCAGAGGCATCATGCTTCAGAATATCCGAGATAACTCCCAAGGAATTGTTGCCAAGATCATCGTTGGTCTGATCATCGTTACCTTTGCACTGTTTGGGGTTGAGTCCCTGGTCAGCCTGTCCTCAGGTTCAAATGCGCCGGCGACGGTTAATGGTGTTGAAATCAGCGAGCGCGATCTGCTGCAAGGTGCCGATCTGCAGCGTCGTCAGCTATTGGCCCAGATGGGTGAAAATGCTGATCCTACTCTGCTAGATGACAATCTTATTAATAAAGCGACCCTAGATAACCTGATTCAACAAGAAGTGCTGCTTCAGTCTGCGGTTAACCAGGATATGGCCATCTCAGACCAGATGCTGGATCAGATCATTATTAATACGCAAGACTTCCAAGTGGATGGTGTGTTTAATCCTGATCAGTATCAGGCGGTGCTGCGTAATGCCGGACTGACACCGATGATGTATAAAGATCTGCTGCGCAAAGAGAGTCTGATTGATTACGAACGTTCTGGTTATATGCTGTCAGCTTTTGTGTTGGATAGCGATGTTGAGAACATCATTAAGCTCGATCGCGAAACCCGTGATATGGCTTACCTCAAAGTAGGCTTGAGCGATTACCTCGCAGGTGTGTCTATTTCTGCCGCTGAGTTGAGCGCTTATTATGATGCTCACCTGCAGGATTTCATGACCGAAGAGCAGGTTGCCATTGAGTATCTGTTGGTCAATAAAGCTGACCTACTGAAAGAAGTGAATATTGATGAGTCCGAACTGCAGGCTCAGTTTGATCAACTAAAGGCGGTGTTTAAATCCGAAGAACAGCGCCGTGTTGCACATATCATGGTCGAAGTCTCTGATACGGTTGATGATGAGGCTGCGTTAGCTAAAGCCCAAGCGATTGAGCAAAAGCTAGCAGCCGGTGAAGACTTTGCCGCTTTGGCGCAAACTGAATCCGATGATCCGGGTTCTGCTGCTAGCGGTGGTGATTTAGGGGTCTATCAAAGTGGTATGCTGGATGGCCCGTTTGAGCAAGCGGTTTACGCGTTGGAAGAGGGGCAGGTGTCTGAGCCCGTTCGTACTGCGTTTGGTTATCATATTATTAAGCTAACCGGCTTATCGGCTTCTACGCCACCGGTGTTTGAAGATGTGAAAGATCAACTGATTGCTGAGCAGATGGAAAATAAAGTTGAGCAGCTCTATGTGGAGCGAGTCGGTCAACTGACTGATCTGTCGTTCTCTGCCGGTGACCTGCAAGAGCCTGCGGCTGAGCTTGAGCTATCCATAATGGAAGCCAAGCCATTTTCTCGTCAAGGTGGCGATGATGAGTTGACATCGAATCCTCGAGTTATTCGTGCGGCATTCAATGAAGAGCTGATTCGTGATGGTTTGAATAGTGATCCGATTGAGTTGGATGCGGGCCGTACGTTGGTGCTGCGAATCAAACAGCATATTCGTCCCCGTCAATTGACTGAAGAGGAAGTTGCGTCGCAGATTACTGAGATTCTTTCCCAGCAGAAAGCGGGTGAGGCATTACAGGCTTCTCTTAGCGCTGAGTTAGAAAAGCTGGAGCAAGGTGCAGAGCGTACGTCTGTCAATGGTGCTGAATGGCAGGTTGCCGAAGCGGTTGCTCGTACGGATCGTACTCAGCCCGTTGAAATCATGTTAGCAGCTTTTAAAATGCCTAAGCCTGATGCCAGCGCATCTTATGATTTGATCACGCTACAGGACGGTTCTAAGGCGCTTGTTGCGGTAACCGCTGTGAATGCGCCAGATTTGTCGGATGTTACGGCAGAAGAGCGAGAAGGTATGTTGAACGTGCTAGCTCAGCGGGCCGGTCAGTTTGACTATCAGGCGATGATTGAAGCGCGTAAAGCGGCTGCTGAGGTCGAGCGCCTCTAATCACCAGTAGAGATAAAAGCAGCGCTATAAAAAAAGGCTGATACGTGATGTATCAGCCTTTTTTCGTTTAGGTCGGTATCGCTATATAGCTACCGCTGTTTATGAGCGGGCAAACGCGGCATCGAGTAAGCGGCGGGTATAAGCCTGTGTCGGTTGTTTGAAAATATCAGCGGCCAACCCCTGCTCAACGACATTACCCTGTTGCATCACCAGTAGATCGTGGCTGAGAGCCTTCACCACGGCGAGGTCGTGGCTGATAAAGATATAGCTGAGTTGGTAGCGTTGTTGCAGAGTGCGTAACAGGTCGATGATTTGTGCCTGTACGGTACGGTCTAATGCGGACGTGGGTTCATCCAATATGATCAGCTCGGGTTTCAGAATAACAGCCCTAGCTATCGCAATACGTTGTCGCTGACCGCCGGAAAATTCATGCGGATAACGATGCCTGTCCTGCGGTTCAAGTCCGACCTCGCGCAGCACATCAATAATCATCTGTTGACGTTCGCTCGCTAGGCCGATGTTATGAATCTCTAGCCCCTCATTAATGGAATCGGCAACAGACATTCGTGGGCTGAGACTGCCATAGGGGTCCTGAAAGACGATTTGCATTCTGCGTCGTAGCGGTTTTATTTCCCGCTGGTTGAGTGAGTCAATGGCTGTGCCGGCAAACTCTATGGCGCCGTCTGACTTAATAAGGCGTAGGATCGCGAGACCTAATGTGGTTTTTCCTGAGCCGCTCTCACCGACAACCCCTAAGGTGCGGCCGGGGTAGAGGGTGATATCACAGGGGTTAACTGCTTTGATATGATCCACGGTCTTTTTTAGTAGCCCGCGTTTGATCGGAAACCAGACTTTAAGATGACGGGTATGCAGTATGGGGGTGTCACTCTGCGCGACCGGTTGAGGTTGGCCGCTAGGCTCTGCATTCAGTAGCTTGAGTGTGTAGGGGTGTTGTGGCTCGGCAAATAATGCGGCAGTGCTGTTGTGTTCAACGATAGAGCCTTGATACATCACGCAAACATCATCGCTGTAGCGGCGCACAATATTAAGGTCGTGGGTGATTAAGAGAACCGACATCCCCATTTTTCGTTGTAGTGACTGCAGTAGCTCGAGTATCTGTTCCTGAATTGTCACATCTAAGGCGGTGGTCGGTTCATCGGCGATCAGCAACTCAGGGTCATTGGCCAAGGCCATCGCAATCATCACCCGCTGACGTTGCCCGCCAGATAGCTCATGAGGGTAGCTTGTCAGGCGTTTCTCTGCGTCTTTGATACCTACTAACTCTAACAGTTCTAGCGAGCGTTGGCGGGCTTGTAGGCCGGTTAGGCCTTTATGTAGCAGCAGTGTCTCACCGATCTGACGGGCAATGTTGTGCAATGGGTTAAGCGAGGTCATTGGTTCTTGAAAAATGACGCTGATGCGATCCCCCCGCAGGGCTCGCATCTCTGCTTCGCTGTTTTGTAGTAGGTTTTTACCTTGATATAAAATCTCACCCTCAGGGTGGCTAGCTTTAGGGTAGGGCAATAGCTTCAGGATCGACATGGCGGTCACGGATTTGCCGGAGCCTGATTCGCCCACCAAGGCCATTATTTTGCCGGTTTTGATATCAAAGCTAACCCGTTTGACCGCATCAACAGCCTGACTATCTTGGCCGAAGCGTACCGACAGATTGCGGACGGATAACAGAGCTTCAGTCATTGAATGTTTTCCTCGGATCAAAGGCATCGCGCACCGCTTCGCCGATAAAAATTAACAGTGTTAGCATAATCGATAGTGAGACAAAGGCGGTGAGTCCAAGCCATGGAGCGTGGAGGTTCGCTTTGCCTTGCGCCACTAATTCCCCGAGTGAGGCAGACCCAGGAGGGAGACCGAAGCCAAGGAAATCCAATGCCGTCAGGGTGACCAGTGAGCCATTGAAAATAAAGGGCATAAAGGTGAGTGTGGCTACCATCGCATTGGGCAGAATATGACGGAACATGATTAAGCGGTTTCCTAGCCCTAGCGCTCGCGCGGCCCGCACGTATTCTAAATTACGCCCGCGAAGAAACTCAGCCCTGACAACATCGACCAGCTGCATCCAGGAAAATAGCAGCATGATGCCAAGCAACCACCAGAAGTTAGGTTGGACAATACTGGCCAAAATAATTAGTAAGAATAGCACCGGCATGCCAGACCAAATTTCGATAAATCGTTGAAAGAATAGGTCTACTTTGCCGCCATAATAACCCTGTACTGCGCCTGCGGCGACACCAATGACCGAGCTGATCAGGGTGAGGGTGATGGCAAATAACACCGATACTCGAAAGCCGTAGATAACTCGGGCTAGCACGTCGCGTCCCTGATCATCGGTACCCAATAGGTTATCGCTGCTCGGGGGGGAGGGGGCTGGCACAGGAAGGTCTTGGTTGATGGTGCGATAGCTAAAGCGTATCGGAGGCCAGAGTATCCAGCCACCCTGATCGATGATTAGGTCTTGAATATAAGGATCTTTATAATCGGCGAAGGTATCAAACTCACCGCCAAAGACGAGTTCCGAATAATCCACCATGACCGGATAGTAGAAACTATTGTCATAGCGAATCAGCAAGGGCTTATCGTTGGCGATGAGTTCGGCAAATAGGCTGCTGATAAATAACGCCAAAAATAGCCACAGCGCCCAGTAACCTCGACGGTTATTGCGAAAGTTCTGCAGCCGGCGTTGGTTGATGGGGCTCATTTTGTTGTGTTTGAACAGTGACAGCATGTGCTCAATTTTCTCTACTTTCAAAATCTATTCGGGGATCGACCGCGACATAGGTCAGATCGCTTACCAATTTCAGCAATAGGCCAATCAGGGTGAAGATGTAGAGGGTGCCGAAAATAACCGGGTAATCGCGTTTGATGACGGCTTCATAGCCGAGTAAGCCAATGCCGTCGAGTGAGAATATCACCTCAATGAGCATTGAACCGGTAAAGAAAATACCGATCAGAGCAGCGGGCATGCCGGCGATAATCAGCAGCATGGCGTTGCGAAATACATGGCCATAAAGGACTTGGTTTTCTGATAAGCCCTTGGCACGGGCGGTGATAACATATTGCTTATTGATCTCATCGAGAAAGGAGTTTTTAGTCAGCATGGAGAGTGTCGCAAAGCTGCCAATAACCGAAACCAAAACCGGTAGAGTGATATGCCAGAAGTAGTCTTTAATCTGCCCCCATGCGCTGAGTTGATCGAAATCCGGGGAGGTAAGCCCTCGCAGAGGAAACCAACTGAAATAGGTGCCACCGGCAAATAAGACAATCAGCAGGATGGCGAAGAGAAAGTTGGGAATCGCATAGCCGATAATAATAATCGAGCTACTCCAGACATCGAACGGTGTGCCATCACGTACCGCTTTTTTGATCCCCAGTGGTACAGCGACCAGATAGGTGATCAGGGTAGTCCATAGGCCTAAGGAGATCGATACCGGTAGTTTTTCGATAATCAGATCGGTGACTTTTTTGCCGCTAAAGAGACTTTCGCCAAAATCGAACACCAGATAGTTTTTCAGCATCTGGAAAAAACGTTCATGGGCGGGTTTGTCAAAACCGAACTGGGCTTCAATCTGTTTCACTAGCTGGGGATCAAGGCCGCGACCGCCACGGTAGGTGCTGCTATTCTCGGTGGCGGAGGGTGATCCGCCGCTAAGATCCGATTGCGCCGATCCATCGAAGCGTGCCGTGGCACTGGTATTGAGCCCCTGAAGGTTGGCAATGGTTTGCTCTACCGGCCCGCCGGGGGCGGCTTGTACAATGAGAAAATTGATGGTCAGTATGCCGAATAGGGTCGGAATGATCAGCAGCAAACGCCGCAGGATATAGGCCGCCATTGCGGTTATTGCTCCGCTTTATCGGGTTTAACCCACCAGGTATCAAACCCCAGTGAGTATTTAGGATGTACTGCCGGGTAGCCAAACTTATCCCAGTATGCCACCCGGTAGCTGTTGATATGGTATTGCGGGATCACATAATGGTTCCATTGTAATACGCGATCGAGTGCGCGGGTTCTTAGTACTAGCTGTTCACGGTTGGGTGCCTGAATCAATTGTTCCACTAGGTAGTCAACGGCAGGGTTCTTGATGCCGATCATATTACGGCTGCCGGGTTGGTCGGCGGTGCTAGAGTGCCAGTATTCCCGCTGTTCGTTACCGGGCGAACTGGACTGACCAAAGCCGCTAACGATGATATCGAAATCGAAACTACGCACCCGGTTGATATATTGAGAGGCGTCGATAACGCGCACCGTGGGTTTGATACCCATGCGCTCTAAATTACGGCTAAAGGGCGCGACAATACGTTCAAAGGCGGGTTGTACCAGCAGAATTTCAAAGGTCATCTGCTTGCCGTCAGACCCTAAGAGCAGGCCGTCTTTGAGTGCCCAGCCTGCACTTTTGAGTAATCGCAAAGCGGAGCGTAATTGCCCTCGGGTTTTGCCATCACCGTTGGTGGTTGGTGCTTGATATACCTCGGTAAAGACTTCTGCCGGCACCTGATCACGAATCGGTTCGAGAATACGAAGTTCTTCGGCTGTGGGTAGTGCCCGAGCTGCCATCTCTGAGTTAGAGAAAAAACTGTGGGTGCGGGTGTAAGCGTTATAGAAAATATTTTTATTGGTCCATTCAAAGTCGAAGGCGTAAGCCAATGCCTGTCTTACGCGGCTGTCAGCAAAGTAGGGTTTGCGGGTATTGAGGATAAACGCCTGCATACCGGTAGGGTTTTCGTGGATGATGTTGCGGGTGATGATTTTACCCTCATCAAACACCGAGCCTTTATAACCGGTAGCCCACTGTTTAGAGGAGGTTTCTTGACGGAAGTCGTATTCGCCACCTTTAAAGGCCTCCAGAGCAACATTGCCGTCTTTGTAGTAGTCGTAGCGCAAGTTATCAAAATTAAAGCGGCCACGGTTGACGGGCAAATCGGCGGCCCAGTAATCGGGGTTACGTTTATAGTTAATGGTGCGGCCTGCATCAAAGCTGTCAATCACATAAGGACCGGAGCCGATCGGTACATCAAGGCTTGGTTGACTGAAGTCGCGCTGTTCCCAATAGTGTTTAGGCAAAATACTGACTTCGCCGACAATCAGCGGCAGTTCTCTGTTTTCGCGGGCACTGAAACTGAATTTAACCCGCCGTTCAGACAGCGCTTCAATGGAGGAGATCTCGCGATAATAAGATTGATAGAAAGGCGAGCCTTGTTCACGTAGCAGTTTAAAGCTGTAGATGACGTCTTCGGCGGTCACTGGTTGGCCATCGCTGAAGCGGGCTTTGGGGTTGATGTTGAAAATGATCCAGCTGCGATCGTCGGCCACTTCAAGGGATTCGGCTAGCAGGCCATAGAGGGAGAACGCCTCATCTTGGGCACGGGTAAGCAGGGAATCGTAGATCATGCCGATGCCGTCGGCGGCCGCGCCTTTAATAATAAAAGGGTTAAAGCTGTCGAAGGTGCCAATAGCATCCTGAGAGGCGGTGCCGCCTTTTGGGGCGTCCACGTTGACGTAATCAAAGTGTTGGAATTCAGGTGGATATTTCAAATCACCGTACATGGAAAGACCATGCTGCGGCGGTGCCGCCTGTAGCGGGGTGATGAGTGAGGCAAGTAGCGTTGCAGATAACAGGCAGAGTGTTGCTACCTGCTTAGATAACTGTTTGAAATTCATCCGTAATTATCCAGCCAGATTGATAATCTGTTAATTTATAACAGGGGGAATGGGTTATAGCTAGTTATATGAGTACGGATCAGCGGTTTTGTTCAAATTCAGTGGCAAGATCGGTCAGACGTTGATGTTGTAGTTTGCGTTTGACCTTGGCAGCTTTCATATCGATTAATTGTTGTGTCAGAAAACGATGCTTATTCGCATCGCCCTCTGCTAGCCCTTTGATGAGGTCTTGATCCATCCAGTGGCAGATCTTATGGTAGAGCACAAACTTGAACAGCAGTGCCGTTGCCGTGGCAATAATGATGATGCCAATGCTGAGAGCGTCCATAGTGTGATCCCTGTATTAGCCGGATATAGCTCGATTAGCGTGTTTTAGTAATATCAACATAGAGTGTTAGGTTTTGTCCAGGCTGAAGGTAGTGGCTCTGCTCCAGTTTGTTCCAACGTTTGATATCACTGACTGAAACACTAAAGCGGCTCGCAATAGTGGATAGTGAGTCGCCGTTGCGCACTGAGTAGCCCACGCGCTTGATCATCTGTTCATCGCTACGGCTAAGCACTTTCTCCGTCCCCGTTTTCCAAATGGTGAGGCTGCGGCCAGCTCTCAATGAGTCACTCGGGGCCATCTGGTTCCACGCGGTGAGTTCGCTTACGCTAATATTGTGGCGTCGAGCAATACTCCAGAAACTATCGCCAGATTTTACTTTGTAGCTGGTTTTGGTGCGATTACTCGATGCCAACTGATTTTGCTTGCGGCTAAAACGTTCGGACTCACTCAGAGAGTATTCGCTAGCGCTATGTTTGGCGCTGGGAATGAGAAGGTAACGTCCGGCCCGAATCCTGTTATCGCTCAACTTGTTGGCATGACGAATGACCGATGAGGTGGTTTTATACTGTTTGGCGATGGTGCTGATCGTGTCGCCAGGGCGAATTTTATGACGACTCCAATTAACCCGTTGTTGGGTCGGCAGTGCCGCCAACTGGTCGCGAAACTGATCGGCGGTGGCCGCTGGAATAAGTAGCCGATGAGGGCCATCCGGATCGGTCGCCCAGCGATTAAACCCCGGGTTGAGCTGATATAGCTCTTGGGTTGAAATTGAACTGAGTTCGGCCGCTTGGGCTAGATCGATTTGGCTGTCGAGTTCAACCTGCTCGAAAACAGGTTTGTTGGCCAGCGCGGTCAATGTCAGGTTTGACTGATCGGCGTCTCTGATAAGTCGTGATACGGCTAAGAGTTTCGGCACATAGGCGCGGGTTTCTTTGGGCAGATTAAGCGACCAAAAGTCGGTGGCTAAGCCTTTGTTTTTGTTTTTGCGGATAGCTTTAGAAACCGTGCCGCCACCGCAGTTATAGGCGGCTAATGCTAGCTCCCAATCACCAAAGCGGCCGTATAGTTGCTGTAAGTAGGTTAACGCGGCATCGGTGGAGGCGATAATATCGCGACGGCCGTCATACCACCAACTGGATTTTAGGCCGAAATGTTTCGCCGTGCCGGGAATGAACTGCCAAGGTCCCGCTGCACGGCCATGGGAATAAGCGAAAGGGTCGTAGGCACTTTCAACGATCGGCAGCAGGGCAATCTCTGCCGGCATGTCGCGCTTCAGCACTTCATTAAGAATGTAATAGTAGTAACGACCGGCACGGTTAGTAACCCGTTGCATATATTCGGGGTGCTTTTTGTACCACTCAAACTGCTTTTGTAGACGGGGATCTTGATTATCTAGATTGAGTTGCAGATTAGCGCGCGTCAGTTGCCACAGGTCATCAGTATTCGCATGGTCTGTTGGGCGAGGGAGGCTGGCATTCGTTTCGCCCGCATCCAGCATATCCGTATTCAAGTCGGGCGTGATGACATAGGCCTTGGGCGTAAACTCAGGTGTAGAGTGGTTGTTAACCAAGGTATTCTGACAGCCTGTGAGCATAAGCCCAGCAGCGGTGAGTACAACAAATTTTCTGACCAACTGCATTGAACGCGATGCCCCATGATAAATTTAAGGCAGCATTTTATGGGGCTGGTATCGATGGGTCAACCGTTATCGGCCTTCGATTGCCCCATATCAAGGTTGTTGATAGCTAACGTAAATTGGTCGTTAGAACTGATTCTTCCATTCGCGGATAGCGGCGAAGATCGCAACCTCAGAAGCTAAAGGGTGACCGGAAAACTGCTCCGCCGCTTGTTTTACGCCGGCTTGGTTGTAGCGCAGAAAAGGGTTGATCTGCTTTTCGGTGGCGATAGTGGTTGGCAGTGTTGGTTGTAGGCTCTGCCGTTGTTGGGTGCAACGTTCAATCACGGCAGTGATCTGTGGGTTGCTGGGCTCGACTGCGGCAGCAAATGCAAGATTGGCGAGTGAGTATTCATGAGTGCAGTAAATCTGGGTGTTATCGGGCAAACTGTTGAAGTATTCCATCGCTTGATGCATCTGCTCAGCGGTGCCTTCAAAGAGTCGACCGCAGCCTGCTAAAAATAGCGTGTCACCGCAAAAAACTTGTGGCGTCGCAGCGGCACAATAATAGCTAATATGATCGAGGGTATGGCCTGGTACTGCACGCACCGTCAATGCCTGCCCAAGTAGTTCAATTTGATCGCCATCGGATAGTTTATCGGTGATCCCTTTGAATGGTGAGTTAGCCGGGCCGTACACTTTAACCGAATGCTCATGGCTCAGTTGAGTAACCCCGCCGGTATGGTCATGGTGGTGATGGGTAATCAGAATGGTCGTAAGTTGCAGGTTGTTATCGTGCAGGTAACGGTTGACCGCCTCCGCATCGCCAGGGTCAACCACCGCTACGGCTTGTGTACCCGGTACTGCTAGTGCCCAAATATAGTTATCATTAAAAGCAGGGATCGGGGTGACATTAAACATTTTAGGCCTCGGCGGAATCAGATTTGTCAGATATAGTAGTACAAGATAAATGATACGGGCGTATATAGCCCGGTGTATGGCAAGATTAACCTATTCAACGCGGAGCGTTAAGCGCTAATCATCTATGGTTTTTAAACGACAGCCTTCCCTTAGTGAGTGGTTACCCGAACTACGGCAGTGGTTCGAGAAAGAGTTGGGCCAGCAGCTATTAATATCTGAGCGGGCGCTTCTCGATCGTTTGCTGCCGACAATGTTTGGTTATCATCTGTTGCAATTGAGTTTTGATAATCGTTTAGATCTGGCGCGCGAAAGTCCCGTGCGGCATCAGATTATGGTTAACCCGCTAACGGAGTTGGGGTTACCCGACAGCGCCGTGATTGCGCGTAATGAAGAGCTGCCGTTCGAGCATAATAGTATCGATGTGGTGGTGCTTCATCATGCCTTGGATTTTGCCCAAAGCCCTCATCAAGTATTACGGGAAGCCGCACGGGTATTAAGGCCCGGTGGCTACCTGATCAATGTTGGTTTTAACCCTATCAGCTGGTGGGGGCTATATCGCAAACTGAAATTTAATAAAGAGACGGTGCCTTGGCAGGGCCATTTTATCAGTCCACAGCGGATGGATGACTGGTTATCATTGCTTGAGCTGACGATGGTGAAAGAATTGTCCGATTACTACCGGTTGCCTTTTGAAAAAGAGACGTGGCGACAACGGACGCGCATGATCGATGCGATGACCCGGCGATGTTCATCTCACTGTGGTGCGTTTATGTTGCAGGTGGCACGCAAAGATGTTGGTGGTATGACCCCTATCGAACCTGTTAGAAAGCAGCGTAAGCTGTTAAATTTGCCGCGGGTTGAACCCTCAACTGGCGGTGCTCGAGGAAGTGTGAGTGAAGAAAAAAGTTAATATTTATACTGATGGTGCCTGCAAGGGTAATCCTGGCCCTGGTGGCTGGGGTGCCGTGCTGCAATATGGCGAACATGCCAAAGAGCTCTGTGGCGGTGAATTAACAACCACGAATAATCGTATGGAGTTAATGGCAGCAATTGAGGCCCTTACGATGTTAAAAGAGCCCTGTGAGATTACGTTAACGACCGATTCTCAGTATGTACGTAAAGGTATAACCGAGTGGTTGGCGGGTTGGAAACGTAACGGTTGGAAAACAGCGGCGAAAAAGCCGGTAAAAAATGCCGATCTCTGGCAGCGTCTTGATGAGCAGAATGCCCGCCACCAGATAGCGTGGAAGTGGGTTAAAGGACACAGTGGTCATCCAGGCAATGAGCTGGCGGACCAGTTGGCTAACCGAGGGGTCGAATTGGCCCTGCAACAACGTAAGTGACAGATAAATAATGAGACAGATTGTACTGGATACCGAAACCACCGGTATTGACCCCAAGGAGGGTCATCGAATTATTGAGATTGGTTGTGTGGAGATGATGAATCGTCGTTTAACGGGACGTACCTATCATCGTTATCTCAATCCGGATCGTGCGATTGATGAGGAGGCGATACAGGTTCACGGTATTACCAATGAATTTTTGAACGATAAACCGCGGTTCCCGGAAATTCAGGATGAGTTTCTGCACTTTATTCGGGGGGCTGACTTGGTGATTCATAACGCGCCCTTCGACGTGGGTTTTATGAACCATGAGTTAAAGCTGAATAATCATAATGAACGCGTTAATGATTTTTGCCATATAACCGATACGTTAGCGTTAGCGCGAAAGAAGCACCCGGGTCAGAAAAATAACCTTGATGCGTTATGTCGTCGGTATGGCATTGATAACAGTCACCGTGAATTACACGGCGCCTTGCTTGACTCTGAGATACTTGCTGACGTTTATCTGATGCTCACCGGTGGACAGAAAAATCTGTTGCTCGCCGGCGAAGAGGATGGCCATGACGGAGTCGATCAGATTCGCAGAATGAATACCAGTGATCTGAATCTGACGGTTCAACCGGCGAATGAGGCTGAGCTTGAAGCGCATCAGGCTTATATTAGCCGTTTAGATGGTAAGGCTGGCAGTATCTGGAGTCAGATTGGCGTGGTGCCGTCCGAGGCGGAATAAAGGCTGCACATTAGCACTTCGCAAGGCAGCGATAAGAAAGGGTTCTAGGTGTACTACACCTGTCTTCTCTAAGGCTGATCTGCTGTCCTGTTTTTGCGGTTATAAAAAAGGCTGATGCTTAGCGCATCAGCCTTTTTTATTTACCTCAGCCGAGGTGTTTGATTGAGGCGCTTGTTGCTTATAAGAAGTGGGTCACCGCAAAGTAACCTGTCAGGCTCATCACTATTGTATAAGGTAATGCCATCCATACCATCGTGCCGTAAGACAAACGGATTAGCGGAGCGAGGGCTGAGGTTAGCAGGAACAGAAAGGCAGCTTGACCGTTAGGGGTAGCAACACTTGGGATATTAGTACCGGTGTTGATGGCAATCGCTAGCAGATCAAAGTGTTCGCGGGTAATTGAGCCTTCATGAAGCGCCTCGAGAACTTCATTGATATACACCGTAGCAACAAAAACATTATCGGAAATAGCGGATAACACGCCGTTAGCAATAAAGAAAATGCCTGGTTGAACATGGGTATCCATCGCCAGTACGGAAGCGATGATCGGCTGAAACAGGTGCTGTTCATGAATCACTGAGACGATAGAGAAAAACACCACCAGCAGTGCAGTAAAGGGCAGTGCTTCTTCGAATGCTTTACCGATCTGATGCTCTTCGACGATACCATTAAAGGCAGTCAGCAGAATAATCACGGTTAGACCGATTAAACCAACGGCCGCCAAATGGAAGGCGAGCGCCAAGACCAAGAAAAACGCCACCAGAATCTGTACAAACAAGGCAAGCTTATCGGATTTGGTTAGTTTTTTGTCCTGTTCAGCTGAGAACTCTTCCAGAATAGCGCGAACAGAGGGAGGAATGTCGGCGCCATAGCCAAACCACTTGAGTTTTTCCAGCAGCATACAGGTGGCGAGACCGGCGAACAGTACCGGCATGGTGACCGGTGCCATAAGAATAAAGAATTCAACAAAATCCCAACCGGCTTTTTGTGCGATTAACAGGTTTTGCGGTTCACCGACCAGTGTACATACTCCACCTAGCGCCGTTCCTACAGCTCCATGCATGAGCAAACTGCGCAAAAAGGCACGAAATTGATTGAGGGTTTCGTGATGGTCTTGGTGTACATGCTCATCATCGCCGTGGTCATGGGCTTCTTGTTGAAACTGTTTACCTGAAGCTACTTTGTGGTAGACCGCATAAAAGCCAACGCCAACGCTGATTAATACTGCAGTGACGGTCAATGCATCAAGAAATGCTGACAGAAGCGCGGCAAATAGCGAAAACATAAGTGAAAGAATAATTTTAGAGTGAATTTTTAGCAGCAGCTTGGTAAACACCCATAAAAGCATGTTCTTCATGAAGTAGATGCCTGCTACCATAAACATCAGCAGTAGGATGACCTCAAGGTTGGCTTGTACTTCGTGATAAACCGTGTCTGGGCTTGCGAGGCCAATAATAATGGCTTCTAAGGCGAGCAGACCGCCGGGTTGCAGTGGGTAGCATTTAAGGGCAAGCGCCAGGGTGAAGATAAACTCAAAAATCAGTGTCCAGCCCGTTATGACTGGGCCTACCGTGTAGAGAAGAATCGGATTTAAGATAAGAAAAAGTACTATGGCCTGCTTATACCAAATAGGAGAGTTGCCAAGAAAGTTCTTAATAAGAGCCTGCGTAGTGGTCATCGATACGGGGTCCTGTGCCAATTCGGGCTTATGGAAAGTTTCTGTACATCATGTTAAATGTAGTGATTACAGTCTTTCCAACATATGTTAAGTAGTTAAAGTTGTTACTATTTCGCCGTAGGTTAGCAGGAGTTGTGTTAAATCAAAAGCCTGCTTAACCTGTTAAGCGTACTCTAATCTTTAGGTGAGCTGTATGTCTGAAATCACAGTTCAGCGATCTACTTTTGTTTAGGTTCCCATAAAATGATGAAAATTGAGTATATTTATGCCGCCGGTCAGCGAGTCTGGTCCGATGTCCAAGGACGGTGGTTGTTTGATCAACCTTGTTGTGATCATGCTCTCGCATTAGATGAATATGATCTTACGCTGCTGCCTGAGCAGCCGGTGAAATTGCTGGTTATGCCTGAGACGGCGTTGCCGGTTGATGGAGCGGGTTTTAATCTGCGACAGCTATTATCGCATGCCGAGGAGGGGGATTTTCCGCTGATCTCGCGAGCGGCACAGGTTATCACTTGGAGTCGTGACCATTGTTTTTGCCCTCGTTGTGGTGATGGCTTGGTTCATCATGCGCAAGATCTGGCTAAGCAATGTAATGGGTGTGGTTTAACTCAGTACCCTCGGCTATCCCCCTGTATTATCACCTTGGTTACTAAGGGTGAGTATTGTTTGTTGGCTCACGGTATTCGCTTTACTGAGGTGCGCTATAGTACCTTAGCCGGTTTTATTGAGGCGGGAGAGAGTGCTGAGGATGCTTTGGCCCGTGAAGTGCGTGAAGAGGTGGGCGTTGAGGTAAATAATATTCGCTACTATTGCAGTCAATCGTGGCCCTTCCCTCATTCATTGATGTTTGGCTTTTTTGCCGATTATGTTTCCGGTGAGATTGTTCCCGAACCCGATGAGATCATTGATGCCCAGTGGTTTCATTATACCGAACTGGATGATGCGCCAATCCCACCACCGTTCACCATCTCTCGGCAGTTGATCGACGCGTTTCAGGCGCGTTGGCAAAAAGCCGATTAACGCTGCTTTTTCTTACTGAAAAATTTACCTAACCGGGTCGCTAGCATCACATTGCCTTCGGCCCTGAGTTTACCGCTAAGGTAGGCACTCATACCGTCTTTTTCGCCGGTCACTACGCTGATGAAGGTTTGGCTGTTGGTGATGAGGGTGATATCGGGATCTGGGTGTTCGCCGAGTTCAACGGTTAGTTGTTGGTCGGCGATGCTGAAATAAAAATCATCGGCATCGTCCAGCACAAATTGAAAAGTGGCAGTTATACCTTGGGTGTTTTCCGGTATAAAGCGACTGGAAAGCTTTTCGATAACCTGGGTGACGGTAATGGTATCAGACATGTTTGATTCGGCTCTCCAAATTTATCTTTCAGTGATATTGCCTAAGAGGGTTGTATGTTACATTACCCGACCATAAATCAATATATTGAATTGCCCGCAGTGGGCGTATTTATTTGGAGTGTTAGGTGGTTGATTTTCTAGCAAGTTACGGGTTGTTTCTGGCAAAAGCGCTGACGGTTGTCGGCGCTATTGTTATGGTGCTCATGGCGGTGGCAGCTGTGGCGTCACGGAATAAAAAAGATAATAAAGAGGGCTATCTGAGTGTTCATAGTATGAATGAGACACTTGAAGATATGGAGCACGCCCTAAAAGAAGTGGTGTTAGACCCCGAGGTGTATAAGCATCAGCTTAAAACCGAAGAGAAACAGGATAAAGCCGATGCTAAGGCACGTAAAAAAGCGCTGAAAAAGGCTACACCGGTGCCTGAGGCTGATCGTAAGCGTGTCTATGTTCTGGATTTTGATGGCGATATTAAAGCCTCAGAGTTGGAGCCTATGCGGGAAGAAATTACCGCGGTACTAACCATGGCGACCGAGCGGGATGAAGTGGTTATTCGTTTGGAAAGCCCTGGCGGTATGGTGCATAGCTATGGCTTGGCCTCATCGCAACTCGAGCGTATAAAGCGTCAGGGCATTCCATTGACTGTCTGTGTCGATAAAGTTGCGGCCAGTGGTGGTTATATGATGGCCTGCCTGGCGGACAAAATTGTTGCTGCTCCGTTTTCGATTCTCGGTTCAATCGGTGTTGTCGCGCAATTGCCTAACTTTCATCGGTTGTTGAAAAAGCATGATATTGATTATGAGATTTTAACGGCTGGTGAATATAAACGTACGATGACGGTAATGGGTGAAAATACTGAAAAGGGCCGTCAGAAGTTCATTGAAGAGCTTGAAGATACCCATAGCCTCTTCAAAGAGTTCGTAGGTGAATTTCGTCCGCAGGTTGATCTGGAAAAAGTTGCCACGGGTGAAGTGTGGTTTGGTCGCCGGGCGTTAGATGTCAACTTGATTGATGAGATCTCAACCAGCGATGAATATTTGACGAAGGCTTGTGAAGAGTCTGATGTGTACTTAGTGCGTTTTGAATATAAGAAAACCCTGCAAGAGCGTATTTCAGAGATGTCAGTTAAAACGACTGATACGCTGTTTACCAAGTGGGCAGGACGTATTTTGAATTCTCGTTTGTTAGCTAAGTAACCAAAATGGTAAGGGAAATTTCTGCACACCCCTGAATCATGCTTATAATTCTGGAATGAGCGTTTCAAACATATAATTGCTATCATGTGTGAAGCAAGTAAGGATTATAACCCGAGACGGGGGCGTCGATGCGACAGTCTGCAACCGCAAAGAAAATTATGTTATCTGCTGAGGCCCTGTTCGCAGAACAGGGTTTTGCTGAAACCACGATGCGAGAAATTACCAGTGCGGCTAAGGTGAACCTGGCTGCTGTTAATTATCATTTTGGTTCTAAAAAAGGGTTAATTACCGCGGTGGCTGAAAAATACCTCACTCCCTTGGTTTCTAATCTCAAAGAGGCGATTGAAGAGCGGTTATTGTTGGAAACGGATAAAACCATTCCGGCGGAAGAGTTGTTAGAAATTCTGATGCGTACTCTATTGAGGGTGGGTAAATCTAAGCAATTTGCCTTGCCGGTCTTCATGCGTTTACTTGAGCTAATCTACATGAAAAACCAGGCCGAATTGCGGGATGAGATGGTCAGTCGTTACCGCAGTTCATTCAGTTGCTTTGTCGATCTATTGCGTAAAGATTCGGCGGTGATGAGTGATGAAGAGTTTTTTTGGCGGCTGCACTTTTTGATGGGCTCGATTATCTTTACGCTGTCTAATTTCCAAACCTTGGTGGCGCTCGAAATGCGAGAGTTTGAACGTGCTGCTGAAGTTGAACGTACCCTACATCGAATGATCCCAGTGCTGGTGGCGGGTTTGCATGCACGTGCCGACCACACGCCGTTTTCACGTCTTTGATGGCGTTGATGGTACTGTGACTGCGATTATTATTTCAATTACCCGGCAGCGCCTTGAGCTATGGCGGGACTCATCCTGTATTGCTCGCTATTCAATCTCGACTGCATTGAATGGCCCCGGCGAGCAAAAGAATAGTGGCTGCACACCCCGTGGCAAGCATTTTATTCGCGCTAAGATTGGCGCAGAAAAACCGATCAACACCGTTTTTATAGGCCGCCGGCCTACCGGCGAGGTCTATTCCTCCGCGCTGGCTAAGCGTTATCCCGCACGAGACTGGATTCTTAGCCGTATTATCTGGCTTTGCGGCTGTGAAATAGGTCGCAATCGCCTCTCCAGCGTTGATACAATGCAGCGCTATATATACATTCACGGCACGCCGGATAGCGAACCGATGGGGCTACCCTTGTCCCATGGCTGCATCCGGATGCGCAATACTGATATTGTGGCGTTGTTTGAGCAAGTGAGTGTAGGTACCCGAGTTTTCATAGAAGAGTAAATTGCTAATGTCTGGAGCATTGATGCTGGACATCGCCGGCCTGAGTCTAACAGCAGAAGATAAAGCTTTGCTGCAAAATCCTCAGGTGGGTGGTCTTATTCTGTTTAGTCGTAATTATCAGTCCCCGCAACAACTGTCTGATTTGATTCAAGAGATTCGCGCCTGTGCGCCGCAAATTTTGATCGCCGTCGATCAGGAAGGTGGGCGTGTACAGCGTTTTCGTGAGGGCTTTATTCGTTTACCGCCGATGGCCTCGCTCGGGGCGCTGTATCAAACTGAGCCGGCTAGCGCCTGCCAGGCAGCGACGCAATTGGGCTGGCTGATGGCGGCAGAGTTGGTCGGTTATGGTGTTGATATCAGTTTTGCCCCAGTACTTGATCTTAATTTTGGTGTGAGCCAAGTGATTGGGGATCGGGCGTTTTCGGCCGATCCGGAAGAGGTTGCTGTGCTTGCGGGGGCCTTTATTCGCGGGATGCGTGACGCAGGCATGGCAGCGACGGGTAAACACTTTCCTGGTCATGGCTGGGTGGTGGCTGATTCACACCTCGAGATTCCGGTTGATGAACGTAGCTTAGCGGATATTGAGGCGCAAGATCTGATCCCCTTTGCGTGCTTGATGCAGCAAGGCTTGGAGGCGGTGATGCCTGCCCATGTTATCTACCGTCAAATTGATGAGCATCCTGCGGGCTTCTCGCCTTACTGGATCGGCCAGCGCTTGCGAGGGGAGATGGGGTTTGATGGGGTGGTGTTCAGTGATGATTTGACCATGGAAGGCGCTAGTGTTGCAGGTCGCTTTGAAGCGCGGGCTGAGCAAGCGCTGACAGCCGGCTGCGATATGTTGCTGGTGTGCAACAATCGTTCTGCTGCGCTACAGGTTTTGCATTATTTGGAAAGCATCGATCATCTTGGCTCGCCGCGGATTGAGCGGATGCTGGCGAAGCGCCAGATTGATCTTAATGATCTTCGCACCACTGAGCGCTGGCATCAGGCGGTGGCTTTAGCGAAGCAGTTAATCAGTATTCAATAAGCGTTTAGGAGTGACATGATGCAGGAGCAACTTGCTGATGTTTTTACACAGTTAGGCCTAGCAGGCTATAAAGATGCCTGGATATTTCAGGTGTTTGTGGTGGTGTTCATCACCATGTTGGCTAATTTTGTCTCTAATCGGCTGTTTCAGCGGTTGGAAACTCAGTTGGCTAAAACCCGTAATATTTGGGATGACATCTTACTGCATGCGGCGCGACGTCCTATCGCATTGCTAATCTGGGTGTTGGGGCTGAGTTTAGCCTTCGAGTTGACCGACCCAGAGACTGGCTCGGTGTTGGTCAAGCTTATTGAGCCGCTACGCAGAGGCTTAGTGATTGTGATGATCGCTTGGTTCCTGATCCGCTTTATTCGTCAGGCAGAAAGCGCCTTGGTCAGTGATGAAAAAGTCAAAAACCCGATGGATGAAACGACCGTGGGGGCCTTGGGTAAGTTGCTGCGACTGTCGATTATTATTACTGCCGTGCTGGTGGTATTACAGACCTTTGGTTATAGCATATCGGGGGTGTTGGCGTTCGGTGGTATCGGGGGCTTAGCGGTCGGTTTTGCGGCTAAAGACCTGCTGGCAAACTTCTTTGGCGGCCTGATGATCTATCTCGATCGCCCCTTTAAAGTAGGTGATTGGGTGCGTTCCCCGGATAAAGAAATTGAAGGCACGGTGGAGGATATTGGCTGGCGTCTCACCTGTATTCGAACCTTTGATAAGCGTCCTCTCTATGTGCCGAATGCGACTTTCGCCAGTATTTCGCTGGAGAACCCTTCGCGGATGAGCAATCGTCGAATCTATGAAAAGATCGGTCTGCGTTATGAGGATTCGGCTTTAATTAATGCGGTGGTTGATGATGTTCGAGATATGCTGCGTAACCATCCTGAAATCGATACGCAACAAACCTTGATTGTGAATCTCAATAGCTTTGCGCCTTATTCACTCGAATTTTTTATCTATACCTTTACTAAAACGACTAACTGGGTGCGTTTTCATGAGATCAAACAGGATGTCATGGGGAAAATTATTAGCATCGTGCATCAGCATGGGGCCGATTTTGCCTTTCCTACTCAGACGTTACATCTGGAAAGTGGCGAATCTCATCCGCTAGTCGATCGACCTGATGGTGTAACGCAGTGATCGTAGCGTGTTGGTTAAATTTTGCCCTGCAGGGCGTTGGAGATATGTGTGACTGCTGAACAAAATGAATTGGATAAGATCGCGACCTATGATGCGGAGCAGCGCTTCGATTATCTGATCAGTCGGGTTGTTGAAACGGGTGAACTGTGGATTTTGACTGACGAGCAGGGTAGTGTGATGCTCAATACCGACGATGAGGACTGTGTTCCGGTTTGGCCTGATCTTGCCTTTGCGGAGCAATGGGCTACCGGTGAGTGGTCAGATTGTGAGGCGATGCCGATCACACTTAAACAGTGGAATCATCGCTGGACACCGGGCCTCGAAGCAGACGGTTTTGCGGTGATCGTGTTTCCGTTAGCGGGCGAGGGTGAGGATGAAAACGGCTTGGTCGTGTGGCCTGAAGAGCTGGATATGATGCTCACTCGTGAAGTTAAGCGGGCACGCAAGAACAAATAAGCTCTGTTTCGGTTGAGAAAAAGGCTGATGTGTAACACATCAGCCTTTTTTTGTTTGTGCTATTGGCTGGAAGAGGTATTCGCAGCGGCATAGCGCTCAATAGATAGCGCTATTGGCCAACCCGCGTGATTCTCACTAGCATACCGAATAGTGGGTGATCGATGTAGTGCAGTTCATCACGACGCATCCGGCGGGCTGAGGCCATTTCAACCGTGAGAAAGTCTGGTACGGTGGTTTGAGTTAGATAGCGATTGCCGTTGCTGCTATCGCTGTCGGTCTCAATGGGGGCTTCAACCGGCGTGTCGACTGTTTTGGATGTGAGTAATAGTTGGCTTTCGGCGGGGCTTAATCGGCGGCTGTGAAAGAGGTCGCTGCGGAAATGCAGGTAGCGGCCCTTATCAACCGAGATATAACCATCGAGCTCATAGAGGCCATTGTCGAGAATGTCACCACCATTGATACGCACACGGTTCTGGTTTTTTACACTGCTAATTGGCTGTATCCAGGCTTCATGAAATAAGACGTGATAGGCTGCGCTGCGTCTTAGGCTGGCTTGTTTAGCGCTGAGAGAGAGGGATGATTTTGGCAAGCGGGTAAAATATCCGTTTGCTTGGCCGGCTTGATAGTAGCCAAGTGAGCGGCTAGGGAGCACGGGAATACTGTTAATCGCCGGCCAGATCTCATCATCGAGGGTGTCGGAGGTGAGATGACTAAACACCAAGACTTCGACCTTATAGTTGCTGGTAGCGGCCTGTGCCGTTGTGCTGTTTAACAGTATCAGTATCAGTGTCAGGGCCGTTATGATCCCTGAGGTGAGCTTGGTCATTATTAATTCCCGGTCAATTGCTGGAGTAGCTGTTCCACTGCCTTAAAGCGTTGCTCTATTTTATCCATCTTCATGGTGAACTTCAGCTGACTAGCGCCGCCAAACTGAAATTTTTGTGGTTGTTGCTGTACAAGTTGCACCAGTTTAAAAGGATCTACCTCTGTATCGGCTTCAAAGTCGATTCGGCCACCATTTTCGCCTGCATCGATTTTACAGATGCCGAGCTGTTCTGCATGAAGTTTGAGTAGTGTCTGCCGAAATAGATTTTTGGTTTGTTCCGGGAGGATGCCAAAGCGATCGATCATTTCGATCTGTAGCTCTTTTAGCTCGGTTTCATTTTTGCCATTAGCAATTCGCTTGTACATGATCAGGCGGCTATGCACATCGGGTAGATATTCGTCGGGAATCAGCGCGGGAACCCGAAGGTTGATTTCGACCCCGAGTTTTAGTGGTGCATCGAGGTTCGGTGTTTTGCCTTCGCGAATGGCGTCAACCGCCTGTTCTAGCATCTCCATATAGAGGGAGAAACCGATATTTTGAATCTGACCACTTTGACCTTCGCCGAGCAGTTCGCCGGTGCCTCGGATTTCCATATCATGGGTAGCGAGGGTGAAACCTGCACCGAGTTCATCGGCACTGGCGATGGCATCTAGGCGTTTGGCGGCATCGGTGGTCATCGCTTTGGGGTGAGGAGTCATCAGATAGGAATACGCCTGGTGATGAGAGCGGCCCACCCGGCCACGTAATTGATGCAGTTGCGCTAGGCCAAATTTATCGGCTCGGTCGATAATGATGGTGTTGGCATTGGGGACATCGATACCGGTTTCGATAATGGTGGTACAGACCAGAACGTTAAAACGTTTGTGATAAAAGTCGGACATCACTTGTTCAAGTTCACGTTCACGCATCTGGCCATGGCCAATGGCGACCCGGGCTTCTGGGATCATGGCACTAATTTCAGCGGCGGTTTGCTCGATATCTTTGACTTCGTTATGCAGGTAGTAAACCTGTCCACCCCGGAGTAACTCGCGCAAAATAGCTTCTTTCTTGAGTGCTTTGTCGGCTTGGCGGACAAAGGTTTTAACGGATAGGCGGCGCGCCGGGGGAGTGGCGATAATCGAAAGATCGCGGATGCCAGACATCGCCATGTTGAGTGTACGAGGGATCGGTGTGGCGGTTAGCGTAAGGATATCGACTTCAGAGCGCAGTGATTTTAAGCGTTCTTTCTGTTGCACGCCAAAGCGGTGCTCTTCATCGATAATCAGCAGGCCTAAATCACTGAATTTAATATCGCCCTGTAATAGTTTGTGGGTGCCGATGACGATATCGGTTTTACCCTGTTGCAGTGATTCGATGACCGCATTGCTCTCTTTGCCAGAGCGAAACCGGGATATCAACTCGACATTGACCGGCCAGTCGGCAAAGCGGTCACGGAAATTTTCATAATGTTGTTGTGCCAGTAGTGTTGTCGGCACCAATATTGCGACCTGTTTGTTGCTTTGTATAGCAATAAAAGCGGCGCGCATGGCCACTTCGGTTTTACCGAAACCAACATCGCCACACACCAGTCGGTCCATCGGTTGTGGCGACTGCATATCCTGTACCACTGCTTGGATGGCATTGGCTTGATCGACGGTTTCCTCAAAGGGGAAGGCGGCGCTGAAGCTGGCATAGTGCTCGTCAGGCGAATTGAATTGATGGCCTCGGCGGGCTGCACGACGGGCGTATATATCGAGTAATTCGGCGGCCGTGTCGCGAACCTTTTCAGCGGCTTTGCGGCGTGCTTTGCTCCACTGTTCGGTGCCCAAACGGTGGAGTGGGGCTAGCTCGTCACCCGCACCGGAATAGCGGCTAATGAGGTGCAACGATGTCACCGGTACATAGAGGTTGGCGTCGTTGGCGTATTCGAGTTTGAGAAATTCTGAGGTTTGTGAGTCCAGTTCTAAGGTGACCAGTCCACGGTAACGGCCAACCCCGTGATCGATATGAACCACCGGTGCGCCGAGATTGAGTTCGGTGAGATTTTTGATGATCTGGTCGGATTGTTCCTGCTCTTTCGAGCGCCGACGGCGCTGAAAAACCTGATGCCCGAATAGCTGTGTTTCGGTGATGAGGTGAAATTTCCCCGGTGCGCTGAGGCCCTGCTCTAGCGGGAAAATACAAATATTGATTGGGTAGCCATCGGAGAAAAACTGCGCAAGGCTGTCGACTTGATGGGGTTTGATATCGATCCGCCCGAGTAATTCAATTAAGGCTTCACGGCGACCGGCGGATTCTGCGCAAAACAGGACTTTGTCTTGGGTTTTGCTCAGGAAGTCTTCGACTGCAGCGAGTGGCTGAGTTGCCTGCGCCTTGACGGTCAGGGTGGGTGGCTCGACCAAAGAAAGGTTGTAGCGTCCCGACGTGGCTTTTGCTTGGGTTTTGTTTTGTTGTACTTGAATGCGTTGTCGCTGTTTTAAAATGCTGAACAGCTCGGTTGCCGGGGTAAAGAGTTTATCCGGCGCGAGAATGGGGCGTTCGATATCATAGCGGCGCTCTTCATAGCGCTCTTGAACATCTTGCCAGAACTGTTTGCAGTGATCTTCCAGATCTGTTTCCGCCAGAATCATGACATTTTGTGGTAAATAGTCGAAGATCGTTGCACATTGTTCGAAGAATAGCGGTAAATAGTATTCGATGCCCGGTGGTGTCATACCATCACTGATATCGCGATAAACGGTGCAGCGTTTATAGTCGACATCAAAGGTTTCTCGCCAGCGTTGTTTAAATAGGCTGATAGCCTTTTCATCGAAAGGAAATTCTTTAGCCGGTAAAACACGTATTTTATCGACTTTGTCGATCGAGCGCTGTGATTCGGGATCGAAGCTGCGCAGGGTGTCGACTTCATCGTCGAACAGTTCGATGCGGTAGGGCACGTCACTACCCATCGGGAAGATATCAATAATAGCGCCACGAATAGCAAACTCACCGTGGCCGTAAACGGTTTCACTGAGTTGATAGCCTGCATCCGTCAATTTATGGCGCATCTCGTCGAGATTGAAGGGCTGGCCCTGATCAAGGATGAGTGCATTGCCATCGAGAAACTGTTGCGGCGCAACGCGATGCATCAAGGTGCTGGCGGGAATAATAATCACGCCACGTTGAAGCTGTGGTAGCTTGAATAAGGTGTTGAGGCGCTCTGAAATAATGTCTTGGTGAGGAGAGAAGCTATCGTAGGGCAGGGTTTCCCAGTCGGAGAAAACCATGCATTCAAGACTGTTATTGCTATAGAAACGGATCTCGGACTGCAGTCGGCTAGCGCTATCGCTGTCGTTGGTAATGCAGAGTATCAAGCCCGAATGTTGTTGGGCGATTTCGGTGGTCAGTAGGCCGCGGCCGCTACCGGACAGGTTGCCTATCCGGCGGATATCGCCTGAGGATTGGGGTAGTTGATATTCTTCTTTAAACACTTAAGGCTAACTCCATTAGGCTGATGTGGGTGTCTGTTAAGAATAAAGACGGCAACAGCAGCGTACTGATCAGGCCGCATATCTTACGGCGCGTGGGGCAAAAGTACACCCCATAGGGCGCAATATATGGCTGTCCTTATTGGGTGTGTTTTTGTCTGAAAGCGATGATTTTATGGCATTAAAGAGTAATCTAACCCTAAAGTGTAGTGTTTCCGATTTGCTCATAGGGGGTTAAAAGAGGATAATCCGCTCCAGCAAAATTGACTGCTATTAAGACTACTACCTTTTTGGAGTGAGCCGTGAGCCAAGATAAAGTGTTAGCTGACTGGAAAGGTCGCGAAGCATTAGCTGAAGAGATGATCCCTCTTGTTGGGCGTCTGTATCGTGACAAGCATGTTGAGACGTCCGTGTATGGTCGCCTTATCGTTAAACGTTCTGTTGTTGATGTGATTAAAGCCCATCGCTACGTACGCCAGCTTGAAGATCAGGAATTGTCAGTCCATGACACCTTCCCTGTTTTGAAAGCGCTGGATAAACTTGATGTTAAGCGTGCCCACGTTGATATCGGGAAGTTGGCCGTTAAGTTCCGTGAAGAAGCTAATGGCGCGTCCATTGAAGACTTCCTGGCAGCTGAGTTGGCTCCGGCAATTGATGGTGCTGCATCTGAACCGACTGATGTCGTTCTCTATGGTTTCGGTCGTATCGGTCGACTGCTGGCGCGGTTGCTGATTGAGCGTACCGGCGGTGGTCAGTCTCTGCGTTTACGTGCGATTGTTGTGCGTAAGGGTAAAGCGTCTAACGATTTAGAAAAACGTGCTAGCCTGCTGCGCCGTGATTCTGTACACGGTTCATTCCGCGGTACTATTCAGGTTGATGAAGAAGAGCAAGCGATTATTGCTAATGGTAACCTGATCAAAGTCATCTATTCTGATGGTCCTGATCAAGTTGATTACACGCAATACGGTATCGATAACGCACTGGTATTGGATAATACGGGTATTTGGCGTGATGAAGCTGGCCTATCGTTGCACCTGAAATCAAAAGGTGTTGCTAAGGTTGCGCTGACAGCACCGGGTAAAGGTATTAAGAATATTGTTATGGGTGTTAACCATGGCGATATCGATGACAGTGATAAAATTCTGTCAGCGGCTTCTTGTACTACCAATGCGATTTCACCTGTCCTGAAAGCGATGGATGCTAAGTATGGCGTGACCAATGGTCATGTTGAAACTGTCCATGCTTACACCAATGACCAAAACCTGATTGATAACTATCATAAAGGTGATCGTCGTGGTCGTGCGGCGGGTCTGAACATGGTTATTACTGAAACAGGTGCGGCTAAAGCGGTATCTAAAGCGCTGCCTCAGTTAGAAGGTAAGTTAACCGGTAATGCGATTCGTGTACCGACGCCAAACGTGTCGATGGCTATCCTGAATCTTAACCTGGATACGGCCACTGACAAAGAGGAACTGAATAGCTACTTGCGTGATATGGCGTTGCACTCACCTTTGCAGAAGCAGATCGACTACAGCAACTCTCCTGAAGCCGTGTCATCTGACTTTGTTGGTTCTCGTGCCGCCGGTGTTGTTGATGCCTTGGCGACTATTGCTGAAGGTAACCGTTGCGTACTTTATGTTTGGTATGACAATGAGTTCGGTTATAGCTGTCAGGTGATCCGTATGGCTCAGCGTATGGCTAAATGTACTCTGCCTGCGTTCCCTAAAGCTAAGGTCTAACAGTACTTTAGTGGCTTAAAAAACCGCCCTAAGAGGCGGTTTTTTATTGGGTTTTTATTTATATTCATAAAAATTATATTCTTAGATCTTAATGATCTATCAATGTTTTGCGAATAATGACCTAAAAGGCCCCTTTAATGGTCGCTCTTGTAGAAAAATTACCTCCCGATCTTTATACTTAACCGGTTTTTGGGTTGGGGTTATCCCGTCCGTGGTAGAGTTATTGCTTTGTTTTTGCGACATCAGGGGACAATGTTGCAGAGTCGGAGGCATAGTGCTCTGCAGGGGGGGATCCTGAAAAAATTATAATAGAAATTGGGTGAGGCGGATGATCAAGATCAAACAGGGTCTAGATCTACCTATAACAGGCACACCAGAGCAGACTGTTTCGGCAGCTGTTGAGGTTAAGTCTGTCGCCGTGATCGGCTTCGATTATCCAGGCATGAAGCCTACGATGCGGGTCAAGGTGGGAGATCGAGTAAAACTCGGTCAAGTGATCTTTTCCGATAAGAAAACGGAAGGTGTTGATTTTACAGCACCAGCTGCGGGAGTGATCAAAGAGATCAACCGCGGTGATAGACGTGTTCTTCAATCGGTTGTTGTTGAAATAGATGGTAATGAGGCGGAGCAATTCGCAAAGTATGAAGCAGCTCAGTTGTCTTCCTTGACAGCTGAACAAGTACAGGAAAACCTCGTTAAATCGGGTGCCTGGACTGCTTTGCGGACACGTCCATTTAGCAAAGTTCCACAGCCAGGCACTCAGCCTGCGTCGATCTTTGTGACAGCCATAGATACTAATCCATTGGCGGCTGATCCAGCCGTTGTGGTGGCTGAACAGAAAGAGGCGTTTGTTAACGGTTTAACGGTATTAACCCGTTTGACTGAAGGTAAGGTCTTTCTGTGTAAAGCCGCAGGCGCTGATCTGCCAACGGCAGCAGGCGTGACGGTTGAAGAGTTTGCCGGCAAACATCCAGCCGGTAATGCCGGTACACATATCCACTTTTTGGATCCTGTATCAGCGAATAAAACCGTTTGGACGGTGGGCTACCAAGACGTTATTGCTTTTGGTCAGCTGTTTACCACGGGTGAGCTGTATACCGATCGTGTTGTTGCGGTAGGTGGGCCTCAGGTTAGCAAGCCAACACTGTTACGTACTCGCTTAGGGGCTAGCCTCGATGATTTATTAGCTGGGCGTACAGAAGGCAATCATAACCGTGTTATTAGCGGTTCTGTCTGGAATGGTCGTCGTGCCGAAGGGCCGTTGGCTTATCTGACACGTTATGCCACGCAGGTTTCCGTACTAGAAGAGGGTGATCAGCGCGAACTGTTAGGCTGGATTAAACCGGGCGCTAACAAGTTCTCTGTGCTGAATATGTTTGCTTCTGTACTGAGTCCGTCTAAGAAGTTTGACTTCACCACGACGACGAACGGTTCTGAGCGAGCCATGGTGCCTGTGGGTCAGTTTGAACGACTGATGCCGTTAGATATTCTTCCTACGCAGTTATTGCGTGCTCTCGTCACCGGTGATGTCGTTCATGCGATGGAATTGGGTTGCCTCGAGTTAGATGAAGAAGACCTCGCGCTATGCACATTTGCCTGTCCAGGCAAGTATGAGTATGGCCAGATCCTTCGCTCCAATCTGGCGCGCATAGAGAAAGAGGCCTGATCATGAGCTTAAGAAATATTCTCGATAAAATGGAGCCGCATTTCCATAAAGGCGGCAAATATGAAAACTGGTATGCGCTATATGAAGCGGCAGATACTATTTTTTATACTCCGGGTCATGTAACAAAGGCCGCTGCACATGTTCGTGATGCAGTTGACCTGAAACGGATCATGATTCTTGTCTGGATGTGTACTTTCCCAGCCGTATTCTTTGGCTTGTACAATGTGGGCTTTCAGGCAAACACTGCCATGGCGGCGATGGGTATTACTGAGCCATCAAGCTGGCAGGGCGGTCTTGCTGCGCTGTTTACCGGGTTTAACCCCGATAGCTTGTGGGACAATCTTATCCACGGTGCGATGTACTGGTTACCGATCTATCTGACAACCTTTGTTGTTGGTGGTTTCTGGGAAGTTTTGTTCGCGATGAAGCGTGGTCATGAAGTTAACGAAGGTTTCTTTGTTACTTCTATCCTGTTTGCGCTGATTTTGCCGCCAACTATCCCTTTATGGCAGGTTGCGCTCGGTATCAGTTTCGGTGTTGTGATTGGTAAAGAAGTTTTCGGTGGAACCGGTAAAAACTTCCTTAACCCAGCACTGACAGGTCGTGCCTTCTTGTTCTTTGCTTATCCGGCACAGATGTCAGGGGATGCAATCTGGACGGCCGTTGATGGCTTCTCGGGTGCTACGCCTCTGGGCTTGGCTGCTGCGGGTGGTGTCGATGCTATTCTGGCGCACAACATTACTTGGTTTGATGCCTTTATCGGTAACATTCAGGGTTCTGTTGGTGAAGTATCTACCTTTGCGATTGCCTTGGGTGGCCTCGTGTTGCTGTTTGCTAAAATCGCTGCTTGGCGGATTGTTGCTGGTGTGTTCTTGGGCATGACCGTTATGGCAACCTTGCTGAACCTGATAGGTTCTGACACTAATGCGATGTTCTCGCTGCCGTTCTACTGGCATTTGGTGCTGGGTGGTTTCGCGTTCGGTATGTTCTTTATGGCAACCGATCCGATCTCAGCGTCTATGACCAATACGGGTAAGTGGTACTTCGGTGCTCTGATCGGGGTGATGGTTGTTCTGATCCGTGTAGTTAACCCAGCGTTCCCTGAGGGAATGATGCTGGCGATTCTGTTCGGTAACCTGTTTGCACCACTGATCGATAACTTTGTCGTGCAGGCGAACATCAAACGGAGGGCGATGCGACATGTCAGCGAGTAAAGATTCTATCGGTAGAACGCTTACCGTAGCTGTTTTGTTGTGTGTGGTCTGCTCTGTGGTTGTATCAGCAGCAGCCGTGCTGTTAAAGCCAAAACAGATTGCAAATAAGAACCTTGACCGTCAAACGAATATTCTGGCTGCGGCCGGTATAGCGACCGATGGCAAGGATGTTCAGGCGTTGTTTGATGAACTGATCGAAAAACGCTTTGTTGATCTGCGCACCGGTAAATATACCGATGTTGCTGATCCTGACCGTTATGATGCGCGTAAAGCCGCTAAAGAAGCGGACACGGGTATTAAGCTAAGTCGTGAGAATGATATTGCTTCGATCAAGGTACAGGCGAAGGTTATGCCGGTGTATCTGGTTAAGAGCGATGCGCCTCAGGGCTTCGATAAGATGATCCTTCCCGTTCATGGATATGGTCTCTGGTCTACGCTGTATGGCTTCCTAGCACTGGAATCCGACTTGAACACGGTAGTTGGTTTAGGGTTTTATTCCCATGCGGAAACCCCTGGGCTGGGTGGTGAAGTCGATAATCCTAACTGGAAAGCGCTGTGGCCTGGTAAGCAGGTTTACACTGCTGACTCTATGAAGCCGGTTCTGGGATTGATTAAAGGTAGTGTTGATCAAGCTTCAGCGGATGCTAAATATCAGATTGATGGGCTTTCCGGTGCGACGCTGACCAGCCGTGGTGTCACTAACCTGGTTCACTTCTGGATGGGTGAAAATGGTTATGCACCATTTCTGTCAAATCTGAAAGCAGGGGGGGCGTAAATTATGTCTCAAGTTAAAGATGTCCTATTAGGACCGATTTTTAACAACAACCCGATCGGGCTGCAGATTCTCGGTATTTGTTCCGCACTGGCGGTAACATCTAACTTAGGGACTGCCTGTGTAATGGCGTTGGCTGTAACGGTTGTTACTGCCTTTTCCAACATGTTTATCTCAATTATCCGTAATCAGATACCCGGTAGTATTCGGATTATCTGTCAGATGGCGATTATCGCCTCTTTGGTTATTGTGGTAGACCAAATCCTGAAAGCCTATGCTTACGAAATTTCTAAGCAGCTCTCAGTCTTTGTTGGTTTGATCATTACTAACTGTATCGTTATGGGTCGTGCTGAAGCGTTTGCGATGAAAAACCCACCTGGGATCTCTTTCTTAGATGGTATCGGTAACGGCTTAGGCTATGGTGTTGTGTTGCTGTTTGTTGGTTTCATTCGTGAGCTGTTCGGCGCAGGTAAACTGTTTGGTATTGAAATTCTACCGCTGATCACTGATGGTGGTTGGTACCAAGCAAATGGTCTGTTGTTATTGCCACCAAGCGCATTCTTCATTATCGGTATGTTTATTTGGTTAGTACGTACCTTTAAGAAGGATCAGGTTGAAGCACCTGAGTTTGAACTGGCGAAGAACACTCAGAAGGAGGCTGCGTAATGGAACAGTATATCAGCCTTGCGGTTAAGGCGATCTTTGTTGAAAACATGGCGTTGGCATTCTTTTTGGGAATGTGTACGTTCTTGGCTATTTCAAAGAAGGTTCAGACCGCGATCGGTTTGGGGATTGCAGTTATCGTTGTATTGGCGATCACGACCCCAATTAACAACCTGATCTTCAATTTGTTGTTGCGTGAAGGGGCGCTGGCTTGGGCCGGTTATCCTGATGTTGATCTGAGCTTTTTGGGTTATATCTCCTATATCGGTGTTATCGCTGCGATCGTACAAATCTTGGAAATGTTCCTCGATAAGTATGTTCCCGCGTTGTACAACGCATTGGGCGTATTTCTGCCGTTGATCACCGTAAACTGCGCCATCATGGGTGCTGCACTGTTCATGGTTGAACGTGACTACACCTTTGGTGAATCTGTTGTTTATGGTACCGGTGCGGGTGTTGGTTGGGCGTTGGCAATTGCTACCCTGGCCGGTATTCGTGAAAAACTTAAATACAGCGACGTACCGGAAGGTTTACGTGGCCTGGGCATTACCTTCATTACCGTTGGTTTGATGTCTCTGGGTTTCATGTCTTTTTCCGGCGTGCAGCTGTAATTGCTGTCGCATGATCAACTAAAGAAGGATTAAGCTAATGAATGCAGAAATCGTTCTCGGCGTTGTCATGTTTACCGCGGTGGTGCTTGCACTGGTCGCGGTAATTCTGGCAGCCCGTTCTAAATTAGTAAGCAGTGGTGATGTAACCATTACCATTAATGATGACCCGGACAAGAGCGTGACTGTTCCTGCCGGAGATAAGCTGCTACAAACGTTGTCCAATGCAGGGATCTTTGTACCCTCTGCCTGTGGCGGCGGTGGTACTTGCGCTCAGTGTAAGTGCCAGGTGTTAGATGGTGGCGGTTCTATGCTGCCAACGGAAGAGTCTCACTTCACTATGCGCGAAGCTAAAGAAGGCTGGCGCTTGTCATGTCAGGTTGCGGTTAAGCAGGACATGAAAATTGAGCTCGAAGATGAAATCTTTGGGGTTAAGAAGTGGGAATGTACCGTTGAGTCTAACCCTAACGTAGCGACCTTTATCAAAGAGCTGACACTGCGTCTGCCCGAAGGCGAGAATGTTGACTTCCGCGCCGGTGGTTATGTGCAGCTTGAATGTCCTCCTCATGAAGTTCACTACAAGGACTTCGATATTGAAGAGGAATACCGAGGTGACTGGGATAAGTTTGATCAATGGCGTTTTGTGTCGAAAGTGGATGAAACCACCATTCGTGCATACTCTATGGCCAACTACCCAGAAGAACGTGGGGTGGTTAAATTTAACATCCGTATCGCTTCTCCACCTCCAGGTACTGATTACCCACCGGGCAAGATGTCTTCGTTTGTGTTTGGTCTGAAGCCTGGCGACAAGATCACAGTTTACGGGCCATTTGGTGAGTTCTTTGCCAAAGATACCGATAACGAAATGGTCTTTATCGGTGGTGGTGCAGGTATGGCGCCAATGCGGTCACATATCTTTGATCAGCTGAAACGTTTGAACTCGAAGCGTAAAATTTCATTCTGGTATGGTGCTCGCTCTCTGCGTGAGTGTTTCTACAATGAAGAGTACGATAAGCTTCAGGAAGAAAATGATAATTTCAGCTGGCATCTAGCACTGTCTGATCCGCAGCCAGAAGATAACTGGGAAGGTAAAACCGGCTTCATCCACAATGTCTTGTACGAAAACTATCTGAAGGATCACGATGCGCCTGAAGACTGTGAGTACTACATGTGTGGACCTCCGATGATGAACGCAGCGGTTATCCAGATGTTGGTTGATCTGGGTGTTGAGCGTGAAAACATCTTCCTTGATGACTTCGGTGGCTGATTAACAGATGTCTGATATGTCCAGGCGTAATATTAAACGGCCGGCAGCTTTGCTGCTGGCCGCTTCGTTTATGTTGCTTGCCCTGTTGGGGTGCAGCAAACAACCTCAGATTGTTAGCCATCAAGGGCCTACAATGGGGACTTCTTTCTCGGTAAAATGGGTCTCTACTGATACCGCAGTGGATGCCATATTACCCGCCAAAATCGATCAACTTTTGGTTGATGTTAATCACAGCATGTCTACTTACCAAGATGATTCAGAACTCAGCCGCATTAATCAGATGTCGGCCGGTGAGTCTGTTATGCTATCGGTTGGTTTGACGCAAGTTTTAAAACAAGCTTTAGAGATTAGCCACACCTCAGGTGGTGCATTCGACGTGACCGTGGGTCCGTTGGTTAATCTGTGGGGCTTTGGGCCGGATGGTCGTATTATTCGTGCTCCCGCTGATGCCGATATTGAGGCATTACGTCAGCGGGTTGGTTATCAGTATCTGACGCTTTCGGGTGAGCAACTTACCCGTGAACGAAATGTCTATATCGATCTATCCGCTATCGCTAAGGGCTATGGTGTTGATCAGGTCGCTGAGCTTCTTGAAGCGGCAGGTGTTAACGCTTATCTGGTTGAGGTGGGCGGTGAGTTGCGCGCTAAAGGTGTTAAGCCTGATGGTCGTCATTGGAAAATCGCGATTGAAGCGCCTGTTTCCGGTGAGCGTATTGTTCAGCGTATAATTAAAGTCAACAATATCGGTATCGCCACTTCGGGCGATTACCGTAACTATTTTGAGGAAAACGGGGTCCGTTTTTCCCATACGATTAATCCAGTGACCGGCAAACCAATAAATCATAAGTTGGCGTCAGTCACCGTATTGGCTAAGGATTGTGCCACGGCTGATGCGCTGGCAACTGCGATGATGGTGTTGGGTCCTGATAAAGCAGAAGCCTATGCTGAGCAGCAGGGCGTTGAAGCATTAATGATTGTTAAGTCTGGTGAAGGCTTTGTAGAAATAATGACGCCGGGATTTAAAGATTATCTGGTGGAGTGAGGACATAGTATGAGTACGATGATTTTAACCTTTGTAGTGTTGTTGTTAGTGGTCGCGGCCATGTCGGTTGGCGTGATGATGGGACGTAAGCCGATAGCGGGTTCCTGCGGTGGCCTTGCTGCCGTTGGTATCGATGAAGAGTGTGCTATCTGCGGTGGTAATCCTAGTAAGTGTGAAGAAGAGCAAGATAAGCAGAGCCGCAAGGAAGAGCTAGCTGCGCTGGCGTATGACGCTAAATCTGGACGTTAATTTAGTTAATGCAAGCATGTTTGGCATCTGTCACTCGGTTTCGCTGTTACGGTTGGCGCAAGGCGCTATTGAGCTGTCGTGACCCGAGATAACATGCTCGGTTCCATCCTAAAGAATATAGAACAATTAACAGATAGCAGGGGAAAGTGATGGCTGTATATGACTATGATGTCATTGTAATTGGATCGGGTCCGGCCGGCGAAGGTGCAGCAATGAATGCTGCCAAAAAGGGCCGCCGGGTTGCTGTGATTGAGTCACAAAATTCGGTGGGCGGAAACTGCACTCACAAAGGGACTATTCCATCCAAGGCGCTGCGTCATTCGGTTAAGCAAATCATCGAATTCAACACCAACCCCATGTTCCGGGATATCGGTGAGCCGCGTTGGTTCTCCTTTCCTAAAGTGCTTAAGCGTGCGGAAAAAGTTATCTCCAATCAGGTTATGATGCGCACTAACTTTTATGCACGCAACCGTATCGATCTCTTCTTTGGTGAGGCGGAATTCGTTGATAAAAACACGGTTCTGGTATCCGGTACGGTGAAAGGCGATGAAACCCTGCGAGCGAAGAATATTATTATTGCAACCGGTTCACGCCCTTATAAGCCGGATAATATCGATTTCACTCATCCGCGTATCTATAACAGCGATACTGTACTGACGTTGAGTCATACACCCCGTACACTGATTATCTATGGTGCTGGTGTTATCGGTTCAGAGTACGCCTCTATCTTTAGTGGTTTAGGGGTTAAGGTTGATCTGATCGACTCGATGGATCGGCTGCTATCCTTTTTGGATGCTGAAATTTCTGATTCATTGAGTTATCACCTGCGTAACAACGCGGTAAAAATTCGCCACAATGAAGTTTATGAAAAAGTAGTCGCCGATGAGCGTGGTGTCACGCTGACTCTTCAGTCCGGTAAGATGATTCGTGCAGATGCTTTCCTTTGGTGTAATGGTCGTAGTGGTAACACTGACATGCTCAAGCTTGATAATATTGGCCTTGAGGCTAATGGTCGTGGGCAGATAGAAGTTGATGAGCATTACCGCACTAAAGCTGAAGGTATCTACGCCTGTGGTGATGTGATCGGTTGGCCTGCACTGGCTTCTGCGGCGCTTGACCAGGGGCGTGCAGCATCCTCTGATATGCTAAAAGCGGATGATTTCCGTTATATTAATGATGTGCCTACTGGAATCTACACTATCCCTGAAATCAGCTCAATCGGTAAAACTGAAGAGCAGTTGACCCAAGAGTGTGTGCCCTACGAAGTGGGGCAGGCCTTTTTCAAAGATACCGCGCGGGCGCAGATTTCCGGTGAACCGGTTGGGATGCTGAAGATTCTCTTTAATCGCGATACCCTAGCGATTCTAGGTATTCACTGTTTCGGTGACCAAGCGTCTGAGATCGTGCATATCGGTCAGGCGATTATGAACCAGCCGGGTGAGGCGAATACGATTAACTATTTCGTCAATACCACCTTTAACTATCCGACGATGGCAGAAGCCTATCGGGTAGCGGCAATTGCCGGCCTCAACCGTATATCTAATCTCTAAGGCTCTTTCGAGCGACAAAAAACCGCCCAATGTGGCGGTTTTTTTATTTCCGTATCGCTGATCACGGGCTTATTTGATCATCGTTACTTGGCCTTATCGTTGTGTTTTTCTGGCTCTTTATAAAAACCATCTTCGTAATATTTACCGGTGACGCCGAGTTTTTTCTCTACCCAGCGGTTGTAGTATTTCCAGAGAAAGAAGCCGGGGGTCATACCGATCATAATGCCTAGCATTAAGCCGGAGCCTGCGTATTTTACCGGTAACTGTGAGGTGATCCAGTCGTAAAAGCCTGTACTATCGATGAGTAGATAGTAACCGGTCAGCAGCAGTAGGCCGAAGCCGGTTGCTACATGGTGTAGCAGCTTATTGTGCGTCTGGGGCGTTGCTGCGCCGGGTGTGTTTGCGTTCGAATCGTCGGCCATGAGGTCGGTTATCCCAAGTAGCGGTGGGCTCTGAGGCTCGGCAAAAAAGGTTGTGGATCTATCTTAAGATCACTGCGCTCTAATCTGCTGCGTGTCTCTGGAGGTGTTAGCGGAGGCTCATTATACGCAGGCAAACATGGATTTTCACTGTTCAAGGCAATAATAATCGGTAGTGAGGTATTGCGGGCCTTGCGTGCGACTTGGTCTTGGTTTTTCCAAATCATATTGGCGCGCATGACCGGCACTTGGTTTTGAATCTGCGCCAGCATATCTCCTGGGCGAAGGTTGCCCACCGCTTGCAGTTGTTGTTGGATGTGGGGCTGGCTAACATCCATCTTTTGGAGCTTTAGTTCAGCCTCAGTGGGTGTCAGTTTGCGTATGCTACGGCCGCTGGTGTACCAACTAAACCCAATTTTGTCTGGGCATTGCATTAGCAGTGGAATTTGGCGATAGCACTGTTTTAGATGAAGCCTTGCAGCACCATGCCGATGTAGCAGTGCCGCAATTTTTTCACTGCGTTGGTGCAGTTGTTCCAGCAGGTCAGTTGTTTGGCTCAAACGATACTGGGTAGCTAGGCGTTGAAAATCTGCTTTAGCTTGGTTGAGCTTGAGGGTGGCATCTATTAGTTGTGAATCTGCGCCAATAATGCCGTGCTGACTCAGCGTGGTGCGACCGTCTTGACCATCTTGATACCAGATGTCGGTACAGAGTGCCGCCGCTTGGGGCAGGTTTCGGGCCGTAGGGCCCGGTAACCAAAAGGGTAGAGTGCTTGCGGATAGTTGTTGTGAAAAAATCAATAACGCCTGATGCAGGCCGTTCAGACTATCAACGAGCTCGACGGCGCTAGTATTGCTCATCCGTCGCTCATCCGTCGCTCATACGGCCACGGGTTTGGCTGGTGAGAATATAACGAGCAACGGTCATACGACTGCTCTCTGGCATTTCACTAAATTCGACGCCTATCTTGTATAGACCGTCGTCATTCTGTTCGCCACAATAGAGCGTCTGTCCATAGAGTAATAAGCCGCTATGAGTCTCTTCAAAAACTACTTTTAGGGCGAGATAGCTTTTCAGTTCAACCGGCTGGGTGCTGTTGAAGGACATGCCGCCTTCACTGAGGTTGATCTCTTGGGCGGTGAGGTTCTCGAATTCAACTTCGCTTTTTGCAACCGCATGGGCAATGGCGTCGATTTTTTCATTCATCAACTCGAGGTAGGAGGCGATCATCGGCTCTTTTTGAGCAATCTTGCGTAGCTGATAACTGCTATCGTGATTGCATTCTTGAAGTTGTGTTAGCAACTGAAAGAAAGGCGATACCTGAAATTGAGTCGGAAGGCGTCCGTGTTGCATCTCATCTTCGGTGATAACCTTATAGTCTACCGCTACCTTGCCATTAATACGGAAATACTGACGTCGTTCCTGATTCAAAATTACAGCCCTCGAGATTTTGTCACTTTAACTGAGTATAGCGAATATTATTCTGATTTTGTTAGAGAAATTCATCCGTCTGTGATTTAATCCTCAGCCATGTTTAGACCATTCTCTTTGTACGTTGGATTGCGGTATACCGCAGCCAAGCGGAACAATAATTTTATCTCATTTATCTCGCTGGTCTCAATGTTGGGGCTGATGCTGGGTGTCGCTGCGCTGATTGTCGTACTTTCGGTCATGAACGGTTTCGACCGAGAATTGAAAGATCGTATTTTGGGGATGGTACCCCATGGAACAATCTCTGATTACGGCAAGCCCCTAGAAAATTGGCAGGCAGTCGCTGAGAAAGTCAATCAGCAGGCAGGCATTGTTGGCACTGCACCTTATATACAAGCGCAGGGTATGCTGACGAATCGTGGGGTCGTACGCGGTGTCTTGATCAATGGTATTGAGCCGGAGATGGAAACACAGGTCTCTATCCTAGGCAATCATATTAAGGCCGGTAGCCTGTCGGCATTGCAGCCTAAGAGCTACGGCATCGTACTGGGTTCTCTGTTAGCTCGCTCAATGGGAGTTAATATTGGCGATAAAATCACCTTAGTGTTGCCTGAAGCATCGATTAGTGTGGCCGGGGTTATTCCCCGGTTAAAGCGCTTTACGGTGGTTGGCTTGTTTGAAGTGGGGGCCGAGTTGGATGCTAATTTGGCCTACATTCATATTGCCGATGCGGCTCGCATTAAGCGGATGGATAGTGGTGTCGATGGGCTGCGGCTGCAGTTTGATAATTTGTTTGATGCGCCTCGTCGTATTAAGCAGATCATTGCCGACCTAGGTGAGTTTTATCGTGCTAGTGACTGGACCCGGACCCATGGAAATCTGTTTCAGGCGATTCAGTTAGAAAAGAAAATGATCGGCTTACTGCTGTTTTTGATCGTCTTTGTGGCGGCATTTAATATTGTTTCAACGCTGGTGATGGTGGTGACCGATAAGAAAGGTGACATTGCTATCTTACGGACTCTCGGCGCAACCCCTGGCTGCATTATGCGTATCTTTATGGTCCAGGGGACAGTGATTGGTGTAATGGGGACGCTGCTAGGTTCTCTGCTTGGTGTGGTTCTGGCCTTAACGATCACTGATCTTATCGCTTGGGTTGAACACACTTTTGGGATTCAGTTTCTTAGTGCCGATGTTTACTTTATCAGTTATCTGCCTTCGCAATTGCAGTTAAGTGATGTGCTTGTGATTATCTCCGTAGCGCTCAGTATTAGTTTCCTCGCGACTATTTATCCTGCTTGGCGGGCATCCCGCACACAACCAGCGGAGGCATTGCGTTATGAGTGATCTGGTATTGCAGTGTCTTGATCTAAAAAAACACTACGGTGATGGTGATATCAGGGTTGAAGTTTTGCGGGGTGTTCAACTTGAGGTTAAACGGGGTGAAACCCTCGCTATAGTCGGTAGCTCAGGCTCCGGTAAGAGTACTTTGTTGAATATGCTCGGTGGCCTCGATCTACCGAGTTCTGGTGATGTTCGTGTCGATGATCAATCTCTGTTTGAGATTAGCGAGCAGGCACGGGCCAAGCTGCGTAATAGTTCGCTCGGGTTTGTCTATCAATTCCACCATCTGTTGGCTGAGTTTACCGCCCTTGAAAATGTTGCAATGCCGCTATTAATTCGTGGTGAAGCGATTGATAAGGTACGTGAGCAATCGGCTACGATACTCGATTCGGTTGGTTTATCGCACCGGTTAGAGCATAAGCCATCGATGCTTAGTGGTGGTGAACGACAGCGTGTGGCGATTGCTCGGGCGTTGGTGACGAATCCCGCCTGTGTCTTGATGGACGAACCTACGGGTAATCTTGATCGTTATACTGCGCAAGAGGTGCAGAGCTTGATGAACACCCTTAATCGCGAGTTTGGTATCTCTTTTGTGGTGGTGACTCATGATTTAGAATTGGCGCATAAGCAGGGACGAGTGGTTGAACTAAAGGATGGTTTGTTGCAGCCCTCGACCATGTAATGCTATTTTTTTTTGCTACTAGCGTGATTTGAGAAGCCGGAACTTATTCCGGCTTTTTGTTTTCTGAATGGGGTGTTTTAGACTCGAGTGACGGGGGTGCAGAGGGGGCGGGTTGTTCTGCTTTTGTTTTGCGCAGTGTGAATTTGCGACCTTTACGGTTGCGCCAGCTTTTATTCACATGCCATACCCAGAAGCGTTGCATGAGTAAATAGCCTAAGGTGCCGCTAACGATAGCGCAAACAAGCGAACCGACCACTAAGGGCAGCCAGATATGATCGATTTCTGCTTTCAGCCATTCGAGACTGACTTCAAAATCGATGGCGACAACATCGACGCCAATAATTAAGGTACCAATCCAATAAGCGAAATAAAACATCGGTGGAATAGTGAGTGGATTGGTAAGCCATACGAGGCTCACTGAGATCGGCAAGTTACTGCGGACAAACAGGGCTGCCACCGCAGCAATGAGCATCTGCGATGGTAGCGGAATAAAAGCACAGAAAAGCCCCACAAAAAACGCCCGACTGACTGACTTGCGTGTCAGGTGCCAGAGGTTTGGGTCATGTATATGGCTCCCCAACCAGCTAAGGTAGCGGTTGGCTTTGAGCTTTCGCTCATCTGGCATAAATTTTTTTATAAGTTTGCGCGGCATCAGGGTGGAACTTATAGTTAGCTGATGGGGGGCTAATTATGCCTCCTTCAAACCATTAAGCCAACCGGTAATCAAGGATGATTGGTATAGCGTTAGGTGTGTTGTTGGTTGCTTGGCTGCCGCAACTGTCTTCATATTGGGTACTGGCGGTACTGAGTATGGTGCTGCTGGTTTTATGTCTACCTGTTTGTCAGGTCGTATTGCGGCCTTGGCTATTTAAGACGCGCAGGCACTATTGGGATCAATTAGTTGTTCGTTGGCGTGTACAAATTGCGGGTGTGCTGCTGGGGGTGATCTATGCATCAGGTTGGGGGTATTACAACCTGAGCCAGCGGATGCCTCTCGATATGCCCGCACAGACCATCACCGTTGAAGGGCTGGTGAGTCATTTACCCGAAACCATGCCAGGCATGAGCCGATTTCGCTTCGACGTGGAGAGTTATTCTCCAGCTTTAGTCGATACTGATTTAAAACACTTATTATTGAGTTGGTACAATCCCGATCAAGAGATCATGCCTGGTCAGCGGTGGTCGTTGGTAGTGCGGTTGAAACCGCCACGGGGGCTAATGAACCCCGGTAGTAGCGATTATGAAACGCGACTATTTGCCGAGCAGGTAAATGCTAGGGGTTATGTGAAGCGTGCTCAACTGCTCAATAGCGCTAATGAAACCGGCCAGTATCCATTGGAAAAGTGGCGCTACCAGTTCGCGCAATGGTTAACGCAGTTGTCGTTGGCCGCGCCCACCGATGCTACGATCAGAGCGCTGGTGCTTGGTGACAAGCAGGGTTTGCAGGATGAGCAGTGGCAGATGTTGCGTCAAACTGGCACGGTTCATCTGGTGGTCATCAGTGGTTTACATATCGGTATCGCCTGTTTATTGGGCTATGGGCTGGGTTGGTTTTTGCAGCTTAGTTTAGGGCGTCTTATGCCCGCGTCGACTGATATTCGTGCTTATCGCATAATCCCTGCGTTATTGTTGGCGTCGGGCTATGCGTTGCTGGCGGGTTTTAGCATTCCCACTCAGCGAGCCTTAATTATGTCGTTGGCGATGTTGTTACCGGCCCTCTTTAATCGCCATGTCGGTATTTGGCAGCGTTATCGATTGGCGCTGGTTATGGTGTTGTTGCTTCAGCCGCTGAGTTTTTATCAGCCCGGCTTCTGGTTGTCGTTTGCGGCCGTAGCCGCGTTGTTCTTAACGGTTAACCAAGAGGGTAGTCGTCGGCCTATTGCCACTATTTTGGCCACTCAGTGGGCGGTGTTTCTAGGCTTGTTGCCGCTGTTGTTGCTCTGGTTAGGGCAGGTAGCACTGCTTGCTCCTTTAGTTAATCTGTTGGCTATCCCGCTATTAACGTTTGTGTTGCTGCCCGGTGTAATGCTGGGGTTGCTGCTAAGCCTTGGCGACTCCAGTGTGGGGGTGGTTCTGTTAGATGGATTGATCAATTATTTTTGGCAGTTATTGGCATTCTGCTCACCGGCTGGTGGGATGTTGAGCGGTCATCCGGCAATGTTTGCTGTGATGCTGGGGGTCATGGCGGCAGCCCTGTTGATTTTGCCTCGCTGGCTTGGTGTTAGGTCTTTTGGTGTTTTTTTGCTGCTGGGATTAATCTTTCCGGCAAAACCGTCACTCAGGTCAGGTGATTTTCGAGCGACTGTTGTCGATGTTGGGCAGGGGTTGTCGGTTTTAATAGAAACAGAAACGAAAACCTTAGTTTTTGATACCGGTGCGGCTTATAACGGTCGTAGTATTGCTCGATTTACGTTGCTGCCGTTATTGGCAAGCCGTCAAATCGAGCGGATTGATCGTGTCGTCCTGAGTCATAAGGATAATGACCATGCTGGCGGCTATTCGGCGCTTAGCGAGAGCGTTGCCATTGGGGATATTCAGACAGGTAGTCCTAAATTGTTACGCAGGTTATCGGCCCAGCGCTGCGTATCAGATGATAGCTGGCAGTGGGATGGCATCCGCTTTCGCTATATTCAACCCGCCCGCTTAGCGGTTGTTAATGAGAATAACCGCTCCTGTGTTCTGTTGGTGGAGTCTGAGCATTGTTCGTTGGTCATTCCCGGGGATATCGAAAGCAGCATTGAGTCACAGATTCTTAGCCGATATCCTGATTTGGACGCTAACTGGTTGGTTGCGGCGCATCATGGTAGTCGTTTTTCAAGTTCGCCAGAATGGCTGGCGCGACTTGATCCGCAGCAGGTTCTGTTTAGTGCGGGCTTCGATAATCCCTATGGACATCCGGCAGAAGCGGTAACTCAGCGGTTGGATGACTTACAGTTACCTAGTTTGAATACGGCAGAGAAGGGCGCGCTGATCCTGGAGAGCAATGCCAACGGTTGTTTGACTCATGCCTATAGAGAGCAGAAAAAGCGTTACTGGACAGCGGGTTAATCACTACTCTGCCGTCTGACTCTATGCTAGAGTATGGGCCGATCCAAAGGAGGAATACTGGTGTTTGAATTGATTCAATCGGGTGGTTGGCTAATGCTGCCAATTATCGCCTGTTCTATTTTGTCTCTGGCTATCTGTCTAGAGCGTTTTTGGGTGTTACAGAAAAAGCGCGTAGCGCCAGCCAACCTGTTGTCCGATGTCTGGACGATGGTGCGTAATGGCGAAATGACACCTGATCGATTGCAACAGATCCGCAGTGAGAGCTTCTTGGGGCAGATTATGGTGGCCGGTTTAAATAACTCCACCCATGGTCGGGAGATCATGAAGGAAAGTATCCAAGAAGCAGCCCAGCATGTGATGCATCAGATGGAGCGGTTTCTGAATTCTCTGGGTACCATTGCAGCGATTTCACCCTTGCTGGGGTTGCTCGGTACTGTTATCGGTATGATTAAAGTTTTTGCTGAAATCATGTTGCAGGGCACGGGTAATGCCAATGTACTAGCCGGTGGTATCTCCGAGGCGTTAATCACTACGGCGGCAGGCTTATCCATCGCCATTCCTGCGCTGGTGTTTCATCGTTATTTCCAGCGTCGTATTGAGACGTTGCTCATTGAGATGGAGCAAGAGTGTCACAAACTGGTTGAAGTTGTTCATGGCGACCGTGAAGTAGATTTCGAGTAATCCATGAGCCGATTGAAATTCAGACGAAAACAAGCGGAAGAGGTTTCCGTAAATCTGACACCCTTGATTGATGTGGTGTTTCTACTGCTGATCTTTTTTATGGTATCGACAACATTTACTAATGAAACCCATCTGCAGATCAGCTTGCCTGAAGCGGATGGTGAGGCCGTGGAATCGAAGGCCGATACATTGGAAGTGTTAATCAGTGTTGATGGTGCTTACACACTGAATGGTCAGAGTTTGTTGAATAGTCAGCCGGAAACCCTGCGCCGAGCCATTATCGATCAGGCGGGGGATAACCGTCAGTTGCCCTTTATTATTTCTGCCGATGCTAAAACGCCGCATCAGTCCGTGGTTACGGTGATGGATGTAGCGGGAAAGCTCGGGTTTGCTGGGCTTAGCATTACGACTCAGCAGCCGGCTGATAAGTAATATGGGGTTGGAACAGGCTTGGTATAACGGCCGTCGTTGGCCGCTATTGTTACGCCCACTCGAGCGGGTCTTTTGTTATCTAGCTCGTCGCCGTCGACAGCAATATCGGGATGGCATTAAACAAAGTTGGACGGCACCGGTGCCGGTTATCGTGGTTGGTAATATCTCGGTAGGGGGGACGGGTAAATCTCCCTTGGTGATCTGGCTGGTCGATTATCTTCGACAACAAGGTTATAAGCCGGGTGTCATTAGTCGTGGTTACCGGGCAGCGCCGCCAACGTCTCCTTTCTTTGTTACAGTCTCATCCTCAGCGGCAGAAGCCGGTGACGAGCCGCTGATGATCGTGCGGCGCACTAAGGTGCCACTGGTTATATCCCCCAACCGGGTTGCTGCTGCGCAAGCGCTGTTAGCGCAGACGCAATGCGATGTGATTATTAGTGATGATGGTTTGCAGCATTATGCTTTGAATCGCACCGTTGAAATAGCGGTGGTTGATGGGGCGCGGGGGTTCGGTAATGGCCGGTGCTTACCTGAGGGGCCGTTAAGAGAACCTGTTACGCGGCTTAAAGAGGTCGATCTGATTGTGGTGAATGGCGCTGCGCCGGACGTACGGCTGGAGCCTGATGCGGCGAGTAAAGCATTTACCATGTCTTTGCAGTCGGGGAAGTTGGTCTCGTTGGTTAATCACGCCAAGCTAGATCCATCGTCGTGGCGTGACTCTCGCGTAGTTGATGCGGTTGCGGCGATCGGGAATCCGGCACGCTTTGCACGCACCTTAGAACAGCTAGGCTTTCAGCCGCAGCTTCACTCCTTTACTGATCATCATCAATACCGTTGCAGTGATTTTGATTTCACGCCTAAACGTCCCTTAATTATGACTGAAAAAGATGCCGTAAAGTGCGATCATATAGCACTGGATAATGCTTGGTATCTTGAAGTTAATGCTGCGCTGGATAACGGGTTTTCTGCTTCACTCGAGGCTATACTGAAACCCGCAGGGCTGGCGACACGTCCCATAGAATAACGTTTATTATAGTATTTCACACAGAGGCATCTAAGATGGATAAGAAACTACTCGATATCCTGGTTTGCCCGGTATCTAAGGCACCGGTTGAATGGAACAAAGAAACCAATGAATTGATCTGTCGCAGTTCCGGATTGGCTTACCCCATTCGTGATGATATTCCGGTTATGCTGGAAAACGAAGCGCGGACATTGACCACTGAAGAGCGTCTGGAGAAGTAGCTATTATGGCTTTTTCTGTTGTTATACCCGCGCGTTTCGGTTCTTCCCGTTTTCCTGGTAAGCCTTTGGCGGATATCGCCGGTAAACCGATGATTCAGCATGTCTATGAGCGGGCTATTCAGAGTGAGGCGCAACGGGTTATTGTTGCTACCGATGATCAGCGTATCGCCGATATTGCCAAGGGGTTTGGTGCTGAAGTGTGTATGACCTCTGCTGACCATCCATCAGGTACTGATCGATTGCAGGAAGTGGTTCATTCGCTGGGTTTTTATGCCGACGATATTGTAGTCAATGTGCAGGGTGATGAACCACTTATTCCGCCACGGATTATTAATCAGGTGGCGCATAATCTCGGTGCAGTATCGGACGCTAGCATCGCGACGCTCTGTGAGCCGGTGACGGATATTGACTCAGTTTTAAACCCTAACGTCGTTAAAGTCGTTGCCGATCAAAATGGTCGAGCGCTGTATTTTAGTCGCGCACCCATTCCTTGGCCTAGAGATGCTTTTAATAGTGAAGCAGGCCAGCAGGTAATGCCGGAAGGTGTGAATTTCCAGCGCCATATCGGCATTTACGCTTACCGGGTTAAGCTGCTGAATGATTTTGTTCAATGGGCGCCAGCGCCGGTTGAAGAGACTGAGTGTCTTGAGCAGTTGCGGGCAATGTGGAATGGTGCCGTCATCCATGTCGAAGAGGCAGACGAACTGCCGCCAGCGGGTGTTGATACCCCTGAAGACCTTGAGCGGATTCGCCATCTTTTTGAAAGCTGATTAGCGGAGGAGCACATGAAACGGGTACTTTTTGTTTGCTTAGGTAATATCTGTCGTTCACCAACGGCTCACGGTGTATTTCGTTCGCTTGTGGAGCGTAGAGGTATGGCGCACCTGGTGGAGATCGATTCCGCTGGCACGGCGGCTTATCATGTCGGTAATCCGCCTGACCATCGTGCCGCAGCGGCAGCGTTGAAGCGGGGTGTTGATCTAAGTGATCTTCGGGCCCGGCAGGCGGTAGCGGCTGATTTTGCCCATTATGATTTCATTATGGCAATGGACAATGAAAACCTAAGTGAGCTCAAATCGATCTGTCCGGCGGATTATAAAGGGCATTTGGGGTTGTTCTTGGCGCTCTCTAGCTTAGCTGAGCGTGAAGTGCCTGACCCTTACTATGGAGGTCCTGCGGGCTTTGACCATGTACTTGATCTGGTTGAGGTGGCCTCTGAGGCACTGTTAGATCGTATCGCTGCAGAGCTGCATAAATGACCATTGAGTTCCAAGAAAATATCTCTCTAAAGCCTTATAACAGCTTCGGTTTCGATGTCTCTGCTCGCTATTTTGCGGTGCTGGAAGATGCTGGGCAGCTTCCGGCTATTCGTGATTTTATCCAGCAAAACCGCATGCCTGTGTTGTTTATCGGTGGCGGCAGTAACCTGGTGCTAACGGCCGACCTAGATCAGCTGGTGGTGGTGAATCAGATTCAGGGATTGCAGATGCAGGGTAACTCTGATGGCTCTGTTAGCGTCACCGCAGGGGCGGGGGAGGAATGGCACTCTTTTGTTCGCTGGACCTTGCAGCAGGGTGCTTATGGTCTTGAGAATCTATCATTAATTCCGGGTACGGTCGGCGCCGCACCGATTCAAAATATTGGAGCCTATGGTGTTGAGATCAAAGATCGCATGAGTTTTCTCGATGCCTTTGATCTCGAGACGGGGGAGTCGGTTATTTTTACCGCAGATGAGTGTCAGTTCGGTTATCGAGACAGTCTCTTTAAAAGTCGCTTTCCAGGCCGTTACCTGATTACCGCCGTTACCTTCACCCTGAGTCGAGAGTTTGAGCCTGTACTGCATTATGGTGGCATTGATGATCAGCTTAAGCAGCGCAATATTGATTCCCCTGAGCCATTACAACTGAGTGATCTGATCTGTGATATCCGTAATGCAAAGTTGCCTCAGCCTGCGCAATTAGGGAATGCGGGTAGCTTTTTCAAAAACCCAGTGATACCTGAAATTCAGGTCGAGCAGCTGAAGCAGGATTATCCTGGCTTGGTTGTGTTTGCCGATCAGCCGGGTTATTGCAAGCTCGCCGCGGGTTGGTTGATTGATCAGCAGGGCTGGAAAGGTCATCGTCGCGGGGATGCTGGCGTGTATGATAAGCAGGCTTTGGTGTTGGTGAATTATGGTGCAGCTGATGGTGCGGATATTGTTGATCTGGCTGGCGCGATTCAAGCGGATGTATACAAGCAGTTTGGTGTGATGCTGGAGGTTGAACCGCGCTGCTATCCTTGAGGGCTGTTATTAAGGGCTATTTAGTTTGCCAAACCGCGATGCCTATCGCGGTTTTTTTTGCTTTTTTTGTGGCTAAGTTTGAGCAAGCTGGGATTGATGGAGCGGTGTATATAACGCTGATTCCTTGTCATAACGGCTACAAGAATTGATCTTATGGTATTGGAAGCTAGAGAGGCTTGTGCTGTTGTGATTCGTTTGGACAGTACTGAGGTGTGATGTTGTTGCTTTGTTGGTGTAGTTTTTTGAGCTTTTGTCGCTAAAGAAAAAGCACCCGTAGGTGCTTATAGTGTTCAGGCATTGAGAGTATCGAGCTCGCTAATGCCTGGTTGATTTAAGCAAACGTAGCTGATTAGCTATCGCTTTTTTCCTCATTCTCGCTTTGAGGTGCAGCGGACGCCGCATCTTGGTTTTGTAAGCGAGGATCATTAGGAGCACGACGCTGACGGCGTTTGCGCGGTGCTGCTTCTTCCGCTGCAATGGCCGGTGGTGCTTCACGACGTGGTCGTGCGGTCATTACTTCTTCAGGAGCAACCGTCGGTGCAGTCAGATCAGGGCGTTTGCGAACACGGCGACCGGCAGTACGGGCAGGTTCTTCAGCAGCCGGTTCGATCTCTATTTCGATTTCGAGGGTACTGGTTTCCACAGGTGCTTCAGTCGGTGTTGGTTCTGACTTAGCGGGTTCAGCCGTTGGCGCTGTTTCTGTCGGTGCTGCTTCAGCAGGCGTTGTGTCTGCTTCTATAGCGGGCGCAGTGTCTACAGCAGCTGTGGCTTCTGCAACCGGTGCGGCTTCAACAATCGGAGCAGGGGCTTCAGCAATCGTTTGCTTAGGCGCGTCTGCAACCGGTGTTTCTACGTTTGCAGGTTCAGCTACCGCAGCGGTCTGTGTTGCTGCTTTGTCGCTCTGTGCAGTCGTCTCTAGCTCGGTGTTAACGTCCACTGATGCGTTGTTAGTCGCATTAGTTTCCGCTGCCGCTGTTTCTACAATCGGTGCTGTAGTTTGGGCGTCAGTCGATTCTATAACGGCAGTGTCGTTAACCTGAGTTTCGCTGGTTTCAACGGCTGCTTGAACAGCGTTGTCCTCAGTTGCGTTTGTGTCAGCGTTGTTGGTTGCTGCTGAGTTATCATTGCGAGGTCCACGGCGGCGCTGGCGTCGTTTACGTGGCGCTTCATCGGTATTTTTCTCAGCTTTCTTTTCCGCTGGTTTTTCTGCCGGCGGGGTAGCTTCGCTTTCAGTTGGCAGTTGCACGGCTGCATCTGCTGCTGTGTCTGGCTGGGTTTCAGCCGGTGCTAGCAACTCGGTATTTTCCGTATTGTTACTATCGGCGGTACGCTTGCCACTACGTTCGCCGCGACGACGACGTCCGCGACGACGTTCACCACGAGGGCGACCATCTTCGTTTTTCTCGGCAGGTTTGTTTTGCTCGCTGGCTTTCTCAGGACGGCTTGGCTGAGCATTGTTCTGCTCGTCGTTCTGGTTTTTAGCGGCAGGCTTGTTGTCACGCTCATTGCGGCGGCGATTACGTGAGCGGCCACGGCCGGAATCTTCAGGGGCGTCTTCACGCTCTTTAGTTTCTTTCGGCTCATTGTCGGACAGGTTGTCGATAATCTTGTCGCTGTCGCGACGTTGATTGCGATTACGGTCACGATCGCGATCACGACGGTTATTTGAGCGTTTACGGCCGCGCTGCTTCTTATTGCGCTCTTCCTGTTCCTGCTCTTGTTTAGCTTTTTCCTGTTCCAGTCGAGCTTTCTCTTGGCTGTCGTCGGAGCTACCAAAAAGGCCACCTAACACGCTGAAGATTCGGCTAGTCAGTGAAGCGGTTGCTGGCTGCTGAACGGGTGCAGCGGGTGCTGGTGCTTGAGCTGCAGGTGCAGGAGCGGGTGTTGATGGCGCAACAGTGCTTACAGCGGCGCGTTCTCTAACCGGCGCTGCTTGGGTTGCGGCTTCAACTTTTAACTCTTCTTCTGGTTCAGGCTGAAGCGTGTAGCTAGCATCATTAGTGTTGATGACAGTGTGGTCGTCACGCAGTCGTACTACTTCATAATGCGGTGTTTCCATGTTCGGATTGGGTACCACAACTACGCGAACGCGGTGGCGAACTTCAACTTCATGGACTTCGCTGCGTTTTTCATTAAGCAGGAAGGTCGCTACAGAAACCGGCAGAATCGCACGAATCTGAGCGGTGCGATCTTTTGAAGATTCCTCTTCAATCAAGCGCAAAATGGACAGTGCCAGTGATTCTGTATCACGCACGGTGCCTTGGCCATTACAGCGAGGGCAGACTGCGCCCCGGCTTTCGATCAATGATGGCCGTAGACGCTGACGGGACATTTCCATCAGGCCGAAGCGTGAGATGCGGCCGAGCTGAACTCTGGCGCGATCGACTTTCAACGCATCACGCATCCGGTTTTCGACTTCGCGTTGGTTTTTGATCGGTGTCATATCGATGAAATCGATAACGATCAGGCCGCCAATATCACGTAGGCGCAGCTGCCGTGAGATTTCATCGGCGGCTTCAAGGTTAGTTTGCAGTGCTGTCTCTTCGATGTCGCTTCCGCGGGTCGCCCGGGCGGAGTTGATGTCAATGGATACCAGTGCTTCAGTTGGATCGATAACGATAGAGCCGCCTGAAGGCAGGTGAACTTCACGCTGGAAGGCTGTTTCAATCTGACTTTCAATCTGAAAGCGGTTGAATAGCGGGATCGCTTCATCGTAGAGCTTAATTTTGTTCAGGTAGCTAGGCATCACTTGCTGAACGAAGTTGATTGCTTCCTGATAAACCTCAGGCTTGTCGATTAAGACTTCGCCGATATCCTGACGTAGATAATCACGAATAGCGCGAATGACCACGTTACTTTCTTGATAGATCAGGAAGGGGGAACGGCGTTCTTCGGCAGCGCCGGTGATCGCATCCCAGAGGGTCATGAGATAATCGAGATCCCACTGAAGCTCTTCAGAGGTGCGGCCAATACCGGCCGTGCGGACGATCGCGCCGGTTTTTGGTGGAATAGTGACGCCGTCGAGCGCTTCTTTCAGTTGTTTACGGTCATCACCTTCGATGCGACGGGAGATGCCGCCGGCCCGTGGGTTGTTTGGCATCAATACCAAATAACGACCGGCTAAGCTGATAAAGGTTGTCAGTGCGGCGCCTTTATTGCCGCGTTCTTCCTTATCAACCTGAACAATAACTTCGGTTCCTTCAGCGATTACTTCGCGAATATTTGGACGGCCGCCTTTGTCGGAGCCTTTTTTAAAGTATTCACGGGAGATCTCTTTGAGAGGCAGAAAGCCGTGGCGTTCTGAGCCATATTCGACAAAAGCAGCTTCTAAGCTCGGCTCAACACGGGTAATCTTGCCCTTGTAAATGTTGGCTTTTTTCTGTTCGCGGGAACTGGACTCGATATCCAGATCATAAAGGCGTTGGCCGTCTACCAGCGCAACGCGCAACTCTTCTTGTTGAGTTGCATTTATTAGCATTCTTTTCATTGTTTGTTAGCGTTCTCTTATAACACTAACGCACTTCATCCAGCCGGAAGCCACACAGAGAGGTGTCTGTCGTTAACATTACAGGCACGCAAAACAAAGTCTTCGTAACGACTTTGGTGTTCAACTTATTGCCGGGCTACAGTGTTATGTAACTCGGTCTTATCGACGGTGAAGGAAACAGTTGCCTCGTATCGACTGTTATCTCGAGTCTGATCGGGCTGGTGCTGCCGTCTATATATTGGCAGGTTCCGGGCAACTGACATCTACACCTCCAACTGGTTTTGCTATTCAGGGCATTGCCAGGTGAATGAAATACGTAGTAATTCTCTTTAAATTGATGCTGTACGAGGGATTCACACCGATTATTTGCTTGATTTTATGTACTAAATGGCAAAATAACCGGGAATTTCAAATTAGCTAAAGCCAACTGCTCGCAGCAGCGCTAGAATATAGCAGCTTAAATAGATAGCATCAATCGAAAGGTCCGATATCCCATTAATATGTCAGAAGAAACAACAAGATCCGCCCCTGCCGTTCAATGGTTTGAAATTGATTCCGAGCTGGCCGGGCAACGGATAGATAACTTCCTTCGCACGCGTTTAAAAGGTGCGCCCAAAACGTTGATTTACCGTATTTTACGTAAAGGTGAGGTGCGCGTTAACAAAAAGAGAATCAAGCCGGATTACCGTTTGCAAGATGGTGATCTGGTGCGGGTGCCGCCGATCAGACTGAGTGCCGAAAAGCCTCAGGCGACCGTCAGCACCAATCTTAGAGCGCTGGTCGAGAATTCTATTTTGTTCGAAGATAATGATCTGATCGTGCTGAATAAACCATCAGGGCTGGCTGTTCATGGTGGCAGTGGTATTAGCCTTGGGTTGATTGAAACGATCCGTCAAATGCGCCCGGATGCAAAATTTCTTGAGCTGGTTCATCGGCTTGACCGGGACACTTCTGGCTGCATTATGGTGGCAAAGAAGCGCAGTGCGCTGCGTTTTCTTCATGCTGCGTTGCAGGCTAAGCAGATTACCAAGATTTATCATGCCTTGGTTGAGGGTAAGTGGTCGGCGCGTAAAACCAAAGTGGATGCGCCGCTGCAAAAAAATGAACTTAAGTCGGGAGAGCGCGTCGTAAAAGCGCATCCGTTAGGTAAGCCTTCGTTGACCGAGTTTAAAGTGTTACAACGCTTTGGTAATTTTGTCACCCTAGTTGAAGCGCGGCCTATTACCGGTCGAACACATCAGATTCGCGTACACTGTCAGTTTGCCGGTCATCCCATCATTGGTGATGATAAATATGGTACTGATCCGGTTAACCGAGAAATGAAAAGTTATGGTATTCGGCGTTTGTTTCTGCATGCAGCAGAGCTGCGTGTACCACTGCCATCCGGCGGCCGAAAGATTTTCCATGCCCCTCTGGGGGATGAGTTGGAAAAGAGTCTGAAACAATTGAAAAACATTGACGGGCAATAAACAGCCCGGTAAGGCGTTATTAATGAGTCAACAGATTAATACTGAAGAGTTTAATAAAGAAGCGGATGCCATGCTCAAAAGTGGCAAGGCGCCGAATGTCACAGAGTTAGCCAATATCTTTGATGTCGATGAAGCTCAGGTGGCTGCACTACTCGAGCAGTGGTGGCATGTGTTGCCTGATCGGATGCGAATGCTGGGTGATACCACGGTCAAAATTCCTGGGTTGCCGGAATCCTTAGTACATAGTTTTGAGTCCTTATGGCAGCACGCGGTACAGGAAGCGCAGTCTGCTATGTCTACGGATAAACAGTTTCAGCAGCTAGCCAGCGAGGATGCCCGTCGCCACTCTGAAACCGAGTTGTTTAAGGTGCAGAGTCAGCAAGCTGAGATGGATCAGCACTTTCGCGACCTGAAACAGCAGTTGGAGCAAGAGAAGCATCAGATTCAGGCGTTGGATGCAGAGATTGCGGTACTCAAAATCAATTTAGTGGCCGCGACGACTGGGCAAAAGTCAGAAGAGCAGCGACGTCTGAATGTCGAGCAGGAGCTGAATCTGCTGCAGAAAAAAATGGATGATGCTAAGCGTACCTTTGATCAACGCATTATCGAAGAGCAGCGCCGTGGTATTGATCAGGTGGCGAAAGCGGAAGCCGATACTCGCTACTATCGTAATGCACTGGAAAAGTTTCGTGATGAGTGTGGCCGTAAAGAGTCCGCATTGACGAAAGATATCCATAACCTGCAAGCGTTACTGGCGAAAAAAGATGTCAAACTTGACACCAGTAATACCCAAATTAAAACCCTTGATGCCGAACTTAAGCGCTATAAAAGCGAAGACAGCCAGCGCGACCGCGAGAAAAGTCAGCTGAGTGCGGCGCTGCTCTCTGAGCAGAACCGCTGCAAGCGTCTTGAGGGTAAGGTCAATGAAATTAAAGACGAACTCAAGCGTACGAATCAGAAGCACGTATTGGCGTTGAATGATGCTTCACGGCGTGAAAATATGTTGCGTGGTCAGGTGAAAGATAAAACGGAAGAAGCGATGCGCGCGAGTGCCCGACTCGCAACAATGGAGAAAAAGATCACCAGTTATGACGAAGAGATTCGTAAACTGCGTAGTCGTTTATCCTGATCGGATGTGTGCTTGTATAGCGGATCATTGATTTCCGGACAGGTTATTGGTGTTATAATTATTAGTTATTAAAAGTAAGCTTTATCGTTTCCGGAGGTATAAATGAAGTTGCAGCAGTTGCGTTATATATGGGAAGTAGCCCGACATGATTTGAATGTTTCAGCAACGGCGCAGAGTCTTTATACATCTCAACCGGGTATTAGTAAGCAGATACGTTTGCTGGAAGATGAGTTAGGTGTTGAAGTGTTTGCTCGTAGCGGCAAGCATCTGACCCGGGTGACACCGGCGGGTGAGGCCATACTTGAAGTGGCTGGCGATATTCTACGTAAAGTGGAAAGTATCAAGCAGGTAGCGCAGGAGTTCAGTAATGAAAAGATGGGTAGTCTGGAAGTAGCCACCACCCATACTCAAGCGCGTTATGCCTTGCCTGAGACGATTCATGGCTTTATGCAGAGCTATCCCGATGTGTCATTGCATATGCATCAGGGAACGCCAATGCAGATTGCTGAGATGGCCGCCAATGGCACCGTCGATTTTGCCATTGCCACGGAAGCGATGTCGCATTTTAATGATCTGATTATGATGCCTTGCTATCGCTGGAACCGTTCTGTCGTAGTGCCGAAGGATCATCCGTTGGCACAGGTATCTAAGCTAACTTTGCAAGACATTGCCCAATACCCGATCGTTACCTATGTGTTTGGCTTTACTGGGCGCTCAAAGCTCGATGATGCGTTCAGTAAGGAAGGGTTAGAGCCTAAGGTGGTGTTTACGGCCGTGGACTCCGATGTGATTAAGACCTATGTGCGCTTAGGTCTTGGGGTGGGCATTATTGCCACGATGGCCTTTGACGAACGGCAGGATCATGATTTGGTGGTGCTCGATGCCAGTCATCTATTTGATTACAGCACGACTAAAATCGGCTTCCGTAAGGGTACATTTCTGCGAGGCTATATGTATGACTTCATTCAGCAGTTTGCCCCGCACCTGACCCCTGAGGTGGTGAGAAAAGTTCAAGCCTGTGGTAATCGGGCTGAGATTGAAGAGCTGTTTGCGCATCAGGTTCTACCCGATCTGTAATAGTCTAGATTGTTTAACAAGCCTCTGATGAGGCTTTTTTTATGCGGTTAAAATAATCAAGGTGGGCTCTTGTGTCTGAACCCTTCACGCTCTGTTTTCGGCTTGACGATTGTTGCTCTTCAGGTGATGGTCGCCAGTTTTCAGTGGCTGAATTTTTACAGCAGCGCTTAACGGCTGCGGATATTGCACGTTTGCCAGAGCTTAGTGTGGCAGGTTATATTCGCCTTGATTGCCGTGCTGTCGAGCTTGATACGCGACTCGATGATGCTTCGCAGCTAACAATTGATCTGCCGGGTCACTTAGAAGATGAAGTTGATGATCAGTGGTTTTTATTATGGGAAAACAGTGAGTTAATGGCTATTTTTAAACCACATTGTCTTCCTGTAAGTCGTACTACCCGTAATTTATATAACACACTGATCTCATTAGTACGGCGGCAAACAGTCTATGCCGATGCTCGGCTGCTGCATCGACTGGATAGCGAAACGGCGGGTATTATTCTGTTGGCGAAGGATGGCGCGGCGGATCGTCGCTGGAAACCGCAACTGGACCAATTATTGATTAAAAAGATTTATCACGCCTGGGTTGATGGTGTGCCGCAGTGGCGATCAAAGCGATTAACCTGTGATTTAGCTGAGCGGCTGGGCAGTGTTATTCGTAGTCAGATGTATGTTGTTGATGATGCGGCTTTGGCCGCGGGGCAGACTTACCTCAAGCCCCGTTCAAGCAAAACATGTTTTGAGGTGTTGGCGAGGGTAGCCGGTAAAAGCTTGTTGTCCTGTCAGTTATTGAGTGGGCGAAAGCATCAGATTCGAGCGCAGTTAAGTTACCTTGGGTATCCGTTGGTGGGAGATAAAATCTATGGCCATCAGGGGCGCTTTTATTTGAAGCGCATCGAGCAGGGATTGGCTGACGCTGACTTCACTATATTGGGGTCTAAGCACCATTTATTGCAGTGTGCTGCATTGACGTTAATGATCGATGGGGAGGCGGTCGAAATTGTCGTGCCGCCTGCATTAAGGTTAGGTTTGCCCGGCATTATGCTTTAAAGGCCGCCATCAGTTTGCGGTAACTATTGCAGCGATCTTCAAAATCATGGGTGACATTCACCAACATCAGCTCTTGTGCCTGATAGTGATCAGCCAGTTGTTCGAGCGCTTCTCGGCACTCGTTAGCAGAGCCGGTGATAACGGAGCTGAGGGTTTCTTGGTAGTAAGCCTGATCCGATAACGATAACTTCTCATACAAGCTGAGAGCTTCTTCCGGGCTGCGGATATGTTCGCGAATACCGTGACGGAAGGCCATTACTTTCCACAACATATTGGGAGCGGCGAGGTAAGCGGCTTCCTCTTGGCTATCGGCACAGAGGCAGGCTGCCGAGAGAATTGTTTGAGGTTGCTCAAAGCCCTGACCATTGGGGCGGAACTTGGCTTTATAGCGAGCAAAAATCTCTGTAGATCGCTCATGGGTGCCGATAAATAGGGCTAATACGAAGCCAAGCCCTAGTTCTGCTGCCAGATCAACGCTGCCGCTGCTCGAGCCGAGGGTCCATAATTGCGGTGCCGCGCCCTGTTGCGGGCTTGCATGGACGCCTGCAAAGGGGTGGTCGGTGGATAGCGTGTCATGCAAAAAGCCGCTCAGATCGCTGAGCAGTTGCGGGTATAGCGCCGGGGTGTTGGGCGTATGGGGGAAAGCCAGTGCTTGGCTGGTTAAATCGGTACCGCCTGGTGCCCGGCCAACCCCTAAATCGATTCTGCTTGGATTGAGTGCTTCCAGTGTGCGAAAGACTTCAGCCACTTTCAGTGGGCTGTAGTGGGAAAGCATCACACCGCCGCTGCCAACACGAATTTCCTGAGTGTTTTGGGCGATATGGGCGATCAATATTTCTGGACAGGCACTTGAGTAGCTAGGGGTGTCGTGATGTTCGGCAATCCAAAAACGATGATAGCCTAATGTTTCACACAGCTGTGCCAGTCGGGTGGAATACTGCAGCCCTGCGGATTGCGATTGATGATTATGGGCAGGGGACTGATCGATCACGCTGAGTTTAAAAGACATTGTCCGCTCCCGGATGGTTGGCAGCTGTGAGGCTGTTAATCGGCGCTGCCGGTTGATTAATGGGTGAGTGGTGGATGCGGATAAAAGACATTAGGCCACCTCAATATTGAGTTTTTTCAGTCGATAGGCCAGCGTTGGCCGGGTCATATCTAGCATGCGGGCGGCTTCGGCAACGTTATTGTCTGCCTTTGCGAGGGCATGTTGTAGTAAGGTTTTTTCGATCGAGGCCATCGATCCTGATTGCTCAAGTGCTTGTTCCATCCAAGAACTGCTCTGTTGCCCCGCGGTGGCTGTTGGCTTTTGCATTAGCTGAGAGGGCGCGTCGATTAACCCGCCTTCGGCGGAGATCACTTGGCTGTCGAGGCCGATGGACATGCTCGGAAAAAGATACTGTGCATCAATGGTTTCGCCATTTTCAGCGAGGATCAGCCCGCGCTCAATAACATTTTCCAGTTCTCGCACATTACCCGGCCATTGATAGTTAATCAGTGCCTTGGAGGCTAGATCCGAGAGCCCGAGGGTTTTTTTGTTGTAAAACGCCTCATATTTTTTCAGGAAGTGATCGGTCAGCATCGGGATATCCTCGCGCCGCTGACGCAGCGGGGGAATATCGATGGGATAGACATTTAGGCGGTAATAGAGGTCGGCTCGAAATCGGCCCTCTTCAACGGCCTGCAATAGTGATTCGTTGGTGGCGGCGATGACTCGGACATCGACCTTGCGGGTTTGATTATCGCCCACTCGCTCTATTTCACCTTCCTGCAGGGCGCGTAACAGCGTCGCCTGAGCACGGGGGCTGAGTTCAATTACCTCATCTAGGAAGATGGTGCCCTTATTGGCGCGTTCGAAGCGACCTTCCCGTGATTGAGTTGCGCCTGTGTAAGCGCCTTTAACCACGCCAAAGAGTTCCGCTTCAATTAGGTCTGGTGGAATAGCTGCGCAGTTGATAGCAATAAATGGTTGCTCTGCCCGGGGGGAGTTATCATGAATCCCCTTGGCAACGAGTTCTTTGCCTACGCCGGTTTCGCCCAGTAATAACACGGATACTTTACCGGCTGACGCCTTGTTGGCGAGTTTGCAGACGGTTTGAAAGCCTTCCGATACCCCGATAAAGTTACCAAGGCTAGGACTGTTATCAATTTTGTGCCGTAGAACCGAGATCTGATCCTGCAGTTCATAGAGCTCGTCTATGATCGGTGCGGACTTAAAGTAGTTGCGATAGGTTGAGTAATCTTCCCACTCTGTTGCCGGGCGACCTTCGAGGAGGCATTGGTGATCTCCGCAGCCACGACACTGCTTCTCTTTAAAAATGATTTCCTGACCTAAGAGCGTGGAGGCAAAGCTACTAGCATGACCCGCGAGTGCCCAACAGACAGGGCCATCGGTCAGGCCAAGCTCGGAGATAAACATCTCCGCTTCATAGGAATCATGCATCTGCAGAAGGGCGTAGAAATGCTCGTTTTTGGTACTTACTTCCAACTTCAGCTCTTCAACCCGCATCGAACCTTTGAGTGAGTCTAGAATAAAACCTGTGCGGATCAGTTCGATGGGGGGGAGGTCTCCCGCCAGTCGTTTTACCAATTCAGCATCTTGTTGGCCTAGGCTGTAGCCTAGACGCATAAAGAAACCTTTGGCGCGTTCAAGGCCGACAGTGAGAATCTGCTCCTTTCTGAAATTGGTTAGCGAGGTGAGTTGCATAAGCAGCATCCTCTGTTCACCAAACCAGACGGTACCGTCGCTTTTTTGAAATCTGACCTGTTGCGAGAGTTGTTGCATGTTCGGGCCATTGGTCCGAGTAAGATCCGCCGCAATGTTCATATTCTGCACTCTGAGTCATTATCATTAATGAGATGAAATCATCATATATGATTGCTTATTTAAAAGCTTAGTCGCGGTTTGTAATATATAATCCCAAATATGGGATTATGGTGGTGATATGAATTATCAAGATCTATATATATTTATCAAAGTGATCGAGCGAGGTAGTTTTCTCTCGGCCTCGCAAGCCCTAGGCGTACCGACCTCGACCGTGAGTCGCAAGGTGCAGCAGTTAGAAAGGGATCTCGGTTATAAGTTGATGCACCGGAGTGCTCGTAAGTTGGTTCTCACCGAGGCGGGTGTAAAGTTTTATAATCGCTGTCAGCCGTTATTTACCGAACTGGAATTTACCGCAAAAGAGCTAGACGATGAGTTGGCCGAACCGTCGGGATTGCTGCGGGTGACCGCGCCGGTTAGCTTAACCAATGATCTGATGATGGATTGGTTTTTCCTCTTTATGGAGCAGTTTCCGCGCATTAATCTAGAACTGATCGTCGCTAACCGCAATATTGATCTCGTCGAAGAGGGTATTGATGTAGCGTTTCGTATCGGCGAAGTGCGTCTGCAAAACTGGATCTCAAGACCTCTCCTAGAATCGCGCTTCAGTGTCTGTGCCAGTGATGACTATCTCGCTCGGCGTGGATCACCCAAGCATCCGGAAGATCTTTACCAGCACACTCTCATTGTGGCGCGCCGCACACAGGTGTGGAACTTTACAGGGACGAGTGGTGAGCAGGTAACCATAGAGGGGGAGGCGCGATTGAAAGTCGACGAGTTAAGTCTCGCGGCCCGGGCGGCGGAAAATGGCTTGGGAATCGTTAATTTGCCCGATTATGTGGTGCAAAACTCTTTGGCTGCAGGGCGGTTAAAAAGGCTGATGCCCAGTTGGCAGCCCCACTCGCGGGAAGTGAATATGCTTTACCCAGAGCGTAAATATATTCCGGGTAAAGTGAGGTTGTTTATTGAGTTTATCTTAGCGCGGGTTGCTGAAATGCCGGTTAACCGATCTCGCTGACATCAATCAGTTCGGCGGGTTCGTAAGCATTGGGCCAGTATTTTTTAACCACTTCACCTGCGCTATCAAAGGTGTGGCAGGTGTTAAGGTTAAATGGCTTATGATTTTCATCTTGACGGGCTTGTTCGAGCCGTTCCTGATGAGTGGCTTGGTAAGCCGTGGTGGCGATTGGGCCGAGCAATTCAAGCAGATGGGTACAGCCGTTGATGCCGCTAAAGAGTTCTTTGCACTTTTTGGTAAAGCCCGGTGCAATCTGAAGCCCTGTTAACAGTGAATAACGATCGGCGATTGAGGGGCACAGGCGAAATGGGGTGTTATCCATGCTGGCAACGGCCGCGTGGATGTTTAGTTCCAAATCAACGGTTAGGCGAATAGCTAACAGGTGAATCGGCTCTCCTGCTTCGACGATACCGTTGTTGCGCTCTTTAATTTCGATGGGCACGGTTTTGATATCGCTGAGGTGGCCTTCGATATCCCAGAGTCCGTCAGCGCGTTTAAAACCTTGGCACGTGACAGTGCGGGTGTGTTGCAAGTTGCGTTCAGTCGGGGAAGGTAATGGCATAGAATCGTTACTTTATAATAAATTATGGTATAGCCAACAGTGGCTTATTAGCGTTTCATTTATCCCACAAACTGTTCCGCAGTGCAACAATGAATGCTGGGCCGAGGAATGGTTTACAAACCGCCGAAACGTTTATAAAAACGTGGGCCGGGTTCTGGTAATCGACCATCCGCGGTTTCTTGGGTGTCAGATAAGAAGTTCTCGGCCCCTTGGAAAATAAGTCGGTAGATGTTGCGACACAGCACGCGTGCGGAAGTACCAGACCAGTCAGCGGGTAATAGTTTTTCCGGTAGTTGCGGGTCTTTCAAAAGAATTCGGCGGTAGTGGTGAATCAGTAAGATGCGCAGTTGAAAGCATTGCTCTGGATCGAGTATTGGCTGGCTTTCGACCGCTCTTAAAATTGGCCGGAAGCGTTCGAGAAATTCCTGATAGTCATCGGCGAGTTGGTTGAGGTTCCAGCACTCATTAACCAGTTCTTTCAGTGGGGCAGAGGTTTGTCCTCCCACTAGTTCCGATTTCATATGAATTACATCATTTTGGACGCAAAGCTCCTGCAGGGTGCCATTAACTTCGGTCATGTCGGCCATTGGATGTGCCATTACACTGGGGGCAATGTTACCAAAACCGAGCCATTCGAGCTCTTTTTTGACAACTTTACGCAGCTCGATATCTAACTGGGTGGTGACCACCATATCCCATTTACCATCCCATTCAGGATAGAGCTCAGCATAGATACGGCGAAAGGCGCTTTCAAAACGTCGTCGGCCGGTATCCGTTAGGCTATAGAAGCTTTTGCGGCCCACCTGGGATGAACTTAGCCAGCCATCTTTGGTCAGCCGAAAGATAGATGTTCTTACCAGTCGCTGATTCAGGCCGAGGGGTTCGAGGAGTTTAATAAGACTGCCGAGCCACACCGTACCGCCCCTCGGTGATATGGCGTCACCATAGATGGTAATAATGAGTGAGCCGCCACGAATGGGCCGCTGGTTCTTAAAATCATCAACCAACTCTTCTATACAGCGAAGTCTATTCATCGAGCTCTCATAGCATCAGGTGAGGGTGTTATCCGATATTAGTCGGCTAACTTTCAGGATTTAAAAGTTAATTCTATGTGTAAATGACCAACCCATCAACCAGCATGGCTCCGGCTGTGGCTCAAGATGGCAGTGGCAGAGCGTCATTGAGTGGCTGAACAGAAAGGCGGTAAGGCTGAGTTTTTTTAATAAACAGTCGAGGGGTGAAGGCAGTATTGAATACAGAGTGCTACGCTTTGCATGTAGCTTAGTGATCAGTGTTTTTTGAAAATGTTTACTGAGGAGCGGTCATTGATCTCTAAATTAAGTTTATTACTTGAGACGCCTAATCAAGGCGGGTGATCAGTAAGCCTTTGATTTTTGTTGCCAGCAGCGGTGATTGCAGTAATAACAGTCGCGTTGCATGTAAGAAAAAAACGGAATTTGTTTACGGGAAAAGAATATTCTATTAACATGTTAACTAAATAAAAGGACATGCAGACCAAGCAGTCTAAAATTGAGTTGCTGCACTGGAAATTTAAGGTGTCTTAATTTTGATGGAGTTCGTTGCGCTGGTGGTACTAGCCATAGGGCGCATTGACCTCGCTGTCTTGGAATGAGATAAGGGATACGCAAAGCCGTTCTGATACAATCTATATATCGATATTTTATAGTAATGTATCACTTTGTCGGTTATGCTTTTGTTCAGCTTCAATCAGTTAGATTGAAGCGGATAGATAATAATAAAAGGGCCTAGCCCTATGAGTTCTCTATAACAATAAAATGGCGTACATAGAGTATGCGAGAGAAAGCCAGGAGATAAACGAATGACAAATATGAACCTCTTTAAGACGGCAGCGGCAGTAAGCCTGGGTTTGACCCTTTCAGCGAGTGCGATGGCTGAAACGACCTTGCGTGTTGCTAGCTGGTTGCCACCGACTCATCCTCAGAATGCTATTGTTTGGCCTACCTGGTCTAAATGGGTAGAAGATGCGACTGACGGTCGCGTTAAAGTTGAGATTGAATATGGTATGGGACATCCTAAAACGATGTTCGAACTCGTTGAAGATGGCGTTGTTGATGTGTCTTGGAGCTACCACGGTTATGTACCCGGTCGCTTTAAGCTGACGCAAGCTGTTGAGCAGCCTCTATTGGGCGCCAGTGCAGAAGCGGCGTCCGTTGCACACTGGCGTGTACATCAGAAATACTTCGCTAAAGCGAATGAGCATGAAGGCCTTGAAGTGATTGGTCTGTTTACCCATGGCCCAGGTCAGATCCATTTATCACAACCTATTACTTCACTATCTGAATTGGAAGGTAAGAAAATTCGCTTAGGTGGTGGTGTTCAGGGTGAAATTGGTGAGCGTCTTGGTGTTACCGCCGTCGGCGCACCCGCTCCTAAAGTGTATGAAATGATGCAGCAAGGCGTTATTGATGGTGTATTCATCCCAATGGGTGAGCAGAAATCATTGCGTTTAAAAGAAGTGGCTAGAAACATGATTGTCTTACCAGGCGGCATGTATATGGGTAGCTTTGGTATCTTTATGAACCCTGACTTCTTGGCTGATCTGGATCCGAAAGATCGCGAAGCGATTCTAAGTGTCTCTGGTGAAAAACTGTCTGCAATGGCAGGCCGTGCATGGGACCAAGGCGATGTTGATGGCCTTAAGGCTGCTCAAGAAGCCGGCGTGAACATCACCATGGTTAAGAAGGGCGATGCCTTGGATAATGAGTTCGTTGCGCTAACTAAGGGCATGGATGAAGCTTTCTATGAATCTGTCGCCGATCGTGGCATTGATGCAAAAGCAGCACTGACTGAATTGCGTCAAATTGCCCGTAGCTATAAGTAAGGAGCGCGTTATGACCTTTAGTGCCTGGCTTACAGCGCACTACGAGGAAAAGGGGTCAGTCGCTTGGCTGGCCTTTTTTCTAGAGTTGATTGCTGCCGTAACACTGTTTTTATTGATGTTGTTAACCTGTGCCGATGTTTTTGGCCGTTACTTTCTAGGTAATTCGGTTGATGGCACCACAGAGTTAACTGAGATGGCGATTGCCATCATGGTGTTTGCCGAAATGCCTGTGATCACTTGGCGTGGTGGTCATGTGGTTGTTGATATTCTCGACCGTATGATGGGTAACACCCTGATTAAGGTGTTGGGTCTAGTCGCGGCTTTCTTGATGTCGACATCTTTGTATTTTCTGGCAGTCAGAATTTTCGAGTTAGCAGAGCGCTCATTGCGTCGTTCTGAAGTGACTGAATTTCTGCAGTTTCCAGTAGGCTATGTGGTCGAATATATCGCTATTATGAGCTGGATAACAGCCGGCCTGATGATCAGCTACGGTGTGTACCGTTTGTTGTTCCTGTCCCGTGACTGATCCTGGTTACTCCACTATAAATACGCTGATAACGTTACAGGTGTGTTCAGAATGATTACTGCATTAACTGGCTTTGCAATATTGCTGCTGATTATCGTGGTCATCCGGGTACCGATTGCTTTTGCAATGGGGCTGGTAGGCTTTTTTGGCTTTGCATATATGCAAGGTCTTGGTTTTGACAACTTTATGGAATTTCGCTGGAATGGCGCTTTATCAATGGCCGCCAAGCGAGTAATAGATACATCACAGGAATACGGTTTATCGGTTATTCCTCTGTTTATATTGATGGGCAATCTGGTGACCAAGTCCGGGCTGTCCCATGAGCTGTATCGCGCATCTTATGCCTTTTTAGGTCACCGTAAGGGTGGTCTATCCATGGCGACTGTGGTGGCTTGTGGTGGATTCTCCGCGATCTGCGGTTCGAGTCTGGCAACCTCTGCAACGATGGCTAAGGTAGCGATGCCGCCAATGCGCAAGTATGGCTATGCCGATTCCCTCGCGACTGCCTCTATTGCGGCGGGTGGTACACTGGGTATTTTGATTCCGCCTTCCGTTATTCTGGTTATCTACGGTTTGTTAACTGAAACCAGTATTCGAGAGCTTTTTGCTGCCGGCTTTATCCCGGGTTTTCTCGGCATTCTGCTGTATCTTGCAGCGGTGCGTTATGTGGTATGGCGTACACCTGAAGCGGGTCCTTGTGGCGATAAAATGGAATGGCCAGAGCGTTTACAGGCACTTAACGGTGTTTGGGGTGTACTGATCTTATTCTCCGTGGTGATGGGGGGGATCTATCTAGGTATCTTCACACCGACTGAAGCGGCAGGTATTGGTGCTGGTGGTGCGTTTTTGATCGCACTCTATCGTCGTTCGCTGAGTTTGGGCAGCCTGTTTGATATTCTGACGGATACCGCGCGAACATCAGCGATGCTTTTCTCAGTATTGATTGGTGCGCTGATCTTCTCAAACTTCATCAACCGTGCCGGACTGCCAGCCGATCTGTTAGAGATGGTTAACAGTATGGACGTGGCTCCGATGGTGGTCATTCTCGTGATCTTGGCGATCTACATTGTGCTGGGTATGGTGTTTGAAAGCCTGTCGATGTTGCTGCTCACGGTGCCTATCTTCTTCCCATTGGTGCAAAGCTTAGGTTTCGACCTAGTATGGTTTGGTATCGTGGTCGTGGTGGTGACTGAGATCAGTCTGATAACACCACCTGTGGGGATGAATGTCTTTGTATTAAGTGCCGTATTGAAAGATGTTAAAGCGAGCACTATCTTCAAAGGGGTTACTCCATTCTGGTGTGCTGATATTATTCGTCTAGCATTGATTACACTGTTTTCATCGATTTCACTGTTCCTGCCGGAGCTGCTGTATCGTTAATCGGTTGTTTATTATCTAAGGCCCCCTCGGGGCCTTTTTTGTCTGAGGGTTTTACCTATGCTGCCTGATGTAAAAAAGATTCTTTACGCTTCTGATATTGATAAGGGTTCTCGTCCTGCGTTTCGAGCAGCGATCAGCCTTTGTGGACATTATCATTCAGAGATTACCTACCTGCATGTGATTGAGCCTTTAAGCGCGTCGGCTCAGAGCATTGTCGAAACCATGATCAATGAAGCCTCTCTCAAAGAGTTGCATGACGAGAGCTTGCAAAATCTAAAGGTTAAAATTCAGCAGCGTATCGAGCGTTTCTGTGATGCTGAACTCGAAGAGAGTGAAGTGCTGAAAGAAGGCTCCTTAACCTCCCGTGTAGAAGAGGGAACGCCTTGGAAAACGATCCTGCGTGTTGCTGATGAGATTGATGCGGATGTGATTGTGATGGGTACCCGGACTCATTCTGCAATGGGTCAGTTTTTAATGGGGTCTACGGCCAACAAAGTGATGCATAACTCTAAGCGTCCTATATTGATCGTACCGTTATAAGCGCTTTGCGTTTACTTGGTTGTATAGTCTAAAAGCGGCCAGCAGTGGCCGTTTTTTTGTTTTCACGCGCCTGATTATTCACTTTATGGCACGAATATCACTTCTTTTGTTGAGCCTTAAGGGAAGCCCTGATAGCGTAAGGCTTGATCGTTATAATGGAGACGTTGGCTAATGGATGTGTTATCAGCAATGGGCGTATTTGTCCGTGTGGTTGATCTGAAAAGCTTTTCACTGGCGGCGGCTGAGCTGGGGATTTCTAGCTCTTCTGTCAGTAAGCAGATAGCTCATTTAGAACAGCATGTCGGTGCGCGATTGTTACAGCGCACCACCCGGCGTCTTAATGTTACGGAGGTCGGTGCGGCCTATCATGAAAAGTGTCAGTTGATTCTTGCCGAGGTAAGTGAGGCTGAAAATCTAGTGTCACAACTGCAGGGTAAGCCCCGTGGTGTGCTGAAGATCAACTGTAATATGACCTTTGGTCAGTTGCTGCTAGCCAAAGCTATTCCTGAGTTTATGCAGCTTTATCCGGATATACAGTTTGAAGTGGCCCTTGATGATGGTGATGTTGAATTGCTGCGAGAGGGGTTCGATCTTGCATTACGCATCACTAACCCCAAACTGCCTGATTCCAGCTTGATTGCTCGTGAAATTGCTTCGATTCCGTTGTTTCTCTGCGCCAGTCCGGGCTATCTGGCTGAGCATGGCCATCCACAAACACCGGAAGATTTGAAACAGCATAATTGCTTGGTGTTTATGTTAGCCACTAATACCAATATGTGGACACTGACGGATGCCAGCGGCAGTCAGGTGGTCCAGGTAAGTGGTGATCTGAAAGCGAATAACAGCCTACTGGTGTTGCAATCGGTGTTGGCCGATCGCGGGGTGGCTAATCTCGCCTCCTTTGTTATTGAGCGTTATGTTGCTGAGGGTAAAGTCGAGCTGTTATTGCCCGATTATCAGGCTGAACGGTTGAGTCTCTATGCGGTGTACCCTGAACGTCAATATATGGCTCCCAAGGTGAGCCTGTTTATTGAGTTCTTTCAGCAATGGTTAGGGGATAATCTACAGCAGGCGTTTTCATCCTAATGCTGAGAGAAACGGTGTTCTCGTTACTCGCGGTTTTATTGCCGGTATTGCCCGGTGACCTATTAATATGTCTATCTAGGTGTTAATTCAATGATTTTGTATGACTACTTTCGCTCATCAGCGGCCTACCGTGTGCGTATTGCGCTGAATTTGAAGGCGCTAGACTATCAGCAGGTGCCGGTGAGTTTAGTGGATGGTGAACAGCGTTCTGCTGAGCATTTAGCGCGTAATCCGCAGGGATTTGTCCCCGCCTTGCTCGATGGCGAGTTGCTGTTAACCCAGTCACTGGCGATTTGTGAATACCTCGATGAGCGCTATCCGCAAGTAACACCTTTGCTACCCACATCAGTAGGGGATCGCGCTAAGGTTCGCGCGATGGCGATGCTGGTCGCCTGTGATATTCATCCGGTGAATAATCTGCGGGTGCTTAAGTACTTAGCGGCAGAATTGGACGTTAATGACATGCAGAAAAATCAGTGGTATCAACACTGGATCTATCAAGGATTTGATGCCCTAGAAGAGATATTGGCTCAGAACGCTGGGGAGTTTAGTTTTGCGGATCAGTTGAGCTTGGCTGATGTGTTTCTCGTCCCACAGGTCTATAACGCCCACCGCTTTAACTGTGATATGAGCCGTTATCCCAATATTAACCGGGTGAATGATAACTGTATCAAGTTGAAAGCCTTTGCCGATGCGCATCCAGATCAGCATGCGCCTAGTTAATATCGACGAGCTAGTCGGGGTGTTGCTAACGTTGGCTAAGGAAATGACCGCTTGGCAGGCCGATGTTTTGGCTTGCTGATGCGGTCTAACGTGGTTTTTTAATCGATATCATTCAGCGCTTGCATCGCCTCTTTACTCCACTCTAGCGCATTTCGATAACAGCTTTCATACAGGTTAGAATCGAAGTTGGTGGGTAGTAGATCCCAGTCACCGGCTTCATAATTACCGACATACATCAGTGTTTCACCCATCTCACCTTCGTTCAGCAGGATCGCATTTTTAATCTCCTCGCTCAGTGGTACCTCTTGGAGCATCGATTCGCGATCAATATCCAGCAATAGATGGATGTTAGACATCATGCCGGTCATGAAATAGCTGCCGGGATTGCTCCGCTTAGTCGCCAAAGCAATCTCTTCACACATGCGTCCGCGTACCAGCAGGCCGCGGCATAACTCTTCAGGTTTGCCGCTTTGGTTGTTGAGCGCGATAAGAGTAGCCCACTTTCTAATCTGCGCCATGCCGAGCATCACAATGGCTTCGGTCAGTGATTCGACTTTACGTACCAGTGAATAAGCAGCGGAATTAATGATGCGCAGTAGTTTGTAAGTAAGTACCGGGTCACGAATAATCAGCCCTTCGAGACGCTCCGGTGTAGTATTGGGGTTTTGTAGTTCCTGTACCAGCTCAAACAGGGCAGCATGGTTAGGCTCAACCTTTTTACCCTTTATTAGCTTCGGCTTGCTGAGAAAGTGGCCTTGGAAGAGTTTAAAACCGAGTTTATTACACTCTTCTAGCATCTCGACGGTCTGAATTTTTTCAGCCAGCAGGGTCACTTTAAAAGGGGATAACAGACGAACCTGTTCGGCAATCTGTTCAAAGCTCATATCTTTTACATCGAGTTTGACGATTTGCGCCATTTTAAACAGGGGTTCGTACTCGGCTTTGTAGGTAAAATGGTCCAGCGCAATCCGATAGCCCGCTTTGACTAAACGATAAATCGCCACGATGACACTGCGATCGACTTGCACATCTTGGTGGATTTCGAGTACCACATTCTTGCGCGGCAGGTCGGGGATATTATCAGAGAGTAATAATGTCCGGCTTAAATTGATGAATGCCGGCACGCGTTTCAGCTCGCCTTGATCGGAAATACTGGTATAGGAGTTTAGCAGAACTTCGCTGGAAGCCCCGGAATCACTGAACAGGGTGCTGCCGGACTGTTGCGTGTCTTGATACAGCAGTTGATAGGCAATAACCCGCTGGCTGCGATCAAATATCGGCTGCCGTGCCATCAGAATTTGCCCGCCTGATGAAGTGTCCATGGGTGTCTCATTCCATATTAAGCTGTGTTGTATTTAAGCATATATACAGCCGAGTGAAATGTCAGCCGCTTAACTCACCAATACAGGTAGCGCGATATTCTGATATTGGGCGAAAGAAGTCGCTGTTTTCTATGCGACAGGTATAATGTTGCTCCCTGATTTAGCAGACTGAGATTATGAGTACGATTAACTGGTTTCCTGGCCACATGCATAAGGCCCGTAAAGAGATCGCCAAGGTGATGGATGAGATTGATGTGGTTATCGAAGTACTCGATGCCCGTTTGCCTGTGTCCAGCGAAAATCCGATGGTGTCTCAGTTGCGCAAGGGGACGCCAGTCATTAAATTGCTCAACAAAAGTGATCTAGCAGACCCGCAGCGCACCCAAGAGTGGGCCGACTATTACAATAGTTTGCCGGACACTCAAGCGCTGATTATTGATTATCAACAAAAGAAGCTGATCAGCACCATTCCGGATATGTGCAGTAAGCTAGTGCCGGCGCGGAGCAATAACAACCGTCAGGTACGGGCGATGATCATGGGGATTCCCAATGTGGGTAAATCGACCATGATCAATGCTTTACTCGGTAAGCGTATCGCGAAAGTGGGTAATGAGCCGGCGGTGACCAAAGGGCAAACGCGGTTTACTCTTAAAAACGGTATGGCGTTATCCGATACGCCGGGAATGCTTTGGCCTAAGATCGAAGATATTGATTCCGGCTATCGCTTGGCGGCCAGTGGTGCCATTAAGAATACCGCCATTGAATATGAAGATATTGCGCTCTATGCCGCAGAGTTCTTACGTAAGGATTATCCTGAGCTACTGATGAACCGTTATAAGCTTAAGGCGCTGCCAGAACGTGGTGATCTCGTACTGGAAGCCATTGGCCGCAAGCGGGGCGGTTTAAGGCCCGGTGGTGTTATTGATATCCATAAAGCTTCAGAGATATTGTTGAATGAGCTGCGCGGTGGGCAAGTAGGGCAGATTACCTATGAAACCGTCGCTGAGTGGCTGGAGAAATGGGAACAACAGAAGCTTGAGGCCGAACGTCTTGAGCTTGAACGCATAGAACAGGAACGGTTAGACGCAGAGTCACAGAGTGATCGCTCGGCTCACCGCCATAAAAGGTAATTGAAATGTCACGTATAAAGAAAAAGCGCACCTCACCCAAGCCTATCTTTCTGGATATCCCTCGCCGGAGTGAAAAACTGGCCGATCCTGATAGCTATGAGAGCCGTAAGCGCCGTAATCTAGAACAGAAAAAGAAACATAAATCTGTGTATGAAAAAGCTCGCGAAGCGGAACAGGCGGAAGAATCTAGTCAGTCTCAGAGAAATACGCCTCTGGCCGATAAAATTCGCCGACTTAAACGTGCGGAAGAAGCCCGTAAAGCGAACGCGCAAGCGAATAGCGAGGCAGAATAATAACCGTGCTTATTTGATCTCCTGACGAGTCTCATCTACGTTTATGGGTAGCACCGATAAACGGTAGGCGAATCATGGAGATCAAATATGACTCAGGCGGAAGTTCATCGAGCAGGCGACGCGCCAGCTAAAGTCGATTTACAACAGGGCGAAACCTATTATTGGTGCGCCTGCGGTCGTTCAGCGGCCCAACCTTTCTGTGATGGTTCTCATCAAGGTACAGGCTTAGCGCCGGTGGTTTTTGTTGCCAGTAAAACTGAAACGGTATTTCTGTGTACCTGTAAACAAACCCTCAACCCACCACGGTGTGATGGTAGCCATAAGTCGTGAGAATAAGCGTCGGTAGCGCTCGCTAGAGTCGATCTGACTAGGTACAATGTTTCTCTTTTTTTAGCAGGAAATATGTCCCTTGCAACAGGTTGATGTGGTGATCGTGGGTGCCGGTGCGTCCGGTTTAATGTGTGCGGCCACGGCGGGCTATCGCGGCCGGTCGGTGCTAGTGTTGGAACATACCGCAAAAATTGGGCGCAAAATCCTGATGTCTGGTGGTGGACGCTGTAACTTCGCCAATATCCATAACTCCCCCGCGAATTTCATTTCACAAAACCCGCACTTCTGTAAATCAGCATTAAGTCGTTACTCAGCGCAGGATTTCATCGATCTCGTTGATCGTCATGGTGTCGAGTATCACGAGAAAACACTCGGTCAGTTGTTCTGTAATGACTCCAGCAAAGAGATATTACGAGTATTGATGACCGAATGTGAATGGGCTGGGGTTGAGATTAAAACCAATACCGAAGTGCATCAGCTCAAACAAAGCGCAAACGGTTTTCAGCTGCAAACCAGTCATGGCAATATCAGTGCGACCTCGGTGGTTATCGCTACCGGAGGTTTATCGATTCCCAATGGTGGTGCCACCAGCTTCGCCTATGACATGGCCACCGAGTATGGCTTAACGGTGTTACCCCGTAGCGCCTCATTGGTGCCGTTCACCCTGCAACCGAAAGATAAAGAGGTGTTAAGCGAGTTGTCGGGTGTCTCTCATCAAGTGAGAGCGAGTATTGGCTCCACCAGTTTTGTTGAAATGATGCTCTTTACTCATCGCGGCTTAAGTGGCCCAGCGATCTTGCAGATATCCAATTATTGGCAGCCGGGAGAAGAGGTGGAGATCGATCTATTCCCTGGATTTGATCTACTGGCATGGTTGAAAGAGCAGCGAGATAGTCGCCCCAAAGCCGATATCACCACCCTCATGGCGCAGCAGATGAGCAAGCGGATGGCGCAAATCCTCTGCGGAAAGTTTGAGCTAACCGGTGCGCTGGGCAATCTGTCCAATAAACAGTTAGAAGCGATCAATATGGCCTTCTGTCATTGGCGCATCAAACCCTCCGGCACCGAAGGCTATCGCACCGCCGAAGTCACCTTGGGTGGTATCGACACCGATGAGATCAACCAGAAAACCATGCAGGCGAAAAAGGTAGAGGGACTCTATTTTATCGGTGAATGTCTTGATGTTACTGGTCATCTGGGAGGGCACAATTTCAATTGGGCCTGGGCTTCCGGTTTTGCGGCGGGGCAGGCGGTGTAGTGTTGTATAAAGAGTGTCAGGGTATTTAAAGTTTAAACAGGGGGTGTTTGTCTAAAATTCCCAAAGGGTAATAATGATACGCTCATAACTCTTAAGAAAAATTTACAGCAAGCACATAAAGGTGATCTTGAAGGAAATTTCAGAAAAGTACGGCTTCAGGCTGATCTTTTACAAATATACTTCCTGTTGCGTGATATGTGGTATTTAGAACCTAAACATAGTTTTTCATGGCCTGAAAAGAATGATTTAATTGCCTTGGCGCTTTTCAAAGATATTTATGACGATCCACAGGGTCTTGGGAAACTAGAATGCTTGGCTGTTGTTGTTTTGAAGGTATAACTAGTTATAGTAGCATCACTTCGTCGCTGGACGTGCTAACGTGCGCAGTTAGTTGAGGTCTTAAGTGTTTTTAGGGAGAAAGGTGTGAGTCAGTATCATATTGCGCAACTCAACATCGCCAAGCTTTTGGCGCCGGTTGATTCTCCGCAGCTTTCAGATTTTGTTGCGAATCTGAACAGGATCAACGCGTTGGCAGAGGAGTCTCCAGGGTTTGTTTGGAGGCTGCAAACCGAAGAGGGTGATGCCACCGGTATTGATTACTTCGGTTCTGATCAAATTGTGAATCTTTCTCTCTGGGATTCGGTCGAGGATTTACATAATTACGTTTACCGGACTGCCCACGTCGAGATCATGCGCCGCAAGAAAGAGTGGTTTAGCAGAATGGGCGAAGCCTATATGGTGCTTTGGTGGGTGCCAGCCGGTCACATACCGTCAGTCGAAGAGGCCGCGCAAAAACTGAACACTTTGCGAAAACAGGGCCCAACCGCCGACGCTTTCTTGTTCAAAAAAGCCTTCTCGGCGCCCAGTGAATTCGCTAGTGGGCTAACCGATACTCTGGATGGTGAATTTCCAGCCACTTAACCTCTCAATCAAGCTCGTCAATTTAAGTTCGTTCCAATCTACGACTGCCACCGGACGCTCCGGTTGGGACGGTGCTTATCATCAGTGTTATGTTGCCTAGGATATTTCGCTTAAGGTTTGGCGCTGATATTAGCCTATTGTGGCTGCTCGCAGTGTCATGTGAAGAGTTGCTATCATGCTGCTACTGTAAATCAATGTGTCATGTTTAGCTCAACATGAGGCTGTTTTGTCTGTCGCCAGTGTGATCGACGCTCCTATTTATGCTTATGCGAGATAGCCTAGAGGCCCCGTAATACGAGCGTTTCATGTTTTCTAATTTAAATACCCTATCCATAGTTAAGGCTGGTTTATCTGTTTTCATGTTGCTTCGCGGAGTGTGAATGAGACGTAATGATTAACGCATAGCTGTGTTAGCCATGCGTTAATTGAGTCCTTGATTAAGTCACTTTCTTTACCAGTAGCCTAATAATTTCCACCACAGGCCGCCGACGATTCCCCAGACGGCTAGATTGACCACACTCATAATAAAGCCCATTAGCCACCAGTTTTCCATTGAGACATAACCTGAACCAAATATAATTGGCGAGGTGCCGGTGGCGTAATGGGTGAGTGACATCATTAACGAAGATGCACCGGCGAGTAATAAGCCTAGATAGAGGGGTGGTGCACCGAGTGCTAACCCTGCGGCATAGAAGGCGGCAAACATCGCGGTAATGTGGGCAGTTGTGCTGGCAAAGAAATAGTGTGCGTAAAAATAAACAGCGACTAAGATGATTGCAGAGAGCGTCCAGTCAAGACCGAGTTGAGCTATATTATTTTCGACCACGCCAGAAAACCAAGCGACTAGGCCTAGTTTATTAAGAAAAGTTGCCATCATCACCAGCGCAGAGAACCAGACAACGGTATCCCAAGCCGATTTCTCTGTAAGCACATCCTGCCAGCTTAAAACCCCGCTCACCAGCAAAATAGAAAGACCTAAAAATGCCACGGCGGTGGTATTAACTGCATAGGCATCACCAAAAATCATTGCAGGCACACTGGCCCACAAGAGTAATAGCAGGGCAAATACGCTGATCATGACTTTTTCACCGTAACTCATTGGTCCCATTTCGGTCAGCTTTGCTTTCGCATAAGTGCGGGCGTCGGGGGTACTTTTGATTTCGGGAGGGTAAATGGCATAGACGACTAACGGCACCAACGCAATACAAACTAGTCCCGGAAGGAGTGCTGCCAGCGCCCAAGTGCTCCATGTAATGCTGATATTGGCGCCGGTGGCATCGGCAATGAATTTGACGATTAAAGGGTTTGGTGCAGTAGCGGTAATGAACATTGCTGATGTTATTGGGTTGATATGATAGTTAACCAACGCAAGGTAGTGACCAATTTTGCGTGATGTACCGGCTTCAGGAGTGGAGCCAAAACTGGTCGCGATAGACTTCATTATGGGATGAATAATACCGCCACCCCGCGCTGTATTACTGGGAGTTACCGGTGCAATGACCAGCTCAGAAAGTGCCAACGCATAGCCAATACCAATGGTTTTTCGGCCGAATAGGGATATGAAGTAATAGCCAATACGATTGCCTAAGCCGGTTTTCGCTAAGCCGCGAGAGATAATAATAGCAATACCAATCAGCCAGATTAATGAGTTAGAAAAGCCACTCAGGGCATCTTTGATCGCCCCTGAAGGGCTGTCGTTGGTGACGCCTGTCAGTGCGACCGAGGTGATGGCTAAAATAGCGATAGCACCAATGGGCATTGCTTTACCAATGATGGCGACTACCGTACCGACGAACAGTGCCAATAGATGCCATGCGTTGGCTGATACCCCTTGTGGCGGAGCAATAGCAAACCAGAGGAAAAGGATGATGGCAATTGCGAACAGGCCAGGAACTACTTTGATCTCTGTGCCTTTCATAGCGGTCTCCTTAGTGATGAGAAAAATAGACATTGGGTAAAGAAGGGCGGTGTTTGTTTCATATTAGTCTTAAGTGGCGATGAAAATCATATCAATAGCAATAAAACAGGTTCTATTTGGGGGCTGGTTGAATAATTCACCTCTGAGTAGAGGAAAATAGCCTCATCGAAGCGGCGAAATAATGCCGTTGATAGGTTTAAAATACAAGGCTAAGCCGGGCTTAGATAAACAGTCCTGCCGGTCGTGCTATATTTTGCGTATTTTGGGTGTTTTTATGCTCAGGTTGTTCAGCACAGAGTGTTCAATTTAAAGCGAATTTTGTAGCCTGATTGTTTACTGGAGTGGTGATGAAACGTGTTTTTATGCTGTTGGTGATCGTTTTTTTGGTGGGTTGTTCAGAGCCGTATCCGGCCGCCGATCAGGAGATTGGCGTCAAGGGTGAGCCGCCAAAAGCCCTCGTGCGAGCCTATCATCAGCAATTCCAAGCAGCGGATAAGCATTATGTGCTGGCGTTGGGCTTTATTCATGCTTTCTTAGTTGAACAGGGCTTTTCGGTTAACTACACCCGGTGTTTTGATGATGTACTCGATGTGACCAAACGTACTCAAGCGGGGTTCTCTTGTATTGCGCTGCAGGCCGAACAAGGCCCGCCAACTAAGGTGTATGTGCGGGTTGTGATCGATGAGGTTTTGTTTAATCAGTTGGATGGCAATAACCGCTTGCTGCTCTCTGTTGAACTGTTTGCACTTAAGGGCTATCTCCAAAACGGCACAACCGAGCGCTTGATTGATGCCTTTGATATCGATGTTGCTAGGGTATTGTCGCAGCTTTAGGGTAAGGGCTGAAGCCGCATTTTCAAAAGCCATTGTTGTTTTTAAAATATTATTAATCAATAGTTTATTTTATAAAACTAATGTTATTTATCAGCAATAGGGATGGTGATTCTAGCGTCAATGGCGCCCATGAGGTTGTTATCCGGCTCACTGGTTTGGTCTTTGTTTTTTTCAATATGTCGCGCGAATAGTATGGCCCCGCTGCCGATCATCATGACGCATAGGGTAATGATTAAACCGTTATCAAAATTGCCGTCGGCTTCGGCTAGATAGCCAACCAGTGCGGGGGCGAGCATTTGTGACGCACCGTAGCTGAAGGTTAAGCGGCTCATCGGTTTCGAAGGGTTGTCTGGGAATAAGCGACCCACCATAGATAACATCATGCTGACGATACCGATAAAGCTGGCACCGTAAATCATCGCACTGAGTATCACCGCCAAGAGGTGGTGGCTTAAAAGCAGTATCAGAATGCTCAGGGCGTTAAGTAGATAGGCGATAAAAATGGCTTGCCACTGACCGGTGGTGTTAGCGACTTTATCCCATAGGGCGCTGGCCGGGGCGCAGCTTAAGCCAGCTATCAGCCAAATAATCCAACCTTGTCCGGCGAGGGCGTCGATGCTTTCGGCGATACTGATCAAAAAAGTCGCTGAGATAACATAGCCAAAGCCCGCGCAGAAATAACTCAGCTGCAGCACCGGCATGAAGCTGCGAGGGAGCGGAATGTGATGTTGGCTGTGTTTCGCCAAAGATTGTTCTGCACTAAAATCCGGTAGCCACTGCCACACCGGCACAATTAATAGCAGTGTGACGAGGGCGTAAATACACCATTGTTGATCCCAACTGAAGTGATCTTTGATTAAGATAGATAATACCGCTGTGATGGCGATGCCGATCCCTAGCCCCGAGAAGAAGATCCCTAGTTCGGCTTTATGGTTCCGCTTCATCAGCCAATGCATCAGCAGACCGCCACCGAGTAACATACCAGCCGAACTGCTTAACCCCGAGAGGTAACGTAGCAGATACCAAAGCGGTTCTTGAGTGGTCAGTCCCATGGCGAGGCTGGTAACGATGGCAACGAATAATCCTAACCGAAACAGACGGGCTTTTAGCGCGATATTATGGATAAAGGAGATGAGCAGTGCGCCGCTAAGGTAACCCGCATAATTGGCGGCGGCCAGATAACCGGCCAGTGATTCACTCAAGCCGACCTCTTTAGCCATTTCGGGAATCATTGGCGTGTAGGCAAAACGGGCGATGCCAATCGTTGCGACGACGGCTAACACGCAGGTGAGTAACATGCGGTTTTTACTAATCTCGGCCATTTTAGCTCTCCTATCGCTGTTCACTTTTGCAGAGTACACAGGTTAGCGCATGTGGTTTTTGTTATCTTTCTATAAAATGACAAAATATATATAAAACTGGACAATTTAGTATGGATCGTCGCTCCGCTCATGAACTCAGCTTACTCAGTATGCAATCGTTGCCTCGGGACGTGTATGTGCGTCAGGAGGAGATGCCTGCTGGGCATTACTTTCCTGCCCATCGTCATCATTGGCATCAGTTGTTGTATGCCGTGTCCGGTGTGCTGGTGGTTGATCTAACCGGTGAGCGTTACTTTATACCGCCGGAGCAGGCGATCTGGTTGCCTTGTGGTTGTCAGCATCGGGTGTTTACTGAATATGGTGCGGATCTAAAAAGTCTGTATATTGATAAGGACTACCAAGGGATTGCCGACCGGGCCACGGTGCTGCATATAACGCCGCTGATTCGCGAGTTGATCTTAGAAGCCGCTGAGTTTGACGCGGAATACCCCTTAGATTCTTATGAAAATGACCTGATGCAGTTGCTGTTGCAAGCGTTAGGTTGTCTCGAACGGGATGATCGTTATCTGCCTTGGCCGGTAAGTCCTGATTTAACGGCCCTATGTCATCGGCTTTATCGCGAGCCTGATCAGGTGGAAACATCAGAGCAGCTTGCCGCGTCATTGGCCGTTTCTCTACGTACACTAGACCGTCGTTTTCGCCGTGAAACCGGTATGTCATTAAAACAGTGGCGCTTACAGTTACGCTTGATGCAGGCGCTTGAATTGTTGAATGCGGGCCACAGTGTGACTCAGATCGCACTGGAACTTGGTTACAGCTCACCTTCGCCCTTTATCTATATGTTTAGAGAGCAGTTTGGTATGGCACCAGCACAGTATCGCAATCGTGGACGACAAGCGGATTAAGGGCTGCAACAGGGCGGGATAAGGCGTGTTGAGATTGTCTTCGTTTTCACTTCTTAATTAGTGTTAAAATGCCCGCCAATTAGAGGCAGCCTGCCGGGCTGAACTGTTTTGTGTTTTAAGCTTTCGTTAAAACATCGACAGACCTACCATTTTGCTTAAACGATCCCGGAAATAGTATTCAGATGGAAATCAAAGTTAATTTTTTAGACAATCTCAGGCTTGAAGCGAAGTTTGATGATTTCACCGTCACCGCCGATCAGCCGATTCGCTATAAAGGGGATGGTTCTGCGCCCGGTCCATTTGATTACTTTTTGGCATCCTCTGCCCTGTGTGCAGCGTATTTCGTTAAGGTTTACTGCCAGTCTCGGGATATTCCAACGGACGATATCCGTCTGTCGCAGAATAATATTGTTGATCCTGAAAACCGTTATAACCAGATTTTTCAGATTCAGGTAGAGCTGCCAGATACGATCTCAGAGCGGGATCGCACCGGTATTATCCGTTCGATCGATCGTTGTACCGTCAAGAAAGTGGTGCAGCAGGGGCCTGAATTTAGAATCGAGACAGTTGAAAATCTCGATGCTGATGCCTCGATCATGGCGATGGGCGTTGCTGATGATACCGCCAACACCATGATCTTGGGTAAAGACCTACCGTTGGAAAAAACCATCGCCAATATGACCGGTATCCTCGAGCGCTTAGGGATGAAAATTGAGATCTCTTCATGGCGTAATATCGTGCCGAATGTCTGGTCATTACATATACGGGATGCTTCGTCGCCGATGTGTTTTACCAACGGCAAAGGGGCGACTAAAGAGAGCGCTCTCTGTTCTGCTCTCGGTGAGTTTATCGAGCGAGCCAGCTGTAACTTCTTCTACAACGATCAGTATTTCGGTGAAGAGATCGCTAACAGTGCATTTGTTCACTATCCCAATGAACAGTGGTTCAAACTGACCGAGGATGACAGCATTCCCGATGGCTTGTTGGATGATTACTGTCTGGCGATTTATAACCCTGATGATGAACTGCGTGGCTCTAACTTAATCGATACCAACTCAGGTAACGTGGCGCGGGGTATCTGTGCCTTGCCCTATGTGCGTCAGTCTGATCAGCAAACGGTTTATTTTCCGTCAAACCTGTTAGAGAACCTGTTCCTTAGTAATGGTATGAGTGCGGGTAATAATATCCATGAAGCTCAGGTTCAGTGTCTGTCTGAGATTTTTGAGCGGGCGGTTAAGCGGCAGATTATTGAGGAAGAAATTGTCCTTCCCGATGTGCCTGAAGCGGTATTGGCGCAGTACCCACAGATTGTCGCCGGTATTAAAGGGCTGGAAGAGCAGGGGTTTCCGGTACTGGTGAAAGATGCGTCTTTGGGCGGTCAGTTCCCAGTCATGTGCGTCACTCTGATGAATCCGCGCACTGGCGGCGTCTTTGCTTCCTTTGGTGCCCACCCAAGCTTTGAAGTGGCACTCGAGCGCAGTTTGACCGAATTATTACAGGGCCGCAGCTTCGAGGGTCTAAATGATGTGCCGCCGCCGACTTTTAACAGTCTAGCGGTGACTGAGCCGAATAACTTTGTCGAACACTTTATTGATTCAACAGGGGTTATCTCTTGGCGTTTCTTCAGTGCTTGCCACGATTATGAGTTTTGCGAGTGGGATTTCTCGGGCACCAATGAAGAAGAGAGCAACCGCTTAATGGCGATTCTCGAAGAACTCGAAAAAGAGGTCTATATCGCTACCTTTGATGATCTCGGCGCCTCGGCTTGTCGGATTCTGGTGCCGGGCTATTCTGAGGTCTATCCGGTAGAAGACTTGGTTTGGGATAACACCAACAAAGCGATTCAGTTTCGCACAGATATTCTTAATCTACATCGCTTGGATGACGAGCAGCTGGCTGATTTGGTCGAACGTCTTGAAGACAGCGAAGAAGATAACTACACCGATATTAAAACCCTGATCGGCATCGAGTTTGATGAGAACACCGTGTGGGGTCAGTTGACGATTCTGGAGCTGAAGGTTCTTATCTATCTCGCACTGGGCGAGCATGAAGCCGCGTTAGAGCTGGTGGAAAGCTTCCTACAATATAACGACAATACCGTTGAACGCGGGTTGTTCTATCAGGCGATGAATGCGGTGCTAGTGATTGTGCTGGATGAAGATCTCGCGCTGGACGATTACCTGTTGAATCTGCGTCGTATGTTTGGTGCTGAGGTGATGGAGAATGTGGTGGGGTCCGTCGCCGGAGACGTGCGTTTCTTTGGCTTGGCGCCAACGGATACCAAACTAAGCGGTTTGGATCGTCATCTAAAACTGATTGAGAGCTATCAAAAACTGCACCGTTTACGGGCAGATAAGGCCGGTATCGCCATCTGATCGATTAGCGGGTCTGACTGCTTGCCTGTTGGCTGAGGTATAAACAAAAAAAACAGCGGTGTTAGCCGCTGTTTTTTTTGCCTGATAAAACAGGGATCGTCTTATCAAGGTGCTACTCTATTTTATCGGCTGTATCAGAGCACGAGGTTCGTCAGGAACATCACCGCCAGATAACCACAGGTGTAAGCCACCAGCAGCCAGTGAATAAAGCGTAGGTAGCTGATAAACGACAACTCTTGTAGCTTACTGAGGGCGATAACACCGGCCGCCGACCCGACGATCAGAATAGAACCACCAACCCCCACGGCATAGGTCAATCCTAACCATTCGCCTTTGGTCATCGGAATATCCGATTGCAGAATCGCTGCAGTGAGTGGCACGTTATCAACGAAGGCTGACAGTATACCGATAATATAGTTGGCATAGATCGCCGGCATCATGGTGTAGAGTTCTGGCAGTAACTCCAGCACCGACAGCTCTTTGAGCATTCCCACGAGTAGCAGCACCCCAAGGAAGAACAGCAGGGTATCAAACTCGATCTCGCGGACATATTCTAGAACGTTGGGGTTTTGCTCCTTACGGAAAATCACCTGATGGACGATAAACATCAGCGCCAAACCGAACAGGAAGGTCAGCACCGGCGGTACTGAAAACAGTACGCTAAAGGCGAGTGTGCTGATAATAGTCAGTAGAAATAGCGCCGCAATCAGTTTGTCACCGGCGGAGATCGGCCGTTTAAATTTCGGCAGGGTGATTACTTCATTACAGCCACGCATCAATATCAATGCCAGAATCGCCACACCGGTGATGGCTGGCAGTATTAGCAGTAGCAGATTAAGAATGGAGACCTTGCCGTTAAGGAATATCATCAGCGTGGTGACGTCACCGGTAATCAGTGAGACGCCACCGGAGTTAACCGCAAAGACAATCAGTGCGGCAAACTTGAGAGTATCTTTGGTTTCTAGCTTCAGTGATGCCAACAGCGATAGCATGATCAGCGAGGCGGTGATGTTGTCCGCCAAGGATGAAAACATCAAGCCTAGCAAGGCGATCAGAATCATTAGGGTGCTGAGCTTAAGTTCACTGGGCAGGAGTCGGTAAACCAACTGGGTAATCAGGCCTTTTTCGTTAAGGTAGGCGACGAAGGTCATCGCAGCCATTAAGAAAAGCCAGAGAATGGCAATATCAAGCAGTTGTTCGTTGAGTGCTTCCTGTATCGCTTGGGGCGATTTTTCAGGGAAGACAAAGGCAAGGATCCAGACCAAGGTGCCGATAAAAAGTGTTGATTTTGCTTTATTCAGATGGACAACATCTTCAAAAACGATCAGCACAAAGGCGAGGATAATCAGGCCCAATAGCAGAGAATGCATTGTTAGTCCCACGTTTAAATTTTATAAGGCGGCTATTTTGTACTTTTGTAGGAGGTCAATACAATAGATAAAACGTTCTAGGGGATAAGAAAATAGGGATTACGACTTTTAGAACGCTTTATAGGACCTTTGGTCGGTATTTACTTGCGTAGCGCGGAAATATCCGTTAAACCGTAGTGGCCGTTTTAGGTTGCTGTGATGGTGATTTTGGTACGTGATTGTTTAGCTCGTTCCGCCGCAGGGTAACGTTTGTCGATTCAGGGTGTCTAACTCGGTTGTGTGAATAGAGTATTGAGTTAAATTGGCTAAAATATTGTCTAGCTAGTTGATGTTTAAGCGTTAATTTTTGGTTGTGTCGCAATAAGGAAGAACAAAGATGTTAGATAAACGTCAGTTTTATATTGATGGTCAGTGGGTTGCTCCGCAGGCGAGCCATGATTTTGATGTGATTGATCCATCCACCGAAGAAGTGTGTGCGGTGATCTCTTTAGGGGACGAGGCTGATACCAACACCGCTGTTGCTGCTGCGCGTCAGGCATTCGATAGCTGGAGCCAAACGAGCAAGGCCGAGCGACTGGTACTGTTAGAAAAATTACAGACGATTTACAACGAGCGTGCCGACGAGATGGCGCGTGCTATTTCTACCGAAATGGGGGCACCAATTGCGCTGGCGAGTACTTCCCAGTGTGGCGCTGGTTCTTCCCATATTAAAAACCTGATTCGTGCGCTGAAAGGGTATGAATTTGATCAGCCGTTGGGTGATCATGCGCCGGATAACCGTATCTTGCACGAAGCGATCGGTGTGTGTGCCCTGATTACGCCGTGGAACTGGCCGATGAATCAGGTGACATTGAAAGTTGTGGCGGCACTCGCTGCCGGTTGCACTATGGTATTAAAACCCTCTGAAATTGCGCCACTGTCATCGCTGCTGTTTGCTGAGATGATCGATCAGGCCGGTTTCCCTGCGGGTGTTTTTAATTTAGTAAACGGTGATGGACTGGGTGTGGGTTCGCAGCTGTCGGGCCATCCTGAAGTGGATATGGTGTCCTTTACTGGATCGACTCGGGCGGGCATCGCCATTACTAAAAACGCTGCCGATACCGTTAAGCGGGTAGCGTTAGAGTTGGGCGGTAAGGGCGCTAATATTGTTTTTGCCGATGCTGATGAGAAGGCGGTTATGCGGGGCGTGCGTCACTGCTTTAATAACAGTGGACAATCCTGTAATGCGCCGACCCGTATGCTGGTGGAGCGTAGCCTTTACGAGCAAGCGGTTGCTATTGCTGCAGAAACGGCGAATAAAACCGCTGTGAATACCGCATCACTGGAAGGACACCATATTGGTCCGGTGGTCTCACAGATGCAGTATGACAAGATCCAAGGTTTGATTGAGCAGGGTATTAATGAAGGCGGCCGGCTGGTAGCGGGCGGTCTGGGTAAGCCTGAAGGGCTAGAAAAGGGCTATTACGTTAGACCAACCGTGTTTGCGGATATTCATAACCAGATGACCATCGCCCGTGAAGAGGTGTTTGGGCCTGTCTTGGTGCTGATTCCTTTTGATACCGAAGAGGAAGCGATCAGCATTGCCAATGACAGCCCTTATGGCCTGACTCACTATGTGCAGTCACAGGATAGTGAAAAAGCCAATCGTGTGGCGCGTAAATTGCGTGCCGGTATGGTGCAGATCAATGGCACATTCTTAGGTGCTGGCTCACCCTTTGGTGGTTATAAGCAATCAGGCAACGGTCGTGAGGGCGGTGTTTGGGGGCTTGAAGACTTCCTTGAAGTTAAAGCGGTCAGTGGTTGGAACTGATTCAACCCGGTTACGGTGATAGTTAGATGATTAAAGGGGCGTATCGGTACGCCCCTTTTTTTGTGCCTCGTATGTGTGAAAGCTTCTTTTGCTCTGCCTATTGGCAGGGCAATTTAGTCGATATGTTCAACGCGGTTGCGACCGTTCTCCTTAGCGCGATAGAGGGCGCTATCGACGGCTTCCATTAAATCCGGTAACACAGTGCCATCTTGGGGTGTAGAGACTACGCCGATAGAGACAGTCACGGGGGGCAGGCATTGGTCATTATAGGTCAGCGATAGGTCCTCAATTTTACTGCGCAGTTTTTCGGCGGCCATCAAAGCACAGCTAAGATCGATCTCAGGAAGCAGAATAACGAACTCCTCGCCTCCGTAGCGGAACAGCAGATCGTGTTTGCGCAAATTGTTATGCAGGGTGTCCACGACCTTCTTCAGTACAAAGTCACCGGTAATATGGCCAAACTGATCATTAATCCGTTTAAAGTGGTCGATATCGAGCATCAGGATGGACAGTGAGTGTCCATGACGCACGGCTCTCGACATCTCTTCAAGTTGTTTGCCGAGTAAGCCCTGGCGGTTAAACGCGCCGGTGAGCGGGTCGTGCTCCGCTTGGTGTTTGAGTAAACGATTCGCCTCATCGACTTCTTCGGTCAAGGTGTTGACGAACTGCAGTAATCGACTGGTGATGCGAGCATGTCGCGTTCTGCTTTGATTCATGGTTTTGTGCTTCAGGGCGCTCGGGGCCTTCATAGGCAGGGAGTCATCATCCTCACGCAAGGCCACGGCGACTTGGCTAGAGTTGAGTAATTGAATTTTACCGCTTAGGCGGATGAATTCGCCGTAGGTAAATAAACCGGCAGTAGGGGCTAGATGCTGAAAGGGGCGGGTTTCTAGCTCGGTTTCTTGTTGCAAAAAGAAGCGCCGACAGACGCAGGAATAGAGCAGAATCGCATCCGGCTGAAACAGGTGGAGCACATTGAGTGTGGTTTCGGTGTCTGTTATGACAGTATCGACATTAAGATAACCTAACCGAGCCGTTTCACCCTGTTTAACATCGGCGATCATCGACACCTCGCCAGATCGATTGGTGGCGGTGGGGTTGCGTGCCAAGGTATGGCCATTGCGCTCGATGAGTAATGGGAACTCTAGCAGGAATAACTCATCATCGGAGGTGATATTGAAATGTTGGCTATAGACCTTAAAAGCAGGCTTGCGATCAATGGTATGTATGATGTTGTGTTCAACCTTCGTGAGGGTCATGCGTGGGCCTAGCGCTTCCCAGCCAAACTGTAATGTGACTTTAAGGTGCAGCGAGGTGCTTTGCAGTCCAACCGCTAATAAACCCGATTTGAAGATCCCCTCAGTGGTAAAAATAAAGGCTTCAGCCTTGGCTCCTTCCGAGCCTGCACCACCGCCGAAAACGGGGATATCCGGTAGCTTGTCGTCTAGCCCCTCTAACAGTCGGGCACAATCTAGGCTGGTGGGTGTGGCCATCAGCAAGACGCCTTTTAGGTTAGCTAGCTGGCTCAGGCGTGAACCAACATCGGCGCCGCTGCTGTATTCATTACTCGGTTGGCTAACGAGTTCGAGGTGTAGGTCTGTATCGCTAAAGCACAGCAACGATAACAGGGTCGATTCGACAACGATTTTACCGGCGGCAATCTCGCCTCCGGAGGAGGTGCCGACAACAGTGGCATGGGGGATCAGGATTTTGATCTGTGTGCTGAGTAGGTTAATCCAATCGATATCGGTACTTGCAGTGAAGACCTGCACCAGCACGGACTGGGATCGCTGAAGTGTCGCTTGAATCTGCGGTTGGTTAAGAAAGCGTTCGAGTTGCTTAGAAGAGGAAATGGTGTCGAGAAAATGTTTCATCTTAACTCCTAATCTTAACTCCCTAACGTCAGCCCGCGCTGCAATGGCAATGGCAATGGGGCTTGGCGCAAACCGGTCTCTTTAGCGATTCAATGACACCAAAGAGGAGGTGTCAGCATGCCGGTTAGTTATAACTTTAGGGTTTCATGCCCGGGATTGCCAGACAGATTAAGGGATCTTTGCCGATTAAGTAAGACTAGAGCCCCTTCGGGGCAATCTGTTCTCCAGTGTAAACCTTGCAATGGTTATCGTTGTGATAGCCGTTTTTTTACTGCCGCGACAAACTTAGGGTGATGTATCACCCAGCCGCCAAGGTAGCCAATGAGGCAGCCAAGAACGATATCGAATAGGCGAGCGAGCATTAGCTGATCGGTTTCACTGGCCGGGACATTGATATCAGCGAAGATTACGGTCAGTGGTGTGATAAACAGTACGGCTAGGCCGTAGTTACGGGTAATGAGTACCTCAATAAAAAAGCTCAGTAGTAAAATCAATACAGCGGTTTCCCATGGGCCGGGCGACAGCGAAAAGATCATCCAAGCGATCCCCATGCCCAGCGTCGTGCCGAAGATGCGGTGCACGTTGCGGTGCCAGATCGCCCTGAATGTCGCGCCTTGCATAATCGCAGTGGTGGAGATGGGAACCCAGTAGGGGTTATCCAGCTGTAGAAATAGGGCTAAGCAATAACCACCACCCACAAACAGACTGATCACTAATGATTCGATACTGATAGCCAGAATGTGATGGTCAATGGCTTCGGTAGGGCGGTCAACAAACGTTTTCGATATATAAACCTGATAGACGCTGTAGATTAGCGCGAGAAAACACCCGTCCATCGCGCCGAACATCAGTATGCCGACCCGTTCTGCTGCCAGTGAGAGATCATAGGGAAGTGTTCTGGCCAAGCATGCGACGACTACAAAAAACAGTGTTCCGGGTGGCGGCACAGAATAAAAGCGGCAGATCACCGTGACCATAAACACGTTCAGCGTCAGTGTCGCGGCGGATAGGTAAGGGTCAAAGCTGGTTAACACGCCTAATGCAAAACTAACGGCAAAGCCAAACGCGCAGGTGGCTAGAGTCATCATTCGGCGGGGAATATTGGTCTGCCGCATATACAAAACCGATAGCCCACCCATACAGGCCAGCATAGAGGTAGGGAAATCGCCGACCCAGGCGCCAAACAAACCCGGTAGCCCCACCGCCAGTGCCGAGATCAGTATAAAGCCAATCGGTCGCTTATGATCGCTTAGCTCAAGTAGTGGCTTAATGCTGTTGTAAAGTCGGGATAGTGAGGCGTTGTTATTCAATGGCGTTCCTGAAGGCTGGATAAGGTAATTAAGTCACCGTCTGATAGCGGCCCCGATTCAAGGTGTTTACATAGGGTATTGTTTAACCCTAGTCGAGCGTCATGCTTGAATCTTTGGGTCAAGATAACACCAAGGTGTTACCGCTCAGGGTAGTGCTAGGTAAAGTCGCTAGCGTCATCGTTAAGCAAAGCAGTTAACAAGTTAATTATACGCCTAGCTATTTTGGTAAGAAAAGCGTCAGGCGCAGGGTTTTGTTGACCTAACTCGCTATTACGTGGGTTATTCGCTATTTTGGGCTTGCAGATGGCGCAATCACGCAATAATAGCATCAGCTGTACACACTAATGACTAGAGGCAATAACAAGATGTCAAAAATGCTTGATGAATTAGATATTAACCAATACTTTCCGGTGGCGCTTGATTGGGCCAGCAATGTTCTGCTGGCTATCATTATTTTGCTATTGGGATTATGGTTTGCCGGCAAGGTTAACAAAATGATTGTTGCCGGTAGTCAGAAAAATCAGCATCTCGATGATACGCTGTTTCGTTTTCTAGGCAGCATGGCGCGCTATATCATTATCGCTTTTGTCATGATTGCCGTGCTTAATCGGTTTGGCGTACAAACCGCATCGATTGTTGCCTTGCTCGGTGCCGCCGGTTTAGCGATTGGTTTAGCGCTTCAGGGGGCGATGTCGAATCTGGCCGCCGGTGTCATGTTGCTGATTTTTCGACCTTACAAGGTGAATGATTTTATCGATGCGGCAGGGCGGTTTGGTAAAGTGACGGAGATCGATATGTTTACCACGGTGCTGCAAACATTCGATAACCAGCAAATTATTGTGCCTAATTCACAGATCTGGGGTGATCAGATTATCAATCATTCGCACTATGATGTGCGTGGTGTGGATATGCATTTTGGGGTGGCTTATGGCGAAAGTATCGATGCTGCCCGGGCTGTAATCGAAACGGTTTTGGCTAACCATCCCCATGTGTTGAAAACACCAGTACCCTTTGTTGAAGTGGAGACATTGAATAACAGTTCGGTTGATTTTCTGGTACGACCTTTCTGTCAGGGTGAGCACTATTTTGATGTGCTGTACTCAGTACCAGAGCAGATCAAGAAAGCCTTGGATGAACATGATATCGAGATTCCATTCCCCCATCGGAAAGTGATTTTGGTGAATGAAACCAACGAAAAAAGCCAACTTTAAAGCTCATTAATTTTATTAGGTTATATAGATAACCTTCTGATATATAATAATTAAGTGCTTAAAAATAAAAAGCCCTGTCATAACGGCAGGGCTTTTTTAATACCGTTGCTTTGGTCAACAGTAAGGTTCGATATGGGTGTATTTTTAATACAACATTTAATACACCTGCTTTTTTGTGCTGATCTAGGCCCCTTTCTAGGCCTTTGTGACAGCCCTCGCATCAGCGTTTCTATCAGTCCGAATATCAGTCTTTGATAAGCCAATATAAGCCGCCGTTTAGCGGCGCTTTCAGTATCTAGGTTGTGGTCTCTAAGTTAGCCGCGCTTCCAGCGATGGAAGATTTCTAACCAGGCGAGAACCTTTTGTGGCGCATGTTTTTTCTTCCACTCTCCGGCAACAAAACGGTTGGCTTCGTTGAGCGTTGGGTAGGCATGAATAGTACCGAGAATCTTATTTAAGCCGAGTTTGTTTTTCATCGCTAAGGCGAATTCTGGCAGCATCTCTGCGGCATGCTCGCCGACAAGAGTGACACCAATAATTTTATCGCTGCCGGGTTTAAGCAAGACTTTAACAAAACCGTAGGCGGCTTCATCGGTGATGGCTCGGTCCAGCTCTTCGAGATTGTAGCGCACCGCTTCATAGGCAATACCCTCATCAATCGCTTGCTTCTCATTCAGGCCAATACGCGCAACCTCTGGACTGGTGTAAGTGGTAAAAGGAATGAGGGAGTAGTCTACTTTAAACTTCTTCAGTTGGCCGAATAGCGCGTTAACTGAAGCAAACCACGCTTGATGAGCCGCGGCATGGGTGAACTGAAAAGGCCCAATGACATCACCGCAGGCTAAGATGTTTGGCATGCGAGTGCGTAGGTAAGGGTCGACTTGGATTGTGCCGCCCGGTTTAGCTGTGATGCCCATCGCTTCGAGGCCGAAGCCGGTCACATTGGCGGTACGGCCAGTGGCAACCAGTAGTTTGTCGAAACCGATACGTTTTTCTTGATCGTTATGGCGACAGACAAGCTCAAAACCAGCGTCTGTGACTTCAAAGCGCACAGGGGTATGACTGGCGCAGATCTGGATGCCGTCTTGTTGTAGGCGTTTCTCAACTACCGCAGCAGCATCCTGATCTTCCTTGGTAAGCACCTGGGTGCCGCGAAAGAGGATAGAGACTTGGCTGCCGAGGCGGGCAAAACATTGGCCCAGTTCACAGCCGATCGCGCCGGCACCGAGTACCAGTAAGCGTTCAGGACGCTGACGTAGGCCCCAAATAGTATCGGAAGTGAGTGGCTCTACTTGTTCTATGCCGGGGATGCTTGGCAGCGTAGGCCGTGCGCCGGTGGCGATAACAATATTTTGCGTGGTAATGGTTTTGCCGTTGACCTCGACCTCCCACGGGCTACGAATAAAGGCATCACCGGTAACGCAATCGACGCCGAGGGATTCATAGCGGGCGATGGAGTCGTGTGGCTCAATCGTTTCGATAACCCGCTGAACCCGATCCATGACTTCTGAAAATTCATATTCGACAGCGGCGTTGCGAATACCCAGATCTTTCGCGTCGCGGACATCGGCAAGGAAGTGGGTGGTACGAATCAAGGCTTTAGAAGGTACGCAGCCGGTGTTAAGGCAATCGCCGCCCATTTTATGGCGCTCGATCAGTGTGACTTTGGCCTTGGTGGCCGCTGCGATATAAGAGGTAACCAAACCGCCGGCACCGGCACCAATAACGACCATGTTGGTGTCAAATTTTTTCGGCTTGGTATAACCGCTGTAAACCTTACGTTGTTTCACTTTATCGACAATAGCCTTGGCGATCCAAGGGAAGATGCCTAGCAAGCAGAAGGAGAGAATCAGCCCTGGTGACAGGATATCGCTAGGCTGTTCGATCAGGGCCAGCTGTGTACCGGCGTTTACGAAGATCGCAGTACCCGGCAACATGCCCAGTTGGCTTACCCAGTAGAAGGTGGTTGCCTTCATGCGAGTCAGGCCCATGACCGCGTTGATGACAAAGAACGGAAACAGCGGTACTAAGCGCAGGGTAAAGAGATAGGAGATACCATCTTTCTCGATGCCGCGGTTAATCGGGTCAATGTAATTAGAGAATTTATTCGTCAGTGGTGCCCGTAATAGGTAGCGAGCCATCAGGAAGGCGAGGGTGGCACCGGTCGCGCTAGCAAAGGAGACCAGAATCAAGCCCGTCGCGAGGCCAAAGATAGCGCCGCCGACCAGCGTCATAATGACGGCGCCGGGTAATGACAGTGCGGTAACCAGTACGTAGAACACGACAAAGGCCGCGATGGCTAATACTTTATTGGCCGCGACCCAGCTTTGCAGGCTGTCTTGTTGCGTTTTTATATATTCTAGATTGAGGTAACTACCGAGATCTAACAGGAAGAAAGCACCTATTAATGCGGCAATAACAACGATTAAGATGATTTTTTTACTATTCATAAACAGCTCTGCTTGGCAAGAGTGGGGTAAGTGCTAGGGATAATCGCACAGTAAACTGAAAATATCCTGAAAGACTGATTGTTTCAGCGGGGGGTGGTTCAGTTTATTTTACAGCAGTGGGTTAGAGTATGGGCGGTTAGATGGTGGGTGTTCGGCTGGCTAGGCATAAAAAGCCTTTATCGCTCAGGCAGAGAGAAAAAGGCTTGTTTGGTGGAACAGCGTTGAAGTGTAGCGACTTAGCTATTGTTGTTGGCCGCTTCCAGGGTATTTTCCATCAGTGTCGCAACGGTCATTGGGCCGACACCTCCGGGAACGGGGGTGATCCAACCGGCCCGTTCGGCGGCAACGGCGTAATCCACATCACCCACTAAGCGGCCATCTTCAAGACGGTTAATGCCCACATCGATAACGATAGCGCCGGGCTTAATCCATTCCCCTTTAACCAGTCCGGGTCTGCCAACACCGACAACCACGATATCGGCGCGCTGTACATGGGCAGCGAGGTCCTTCGTGAAGCGGTGGGTGGTGGTAGTTGTGCAGCCCGCCAGTAGTAGTTCGAGTGTCATTGGGCGGCCAACAATGTTGGACGCCCCAACGATGACCGCATCTTTACCGCGAATCGCTTCGCCGGTCGATTCCAGCAATGTCATAACCCCTTTGGGGGTGCAAGGACGCAGTGCGGGTAAGCGTTGCGCCAGACGGCCCAAGTTGAAGGGGTGGAAACCATCAACATCTTTTTCTGGGCGGATGCGCTCAAGAATCTCGTTCGCTTCGAGGTGGGCGGGCAGGGGTAGCTGCACTAAAATGCCATCGATCTGGTCATTACTGTTAAGGCTATCGACCAGATCTAGCAACTGTTGCTGGCCGGTATCTGCCGGTAGGTCATAAGAAACCGATTCAATGCCAACCTCTTTACAGGCATTTTTCTTGTTTCGGACATATACCTGCGAGGCGGGATCGAAGCCAACGAGGATAACAGCCAAGCATGGGGCGCGTTTACCCGCATCAAGGCGGGCTTTAACACCCACGGCTACCTGTTCGCGAACATTTTGGGCAATCTGCTTGCCGTCAATTATCTGAGCGCTCATCTTACGAATGTCTTCCCCAGTCATTAATTTTGATGGCGCGGATTGTCTCATGGTTGCGCTATTCCTCCAAGGGCTATCGCGGCTCGCTATGGGATGAAAGTGCTTTAGAGCACGTGGGGGGCTAAATGCTTAATGGCTGTCCTATATATAGGTGGTTTTGGTTTTTAGGCTAGATAGAGGAAAGACGGTAACTAAAGGCAAGGCATCGATTGATAAATAGGTGAGGGGATTAGCCAAGCATGAACGTTACTACGTCGACTCACTCAGCCGATATCCTTAGTTATGTATAAAAAGTGATCGGTTAGTGCGGTTATCGACATCTAAGTGGTTTATTTTGCTTAAATTTTAAAAAGGGTGTTGACGGAATATAAAGCGATATATATTATGCGCTCCATCTTGAAGAGGGGCACGAAGCACCTAAGTGTGAATTGAACTTCAACGAGATCGGGCAGTGTCAGGCGCCCGTAGCTCAATGGATAGAGCACTCGCCTTCTAAGCGAGCGGTTGCAGGTTCGACCCCTGCCGGGCGCGCCAGTAAGGTCTGACAAAAAAGTGTCAAAGAGTTAAATGTATTGTTATGGTGGGCGTAGCTCAGTTGGTAGAGCTCCGGATTGTGATTCCGGCGGTCGTGGGTTCAAACCCCATCGTCCACCCCATTTCTTAATTCTTCTTATTCCCTTTATTTATCTCTTTTTTAATCCTTTTGTCAGTGATCCGTGCATTTATGCTGCATACGTTGATATTCAACGCTTTTGCTTGACTAATAGCACCGCTTCCCGGACAATTTCCGCCTTTAGAAATTCTGGCACCTGTAGTGATAGGCCTCTACTAACGTAAGAGGGTGAGCGACAGGTCAATTTTCAGATTTGTTACGATACAAATAATTTTGTGAGGAATTCCATGCAAGTATCCGTAGAAACCACTACTGGTCTTGAGCGTCAACTGACTGTTGTTGTACCTGCTGATCGTGTTGATAGCGATGTAGCCAAGCGTGTTCAAGAGACGGCTCGTACCGTTCGTCTGGACGGTTTCCGTCCCGGTAAAGTGCCAGTTAAAGTGGTTAAAAAGCGCTACGGCCAAGGCATTCGCCAGGAAGTCATCGGTGAAGTTGTGCAGCAGAGCTTCTATGAAGCGATACAGCAAGAAAGCCTGACACCTGCTGGTGGCCCAAATGTTGAATTCAAAACCGACAAAGAGGGTGAAGATTTCTCTTACACTGCAACTTTTGAAGTGTACCCAGAAATCACACTGGCTGACTTTTCCGGCGTTGAAATCGAAAAGAATTCCGCTGAAGTAAAAGATGCTGATCTTGATCAGATGGTTGATACTCTACAGAAGCAGCAAGCTGCTTTTGAAGAAGCTGACAAAGCGGCTGCCGAAGGCGACCAGCTGAACATCGATTTCGAAGGTTTCATCGATGGTGAAGCATTTGACGGTGGTACTGCAACCGGTATGGATCTGGTATTAGGCTCTAATACAATGATTCCTGGCTTTGAAACTGCACTTGAAGGTGCTAAAGCCGGTGATGAGAAAGAAGTTAACGTTACTTTCCCAGAAGAGTACCATGCTGAAAACCTGAAAGGTAAAGACGCTAAGTTCAACGTTAAGGTGAACACAGTATCTGCTCAAGTATTGCCAGAATTGAACGAAGAGTTCTTCGCTAAATTCGGTATCGAAGAGAAGAGCGTTGAAAGCTTCAAAGTTGAAGTACGCAAAAACATGGAGCGTGAACTGAACCAAGCGCTGAAGTCTAAGCTGAAAGAAGCGGTCTTCGGTAAATTGGTTGAAGTTAACGCGATTGACGTGCCAACTGCACTGATTGATGGTGAGATCGATGCGATGCGTCGTCAAGCTATTCAGCAGTTCGGTGGTGCTGATGCCAATATCGACCCTAACATGCTGCCTAAAGAGATGTTCTCTGAGCAAGCTGAGAAGCGTGTTAAAGTCGGCCTGTTGGTGTCTGAGGTTGTTAAAGCTAACGAACTGAAAGTGGACGACGATCGTGTTCGCACTACCGTTGAAGAGCTGGCAGCGACTTATCAAGAGCCACAAGAAGTGATCGACTGGTACTACAGCAATCAAGAGATGCTGAACCAGATTCAGAACCTCGTTCTGGAAGATCAGGTTTTGGACCTGCTGCTCGATTCTGCTAAGGTTAGCGAAACCGAACTAAGCTACGAAGACGCAATCAAGCCTGCAGCAGCACCTGTTGCTGAAGAAGCAGAAGAGGCGTAATTGCCCTTCGCCTTAATTGCGTTTATAAAAGAACGGTTGTCGGCTTAAGGTCGGCCGCCGTTTTTTTTTCTGGACGTGTGGCAAACACGTTGTTAAGGATTTAGGAGAGAATTCAATGTCGGATTTTTATAATGGCCCTACCGTAATTACTAGCAGTGGTCTGGTACCCATGGTTGTTGAACAAACAGCACGTGGTGAGCGTTCTTACGACATCTACTCTCGATTATTGAAAGAACGGGTTATTTTCATGATTGGCCAGGTAGAAGATCATATGGCTAATCTGGTGGTTGCTCAGTTGTTGTTTCTTGAGTCTGAAAATCCCGATAAAGATATTCACCTGTATATCAATTCCCCCGGCGGTTCGGTGACAGCGGGTCTGTCTATCTACGACACCATGCAGTTCATCAAGCCTGACGTTAGCACCATGTGTATCGGTCAAGCGGCGAGCATGGGTGCGTTGTTGTTAACCGGTGGTGCCGCAGGTAAGCGTTTCTGTCTGCCACATTCTCGGATGATGATTCATCAGCCGTTGGGTGGTTATCAGGGCCAAGCAACCGATATCGAGATTCATACTCAAGAAATTCTGAGTATTCGTGACAAATTGAACAGCATTATGTCGCATCACACCGGTCAAGATATGGATACCATCAGTAAAGATACTGATCGTGATAACTTCATGTCTCCGGAACAAGCGGTTGAGTACGGTCTGATCGATCAGGTAATGACTAGCCGTTAATACGCGTACCGCGCTGTGTCGGTGTCGCTTCGATATTTTATGCGAGTGTTTCGATCGGACACCCACTTGAAGTTTGCTGTAAAGCGGTGCACATTGTTCGCTATAATGTGGCTAACGCGATAAAGAAATTAAAGGGCCTGGCCAGGCATGGTTGGGACAAATAGAGGAAGTTGAATGTCCGACGATATCAACGGTAAAGAGGGAGGCGATGACAGCAAACTGCTGTATTGCTCTTTCTGTGGTAAAAGCCAGGACGAAGTTAAAAAACTGATTGCAGGTCCGTCTGTTTTTATCTGTGATGAATGTGTCGATCTGTGTAACGACATCATCAAAGAAGAGATTCAAGACGCGGAAGAGCCCCAAGAAGAAGGGGATCACCTGCCGACTCCGGCTGAGATCAAAGATAATCTGGATGCCTACGTTATTGGTCAGGAACGGGCTAAGAAAGTACTGTCTGTTGCCGTATATAACCATTACAAGCGACTGCGCTTTCAACAAACCGCAGGCGACACCGATGTCGAGCTGGGTAAGAGTAACATTCTCTTAATCGGCCCAACCGGTAGTGGTAAGACCCTGTTGGCTCAAACATTGGCGCGCATGTTAAATGTGCCTTTCACAATTGCAGATGCGACCACTCTGACCGAAGCCGGTTATGTGGGTGAGGATGTTGAAAACATCATCCAGAAGTTGCTACAGAAGTGCGATTATGATGTTGAGAAAGCGCAGCTGGGCATTGTCTACATCGATGAGATCGATAAGATCTCACGTAAATCAGACAATCCATCAATCACCCGTGATGTTAGCGGTGAAGGTGTACAGCAAGCGCTGTTGAAGCTGATTGAAGGTACGGTTGCTTCTGTGCCACCCCAGGGTGGGCGTAAGCATCCGCAGCAAGAATTTTTACAGGTTGATACCTCGAATATTCTGTTTATCTGTGGCGGTGCCTTTGCCGGGCTTGATCAAGTCATCAAGCATCGTAGTGAAAAGAGTTCGATTGGCTTCAATGCGGCGGTTGTCAGCAAAGAAGAAACCAAGAAGATCACCGATGTGTTGGCTGATTTAGAATCTGAAGACCTGGTTAAATATGGTCTGATTCCTGAGTTTGTGGGCCGTTTGCCGATGATTGCAACGCTGACAGAACTGGATGAAGATGCCCTGATTCAGATCCTGACCGAGCCTAAAAACTCACTGACTAAGCAGTATGCTGCTTTGTTCGGTATGGAAGGCGCTGAGCTGGATTTCCGTGAAGATGCGCTCAAGGCTGTTGCTACGAAGGCGTTGGAGCGTAAAACCGGTGCCCGGGGGTTGCGGTCTATCCTCGAAGAGCACCTGCTGGATATTATGTACAGTCTGCCATCTCAGAAAGGCATCTCTAAGGTTGTCATTGATGAGGGTGTGATCACAGGAGACTCTGATCCTATCCTAATCTACGAAAATCAAGATGCGCCAAAAGCGGCTTCAGAAGATTGAAGCTGTCACCATTATGAAAACGCGCCCCCGGCGCGTTTTTTGTATGCTGCACCAATAATTCTATGTTAAGCGCCATTGGGCGAATAAATAGGATGCACACACTAGAGCTTAGGCGGGTGAGCAATTAAAATGGCCCCTGCCTTAATGTAAGAAAGAGATTTTCCAATGGGAAGAAAGTTTGAAGTACGTAAGGCTTCCATGGCTAAGACTCAGGGAGCTAAATCCAAGGTATATGCCAAGTATGGCAAAGAGATCTATGTCGTTGCCAAAAATGGTGGCGTCGACCCCGAGGGCAACCTATCGCTGCGTCGCCTCATCGAGAAGGCAAAAAAAGATCAAGTGCCGGCCCACGTTATTGAAAAAGCGATCGACAAGGCTGCAGGCGGCGGTGGCGAAGACTTCCTGCCAACCCGTTATGAAGGTTTTGGTCCCGGTGGTTGCATGGTTATCGCCGATTGTCTGACCGATAACAACAACCGTACTTTCGGTGATGTTCGGGTAGCGTTCAACAAGGGTAAAGCTAAACTGGGTGGCCAGGGCACGGTTGCCCATATGTTTGACCATCAGGCCGTCTTTGTCTTTCCCCATGACGATGAAGATGAAATTCTCGAAACATTGATGGAAGCGGATGTTGATGTAACGGAAGTCGAAAGCGAAGATGGCAACATCACTGTTTACGCACCGCACACCGAGTTTTTTAAAACCAAGACCGCTTTGCATGAAGCCTATCCCGATCTTGTGTTCGAGGTAGAAGAGATCACCTTTATCCCTCAAACCTATGTTGAGCTGGCCGGTGAAGACCTTGAACAGTTCGAGACCTTTTTAGAGATGCTGAACGATGTAGAAGACGTTCAGGAGGTTTACCATAACGTTGAGATGCCTGACGAGTAACTCATCGCGCAGGTTGGTTGAATAAAAAAGGGCTGATGTGTAAACATCGGCCTTTTTTTGTATTGACGGACGTTATCAGCAGCGTTGATCTCGGTTACGGATTCTAGCTTTGGGCTCTTTCATTTGATATTTAGCAGGTTCATGGTTAATGAAAGCGGCTGCCCCTGAGGTTACCCTTCATCTTTCCTCTCAAGGCGGACTATTTACAGTGCGTCTTCACAATGGTTCAAGAGGGGGTGAATTTGAAGTATGCTGACTTGAGGAAGAGTTAGGAGCTCTGCCAAGCAGCCCGCTTTTAAAGTTTGCTTGCCAGTAAAGCAACGGTTTAGGTTGTGATTATGTGTAAAAGCCGGTTTTACTGGAGCTGCCATATATCCTTACTGGCAAAGCAGTAATGGCAGCATGAAGATTTGGGCATATCCAAAGCTATAACAAAACCATCGTTTATCGCGGGTGTTTTGCAACGAGTGATAGTTTCTATGAGTGATCTATATAAAGGTAGTTGTTTGTGTGGTGCTGTTACTTTCGCTGTTGATGGTTTTAGCGAGCAAGCTGCGAATTGCCATTGCACTATGTGCCGTAAGTTTCATGGTGCTGCATATGGGACATTAGTAGGCGTATCAGGGTTGAAATGGATTTCGGGTAAAGGTTACCTAAAAGAGTTCATCGCGCGAAATGGCACTGTTCGTACTTTTTGTTCTGAGTGTGGTTCTAGTTTAGGTTTTCGTGTGAAGGGGGCTTTTTTAAAAGACATTGAATTGGCAATTTCAACGTTTGATAGCGATACTCCTGTTGTAATCGATGCGCATATCTTTACTGATGACAAAGCCAATTGGTGTAATTTACAAGATGATTTACTCAAGTTCAAACAAGGGCGCAAATAGGCTTAAAGTTGCATAGCAAGGCGTTATGTTTACCATCAATTATTCACTGGAGGCCACTATGGCTAATATGATTTCAGGTAGCTGTTGCTGTGGGGACGTAGAATTTGCGCTGGCAGATAACTTTAGTAATTTTTACTTTTGTCACTGTGAACAATGTAGAAAATTAACGGGTACTGCACATGCCTCTAATTTATTCACATCACCTGAGAATATCAATTGGGTTAAGGGTGCTGAAAAAGTAAAACGCTATGATCATCAAGAGCGTACTTTTTCTAAAGCTTTCTGTGAAAATTGTGGCTCTGGGTTACCGTTTATATCGCAAAGTGGTAAATCATTAATTGTGCCGGCAGGTAGTTTAAATGGAGAGCCATCAATAGCATTGGATGCTCAAATATTTTGCTCAGAGCAGACTGAGTGGCATCAACAGGGGTTGCAAGTAACTAAAGTGCCAGGTTTTCCAGCGTAAATATAACAAACACTTAAACAGGAAAAGCAGAGGATTAGATTTTTCTAAAAATTTTAATCCTCTGTTTTGTATGCTTAGTGTGTGTTAGGTAAATATGAATTGAGTATTAGTTATGTCCATAATTTTTGAAGATAAAAATCTCTGTAAAATAAGAACGATAACCACTTTTATATCACTGAGTGGTGATCGTCATCGTTGGAAAGAACAAATTGAAAGCGCCGCTTTTTTCTGTGGTAAATTAACATCTATCTTTCAAAAGTATGGTTATAAGGTTCAAACAAATAGAATCGTAACAAACCCTTTTGGTAAATATTTAAATACAGAGAGTATAGAAAGTGCAAGAGATGATTTAAGTTACCTTAATAATATTCTTCATAACTTAAAGTCTTCTGATATACGTATAAGGTTCGCTGTTGGAGAGGCTCAAACAAACCATGAAATATCACTTGTCCCCGAATTAATCAAAGAGTTTGGTGATCTATGCAATGTCTGTGTAAATGTTGGTCTTGACAAAAATGGAATGCTTGATAATGAAAAAATCACTAAATCTGCTGAAGCTGTAAAGACAATCAGTGAAATAACCCCAAGAGGGGAAGGTAATTTTAATTTCACTGTTAACTTTAACTGCGATCCGCTTATCCCATATTTTCCTGCAAGCTACCACCAAACAGAGTTAGGGAATCGTTTTGTTATTGGCTTAGAAACACCGGATTTACTTGTTAACGTCTTATCTGAAACCAATAAAAATACTCATTTTACTAATCATAATGAACAATATAATCATTACTACACTGTAATGAGTGAAGCACTTCAATATCATGTTTCTGCCATCAATAGCATTATTGATCTGGCAGATTTAGGTAACCATTTTAAATTTTCGGGGTTTGATAGTTCCGCCGCTCCATCAAAAGACTGCGAGAGTATGACGACTGTTTATGAAAAAATGGGGGTTGAGTATTTTGGCGCATCTGGGACAGTTGAAGCGTCTTCGTTATTAACAAAAGTATTTAAGTCATTACAAGGTGTTGATTTAGTTGGTTTTTCAGGGCTCATGCTTGCATTAACAGAAGATACTGGGCTCGCGGCTGGTACACTTAAATCAAATTATGATATTCGTTCCCTATTAACCTATAGTGCAGTTTGTGGCATTGGTCTGGACACTGTTCCTATCCCTGGGGATACATCAATAGAAAAAATAAGTGCTCTTATGAGGGATACAGGAACAATGGCCTTTCGTTTAGATAAGCCGTTGACTGTTCGTTTATTTCCAGTCCCTAAACTAAATGCCGGTGATTTAACTGTTTTCGAAAGCGATGATTTATGTAACTGTGCTGTACTTGCTGTTCCTTAGGAGAGCGGTGCGGTTCGTTCCTCACCGGGCACTTTACGGATTGCCGCGTTTTTGGTGCGGTTGGGTGCATGGATTGTCGATGAGTAGGGCGCGGTGAAGAATGAACCGCACCATGGGCATCCATTATTCCCCAGAACTTTCATTACAGCTTTCATTACAACTGCCGTGTCAATATAGGTACGGTTCGCAGGCTCACCAGCACCTTGCGATTATGGCGTGACAAATGTTGCTTTTTGTATGCGGTGAACGGTGCGGTTCGCAAAGCTCACCAGCACCTTACAGCGTGACAACCCGAGCGGCCAGTGCGATTAGAACGCCACCGGTGAGGCGGTTAACCAGTCGGCTGCGTTTCTGTAGGGTTTTTAAGACTGGGCCGTGGGAGAGCAGGAGCACCATCAAGGTGTACCAGAGGCCGTCGACCAGTGCGGCGGTGGCGGTCATAATTAGATGATCAGTGGCGCTGGCGTCGGGGCTGACAAATTGTGAGAACAGGGCGATAAAGAAGATCGCTAATTTTGGGTTGAGCAATGAAATGGTTGCGCCTTCAACACCGGCTGTCAGTATGGATACCTTTTGACCTTCATTCACACCAAAGGCCGAGTTTTTACCGGCACGAATCGCTTTAACGCCGATCCATGCCAGATAGGCTGCACCTAACCAAGTAATCACCTGAAATGCCAGTTGTGATTCGGCTACCAGAATGGCCAGCCCGGAGATGGTGGCAAAGGCCCATAAGCCAACACCGGCAGCGTGAAACCAGCTAGCAGCTAAACCGTGGCTACGACTGTTACTGACGGTTTGTTTAAGGACGACGGCGAGGCTAGGGCCGGGCGACATCGCCCCAAGGCAGCAGATAGCAAGTAATGAGAACCAAGCAGTTAAGGTCATGGGGTGTCTCTAGCAAGGATGTGTGAAAATGGCAGTTGCTTATGAATTCGGCACGATTGGTAAAATGCACCTAAGCTGATAAGTGAATTATATTACAGCGATACGGCAGGAACCAGAGGGCAAGCCGCGCTGTGGTAGTCCGTGTGGCTGTTTTAAGTGCCACGCAAGCAAGTGTCGAGCGACGTTGTACACTTCAATCGAGAGGTTTCAATTATGCAAAGTATCGAAACGATTTCCCAATCTTGCCCCTATTGCGGCGAGCCAATCGTGTTACTCGTGGATTGTAGTGCCGGTGATCAACAATATATCGAAGACTGTCAGGTTTGCTGTAAACCGATCACCGTTGAGCTGAAGCTCGATGGCAGTGAGCCTGAGGTGTTGCTTAAAACCGAAAATGAGGTATAAAAAACGCCGCATGAGGTCATGCGGCGTTGTTCGCGGCAAGGGCGGCTTGATAGCACCTTTGCTTCGTTGAGGGGGTAGCCCGACTGTTTAGTCGATCAGGCCGTAATCGTTGCGCAGAATATCGATGATTTCCGCTTTTGGATTCTCTGATAAGGGCAGTTTTTTACCGATAATTTTTTCGGCAATTCCCACATAGGTATCAGAGACTTTTTGCAACAGCGCGGCGGGCAGGGCGTTATCCTTTGCCAACGCATAGCGCTCTTCCATGCGATCTTTATTGATCAGGATATCGGGATCAGGGAAGAAGTTAAGCAGCTCCTGACGGAACACCTCTTTTGAGTTTTCAACGACCTTGCCTTCGCGGTAAGACGGGCCGTCCCATATCCGTGATGAGTCAGGTGTACCGACTTCATCCATATAGATCAGCTTTTCATTGCCAGCAGCATCGGTCACATAGCCAAACTCAAATTTAGTATCGACAAATACTTGGTCGATTTTTTCAAGTTCGCTGCTAATAACATCAAAACCTTCTTTCAGCAGTTTTTCGTAAACCGCGATATCGTCCTTAGAGCGGAAGTGGAAGGCTTGGTAGTTATTGCTGATATCTTCACGGGTGATGTTGACATCATCCACTTCAGGCACGCCGGGAATACCACTGAGAATACCTTTGGTTGATGGGGTGATCAGCAACTCGGGCAGTTTTTGATCTTTTTGCAGGTCATCGGCAATCTGAATGCCACAGAATTCACGTTCGCCTTTTGCGTATGAACGCCACATGGAGCCGGTAATATACTGGCGGCAGATCGCTTCAATCATAACCGGTTTAGCTTTCTGGACGATCCACACAAACGGGTGAGGGATATCCAGAATGTGGCTATCGGCTAGTCCGTTATCACGGAACAGTTTAAACCAGTGATTAGAGATGGCATTCAGTGCCGCGCCTTTACCGGGCACGCCATTCATACCGCCTTCACCATGCCAGATGCATTCGAACGCTGAGATACGATCGCTGATAACCATAATGGCCAACGGCGCATCGGCGGCCACATCATAGCCTTTCTCTTGAATCAGACGGCGACTATCGGCTTCGGTCAACCAGTAAACGGAACGTACTTTTCCACTGTGTACCGGTAGGTCGGTACGAATCGGCAGATCATTGTTTACTGCCAAAACCTTATCAGCAAGACTCATTGCACTTTGTCCTGTATCTCAAAAATAGATTAATAATAACGTTCCAGAACCACAGCATTGACCTGAAAGGGTGGCAGTGCAGAGCTGGCATCATAACAGCGCTGAACGCTTATTTTTTCTGCCAGATTCTGGAACAGGGATATTACACAGATTTGTAATAACCCGCTACATTTTGACCTCTGGATTTGCCTATCGTCGCGGGTCGGTGGCTTTATTAGGGTGCTGCAGTGAAGCAGCGTTTCTGGTTATTAGCTTAGTACGCATGGGTATACTCCTTTGATCGCCTAAAACTCATAGGCGGTTGTCATTGGATAGTTAAACACGGTGCTTTCATCACGGTAACCGGATGCCGCGGTTGCTTAAACTCCTTGAGCATAATAGGCATCAGCAAGCTGAGGTGTACGGGTTATTGGCGGGGATGGATCATGATGCTAGGCGAAAACCAGTATGGGACGATAAGACTGGCCCTTTGATGCCGAAATTAACTGCGTCGAGGTCAAATAACCCTAACCTTTGTCGTTATTGATGCATGAGCGAATGTGATTATCCGGGTAAGTGGCACGCGACTAAAGTAGTGAATGTATGAAGTTTCTCCTGCTATACTCGTTCGCCTTAATTGAAAAGGTATCGCCGTGACTGACTCTTCTACATCTGCCGCTCTTGCCTCCACGGAAGCGACATTCTATCAAGTGAACCCACGGGCACGCTGGTTTGTGCTGGTGAGTATCTGTATCACGTTATTCATTGTACCGATGTCAATGTCCGGCGTGAACATGGCCTTGCCCGCCATTGCCGATGCGCTGCAGGCGGATGCGGTATGGCTGAGTTGGATTCCAACCGCGACCCTCTGGGGCAGTATCGTGCTATTACTGCCGGCGGGCCGGGTGGCGGATACTGTTGGTCGTAAGCCGATCTTCCTATTAGGGGTTATAGGGTTCTCGCTGGCTTCTTTGCTGGTGTTTGTGGTGCAATCGGTTGAAGTATTGCTGTTAGTGCGGGTGTTACAGGGACTGTTCAGTAGTCTGGTGTTTGCCACCGCAATGGCGATTATCGCCACGGTGTTTAGCGATAGTAATCGTGGTTCGGCATTGGGCTTTACCGCGACCTCGGTCTACCTTGGGCTGACCTGTGGGCCTCTGATCGGTGGTTGGTTAACTGAGCACTTGGGTTGGCAAAGCGTGTTTTGGGGGCCAGTGCTGTTAGCGTTGATTGCCATTGTGTTGGCGGTTATCTATATCCGTAATGATGGTCAGTCAGGTCAACCGGCTCAGCCCCTCGATTGGATCGGTTCGTTGATCTTTGTGGCTATCGCGACGCTGCTGCTGTTTGGTCTTTCAGGCTTACCTAATCTTTATAATATCTTGATGCTGTTGGCAGGCATCGCGCTGGTATTTGTGTTTGTCCGTTACCAGAACCGCTGTGCCTATCCTTTAGTGCGCTTTAGTTTGCTGGCGTCTAACCGGGTCATGAGTCGCTCATTGATGGCCAGCTTCTTGATGTATGCGGCCCATTATCCGGTGCTGTTCCTGCTGAGCCTCTATCTGCAATATTTACAGGGCTTGTCGCCGAGTGAGGCAGGGCAGATGATTTTGTTGCAGGCTTTTATTATGGCGATTCTTGCGCCGATTGCTGGTCGTCTCTCTGATCGCTATGAACCGCGCTTGATCGCCACCATTGGCTGTCTATTTTTCAGCTCGGGATTTGCCGTGTTGGTGTTCTTGGAATCCGATAGCCCACTGAATCTTGTGATTATCGCGCTGTCGCTACTCGGGGTTGGCTTTGGCTTATTCTCTACGCCAAACAACAATGCGGCACTTGGCTCCGTGCCTAAAGACCGCTTGAGTATTGCCTCGGCTCTGCTCAATCTCTCACGCACGAGCGGCAATATGTTTAGCATGGCGGTGATTATGTTGCTGATGAGCCAGTTGTTACACAGCGAACAGATTCGCCCGGAACGTTATCCCGATCTGTTGTTAGTGGTGAAACTAGGCTTTGCCAGCGCCTGTGCGTATAGCTTCGTCGCGGCATGGTTCTCATATAGTCGGGGTAAGGTGACCCGTTAAGGGCTGTAGTTAGGGCTATCGGGGATCATTCGGCTTTGCTATCGAGGCCGGTTTATTTGATCCGCCGTTGCAGGCCTTTTTGAGCAATGATACGAGTGGCAATCTCTTCGATGGAAAAGTGGGTAGTGTTGATGAAGGGCAGTTGCTGTTGGCGGAACATTCGCTCGACCGATTGAACTTCATCTTCACACTGATCCAGTGAGGCATAACGACTGTTAGCGCGACGTTCATGGCGGATAGAGGCTAACTGAAACGGGTCGATGGTTAGGCCAAACAGTTTATCCCGATAGGCTTCCAGTGCGTCCGGCAGATGGGTGCGATTAAGATCATCATCGGTGAGCGGATAGTTTGCGGCACGAATACCAAACTGCAGTGCCATATAGAGGCAGGTAGGGGTTTTACCGCACCGGGATACGCCGGTCAGAATAATATCGGCTTTATCGTAATGCTGCGTTTTTCCACCATCATCATTTGCAATGGCAAAGTTGACCGATTCAATACGATCCATATAGGTGTTTACTTCATTGATCGAGTGGGATTTGCCGACGCTATACGATGAATGACTGCCCAGCTCTAATTCCAGCGGTTTGAGAAATGCCGAGAAAACATCGATTTTATAAGCGCTACTGGTGCTGATGACTTCACGAATGGCTTCATCCACCACGGTGTCGAATACGATAGGGCGATAACCGTCTTCTTTGCCGGCTTGATCAATGGTGTCGACCGCCTCTACGGCTTTCTCAATGGTGTCGATATAGGGCAGCGTGATTTTATTGAATTGAATCGAACCGAACTGTGCCAACAAGCTATTACCCAGTGCTTCAGCGGTAATGCCGGTGCCATCGGATATAAAAAAAGCTGTTCGTTTCATAAGATTAGGCTGTCCTGCGTCATCGAAGTGTATTAGAAGGTGGTTATTATTACGATATTGGGGCGTACTGTATAGGAAACTATCGTATAAAATAGGAAGTTGGTTAAGCCACTGAACTTACGTGCAGAATTGCAGTATGATTAGCGCCATCACACATTATTTAAGGAGTGTACGGTTTTGCAGGAATATATCGTTCGTCTGGATCAGGTGGGTATGGATGACATTGAGCAAGTGGGCGGCAAAAACGCTTCACTCGGCGAGATGATCACAGAGCTGTCGGATGCAGGTGTTAAGGTGCCCGGCGGATTTGCCACCACCGCCACTGCATTCCGAGACTTCTTAAAACATAATCAACTGGATCAAAAGATCAGCGATATTCTGGCTCAGCTTGATCCTGAAGATGTTAATGCGTTGACGGCTACGGGAACTCAAGTACGTCAGTGGATCCTCGATACGCCTTTTCCTGAAGCGCTCGATACTGCTATTGAGCAGGCGTTTGCTGATATGGGCGGCGATGAAGAGCAGGCGGTTGCGATTCGCTCCTCTGCCACCGCTGAGGATCTTCCGGATGCATCCTTTGCCGGTCAGCAAGAAACCTTTTTGAATATTCGTGGTTTGGCTAATATTAAGGCTGCTATCCATAAAGTGTTTGCGTCACTCTATAACGACCGGGCGATCTCTTACCTGGTACATCACGGCTTTGAACACCATGAGGTTGCACTGTCTGCGGGTATTCAACGCATGGTGCGCAGTGAAACCGGTGCCAGTGGTGTGATGTTTACCCTCGATACGGAATCTGGTTTTAAGCATGTGGTGTTTATTACCGCCGCGTATGGCTTGGGCGAAACGGTGGTGCAGGGTGCCGTTAACCCCGATGAATTCTATGTGTATAAACCCACCTTGCGTCAGGGCGCACCGGCGATTCTACGCCGTAGTTTAGGCACTAAAGCGATCAAGATGGTCTATGGCGTCGATGGCACCACTGCGGGTGCTGTTGAAACCGTTAAGGTGCCGCTGGAGCAGCGGTTACAGTTCTCGATCAATGACGATGATGTGCAGAAGTTGGCAGAGATCGCTATGACGATTGAGCAACACTACGGTCGGCCTATGGATATAGAGTGGGCTAAAGATGGTGATGATGGCGAACTGTATATCGTTCAGGCCCGTCCTGAAACGGTCAAAAGCCGGGATAAGACGGCGGTTATTGAACGCTATCTACTGACTGAAACCGGTAAGGTGTTATTGGAAGGGCGTTCGATTGGCCACCGTATTGGCAGTGGCCCGGTGCGTATTGTTGATAGCCTCAGTGATATGGATAAGATTCAGCCGGGTGACGTGTTGGTGACGGATATGACCGACCCCGACTGGGAGCCGGTGATGAAACGTTCTTCGGCGATTATTACCAACCGCGGTGGCCGGACCTGCCACGCGGCGATTATTGCCCGTGAGTTGGGTATTCCCGCGATTGTTGGCTGTGGTGATGCGACCGAGCGGTTACATGATGGTCAGGAAGTCACTGTTTCCTGTGCAGAAGGAGATACCGGGCGAGCCTATGAGGGCCACCTGGACTTCGAACATCAAACGAATAAAGTCGATTCGATGCCACCGCTGCCGCTCGATATTATGATGAACGTGGGTAACCCCGACCGAGCCTTTGATTTTCAAGCGCTGCCGAATGCCGGTGTCGGTCTGGCGCGGCTCGAATTTATTATTAACCGTATGATCGGTATTCACCCGAAAGCGTTGATTGAGTTCGATCAGCAAGACGGCGCTATTCAAAACACCATCGCGCGACGTATCGCTGGCTATGATAGCCCCATTGAGTTTTATGTGGCTAAGCTGGTGGAAGGTATCTCAACGCTAGCCGCCGCTTTCTATCCCAAGAAGGTGATTGTGCGGATGTCGGATTTCAAATCCAACGAGTATGGCCATCTCATTGGCGGTGATGCCTATGAAGCTCATGAAGAAAACCCGATGTTGGGTTTCCGTGGAGCGAGTCGTTATATATCTGAATCCTTTCGTCAGTGCTTTGATTTAGAGTGCCGGGCGCTGAAATATGTGCGCGATGTGATGAAACTCACCAATATTGAAGTGATGATTCCCTTTGTACGCACCGTCGGTGAGGCTCGGCAGGTCGTTGAGTTACTGGCTGAAAATGGCTTAGTGCGCGGCGAGAATGGTTTGCGGGTGATTATGATGTGTGAGATCCCGTCCAATGCATTGTTGGCTGATCAATTCCTCGAGTACTTTGATGGTTTCTCTATTGGCTCAAACGACCTAACCCAACTGACCTTGGGGCTAGATCGAGATTCCGGCGTTATCGCCCATCTGTTTGATGAGCGTAATGAAGCGGTACGCAAGTTACTGGAGATGGCCATTCAAGCGTGCCGGGCGCAGGGCAAATATGTTGGTATCTGTGGCCAGGGGCCTTCGGATCACCCAGACTTCGCCAATTGGCTGATGGAGCAGGGTATTAACTCGGTTTCGCTAAACCCCGATACGGTGTTGGAAACCTGGTTCTTCCTCGCTAACGAAGATAATAAATCACTTTGATTTTATACCGTTATCTATGTGGCAGCCTTCTGTTTTATGATCGCACGGCTGAGTGCACTGTTCGCTAATGCAACTGGATCGATTTATTCAGCTCAACACCCCCTATAGTCGGAGCCGGGTTAAGCGGCTGCTGGCTGAAGGGCGGGTGAGGGTGGCCGGTGACACGGTCACCGATGGCCGCTTATCGGTGGATCGCTTTGTGCGGATTGAATTAGATGATCAGTTGCTACAAGAGTGCCAAGGTTACTATCTGATGTTGCACAAGCCCGCAGGGGTCGTGAGTGCGACAACTCATCCTGAACATCAAACCGTTATCGATCTGTTACCGCCGGCGTTACGTCCAGGGTTGCACCTTGCCGGTCGGTTGGATTTGAAAACAACCGGGCTAATGTTGCTAACCAATGATGGCAACTGGTCGCGCCGTATCACTCAGCCGACCTCGAAGATTACCAAAGTTTATCGGGTGACGACTCAGGACGCAGTGGCGGCTAATACCGCCGAGGTGTTTCGTCAGGGGATCTACTTTGGTTATGAAGACATTACCACTCAGCCAGCCGAATTCGAACGCCTCGATAGCCATCACTCCCGCTTGACGCTTTATGAAGGGCGCTATCATCAGGTCAAACGAATGTTTGGTTATTTCGATAATGAGGTGACTGAGCTTCACCGGGAAAAAGTGGGTGATCTTAACCTCGACCCTAGCTTGCTTCCGGGTGAGTTTCGAGCGTTAACGGCAGCTGAGATTGCGCTGTTTTGAATTATCGTTAACCTTACACATCACCCTAATGGCACTGACCTCAATGGCTGCACTTAACAGTTACCTTGAACGGCGCCTATCAAAACCGGTCTTGGTGATCTCCTCTTTGGGCGGGATAAAGTAAAACCGCTATCAACACCATAAGCCCCGCCAGTGCGCCTAATAGATGGGCAATCGGATAGGCTGGCCAAGCGCTTTGGCTTAACAGGGCTTGCTGACTAAATTGTTCCCAGATCAACTTACCCAAACAGATTAACAACGGTAACCAGCCGTTAATTGCCGACTGTTTACGGGCAAAAATCACCAAGCTGATCAGCAGTGGGGCAAACAATAGCCCTGACAGACCGGCATACTGACTGATGCCTGCCGCTGGTGAGAGCAGGTGAGTGTCTAGCATGATTAAACCGGTTAATAGCGTGGCTAGCAGTAACCGACGTGAGTGCAATTCCAAATAACCTGCAGCGATCGCAAAGGCGAGCAGATCCCATTGGAGGTGGCTGAGGGAGGTATGGCTGAGATGGCCGGTAAGTAAGCGCCACAGCTGCCCCTGTTGAATCAATTGTTGATCAAAATAGCCCAGCTCAAAAAATGAAGGCACTAAGCTAAGGGGGAGGCTCAGTAGGATGATGATTAAAGTAATCCAGGGCCCGTTAAATGCACCTCCCGCGTTAACGGGAGGCTCTTGTGGCTTCAGTATCTGTGTTAATCGCTGAATCATAACGACCTCAGGCAGATTGACGTTTACGTTGGTTGCCAACATGTACCAGCAGTAACGCACCGATTAATAGCAACACCCAGTGACCGATGGCGCCTGACCCACTACCTAACGATGCTCTGTTTTGTGACGGGTTAAACATTGGCTTCTGCTTGTCTGCACGATGGCTGTTGGCCCGGGGGGGTGCTGCTGTTTGCGCTGAGGGCTGCAGACGTTGTTGTCTCGCCTGTTGCTCGGTTGCGATCCGTTGCTGGTTATTACGCTCAATATTCAATTGCTTAAACACTTCGTCTCTAACAACCAGCATCGAGGTGTATTCGGTGACAAGGTCATACTGAATTGCGAGATCGGTAATCGCTTGAATACTATCGGCATTGGCCGCTTCGCTTTCGCCAAGATAATCCATCGCTGCCTGTATGTTTTCGATACGGGCGAAAGCCCAGATCCGTTCCAGTTCGGGATGTAACAGGCTTTGTTGTGGCAGGGTTATTTCGGTGTTGTAGTGACGGCTTTGCCCGCCGACTTTAGCGGTGAGGGTCAGTTTCACCGGCTCAGGGGTGCGGTAGTGGCCTAAAACAGTTAGCTGCTCGCCGCGATAGAGTGAGCCGATCTGATCCGGGGTGAGGTCGGTGACGTTTCCTCCGTCTATCTTCAGTTGCACATCGCGCAGTGCTTGGTGGGTCATCTTGCTGGTGGCCAGCATTAATTGGCCAACAATATCATCGGCATTAGAGACACTGATGGCAAAACCATTGGATGCTTCGGTCATGCTGTTCAGTAGGGGGCGGTTGGCGCTGTTACCCATAACAAAGGTAAATAAGCGGATATCGGCGGCTTCCATGAGATCAAGAAAGCGTTTCTTCTCGGTGACACCGACATTGGCGACGCCGTCGGTTACTAAAATCATGGCGGTACTGCGATCTGCATCGATATTCTTTAACCCCAGTGACAGACCCGAATACAGGTCGGTGCCGCTACTCGGTTGATATTGCTGTAATTGGTTGAGCAGCGGGTTGATTACCTCCGGTGTCGCGGGTTGAAAGCCCTGAGAAAAATCGCTGGCGCGGTTATTAAAGAGGACGATCTTAAAGCGGTCTTCGGGGCTGAGTTTAGCTAACCCCTGACGTACACCCTCGATCAAGGTGCTGTATTTCCCCTGCATTGAGCCGGACACATCGAGCACAAAGACCCAATCGCGGCCGCCCTGCAAAATGCCTAAATCATCCCCCGGGGTGAGTGTCATCATAAAGGTGCCGGGGGCGTTATCGGCGGCTTTATAACTTAACAAATCGACACTGCCGGGTAGGTTTTCACTGTGGCGCCAGTAGACCACAATATCTTTATCCAGATGAGCCGCGGGAAGACCGGTATTAGGCTGGTGCTGCGGGTTGGATTGTTGCTCATCCGGCAGGTCACTGTTTGGCTTTAGGGCGAGACTATCAGTTGGATGCGCTGCTTGATTGCCTAGGCTAACGCGCCATTGCTGAGGGTTAAGTTGTTGGATCGCTGCTTCAGGGTGCTGTGGCAGCCGGATAGAGTCGACCGGGTAGCCCGTAGTGAGCCTCATGTTAAAACTAAACTGCTTATCAACCTGTTCAGTTCGGCTCCAAAAGGCATTTTTTTGATCATCCACACCGCCATCTTCTAATGGATAGACATAGCGACCGACACCCGAGTCCACATGGGCAGGCTGGATATAAACCAGTTTAATACGGACATCACTGTTAGGTTGCACTGGAGTAATATTGATATCGAAGCTTTTGTACTGGTCTTGCTCGACTAATGCGGCCTCACGACCTGCTTGTTTTTCCTGTTCGTAGATCTGGTGCGCCTGCTGCTTTTTAATCACTTCACCAGTGACCGGTTTGCCATCAATCCAATAGGTGAACTCGCCGACCGCCGCATGATCCGGCAGCGGGAAACTGTAAATCGCTTCCAGTGCTTGCGCGTTAGGGTTGTGAAATACCTGCTCAATACTGGTGACCGCATAGCTGTGTTCGAGTATGACATTAACATGGTGTTCTTTAATGGTTAGGTCGGGCAGGTTGGACTGAATGGGCTTGAGTAGTCCGGCGGCATCGACGGATGGGGTGACACCGAAGGTGAGTGCTGCACTCAAGGCTAGGGCGCTGGAAAATAGTTTGCTGTTCATATCGATCCTCTTAATCCTGTTGACTGAATCTAAACGGCGGATGTCAGTGCGTTGAAGTCAGAGCGATCATGGCGTGTGCGGTGCTTGGGGAATAGCAAAGCGCTTGAGGTATCACATAATGATACCTCAGGTTGAGTTAACCGAGATAAATAGGCCAGAAATACGGTGAGGTTTATTCTTTGCGGTAGTGCTTAAACAAGCTGTATTGCCACTGTCGTATCGCGAGCACCATTGTATTACCATGCTTTTGATCCATGGGTAGGGGGTAGTCATCTCGAATCAGACTATTAAACTCTTCGGCGATCCGTTCCATTTTTTTCTGCATGGCTAGGTTGGCCTCTGGGGTGAGAACGCCGTTGAGCACGATCAACTTTTCATGTTTTTTATCAAACCGAGACTGAAAGAAGTCTTGTTCGACCTTTTGCTGGAAAAACTGTTGAATCGGGCCATTGGGTAGCCAGGTGAAATTAGGGTCGATTAACAGTTTAATACGGTTGTTGGGCTGTAGCTCGATAAACCGTAGGCGATCCAGTTGTGCGAGTTTGCGGATACAGTCGTGTTCACTGATGGCGTAATGGTCAACAATATCCTTAAAGCCAAATCCATTGATCACACTGACGGCAATCAGCAGCAGCTCAAGGTCGGAGGCGATCTCTTGCTCCTGTTCTCGGGTGAGCTGTGTCAGTCGCTGCTGTTCCTGTGCCATCAACTTAAATAAGCCGGTCAATTCTAACCCGGCAAGGTCGGCAATAATCTCGAGTCGTTGCAGGGTAAAGTTCTGTTCCGAAAACAGCCGTTTCACTGAGGCCTCACTGAGTTGCAAGGCCTCGGCAACATCGATATATGTCTTTCCCTGAGCCTTTAGCTGTTTCTTCAGGGTTTGAACCAGTGCTGCTGCCTGCGCCATAAGATTTTTTGCATCCACTCAATGATGATATTCAAAACCTGTTTTTAGCATAAACCCCGGTGGATATCTGCCCGCAATTTAATAAAGAGGAATTCCTTCATATTTATACCGTTATCTATGTGGTCTGTCTTTTCCTTGCAAAATGGTTTAATTTTATCAATGTTAAACAGCGAAAGGGCTGTTATCGCCTAAGAATAATAAGGAACAGATGTGACCTATAAAATCCCCGCATCCTTGAGCACTGAACGCTTAGTGCTGGAAAAAACCACTATCGATGATTGGTCTGCATTGCACCAGTTTTACAAAGATGAAGAATCGACCCGCTATACCACCGGTCGCCCTTTAAGCGAGGGGGAGAGCTGGCGTATCGTGGCCGCATTGATTGGCCATTGGGAAATACACGGCTATGGCCCTTATACGGTAAAGCTTAAAGACAGCGGAACAATTATTGGGCTGGTGGGTCTGTGGTATCCCGGTGACTGGCCTGAGCCGGAAATTATGTGGTCGTTAATTCCCGGCTATAGTGGTCAGGGGTATGCTGCAGAAGCGGCCTTAGCCGTGCGCGCTTTGGCGGCGACTTATCTACCCGAACTGCATCTGATCAGCCTGATCTTTGAGCAAAACCAAGCGTCACGTAAACTGGCATTAGCGGTGGGCGCAACCCTCGAACGTAAGTTTATCTTTCGCGACAAAGAGGCGTTGATCTATCGACATCCTTCACCGCTGAATACGGGTCAACACGATACCGGTCAAAATGCCGATTAAGGCAAATAGGCTACTCGGTGGTACGTCATCACCGAGAATCAGAGTGCCGGCGAAATAGGCCACCACGGGGATCAAGAAATTACAGTTGGATAAAAAGCTTGGGCCTGCGCGGTTAACCACGATGAAGTAGACGATCGAGGCAACACCGGCAGGCATTAAGCCGAGCCACATCACCGAAAAGACCGCGCTGGGAGTCGCCAGCAATGAAATCTCATGAATAATATTTTGGCCATTGAAGATCACAAAGGGCAGCACCAGTACCGATGCACAGATCATCATCCCCGCACCGCCGATTAACGGATTAAAGGTAGGCAGTAATCTGATCAGTACGGTATTGATGGCATAACTACTAGCAGCGGAAAGAATCGCCAGCGCGCCTAATAAGTCGATACTGCCAGCGCCAAAGGGGTTGAGCAGCACCGTCACGCAGCTAAAGGCGACCGCAAAGCCTAAGAGTTTATAGCGGTTTAATTGTTCACCGGTGACGAAGTAGTGAGCGATCAGCATGGTGACGAAGGGCATCACCGACATCAACACTCCGGTGCTAGCCGAGGTAACTGAACGCTGTCCCCAAGTAATCAGGATAAAGGGCAGGGCGCTGCCAAATAAGCCAAGCAGCATAAAGCTACCCCAACTCTTTACATCCCGCGGCAGTCGTAGGCCTCGAGAATAGGCAAATAGAACGATGACGATTGCGCCTAGACCGATCCGCGAGATGGTGATGGTCAGTGCGGACAGCCCACCTTGTAGAGCGATGGAGGTCACCATAAAGGAGGAGCCCCAGGTGATGACGAGGAAGCCAAGTAGAAGCCAGTTGATCAGTTGTGGAGTAAGCACGATGTCGGTCTGCAGTTAATAACGGGAAAGCGCGCTAGTTTATACTAGTCTTAGGGCTAAAGCTGTAATCTAGCCAACCGGTTAGCGATGATTTCTAGCCTGATTGGTCCTATGTTTGAGGCGTAAAAAATAGGATTTTGTTCGCTCGGTACGGGTTAACTTTGTTAAGCTCAAGCACGTGTCGCTTTTTATCGGTTAAGCGCTAAGGCGTAAGGATATTTATGAAGCAGTATATGATGATCGGCGGCGTAATTGTGCTGTTAGCGATGGCCATTGTAGCGGGATACTTTGCCCTGCAAGGGATGAAATCTCGTGGGCAAACGCCACCGGGCTTGGTGAATGGTGTACTAACGGCTTGCCCGATGAAGCCCAATGCGGTGTGTAGTGCAGCACAAACGGATAAGGCGCATTATATTGCGCCGCTTAACGCGGCGGATTTAGCGTCTATCGCAACCATTATTGAGCACCTAGGCGGGCGGATTATTAGCCAAGATAGCGATTATCTGGCGGCAGAATTTAGCTCGTCACTGTTTGGTTTTGTCGATGATCTCGAACTGTTGTTAGATCGCCCCGCAGCGGTGATTCATGTGCGTGCAGCCTCTCGGGTTGGCTACTCCGATATGGGTGTGAATCGGCAGCGGGTTGAAGTAATACGGCAACGCTTGGAGCAGCAGGAATGAGCCGTAGCAACAAAACTGATTACCTCACGGGCTATTCACCTGAGCTGCAACAGCAAGCGGGGCAATTGATCGATACCGGTAAGTTGCCGGACTATCTACGTAAGCGTTATCAGGGCAAGCATTCGGTGGCATCCTCTAAAGCGTTGTATCAATATACGCTTGCGTTAAAAAACACCCATCTAAAAAAATCAGCCCCTATCAGTAAAGTAGAGTATGACGACCGTATTGATGTGATTCACAATGCACTCGGGCTGCATACCCATATCTCACGGGTTCAGGGTAATAAGCTGCGGGCTAAAAAAGAGATACGTATCGCCTCGTTATTTAAGCAGACCCCCGAGCCTTTTTTACGCATGATCGTGGTGCACGAGTTGGCGCATATTCGGGAGAAGGAACATAACCGTGCTTTTTATAACCTCTGTCAGTATATGGAGCCGGATTATCATCAACTGGAGTTAGATCTGCGACTCTACCTAACCTGTCTCGAGCTGTTTGGGCCGCTCGACTGAAGCAACGTGCAAAATATTCATTATCGTTTTCTAAGGTGACCGATGGCTGATCTCCAGCTCTACCAATATATTCTGATTGGCTTGCTGTTTATTTGGAGCGGCTTTATTCGTTCTGGACTGGGCTTTGGTGGGGCGGTTTTGACCCTGCCGTTTTTGCTCCTGATTATTGATGACCCGTTGGTTTTTTTGCCCATTATTGGTGTGCATCTGATGGTGTTTTCACTGCTGATCACTTGGCAAAGTCGCCAACGGGTGCAGCAGGCTGCCATTAAGGACCAAGCGGCAGAATCGACCATCGATTGGCGTTATCTACGTTACGCGCTGTTGATTATGATTGTACCGAAAATGATCGGCATCTTCGGGCTGCTAACCCTGTCGGGTTCGCTGATGAGCGCCATTATCTATGTCATTGTGATCGCCTATGCTATTAGCTATGTGCTTAACCGGCCTTTCAAAAGCAATCATCGTGGCTTGGATATCTTCTTTTTGGTACTCGGTGGCTATGTCAGCGGCACCTCGTTAATTGGCGCGCCTTTGATAGCGGCGGTATTTGCAGCCCACGTGAGCCGTGAAAAATTACGCGATACGCTGTTTGTGCTTTGGTTTATTTTGGTGGTGATCAAACTGAGCTCCTTTGTTGTCGCCGGCGTTGATCTGCAACTGATGCATCATCTTTGGTTGTTGCCCTGTGCCTATATTGGCCATCTGTTTGGTCAGCAGGTGCATAGCAAACTGATGAGTGCGGACACGCAAGTATTTTATCGGGTGCTGGGCACGGTGCTGATCTTGGTGAGTAGTTTGGGGCTTATGAAAACCCTGATGACATAAATCTCGGCGGGTGATGGGCTGGGCGTTGTTGTCATTAAATTGCGGGGATATGTTATTTTCTCCAGTAGGGTAAGTGGTTAGAGTAATTGATTTATAGGGGAAAATGATGTCGATTTGGAAAACAGAGATGAGCGTTGAGGCGTTACAGACCTTTAGCAAAAACACCTTGGTTGAGCATCTTGGCATTCAAATCACCGAAGTGGGGGATGACTACATCTGTGCCTCTATGCCGGTCGATAGCCGTACCCATCAGCCGATGGGTTTATTACACGGTGGGGCTTCGGTTGTGTTAGCTGAAACGCTGGGTAGTGTGGCGGCTCAGTTAGCCGCCGAACCGGGGCATCGCTGCGTCGGGCTTGAAATCAATGCCAATCATTTGTCGGGCATTCGTACCGGCCATGTGTATGGTAAAGCCACGCCTGTGCATATCGGTCGTTCGACCCAAGTGTGGGATATTCGCATCGTGGATGAGAACGATAAAGGTATCTGTGCATCCCGCATAACCATGGCGGTTTTAGAAAAATAGAGTAATTATTTTTTTCATCTAAAATTGGCTTCAAAAGGGTATATATGGCCGATTTTGGGTGTTAGACTGACAGCTTAACAAGCCGGCCAATTTGCCGGCTTTTTTTATTTTTCTAACCTGAGTTTCAACTGTCAAATAATACAGTTGAAGAGAGATGCTTCGTGCGTAAAACCCTGTTGTCATTAATCGCTCTACTGAGCAGCTGTATTATCCTTTATCTGGGTATCGGCCTGATGAATATTCTGGTGCCATCGCGGATGGGACTGGAAGGTATGTCCACGGACACCATCGGTTTGGTGTTGTCCATGTATTTTGTGGGTATGTTCGCCGGTGCGATTTACAGTAAACAGTTGGTTAAACGGGTTGGCCATATACGGGTATTTGCCGGTAGTTTGGCGATTGAAGCGATCTGTATTTTGGCGTTTACCTTAGATGCGAACGCACTGCTTTGGGGTGTGTTAAGGGTTTTGCTTGGTTTTAGCCATGCCAGTCTGTTGACGGCGATGGAAAGCTGGCTCAGTGACACGGCAACCGAAGAGACCCGTGGCAAAATGTTGGCTGTGTATAACGCCTGTATTATGACCGGCTTGTTTTGTGGCCAATTCTTGATGGGCATTGCCGATCCATCCGATAACACGTTGTTTGTGTTGGTGGGGATTCTTTTCTGTCTAGCTACACTGCCGGTGTTGTTTAGCAGTGAGAAGGGGCCGATTATTGAAACTGTGGCGCCGATGTCGATCATCTCATTATTCAGGGTATCGCCGCTGGGTGTCGTTACCTGTCTAACGGCGGGTGCGGTGTATTCGGCATTATTTAACCTGTTGCCGGTGTTTGCCGCCGAATACCATATCAGTGGTTTTCAGCTATCCCTGTTTATGGGGTGCGCGATCCTTGGGGCATTCCTATTGCAGTTTCCGGTGGGTATGTTGTCCGACCGGTTTGACCGACGAACCGTATTGCTAGGGTTGTTGTTGGTATCATCGGTGCTGGCAATTGCGATTGTGCCATTAGCGGCGATGGAGATGATCGTGGCACTGTTTGTGTTGTGTGGTATCACCTCGGGGATTGTTGCCTGTTACTACCCGTTAAGTGTGGCGGAAGCATTCGATAAGCTGAAAAAAACCGAAATGGTATCGGCGATGGGCAGCATGCTGTTGGCCTTTGGTCTCGGCGGGGCGATTGGTCCCTATACCGCATCCTTACTGATGGCGGCGTATGGCAGTGCTAGCTTGTTCTACTGCATTGCGGCGGCGCAAATGTGTTTGGCACTGTTTACCATCTACCGGATGACGGTCAGAAAGGCCTTGCCGGTGGCGGATCAGGAAGGCTTCGTTATGCAGAGTGAAGCATTATCGACCTCAGTACACCTTGATCCACGGATGGAATATAGCGAACCGGAAGCACAACTGAGTTCTGAAGCTGAGTTGGCTATCAGTATTGCTGAGTCGGATCCTGCGGCAGCGGTTAGATTAGCCCGTGCCTTGACCCTTAAAAATCCAGAGAAGGGTACTGAAGTCGCCGCGGCCGTAGCGAAAGTGCCCGGTATTGATGTGATGCGTCTGTATGAAGTGATGAAGGAAGCGGCCCCCTATCAGATCCTGGAAATTACCCAAGCGATTGTAAAGGCTAAGCCTGAGCTGGCAGCAGATCTGGTGTCGCGTTTGGCCGAGTGGTATCCCCAGCAGGTGGTTCCTGTGGCGATTGAAGTGGGCCGGGTGTTCCCTGATATGCGTATTGAGATGGCTCGGATTGCGGTTGACTCTGCGCCGGAATCGGCGACTCAGGTAGCGGAATATTATGCCCGCCTGATTGCCGAAGAGCGTGAAGCTATACGTCCGGCGGATAGGGAAGATGATACCAGTGAGTCGGATGCTCTGAATATGGCGACGGAACTGTGGGAAGCTAACCCTGATCAGGCATTGGATATCGCGGTGACGATGGCCGAATCTGTTCCTGAAACTGCGGTTGCGATGACCGAAGAATATATGGCCGGGTATGACGCGGAGTCAGCTACGGATACGGCGGTAACCTCAGCTCAATCATCAAGTAGTGATGCAAATGATGATGAGGGTGACTATCAAGATGCGATCGAATGGGTGTCCAGAATCTCAGAAGCCGCGCCCGAGCAGGCGATGGATGTTGCTGCCACCGTTGTTGAAGCGGTGCCCGAGGCGATGTTTGAGGTCACCGAAGAGTATCTGTCTGCGGTCGAGGAGTCTGACGTTGAGGCCGAACCGGAGACTAATGGCGAGCCTGTGGATGAGGCTGTTGCGTCAGTCGATACTGACGAAGATGAGCATCAGAAAGCGATTGAGTGGTTGACACGAATGTCAGAGCTATCGCCGGAAATGTCCTTGAATCTCGCGGTGAAGATTGTTGAAGCGGTGCCGGAGAGTGCGCAGTATGTGGCCGCCGAAGTGGCACGACAGTTACACGAAAGTTATCAGACAGAAGATAATAGTGTTAGCGATGATTCAAATACCGAGGTCGATGATGCGGTCGAGTTAGTCAACCGCTTGAGTGAAGTGGCCCCTGAAAATGCTGAAGATGTTGCCGTAGCGGTGGTTGAAACCATCCCTGAGGCAGCATCAGAAGTGGTTGATGCCATCAGTTCGGGTGATGAATCCCGTGAAGGAGAGTGGGTTAACTCAATTGATAAAAACAGCGATAAACCCTAACGGTTAATGGGTGTTTAGTTAGCGCATAGTCAATGGGTTGAGTTAAGGAGTGAGTTAATCTAGCCCCGTTAATATGAATTTAGCGTTGAAATTAAAAGAGGATCAATTCTGCGGAGTGCGCCGCAGAATTGATCCTCTTTTTTTGTCGTGCCGGTTAGGCCGTTAACGCCATAGGCTGAAGTGCTTGAGCTAGGCGGTTGACCGCTTCCGGGAATAGCGCCGGCTCGGTGTTGCTGAAATTCAGTCTTAGCGCGCTGTTTTCAAGCGCCATATCGGCGGGATAAAACGCTGCTCCCGGTACTACCGCCAGTTTATGCTGTAACGCGCGGGCGGCTACGTCACTGCTGTTGCCCTGTGTCAGTGTTAACCAAACAAACATGCCACCCTCTACGGTATCAAACTGTACCAAATCCCCCAATTGTTGCTGTAATGCATCGCTAAGGTGCTGATAACGGCTTTGATATCCTTGCCGCAGTCGCGTTAGATGCTCGCTAAATTCAGGGTGGTTTAACAGCGCCTCAATCATCGCCTGTTGAGGTATGCCGGTGTGTAGATCGGTTGCTTGTTTAATCCGTTCAGCTACAGCGATAAAGTCTGCTGGACCACTCATGGCGCCGACTCTAAGACCCGGAAAGCCAATTTTGGAAAATGACTTCAAGCTGATGCTGAGTTCTGGGCAGTGTTCACTGACAGTGTCGAGTTGTTCACCGGCAAACCTTAATTCACGGTAGGGGGCGTCTTCAACTAAGGTGACGCCATAATGACGACAGAGTTTAGCGACCGCTATACGGGTCTCGGTCGACCATACCCGTCCGGTGGGATTATGAAAATCCGGTACGCTATAAAATAGCTTAATGTTGCCGCCTTTAAGATAGCTTTCCAACTGATCCAAGTCTGGTCCGCTAGTACTGCTCATTAACGGACAAACCTTAATGCCCGATAACTGGAATACCTGCAGGGCACCCAAGTAAGCCGGCATTTCGGCGATCACCTGATCGCCGGGTTCGAGTAACGCCCGGGCAATAAGATCGAGCGCTTGCTGGCTACCATTGCAGATAAGCCAAGGATTCTGTGTCTTTGAGCTGCGCTGTAAGGTATCTAACAGCGGGCCAAAACCTTGGCTATTGCCATACTGAAATAGGTGGCTATTGTCCGCCAAGGATTCACATGTTGCCCTGACCAGTTCAACCGGTAGTAAAGAGGAGGCGGGTAACCCTCCGGCCATTGATATCATCTCGGGTTGATTGGCGGCGCTGAGAATCTCTCTGATATAGGAAGCATCTAGCGACTGGGCGTTACGTGCAAACTTCATGATCCGTTCCTGGTGCGGTAGTGGTATGGGAAAAGGTTGAGTGGTCGTCGTGAGCGTTAATTCGATCTGATGGGCTGAGCCATTATCGAGATTGTGCTGTAGGGCGTTATCAGAGTGTATGCCTGAGGTTATCGCAATAGTTATCTATTTATGATCTGCTTATTGTCCATTTATGCTTATTTTTAATCTGCTTTTGGCTTCGATGGTGAATCGTTGTGGCGCGAAATAAGGGCTAGACCGGAACTCTACAGAGCTAAGTCGTTAAATTGTTAAGCGCTCTTTTTTGCGGCATGTCATCCAGGCTGTCATTAACCTAACTGAGGGCTATGCAACGGCAGGTTGATGGTCTTAGAATAATAAACATACAAAGTCGATGGCCATTGTGTCGGATGAAATGACCACCACAGTCGTTTGTTAAGTGCACTAAAAAGAGGTTTATATAGCGTCTTTGCTATGAGCGCCGACTTAAAGATGCAAACTAGGGTTATAGTGGTGTTAACAATGCGGCTAGACATGGGTTTTGTCTCAGCCAATGGCATACATGGAAGGTGTTATGGAATTTAAAGATTATTACGCATTGCTTGGTGTCGAGCCGGATGCCGATGCGAAAACCATTAAAACGGCTTATCGTAAGTTGGCCCGTCAATATCACCCCGATGTGAACCCAGAGCCGGGAGCCGAAGATAAATTTAAAGAAGTTGCCGAGGCCTATGAGGTATTGAAAAATGCTGAACGCCGAGCTGAGTATGATGAATTACGACGTTATGGTGGCCAGCGGGAACAAGGCTATGAGCCGCCAAGAGGGCAGCGGGGACCATCATCCAGTGATTTTGAAGGCGATTTTGCGGACTTTTTCAGTTCAGCCTTTGGTAATCGTGGCGGTGGTTTTCAGGGTTATAGTGACTTTCAACAAACGGCAGCACGGGGTCAGGATGTTGAAGTTGAAATGCCGGTATTTTTGGAAGACATCATTGCCGATGTGAAGAAGCCAATTGAATATCGCATGCCAGCCTTTGTTGATGGCCGAGTCACTGAAGTTAAAAAATCACTTAAAGTGAAAATCCCGAAAGGAGTTGCCGATGGTGCACGGATTCGCTTAAAAGGACAGGGTGCCCCCGGACAGGGTGATGCGCCAAGCGGTGATCTTTATATACATATTCGTATAGTCCCTCATCCTATCTTCGATGTTGAAGGACATAACTTATTGATCACGGTGCCGATTGCCCCTTGGGAGGCGGCGTTAGGTGCAAAAGTCAATTTACCCACGCTAACCGGTAAGATCAGTTTAACGGTGCCGCCGAATAGCCAAGCGGGTAAAAAAATGCGTATTAAAGGGAAGGGCCTGCCAATGAAAAATGGCGTTGGCGATCTCTATGTGATTTTCAAGATTGTGATACCTGAGCATACCAACGAAGAATCAAAAGCATTGTGGCAAAAATTGTCCGGCCTATCAGCTTTTGATCCCAGAGCCGAGTGGGAGAAAAACAATGTCTGATATCGTCTTAAGAGTTTCATTGCAAGAACTATGCGTCCAGGAAGGTATCACTGAAACCATGGTTATCGAGGTGGTTGAACATGGTATTGCCGCGCCCTCGGCGGGACAGGACACCAATGACTGGATGTTTGAGTTAAACAGCGTGCATTGGATGAAAAAAGCGATTCGCCTGTACCATGACCTTGATATTGATTGGGTATCCATTGCTATTGTGATTGATTTGTTGAAGCAAAAAGATGCCTTGCTTCGTGAGAATCAATGTTTGAAAATGCAGCTTGATCGCTTTGTGAACGATGTAACCTAACGGCGTTAATGTGATACTGATTCAGTCGTCTATCGGTAAAGAATAGGGCGGCGCGGTGTTGGCTCATCATAGATACTCGAGCCGTTAACCTAAATATCGCCCTGTTAAATAACCATCCTCGGCCCCATTGATGCTAGCGTGCTGTCATCAATGGGGCATTTTGTTTTCAGCGTCGCTGAATACGCCGTGACTCAATGCTTAATATCAATACTCAGTATCCAGCCTTAAACTCTAAGCCTTTGAATAGATAATTGCCCATGCCCAGTGTCCAACAGAAAGCTCGTATTAATGATGTGTTGCACCAAATTCATCGTGACCTGAGTGCGCCGTTGACGGGTGCCGGATTAGCTCAGGTCGCAGCCTATTCCGAGCAGCACTTTCACCGTTTATTTAAGGCAGTTACTGGCGAATCACTGCATCGTTATGTTCGCCGCGTTCGGCTTGAACATGCGGCAAATCTATTGATGTTTGAACCACTCACATCGGTGCGCGATATCGCGTTGAAGTGCGGCTATAACTCATTAGCCTCATTTACTCGGGTGTTCAGTGAGCAGTTTGGTGTGACGCCGGGACGCTGGCGCAAACAAGAGCGCCTGCGCCGCGAGCCCTACTTGAGTGACCCGGAGATCGCAGCCGGCGCACAAAAAGTGGCGTTGTTACCGCTGCCGCAACCGGATCTGATCGAGCTTGAGGATCAACCGGTCGCCTATGTTCGGCATCTGGGCTATGACCGCTCGATTCGCACGGCTTGGCAGGTGTTGCAGGCGTGGGCAGCGGCGGAGCAGCGTCCCTTTACTCATCAAATTGGCCTGCATCATTCGAACCCTGCTTGGACCCCTTTAGACCGGTGTCGCTATGTGGCTTGTTTAGGGGTTGATAGCCCGATTCCTCGACGGGGCATGATTAACGCCATGGTGATTCCGGGTGGATTACATGCCCGGTTTAAATTTACCGGCCAATATGGCGAGCTGTTACCCTGGATCAATCGTCTGCAGGATGAATGGTTAGCGAGTTCAGGTCTCAAGACCGGCGCCTCACCCGCCTTTACAGAATATCAGCGAAATCAGTTTATTGATCCCCAAGAACGATTCGAATTGTATTATTATCAGCCGGTATCTTTTTATTAATCAGACCGCTTAAGGGGGCATTGTGAATATAGCCATAAGCTCGACGGATAGACCCGAACAAGAAGAGGTGCTGCGGTTGTACCGAGCTAATGGTTGGTCTGCCGCCGATAAGCCGGTGCAACTGATGGCTGCATTAGCCGCGTCCCATACCTTGGTGACCGCCAGAGTCGATGGACAGTTGGTTGGTTTGGGCAATGCGCTCTCAGATGGTCATTTGGTGGTTTATTATCCGCACCTGTTAGTGATGCCGGAATATCAGCGCCAAGGGGTTGCTAAACAAATGATGCAGGTGTTACAACAGCCTTATCAGGGCTTTCATCAGCAGATGCTGGTTGCCGATAGTGCTGCTGTCGGTTTCTATGCCGCGCTGGGTTTTAGTCGTGCCGGTGAAACTGAACCGATGTGGATCTACAGTGGAACGGATCATTAGGTCCTAATTATCACCCCGAGATGCGGTAAGGTTTTACCGGCCGGTAGCGTCTGGGGTTTCTTACCGTTTCGGTTAAACTGACAGGTGAATTGTTTGAGCTATCCCCGACTGACACGCTTAGTGCCTTTGTTGTTTGTTTTACTCTGGAGTACGGGGTTTATAGGCGCGAAGTATGCGTTGCCCTATATCGAACCCTTTTATCTGCTCTTTGTCCGTATGCTGATGACCTTAGTGGTGTTTCTTGCGTTGGCATTTGTCTACCGCTCTCGCTGGCCGAGCCTAAAGCAGGGAGGGCATCAGGCGGTGACCGGTTTGCTCGTGCATGGTTGTTATCTGGGGGGAGTATTTGCTGCGATTAAACTGGATATGCCTGCGGGTATTGCTGCCATTATCGTTGGACTACAGCCGCTGTTAACATCCCTGATTGGCTGGCAATGGCTCGGTGAGCGATTACGTGTGGTGCAGTGGAGCGGGCTCTTTCTGGGGCTGGCGGGGGTCACACTGATTCTGTTGAGTGGTCAGCAGAGTGAGGCGATGGTGATACGGCCCGAGGCGGCCTTGGCCGTTATTGTTGCCCTTGTGGCGATCTCGGTAGGCACACTGTATCAGAAAAAATTTGGCGGCCAGGTCGACCTACTAACCGGCGCGATCTGGCAGTACCTGTCGACAGCGCTGCTGATGGGAATTCTGGCGTTTGTATTTGAGGAACGTCATGTTGAATGGAATCTCACGCTGATGCTGTCTCTTGGCTGGTTGGTGTTTGGCTTGTCGATCTCGGCGATTTTACTGTTGATGTTTATGATTCGCGAAGGCGAATCAGCCCGCGTCGCTAGTTATTTTTACCTAGTACCGCCTGTTACCTCGGTTGAAGCCTGGCTGCTGTTCGGTGAAGCGCTAAACTGGTTACAAATAGGGGCGATCTTTGTCACAGTATTTGGCGTCTATCTGGTGTTGAAACCCTCAACCCGGCAGTTGGATTAGGTCAGGCGAATCAACCGTTTGCCGGCATCTAAACCCAGATCGTTAAGTCATCGTTAAAATCGAATCTGAATAACACGTTTGTAGGCGTGTGGATGTGCCGTGAATATTGAAATGATCTTTGTGTTTGCTCTGCTGCTGATCACGATCGGCCTGTTTATCTGGGATCGTATCCGTATGGATATGGTGGCTATGATGGTTGTGGTGGTCTTGGCCTTGTCCGGTATTATCACCCCCGCCGAAACCGTATCTGGATTTGGTCAGTCTCTGGTGGTGATGATTGCGGGTTTATTTATCGTTGGCGAAGGATTATTTCGTACCGGGGTGGCCGCCGCCGTAGGTGCTTGGATTATGCGCATGGGAGGCCAGAGCGAAAAGCGTTTGCTGCTGGTGTTGATTCCGGTGGTGGCCGGCATGTCGGCCGTGATGAGCTCAACCGGCGCCGTCGCACTGTTTATCCCCGTGGTTCTGAGTATCTGCCGCTCGGCTAAGTTACAGCCTTCACATCTGTTAATGCCGCTCTCATTTGCTTCGTTGATCGGGGGGATGATGACGCTGATCGGTACGCCACCCAATATGGTCGCCAGCACCCAATTACAAACGGCGGGGCTGGCTCCCTTTGGTTTCTTCGATTTCACCCCCATCGGGGCTGTGATTCTTGTTTTTGGTACGCTTTATTTAGTGTTTATTGCACCTAAGTTATTGCCTGAAGCGGGCGTGAGGGAAGCAACTCATCCACACTTAAAAGAGTTTGCCGAACGTTACGGTATTGAAAATAATCTCTATCGTTTACGGGTGAGGCAGGATTCTGAGCTGGTTGGCAATACGGTCTCGGATATGTTGTTAAGAACCCGCTTTGAGGTCACCGTATTTGCTATTCGCCGAGACGGTAAGCTGGTGTCCTCGCTGATGCCGGTTCTCAGTGAAACCGTGATTGCCGGCGGTGATGTCTTGTTAGCTTATGGCGAGGCGGAGGGGGTTGAAGCCCTATGTATCCAAACCGGCTGTCTGTTTTTCGGCTTTCCCGATGATGAACGCAGCCGTATGGACAAAGAGTTTGGGGTGGCCGAAGTGATGCTGCATAATCGCTCACCGATGATCGGCAAAACCATTAAAGATGGCCGTTTTCGTGAGCAGTATAACCTTAGTGTTATCGGCGTGTTACGGGATGGCAAACCGTTGAGTACCCGTTTTAATGGTGAACCACTGCAGTTCGGCGACACACTGCTGTTAGCCGGCGGTTGGCGCTATATCGAGGCCCTAGAAGAGCGGCATAATTTTGTAGTTTTGGAAACTCCGGCCGAGATGACCGAAACCTCAGCCCGTTGGGGCCATGCTCCGGTAGCGTTGCTGATTATGCTGGCGATGTTGGCGTTAATGATCAGCGGGGTGGTATCGAGCTTAGCGGCGATCTTACTCGCAGCGATGGCAATGATCATGAGTGGTTGTATCACCATGAATGAAGCCTATAAATCGTTAAACGGCAGCAGCTTGGTGCTGATTGCCGGGATGCTGCCACTGGCATTGGCGATGCAAAAAAGTGGTGGGCTAGAGTTTATTGTGGCGGCATTGCTGTCACTACTTGGGGCAAGTACTCCGATACTGATCTGTGGGGCATTATTTGTGCTGACCTCGGTGTTGAGTCAGTTTATCTCCAATACTGCTACGACCGTGCTAATTGCGCCTATCTCGATTGCCATTGCTCAGGGGCTAGGGATGAATCCAGAGCCGTTTATGATGACGGTAGCGATAGCCGCTTCAACCGCTTTTTCAACGCCGATCGCCTCACCGGTGAATACCTTGGTGTTGGTGCCCGGTAACTATCGGTTTATCGATTTTGTCCGGGTGGGTTTGCCTCTGCAGGTGATGTCGATGGTGATTACATTGCTGATGACGCCTCTGATTTTTCCCTTTTAGCGCTGCATTTTTATCTCAGAAATGTATTATCAGCATGCAAAACATAACAATATGATAGGTTAAACCATAATGAGTGATCGTGAGTATCGAACGGTAAAAGCATCGCAAACGGTGTTGAAAGAGTTGATGGTGCCTTCATATGCCAATTTTGGCGGCAAAGTGCATGGTGGTGTGATTCTTTCGCTGATGGATAAGATCGCTTATACCTGCGCCGCATCCCATGTGAAGGGCTATTGCGTCACGGCGTCAGTAGATTCGGTTAACTTTCTTAACCCGGTGGAAGTGGGTGAACTGTTAACGCTATCGGCGTCGGTGAATTATGTCGGTAATTCATCCCTCGAAATCGGTATTAAAGTGATTTCAGAAGACTTTCGCTTAGGCATCGTCAAGCATACCAATACCTCTTACTTTACGATGGTGGCGATGGATGAAGAGACCCGTGCACCCATTGCGGTACCGGGCTTAATACTTGAAGATGAGCAAGAGATTAAACGCTTTATCGAGGGTAAGATCCGTAAACAGCTTAAATCGGAACATCGGGCTGAAATGAAGAAGATTCGTAGTAATCTCGATCTGATTACCGAAATTAAATCCCTCGATGGTGAACATTGCCGTCTATATAAGCCCTGAGTGCACCTACCGGCGTATTCAACGGTTAGTCCTGCACTGACTCGATACTTTCTAAGTAGGGCGGTAGCGCCATGCTGAGGAAGTGTTGTCGGGCGAAGTTTAACAGGGTCGAGGCGGCGGGGCTGAGGGAGCGGCCTTTACGACTAACTAAGCAGACCTCTCGCCGCATTGGTGGTGCTATCAACGGAATAAAGCGCAGTTCTTTGAACGATTCGGTACTGGCCGCCAGTGCGGGTAATACCGAGATACCAATGCCCTGACGGATTAGGGCGGCGATGCCGGCGGGGTTAGACACTTCTAAAATGGCTTTTTGATCTGACAGTTGCAACTGGCCCGCTTCGCGAAACTGGTTGAGCTGCGCTCGAATGCCGGTATCGGCAGACAGAAACAACAATTCTTCTTCAATCAACTGTGGCCAATCAATACTGGCGAGGTCACTAAATCGGTGCCGGGTAGGCACAACTACCCCATAACGATCTGACAGTACCGGCTGATAGTTGAGTTCGGGATGGGCCGAGTGATTGGCGCCAATACCAAAATCTACATCATTATCCAGTACGCGCTGCTCTATCTGTCCGGCACTATCATCCCGCAATGAGATCGCGATATCGGGATATTGTTGTCGATAATCGTCGATCACCGGTGGTAATAAACGGCTAATGGTCGAAGGCGAGGCGGCAATGGCCACCTGTCCTTGTTGCTGTCCGGCAATGGCTTGCAGGTCACCGATCGCGGTATCGAAATCAGAAATCAGCTTCTCGGCTACGGGGCGAAACTGCTCTCCTTGCAGCGTTAACAATACCCGGCGTGTGGTGCGATCAAACAGGGTTAAACCGACCGATTGCTCCAGCTGTTTAATGGTGGCTGTGAGGCTCGATTGGGTCAGATGTAGCCGGCTGGCGGCTTGGGTAAAGCTGCCACAATAAGCCACTTCGGCGAAGGCGCGTAGGTGTCGAATCGATAGGTTTGTATTCATTTATCGTTTTAAACTATTAATTAATCATATTTTATCGTTTGAATGATAAATGATATTTCTGCATTATGACCACCTATTTATATGCCAGACGTAACAGGTTGATCGATGATTCCACGTATAGCCGAAGTACACATTACTGAACAGCTCTATCTTGATTTTATAGAAGTATTAAAAATCAATGGCTTTAAAGGTGAAATTAATCCTGATTATGCAAGTAGAGTGGTGCTGTCGACGGATAATAGTATCTATCAGGTGTTACCGCAGGGCGTTGTTTTTCCGCGCACCGTCGATGATTTAGTGGTGTTGGCCCGTCTCGCCGAGACGCCAAGGTTCAAAGAAGTTGTCTTGAGTGCTCGCGGCGGCGGTACGGGTACTAACGGTCAATCGTTAACCGATGGCCTGATTGTCGATATCTCACGGCATATGAATCAGATTCTTGAAATCAACGCCGAAGAGCGTTGGGTGAGAGTGCAAGGGGGCGTGGTAAAAGACCAGCTGAACGCGGCACTCAAACCTTATGGATTGTTCTTCGCGCCGGAACTGTCCACCAGTAACCGGGCAACCATTGGCGGCATGATTAATACCGATGCCAGTGGTCAGGGTTCCTGTATGTACGGTAAAACCCGAGATCATGTGCTGGAACTCAGTTCGGTGTTTCTCGATGGTACTCTGTGGCATTCGGCGCCGTTGGATGACGTAACCCTTGAACAGATTAAGCAGCGTGATGATCGCGTCGGTGAGGTACATCGGGTGGTTGATCAGGTTTTCACGGAACATCGTGAGCTGATCGATGCTAAGTTTCCGAAACTAAACCGCTGTCTGACCGGCTATGATCTGGCGCATATTCGTGATGAACAAGGGCGTTTTAATTTGAATTCGGTGCTTTGTGGTGCCGAAGGCTCATTGGCCTTTATCGCGGAAGCGAAGCTCAATGTCTTACCCATTCCTAAATATTCGGCTTTGGTAAATCTCAAATATGCCGGTTTTCAGGACTCTCTCGAAGACGCCGCCAAACTAATGGCTTGGGGACCCACCTCTATTGAGACTGTTGACTCTAAGGTACTCAATCTGGCGATGAACGATATCGTTTGGGATAGCGTGAAAGCGTATTTCCCCCAAGCGGAAGGCGAGCCGACGATTCAGGGGATCAACCTTGTCGAGTATACCGGTGATGATGAGGATGAACTGCAGCAGAAGATCGCCAAGCTGACCAGCTATCTGGACAGTGTTTCAGGCGAGCCTGGTCAATCGTTCGGTTATTCCGTGGTGATGGGCGCCGCTGAAGTCAACAAAATCTGGGGTATGCGGAAGAAGTCCGTTGGCCTGCTGGGTAATGGTAAAGGCGAACAACGGCCGATTCCGTTTGTTGAAGATACCGCCGTGCCGCCAGAAAACTTAGCGGCTTATATCAAAGAGTTTCGCGAACTGTTGGATAGCCACAATTTGGCCTATGGTATGTTTGGTCATGTGGATGCTGGGGTGTTGCATGTACGCCCGGCGATCGATATGAAAGATGAGGTGGAAGAAAAACTGATTCGGGTGATCTCCGATGGCGTGGTTGCCCTGACGCAGAAATATCATGGTTTGATCTGGGGCGAACACGGCAAAGGGGTACGTTCTGAGTATGCGCCAGCCTTCTTCGGTGAACTCTACCCTCAGTTACAGGTGATTAAAGGTGCCTTTGACCCGGCGAACCAGTTAAACCCTGGTAAGATCTGTACACCATTGATTGATGGCGCTGAGCTGTTGAAAATCGATGCGGTGCCGACTCGCGGCCAGCATGATCGGCAGATCCCGGCGGTAGCCCGTGAAGAGTATAAGCAGGCGATGTTCTGTAACGGTAACGGCGCTTGTTATAACTACGACCCCAAGGATGCGATGTGTCCTTCCTGGAAAGCCACTCGGGAACGTAAACATTCCCCTAAAGGCCGCTCATCTCTGATTCGTGAATGGTTACGGCTGATGTCCCTGCAGGGCGTCGATATTGTAGCGGAAGGGCGTAAAGCGCGTTATGGCTCCTTTATGAGCAGTTTGCCGGGGCGGATCAAGAATAGCTGGAAAAAGAAACAGGGAGAATACGACTTCAACAATGAAGTCCATGAAGCGATGATGGGTTGTCTGGCCTGTAAATCCTGTGTTGCCCAGTGCCCGATCAAAGTGAATGTGCCGGATTTCCGTTCCCGTTTTCTCGAGGCTTATTACAGTCGTTATCTCCGGCCGATGAAGGATTATATGGTCGGTGGGCTGGAGTTTATGATCCCTTATTTGGCCCGTTTTCCCGCGCCATATAACTGGATGATGAATAACACGCTGATGAAAGCGGTCTTTCGTCGCTGGGTCGGCATGATGGATAGCCCACCAATCTGCACTAATAGTCTCAAGCAGGGCATGGATAAGCGGGGCGTGTTATTTGCAACACCGGATAATCTATCTGCGATTACGCCGGATCTGCGTGAACGGTCGGTGATTATTGTTCAGGATGCCTTTACGAGCTATTTTGAAACCCAGCTCGTGCTGGATGTGATCGACCTGCTTAACCGTACCGGCTTCAATGTACTGGTGGCGCCCTTTAAACCGAATGGTAAGCCTTTGCATGTGCATGGTTTTAAAGCGGCGTTTAATAAAGCCGCCGATGCGAATACCCATATGTTGCAGACGCTGGCCACCAGTGGCATTCCGATGGTGGGGGTCGATCCTTCGATGACACTGACCTATCGCCAAGAATACGTCGATGATGGTACGCGCCAGCAAGTTAAGGTTGAGTTGATTCAGGAGTGGCTGGTTAAGCATCGTGATCTGCTGGCAGAAACGGGGGCTCGCTTATCCCCACATGAGTTTAAACTGCTAGCGCACTGTTCTGAGAAAACCTCTGCGGCGGCCTCGATGGCGGATTGGAAACAGATCTTTCAGGCATTGGGGCAATCACTGGAACTGCAGGCGACCGGTTGTTGCGGTATGGCGGGTACTTACGGCCATGAGAGTGAACACTATGATACATCGCGTAAAATTTACGAGCTGAGCTGGAGTGAGGTGGTTAACGACCCCGCCAATGCGGGCAAGTTGGTAGCCACCGGTTATTCCTGCCGTAGTCAGGTGAAACGCTTGGATAATCAGCAACTGCGTCACCCAGCCCAAGTGTTGTTGGCATTGGTTAAGCAGGGCTAAAAAAGCGAAGTGGCTCTGCGGTACGCTGAATATAAAGCCAGATCACTTTTCAGTCGTCTGGCTTTTTTCTGCTTGGGCTTGGTGATAGTGTCGGTCCATCTCGCCATATTGGCGTTCATAGGCTTGTGGGTCTGAGCGCCATAGGCGATAGAGCTTACGGTCATGACTGGCCATTGGTGGCGGGTTGAGTTTACGCCGTTGAATCGCTTGCCAAGTGACCGGTGTAAATACCAGTGCAACAAACAGCAGTACAATGATGTATTGGTAATGTTCCATTATGTTTAGATCCACTGTTTGATGGCAGCCCTTGATCGAGCATGCTGATGTTATTAACCCTGAAAGGCGAGCGTGATAGCGATTCGACCTGTTGATGAATCACTCGCGTATTAGTTTGAGGATTGTACACCAATGAGCAGAGCCGATCTCTGGAACCATCGTTATCTCAGTAAAGATATCAGTCTGCCAGCCCTGCCTGCCGAGCTGCAAGCTTCTTTGGATCAGTTACCACCGGGGCGCACCCTTGACCTAGCTTGTGGCGATGGTGCGGCTAGCTTGTATTTAGCTGCGAAGGGGCATCGGATTTTGGCGGTTGATTTTGCCGTCAACGGCTTACAACGATTACAACGGTTTGCCGCGCAACAACAGTTTTCGATAGCGACTCAGGCGCTAGATTTGAGCGTCCCCGGCGCATTGGATCAGTTAGCTATAGAACCGGGCCATGATGCGCGCTTTGATAATGTGGTGATACTACGCTACTTACCAGAGGTTTCGCTGTTGCAGCAATTACCCTTACAGATGGCACCTGCCGGGCGATTATTGATTCAGACCTTTAATCTTGAACATCATCGGCAAAACGGTTTTCCTGAACGGTTTTGTTTATCATCGGCGGCGTTGGTTGATAAACTACCCGCATTGACACTGTTGGATTATGACGATGGCCGGTTAAAAGGGGCTTGTTTCGACCGCTATCTGTTTGGCGCGCCATGATCTTTTTTCCGCCTATAGTGCAAGTGCAAAATAATATCAGATAAGCGATCATACAAACCGGTTAACGGTTTAATTTAAGGAGCATGTCCGTGGATGATTTATTACCCGAACTCTGTGATCAGTTCCCGGAACTGGTGCAGGTTGTAGAACCGATGTTCGGCAATTTTGGTGGCCGTGAGCGTTTTGGTGGCCAGATAGTTACACTCAAAGCGTTTGAAGATAATTCGCTGGTGCGAGAGCAGGTTGCCTTGCCCGGTGAAGGGCGGGTATTGGTCGTCGATAGTGGTGGCTCTATGCGCCGGGCGATGCTGGGTGATATGTTGGCAGAAAAAGCCTCCCTTAATGGTTGGGCGGGGATTATCATCTACGGCTGTATCCGTGATGTGAATGCTATCGGTGATCTCGATCTCGGGGTACAGGCCTTGGGTACGCATCCGATGAAAACGGACAAAAACGGCCTAGGTGACTTGAATGTCGAGCTGACCTTTGGCGGCGTGACCTTTAAACCCGGCCACTATGTCTATGCGGACAATAATGGTGTGTTGGTGTCGCCCGAGAAACTCGAATTGGCGAATGCGGACAGCTAAGCCACGTTTGACATCGGTTGTCATGATGAAAAGCCGCTGCAGATGATCTCTGCAGCGGCTTTTTTTATTTCACTGACTTATATAAAGCGACAATTATATAGCGTATTACATGCTCTTATTTTTCTCTGGTGGTCTATTCTGTAAAGGCTTATGAATATCGAAAGCTTATTAGCCTACTGACTGATTGCAAGGCCTATAGGCATCTGTTTATATGAACAAGCTGAACGGTATCAACTGTTTTTGATATCCCGTCTTGCGGCGGTAAAATCGGAATAGCTAGGCTAAAGTTCTTAAAATAATGCCAAGGCGGAGTACTTCATGGTGGTAAAACCATCCTTATTATTGACCTGTTTTTTCACCTCGTTGGTGCTGCTGAACCTGAGTGGCTGCGCTGAAGAACAAAAAGCGCAGCATTTTCACTGGCAGCTTCAATCTCAAGCCACTGAAGACAGCATCGACTACGCTGAATTGAAAATCTTTACCGACAATCTTGCCTTGATGAGTGGTGGTCGCTTGATCATTACGCCGCACTCTGCTGGCGCGTTGGCGAGTGGCCCCGATATTTATAATGCTGTTAAAGAACGCCGGATCGATATGGGCAGCGGCTGGCCTAACTGGTGGTCTGCGATTAATCCGGCGTGGGCGTTGATGAATGCCGGGCCCTTTGATTTTATGAATTTAGATAGCTCGATGATGTTTTTCCTCGCGGGTGAGGGTAGCACACTGGCTAATGAACTATCGCAGCCGGATGGTATTCTGTGGCGACCCGCGTGGTGGCCGGGTATGGAGTTCGGCCTGTTGTCTAAAACCGAGATTAAAGGGCTGGACGATCTTGACTCGAAGAAAGTACGTATTGGTCCCGGATTGCCGAGTGAAGTGTTAGCGGCAGCGGCTGGTGCGTATACCTTACCGACGGTGCCAGAAGAGATCCGGCCGGCGCTTGAAAAAGGGGATATTGATGCGGTGGAATGGACCACGGCGGGCGGTGCTTGGAACTTAGGCCTAAGTGATATTAGCCGTTATGCCATCGTGCCTGCGGTATGGCAGCCATCGGTGTTGGCGGATTTTTTGATCAATCAGCAAGCCTACGATGAACTGCCGCCCGATCTTCAAATGATGCTTGAAACCTCGATTAAAGCGTACACCTTATCGACCACCATGAAGGCTAAAGTGGCTGATTTTGAAGCTTTTCGTTTGTTTATTGAAAATGGTGTAAAAATCAATAAATGGAGCCCGGCAGATCTACAGCGTTGGGAGGTTGTGTCAGATCGAGTGCTGGCAGAATATGGCGCACGGGATCCTATCAGTAAACATATTATCGACAAAAAAAGGGCTTTTAAAAAGGTCTATACGGAATACTACCAGTGGTTTGGGCCTTATGATCATTAAGCTATTATCAATCAATAGAGGAGTGCAGGCGGTTATTAATGATTAGTCGATTGACGGCCCGACTGCTTCTGATCCTCAGTCTTATTACTATTTTGGTGATGACCGCCTTTGTGGTAATTCGCTTCGATGCGGCAGCCAGCTTAATGCAGCGCTCTTTAGATGAGCGCAGTCATGCGGTTGCAGAACGTGTGGCGAACTCAGTACGACCGACCATTTGGAATGTTTATAAGAAAGCCTATGAGCGTTCTTATACGGTTGAGTTGGCGTCAGCCATTTTAGATTCCGAAATGAAGTCTTCATTTGTCCAAGGGATCAAAGTCTTTGGTAATTTTGGTCACCTCTATATGGGGCGAATTAAAATCGATGGTCAAATCGTCAATTATGACCGATCCCTACATTCCCAACTCTGGTTAGGCGGGCACAATCGACTTAGGTTACCCATTAAAGCTGGCGAAGTGACCATCGGTAATGTTGAGATTATTTATAGTGATAAGGATTTTGCGGAAAACTTATATCAAAACCTGATCGTTGAAATTACCCAGGTGGCGATTGTCAGTCTGATGTTCGTAGGCTCCCTCTATCTTTTGTTACGCTTCTCGTTGGTTGCCCCGGTGCAATCCTTGGAGGTCGCCGAGCAAGCCTTGGGTGCCATTAATGAGGCTGTGTTTATTATTGATATCGCAGGCCGTATTACCGATACCAATCCGGCGTACAGTAAAATTACGCAATACTCTAAGAGCGAACTGTGCGGTTTTGTGCCCATCATTCACGCCTGTGATGATCCTACGATTGATTTCAAGACGCTTATCTCCGATGAGTATATGACCGATGGGCACTGGTCGGGTGAGGTGGTTGGGCAGAAAAAAGAGGGTACAACGTTTCCTGGTTGGCTCGGTCTTAATCGCGTTAAACGTAAGGATAGTGTCGTTACCTATGTCGGAGTGCTTACCGATATTACTGAGAAAAAAGAGGCGCAAGATAAGCTACATAAACTGGCCTATTTTGATGCGCTGACCAATATCCCGAATCGCCACTACTTTCTGGCCCGTATTGATGAGCAGCTTGAATTAGCGAAACGTGAGCAATATAAACTGGGTTTGCTCTATCTCGATCTGGATAATTTCAAGTGGGCGAACGACCAATACGGACATGAGTTAGGGGATCAACTCCTGATTAGCGTGGCCGAGCAGTTGAAGCAGAGGCTGCGAGAGTCCGATGTGCTGTACCGTATAGGTGGTGATGAATTTACCGTGATTATTCCGAATTATCACAAAGAGAGTAATTTGGTACGGCTGGCAACGGCGTTGATTGAACAAGCCAGCAACGAGTATGTCATTGAAGGTAAGTCGATTAACTTAGGCGCCAGTGTCGGTATCTCTACCTATCCGAAAGATTCTGATAACTCGAAAGACCTAATCATCCAAGCGGATACCGCCATGTATCAGGCCAAAGAAGCCGGCCGGGGGCAGGTGCACTTCTTTTCGTCAGAGTTGGATATGCAACGCCAGGAACATCAACGTATCGAAGCTAGGCTGCGGGATGCCATTGGTCAAAATAGCTTACAGCTGTATTACCAACCCAAGGTCACTTTTAGCAACGGCCAGATGAGTTGTAACAGTGCCGAAGCGTTGATGCGATGGATCGAGAATGATCGCGTCGTCTTTATGCCGGATCAATTTATCCCCATTGCCGAGCAGACAGATTTGATCTGTGATTTAGGTTATTGGGTCATTAATACCGCCTGTGAGCAGATGGCTTTTTGGGCGAAAGCGGGGCGGGGTCACCTAAAGGTTGCGATCAATCTGTCGCCTCGGCAGTTACGGGATGAAAAGCTTTATGATTTTCTGTTGGCGAAAATAACTTTGTTCAATATCGACCCACAGATGTTAGAGCTTGAGATTACCGAATATGCGGTTATTGAAAATATTGAACAATCGATTCGCACCCTCGATAAGCTTAAAACCTTAGGGGTTTCAATTGCGATGGATGATTTCGGTACCGGTTATTCATCCCTCAGTTATCTTAAGCAGCTGCCTATCGATGTGTTAAAAATTGATCGCTCGTTTATTCAAAAATTGCCCGGAGATCTTGATGATGTCGCTATAGTGACGGCAATTTTCTCGATGGCGAAAGCGCTCAATTTAGCCGTGGTGGCTGAGGGTGTTGAGAATCAGGAACAGCTTGATTTTCTTATGCTGCAGCGCTGTGATATTGCGCAAGGCTACTTTTTCTCGCCGCCTTTGAATCACGCAGGTTTTACCGATTGGCTGGGTAATGTGGAGAGTTGGAATAATAACGTCGAGCAGTAAAAAAGGCCGCCGAAGCGGCCTTAGCTAAAGGCTTACTCTTCAGGTACGAGTGTGCCTCTGATTTGATAGGCTTTACCGCGGAAGAAGGCCAGTTCAACGCCTTTTTGATTGCACAGGGTAATATCGTAGACACCGGTACGGCCGCTGCGAGAGCGTTCTTGGGCGATAGCGGTCAGCACATCACCTTCAAAGCCAGGAGCGATGAAATCGATATTGCAGCCACTGGCAACCGTTGAGCGGTTGTAGGAGTTGCACGAATGAGCAAAGGCGGTATCACAGAGCGCGAACATCATGCCGCCATGGCAGGTTGAGTGCCCATTGAGCATGTCTTTGCGCACCACCATGGAGAGTTTGGCATAGCCGGGAGCGATCTCATCAATGCTGATGCCCATCCCTTGAGCCGCATGATCATTCAGGTGTAGCGCAGCACTGGCGGCTTCAGCCAGTTGTTGTGGGGTCATGTCATTCGGGCTCATTAGGCACCTCCAGCGACTTTGCGTAATAACAGCGGTGATGCACGATAGCGGTCTTCGCCATAGGCATCCATCAGATTATCGAGTACATCCAGCGCATAGCTGAGCTCTAAGTTGTTAACCCATTCGATTGGGCCGCAGGGGTAGTTCACGCCACCTTTCATGGCGATATCAACAGCCGCTTCATCACAAACCTGCTGGTTGACCGCATCAAAGCCTTCGTTTGCCAACATACATACGGTACGCATGACGACCATGCCGGGAATATCATCGATCACACTGACGGACTTGCCAATCGCTTGGAACAACCCAATGGCCGCCTGCAGGGCTTCATCGGAGGCTTGATCGGCGGGGGCAAGAGCGATCCGTGTAGCGCGAGTGTAATCCAGCGCAAGATCGAAATTAATCAGATTCGGACGCATGGTTTCACCGGCTCGCATGGTGGTGAACTGGCCATTAGATAGCATCAGGGTGGCATCACCGATGGTGATCATCCCTTCAACTTCATCATTGTCGGTGCGCTCAACATGAATGCCCGCTTGTTCAAATAGATCCAGCAACGGTTCAGCCACGCCAAGCTCACCTTCCACCATGATCGACTTAGGAGCCGGGTAGGCAGGCGCTGTTTGTGCTTCAGGTTTGACTGCGCCTTCACTGTAATCATAGAAGCCTCGACCGGTTTTACGGCCAAGGTGTCCCGCATCAACCAATTCTTTTTGAATCAGGGACGGGGTAAAACGTGGGTCATTATAAAATGCATCAAAGACCGAGCAGGTAACGGCATAGTTAACATCATGGCCAATAAGGTCCATCAGCTCGAAAGGTCCCATGCGGAAGCCACCACATTCACGCATCAGTGCATCGATGGTAGCAATATCGGCTCCGCCTTCTTGGGTAATGCGCAGGCCTTCAGCATAAAGTGGGCGGGCAACACGGTTAACAATAAAGCCCGGTGTTGATTTAGCCAGCACCGGCTGTTTGCCCCAACTCGCTGACAGCGCATAGATATCTTTGGCGATCTGCGGGTCAGTATCCAGTCCATTGATGACTTCAACCAGCTTCATGACAGGCGCTGGATTGAAAAAGTGCATACCGACCAGATTCTGCGGTCGTTTGAGGCTCGCACCGATAGCGGTCACCGAGATAGATGATGTGTTGGTGGCGATAACCGCATCATCGGCACAGATATCTTCGAGCTGGCCAAAGACCTGCTGTTTAACATCCAATCGCTCAACGATGGCTTCGATGATCAGCGCCGCTGGCGCCAGTTCTGTGAGTTGGCTGACTGGTGTAATACGGGCAATCAGTGCATCAGCATCTGCCTGAGCCATCTTGCCACGGCTTACCTGTCGTGAGAGTCCCTTGGCGGTATTATCGATACCGCGCTGTGACGCGCCGGCGGCGCTATCGAACAGCAGCACCGTATGACCAGCGCTGGCGGCAACTTGGGCGATACCTGCGCCCATAGTACCGGCACCGATAACGGCGATTATTGAATCAGTATTAAAACGACTCATTTGAACATCTCCAAAATTCGTTTTGTATGTCTTGTTTTAGTCGGCGTCAAACGAACCTCGCGCAGGGCGTAGAGTTCGTCGATCTCACGGGATTGCTGTGCTTATTTGCCTTTAAACGTTGGTGCCCGTTTGGCCATAAAGGCGCTCACGCCTTCGCGGTAGTCTTCAGTCTGTCCGGCCAATGTTTGCAGATCGCGTTCAAGATCCAACTGCTCATCAAAGCTGTTGTTAGCTGAGGCGTGCAGCGAGCGTTTGATCAATGCTAAGCCTTTGGTTGGCTGGGTGGCCAGTTGTTTGGCCATGGCCAGTGCAGCGTCTTTTAATTCATCCGCTTCATAGGTTTTCCAGATCATGCCCCATTGCTCGGCTTGCTCGGCGGAGATTTTATCGCCTAATAATGACAATGCCATCGCGCGGGGTAAGCCGACTGCACGAGGGAGTGTCCAAGTGCCACCGGAATCAGGAATCAGACCAATTTTGCAGAACGCCTGAATAAAGCTGGCGCTCTTGGCGGCCAATACAATGTCGCAGGCCAGCGCAATATTCGCACCGGCACCGGCGGCGACACCGTTGACGGCACAGATGACAGGCATTTCCAATGAGGTCAAGGTGCGGATCATTGGATTGTAGTTCTTTTCGATGGATTCACCCAGATTTGGCACCGCCGCATCGGGATCGACCGCCCGGTCGCTGAGGTCTTGTCCTGCACAAAAGCCACGACCGTTACCGGTAATCAGCAGGCAGCGGACAGCGGCATTGGTTTTGGTTTGTTTCAAGGCATCACGGACTTCCGTGTGCATCTGGCCGTTGAAGCTGTTGAGGCTGTCCGGACGGTTAAGTGTTAGCACGGCAACGCCGTCGGTAATTTCAAATTCGATATGTTGGTAAGTCATTGGATTATTTCCCCTTAAATTCTGGTCGGCGTTTTTCCATGAAAGCAGCGATGCCTTCATTACGGTCTTCGGTAGCGGCAAGCAGGGTGAATGCTTTTCGCTCAAGATTAAGGCCGGTTTCGAGTGTGGTTTCGTAGGCTTTGAGTAGCGATTCTTTGGCTAAACGGACCGCTAATGGCGGTTTGCGGGCAATGCTTTTCGCTAAGGTTAAGGCGCGTTTGTAACTCATTTCAGGAATGGTCACTTCGCTGACTAAGCCAAAGTCACGGGCTTGTGCCGCCGAGATAAACTCACCGGACAGCACCAGTTGCATAGCCATCGATTTACCGACGGTGCGCAGCAGTCGCTGGGTGCCACCGGCGCCGGGAATAATGCCGAGATTAATTTCGGGCTGGCCAAATTGGGCATTGTCGCCGGCAATCACGATATCGCAGTGCATCATCAGTTCGCAGCCACCGCCGAGGGCGAAGCCGTTAACCGCGCCAATAATGGGTTTAGGATACTGGGCGATACGGCGCCAGTAGGTCGGGCGAATATCATTCATCACGCCAACGGCATCTAGCTCGGCCATCTCTTTAATATCGGCGCCGGCGGCGAAGACTTTCTCTCCACCGGTAATAACCACGGCTTTAATGCGCTCATCGGTGATCGAGGCATCTAGGGTATCGGCAAGTTCTCTTAACAGGTTGTTACACAGCGCATTACGGGCGGCGGGCCGGTTGAGGGTGATGGTGATGACACCGGCTTCCGGTTCGCTGACCAGAATATCTTGATAATCGGACATGGTTGATCTCAGCATAAGGGTATCGAAATTGGGTAGCAGAGCCTTAGGGCTCGCGACCGTTTATTATTATTCGGGCTTTGTTAGCCTTATCATCGTACGTATCGCTGTGCTTACCTTAGCGTGCTTTGGCAGTACGTCTAGTCAATAACAGCATTAAGTTGTGACAGAAGCGTTCGGTATTCACGCGTACAGCTGTCGATATAGGCATCGTTTACTCTGTTCGTCACGGGCGATTTATCCATCTTAGGTGAGGGTACACCGTTGATGACGGCGCCACTGCGCCAAATCAGCCTTGCCAAAGGTTACCGTAAAACGGCAAAGGGATACAAATATATTATCAATAAATTATCTTTTCGTATCACTTTCTTTAGTGTATCTTTTAACTTACTTCGATTTTCATCCGACAGTTTAGATTAGCCTGAGCAAACAATGCTTAAATAAAGACTCTCTTCTAAACTGTTTGATAAACAGTATGCAGGCAGTATGGCGCTGATTTAAGCGAACGCTTAAAGATGTCGTGCTGCAAAGATATAGAGCCTGCGGGCTGAATAAAATAAAGAGACCTTGTATGAGCCAATCCCTGTTTGAATTGCACAAAGCGAAACTTGATGCCGCGCTGAACGCTATCCGTACCCGTGATTACTATAGTGCATACCCGGAAAGCCCAAGCCCGCGTAAGTATGGTGAAACCGCCGATAAAGATGGTCAGAGTGCCTTTAAAGCGCACCTGAATAGCTCATTTACACTGGATATGCCGGGTATTACCGGTGAAGCCGGAAATGAAGTGTCACCCTATGGTTTTGATCTCGGTATTAAATATCCGACCGTTGATATCGATGTATTACTGCCGGCCATGAATGCCGCGCGTAAAGCATGGCGTGATATTGGCGTTGATGCGCGCACCGGCATCTGTCTAGAGATTCTTAAACGCATCAATCAGCGTAGCTTTGAGATCGGTTATTCAGTGATGCATACCTCGGGGCAGGGCTTCATGATGGCCTTTCAGGCCGGCGGCCCTCATGCTCAAGACCGGGGTTTGGAAGCGATTGCCTATGGTTATGATGCGATGACCCATACGCCGGGTGCGGCTACTTGGACTAAGCCACAGGGTAAACATGACCCACTGGTGATGGATAAGACCTTTACCGTTGCCGGACGTGGCGTGGCGCTGGTTATCGGTTGTTCGACTTTCCCTACGTGGAATACCTATCCGGGCCTGTTCGCTTCATTAGTAACGGGTAATCCGGTTATTGTTAAGCCTCATCCCGCTGGTATTTTACCTGCCGCATTGACCATTAAAATTGCTCAGGAAGTGTTGAGTGAGCAGGGCTTACCTCCGTATATTGCGTCGATGGTGATTGATGCTGATCCCGCACAGCCCTGCACCAAAGCGCTGGCCCTGCGCGAAGAGATTCGCGTTATCGACTTCACTGGTAATACGCCGTTTGGTGATTGGCTGGAACAAAACTGTCATCAAGCCGAGGTATATACCGAAAAAGCCGGTGTGAATACCATCATTATCGATTCAACCGATAACTTTAAAGGCATGATTCAGAACCTGTCATTTACCCTGAGCCTGTATTCTGGACAGATGTGCACCACGCCGCAGGATATCTTCATCCCTGCCGATGGTATTGAGACTGATCAGGGCCATAAAAGTTTTGATGAGGTGGCTGAAGCACTGAGTACCGGTATTACCCGTTTCCTTTCTGATCCTGAACGTGCGGCGATGGTCTTGGGTTGTATTCAAGCTGAAGTGACCGACAAGCGTATCGATAGCGCCCGAGAACTGGGTGAAAAGATTGGTACCGTCGTACGTGAATCTGATCGTCCTGAAAACCCTTGGTTTAAAGAGGGGCGGATGCGTAGCCCGCTGCTGATTGCCGTGGATGCGGATCAGGAAGACGCGTATATGGAAGAGTTGTTTGGCCCGATTAGCTTCCTCGTGCGGACCAACAGCAACGACCATTCGATTGAGTTAGCACATAAAGCGGTAAAAAATCATGGTGCAATTACCATGGGCTGTTACTCAACTAGCGAAGCGGTGCTGGATCAAATTGAAGAAGCCGCGCTGGATGCCGGGGTGGCGCTGTCTATCAACCTGACTGGCGGTGTCTATGTTAACCAGAGTGCAGCCTTCAGTGACTTCCATGCCACCGGTAGCAACCCTGCGGCTAATGCGACCCTGTCGGATCTTGCCTATGTGGCCAACCGCTTCCGTATGATTCAGAGCCGTAAACACGCCTGATGCTTGATGCGCTCCGGCCTGATCACAGGCCGGTTTGCTGAGAGTGATACGCAGGCCGATTGGTCGCGTATCGCTTGAGACAGAATCTGATTAACTGACGACTGACAAGAGTGCCTTATGAGCTACCAATGTATTCTGACAGAGGTAAAACAGGGGGTTGGTATTATTACCCTTAACCGCCCTGAAGCGATGAATGCCCTCAATGCGACTTTATGTCGTGAAGTGGGTGAGGCGGTCGACCGCTTCGAAGCCGATGATGCTATCGGTTGTACCATCATTACCGGTGGTGAGCAGGTGTTCGCTGCTGGTGCCGATATTAAAGAGATGAAAGATCAATCTTTTGCTGATCTGCATAATCGAAATTTTCCGTTCATCCAACGGGACTGCTGGCGAGCCATTGATGATGCGCGTAAGCCTGTGATCGCTGCGGTCGCTGGGTTTGCCCTCGGCGGTGGATGTGAGATGGTGATGGCCTGTGATTTTATTATTGCGGCTGACAGTGCCAAGTTTGGCCAACCGGAAGTGAGTATCGGCACGATGCCGGGCGCCGGGGGGACTCAGCGTCTGACGAAGTCGGTGGGTAAGGCTAAGGCGATGGAGATGTGCCTGACCGGTCGTATGATGGGCGCCGAAGAGGCGGAACGTGCTGGACTAGTGGCACGGATTGTTGCTGCGGATGAATTGGCTGAACAAGCCTTGAAAACTGCGACCAAGATTGCCGCTATGTCACGACCTGCGGTGATGCTGATTAAAGAAAGCGTGAATATGGGCGTCAGTGCATCCATCGACGATGGCATGCGGTTTGAACGTCGAGCATTCGAAGCGACCTTTGCCTTTGACGATTGTTCTGAAGGCATGAACGCCTTTGCCGAAAAACGTAAACCGGTGTTTAAAAACCGCTAAGTTTTGCTAGTCTGTCACACTGTTTGAATAAAGCCGCCAGCTTCAATCATGGCGGCTTTTGTGTTTTTATCGATCCTCGAATTAAATAAAGTAAATGATAAGTAGCTAGAGCTAATATTATGAAATTAATTGGAAAAACGGCTTGGATTACCGGTGCAAGTTCGGGTATTGGTCAGGCAACAGCTCGGCTGTTAGCCGCTGAAGGCGCTGACTTAGTGATTAGTGCCCGACGGGAAGAGCGTCTGCAACAATTAGCGCAGGAGCTTCGGGCGTTGGGGCGTCAAGTCTGTATTGCACCGGCGGATGTGGCCAACCGTCAGGCGATGCAACAGGTGGGTGAATTGATCGCGGCGCAAGGCGGAGTTGATATCTTGATCAACAATGCGGGCACCATGCCCATCAGCCCGATTATCAATGGCCGGGTCGATGAGTGGGAGCAGATGATCGATACCAATATTAAGGGTGTATTGTATGCGATCAACGCCGTTTATCCCGGTATGGCCGAGCGTAAACAGGGCCATATCGTCAATATTAGTTCGATCGCGGCACGCCAGACCTATCCTAGCGCCGGAGTGTATGCGGGCACTAAGCATGCGGTTCGAGCGATCTCTGAAACCTTGCGCAAAGAGGCGATCCGCTATGGGGTGCGGGTAACAGATGTACAACCTGGTGCGGTGGCGACTGAACTGCCCGATAGTATCGTGCATGACAAGATACGGGCGGCGGTGAAAGAGAATATGTATGCGGCCGAGATGCCTAACCTGCAAGCCGAAGATATTGCCAATGGGATACTGTATGCGGTAACCCAACCGGCCCATGTTGATGTGAGTGAACTGCTGATCCGGCCGATGATGCAGGAGTAATTGCCGCACCGATGTTGTGTGCAATGCAGTTGAACGTTAAATAGTCATATAAAACCATTTTAAATCCGTGGTTATCATTACTGCGCGGTTAACGTAAGATCGGCCTTTGAATTTTACGATTAACTGCGCTGGGTAAATATTGTGTATAAGCTACTTATTTTTGACTGGGATGGCACCATTATCGATTCTGCTGCGCGGATCATTTCCAGTATGCAAAAGGCGGCCCGAGATCTAGATCAGCCGGAACTATCTGATGAAGCGGTACGTAATATTATCGGACTAGGGCTGCCCGAAGCGATTCGAGTGCTGATCCCCGGTGTTGACGATAGCCTGATTGCACCGTTGCGCGATCGTTACGGTCATTATTACCTCAACGCCGATGATACCCCGACCGAGCTGTTTGACGGGGTGGAACAAACCCTGATCAACTTAAAAGAGAAGGGTTATCGCTTGGCGGTGGCTACCGGGAAGAGTCGGCGTGGGTTGGCGCGGGTGTTCGAACAAACCGGTCTTGAATATCTATTTGAAAGCTCCCGCTGCGCCGATGAAACCACCTCGAAACCCCATCCGCATATGCTCGAAGAGATTCTTGCTGAAACTGGCTTGAGTCCTGCCGATGCCGTTATGATCGGTGATACGGAATTTGATCTGGAAATGGGTGTCAGAGCAGGGATGGATACGATTGCGGTGAGCTATGGCGCCCATCATGTCGATCGGTTGACCCCCTATAAGCCGGTATTGTTGATGCATCAATTTACTGAGCTAGAAAGCTGGTTGACTCAGGCCTCATCAACGCAAGCGTAATAGTGACATAATTTAAGCCAGATAATGTAAGGAGAACCAAGTGGGCTCAAATCCCTGGGAAGCAGAAGACAGCAAGGATACTGATAGCGTCAACTCGTCGGAACATGACACACAATCATCGGCGCAAAAAGCCAAACCGCAGGAGCATAAAACCAAAGAGTGGCGGTTAATCGAACGCACCATGATGGGGCTGCAAAAAGAGCAACGCAGCGCCCGTCGCTGGGGGATCTTTTTTAAACTACTCACCTTTGGTTATCTGTTTGTCATTCTCGGAATCTATCTGTTTGCTGATGTCTTCACGCCGGAGATGGATGAAAGCGAGACGCATACCGCCGTGGTTCAGGTGAAAGGGGTGATTGCCGATGGTGAAGATGCCAGCGCTGATAAAATCATCTACTCACTGAGGAAGGCATTCGCTGAAGACAGTGCCAAAGCGGTTATTCTGCGAATCAACAGCCCCGGCGGTAGCCCGGTGCAATCCGGTTATGTGTATGACGAAGTGAAGCGTTTACGCGCCTTGCATCCCGAGAAAAAAGTCTATGCCGTCATTCTCGATATCGGTGCTTCCGGGGCCTATTATATTGCCGCCGCCGCCGATGAGATCTATGCCGATAAAGCCAGTCTTGTGGGTTCTATTGGGGTGGTGTCATCTGGATTTGGTTTTGTTGATCTGATGGAAAAAGTGGGTGTTGAACGACGCAACCTGATTGCCGGTGAGAATAAAACCTTCCTTGATCCGTTTTCGCCGCTGGAAGACAAAGACCGTGCGTTCTGGCAGACCGTGCTGAATACCACCCACGCACAGTTTATCGATCAAGTGCGTAAAGGGCGGGGTGATCGTTTGAAAGAAAACGATCAGTTATTCAGCGGCTTAGTATGGACCGGTGAGCAGGCCTTAGAACTTGGCTTGATTGACGGCCTAGGTAGCAGTAGTTCCGTTGCGCGGGATATTGTCGGCACTGAAAAACTGGTCGACTACTCGCCGAAGGGCACACCGTTGGAGCAGTTAATTGACCGCTTAGGCGTCAGCTTTGGTAAAACCATCGCCACCCAATTAGGGCTGAATAATTCAGTACAGCTGCGTTAAACCGCCTATTGTTATAGCAAGGCCGCGACAGAGATGTCGCGGCCTTTTTTATTTAGTATAGGAGCCCCATTTAGGGACGATAAGCTGCAGTCAGGAATGAACCGCATCGATACAATCAAACATTTATCGCCGCCAGAGGCAGCTCCTACGAGGCATTTAAAGCGCCGATGTGGGAGCCCCTTTTAGGGGCGATAAGCTTGATCGGGGCAGATCCAGTGAACATAGGTTTGTTCTGTACACTAACGGCCATTGCGAGCACGAATATGGTGTAAACTTTTTACTGTTTTTATATACAGTATGATTTGAACTTTTCAAGGAAAGGGGACACACTTTGTTTTCGTGCTTGCCTGTTTATTTGGTTGGTGATATTTTGAATATTAATAAAATCAATAGGTTATTGATTTGGTTTGCACGTTTATAGGCCACTCGTTACTGAAATAGTGTGCACGCACGCTTTTCTGGAAGGGAATAGTCACACTATGGAAGGGAGGATCGTACTTGAATAATTGGCTTATAAGGTTTTCTATGGGACTACCTTGTCGTCCTCAAGATAGAAAAGAAATACAAGAGACTCTTCCCGAGTTATTCTACAGGGATGAAAGAGAAAGATTTAATCGACCTACAGTCGCATTCCCGATATTTTGGGGTGAACTTGATACAGAAGTTCTAAGTGAATGGGGGCGCTCCTGCGAAGTAATCGGTTCTGAAATAAAGCCAACTAAAAATGGTGATGTGTGTCCAGTATGTACTAAACGAAAGACATCTATCGATGAAAATGACTGCTTCAATCTAGAGATTGCCGGAGGAATCAATCGAAAAAGTTCTGTGCCAGCATTTATGCAACTTGTGACTAGGAATAGAAAAACAAAGGTTAAAACTCCAATAAAAGATGTGTATTTTACTGACCGGTTTTTACTTGCTGACGCTGGTGAAGCCGGTGCAGGTGGTGCTGGTGGTGGCTATGATCATATAATTAAATATTTAGAGAGTTTAGCTGTTGAGAAAGAAGCAAAATTTACAGTTCATATTCCAAGTTGGCCTTCAAAATCTGCAATACAGAAAGAAAGGGAAGATTGTCTTTCGAGTGCGCAAAAGATCCTAAAGAACTTAATTGAGAAGAATTATACTAACGTGCAATTTTCTCAACTACCTCAGAAGCCAGTATTCCATGACCGCTTATATTTAGTTCGAGGTTCTGATAGCCAAATTAATGGCGTTTTTGGTCCATCACTTAACGGTCTTGATTCGCAGGACATTGCTTTAATGGGAGAAATTGAAAATAAAGAATTACTCGATAACATAGATCGACTTTTGTCCGGAAGAAATGGCTAACAAGTCATTTAAACGGAACAAAACAGTTGGCCATCGCTTCGCGATTATAGCCAACTATTTTTATCCGCTTTATTAGGCGTTAGGTTTTTATAGGAGTTTCTGAATGATCGATGTTTTTGAATGCCCCGAGAACCAAAGGTACTGGGTTGTAAGAGCCCAAGGCGGAGATTACATCGACCATTTTCGGCAAGCAGGCACGGTTGCAATTGGTCACCTAGACGAGCTAGACCTTCCGCATTCCAATCATCAGCCTTTTTTTCCTGCAATGAGTCCACTGTTGGCACAAATTGACAGCTTGGAACGAAGAAAGGGGGAGGAAGGCTGGAAAGCCAGATCGCAAAGGCGGTACGGGCAAGTCAAAACGTTCATCGCTGAAATGTCTGTGGGGGATCTCGTAGTAAGCATTGATTCGGGCTTCTTGATGGTTGGACGAATCGTCGGACACCCTCGGATAGACAATATCCCCGTCAAGGTAATTCGAGAAGAAACTGGCGATTACACGGAAATGCCATTCTCGCTGCGAAGGCCTGTGAGGTGGGGGCCAAGAATCAGAAGAAATTATCTGCCGACTGCAATGAAGAGAAGCATATCCGCTCGACAAACAGTATTTAATATTGATCCGTATTGGGCCACGCTTTACCACATGCTATACCCAATATTTACTTCGGAAGGAAAGCTTTTCTTTTCTACAAGAATAAATCAGAGCGATGCTATAAGTAACTATAGTGTGGCCCAGCTGTTTTCGATTCTCACTGATCTTGAGGTTCTAACAAGATCGATAGAGGTTACGGAAAATCCAGGAGAAATAAGCTTTCAAAGATTGTTCGACCAGCTTCTCAGAGAGGATGGCTTTAAGCTGGCGACTACCGCGGAGTTTATGTCGCCGGGCTCAGTATGGAGTTATCTTGGCGTCGATGATGATACTGGACGAAAGATTATTTTAGGATCTTTATTGTTTGGTGCTCTTTTCGGCGTGAAAATTGGCCCACTAGAAGTTGATGGGATAGTTCACAAGGAACTCAGGGAAAAAATAGTAGAGGAATTTACAGAAAGACTTGAATACCACAATGCTCAGTCGGTTAAAGAAAAGCTTGAGCTTTCACTTCCCGAATTCAATACTGAGCCCCTTGAGAACGATGAATATGATGAAGTGGAGGATTTCCGGCAGTTGGCACTACTTCAAGAAACCTAACCAAGCCATTCACCGGATGCCAAACTCTCCGCTTCGCTTCGGCTTTGTCACCGGTGATGACGGGTTACACGTTTAGGAGGTTTCATGCCTAATCAATATCGAAGAAAAATAGAGCCCTATGTGTCGGAAGAGATAAGCCTGTCGCGTGCGGCTCGCAAGTCTGGAAAACCGGAAATCGAGTTTCAGCATCTAGAGAATGCACATGTACTAGGTCAGGCATCAACGCTGCTACATACCAAGGTGCATATATTGATGTTTGCTTGGGCAATAAGAAATTGGAAAATTCGGGAGCTACTGGGTCAAGCGCTGCGTATTGTAGGGGCATTTACTAAGACTGCATTCGGATTAGTACCTGAGGGCAACACTGGGGGAAGCAACATCGGCCCATTCACAAAGCTTCCTATTAATTCAAGTTACGCAAAAATAATAGATCGTGCTAAATCCAACGTGTAACAAGGCGCTGTTACGGATTGCCTGACTGCAAAGTGCGGCGTTTTGCTGCAATATAATTTTTAAATGATTTATCGTTGAAGGATAAAAAATGGAAGTGGCACAAATTTTAACTATTGTTTTCATTTTTACTATGATGGTGCTCATATTATTTATGCGGGGTTCATTAAGTAAAAAAGATAAAGAGCGAACCTTGGATTTTATCAAAATTGCTAATGATCTACAGATGTCTACCTCCGATAAGGTTGATAGATCGTTTAGAAATCGGCTTAAGCCCCTCCAGCGTTTCAAAAGAGGCCGGCATGAAAAATTCACAAATATATTGCATGAAAATAGAAACAATATGGAAATGGTATTTTTTGAGTGCTTTCGAGGGCGTAGTGGAGGAAACACTGAGAATATGCCGCGTCAAGTTAGGGAGGGGATTTTTCACTTTACATCCTCAGATTTAAACTTGCCCCGTTTCTCCCTGCACGAAGCAGAAGAGCTTCAACAAATATTTGTCAGTGCCTTGGGGTATAAAGATATTAATTTTGATAGTCATCCCGATTTCTCAAAAAAATACTTGCTCAATGGTGATGACGAATTAGCCGTGAATAGATTATTCAGTGAGAAATTGATCTGTTTTATTGAAAGATTGGATGGAATTAATATAGAAGGAGCGGGCAATCAGTTGATTGTTTACCGCCCATACACACAAATAGAAACGAGAAAATTTAAACAGTACAAACAGGAAGCGACCCAGATATTCGAGCAATTTCGTGGACAAATATTATAAAAGCATATCTACAGCTTGTACTTTCCAATCAATGGCTGCAATGCATAATCGGGTAAGGACTGGTATCTAGCCAGCCCTCTCCACGACACCCTGCATGCGGGTTCGCACAGGGCGTTTCACTCAGAATGGTTAAGCTTAATCCTACCATCACGAAGCTCGAACAACCCTTTGGATTTTAAATAAGCATTCGATACTGCTTGGTTTATCCCCGGAGTTTTCGAGCTACGCCACGTCTGCCTGCCCCCGAGATTCTTGGCTGAGGGCTTTTAGGGCTTTGAGGTTTGGCTCGGCCTCTCTCTCCTCAAAAAACAAGCACAATAAGCGAACAGCAGCCCATAGAAGCACCTCGATAAAAGCAACATATATGTTTCTTTTCACAACTAAAATGCTTCAATACCATAAAAGCAACTTATATGTTGCTAAGGCCAATAAAAGAAACTAATATGTTGCTTAATGGTAAATAGCAATATATACGTTTCATTATGAATTCACTACTCGAACAGATCAAAAAACGCCGTATCGCATTGAAACTCAAGCAGCACGATATGATGCTGCGCGTTGGTATATCGCGCCAGCAATATCAGCGTTTGGAATCCAAGGGCAACCCTCGGCTTGATACTCTTGAGCTTGTCGCTAAGGGGCTTAAAAGTGAGTTGCTGTTAATACCACAAGAAAAATTGAATGCGGTGCTGGCGGTACTGGCCGACGATAACCCGCCATCCACTGGGGCACCAACCATGCTAAGCCAGACGGGAAAAGAACAAAGCAACCCACTGGCCGATGATCCATGGCAGGGCTTGCTGGGAGAGAATGAATGAGCGCAGACAGCCATGATGAAGTAAATGTTCTAAAGCTCTCAATTCATGGCGTGCTGATCGGTTATCTCGCTGGGTTTAAAAATGGCCGCAATGTATTGAGCATTGCCGACTCATTTAAAAACGATCCTGATCGCCCGACATTCAGTCTGATTACTCATCCCGCGTTTCCGCATGCAGCCAAGCTCATGGCTGCGCCATGGGTACGGAATCAACGGCTGCATCCAGTGCTTTCAAACTTGTTGCCAGAGGGATCATTACGTGAGCTGATCGCACAAGGCCTGAAAGTGCACATGGATAATGAATTCCACATTCTCTCGTATCTTGGCGAAGATTTGCCGGGGGCAATCGAAGCTACGCCAATGGAGCCTGAAGATGTCCCCGTCCTTTTATTAGAGCGTGTCCTGAGCACGCACGGAAAGGCTAAGGCGGTTAAGTTCGATAAAGTGAGCCAAGAAAATAAGTTTTCCTTGGCGGGCATACAAATGAAGTTTTCCATGAAGGAGAAGGATGGGCGCTATAACGTATCCAAGGGTGACGTGCTGGGTGACTGGATCATCAAAACGCCTTCAACCAAGCACAAGTTTGTGCCACTGAACGAATATACCTCCATGTCGCTGGCAGGGCTCGTTGGTGTTGACATCCCTGAGATCAAATTGGTTGAGCTGGATAAGCTCGACAATCTGCCACAAATTAACTTGCCCGATGAAAACCAAGCCTTTGCCATTAAGCGATTTGATCGTGACGATGATTTACGCATTCACATGGAAGACTTCGCGCAAATGCTAGTGAAGTACCCGCACGAAAAGTACACATCAGCCAATTACGAGAATATTGGCAAAGTCATTTATAACTTTTCTGGCGACGGATTGGCCGACGCTCAACAGTTCGCAAGACGCTTGCTGGTGAATATTCTCTTGGCGAATGGGGATGCGCATCTCAAGAACTGGAGCTTTTTATATCCCGATAAGGTCACGCCACGGCTATCTCCTGCCTACGATATTGTGACAACCAACGTCTATATCGAAAACGAAAGCCAATATGCGCTCAACCTCGGTAAAACCAAAGAATGGTATACCGTCAGTATGGCGCATTTTCAGGCGTGGGCAGATAAATCGGGTATTCCGTGGAGGGCAATAAAGCCACACCTAGACGATACAATGAGCAAGGCTAGAGAGTTATGGCCTGAGGCTCTTAAAACTCTACCGATGGACGAATCTCACAAAGAAGGCCTTAGATCGCACTGGGCTAAGCTGCAAGACGACTTCAAGATCTGACCCCGAGATTACCCGCGAGCACGAATGTGGTGACGCAACCGATCGATGAAAGGGGAGTGCATGGTGCACACTCTTGTACTGTCTTTATACCGTATGATGTTGGGGAAGATGCGATTAAGAAGTCGCAAAACACTCAACCTCTCTCTTTCGATTTTAAACGGATTAACCCCTTGCCGCCCGTATCATCTGGTCAACCCTAAACACATTGGCTAAGGCAAACAGCATCGCCAACTTGTTATCGTTTTTAGCCAGTCCTCGATAGATGGCTTTCCTAAAACCAAACTGACGCTTTATGATCCGAAACGGGTGCTCTACTTTTGCTCGGATACTGGCTTTGAGGTATTCCGTTCGGATGGGTTGCTTATTTATTCTAGGGTGTTTCTTGAGAAGACGTACTTTACTTGGCCCTTTCTTTTTATAAACAGTGCAATCAGCCAGTCCGCCTCGATATCTTTTAGTTCTTTTCGCTTTTGTGCGCCTCGATAACCTGAATCCGCCGAGATAAAGGTCTCCTCGCCATGAAGCAGATTTCCTGTTTCTGTAATGTCGTGTACGTTGGCAGCTGTTGTGCTTAGGCTATGCGTCAGGCCGGTTCTCGCGTCCACGCCAATATGAGCTTTTAGACCAAAAACCATTGCTTTCCTTTTTGGGTTTGGTGCATCTCGGGATCGCGAGCTTTCGCTTTATTCTTCGTTGAACTGGCGGCTTCAATGATGGTGGCGTCGACAATCGTGCCTTCTTTTAAGCAAATCCCTGCGCTGGACAACCATTTATAGACCTCTTTAAACAGCTGACGGGAGAGCTTATGTTTTTCCAGCAATTGCCTAAAATTCATAATAGTAGTGTGGTCAGGGATAGCGATGTCCAGCGACAACCCAGCAAAAAGGCGCATCGACGTGATTTCATAAAGCGCATCCGCCATGGCAGGGTCGCTCATGTTGTACCAATGTTGCATGCAATGAATGCGAAACATGGTGGCCAATGGATACGGTCTTCTTCCTTTTCCGGCTTTTGGATAGAAAGGTTCAATCACCGCTTCAAGCTGATCCCACGGCATCAGTTCGTCCATTCGAGTCAAGAAAATTTCTTTGCGTGTTTTACGACGCTTATTGTTGAATTCACTGTCGGCAAAAGTAAGTTGATGTGACATGGTCAAGCTCGAAGATTAAAAATTAATTGTCTCATGAGAAGGACTTATTCGCATCTTCCCTCACCAAAAAGTTAGAATATTAAAACGCATATACAGGACCCATATGGCGGAAAATCACACTATCCCACCATTTGCGCGCAATACCTGACCGTTGATCCACCCTCCGTCGTTACTAACGAGAAAGGATACGGTTTGTGCAATATCGGTAGGATCGCCTAACCGCTCTAATGGGGGCATTTGGGATAGTTTTTCAATTATGTGAGGTGGCTTTCCTTCGAAGAAAAGTTCGGTCGCTGTCGGCCCTGGGGCGACAGCATTTACTGTGATTTTTCGACCTCGTAGCTCTTTCGATAAGATAGCAGTAAGAGACTCCACAGCCGATTTTGTCGCCGCATAAACGCCATAAGATTCTAGCTTTAGGCCCACGACACTGGTAGATAGGTTAACAATTCGTCCTCCTTCACGCAGCCGATTCGCTGCTAGCCTCAGTGTATTGAAAGTTCCTTTCAGGTTGACGGCAATTTGACTGTCGAAACTAGAATCATCAGTGTCCGCGATAGATGATAAATGCATGATGCCAGCATTGTTTACTAGTATGTCAACACCGCCAAAGATGGTCGCGGCCTGATCAAATAGCGCCGAGGCCTCCGCAGATACGGATACATTTGCTCGAATAGCGACTGCCTTACCACCGTCGTGTTTTATCTCATCGACCACTTTTTTTGCTTCGGTTTCATTGCTCACATAGTTGACAACAATGCTGTGCCCAGCGCATGCCAATGATTTTGCGGTGGCTGCACCAATGCCTCTAGAGGCTCCTGTAACTATGGCTACTTTACCCGTTAGTTGAATACTCATATATAAACCTCAGTATTGCTTCATTGTTGAGGATACAAACTATTGCATGACGTAATGCTATACGGTAGTGGCATAAATAAAATAACTCATATACAATTTTCGTATGAGTGTTTTCGATAACCTTTATCAGTTACGCACGTTTGTCATTATTGTTGAATGTGGCAGTCTTTCAGCCGCTGCTCGGAGGCTAAACACTACACAGCCAACGGTTAGTCGCCATCTAAGTGCACTAGAGAGAGAGGTTGGGACTACATTACTTCAACGAGACACCCACCGAATGAGCTTGACTCTGACTGGCCATCAAGTACTTGCCAATGCTAAGTCGATTATTGAGCTAGTTGAAGAGTCAGAAAATAGATTACGCGCTGAACAGAAACAACTAGAAGGCCATATACGCCTCTTTTCGACGATTGACTTTGGACAGTCAGTTGTAAGCCGAATGATCGCGAGCTTTATTGAAGCGCATCCCGGTATCACGATAGACCTGTCCTATTCGAACCGGCCGATTCATATGATTGAGGAAGGCCACGATGTTGGCATCATCGCGGGAAATATTACTGACGACAGTATCATTGCAAAGCGCATCGGGAGCATACAACGGCTAATCGTATGCTCCCCTGGCTTCTTACAAGGTAAGCAGGTTGATTCGCCTACTGACATAGAATCATGGCCGTGGGTAACCTTAAAAGGAAGTCAGTTCAATAGTACCAATAATATGACTTTCTACACCAAAGACGGTCAAAAACAGTCCATTTCGGTATCATCGGTTCTTGCAACCGAAGGTGTCACCGGTATACGCGAAGCAATACGAATGGGGCTTGGTATTGCCTTATTGCCAACTTGGTTAATACAGCAAGACCTTGTTTCTGAGCGGCTTATATCTATTCTTCCCGGTTGGATGCCTCAAAGTATCCCCGCACATGTTATTTACCCATCACAGCGCATGCTGCCAAGTCGTTTACGTCGTTTAATCAGTTACTGCTCGGAGTATATGGCGCCGATATTGTGATCAGATTGTTAACAGCTAAGTTATTTTGGCTTAGTATTCAAATAATCATTTTGAAAATCATAATCGGGTAAGGGCTGGTATCTAGCCATCCCTCCCCACAACCCCCTACAGGCAGGTCCGTACAGGGCTTCTAATTTATTTTGAACAATCGTTCATAAATTGATTGATCGATCGTTCAAGTATGGCTATAGTTCTCTCACTGAAGCAATTTTTTCAAACCTATTTCATCACTATTGGTGCTATTCAATGGCATCTGGAGAGACAAGCATGACCACCTTAACGATTCACGATCTTGATACCGCCCCACAAGAGAGCCAAGATTTTCTCGCCAAGTCACTTAAGGCTAACGGTCGTATTCCAGGGCTGCATGGGGTGTTGGCCAGCGCACCGGGGTTGCTCGAAGGCTATCAAAAACTGCATGAGCTGTTTGTTAATTCATCCTTTGATAAAGAAGAGTTAACCGTTGTTTGGCAGACGATTAACGTTGAGCATGAATGTCACTATTGTGTACCAGCCCATACGGGTATCGCGCATATGATGCAGGTTGATGCTGCATTGACTGAAGCGCTGAGAAACGAAACCGCCATGCCAACCGCTAAGCTACAAGCGCTGCATGACACGACACTGGCGATGGTACGCAATCGCGGTAATCTGACCGATGAAGAGGTGCAAGCGTTCTATGCGGTGGGTTATGGTGAGCGTCAATTGCTGGAGATCGTGCTCGGCTTATCCCAGAAGGTTATTAGTAACTATGTGAATCATATTGCGGAAACGCCGGTTGATACTGTCTTTGAAAAGTTTGCTTGGCAGAAAGCATAACCGTTGGGTTTAAGCGAGATTGATGATACATAGGCCGTGATTGATCGCGGCCTTATCGCTTATTAACAATGCATAGCAATCGATATTATTAAGAGAACCTTATGTCAGTGATCAGCACCCACACCTCGAATCCTTCGTTAACGCCACTGTCGCGTGATTTGCGTATGCCACTTCTCGTGATGGCGGCGATGCTTGGCGTTGTGGCGGGCGTTGTCTTCATTCTTATTCAGCCAATGTTTGGCATGGAGACGCTGACGAGCCGTCATGCGGGCTCTTATCAGACCCTGGGAGATTGAGGTCGTGTGACTGCCATCATCATCGCATGGGTGGCGCATTTAGCCGTCTCGGTGTTTTATGGTCTGTTATGTGGGGTGCTGCTGTTAAGCACGATGCGGTTAACCCGTATTGCCTTGTTTACGCTGATATTCACATGGATCACAACGGTGATAGCGCCGCCCGCCAACGCTATGATTGTGCAGTTGGTATCCTTTCAGCATCTACAGCTAGAAAAATTACCGGGCTTGAATGTTAGCTTGGATGTTAAGTTTTGGTTGCACTTACTGTTTTTCGCCGCGATTACGGCTGTTTTGTATACTTATCGCAAAACAGTAAATAAGGGCTAATATTTACAGCGTGTCTGTTTGGCAAGCACCTTTCCATAGATCTGAGTACTATGAATGCTGAGCAATAGTGGCAAGCACTAAAGGGATAAAACGAGGCGTTTTTTATGAAGCAAACAACGATTTTATTTGACATAAATGAGACGGTTTTAAATCTCACCGTTTTAAGGCCAAAATTTAAAGCCATTTTCGGTGATGAGCATTATACCGACACCTGGTTTTCGATGTTATTGCATGCCTCAACGGTATCGATGATTACCGGCGTTAACACCAACTTTGCTACGCTTTCTAAAATCATGCTTGAAACCCTTGCCGCCAAAAAGGGCATTCAACTGACGACTGACGTGATTGATGATGTATTGGGTGGCTTTTCTAGTTTACCCGCCCATGACGATATCAAAACGGCGTTGACCGCATTAAGGGCCGCGGGCTTTCGGGTGGTGGCTTTCTCTAACTCATCGCTTAGCTTAATCGAAAATCAGATTAACAATGCCGGGTTAGGGCCCTATTTTGATGAAGTTATTTCCGTTGAGGAGGCCGGTACCTTTAAGCCAAGCCCGACTGCATATCAATTTGCGGCCACGAAGCTCGGGCAGTCGAAGGATCAGTTAAGGCTGGTCGCAACCCATGATTGGGATATTCATGGTGCCATGAGTGTAGGTTTGCAGGGGGCTTATATCGACCGATCCGGTGCGCCCTATAATCCACTCTATATCAAACCTGACATCTATGCTTTAACGATGGATGCTATTGCAGCTCAGATTATTGCCACTGATCAATAATAGGGTGTGGTAGGGTGTGGTGACAATTGATGGCAGGTTTTTGCTATTTTTAAGTAGGGCATTAATGTGATGGCGGTGGTTATCCTTAGCTCGCATCATCTCATCTTATGGTTTTAAATCGTTGCCAACAGTTAATATTGGCGGTTCTTTTGTGTTTGTCTTTTAGGTTTTCGCCTTAGGTTAATAACCCTCATTAATGTGCTTGTATTGCCTGAATTCCACCTTAGTTAAGGTGGCTAATTTGGGTTGTAAATATACTTGAACGATCGTTCATTTATGTTTATAGTGGTTCCAGAATTAAGTCATAACCGTTTCGGTCCAATAAAAATTAATGACGCAAATAGGATAATACGATGTTCAAGTTTTACTTCCACCAAACGCCAAACCCCATGAAAGTTGCGCTGTTCTTAGAAGAGAGCGGTCTGCCTTATGAGTTGATCCCTGTCGATACGATGAAGGGTGAACAGCACACCGCTGAATACCGTGCCATCAATCCGAATGGTAAGACTCCCGCGCTGGAAGATGCCGGTAAGCGGGTGTTTGATTCTAATGCTATCTTGATGTATCTATCTGAAAAAACAGGTCAGTTTGCCGGTAAAGCCGAAGATCGTGGTGAGATGCTCTCTTGGCTGATGTTTATCGCAACCGGTTTAGGTCCTTTTTCTGGTCAGTCGGTTCACTTTAGACATAAAGCACCAGAACAAGTACCTTATGCGATTAATCGTTATCTGCGTGAAGCTGAACGTCACTATGAAGTGCTAGAAGCGCATATGGAAGGTCGTGAATTTATCGTTGGTGATGAATATTCTATTGCGGATATCTCAGCATGGGGTTGGATCGATAAGGCGATGCCTGTGTTAGGCGGCGACGGCTTAGAGAGCTATCCTAACCTGAAACGTTGGTTCAACAGCATCAATGCGCGTCCTGCAGTAGAGCGGGCCCGCAACATTGATAACGATATTCAGTTTAAATCAGAGTTTGATGAAGAGGCCGCTCGGGCACTCTTCCCGCAAAACTTTGCTAAAAACGCTTAATTACGCAAGGAGTGAAAAGCGTGGGAAACCAATACGTACCCCCTAAAATTTGGGTCAATGAGACCGATGTTGCCAATAAGTGGGCGAATATCAATAGCCCTGAAGCTGGGGCGCGCTATGAGCAAGCTTTGCCGGTTGGTGAGCATGCTTTACAGCTTTATTCTCTTGGTACGCCGAACGGCCAAAAAGTCACCATTATGCTCGAAGAGCTATTGGCTCTAGGGATTAAAGCCGCGGAATATGATGCTTTTCTGATTAACATTGGCGAAGCTCAGCAGTTTTCGTCAGGTTTTGTTGGCGTTAATCCAAACTCGAAAATCCCTGCGTTGCTCGATCAGTCGGGTGATGAAGCGGTTAACGTTTTTGAATCAGCATCGATTCTTGTGCATCTCGCTGAGAAGTTTGGGCAGTTTCTGCCGAAAGCCGGGGCAGCACGCACGCAGGTGTTTAATTGGTTGTTTTGGGCGCAAGGTTCGGCCCCATTTTTAGGCGGTGGGTTTGGTCATTTTTATGCTTACGCAGATGAAAAACAAGAATACCCGATCAACCGTTTTGCCATGGAAACTAAGCGTCAATTAGACGTATTGAATCAGCAACTGGCAAACAATAGCTATGTATCTGGCGAAACATATAGTATTGCCGATATGGCTATCTGGCCGTGGTACGGTAATTTGGTCCTAGGCAACTTGTATGATGCAGCAGAGTTTCTGCAAGTTGACAGTTATCCTCATGTGGTGCGTTGGGCCAATATGCTGGCACTGCGTGAAGGGGTACAACGAGGTCGTATCGTCAACCGTTCTTGGGGTGAAGCCTGGGAACAGCTACCCGAACGTCATTCGGCTGCCGATATCGATAAGGTGTTAGCGCTAGAGCCACGCTAATATGAATGCATTGCCAATGCAGTGGCTAGGGTATTGCCGTTATGCTGCATTGGTTGTCTGCGGTAAAGTCTGATAAACCTCATCACGGCTTTTGTCGGTTGTTGCCGCTGAAAGCCGTTGTCTGTCAAGGGTATAACCCGGAGCCTTGTGTGAACGATAAGATTAAGCTCGATATTATCTCTGATGTAGTCTGTCCTTGGTGCATCGTGGGTTATAAGCGATTAGAAGCCGCCATTAATGAACTAGGCCTGCAAGATAGGGTCGAGATCGAATGGCAGCCCTTTGAGCTAAACCCCGATATGCCCAGGGAAGGTGAAGAACTACGTGCACATGTATTGCGTAAGTACGGTGCTCAGCGCGAAGACAGTGATAAGGCTCGGGAAAATATTACAGCGCTCGGGGCTGAATATGGCTTCACCTTTGACTACTTCGAGGGTATGGACATCGTTAATACCCGAGAGGCGCATCTGTTACTTGACTTTGCCCATGAGCAAGGGTTGCAGCATGCCTTAAAGCAGCGCTTATTTGCTGCGTTTTTCAGTGAACGTAAAGATATATCTGATCGTGCCGTGTTATTGGCAGAAGCGGAGTGTGTCGGTTTAGCTCCGGTAGAGGCCGCATTAGCTTTAGATGACGATGAACGTCTCCAGCGGGTTGTTAATCTAGAGCGGCAATGGCAGCAACAGGGGATTTCAGGTGTGCCTACCGTGATCTTCAATCGCAGTAGTGCCATGACGGGCGCGCATCCCCAAAGCACCTATAAAGAGGTGTTAGGCGAGTTAGCGGGGCTTTAGTTAGCAAACCTAAACGGTTATCGGTGTTCTATCCAGTATTCTTAGTCGTTATCCTCGCGCTCGGTGTTGACTCGCCAGAGCGCGTTTTTGTTTCTATGACTTAATGGCCAAGTGGTTGGCGCAAGCTATTATCTAAACAACTTATCGGTGTCATTATCCATTCGTTTGGTGGCGCTTTTGAGTAGTTCTCTTAACCAGATGAGTCCCGGATCTTTGGAACGGTATTGATGCCATTGAATCGATTGGCGCATGGTCCCGATATCGAAGGGCAGTGGCTTGATCTCTAACGGTAGCACTCCCACCATTTTTTTGGCCAGCCGGGCATGGATAGTGGCGATATTATTGGTGCCAATCAATAAGGCGGGTAGGGAGGTCAGGCTATAAGAGGTCACGGCGACATCCCGTTGCACATCATATTTTTTGGTTAACACCAGTTCGATATGATCTTTGCGATCATCCGCTAAGCACATGACGATATGCCGGGCATCGAGATAGATCTCCTGCGTCAACGGCTGCTGGGCAAATTTACTTTGATCCCAGACTAAGCAAACAAAGTCTTCAGTAAACAGGTTCTCATAGGGGTTATAAGGCGAGACAAACTCTTCAGGAATGATCAGCAGGTCAGCTTCGCCACGCTCTAGATCTTTGTGAGGGGTGTTAATTTGCCGCAGGAAGTTGAAACGTGCTGTACTCGATTGCTCTTCCGCCAGCGCCAGCAAATGTGGAAAGAGCACCAACTGGGTGTAATCCGATACGAAAATACTAAAGGTTCGGTCGGTTTTATGTGGCTCAAACACAGGTTGTAGCAAAATTGTACTGTCAATGCGGCTAAGAATATCCCGTACAGGGTCTTGAAGACTCTCTGCTCGTGGGGTTATTTCCATCTTTCGCCCGACCTGAGAGAGAAGCTCATCGCCAAAATAATCCCGCAACCGTGAGAGCGAACTACTCACCGCCGAAGGACTCAGCATCAATTGTTCTGCTGTCTTGGTGACACTTTGCTGTTTTAACAGCGTATCTAGCACCACGAGTAAGTTAAGGTCGAGGTTTTTAAAACGCATAACGCTGGCTCCTGTTATTCCTATAGATGACTTAAATGGGTTGATCATTCGATGCCATCGAATCGTTGATTCATTCTAAACCGTTTTACTGAAAGGTCGACCCCTATTATTCTGGCAGTGTGTTGATTTACCCATTTAGTCGGTATTAGCAGGTTTATCCTGCTAGGCTTGCTTTAAGGTTGATCTGCCGGTCCTGATAATAAAAACAAGACTCCATTGATGGGGGAGTGACAAATGAAGATAGTTTCAACGAAAGGGGTGATCCCTTTCCGACCTACGGTTCTAGCCTGTGCCATACTTGCCTGCACCACTCAAGTTCATGCTTTTCAGATCGATACCGGTGATTCAGAACTGAAGCTTCGCTGGGATAATACCGTGAAGTACACCACCGCCTTTCGTCTTAAAGACCAGTCGCCAGGTTTGAATACGTCTCATGATGATAACCAAGATGATGGTGACCAGAATTTTGATAAAGGGTTAATTTCTAATCGTGTCGATCTATTAACCGAGTTTGATGGCTCTTATAAAAATCTCGGTTTTCGGGTGAGCGGTGCGGCCTGGTACGACGATGTTTATCATCAAGATACTGACAACGATAGCGGTACATCGAACCATACCCCTGCAAGTGAGTTTTCTGATGAGACAAAAGAGGTCATGGGTGGCGACACAGACCTCCTTGATGCCTTTGTGTATGGTCGATTTGATTTTAATGAGGGTACCGCGACGGTACGTTTAGGGCGCCACACTCTGCTTTGGGGTGAAAGCTTGTTTTATGGTGCCAACGGTATCGCCGGCGGCATGGCGCCAATCAATGTTGTGAAACTGCAATCGGTTCCCAACACCACCTTTAAAGATGCGGCGTTGCCCATAGGTAAACTGTCGGTTGACCTGCCTCTGAATGATCTCGTTTCTGTCTCGGGCTATGTTGGCTATGAATATGAAAAAACGCAGCTTCCGCCAGCTGGTTCATATTTCTCGGCGAGTGATGCCCTTGAAGGTGAGCGTATTGTTGTCGGTGGGCCTTTAGGCTTTGAACGTGATGCTGATATGGAGCCTTCCGATTACGGTCAGTATGGTTTGAATGTTCGTTGGTATGATGAGGATCTGGATTCAGATTTCGGCCTTTATGCTATTCGTTATCACGCATTCACGCCGAGTCAGAATAACTTAAGAGCAAATCCACCGTCGGGACCTGGGGCTCCAGATTTTGATTCTTATTCATGGGCTTACCATGAAGGTATTCGGGCATTCGGTGCCAGTATTGCCACCAGTATTGATAACTGGAGTGTTGCGGGTGAGATCTCCTATCGTGAGAATCAACCTTTGGCGAGTGGCCCTAATGCGCTTACCGTTAACCCTGTTCCGGGTTACTACACCTTCAATAATACCGATAACCCCGGATATGCGGTTGGTCGCACAGCGCATGCTCAGGTTTCATGGATCGCCAGTCTTGATCCAAACTTTATCTCTGATGAAACCAGCTTTATTGGCGAGATTGCGTGGAATACGCGGATCGGTGTCGATAAAAACGAATATTTGTTGAATCCCTTTTCCGACCGTTCGGCGGTTGGTATCAAGATGGTCTTTACACCAACCTATCGTCAGTTGTTTTCCGGTGTTGATATCTCCGTACCGGTGGGGGTGAGTTACACCCATGGTAAATCCTCAGCCCTAGGTAACTCATTTGGGGTTGATCGCGGCGGTGACTTTAATATTGGGGTCAATGCGCTGGTTCTGAATGAATGGAAAATCAATGCGAAATACGTCACCTATTATGGTCCAGAAGGCGGAACATTGATTGATGCGCCTAACCCATCGGGTACTGATCAGCCAACGGTTTCATATCGACAGAACCTCGCTGATCGTGATTTCTTCTCGCTTTCTATAAGTACTACCTTCTGATTACTCCGGAGAAACAATATGTATAAAAATAAAAACCGGGCTCTTAAAGCTATTTTTTCTGTGGCGGCACTTAGCTGTCTGTCAATGACGTCCGTGGCGGGGGTGACGGCAGAAGAAGCTGCAAGACTAAACACCGATTTGATGCCATTAGGTGGCGAAAAAGCAGGTAATGCTGCAGGGACTATTCCTGCCTGGACAGGCGGCTATAGCCAAGCTATTCCTGCAGCGGCAGATGGTCGTCGCGGCGATCCTTTCAAAGATGAAAAACCGCTTTATTCGGTGACAGCGCAAAATATGGGTGACTATGCCGATACCCTTAGCGACGGTGTTAAGGCGATGCTAAATAAGTATCCTGATACTTATCGTCTGGATGTTTATCCAACTCACAGAACGGCGATGGCGCCGCAGTGGGTTTACGATAACACGGCTAAGAATGCTGTTAATGCTTCTCTTGATGGACATGTGCTGAAAGGAGCCTACGGTGGTATTCCTTTCCCTATTCCCAAAACGGGCCTAGAAGTGATACGCAATCATACACTGGCTTGGCGTGGCTCTAGCTGGGAAGCGACGCTTAATCAGTATCAGATTACTAAATCGGGTAAACGAGTACTGACGACCGATGGTCATATTCGCCAACGTATGCCCTATTACTTTGAAGAAGAGGGGGCTGCTGAGAAGTTTAAAGGCTTCTTCTGGGAAGTTAACTTAGTTAACCAAGGGCCACCCATCCGTGCGGGTGAAATGATTGTCGGTCGTACTAACCTCGATGCGGATAAATCAGCAGCGTATGTGTATCTCACCGGCCAACGTCGGGTGCGTAAGTTGCCAAATGCATGCTGCGATACACCGACCCCTGCAACAGCGGGTTTGATGTCATTCGATGAGCTGAGCGTTTTCTCAGGTAGCACCGATACCTTCGATTGGAAGCTGCTGGGTAAGAAAGAGATGCTGGTGCCTTACAACAACAATAAAGCGCTGCAGTTTGCTGATGCCGAGATCGTCAATGGCCGTCATCTGAATCCTGATGCGGTACGTTGGGAATTGCACCGGGTTTGGGTGGTTGAAGCGAATGTTGCTGAAGGCAAGCGTCACCAAGCACCGCGTAGTATCTATTACATTGATGAGGATACCTGGCAGGCTCAGTTAGGCGATCGTTGGGATGCGAATGGTCAACTGTGGAAAACATTGTGGAAGTTCAACTATGTGATGCCTGATTTCCCCGGCACGATACAAGGTACCTTCGGTTACTACGATCTTCTCTCGAGCGAGGGTTATGTTGCCAACCTGTTAGGTGATCAAAAATATCAGTATCGCAAGACACCTCGTTGGAAGACTGACATGTTCACTGGTCGCGGTCTCGCCGCTCAGGGTGTGCGTTAAGTTATTCCGTTAATGCTGCAAGCGGTGGTGTTACCACTTAGCCACCGCTTTTATGAGCGAGTTTGATTGTCAATCTCGGTTGATGCAGTTAATGAAGTCCGTATAGGTAAAGCTTTTCTACGTCATGGCTATGTCATCGCCGGCTCTGTGTTGAGCCGGAGGGCGAAGCTTTACCTAAATGAATTTGAGATCAGCGTTAAGTCGTCTTTATGACGCTTCGCCTGAAGGCTTATTACTGCTTTTTGAGCTAGGTTTGCTCAGGGCAATGACTTTTAAAGGAGAGTTTATGTTCCGCTATTTTCCAACCAATTACCCATGGGATCTGTCTATCAACTTGGCGCTAGAGATGGGTGCGCGTATTGGTGAAGTTGAAGAGATGTGCGCGCCTCTTAAAGACGCCGCACAAGCACGTGATGCGGCGGGTTCTAAAGCTTTCCGGGAAAGCTGGGAGCGAATGGCCGATAAATTATGCAGTTTGGCTGTTGAGGATGAAGCCCGTGGCCGGATGATCTCCGCCGGTGATAAATATGGCCGGGCAGCGACTTATTATCTGACGGCTGAGCGTTTACAGGGGCACGGTACAGAAGGGCGTGAAGAGCTGTATAACCGTTTCCAAGAGGTATTCCTGAGAGGCCTTGAACTGTCTAAAGAGAATTGTCAGCGGGTAGAAATACCCTATGAGGGCAAGCATCTGTCAGCGCTCTATGTGCGTGCCGAAGGTGTAGAAGGCAAAGCGCCTATTCTAGTGCAGGTCAATGGTCTGGATTCCACCAAAGAGATGAAGTATCGCGTTGGGCTGCCGGCCTGGTTGGCAAAACGGGGTGTGTCATCGTTGATCGTGGATCAGCCGGGTACCGGCGAAGCACTGCGCTTACAGGGCCTCACCGCGCGTTATGACAGCGAGCATTGGGCGAGCCGAGTCGTTGACTGGTTGGAAAGCCGTGATGAGATTGACGCTCAACGGATCGGCATGGAGGGGGTTTCCTTAGGCGGTTATTACTGCCCTAGAGCGGTGGCATTTGAACCTCGATTTGCCTGCGGTGTTGTCTGGGGCGCGAATCATGATTGGCGTGATGTGCAGAAAAAACGCCTTGAGAAAGAGGGCAGCTTCCCGGTGCCGCATTATTGGGAACATGTTTGCTGGGTCTGGGGTGCCAAAGATATGGATGAGTTTATGGCGATCTCGTCAAAGGTTCACCTCGATGGCGTGTTGGATCGCATTAAAGTGCCATTCCTGGTGACCCATGGGGAGAAAGATTCACAGATTCCACTGCACTGGGCTGAACGCACCTATGAGCAATTGGTTAACAGTCCAAATCGTGAATTAAAGATTTTCACCGATCGTGAAGGCGGTGTGCAACATTCAAGTTTTGATAATTCCGCCAATGCCGGCGCCTATATCTCCGATTGGGTAGCTGAAACATTGGGCGGCCATACGGCCTAAGACAGAATTTAACGGAGAATAATAATGAAAATAGTCGGATTAGATACCGTTGTGTTCGGTGTTGAAGATATGGCTTCTTGTGCTCAATACCTTAAAGATTATGGTTTGATTGCGGTTGAAGAAAGCGCTTTGGGTGGTCGTTATGAAGCCTTAGATGGTACCGCGGTGGTGTTAGCTGATGCCGCCGATGATAGCTTACCCGCGGCAATGGAAAGCGGCTCGCAGCTGCGTAAAACCGTGATGGGGGTTGCAGACGAAGCGGCGCTACAAGCGATAGTCACCGAGCTCAGAAAAGATCGGGACGTGCGTCAGTTAGATGACGGTTCTTATGAGTCGGTCGATGATCTCGGTTTTGTCATCGGTTTTCAGGTGACGGTACGTAAAACGATTGTTAAGCCCGGTGAGATCTCTAATGCGCCCGGTGCGAGTGTTCAGCGCAACGTAAACACTCTAGGAGTGGATGTTGATGCTGAGCAGATCCGTCCATCATCACTGTCTCATATTGTTTACTTTGTCCCGGATGTTGCGAAAGCGGAAGCGTTTTATGTTGAACGGTTAGGCTTTCGTTGTACCGACCGGTTTGAAGGGGTGGGGCCTTTTCTACAGCCTGCAGGCATGTTGGATCACCATACTCACTTTTTGATCCCCGCGCCGCCGCATATGAAAGGGGTAGAGCATTTTACCTTTCATTTTTCGGGCCCTACCGAGGTTATTCAAAACGGTACTCGTTTCGTTGATAAGGGTTATCAGGCATTCTGGGGACCGGGCCGTCATATCTTTGGCTCAAACTGGTTCTGGTATTTCAACAGTCCTTTCGGTTGTCATATGGAGATGGATGCAGATATGGATCTGCACGATGCCACGTGGGAGCCCCGGGTTGCACACATGAGCGCCGATGCCTCTCAGGCCTTCCTATTACGGCACCGGACTAAATGGTCGCCAGGGCGAGATACACCACCCGAAGGCGACTATGCCTAATTGAAGATAACGCGCTACGCTGCAGGTTAAATATCTTTATTAATCTTTTTGATTAGTTTTTTAAAAGGCTCTTTGGGGGCCTTGAGTTTCAAGGGTTGTCAGAATGGAAGCACTGCAACTCTGCTAGACCTATAAAAATAATTATTGTTGGAGAAAGGCCGTGTTCTATATCTGCTTAGATGTTGCGGAAAGTGTCGATAATGCCCAGGCTGATCGCAGGGGAGAGTTGGCATGATTAAGACTGCGAGTAAGCGTGGTCACATCGCCCTGATGATGGCCCATTGTGCCGGTATGCTGGATTTGGTGGCTTTGCCTGTCTGGATCGGCACCTTAGTTCAATACTATAAGCTAGAGCCGCAACAGGCTGGAAGTCTAGCAACACTGTTCCTCTTTGGCGCTGTTATCGCCAGCATTACCTTAGCGCATCGCCTCCACAGTTTTAATGGCCGTTGGGTTGCTGTGATCGGCTTTGGTCTTGCGGCGCTCTGTTTTGCTGGGGTTTCGCAGACCAGTGAATTTTCGCTGATGGCTATTTTGCATGTGGCTGCCGGACTTTCTGTCGGGGCCGCCTTGAGCGTAACCCATGGCACCATCGCTCGGAGTATCAATCCTCATCGATTGTTTGCCATTGTCAGTGCCGCCTTGGGTGTCTTCTCTGTTATTTTCTATGCGGCCGTACCGAGCTTAGTTGCCGCCAGTGGCGGCGAGCTCCTGTTTGTTATTTTTGGCCTCGTTATGTTGCTCGCTTCACTGGTATCGGTGATTGCTTTTCCAACGGCTGATGCCCGATTGGATGAAGATGTGACGCTAGAGGGACAGCCGGTTAAAAATACGGTGAAGGTGAAAATACCCAAAGCAGTTTGGTTTGGTATTGTCGGTATCAGTGCGATGGGACTCGTGCAGGCGATGACCTTTAGCTTTCTTGAGCGCGTCGGTGATGCCAATGGTTTTACGGTGGCGGCCATTAGCGGTGTGTTAGTCACGCTGGGTATTGTCAATCTATTGCCAGCCCCTCTCGCAGGTCTGCTGCAGCATCGGGTCTCCGCCCGTTGGGTATTGATCCTAGGCCCAGGGCTTCAGGCGTTGATTTCGTTCGCCATTATGAGCACTCAGTCTTTTATGCTCTACGCGATCAGTGCTTCATTATTTGCCGGGGTCATTCTGTTTACTCATACCTTTGTGTTTGGTGTGCTGGCGCGACTCGATATCTCTGGTCGTGCTTTGGCCGCAACACCGGCCATGATGATGACAGGGGCGGGCATCGGGCCAATATTGGGCGGCTCATTAGTACAGGGGTTTGGTTATCAGAGTATTGGTATCGCGGCGATCTGTATCGCCGTGGTATCAACGTTTTGTTTCTCCCGTGTACATAGCTCTGAGAATACCCAATCGGTGCAGGAGCCTGCCGCATGACGCTTAATACTGACAAACGAATGTCCACATGGATGTCTAAACGGCTGTTCTCACTGCTGGTTTCCGGTGTATTGGCCGCCTTATTTGGTGCTATGCCAACGCAAGCAGCCGAAACAACGGATGCACTGGTGCGACCCGCCGTCACAACAACGCTAGGGCCTCGGGCCTTTATGCTCGGTGCAGCAAATGCCGGCGAGCGGTTGGTCGTGGCGGGTGAGCGCGGCATCATTCTCTTATCTGATGATAATGGTCATAGCTGGAAACAAGCGCCAGTGCCGGTGAGTGTTACGTTGACTACGGTGCGCTTTGCCGATCCTCTCAATGGTTTCGCTATTGGTCATGGCGGGACGGTGCTAACCACCCGTGATGGCGGTGAAAGCTGGACGGTTCGCCTCGATGGTAATGCCGCGGCTAAGGTTATACATGACGCCGCACAGGTCTCCGGGGATGAGCGTGCGATAGCGTCTGCAGAACGACTGGTCTATGACGGCCCGGATAAGCCAATGCTTGATATGGCGCTGATCAGTGCTGAGCAAGCGATTGTCGTCGGGGCTTACGGTATCGCCTTGAGTACCGACGATGGCGGACAAAGTTGGCATTCATTGGTTGATCGTCTGGATAACCCCGGCGATCTCCATATCTATACGCTGCGCCGCCATGGCGACCGCATCGTGATGGCTGGTGAGATGGGGATGGTTTGGCTCTCGGTTGATGGTGGACAGCATTATGACTTGCTGGAAACCCCCTATGAAGGGAGCTTCTTTACCGCCGAACTAATGGGTGACGAAACCATCATCCTAGCAGGCTTGCGCGGTAATGTTTGGCGCTCGGATGATAATGGTGAGGATTGGACCCAGGTGAAATCACCGGTTGGAGCAACCATTACCGCATCGATGCAAGATGATGATGGCCAGCTACTGATGGTTAATCAGGCAGGCATGGTTATGGCACTCAAAGGTGATCGGCTGGTGCCCGTAACGAAGCGACATTTTCCGCCGTTGAATAATCTTCTAGAGAAAGATAACGGAGACTTACTGATTGTTAGCGCTCGTGGCCTGATGTCGGTTCAATCTGGAGATTTGAAGTGAAACATAGCACCCCAATCGATATTTCACCGGATGACGTGTTTGATCCTAATTCCGGCACCCTTGTAGAACGGCTGTTATTTAACAACCGGATGATCGTTGTCATTATCTGCGCCATTATTACGGCGGTATTGGGATGGCAGGCACTGAAGCTGGATCTTAACGCCAGTTTCGAAAAAACCTTGCCGGGTACCCAGCCCTATATTCAGAACTACCTTGAATATCAGAACGAGTTAACGGGGTTGGGTAATGCCGTACGTATCGCGGTCGAAAACCCAACGGGTACTATCTATGACGCGCGCTATCTCGATACGCTACGTCGTATGAGTGATGATATTTTTGTCTTACCCGGCGTTGACCGCGTACAGATGAAATCCCTTTGGACACCCACCACCCGTTGGATTGGTGTCACCGAAGAGGGCCTTGAGGGCGGACCGGTGATTCCCGACGGCTATGACGGTTCTGAGGCTAGCTTAGCGCGTTTATCGGCTAATATAGCTCGTTCCGGCATCATCGGTCAGTTGGTTGCCATCGATGCGACCTCGTCGGTTATCTATGTGCCGTTATTAAGCACCGGTGCTGAAGGGAAACCTCTTAACTATGCAACCTTCGCCGGCGAATTAGAAACCCTGCGGGCTGAGTATGAGCAGGAAGGGGTGGTTATCCATGTTACCGGGTTTGCCAAGGTCATTGGTGATCTGATTGATGGGGTGCGCTCGGTCTTGGTGTTCTTTGCTATTGCCGTGGTCATTGCCGCCGTAATGGTGTTTGGCTTTACCCGCTGTATTCGTTCAACCCTGTTGGTGGTGATCGCCTCATTGATTGCCGTGGTTTGGCAGTTGGGCCTCTTACCGACGCTAGGTTATGTGCTTGATCCTTATTCGATTCTGGTACCGTTTTTAGTATTCGCTATCGGCATGAGCCATGGCGCTCAAAAAATGAACGGGATTATGCAGGATGTTGGCCGCGGCTTTAATAAATTAGTGGCTGCCCGGTTTACGTTTCGACGGTTATTCCTTGCCGGTTTAACCGCACTATTAGCCGATGCGGTTGGTTTTGCCGTACTGCTGGTGATTGATATTCAAGTTATCCGTGAACTGGCGATTGCCGCGTCCATCGGTGTGGCGGTATTGATCTTAACCAACCTGATTTTATTGCCTATTTTGCTTTCCTATGTGGGCGTTAGTCGTAGCGCGGCGCAACGCAGTATCACCAGTGAAAATAATGAGCAGTCTAAAGAGCAGGCGCTGTGGAATTTTCTTGATCAATTTACCCGTCGTCGGGGTGCCACCATCGCGGTAAGTGTTGCAGTGGTATTAGCTATTGCCGGTTTTGCGGCCAGTACGCAGCTTAAAATTGGTGATCTAGACCAGGGCGCGCCTGAGTTACGCGCGGATAGTCAATATAACCTCGATGTGGCTTTTATGAACCACCATTACGGAGCGTCTAGCGATGTACTGGCGGTGATGATTAAAACCCCAGACGGTGTTTGTTCTCAATATGAGACGCTTAATAAAGTCGATTCATTGGAGTGGCAACTACGACAGATCAAAGGGGTGGAAACAACCAACTCATTGTCACTGCTATCTCGCCGAGTGTTGTCAGGGCTAAACGAGGGGAATCCGAAGTGGTTTGAGTTTCTGCCTAACCAACCGATGCTTAACTACATTACCGCGGGTGCACCTCGGGGCTTGTATAACAGTGGTTGTAATCTACTAACACTGTATGTCTATCTGCAGGATCACAAAGCGGAAACGCTGACTCGCGTGGTCGATCATATCGAAGCCTTTGCCCAAGAGAATAATACCCCTGAGGTGCAATTTCTGTTGGCGGCGGGGAGTGCCGGTATTCAAGCGGCCACCAATATTGCCGTGAAAGATGCTTGGCGGCAGATGCTGTTCTTGGTGTATGGCGCGGTTATCCTACTGTCATTCATTACCTTCCGTTCGTGGCGGGCAGTGGTCGTCGCTGTTTTGCCATTGATGCTGACCTCTATTTTGGCCGAGGCATTAATGGTTGCGCTGGGCATGGGGGTTAAAGTGGCAACCTTACCGGTGATTGCACTGGGTGTGGGTATTGGTATCGATTATGCCCTTTATATCCTCTCGGTCACTCAGACACAGATGCGCTTCGGGGCGTCGTTATCTGAAGCCTACTTAAAAGCCCTGCGCTTCACCGGCAAAGTGGTCATGTTGACCGGTGTGACCTTGGCTATCGGTGTGGTGACCTGGGTGTTCAGCCCAATTAAGTTCCAGGCGGATATGGGGGTTCTGTTAGCCTTTATGTTCCTGTGGAATATGCTCGGAGCAATGATTTTATTGCCAGCCTTAGCGCACTTTCTGATGCGGCCTAAAGCCCGTGTGCCAGCCAATATCGAAGAGGCTGTTGAAGATATCAAGGTGCATGTATGAGCCAGCATCTGAATAATTTGGTCAACACTGCTGACGTGCTTACAGACAAGCGTAGTAACGGGAAGGGCTATTGATATGTATAAACATTTACTGGTTCCGTTAGATGACTCCATGCTCAGCGGTGCAACGGTTGAGCAAGCGGCAAGCTTTGCCCGGTCGATAGGGGCACGCATCACCTTTGTGCATGTGCGAGCCGATTTCGCGGGCAGTTCCGATGGTGCACTCATTGAAGTGATGAATCCGGATGCCTTTACCGAGGCCGCCTTGGGCAATGCTCAAGGGCTGTTGGCAAAAGCTAAATCGGCAGCGATTGCCGCCGGGGTTGATGCCGCGACGGTGATTCGGGTTGGCAATAAACCTGCAATGACAATACTGGAAGTCGCCACGCAGCAGCAATGCGATCTTATTTTTATGGCTTCCCATGGGCGGCGTGGGATCAACGGTATGATTCAAGGGTCTGTTACTCATAAGCTACTGCAAAACGCTACATTGCCTGTTTTGGTGTCTCAAGTTGAGAGTAATACTGAACTCAGTACGCAAGAGCAGGCGATCACCATCATTAAAAATGAGCATCGCGCATTATCTGCAGTAGTGAGAGGCTTGCAGCAACGCTTAACTGAGCTCGATGATGAACCCGAAGAAGCCGACTTTGCACTGTTAATGGCGATGCTGTTCTACATCGAAGATTATTCTGAACGGTTACATCATCCAAAAGAAGATGATTATCTGTTCACGGCTTTACGGCAACGAACGTCAGATTTCGGCGGGGTATTAGCTGAACTCGAGCAGCAGCATCAGCAGGAAACACCCATCATGGATAAGCTGCGCCAGCAGTTGGCGGATTATGTGGCGGGGCAGGAAGGGGCGGGTAATGCTTTTACCGAAACCCTTAATCGCTTTGCTGAACAGCAATGGAAACATATGGCCAGTGAAGAGCAACTGATTATTCCAGCCGCTCGAGAACACTTACTGCCATCTGACTGGGATGAGATTGCCCAAGCGTTTGCCGTGAACGGTGATCCTCAATTTAACGTCGATAAGCGGGCATCCTTTGAGCGGCTTTTTACCCGACTAATGAATCAGGTGACGGTTAATCATGACTAGGACGATCCCTCGCAATGCAGTCTTTCTCGGCCTTTCTCGGTTGATTCCCGAGGGACAGTCGCGCGGTTTCGATCCGGCAGACCAAGGACAAGATTCACTGTTTTTGGTCCGTGTTAAGGGCAAACTTTATGGCTGGCGTAACGCCTGTCCGCATATCGATGGTGCGCCGATGGCATGGCGTAAAGATGCGTATCTCAATGCTAAACGCACCCATATTGCTTGTCATGCCCATGGGGCATTGTTTGAGCCTGAGACGGGGCTCTGTATTCAGGGGCCTTGTTTGGGTAAACGTTTACAGGCAGTCGATGTAATAGAAGACGATAACGGTCAGGTGATGATCTGTCCGTGATAATAAGAATAAGGAGTAAAACAAATGGCAGCAGTTAACAAGGTACTGGTTATTGGCGGTGGCTTTTCAGGTATGGCAGCCGCAATTCAAATGTCAAAAGGGGGGATCGCTGTCGATCTCGTAGAGATCGATCCAGACTGGTCACCTTTAGGCGCAGGTATCACCATTAATGGGGCAACCCTGCGGGCATTACATACATTGGGTGTCTATGAGCAATTTTTAGCCGCCGGGTTTGCCTCCAATGGTGTTGATATTCTCACTGCAACAGGCCATCCGATTGCTACACTGCCAACGCCGCAGCCGATTGGCGCAGAGGTGTCAGGTGGTGGCGGGATTATGCGCCCTGCACTGGCCCGGTTGTTGGCCGATGCAACCCTCGAAGCGGGTGTTTCTGTCCGCTTGGGCTGTACCTACAAGGATATCACTGTGGACGATGATCAGGTGACTGTCAGTTTTACCGACGGCACGGTCTCTCACTATGATCTGGTAGTGGGTGCCGATGGTATTAACTCCAAGCTAAGGGAGCAATTCTTCCCCGAAATACCGACCCCGGAATATATTGGTCAGGGGGTTTGGCGCGCAGTGATGCCTCGTCCCGAGGGTATTGAACGTCCACGAATGTGGCTTGGTGAGCACATTAAGCTGGGTATTAACCCGGTATCCGCGAGCCAAATGTATATGTTTATCACCGAGGATCGGCCGACCAAAGAGCATATTGATCGGGCGACTTGGCCTGCGGTCTTTACCGGCCTGATGGATCTCTTCAGCGATCCGGTCGTCACCGCATTGAAGCCCTATGCGCTTAAACCCGAGAGCAATATTGATTATCGGCCGATGGCTAATTTGCTGGTGCCTGTGCCTTGGAACCGTGGCCGTTTAGTGATGATTGGCGACACTGTCGCCGCGACCACGCCTCATCTTGCTTCGGGGGCCGGTATTGGTATCGAAAGCGGTATCGTGTTGGGTGAAGAACTGGTGGCCAATGATGCATTGCAGCCAGCGTTGGACCAGTTCCATCAACGCCGTTGGGAGCGCTGTCGTATGGTGGTCGAGAACTCTGAACGGCTGTGCATGATTGAGATTGACGGCGGTGATAAAGCCGAACATTCGGCCATCATGGGGCAATCGATGGCTGCGTTGAGACAACCGATCTAACGCCAATTTACAGGCATTGTTGCTGATTGAACGATTTTTAGGAAATACTATGACGATTAAAACAAAAAAACGCTTCGTTGATCTGTCCATCTATCTTGAGAATGATGTGCTGTCTGATCCACCACCGTTGGCCCCCAAAATTACCTATCAAAAACATGCAGATACATTGCCTGAATTTATGGCGATGTTGCCCGGCACTGAAGCAAATGATTTTCCTGAAGGAGAAGCGGCCGCCGCTGAATGGGTGACATTGACCACCCATAACGGTACCCATCTCGATGCGCCTTGGCATTTTCATTCTACTCAAGATGCTAAAAATGGTGGTTCGCGGCCCTCGATTACCATCGATGAAGTCCCGCTTGAGTGGTGTTTTCAGCCGGGGGTTAAGTTGGATTTTCGGCATTTCCCCAATGGTTATGTAGTGACGGCGGCGGATGTTGAAGCCGAATTGAAACGTATCGATTATGAACTGCAACCACTGGATATCGTGATTGTAAACACCCGTGCTGGGACTCGCTATGGTGAGTCTGATTATGTGTCTACTGGCTGCGGCATGGGTTATGAGGCGACCATGTACCTGCTAGAGCGAGGGGTTCGGTTGACAGGAACCGATGCCTGGAGTTGGGATGCGCCATTTTCCTATACCGCCGAAAAAATTGCTGAAACCGGTGACAAGAGTTTGATCTGGGAGGGCCACAAAGCGGGCCGTGATATTGGTTACTGCCACCTAGAGAAAATGCACAATCTCGAAGTATTACCTCCCCATGGTTTTACCATTAGCTGCTTTCCTCACAAAATTCGAGGAGCCTCCGCGGGCTGGACTCGAGCTGTGGCCATTTTTGAAGAACAATAACAATGTATTGCGGAGCATATAGCATGATAAAAACAACCCGAAAACGTTATTCCGCTGTTAATACCGTGGTGCATTTGACAGCGGCATCACTGCTCTGTTTTTCGGCCACCAGCATTGCCGGTGAGGTGGCTAAAGCGGAACGCCCCAATATTCTGGTGATTATGGCTGATGATCTGGGCTACTCAGATATCAGTGCCTTTGGCGGTGAAATTGCTACCCCCAATATCGATGCGTTGGCGGCCAACGGACGTATTTTAACGAACTTCCATACCGCCGCGGTGTGTTCTCCAACGCGGGCGAGTTTACTGAGTGGTGTCGATCATCATTTAGCGGGCATCGGTAATATGGCCGAAGTGGTGGGGCTGAATATCCATATTAATAAGCCCTTTACTGCGCCTTGGGGTGAATCCAACAGTTATGATTTCAGTAATATCCCTGACGGTTATCAAGGGCATTTGAGCGACCGGGTAGTCTCGATGGCCGAATTGTTCCGTGATGCGGGCTATCAAACCTCAATGGTGGGTAAATGGCATCTGGGTTATCAGGTTGTGAAGCCTCAGCATCGAGGTATGTCTTGGTATCAAGTGCGTGAAGCGTCTTTGCCGCATAATCGTGGCTTTGAGAACACCTTTGCGATGATCAATGGTGCCGGAGCGCATTTTGCCCCACCTTCACCACCGACACCGATGGACAAAACGGTATATGAAGAGAATGGCCGTGTTTTTCCTTCTGAACAGTTACCAAAAGACTTTTACTCTACCATTACCTACACCGATAAGTTGATCAGTTATATCGATTTGAGTCGTGCTAACAACAAACCGTTCTTTGCCTATGCCGCCTATACGGCGCCCCATTGGCCACTGCAAGCTCCGGCAGAAGATATTGCCAAGCAAAAAGGACGTTACGATGAGGGCTTTGAAGTTATTCGGGATCGCCGTATTGCACGCATGAAAACACTGGGATTGATTCCTAAGGATTTCACGCCGAGCAGCCTAATTACGACCTCGGATAAAAACAAGCTTTGGGATCAGCTCAACGATGAAGAGAAAGCCCGTGAAGCACGCCTGATGGAAGTGTATGCCGCGATGGTGGCAAATCTGGACACCCATATTGGCCGTCTTATCAATCACCTGAAAGCGATTGGTGAGTATGACAATACCCTTATTATGTTTATGTCCGATAACGGTGCTGAAGGGGCGCCGCCGTTTGCTCCGCCGATTCCCGGCACTGAGATCGATAACTCGTTAGACAATATTGGTCACCCTGGTTCTCTGGCCGCTTACGGCATGCGTTGGGCTGAGGTGAGTGCGGCACCGTTCCGCCTGTTTAAAGGTTTCACCGGCGCAGAAGGCAGCACCAGTTCGCCGTTGATCGTACAGCTGCCCCATCAAAAAGGCGCTCTACCCACCAGTGATGCCCGTATGCATGTGATGGATGTTTTGCCAACGCTATTGGAGATAGCGGGTATCGAACAACCAGGACAAGAATATAAGGGTCGTCAGGTGCATCCCATTGAAGGTGTATCTTGGTTAAGCGCGCTGCAAAGCCCAGATAGTTTTGACGCAGTGAGAGCTGATGATGCGGTGCTCGCGGATGAATTAATGGGGGCGAGCTATGTGCTCAAAGGGCCTTGGAAGCTGAGCCAACAGCCGGACTTCTCATTGCGTCCAGTGATGCGTAAAACCGTGCCGCTGAAACTCTATAACCTAGATGAAGACCGGGGCGAAACCCGTGATCTGGCCAGTCAACATCCGGATATTGTTGCTGATCTGCAGCAAGCTTACCGCGCTTATATTGACCGGACTGAAGTCTTGGAACATGCACGCTCTGCGAGTGGTCGTTGAGGTTATGTATGCGCACTAAATATCTAACGGCAGCCGGCGTGGTAATGGCCTTTGTGACGGGGCTAGGGATCTACTCTGCCACTGCCCGAGTGTTGCCGGTAACTGCGGCTTTATCGCCGCAGGACTGTGATCGCTATAGTGGTCTTCCGCAGGGGTTCGGCGCGGATCCGTTAGCCGGTATGTTAGCGGTGCCTGCTGGGCATTTTACCCCTGGTAGCAATGATGGTTATGCCGATGAACGTCCGGCAGGGGCGGTTCAGATCGATGCGTTTATGATTGATCGTACTGAAGTGACTAATGCTCAATTTGCCGCCTTTATTGATGCCACAGGTTATATTACCGAAGCGGAACGGGAAGGCGGTGCGGTGGTTTTTCAGGCCCCTGAAGAGGGTGTGACGGTGCAATATAACGGTTGGTGGCGCTTTCAAAAAGGCGCCAACTGGCGTCATCCGGAAGGCCCCAACAGCCATCTAGAGGGACGGGATAATCATCCGGTTGTACAGGTGACTGAGAAAGATGCGCTAGCCTATGCTCATTGGTTAGGCCGTGAGTTGCCTAACGAAGCACAGTGGGAGTGGGCCGCATTGGGTGGTGGCGATCAGGAGCAACTCGAGCGTGAACCCCGCAGTGATGATGGCAAGGCTAGCGCGAACTATTGGCAGGGGGTGTTTCCCTATATCAATACCGCAGAGGACGGCTTTATTCATCGTTCACCGGTGGGCTGCTATCCGGCCAATGGCTATGGTCTCAACGATATGATCGGTAATGTCTGGGAATGGACGACCGATCCTTATCTTGGACCGCGGCAATACCACGGTAATGGTGATCCGGCCTCCATCCTCAGCAAAGGCGCGACCGATCAGGCTTATAAAGTCATTAAAGGCGGCTCGTTTCTCTGTGCTAAGGATTACTGTGTGCGTTATCGCACTTCGGCTCGGTACCCTCAAGAGGCCAATCTTGGGGTTGCCCATGTGGGCTTTAGAACGGTATTAAACCTTAAATCTGAACAGCAATAGCGAGAGCTTTGAAATGACATTACCTGAAATACATCGGTTGGTGACGGGTCATGATGAGGCTGGCAAGGCCATTGTGTCGATCAATGGGGCGCTACCAACGGTGGTCGAATTAACGGCCATTCCCGGCACGGTGTTTCATGAGGTCTGGGCGACTGAGGCTACCCCGGTGCTAATCGATAACGGAGCCGACCCAACCCTCGGTGATCTGTGCTTACCACCCCCGGTCAACGGTACGCGGCTGAGGTTTGTGGATATCCCGCCAGATACTGAGGCTTTTTTACGTCAGGGTGCTACGGTCATGAACGATGCTTTTACCCAGATCGGTGATGCTGACGCCTCAACCGTGGCAGCGGATTCTCCCCATCCCTTAATGCACCGTACTGAATCGGTAGATTATGGGGTAGTGATCAGTGGCGAGATGACATTGGTATTAGATGACTCCGAGGTGTTACTGAAGCAGGGGGCGGTGGTGGTTCAACGCGGCACCAATCATGCCTGGGCAAATCGATCGGCGCACCCCTGTCGTATGCTTTTTGTGCTGGTTGATGGTGAATATGATCCAGCCATCGCCGCTGCCTTGCCGCACGCTGAATAACCTAAGACTAACAACGCGATGATGTTGGCGGTTTACCCCTTCTCATCGGTAATAATAACAAAGGAAATACGATGAAATTTGCGACTTTAGCGAATGGCAGTCTTGATGGGCAATTGATATTGGTTTCAAAAGATCAGGCAACGGCGGTTGATGCCTCGGGTATTGCGTCTGATCTCCTGACGGCCGTACAGCAGTGGTCTACGGTGGAAGCGCCTCTGCAATCACTGTATGAGCAGCTTAATCGAGGTGAGCTGAGTGATAGCTTTACCTTTGATCCGAGTGCCTGCCTCGCACCACTGCCAAGAAGCCCGCAATGGCTCGATGCATCGGCGTTTTTGAATCACGGTAAATTAATGGAGCGGGCTTTCAATACGCCACCCATTCCTGATTTTGATACGGTTCCGGTGATGTATCAGGGGGCGAGCGATGATTTTCTCAGCGCCAGCGCCGATGTGCCGATGCCCAGCGAAGCTGATGGTATCGATTTCGAGGGTGAGTTCGGAGTTATTGTTGATGCGGTGCCGATGGGAGCTTCTGAGGCGCAAGCTCAGTCAACCATTCGGTTACTTGTACAGATTAACGATTGGAGTCTGCGAGCACTAGGGCCCCATGAGATGAAGACCGGTTTTGGTTTTTTACAGGCTAAACCCTCTTCGAGCTTTGCTCCCATTGCGGTTACACCGGACGAGCTAGGTGATGCTTGGGCCAATGGTCGAGTCAATATGCAGTTGCAGGTTCGCTGGAACGGCAAGCGTTTTGGCGAGCCGCATGGTCGTGAGATGAACTTCTCATTTGCTCGCCTCATTCAACATGCCGCCCGTTCACGTAAACTGACGGCCGGTTGCATTATCGGTTCCGGCACGGTGTCGAATGAATCCCGTGCAGCGGGCTCTGCCTGTGTTGCCGAGCGTCGCGTGATAGAAATCATTGATCAGGGCGGTGTTAAAACCGACTTTATGCGTTTTGGCGACCGAGTGCGTATGCAGGCTCTATATGACGATGGCCGTGAAGGCCCCTTTGGTGTGATTGATCAACGAGTGGTCGATAGCCACAACGATTAAACAAGTCCAGCACAGCAATTGAGAGGCAGCTATGCATATTGTGATTACTGGTGCGAATGGTTTTGTGGGGCACGCGCTGGCCCACCACTTGGCACAGCGCGGCGAATTGGGGGGCCGGCCAATTCGCCGCTTATCATTACTCGACCTGAGTTTTGATCAGTACACCCAGTCGCGGGTGCCGGTTGATCATTATGCCGGGGATTTGGCGGACACCCGTTGGTTGAATAGGGTGCTCGGCACCAGTCGACTGGATAGTGTGTTTCATTTGGCGAGTCTGCCCGGTGGGTTGGCCGAGCAGAACTATGCCCTCGCCCGGGCGGTAAATCTTGAAGCGACCCAAGGGCTGTTGGAATTGGGTAAACAGCAAGTTGAAGCTGGCGGACCGGCTCCTAGGTTTGTGTTTGCCAGCAGCATCGCCGCGTTGGGGGAACTCTCAGGCCATGTGACCGATGATACCCCTTTGCGGCCGCAACTGACCTACGGTGCGCAGAAGCTGATTGGCGAAATTATGCTGGCTGACTTCAGTCGGCGTGGATGGGTTGATGGTCGCTCGTTAAGGTTGCCCGGTATATTAGCGCGCCCAGCGGCCCCGACGGGGCAGTTATCTGCCTTTTTGAGTGATATCATCCGTGCGCTAAAGGCCGGGCAACGGTTTGTCTGTCCGACGTCTGCGAATGCGACTACTTGGGCGGTGTCCTTACCCTGTGCGGTGGATGCGCTAATGCAGGGGGCGATAATTGAGGCCGACAACTTGCCGAGCGGACGAGCATTAACCCTACCAACGCTCTGTTTTGCCATGCAAGATCTGGTGGCCGCGATCGGAGACGAGTATGGTACGCCGGTTGATGATTTGATTCAGTGGCAGCCGGATGAACGGGTCCAAGCCCTGTTTGGCTCGTTCCCAACACTAGACACAGCCGCTGCCGACCGGTTAGGGTTTCGCCACGATGGTGACCTCAAACAACTGGTACGACAGGCTTTAGTTGAAAGTGAAGCGGCTGGCGCTTAGACCGAGCGGCTAAGCGTTTGCCATAATATTTTTTATTAAGCGTTATTAGTTAAGTGTGATTAATTAAGTTTTGCCCGTTAAAAGTGATATGACCACCTAAATATATTTTGGTGTCAGATGCGGGCGTATGATGAGTACTCATAAAAGGAGGCAACGAATGTTGCAAGTGAAAGTTGCTAAGAAGAATAAAGAGTCAGAGCATATTGTCAGCTTTGATTTAGTTGCCCTCGATGGTCAAGCGTTGCCTGAATTTACCGCCGGTGCGCATATTGATGTACAGACACCGAACGGTCCAACCCGTCAATACTCTCTGTGTAGTTCGGTTACGGAGCGGGATCATTACCGCATTGCGGTGATCCTCGAAGCAGAATCCCGTGGCGGCTCGGCGGCTATGCACAGTGCGGTTAATGAAGGTGACCTGCTGACCATAAGTGAACCGCGTAACTTATTTCCGTTGGCAGAAAAAGCGACCAACTCGCTATTGATCGCTGGCGGTGTAGGGGTTACACCGATGATGTGTATGGCAGACGCCTTGCATCGTCAAGGTGCCGCTTTCAGTATGTATTACTGTGGCCGCAATAAGCAGCATATGGCGTTTGTGGATGACCTCTTAAGCAGTGACTTCGCCGACCGAGTTGAGATCCATGAAAATAACGGTATCGCCGAAAAACGTAAAGATATGGATGCACTCTTAAGCACGGTGTTAGCCGATACTCATCTCTATGTGTGTGGCCCCAATGGCTTTATGGATCATGTCTTGGATACGGCCCGCAAGCACGGTTGGCCTGAAACCCAATTGCACCGTGAATATTTCACGGCGCCGGTTACGGATGATGATAGTAGTGATGCGTTTGTGATTGAGTTGGTCCAGTCGGGTAAAGTACTCACTGTACCGGCTGACATGAGTGCGGCGGAAGTGATCTTGGAGGCAGGTATTGATCTATCGGTTTCCTGTGAACAAGGTGTCTGCGGGGCTTGCTTAACGGATGTTTTAGAGGGAACTCCAGATCATCGGGATAGTTTTTTGACCGACGAAGAACAGCAGGCAAACGATCAATTTACGCCATGCTGCTCCCGCTCACGTTCAGCCAAATTGGTACTCGATCTGTAATAGCTGATAAAGCAATGATAAGCATCGAAAAAGCTTCTCAATCGATGATCTTGATCGTAACGGTGCGTGACCGCTGAGTATCCGTTTTGTTGAACCTCGCCGAGGGTGAGGTTCGCTGTTTTTTCCGTGCTATCCCTTGGTTATCTGTTTAGGGCTAAAGGCTGCCGTTGGCTTGCTAAAACCAGGCTATCTTAGGTATTGACGCGGCTGTTCATTTACCCGTTATCAGCATCGTTAGCCGGTTCACGCTAATCTCCTCAATGTATTTTAACGCTATTGAAAACAATCACTTGTGCTCGTGTTAATAACGTGCGATTAAATAGATAAGCGGTAAGGTCAGCTGTATCCAGGCGCCGTTGACCATCCGATTATTAATGATGACGGTTTTGAGGAACATAGATGAACCTAGATAAAGCGAGAAGTCGCATCGCCAAGCAAGTTAAGAAAGGTAATAAAGGCTATCCGCAGATTGCGATTAAGTATGCCGGTGCCACGAAAGATTGTGCCACACAGGTTGTGATTGAGTTTACCTTAGAGGAGGGGGCATCGCCGCAGTCACAAACCTTTGTGGGTAAAACGGATGTGCGCGAGGATGAGGTAATCCAAACCACGGTGGTTAAAATTATCGAGCGGGCGAATGCCAATACAGTTATTGAATCCACAGAGGTGGCGTTAATTCGTTAATACAGTCATTGCCGAGGCGGCTCCGGTGAGCCGCTGCTCTTCGCTCAATGCTACCAGTGTCCATAGCGATTCATATCATAAACGCCGGCCTGTAGCGGTTCAGTACGTTGCATATAGTCTTTAAAACTGTGAAAGACACGCCAGAAGTGCGGGTTCATCCGGCCGACGCCCCAACGCTGCACAAACTGATTGAAACCTCGATCATCCTTGATGTGGCTAAACTGGGTCACAAACTCATCGACCTCACTCAGTTTTAGCTGCAATATCAGATTGGGGTAGCTGCCGATAGGGGTTGGCATAATGGTTAAACTATCGAGAGCTTCCTGGTAGCGTAATGATTCGCCTAACAGATAGGCGACACTGCTATGGCGACGATTGCGTAACAGGCTATAGGCTAGAAAATCAGGCTCTTGGGACTGCTTCCCGGACTCGTTATCTAGATTGATACGGATAAAGCTAACCTCGGGTAACCAGCGAATCCCCGCTAATTCGGCGGCAGGTTGCGCTGCGATTTTACTAAAAGCTCGGTTTATTGTTGCGCTTGGGGTGTCAGTGGTCTGATCGCAGGGGTCGCAACGGTTAATCAAATCACTATTGCCTGTCAGTAGCGGATATTTATTTAACAGGGTTTGCAGCAGTTCCTGTTTTGGATCATCACTGTGATAGACAATACCGCTAGGCGTATGGTTATCAAGGGCACGATAGGCAATTTTGGTTTTAAGTTTGGCGCTTGATTGATACCAGTTGGTATAGATTTTCTCACGGCTATTCGCGGGCATAAAACGCAGAAAGTTGGTCTCTGAACCATTGCGAATCAGGTCAAAATAGAGTCGTGTTTGTGCTTGGTGGGAGACACTGCCGAAGACATCGAAATTGACCACCAGTTCATAGTAGGTACGTTCTAATAAGGGGTAACCCATCACCCAAGTGGTTAGCGGAATTTCACCTCGCCAGCCTTGCACCACCGACGCGCTGTTGTGATGCCTGAACACCGTTAAAAAAGCATTCGGATTGCTGTGCTCCCCGTTCCATATTTGCGCTAGCGAAGGGCCAGCAGGAAAGGTCTGTTGATAGGCTTTTTCACGTAGACTCAGGTAGTGGTTGCGATCATCGCTGTAACTTAGCCATTCAGAGCCGAATTTCAGCAGTGAGGTTTTTTCACCGGGTAACCCAAGATAGGGGTTTACGCTAGCCTGATAGCTTTCGTCATTGGTGTAGTGTTCCTGCGCAGGGTTTTCAAACATCACCCAGAACTGATCTCGAATAACATTGGTGGCAATCTGCCCACGGCAGACAGGCCCGCGAATAAAGTTGCGCACAAAAAATTGCGCTTCATCTAAGAGAAAGCGATAGCGGAGTTTGGCCGGAATCGCCGCAAAGGTGAGAAAGGGATTCGAGCGGTCAGCAAACTCATAGCCGGGCAGCTCGGTCACATCCCAATCGATGGCCGCAAATAACTGTTGGTAGCGTTCCAGTCGGTTGGCATCAAACCGATAGGTGATATGTGTTTTGTGAACAATGGTGCCGGCAATGGGGGTGAGGCGATAAAAGAACTGTTTTTGCGCATCATCATTAGGCCGCACCGTCGAGACAATCTCGGGCGCTTCACCGCTGGGTGTATAGGAACGGATGAGTTGATAAAATTGTATATTGTTGGGCTGCTCTGCCGCTGAGGCTTGTAGGTAGAGATGGCCCAAGAACAGATGCTCATAAAGATACCGGGCGAGCAGTTGTGAGCGTTTATCGGGTTGATTAAGCCAGCGCTCCCAGCGCGTGATCATCTGTTGGTCTGCGCTGCTGATCTGGCGGGATTGGGAGTCGATATTGGCCCCTTGTTTTAGCCAGGTAGAGAGGGTTTGATACTCCTGAGGTGTCAAGCCAGACACCGCAAGCGGCATACCCCCGTGAGGGAATTGCTCGGCATAATCGTCAAATTCCCCTGGGGCTGGGCAGCTATTAACCCGATCAAATCCCAGTTCAATATCATCCGTTACTGGTTGGCCTGCCGGGAGTGGATTGTTATAACCGAGATCGATCATTTGTTGCATCAATGGGGCGGTTTTATCGTGTTGGTCGGTATAGTGAGATAACACCGAATAAAATCCCTTCTGACGCCATTGATCTGGGGTTTGGGCATCAATGTAGAGGCGTGTCGGGGTGATATCACTCAATCGTGCACCATCATAAACTCGTTGTTTCGATGCACCCCGTTCAAGGCCGTGATAGGACTCCATTTTTAGCTGACAGGGGGCGTCATAACAGGCATGGCAGGCGAGACATTTGGTATCTAAGATCGGTTGAATATCATCGGTAAAGCGGTAGCTTTGGTGCGCAGCTATGGCGGGAATGATCTCTTTATCTTGTTGGTCTGAGGCAGTGAGAAAAAAAAGTAGACTGGCAATCAGCAAAATGCCGGCGTAGGTCTTTAACCCTGTTGGTTTTTTCATGCGCGCTGTCAGCCTGCTAACTAAAAAACCAGAGTAACAAATAGCCCTAATACTTTATAGCGCCAATGAGTGAGCAAGGTTGTCACCCGTCAAGGGTTGTTTGAATCAGTTGATTAATAGATGCCTTTTTATGCCAAGGTTATTATTATGTCTATGTATGTTAAGTGTTTTTACGATTACCTGCTCTCTAGCAGGTCAGCCGAATAAGTATAGGGGCCCTATGAGCCACAGTCACCATGGACATAGTCATCATGTCAGCAATTACAATCGCGCCTTTGCCATCGGTATTGCGTTAAATATTATCTTTGTGGTGATCGAGGCGGTCTACGGCGTATTGGCAGATTCACTGGCGCTCATCGCCGATGCAGGGCATAACCTGAGCGATGTGTTTAGTTTGATGCTGGCTTGGGGGGCGAGCTATCTGGCGGGGCTTGCGGCAACCGAAAAACGAACCTATGGGCTACGTAAAGCCCCGGTATTAGCATCGCTTGCAAGTGCTATTTTACTGTTGCTGGCGTTGGGGGGGATTGCATGGGAGGCCATCAGCCGCTTCGGAAATCCCGCACCTGTCGAGGGGATGACGATGATCGTGGTGGCTGCCATTGGTGTGTTGATTAACACCCTGACTGCGCTGCTATTCTTTAGCGGTCAGAAGGATGATTTGAATATCAAGGGCGCGTTTTTACATATGGCCGCCGATGCCGTGGTCTCACTAGGCGTGGTAGTGGCGGGATTATTTATTTTGTTTAATGGCTGGTTTTGGATCGACCCGGTTATTAGTTTAATTATTGTCGCTGTTATCTTGGTGGGGACGCTGGGATTACTTAAAGATTCGATGAACTATGCTTTGGATGCAGTGCCCGACAGTGTTGATATCGCGGCGCTAAAACACTATATCAACGATTTAGAGTCTGTTGAGCGGATCCACGATCTGCATGTCTGGCCTTTGAGTACCACTGAAATAGCCCTGACGGTTCACTTGGTTGTGAATGACACAAAACTGGATAACCATTTTTTATGTCACCTACAACAGCACTTCCAAACACACTTCGATATCGCCCATAGCACTATTCAGATTGAGTCCTCTAGCGCAGAGCAGAACTGCATGCTGGATAATGACCATAAGCCGCAGCATGAGCATGAGCACAACTAGCGACTCAGGTGAGCTGTTTATTCGTTACACCGTCGTGAACACGGTGTCGAGTTGATGGTCGACTATCTGACTGGCGGGCGTCAGGGTTCTGCGCTGCCAAGGAATAAAGCCTAAAAACCAGCAGCGCCAGAACCGCACCGATGCCTGGGGGTTTTCTTGCAGTAACTGTTCAAGGGTTTGTGCTTTGCCTAGTTCAATATTCAATGCATCTTTAAAAACCAGGTGGACAAACTTGGAGCAGAATTGCCGCTCAGAGTCGAAATCAAAGCCTAAGTGATAGAGCCGGTTACTTAGCTTGTTGGCTAGTTTGGTCGATGACGTTTTTAGTTGCTCGATCTCGGTTTGAGTTAAGGGCTGTTTAAGGCGGCGTACCATCACTTCATTATTGCAGGTGCGGCTAAGAAATTTGTCCAAAGGGGTTTTACAGACCACCGGCACTTTGCTTTCAATGACAAACCATTGATTAGCTTCTTTAATCGCAAAGCCCACATGGGAACTCCAGCTACCGGTGCCCTTAGCCACCTGCTTATAGAGAAAGGCATCGATCGAGATGAACAGAATATCGCCTTCCTCAAGGGTGGCGGTTACCTGTTGTACCAGCGTGTTGTTTGTGTGTGTCATGTTCAACTCCATTGTTGTGCGTGTGTGGTGTCTGTTTCAATGGCGTTGATTCTGGAGAAGAGGGCGTTTTTAAACTAGGCCGCGATAAAAAGTAGTGTATGTTGATACCTTTAGATGCGAATCAGTGGATTTTTTTGGGGGGGGGGTAGCTATTAGCGTGTTGCTTGAAAATAATGCAGAAGCATAAAGCAAAGGCCCTTTTGGTTAGGCTGACCTTTGCTGTGCTCAATGCATGCCCAACCATGATCGGTAGACATGCAGGTTACTCGGTATTAGTTGAGATTTTTACTTAATACTTCGATATGTTCTGGGCCAATACCACAACACCCGCCGATCAATTCTGCTCCCAGTGCATGCCATTGCTGCGCCCATTGCAGATAGTTGCTAGGGGTTAAATCATCCCGTAACTCATCGAGTCCATCATTTGCAGTAGCATCTTTAGTTTGCGGTGGGAAAGCATTCGCGTAGGCCCCAACTTTAATGGCTCGTGCCTGTGCTGAGGGGGTATTGGCTAGCGTCTCTTTAGTCAGTTTAATCGCATCGGTGATGATTTCCGGCTGGCTACAGTTAAAGAGGATGGCATCTACACCGGCTTCGACCATAGCCTCAACGGCAGCCACCACCGTTTCACCGGAACGCAGTAAAGGCTGTTCGGTAACTTCTGCGTCTTCAAGCGTAAAGGAAACCCAGTAGGGCTTATGGGCGCTATCGATACGGTCAACCAGTGCTTTAACACACAGCGCTTCTTCAATGAGGCTTTGAGTTTCACTGAGCCACAGGTCGACATGGGGATTCATCGCCTGAATCAAAGGTAAGGCAATCGATTCGGCCTGTTCTGGTTGGTATAGGTCGGCGCGGTAGGAGCCAAATAGTGGCGGCAAGGAGCCCGCGACCAATACATCGCTCTGACCCGACTCGCTTACCGCTTGCTGAGCAACGATGGCGGACTGTTCTGCCAATGTGCTCGCCTGTGCTTTAAAACGGTCATCGCCAATATGGAAAGGAACTAGCGCGTAACTGTTGGTAATGATGACTTTCGAGCCAGCATCGATAAAGGCCTTATGGGCTTCTTTAACAATATCGGGTGCATCCATCATGGCTAATGCTGACCATTCTGGCTGTTTAAAGGGTGCGCCTCGACGTTCGAGCTCTCTACCCATTCCACCATCAAGTATCGTGACCATATTCATAGTGTCTGTTTCCATCGATTCAATATTGACGCAATTCTAGCGCCCCCGAGGGGGGATTCAAGGATTTATCCCGAATCCGACTATTTAGTTATTAGCCATTAAAAAAAGCGACCCTAAGCCGCAGATTAGATAACTACTAGGGCATTCCGCTTTTGGCTATATTAGTGTGACTATGGATTTTGTCGGCAGATATGATCCCCCTGTTTATTTGATATGAGTAGCCTGAATGAAACACAATGCCTCTGGGAATACGCCTGATCAGATGGGTGCCGCCACTAACGCTGTCTGGGGTGGTGAATCGGTTAAGTACCCTTACAATGCGACCCAAGTGCCGATTGTTACCAGTGCCGCTCACTGTTATGACGATATTGATCACTGGTATAACGTTGCCCTTGGCGAGGCCCCAGGATTTATTTATAGCCGTATGAGCAACCCTACGGTGGAAGCATTGGAAGCGAAGTTATGCGCCCTCGAACATGCCGAGTCAGCGGTTGCTTTCAGTAGTGGCATGGCCGCCATTAGTAGTGTGCTCTATACCTTTTTATCTAATGGCAAACGGGTGGTTTCAACTAAGGATAGCTACGGCGGCACGAATAAAATTTTTGAAGAGTTTTTGCCGCGCATGGGCGTCAGTGTCAGTTTGTGTGACACCGGTGATCATGACGAGATTGAGCGGCAGATTGCACAGGGCTGTGATGTGCTGTATCTCGAAACCCCGACCAATCCCACGTTGAAAATCATTGATATTAAACGCTTGGTTAAAGCTGCGCGTTCGGTAGGAGCTTTGGTGATCGCCGATAACACCTTTGCCACGCCGCTTAATCAGCAGCCGCTTTCTCTTGGGGTTGATCTGGTGCTACACAGTGCGACTAAGTTTCTCAGCGGGCATGGCGATGTACTTGGGGGACTTGTCTGTGGTGCTGAACCATTGGTGAGCCAGGTGCGTCATTATCGTGAGATTAACGGGGCGATTCTGGACCCGTTTGCGGCCTATATGATTATCCGGGGTATTAAGACGCTGGCGTTACGGATCCGCCAGCAGCAGAGCAGTGCCCAAATAATCGCTGAATATTTACAAACTGAACCGTTAGTGGCATCCGTGAACTATCCGGGATTATCCGATCATCCGCATCATGCGATTGCCTGCGAGCAGATGAAAGGGTTTGGTGCCATCGTGAGTTTTGTGGTGCATGGCGGCATGGATACCGTTAAACAACTATTGCCGCAGCTTAAATATGCTCACTGTGCAGGCAATTTGGGGGCGGTCGAAACCATTTACGGTCCTGCCAGAACCACCAGCCATGTGGAAAATACGCTAGAGGAGCGTTTAGCCCTAGGGATCTCCGAAGGTTTAGTGCGGATATCGGTGGGCATTGAAGAGATAGAGGATTTGATAGGTGATCTGCAACAGGCGTTTGCGCATGTGCGAAAGCAGCAAGCGTAACGATGGAGCAACGATAACGATTGACATAACATCGATTTTTAGCGGCGCTATGCGGGTGCTAAAACCAACGAAAGTCGTTAAAATAGCCGGCTTTCGAGCTGCTCCGGCTGGGTAGAGATTCGTCGATGATAAATAAACAGCTTCACAATGAGAGATGTTGATATGAAAAAGTGTATAGCGGCAGCCGCCATGATTTTTGTAGCAGGAACGGGGAGCGCATCGGCGACCGATCTATGGGATGAGTCGGCCCTAAATAAAGTATTGCAACGGGGTGAGTTGCAGGTCTGTGTCGAAGCCGGTTATATGCCGTTCGATATGCGTAATAAGAAAGGTGACATTGTTGGCTTTGATGTCGATATCGCTAAGTCGATGGCTAAAGCGATGGACGTGAAGCTGGACCTGCGCAATACCGCTTGGGATGGTATTATCCCCGCACTGCTAACGGGCAAGTGCGACATGATCATTTCCGGCATGACCATTACCCCAGAGCGTAACTTAAAAGTTAACTTTACCGACCCGTACATCGTGGTTGGTCAGACTATTTTACTGAACCCTGCGTTGAAGGATGATGTTAAAAGCTATAAAGATCTGAATGATGAGAAATATCGGGTCACCACTAAGCTCGGTGCGACCTCGGATTACGCCACTAAAAAGTATATGAGCAAAGCTAAATTGAATCTCTATGAAACAGAATCTGAAGCGGCTTTGGAAGTGATTAATGGCAACGCCGATGCCTTTGTTTACGACCTGCCATACAATGCTATTTATGCTTCTCAGAATATGGGCAAGGTGCTTCATCTTGATCAGTCCTTCACTTATGAGCCTTTAGGTATGGCGGTACGCAAAGGTGATCCTGATTTTCTCAACTTCCTGAATAATTACATCGCGCAGATTAAAGGCGATGGTAGTTATGATAAGTTCTACAAAAAATGGTTTGTCAACGATGCTTGGCTTAAAGCCGTTCAGTAAGCCTGAGTGCTAAGCCATAAAATCGTTCGGTTAAAGCATATCTTATTAGGTGGGGCGCGGTGATGCGTTACCCACCACCTCTTAGATCAGCGATCTTTAGCTGCGTGATAAATATTGGGGTTGAAATGATATTAGCGCATAGATAAAGAGCGTTGGTTTGGCGTCAATAATATTAGTGAAACGGTTTTGTGCTCATCATGACGTTAATGGTGATTCGAAGTAGTAAACGATGGGGAATAACTCTGTAATGCAAACGCAACGTAGCCAGTTTTTTTGGAAAGCGGTGTTTATCCTAATTATGCTTGGCTTAGGCTTTGGCATTTATGCGTCCAGTAAGAGCATTGATTACACTTGGCGCTGGGAACGTATTCCTCAGTATCTTGTCAGTGTCGAACCCTTAGAGATCCGCGCCCCCTTTGATGGCACGGTGATGACGGTTGATGAGCAGCATCAGCGTATCGTGATTGAATCGGATTATGGCGATGACCCTTTTGTGATTAAGGCGTTTGATCAGCTGAGCGTAGATGAGGGCGACAGTGTATTTGAAGGAGATATTGTCGCCGAACAAGCCCACTGGAACCTTGGCCCACTCGCATGGGGGTTGATTATGACCCTAAAGCTATCGGTTGTGTCATTAGTGTTCGCTATGATTATTGGTCTGTTTACCGGATTGGCGCGCATCTCTTCTAATCCCGCGCTACGCTATCTATCGATTACCTACATAGAGCTGGTGCGCGGTACCCCTTTATTGGTACAGATTTTCATCTTCTATTTCTTTATCGGTACGGTGCTCGATTTAGATCGTTTCACCGCCGGGGTGGCCGCATTAGCGGTATTTACCGGTGCTTATATTGCCGAGATCGTACGCTCAGGTATTCAGTCTATTAATCCGGGACAGATGGAAGCGGCCCGCAGTTTAGGGATGAACTATGTGCAGGCGATGATTTACGTGATTTTACCGCAGGCTTTCAAGCGGACCTTGCCACCGATGGCGGGTCAGTTTATCAATCTGATCAAGGATTCCTCGTTGGTGTCGGTGATCTCGATTACCGATTTGACTAAGGCGGGCCGTGAAGTGGTTAGCTCTACGTTTGCCCCCTTCGAAGTATGGTTTGCCGTTGCGTTGCTTTATTTGGTGTTAACCGGGGGGCTTTCTTGGGCCATTCAAAAGCTAGAAAAGAGGTTAGCTGCCAGTGACTAATGTAAGTGAAAATATTATCGTAGCTACCGCCGTCGATAAGATCTACCCCAATGGCTGCCATGCACTCAAACAGGTGTCGCTCACCGTCAAGCAGGGGGAAGTGGTGGTGATTATCGGCCCGAGTGGCTCCGGAAAATCGACTTTTTTACGCACTCTTAATCAGTTAGAAACGATCTCAGATGGTTCGATTGTCATTGATGGCTTTGATCTCACCAGCAAACAAACCAATATCAATCGCGTGCGTGAGAAAGTAGGGATGGTGTTTCAATCATTCAACCTCTTTCCGCACAAAACGGCATTAGGTAACGTCATGTTATCGCCTCTTAAGGTGCTGAAGAAAACTCGCCAGCAAGCGGAAGAAGAGGGGCGTGAGCTGCTGTATAAAGTCGGCCTAGCTGAACGCATGGATAATTTCCCCTCCCACCTTTCCGGTGGCCAGCAGCAGCGCGTTGCGATTGCTCGGGCGTTGGCGATGATGCCTGATATCATGTTGTTTGATGAACCGACCAGTGCGCTCGACCCGGAAATGGTCGGTGAGGTGCTGGATGTGATGAAAAACCTCGCTGCTGATGGCATGACGATGGTGGTGGTTACCCATGAGATGGGCTTTGCCCGAGAAGTGGCTGATCGTGTGGTGTTTATGGAAGAGGGAGAGCTGGTGTTTGAAGAACAGCCTGAACGCTTCTTTAACTCTACCAATACCCGTTTGCAGCGTTTTCTCGGACAGGTGTTGTCTTAAAGGCAGCTGGGTGACCGTGGTTCCGGTGATCTAAAGGAGGTGGCAGTGCACCATAAAGCGTTACCCCCATTAAATTGGCTCTGTACCTTTGAAGCCTCTGCGCGTTGTCTGAACTTTACCCATGCGGCCCGAGAACTCTGTCTGACGCAGGGGGCTGTTAGTCAGCAGATGCGCCTGTTAGAGGATCATATTGGCGTTACCCTATTTAAGCGTTTGCCGCGTGGGTTGAGCCTGACAGAGGAGGGGCAGTCGTATCTGCCGGTAGTGCAAGATGCGATCTCTCGATTAGCCGCAGGTACGAGTGAACTCTTTATTCAGCGTGAACAAACGCCCATTAAAATCCGCGGCAGTCTGTCATTTTTTGTTCATTGGCTGGCACCGCGCTTGACCGACTTCAAGGCCCGCTACCCACAAATCGATATCCGCTATATCAGTAATCTCTGGGTCAAGGATATCGATGATGAGGATGATTTAGAGATCCGTTGGGGCAATGGAGGCTGGCCGGGGCTGATTAATCATCGTCTGACCTGGGATAAGCTGTTTCCGGTCTGTTCGCCAGATTTAGCCGCCCGACATCCACTTCATGAGGTGGCTGATCTTGCTCAGCATACCTTATTGCATGTGCTCGGGTATGAAGAGGGTTGGGGTTATTGGTTGTCTATGGTGGGCGAGGAGCGAGTTGACCCCTCACGCGGCATGCAGTTTGATACCCTGCTGGCATCGCTGCGGGTTGCTGAGCTCGGTCAGGGGATTGCGCTTGGGCGCTCTTCGATGGTCGAAGACCTCTTGCTTGAAGGGCGCTTAGTGGCACCGTTGACTCATCGGGTCGAGGCCAGTGAGTCTTTTTACTTGGTGCGCCGTTCTGGCACCGAGTTACCTCCCGATGCCGAACTATTTGCCTCCTGGCTCGTGGAGCAGGCAACCCGTCCGGTTTACCACCTAAAAGGCACACTCAACGGTGAAGTGTTTTCCTAAGCTGCCGTCATAAGACCGGGCGGCACTAGATGATGGTGATGGCCTGCTTTTCCAACATTCGAATTAAACGGATCAGCGGCAGACCGATCAATGTGTTTGGGTCATCGCCCTCGAGTTTTTCAAACAGGGCAATGCCCAGTCCTTCGGATTTAAAACTACCGGCGCAGCTATAAGGTTGCTCAGTGTTAAGGTAGTTATCAATCATCGCCGGGGTCAGGTCACGAAAGTGTACATGAAAAGGCACGACCTCGGTTTGGCACTCGCCGGTACGACTATTCAGTAGGCTTAAGCCGGTAAGAAAGGTAATCCTTTGCCCTGATGCAGCGGAGAGCTGTTGGTAAGCGGTGCGGTAGTTGCCGGGCTTGCCAATGGTTTCGCCGTTAATGATGGCTGTTTGATCCGAACCGATGATTAATGCATCGGGGAAGCTTACTTGCAATGCTTGCGCTTTCTGGCGGGCCAGACGTGCGACATAGTCATTCGGGGTTTCGGTTTCCAGTCGAGTTTCGTCAATATCGGGCGAGACGGCTTGGTAGTTGAGGTTGAGCTTATCCAGAATGGCTTTTCTGAAAGGTGAACTGGACGCTAAAATTAGCTGTGTCATGCCCCAATTTCTCCAAAACAGTAGAGGTTATGTTAAGTTGCAGATATTAGCGTGTTTTTTTACCTTTTAAAGCCTTATTTCCTTTGACAGACGGGCTTTTGATCCCTAGAATTGCGCGCTTATGTCGAACGCCCCATTACCAAAGAAAATTGACCCGCGTAAGCTTGCTGATCGGGGAGTACGGATACAAGGTGACGCCGAGCTTGCTCTGCTGCCGAATCTGGCTACAATGCTGGCCGATAAGCAGGGTAAAGTATCAGTTGATCTGCAGTTTGATACTGATGAATTGCGCATCCGTACAATTAAGGGCACCGCTGACGCTAAGGTTTCTATGACCTGTCAACGCTGTCTTGAGCCAGTTGAGATCGAAGTCGAAGCTAAGTTCAATTTGGCTGTCGCTCCCACCGAGGAGCATGCAAAAAATCTACCCAGGTACTATGATCCTTTGATTGTAGCGGGAGATGATCTGGAATTGTTTCCAATGGTCGAGGAAGAGTTGATTTTATCGCTTCCTATCGTGCCATACCATGACGATTGCAGTGTGCAGACATCCTTCGGTGACGAGGTGACGACTGACAATGAAACTGATAAACCGAACCCTTTCAGTGTATTAGCCTCACTGAAGGCTGATAAGTGAAATAGGAGCTATATACCCATGGCAGTACAAAAGAGCAAAGTAACTCGTTCACGTCGCGGTCAGCGTCGTTCACACGATGCACTGGGCAACCCAACTCTTTCAGTAGAAGCAACCACTGGTGAAACTCACCGTCGTCATCACGTAAGTGCTGATGGTTTCTACCGTGGTAAGCAGGTTGTTGCACAGCAAGACGACGAGTAAGATTGTCTGACAGCATTTGCATCGCGGTTGACGCGATGGGCGGGGACTTCGGTCCCCGCGTTGTTATTCCTGCCTCAGTTGATGCGTTAAAGCGTCATCCTCGTCTGACTCTGCAATTAGTAGGTCAGCAAGAAGTTCTCACACCCCTGTTAAGTCAAGCGCTAGCTAAGAGCTCTGATAAAACACTGTCTTCACGTATCTCTACTATTAATGCTGAAAAAGTCATCGGTTGTGATGAACGGCCTTCCTACGCGCTGCGTAAACGTCGCGATACTTCAATGTATCGAGCGATTATGCAGGTTGCTGAAGGGCAGGCGCAAGCTTGTGTCAGTGCCGGAAATACGGGTGCATTGATGGCATTAGGGCGATTTACCTTAAAAATGTTGCCGGGCATTGATCGGCCCGCCATTATCACTGCGATTCCCTCTGTTGATGGTGTTAGCTATATGCTCGATCTAGGCGCTAATGTCGATTGTAGTGCTGAGCATCTATTGCAGTTCGCTATCATGGGGTCGGTCATGACTAGCGCCGTCGAGGGAATTGCAGCGCCGCGTGTGGGGTTGTTGAATGTCGGTGCTGAAGAGATTAAGGGGAATGAGCAGGTAAAGTTGGCATCCCGTCTTATTCGCGAACATGGTGGCTTGAATTACCATGGTTTTATTGAGGGCGGTGATATTTTCACTGGTAAAGTGGATGTTGTGGTTTGCGATGGCTTTGTCGGCAATATCGCGCTAAAGAGCAGTGAGGGGGTTGCGCGTTTGATCGGGCAGCAACTTAAGCGTAGTTTTAGTCGTTCGCTGCGGCGTAAGTTGATGGCGTGGTTAGCTAAGCCTGTTTTGGAAGAGATTCGGGCGCACATTGATCCGGCCCGTCGTAATGGTGCTAGTTTGTTAGGCTTGCAAGGGATTGTGGTCAAGAGTCATGGCTCGGCTAATCGTGAATGTTTTGGCTATGCGATCGATCAAGCCGTCGCCGAAGTGATAATGGATGTGCCCGGTAGTATTAATCGACAACTGGAATCACATATCACCGATAGTTAACGGAAATGCTTGATCTGTAAGACAATCGTTTTAATTCATTGCGAATCCTGTAAACTACGTCCTTTAAATTGTTATGCGTTTATCTGTATATTGAGGTAATAATGCCACAACCCCTCGCTTTTGTTTTCCCCGGTCAGGGCTCGCAACATCTGGCCATGCTAGCTGAGCTAGCAGCTGAACATTCTGTTATCCAGGAAACCTTCGCTGAAGCATCCGATGTGCTGGGATATGATCTTTGGGCATTGACTCAAGACGGTCCTGAAGTTGATCTAAATCAAACTGATCGTACCCAGCCTGCTTTGCTCACTGCGGGTGTAGCGTTATGGCGTCTCTGGCAACAGCAAGGCGGTGATCTGCCTGTGTTGATGGCGGGTCATAGTCTTGGTGAATATACAGCGCTGGTGTGTGCTGGTGCGATTGACTTCAAAGATGCGGTTAATCTTGTTAAGTTGCGTGGTGAGTTTATGCAGCAAGCGGTGCCTGCGGGTACGGGTGCTATGGCGGCGATACTCGGTTTAGCCGATGAGGCCATTGCGGCGGCCTGTGAAGCGGCAGCGGGTGATGAGGTTGTATCACCGGTTAACTTTAACTGTCCCGGACAGGTTGTTATTGCGGGCAATAAAGCAGCTGTTGAGCGGGCGATGGAAGGCTGTAAAGCGGCCGGTGCGAAGCGTGCAATACCGCTGCCGGTTAGTGTGCCATCCCACTGCGTACTGATGAAGCCTGCGGCTGAACAGATGGCCGCTGAGTTAAAGAATATAGATATTAAGCTGCCGTCGGTGCAGGTTATTCAGAATTTTACCGCTAAAGCGCCAACGAGTGTTGCTGAGCTGGTCGAAAATTTGTTGGCACAGCTGTATAGTCCAGTTTTATGGACGGACTCTGTACAAAATATGATTGAGCAGGGTGTTGAACGCACGGTTGAGTGTGGGCCTGGGAAGGTGCTGTCAGGGCTGAATAAGAAAGTTCAGCGCAGTCTGGTAGTTGCCGCCATTAATGACCCTGCAGGTCTTGAGAAGGCGCTGAGCGCTTAATCTCTGAATTAAAGGAAACAGATTATGAGTATCGAAGGCAAAGTTGCGCTGATTACCGGTGCTACTCGAGGGATCGGTAAAGCGATTGCGTTAGAGCTGGGGCGTCAAGGTGTTGTTGTTGTTGGCACTGCGACCAGTGATAAAGGCGCAGCTTCAATCACTGATTACCTTCAGGAAGCGGGCGTAAAAGGTGCAGGTTTATGTCTTGATGTAGGCTCAAGTGAGTCAGTTGATGGTGTACTAAAAGCAGTGCAAGAGCAGTTTGGCCCTGTTGCTATCATCGTCAATAATGCGGGTATCACCCGGGATAACATCATGTTGCGGATGAAAGAGGAAGAGTGGGATTCTGTGATGAATACCAACCTAACGTCCGTATATCGAATGGTGAAAGGCTGTTTGCGCGGCATGACCAAAGCGCGTTGGGGCCGTATTATTAATGTTTCATCAGTGGTTGCCTCTATGGGCAACGCTGGGCAGGCTAACTACGCTGCTGCTAAGTCGGGTATGGAAGGTTTCAGTCGGGCGCTGGCCCGTGAAGTCGGCTCCCGCAATATCACCGTCAACTGTGTGGCGCCTGGTTTTATCGATACCGATATGACTAGTGGGTTACCGGAAGAACACAAAGTAGCATTACAAAAACAGATTCCAATGGGTCGCTTAGGGCAGCCTGAAGAAGTCGCCGCTGTTGTTGGTTTTTTAGCCAGTGATGCCGGCGGATATGTGACCGGAGACACGATTCATGTCAATGGCGGCATGTATATGTCATAAAGTTTTCCCTGAGGAATTGTTTTTTCTGTAAAAGTGTTGATAATGAGCCGCAGCTCACTGGAGAAATATCGCCGTCAGGCTTGATCCATAGCGGCGGATTCTAATAAAATCCCTGTTCACATCTTCGGATGTGGATGTCGATAAACAATAGGAAGAGTTATGAGCAACATCGAAGATCGCGTAAAGAAAATCATTGCTGAACAGCTGGGTGTTAAAGAAGAAGAAGTGACTATCGATGCTTCTTTTGTTGAAGACCTCGGTGCAGACTCTCTGGATACTGTAGAGCTTGTTATGGCTCTGGAAGAGGAATTCGAAACTGAAATTCCTGATGAAGAAGCAGAGAAAATCACCACTGTTAGACTGGCAATCGATTACATCAACGCACACCAGTAATCGACTCACACCAGACTACCGAGAAGCCGCAACTATAGTGATATAGTGCGGCTTTTCTTTTGTTATACCGGTAACCCAGGAGGATTTTAATGTCTCGGAGAAGAGTCGTTGTTACAGGCATGGGTATGCTGACCCCGGTCGGTAACACTGTCCAGGAGACATGGACCAGCATTCTTAACGGTAAAAGTGGCGTGGCTAACATTACCCACTTTGATACGACGTCGTTCGGTACTCGTTTTTCTGCCCCGATTAAAGGGCTAGATCTTGACGGTTACATGACCTCGAAAGATGCACGGAAAATGGATCTGTTCATTCAGTACGGTATGGTTGCAGCGATTCAGGCTGTTGAAGATGCCGAGCTGGATGTGACTGAAGAGAATGCCCCCCGTATCGGTGTAGCCATTGGTTCGGGTATTGGTGGTTTGCCGATGATTGAGGCGACCCACGATACGCTTAACAAAAGCGGCCCACGGAGGATTTCACCGTTCTTTGTGCCTGGTAGTATCATCAATATGATCTCCGGTAATTTGGCGATTAAATATGGCTTTAAAGGGCCCAATATTGCCATTACTACGGCGTGTACAACCGGTACCCATAATATTGGTTTTGCGGCGCGGATGATTCAGAACAGCGATGCGGATGTGATGATCGCGGGCGGTGCCGAGATGGCAACCACACCTTTGGGTGTCGGTGGTTTCTCTGCTGCGCGAGCACTCTCGACCCGTAACGATGATCCACAGGCGGCTAGCCGTCCATGGGATCGTGATCGTGATGGCTTTGTGCTGGGTGATGGTGCGGGCGTTGTGGTGCTCGAAGAGTACGAATCAGCGAAGGCTCGCGGCGCTAATATCTATGCTGAACTCGTTGGCTTTGGTATGAGTGATGATGCCTATCATATGACCTCACCACCGGCTGATGGCAAAGGTGCTGCAATGTCGATGTCGAATGCTGTCAGAGACGCGGGCCTTAACCCTGAGCAAATTAATTACATCAATGCTCATGGTACCTCGACACCGGCGGGTGATATCGCTGAATCTAATGCCGCTAAACTGGTGTTGGGTAATGCAGCAGAGCAGGTGCGTATGAGTTCGACTAAGTCGATGATTGGTCATCTACTGGGTGCTGCAGGTGCTGTCGAAGCTATCTTCTCAGTACTGGCGATACGTGATCAGGTAGCGCCACCGACGATCAACCTGGATAACCCATCTGAAGGTTGTGATCTGAACTACGTAGCGCATACGGCTCAAGAGGCTGTTATTGAGGCTGCGGTATCCAACTCTTTCGGTTTCGGTGGTACCAACGGTACCTTAGTCTTCCGTAAGATCTGATGAGACGGGTGCGCTATCGGCGCACCCGCTTTTCTGTTTTTTATGCCGCCCACCACACTTATCAATGGTTTGCTTGAACAGTCACTTCCGGTTGCCGACCGGGGGCTAGCCTACGGCCATGGTTTATTTGAAACGATTACCCTGCAGCAGGGTCAGCCAATCGCTTGGCAGGCTCATTTTAACCGCCTCAAAGCGGGTGCTGAGCGTCTTTTCATCCCCTTAACGGATAATATCGAACAGATTTTATTAGCCGATCTAGCGATACTGCTGGCGAAACAATCTACCCAGCCTGAACGCCAAGTGCTCAAAATCACCGTTACTCGAGGTTGCGGTGGCCGTGGTTATGCGGTGGATGCTGGCGTATCGATCAATCGAATCCTGCAGCTGAATGCATTTCCTAGCTACCCTGATCAGCCATCGGCGAATGGTGTTGCGGTACGGCTGTGTCAGACGAGATTGGCGATTGCGCCACAACTGGCCGGCATTAAACATTTGAATCGCTTAGAGCAGGTGTTGGCGCGGTCTGAATGGTCGGCCCCCGACATTCGAGAAGGCTTAGTACTGGACACCGAAGGTTATCTAGTAGAAGGCACGATGAGTAATCTGTTCTGGTGTCGTGATGGGGTGCTCTACACCCCTCAGCTTGATCGATGTGGTGTCAAAGGCATTATCCGCGAACAGCTTATACGCCTCGCTAAACAGCAGGGTATCCAGTTAGAGGAGGGCTTGTTTACCTTGGGTTCGCTCTGTCAGGCGGATGAAGTCTTTGTCTGTAACAGTATTATTGCGATCTGGCCGGTGATTCAATGCACTCTGGCCGATCAGCGTCAGTCAAGGTGGCCCATTGGGCCGATTACCCAGTGTTTGCAGGCGAGCCTGTCTGCTGAAGGAATTTATTAGTGCGTAAAGTCGTTGTCTCTTTTCTGATTACCTTGCTGGTTGTAGTTGCACTTGCTTATGGCGGGTGGCGTTCTTTGCAGTCTTATCTAGATAGCCCGCTAAACCTATCGCAAGCAAAAATTGTGATGGTCGAGCCCGGCAGTAGTTTTAGTCGATTTGCCGGCCAACTTGCTGCTGAGGGTGTGTTAGATAAGCCCGACTGGTTCTCATTCTTTATCCGATTAAAGAAAGTGGGGCATCTACTGAAAGCGGGTGAATATGAGATTGTACCTGGTACGACCCCGCGTACGTTAGTGCTGCAGATGATAGAGGGTAAGACGCTATCCTATAAGTTTACGGTAATAGAAGGTCTTACTTTCAAACAGTTACGTGCCTCTCTTGAATCTAATCCTAATATCAAAAACACCTTCGCCGATAAGACCGATGCGCAAATAATGACTGCGTTGGGGCTGGAAGGAAAGCACCCTGAAGGGATGTTTTTGGCCGATACCTATCAGTTTCATCGTGGTATGAGTGATGCTGACTTGCTGAAACGGGCTCATGCGCTGCTACAAGCGGAACTTGATAAAGCTTGGCTAGGTAAGGCTAAAGCGCTGCCGTATTCATCAGCATATGAGGCTTTAATCATGGCTTCTATTGTTGAAAAAGAAACCGCTAAAGCGAGTGAGCGGCCGCTGATTGCTGGCGTATTTGTGCAACGTTTGAAAAAAGGGATGAAGCTGCAAACGGACCCTACCGTGATCTATGGTATGGGGGATCGTTATCAGGGTAATATTCGTCGGTCAGACCTTCGTAAGCCCACCGCATACAACACCTATACCATTAGTGGTTTGCCGCCGACACCCATTGCGATGGTCGGGCGTGATGCTATTCAAGCCGCACTGCACCCGGATGAGGGTAAGTGGTTATATTTTGTCGCCAAGGGTGATGGAAGTCATCAGTTTTCTGCTACCTTGAAAGATCACAATAAGGCGGTCCGAGAGTACCAGTTGCGCCGTCGTAGTGACTATCGCTCGAGCCCGGGAAGCTAAGGCTAAAGCCTAGCCTAATCATTGGATAATATGAGTGAAAACATGAGTTCAGGCCGTTTTATCACACTCGAGGGCACCGAAGGGGTAGGTAAGTCTACCAACTTGCGGTTTATAGAATCTGTTTTGCAGCAACATCAGATAGACTATCAACTAACCCGTGAGCCCGGCGGCACACCCTTGGCTGAAGAGGTGCGTGAGTTGCTGTTGGCCAATCGTGATGAAGTGGTGGCAGATGATGCCGAGCTGTTATTGGTGTTTGCTGCCCGGGCACAGCACCTGCAAACGGTGATCCGGCCAGCGTTGGATGCAGATCGCTGGGTGCTGTGTGATCGTTTTACCGATGCCACCTTTGCTTATCAAGGCGGCGGTCGGGGTTTAAGTAAAGAGATGATCACACTGCTAGAGACTATGGTGCAGCGTGGCTTGCAGCCAGATTTGACTATTTTGTTGGATCTGCCGGTCGAGATCGGTTTGGCACGCGCCCGTGAACGGGGTGAGTTAGATCGCTTTGAAAACGAACGCATGGCTTTTTTTGAGCAGGTGCGTAATGCTTATCTTGAACGTGCTGCTGCCGACCCGCAACGCTTTGCAGTTATAGACGCTTCTGGCACACTTGAGCAGGTGCAAGCGCAGATCGCTAGCGTATTGGAACACTACCTTCAGGAGCAAGCTCAGTGAGCGATGATCTTTGGCAAGACCGGGCGATGGTGCTGCCTTGGCTAAAAGGGCGTTGGGAATATCTACTGGAACTCAAAGCACAAAATCGTTTCCCCCATGCGTTGCTGATTAATGGCCCTGAGGGGATCGGTAAAGCCTGTTTTGCGATGGCCTTGGCAAACTATGTACTCTGTCGTGAGCCGCACAACGGTGTTGCTTGCGGTCATTGTCGTAGCTGTGAACTGACCGGCAGTGGCGGACATCCAGATCTCTATCAGCTCAAACCGGATGAGCCGGGCAAGCCGATTAAGATCGATCAAATTCGTGAATTAACCACATTTATTTACTCGACGGCGCAGCAGGGTGGCTATCGCGTAGTGATTCTAGATCCTGCCGACAGCATGAATATTAATGCTTCTAACGCATTGCTGAAAATGCTTGAAGAGCCGGGTTCGAATACCCTTATTATGCTGCTAACCCATCGGCTGGGGCAGATGCTGCCGACTATCAAGAGCCGTTGTCAGCGGGTTGATATGCCTCCGGCGGATCATGCTTTGGCGACCCAGTGGGTATCTACCCAGCTAGGGGTTGACGCTGAGGAAGCCGCTCAACTATTGGTGATTGCCCATAATTCCCCCCTGCAAGCGCTGGCCTATAAACAGGATGACCTGTTGGGCCTGCGCGCCAAGGTGTTAAAAGGGCTGGCAGATATCTTGAAAAACCGTAGCAGTTCGGTTGAGGTGGCGCAGTCACTCTATCGGGAAGATCTGGAATTGTTACTGGGTTGGATCTATAGCTGGGTTGTGGATATTGCTCGTGCGGCTGAGAGTGAGGCTGACCCGGATCTGTTGCGTCATACTGATGCTCGCAATATGCTTGTAGCGGTGGCGCGCAAGGTCAGTAGCCGTAAACTTTATGGCTTTGCTGATCAGGTGCAGGCGGCGCGTAAAGATTTGATGTTTCGTCGCAACCCCAATAAGCAGTTGTTAATGGAGAAGTTGTTAAGTGAATGGTATGCTTTACCTAGGTCTAACTAACTGTTCTGATACGATATACAGCAGCAGTCAGCAATAGTACTATGTAGCACATCTGAATCAGGATGAAATAAGTACGAGGGAGGCTATACGGCCCATGTCAGTTGTACCCCGCATGAGTCACGGGATTTTATCCCTGGCGATTGAGACCAAGGAAGATCTCTATAAATCATATATGCCGTTTATTAAGAACGGCGGACTGTTCATACCTACAACTCGCACTTATCAGCTTGGCGAAGAAGTATTTATGCTGCTGAGCCTGATTGATGAGAGTGATAAGATTCCCGTTACCGGTAAAGTTGTTTGGGTTACCCCAAGAGCAGCCCAGGGTGGCCGTATCCCCGGTATCGGTATTCAGTTGTCGCAGGATGATGCGACCCTGATCTCTAAGATAGAAACCTATGTCGCGACACTGCTTAATTCCGGCAGACGCACCAATACTATGTAATTCAGAGTTACCTCCCATGTTTGTAGATTCCCACTGTCACCTGGACAGACTGGATCTGTCCGTTCGCAATAATGATCTTCAGTTGGTGATGGACGCCGCTGCCGCTAAACAAGTCTCTCGGATGCTCTGTGTTGCCATCGAGTTACAACAACTCCCCGAAATGCTGCAAACCGTTAAACAGTTCGATAATGTATTCGCCTCGGCGGGTGTGCATCCTTTGCATGTGGCCGAAGGGATGCCAGAGATAGACGATCTTATCGCCTATGCAGCAGATCCTCGGGTTGTCGCTTTAGGCGAAACCGGTTTAGATTACTATTATCAGCAGGACACGATTGCGCAGCAGCAAGAAAGCTTTATACGTCACCTTAAGGCTTCAACGGCCACTCGTTTGCCGGTCATTGTGCATACCCGAGATGCCCGAGAAGATACTCTGTCGTTGCTGCGCCAATATGCAGACTCCGATGTGGGTGGGGTGTTGCACTGCTTCACTGAAAATTGGCAGATGGCGCGTGAGGCAATGGATCTTAACTATATGATCTCATTTTCCGGCATCATCACTTTTCGTAATGCGGCTGAGCTGCGCGAAGTGGTTCGCCAAGTGCCGATGGAGAATCTACTGATTGAAACGGATTCCCCCTATCTGGCGCCAGTACCATACCGTGGTAAGCCTAATGAGCCGCAGTATGTGGTGGAAGTGGCACAATGCGTGGCGGACATTAAAGGGCTGCGTATCGAAGAGGTGGCTGAAATAACCAGCCATAACTTTGAGCGAATGTTTAATAAAGTGGTTGCGACCGGTTAATGAGTACGCAGATGCCGCCGGTTAGTTATATCGAACCGGTTTATCGGCCACCCAGCGAAGCGAATTCACTGATTTTACAAGTCACCAATGGCTGCAGCTGGAATCGCTGTACCTTTTGTGAAATGTACATCGACCCACAGAAGAAGTTCAAGCCAAAGAGTGAAGCCGAGCTGCTCGAAGAGATTCGCCGCTGTGGTCAGCAGTTCCCCGGTGTTCGGCGGGTTTTTCTCGGTGATGGCGATCCGATGGTGTTATCGTTTCGTCGTTTAAAAACAATTCTGGACGCTATTCGTACTCATCTACCTAATGTGACGCGGGTCTCAACTTACGCGTTGCCGTCTAACCTGAAGCGTAAATCCGTCGAGGAGTTGCAGCAGTTGCGCGAACTCGGCTTAACCTTGATTTATGTCGGTGCCGAAAGCGGTGATGATGAGGTGTTGCGCTGTATCGATAAAGGCGAAACCTTGCAAACGACCGCTGAGTCTCTGCTAAAAGCCAAACAAGCCGGCATTAAAACTTCGGTTATGTTGATCAACGGCATCGGTGGGACGCGGATGAGCAAGCAGCACGCACTGTCATCTGCCAAGCTAGTTAACTTGGTACAACCTGATTATCTGGCAACGTTGGTGCTTTTTTCTCGGCGGGGTAATCAGCGGGTGGCTGAGGGATTTGGTGGCGACTTTACCGCACTGAATCAACGCCAGTTATTTGAAGAGATGGAGCTGTTTTTATCTCAGCTTAAATTGCAAAAAACCATCTTTCGCAGCGACCATGCCTCGAACTTTTTAGTGTTGAAAGGGGTGCTTAATCGTGACCTTGATACCATGCTGAGACAGTTGCGCAGAGCAATCGAAACGCCTGATCGAGTGTTTCTTCGACAGGATAGCCAACGAGGCTTGTGATCGATGACGCGGGTATCTAGGGTTTAAGGATATACTTAAACAGCATAACGATTTGTTCTCTAGTAGTAGTTACATCGTAAAATCGTTGTTTTATACTTTTGTCTAAGATAGTGCTTTCATAAGTATATAATAAAAAGGAATAGATGATGAGAAGACCGGTCAGGATTGCGGTAACGGGCGCGGCAGGCGCCATTAGTTATAGCCTATTGTTTAAAATTGCTGCTGGCGAAATGATGGGTAGGGATCAGCCGGTAATTCTGCAGTTGATTGAGCTACCGGGGGCGATGGAGTCGCTGCGGGGGGTTGCCATGGAGCTGGAAGATTGTGCCTATCCGCTGCTACACACCATCACCTTGCATGATAATGTGGAAGATGGCTTCTGTAATTGTCACTATGCCTTGCTGGTTGGCGCACGTCCTCGTGGGCCCGGCATGGAGCGCAGCGATCTACTGGAAGTGAATGCTGAAATTTTTGCTCGTCAGGGTAAAGCATTAAACGATTTTGCCAACCGCGATGTTAAGGTCTTGGTTACCGGCAATCCGGCGAACACCAATGCACTGATCGCTAGTCGTAATGCGCCTAAGTTAAGCCCCTCTCAGTTTACCTGTCTGACCCGTTTGGACCATAACCGTGCTAAAGGGATGTTGGCCAGTCAGTGCGGGGTCACAGCTCGTGATATTCAGAATATCATCATCTGGGGCAACCATTCGCCCACCCAGTACCCGGATCTTCATCATGCGACGGTATTTGGTATGCCGGCGATGGGGCAGATTGATACCGCTTGGTATCGAGATGAGTTTATACCCCGGGTGCAAGAGCGCGGTAGCGAGATTATTAAGGCGCGAGGATTGTCCAGTGCGGCATCAGCGGCGCAAGCGATTGTCGATCAGATGCATAACTGGACTCAGGGCACCGAACCAGGTGAGATCGTCAGTATGGGCATTATCAGTGATGGTAGTTATGGTATCGAAAAGGGTGTGTTCTTCTCCTTCCCAGTACGTTGTAATTATGGCCGCTATCAGATTGTCCATGGGTTAGATATCAGTGATTTCAGTCGCAAGCAGTTGACCGCCACCGAGCTAGAACTGTTAGAAGAGAAAGCGGTGGTTAATCATCTGTTGCCGAAAGAGACCGAAGAATCCCATATGAATCTGACTATCTGTCTTAAATCCGGCGTCACGCTCTACGCCGATGGTACCGGACCAAGCCCAGAAAGTAAGTTTCTTAATAACAACCGGGTGCTTTAATCTAGGTGTGATGATTCTAAGTATCGCAGTAAGCCCCGTCTGAGCAGTTTGCTCCGGCGGGGCTTTTTTTATAATGGATGGAAAAGCATGGTCGATATAATCAGTGTTGCAACTCAGGGACAGGGGTTGTACGAGTTTACCGAGGAGATCCATCGACTTGTGCGCCGTAGTGGTGTGCAAGATGGGTTGTGTAGTTTATTAATACAGCATACCAGTGCTAGCCTGACCATTCAGGAAAATGCGGATCCGAGCGCGCAACATGATTTAGAGAATTGGCTCAACCGTCTCGTGCCCGAGGGTGATCCGCTCTATACCCACTTATCAGAGGGGCGTGATGATATGCCTGCACATATTAAAGCGGCGTTAACCGCTACCACATTATCGCTGCCGATTCATAAGGGGCGATTAATGTTGGGAGCTTGGCAGGGAGTGTTTTGCTGGGAGCATCGTCACCATCATCAGCTTAGACAGATCGTCGTTCACATTGGCTGAGACGTAGATAAAATAAGGCCCGCTGCTGGGCCTTATATCTGAAGTGATAGGTGTTACTCGGACGAATCATCCGATTGCAGCTTAAAGCCGGCTAGCATCTTGTCGAGATCTAGTAGAATAATCAGTTGTTCTTCACGGTAGCAGACGCCTTGAACAAACTGTCGCTGGGTATCTTCGCGTAACACACCAGGAGCTCGGTCGGTTTGGCTTTCCGGGAGGTTGATGACCTCATCAACACCATCCACCAAAATGCCGATCACTTCCTGATCATCAAACTCAACAACAATAATGCGGGTGTTTTGATCGATCTCTTTGTCGTCTAGGCAGAATAGGGTGCGTGAACTCACCACGGTGACCACGCTACCGCGTAGATTGATGATGCCGAGTACGCCATCTCGTGCGCCGGGAACCGGTGTAATATCGGTGAAACGCAACACCTCTTTTACTTGCATCACATCGATAGCGTACATCTCATCGGCGATCGAAAAGGTCGCCCATTTGCGATAGTCTTCCTGGCTTTCGCCATTCTTTTTATGCAGATCATACACATTTGCACTAAGCTCTGCCTGAATCTGCTGTAGTTGTGCTGCTGCGTCTTCAAGACCCATAGAATGCTCTCTTATGCTATCTGTTTCAGCCAGCGTAGACTTTCAGTCGTGCTGACGGAAGGATTATATTCAAGACTAGTAATACCTGAGTATCCCATATCATCCAGAGCTTGAAAAATATTGCCGAAGTTTAGTTCACCAGTTTGAGGTTCGTGCCGCCCCGGCACATCGGCAAATTGTATATGGCCAATCTTATCGAGGTTGTTCCTCAGCGTGTGGATCAGGTTACCCTCCATAATCTGCATATGATAGATATCATACTGCAGTTTTATATTTGGGTGTCCTACCGCCTCAAATAATGCAAAGGCTTGTTGGCTGTTATTAACAAAGAAGCCGGGGATATCCTGAGTATTGATCGCCTCGACAAGCAACTGAATGCCTACTTCGGCCATCTCTTCAGCACAGAATTTCAGGTTGTCGATTAAGGTTTTTTCAATCAAATTAATATCACAATTAACGGGAGCTATACCTGATAATATGTTGATATTAGGGCAGTTTAGTTGTTTTGCATAGGCAATCGCTTGGACTACACCCTGACGGAATTCAGCCACCCGTTGAGGATGGCACGCGATACCGCGATCACCTTTCTGTGCATCACCGGCGGGCGCATTCAGTAGCACAATACGTTGATTATGTTGCTTGAGTAAACGGGCAATCTCGGTGGCGGCTAAGACATAAGGAAATTGAATCTCAACCTTGTTAAAGCCCTGTTCTGCGGCGGCGGCAAAGCGTTCCTCTAGAGGCACTTCGGTGAATAGCATACTTAGGTTAACGGCAAAATTAGGCATATAACATAACTCTCTGTTGTTCTTATCGATATGACTAAACCGATGTTTAGTTGTTGTTATGGTTTTTAGAGTAGGGTGATTGTGTTGCTTTATTGTTTAGCTGTCGATCGCCATTGTCGATTTCTAGTTGTAGTAGCAAGCCGCTGTGGTCGACCTCTTCTAAACCGTTATCGACCAGCTTTTGGTATTGCTGATAGGTCTGCTCGACCAGTGGTAATTTCAGTTGTTCGAGATGGGCGGTATCTAAAATGGTTCGCAGATCTTTAAGCTGCACCCGAGAGGTCGCGCCAGGATTGAATTCACGGTCGATCATCCGTTGTCCATGCAGTTCAAGAATGCGGCTGCCGGCAAAGCCCCCTAGCAACGCTTCTCGAACGGCAGCAGGGTCGGCTCCGCCTTCAGCGGCCAACAGCAGTGCTTCTGAAACCGCGCCTATGGTCACGCCGACAATGGCTTGATTGGCGCACTTAGCAAGCTGACCTGAGCCAGCCGGGCCAATATAGGTCGCTTTCCCTAGTGCTGAAAAGACTGTTTGGCAGTCTTCAAAGACGGCGGCATTACCACCGGCCATAATGGAAAGAGTTGCCTGTTCGGCCCCGGCAGTGCCGCCTGAAACCGGCGCATCAAGGTAATTGACCCCCTTGCTCTGCAGTTGTTCGGCGTGCTGGCGGGCCAGTTCGGGAGGGATAGAGCTCATATCAATCACCGTGCTGCCGGCTTTAAATTGCACAGCGGGTGTTGAATTAAACAGCACCTGATCTACGATCGGGCCGTTCTCTAGCATGGTGATAATGATATCGGCATCGGCGATTGCTTCAGCCGGGGTATTGGTAACCTGTGCCCCTAGGTGGGCCAATGCTTCCGCTTTGCTGCGGGTGCGATTCCATAAACAAAGCTGACAGCCTGCGGTTAATAAATGGCTGGCCATCGGGCGGCCCATCAAGCCGATGCCCAAAAAAGCGATCCGCATCTCTAGCACTCCATTATAGGCAATTAGTAGGTTTTGGTAGTCCGGCAATCTTGCTGGCTAATTTGGCTGGGCTGCCGGGAAAGAGGCTCATCAGGTAGATGCTTTTACCTTTATCGCTACCCAGTTCGTTAGCGACAGCTTTTATCAATGGGCGCATCGCTGGAGACATTTCGAACTGCTGATAGAATTGGCGCAGTACTCGTAGAATCTCCCAGTGGGCCTCTGTGAGCTGGATGGCTTCCTGTGCTGCGAGTTGTTCAGCGACTGCTTCATTCCAATCGTCGAGGTTACGTAGGTAGCCTTCAGGGTCAACAGGAATCGATTGGCCGTTAATCTGTAAATGCTGTGTGTTCATTGTATCGCTAGCCATATCAGAACCAACTGACCACTTTATGGTAGCGGCAACTCAATTCGACAAAGCCATTGTAGTCGATAGCGCCAAAATCTTGATTAAGGTCATGTAAGCCACGGGCCTGTGCATCATCTTTGAGCAGATAGCACTGCACCGCCTTAGGTAGGCGGGTGAAATGCTCAGCATAGGCGGGCACTGCGGCATAAACGCCATTTTCAATTAGCAGTAGGGCATCACCATCACTGATAGCGGATAAGCTATCTTGTAGCGCGCTGCTTTCTGAAGGCGTTTTATTAATCACATGGAGTGTCATCATCAGAAGCTCAATACCTGATCCTGCTGTTTGATCAGTGCGGCAATGCCGCTGGCATCAAGCAGGGTAATCTTTAAGTTAATATCGTCTGGGCGGATGCCTCGCTGGCTGAGAGCTTGGCGACAAACGTACAGTTGGTCGATATCGTACATTTCCAGCATCGCAAGATTCGCTGAAAGGTTTTTCTGACCTATAGCGCCCGCTTGGTGATCCGGTAGCAATTGCCATACCGCATCATCCATATATAGCAGACTCAGTGGTTGTTCAAATACCGATATAGTTAGGGCGACATCTAAAGCGTCTCGGGCGGCACTGCTACCGTAGGGCGCTTTACGATTAATGATCAGGAATGATTTTTTTGTCTCACTCATCTTTAAGCTCCAAACGTCACAACGCGGTCGGACACAATGCCGGCCTCGACCAGTTGGCCTAAACCTGACAGGGTAAAATGGGGGGCTAGATTGTGGCCGCCTTTTTCATAGCGCCGGGCTTCGCCTGCATCCAATACGCCGCGGCGCACTGCAGCGGCAATACAGACGACTAAGTCGAGTTGGTGCTGCTGTGCCAGTGCGGCCCACTCAGCTGGAATATTGGTTTCGTCCTGGGGTGGCGCGGCGAATGCTGAGCCACTATGGACACCGTCGGCGTAAAAAAACACCCGATGAATCTCATGTCCAAGCCCTAAAACACTGCGGCTAAACTGCAACGCGCTAGCGGATGCCTGAGTGCTATATGGTGCGCCGGTAATAACGATTGAAAACTTCATAATATATTGATTTCTGTAAACGAAAAAAGCCCTGCAATCTTATCAGGATTGCAGGGCTTTGTGTGTGCTTTTAAGGCTTAGCAGGGAGCGGTTTATTCGTCTTTAAGAAAACCGATCAAGCTTAGCAGGTGGATGAACAGGTTGAAGATGCTGGTATAGAGGCTCACAGTCGCCATGATGTAGTTGGTGTATGTACCGTTAACAATGTTGCTGGTATCGTACAGAATGAAGCCAGACATCAGCAGTACAACAGCCGCGGACAGCGCTAGATGCATCGCACCAATGTTGACACCAAACATCGGCAAGATCATCAAGGCAACCATCGCCACTAGGACAATAATCAGGCCGGCAGAGAGGAATCCGCCCATAAAGCTGAAATCTTTTTTGCTGGTAAGGACATACGCTGACAGACCTAAGAAGGTTGCGGCAGTCATACCCATCGCAGTCATGACGATTTCACCGCCGTTAGACATACCCAAATAACGATTCAGAATTGGGCCAAGGGCAAAGCCAAACAAGCCGGTGAAGGCAAACACTAACGGCAGTGCCGCCGCGCTGTTTTGTTTTTTCCCGATAACAAACGTCAGGATCATACCGATGATCATTGCGCCTAAAGCCATGAGCATCGGCGGGTTGATGATCATAGAAATACCCGCTGTCACTGCGCTGAACACCAGCGTCATAGATAGCAGCATATAGGTATTGCGAATTACCTTGTTGGTCGACAGTACAGATTGCTCTGAACGGACGGTCATTGTATCGATATTACGCATCTTATCCCTCTGGAAATTAAGGCGTTAGGTGCCATTTAAGTTTATCGGATAGGTTATATATATAGGTTTTTACCAGCATTTCAACCATACAGTGAATAGGTGTTAAAGCCTTTCGCCAGTTTATTGGCTTAACCGACCCTAATAGGGGGGATGTTCCCCGCCTTACGTTACATTGTTAACTTATCAGACACTTGTATCGGCGTTGGGTTCATAGGCAAGGCGATAATTTATTGTTAAGCTGCGCGCCTTGATCCGGCTAGGTAAGTTATAACGATGTACCCCATCCATATACTTTTTGAAGATGAGCATTATTTCGCAATTGATAAACCGGCGGGGTTGCTAGTACACCCGAGTCCGATTGAAAGGCGGGCACCAAATGCGATTGCGCTGATTCGCCAACAGCTGGGTATTAAAGCCTATACAGTGCATCGCCTTGATCGACCGACATCTGGGGTGTTGATCTTCGCTAAATCATCAGTGGCTGCGAATAAGCTTAATATCTGCTTTGCTGAACGGCGGGTACAGAAAACCTACCTCTGTGTCTGTCGAGGTTATACCGACGAGCAGGGGGTGATTGATTATCCGCTAAAAGAGATTCTTGATAAAGTTGCTGATAAGCGGGCTGATCCTAATAAGCCAGCCAAAGAAGCAGTGAGTGAGTATCGCCGCTTGGGCACGGTGGAATTGCCGATTCCAGTGAGCAAATACCCCGCTGCACGTTATTCACTGATTGAAGTGAAGCCCAAAACAGGCCGAAAACATCAGATTCGCCGCCACCTCAAACATATATTTCATCCTTTAGTGGGTGATACCCAGCACGGCGATGGTAAGCATAATACACTGTTTCGGGAGCACTTCGGGCTGGATCGCTTGCTGTTGATGGCAACACGATTGGAGTTTGTACATCCTTTTACCGAACAGCCGGTGATAATTGATGCGCCGGTCACACCTTGGGTCGATCAATTATTCAGTCAATTTGGCTGGCAGGGGCTTTATCCTGCACCTGAAATTACCGAGGATGACAACACTCTTGACTGAGTTGGATAAAATCTGCGGTGAATGAGCAAGGCGTTTTCACTATTCTAAGTCTCAATTTTAGGCCGTATTCTAAGACAGCGGCCTTATCCCCCAAATACTCGAATAAAACTGATGGTTTAATGCCTTTTTCTGCCTATTGACTATTTTTTCGGCGGCACAAATTGCGTATCCTTATCTCATAAACACTCACTCTCTCTCTCTACTACCCGTGATGGAATCACCTGAATGACCAACAACACCTCCTTTGCTGAGCGCCTGACCGCTCAGTCTGATCAGCTTAAAATCGGTATTATCGGCGCCATGGATGAAGAGGTCGAACTGCTGAAACAACGGTTGGAGGCACGGCAGGAATACACCATTGCTGGTTATAGTCTCTACACTGGCACCCTGCACGGGGTGGATGTTGTACTACTTAAATCGGGCATCGGTAAAGTCAATGCCGCTATCGGTACTACACTGATGCTGCAAACTTTTCAGCCAACCTGTGTTATTAATACGGGTTCTGCTGGCGGCTTCGCTGAAGAGCTAAACGTGGGTGATGTGGTGATTTGTGATGAAGTACGCCACCACGATGTCGATGTAACGATCTTTGGCTATGAACATGGCCAAGTGCCGGGCTTACCGGCGGGCTTTATGCCGGATAATTTTCTGGCCGATGTTGCTCAGCGCAGTATCGCGCAAATGGATGGCATCAAAACGGTCAAAGGGCTAATCGCGACCGGCGACTCCTTTATGAGCTGTCCAACGCGAGTAGCACAGACCCGTGAGCATTTCCCAACCATGAAAGCGGTTGAGATGGAAGCGGCAGCCATTGCTCAAACCTGTTATCAGTTCGATATTCCGTTTATTGTTATTCGTGCCCTGTCCGACATTGCCGGCAAAGAATCTAATCTATCATTTGATCAGTTTCTACTTGTCGCCGCTAAGCACTCGGCCCAGATGGTTATTGCTATGGTGCAGACCATTGCCAATGAAACCGTGAGCTGATTCGTTTAGCGATTAACTCACACGTAATACTGTTAAAAAATAATCATAAAGAGCAACACACTATGACTAAATCTTTCTATCCGCCGCAGCGCACTTTAATGGGGCCAGGCCCTTCTGATGTAGATCCTCGGGTTCTCGCTGCCTTGGCGCGACCGACCATTGGTCATCTTGATCCTGAGTTCATCCGTATGATGGATGAAGTTAAACAGATGCTGCAGTACGCCTTTAAAACCGAAAGCCCACTGACTATGCCGATTTCGGCGCCTGGGTCTGCCGGTATGGAAGCTTGCTTTGTTAACTTGGTTGAGCCAGGTGATAAAGTCATTGTCTGTCAGAATGGTGTATTTGGCGGGCGGATGAAAGAGAATGTGGAGCGCTTTGGGGCCACTGCGATTATGGTTGAGGACGAATGGGGCAAGCCCGTCGATCCTGCCAAAGTGAAAGCCGCCTTTGCCGCACACAGCGATGTGAAAGTATTGGCGTTTGTGCATGCGGAAACCTCAACCGGGGTGCTCTCTGATGCTAAAACTCTGTGTCAGATCGCTCGTAAACACGGCGCGTTGACTATTGTTGATGCGGTGACATCACTCGGCGGCAGTGAGATAGATGTCGATGGCTGGGGGATTGATGCGGTATATTCAGGCACCCAAAAGTGTCTGTCTTGCCCGCCGGGCATTTCGCCGGTTAGCTTTAACACCCGTGCGATTGAAGTGATTGAACAGCGTAAAAGCAAAACGCCTAGCTGGTTCCTCGATCAAAAATTGGTGATGGGCTATTGGGGTGGCGGCGCTAAACGTGCTTATCATCACACAGCGCCGGTCAACTCACTGTATGCGTTCCATGAGTCACTGGTCATGCTCGAAGAGGAGGGTTTGGAAAATGCTTGGGCCCGTCATCAGCATCATCACAATGCTTTGCGGGATGGGCTCGAAGCGATGGGTATCGGCTTTCTCGTTGAAGAGCCGTATCGTTTGCCACAGCTGAACTCAGTATTTGTCCCAGAAGGCATTGATGAAGCTAAAGTACGTAACCGCTTATTGGATGATTACAGCCTAGAGATCGGTGCAGGGCTCGGTGCGTTGGCCGGCAAAGTATGGCGTATCGGCTTAATGGGCAGCGCCTGTAATAAGAAAAATGTCTTACTCTGTCTGAATGCCTTAGAAAACACACTCTCGGCAATGGGTGCGGACATTAAAACGGGTAAAGCTATTCCCGCTGCTGAAGCGATTTATCGTCAGGGTCACTAAGTCCTTTGTTAACAAGGGCATTTGCATCTGCCTAAAGCCACCTCGCCAAGACGATAAATAATCGTTTCGGCGGGGGTGGCATCCTTACTCCGTATCCAGCATCTGTCGTACCGCTTTTATATTCGCGGGGTGATCCCACTCGCGGGCACCGACGATCTTTTCAATGAGTTCTCCCTTTTGATTGACCAGAAAGCTGGCGGGCATGCCGGCTATCTTGAGCTGTGAGAACGCAATGCCTTTGTCATCGAGATAAACCGGTAGGTCGAAGTTGAACGTCTGGTTGGCAAAAAACGCGTTTACGGTTGCTTGGCTTTGTCCTAGGTTAATGGCAATAACCTGAAATTCTTTCGGATCGAACTGCTGCTGGAGACGCTGTAAAGAGGGCATCTCTTCAACGCAGGGTGGGCACCAAGTGGCCCAGAAATTCACTAACACTATGCGTCCCTGATACTGGTTTAGATCAACCGCTTGGTTGTTGGTATCACTCAGCTGTAGCTGGTCATAAAACGACTCAGAGGCAAAGGAAGGACTAACGGCGAGGCTGCAAAGCATGACAATCAGAAGCTTGGCGCAGCGTCTTAGTGGCTGATAGCGTGCTTGAGGCGCTGTTTGGTAGGAGTAAATCACGCGGGACGGTGGCATTATTTGGCCCTGAAAATTAAAGGTGTTTGAATATATATCATTAGCATAGAATAGTCTGATCATAACAATAGTCAGCCTTAGGGTGGAGTGGGAAGCGTATGAAAGTTGCATTTATCGGCCTGGGAGTGATGGGCTATCCAATGGCGGGTCATTTGGCCAATGCCGGACATGAGGTCACTGTTTATAATCGTACGGCGACAAAAGCCGACCAGTGGTGTCAGGAATATAAAGGTAAAAGTGCTGTTACCCCAGCAGAAGCGGCCCGTGATGCCGAGATTGTCTTTACCTGTGTCGGGAATGATAACGACCTGAGATCAGTAGTTACCGGTTCTCAGGGTGTGTTTAGTAGTATGGCGCAAGGTGCCATTTTGGTTGATCACACCACCGCATCTGCAGAAATAGCCCGTGAGTTGGCCGTTGTTGCTGCAGAGCAAGGGCTGGAATTTATTGATGCGCCGGTGTCTGGTGGTCAAGCGGGTGCTGAAAACGGCGTGCTCAGTATTATGATCGGTGGTGAGCCTGCCATCTTCGATAAAGTGATGCCGGTGATCGATTGCTATGCAAAATCAGCTAAGTTGCTGGGGCCTGCCGGGTCGGGTCAGCTAGCGAAAATGGTTAATCAGATCTGTATCGCAGGATTGGTGCAAGGCTTGGCCGAAGGCGTGCATTTTGCTAAGCAGGCGGGGCTCGATGCCTCAGCCGTATTTGATGTAATCCAGCACGGTGCTGCGGGATCGTGGCAGATGAGCAATCGCCATCAGACCATGATCGATGATCAGTTTGATTTCGGCTTTGCCGTCGACTGGATGCGCAAAGACCTTAATATTACCCTCGACGAAGCGCGCCGTATTGGTGCCCAACTGCCAGTAACGGCGTTAGTCGATCAGTTTTATGCCGAAGTGCAAAAGCTGGGCGGTAACCGCTGGGACACTTCTAGCTTGGTTAAACGCTTGGAAAAATGAGGCGATTTGATTGATTCGGGTAAGCAACAGCGATGTGTTGAAATGTTGCTTACCTTAGTCAGGCGCTCGTGGCTGTCTGAAGCGATATATCGTAGTGCCGAGGAATAGATCTTTAGACTATTGTGCCTGAGAATGGATGCTCTATAATCGCGCCTAATAACTAAAAATATACAACCACATAAATTATCCGCATTTCATTATTGCGGTAACACATGAGGACAGTTCTATGGCCGATAAATACAGTATGATCTCTTTTGTACCGAGCATGGTAATCGTTGCAGCAATGGTAGTAGGTAGCTTCGTTGCTGTTCACTACCTACGTAAGTGCATGGCAAAAGATGCTGCTAAGGCAGCACAGCGCGCTGATTAATTCAGGCGTATTTTAAAAAAGCAGCCAGGAGCTGCTTTTTTTATGCCTGCCATTTATGCGATGGTTAATAATTAAGCTTTAAGGTTCCAATTATCGGGCACGATAAAACCGCGATCGATTTCTCGCCAAACGGTGGTGTTGGCTTCCCGCTGTAGTCGGGCGATCAATGTTGGGGTGGTGATCCCCTCTGTTCTTTCTACGAGTTCAGGGCAGGAGAGCGTTTCTTGAAAGTTGCAGCGTGCCGATGCCAGCCAGCGCGGTTTCATTAGTAGCACATACTGATACTGATTACCGAGTGAAGCGACGGCCGCCGCTCTGATCCACCAACCTTTCAAGTGATCCGGGCTAATGGGTATCGGCGGGTGATAATCTTGCCAGTGGGCATAGGGATAAAACAGATAACCACGTAGCAGTAATGAGTGCCGTTCGGGTAGCAGGCCAAGGGCTGTGGCTCGGTCTTTACCCGCCTCGGTCAGGGATAGCTGCAGTTGATGACCGGTGAGACGCTGCCATTTTTTATCCAATCGATCGGAGCGGTTAGGGCCAATAAAATCGTCCAGTGCGCAGTGATTAGGGTCTTCTGAGGTGCATAGATAAAACTTTACGGCGGCTTCAAGGTGGGCTTTTATGCCATCTTTAAGAGCCATCAGAAAGTCATATTCACCCACGGTCGTTTTGTCTCTTGAAACTTGTATATTACATTTAAGATCAGTGGGTTGTATAAATGTGCTAAGATAGATTCTAATCAAATCTTCAAAGTAATAACCGAGTCTAAACTTCGCCTGTTGGCGTAATGCGTTAAGCAGTGGTTGGGGATTGCGATCCAGGTCGGCAAGGTATTCATCGATGGCAGGGTGATTGAATAACCAATCCGGCAACTGCTTGTGTGGTAACTGCATCAACGAGGGACTATGGATTAGCCAGTGGAGATCGCGAATGATCTCATGCTGATAGACCGAAGCGGATTGATGAGCGGAAACGAGACGGTCATCAGATGGATGATTTGAAGATTGGCTCATAGCTTAAATATTCACATTAATGTGAAAAGCTCATAAAGTAATAAGATACCATTAACTCTACTCCACTTTTTTCAGGATGTCTCATGGCAGCAAATAAACGCGCGGTTGATTTGAATCATTCACTCACGGAGAAGGATCGCCATCCCCTGATGAGCGATTCTGATATCAACACCATTATGCTCAATGGCGCAATGATCTCCCTCTCTAAGTTGAAACGGGCGCAAAGCTTTAATGCCCGGCTCTATTACTATGCTGAAATCAGTGTGTATTTGGAGGTTAGTCTGTCACGGGGGGCCGGCATTTCAGATGATACCCGTCAGCAATTGGAAGAAATTCATCGCGAAGCTACCCATTTCCATATGGATGCTAATAAGTTATTGAATCTCCTTGAGGAGTAGAAGGGCGCGCAGTTAGAATAGCCGCATGAATGATACTTCTGATAATGACTCCCTCGCGGCGCTGAATAGCCAATCAGATCAGCCCGTCGCTGCATCTTTTGATAGCAAGGAGTTTCTCTCCCGTTTAACTCGCCGGCCCGGCATCTATCAGATGTTTAACCGTGAGGGAGAGATTCTCTATGTCGGTAAAGCGAAAAACCTTAAGAACCGTGTCAGCAGCTATTTTCGGCCCACTGGGCTAAATATTAAAACCCAGGCGCTCGTCAGTCGGATTACTGATATTCAGGTGACGGTAACGAATAGCGAAACCGAAGCGCTGCTGCTCGAACAGAACCTAATTAAAACCAATCGTCCGCCCTATAATATTTTATTGCGTGATGATAAATCCTATCCCTACATCTTTGTCTCAACTGGTCAGGAATACCCTGCGGTGCGCTTTCATCGCGGCGCAAAGCGGCAGAAAGGGCGCTATTTCGGCCCATTCCCCAGTAGCGGTGCGGTACGCGATAGTCTTGCGATTATGCAGCGAGTGTTTCGTATACGTCAGTGTGAAGAGAGTTTTTTTAAAAACCGTTCACGTCCTTGCTTGCAATACCAGATTAAGCGTTGCAGTGCGCCTTGTGTGGGCCTGCCGACAGCCGAAGCGTATCAGACAGATATACGTCATGCGATGATGTTTTTGGAAGGTAAGAACAGCACTATTATGAACGAGCTGGCTGAGCAGATGGAGCAGTCTTCCCAGGCGCTGGATTTTGAAAATGCGGCTATTTATCGGGATCAGATTTCCAGCCTACAGCAAGTGCAAGAGCAGCAGCATGTGAGTGGCCAAACCGGCGATGCTGATGTGATTGGTTGTGCACAGCAATCGGGTTCCGTTTGTATGCATATGCTGTTTGTACGTGGTGGTCGAATAATCGGCAGTAAGGTTTATCATCCCCGTTTTGGTATTGAAGAGACACCTCAGGAATTGCTATCGGCCTTTATCGCCCAGTGGTATCTCGGTGGAGGCCGTGAAATTCCGCCGGTATTGATTACCGTTGAGGAAGCCGCCGATCATGATGTTTTAGAGGAAGCTCTTAGCGAGCGGGGCGGGCGTAAAGTAACCCTCGTTCACCGGGTGCGCTCTGATAAAGCGGCGTGGCAAAAGCTCGCGCAAACCAATGCCGAGCAAAATCTACAAAGTCACCTCGCCAGCAAACAGAGTATTTATAATCGCTATCTGGCACTGCAAGAGGCTTTGCAATTGGATGCGATCCCGCAGCGGATGGAATGTTTCGACATCAGTCATAGCTCGGGTGAAGCGACCGTAGCTTCCTGCGTGGTGTTTGACCGTAACGGTCCTCTGAAATCTGACTATCGTCACTTTAATATTGAAGGCATTACCGGTGGTGATGATTATGCGGCTATGCATCAGGCGTTAACTCGCCGCTATACTCGGTTAAAAAAAGGTGAAGGCAAGCTGCCCGATATTCTTTGGATTGATGGCGGTAAAGGGCAGGTGGCCCAAGCGGTCGAAGTGTTGGCTGAGTTGCAGATAGAAGAAGTGCTGATTGTGGGGGTGGCCAAAGGAAGTGATCGTAAAGCCGGGCTAGAAACCTTGATCATGGGGGATAGTGGTGTCGAAATTGCGCTGCGCGCGGATTCTCCCGCACTGCATCTGATCCAGTATATTCGTGATGAATCGCACCGGTTTGCCATTACAGGCCACCGTGCTAGACGTGGTAAAGCGCGGCGTAAATCGTCTCTCGAAGGCATTCCCGGCGTTGGTCCGAAACGACGGCGGGAGCTGCTGAAGCATTTTGGTAGTGTGCCATCGATAGAGACAGCAAGTGTTGAAGAAATTGGAAAAGTCTCTACTATAAGCCGCAAAATTGCAGAAGATATTTATGCAGCGCTACATCACGACCCTTAAATCACAATGAATACCGTGGTTATGGTCGTTCTACTCACTCAAGTTCCATTGAACAGGAAAATTTGAACATCAATGAAAATACCCAATATCCTGACATTGCTGCGCATCATTCTGATTCCTGTATTTGTTTTAGTCTATTACTTGCCCTACGCTTGGGGCCCGATGGCCGCGGCGTTCGTATTTGCCTTCGCCGCAGTAACGGATTGGTTTGATGGCTATTTGGCTCGTAAACTAAACCAGACATCGCCCTTTGGTGCATTTCTCGACCCGGTCGCGGATAAGCTTATGGTGGCGACTGCGTTGGTGTTATTGGTGGATACCTATTCCGTTTTTTGGATTACCGCCCCGGCGATTGTGATTATTAGCCGAGAGATTGTAATTTCGGCGTTGCGAGAGTGGATGGCGGAATTAGGCAAGCGTGCGAACATTGCGGTTTCTTATGTCGGCAAGTTAAAGACCGCACTACAAATGCTGTCTATCATGATTATGCTGGGCTTTGAGCCCTATACAACATTGGCGTGGGTCGGTATTGGTGCGCTCTATTTGGCATCAGTGTTGACCCTTTGGTCGATGTACATCTATCTAAAGGCGGCATGGCCAGACCTGACCGAAGATATTTGATCAATCGTTATACAGATCTAACTTATTAATCTGATTGCACTTTTTTACACTGAAAAGTTGTTGACATAAAAGGAGAGCTGTCTATAATACGCACCACTTCTTAGGAAGACGCGGAATTAGCTCAGTTGGTAGAGCGGAACCTTGCCAAGGTTCAGGTCGTCGGTTCGAGCCCGATATTCCGCTCCAATCCTTGCGATATAGCAGGGTTGGATGGTAAATTAGTTTACCAATTAGGCGCGGTGGCAGAGTGGTCATGCAGCGGACTGCAACTCCGTGAACGCCGGTTCGATTCCGACCCGCGCCTCCATGTTTTATGTTTGCCCGGATGATGGAATCGGTAGACATAGGAGACTTAAAATCTCCCGACTGAAAGGTCGTGCCGGTTCAAGTCCGGCTCCGGGCACCATTTGTTACTCGATCTAATCGACAGTAAGTGGTGATAAAGCAAGTGATGCGGAATTAGCTCAGTTGGTAGAGCGGAACCTTGCCAAGGTTCAGGTCGTCGGTTCGAGCCCGATATTCCGCTCCAGCTTCACTTGTTATTCTTTTCTATACCTCTTCGATATACCTCATTTATGAATATCTATTTCTGACTTTAATAGTTTAGAAGTTAGTTCTGTGTTTCAGTCCTTTCTTGTCATCTTTCCTTGCTAGTCACTGCTCAACAGGTTCGTTCTACAGGCTTGATTGCAAAAATAACTATACTCTGGGCCTTGCCAGGTTTATCGGTTAAAGCGCATCAATGCTTCGATTTTATAGAGAATCTAGCTTTAGGCTGGGGTTCAGGTGTTCGTTGTTAAAGAGAGCGGTGGCGATCGCCTAAGCGATCGCGCGAGGGGGTGTTGTGTTATTGATCGCGAAAGATTTCGAGCGTGGTATCGAGCATTCTGTTGGAGAAGCCCCACTCATTGTCATACCAAGCAAATACTTTAACGAGTCCGTCCATCACATGGGTCTGATTACTATCGAAAATAGATGATGCTGGATGGTGGTTAAAATCCACCGATACTAATGGAAGCTCATTATACTCGAGTATATTTTTTAAACTGCCTTGTGATGCTTGTCGCATCAATTGATTGATCTCCTCGACTGAGGTTTTACGACTAGGTTTAAAGCACAGATCGACGAGTGATACGTTGGCTGTCGGTACTCGCACGGCAAGTCCTGTCAGTTTGCCTTTAAGCTCAGGCATTACAATGCCAACGGCCTCGGCGGCGCCGGTACGAGTCGGGATCATTGATAGGCCGGCGGCACGCGCGCGATAGATATCATTACTGTAAACATCCAGCAGGTGCTGGTCGTTTGTATAGGCGTGAATGGTCGTCATGATTCCTTCGGTAATGCCGATATTGTCGTTTAAAATTTTGGCGACAGGCGCTAGACAGTTAGTGGTGCAGGATGCGTTGGAAATGACTCGATGCTCTGATGTTAGGGTGTCGTGGTTGACACCGTAAACAATGGTTGCGTCGGCATTCTTGGTGGGCGCTGAAACGAGCACCCGCTTGGCGCCTTGGTCTAGATGGACAGCGGCGGCGTCGCGGCTGGTGAAATGCCCCGTGCATTCATAAACAATATCAATATCCAGCTCAGCCCATGGTAGGGCATGAGGGTCGGCTTGGTTCACGATTTGAATGATATCGCCGGCGACGGTCATGGTGTTCCCTTCGGCGTTCACTGGGAAGTTAAAATGTCCATGCACACTGTCAAACTCAGTGAGATGGGCGTTGACCTTGCTACCGCCAAGATCATTAATGGCAATAATCTTAATTTGTTCACTCTTGCCTGATTCGTAAAGGGCGCGCAGAATATTGCGCCCGATGCGACCATAACCATTAATTGCGACTCTAATCGGCATGGCGTGCTCCTGATGTTGCATAAGTATAATTTCAGCATAAAACGATAATCGTATAATGCAATGTTGGCGGCTAATTAAAGTCAAAACGATTGTTTGACTAAGAAGTCTCGGTTAACGCAAGGCGATTAGGCGTATAGCGGTAGTAACCAAAGGATAGTACTGGCTGCAAAAGACTTAGTGGGTTAATATCAATACCTAATATGTATTGTGTATTTTTAATATCAATGTGATCCGCTAATGACGCCAACAACACAGCCAAAAACCTATGGAAAAGTATTTGAGATTGCTGATAAACTTCTCGCTGAAGGGCGCAAGCCGACCCAGCAGATGGTGCGTAATGAGTTGGGTTCCGGCAGTCTAACGACCATCAATAAAGCGCTGAACGATTGGTGGCAAGGGCTGGGGAAGCGACTGCTGGAGCAAAATGCCCGGCCCGATATTCCTGAGCCGGTTTTTGTAAGTGCTAATACACTCTGGCAGCAGGCGCTGGCCTATGCCGAACACCAATTATCTGGCGAACGGGAACAGCTGCAACAGCATTATGAAGCGCTTGAAGCGGAGCTAAAAGGGCAGCAATCGGCGGGCCGTTATGATCTACGTCGTCTTCAGGACTTATCCGACAAACTAATGGCTGAAAATCAGCGCAACCTTGCGTATATTGCTGAGCTACAAAAAAAGCAGCTCGCACAGGATGAGCGTGAGATGCGGCTTGAGGCGCAAAACCGCGATTTTAATCGTCAGGTCAAAGAGTATGAGATAACGCTTGAGCAGCTAGAGCGTAGTGGTGGCGGTAATCAGCAGCAGGAATTACTGGAGTATCGGCATAAAACTCAGTACCTTGAAGGAGAGTCTGCTCGGCTAGAAAAACAGTTGCAGACCTTGCAAGATGAAAACCGTCAGCTCAGAGACTCGCTATTTGCTGTCGAACGCAGCAGCATCAAAGAGAAGCATCAGCTTGAGCAAGTCATTAGTCAGCAGGATCTGCGCTATCAAGAGCTAGAGCAGCGACTCTCCTCAGAGTCAGCTGAACCCCTGCTGGAAGCCAGGTTAAAAGAAAAAGAGAGTGAAGTTGAACGGCTTCATTCTTTATTAGAAAGCTTTAAGTTAAAGTCATAATTTATTGAATTATAGGGATTATGGATACATATCTGGATAAAGGCTCTGCGTACGGAGAGATTCTTGAGGGGATTAAAAGTTGCGATCCTGACGGGTCTGTTTGTTGTACGGATGAAGCGGTGTTTAATCTTGGCAAGATCGTTTTGGTTAAAGAAAAACTTGCAGGCATTACGTTACAGCTGGTCGATGAGCAAGGCTATGCGATACGTCAGGTAACGAGTAAGCGGCCCGCTGACGATAAGCCCAGCGATCGACACCTAAGCACACGCCAGGCGGCGGTCATCAGAGCGCTTGAGAAGGTGTTGATGCACTGTAAGAAAGAGGGTATTCAGCTAGTAGGCTACAGTGACGAACTGGTTGCGATGCCGGTGGTGGTGCGCTCAGATGATGTCTCACCAGCGGTAGCGTTGGACATTGAGACTCACGGTGTCTATCGGGGCGCGGATAGCATGATCGAAAGCGATAACAATTGATCTGATCGCTATATTCTTGATGATTGATTGGTATAATCACTGAATATGATAATCAAATGGATCTGAGTTAGACATGAGTGCGATCAAAGTATTATTAGTCGATGATCATCCTGTTGTTAGGGCGGGGTTTCAGCGCTTATTAGATAATGATAGCCAGATTGATATCATTGCTGAGGCCAGCAGTGGCCAAGAGGCCGTAGAGAAGTATTTTTCAAAGCGCCCGGATGTGGTGATTATGGACCTATCCATGCCAACGGATCCTGCTGATAGTGGTGGTATCCAGGTCTATGGCGGCCTCGAAGCAATTCGTGTTATCCGCGCCAAGGATCCTGACGCCCGCGTACTGGTGTTGACCGTTATGGAAAACCAGCCATTTCCAGCCCATGTAGTGCAGGCTGGAGCCTCTGGTTATCTAACCAAGCGCTGCGCGCCTGACGAGTTACTAAAGGCCGTGCATATGATTTCAGAAGGGCGCACGTACTACGCGGAAAGTATCCGGGATATGATTGTTCCCGGTGGTAACGATTCCGGTTCACCCTTTGTCAAACTCACTAAACGTGAATTCCAGGTGTTCTCTTGCTTAGCGCAAGGACAGTCTGCGGCACATATTGCCGAAGAGATGTTTCTCAGCCCTAAAACCGTTCACGCTCATCGTGCTAATATTCTGCGCAAACTGAGTATCAATAACAATTCTGAACTTGTACATCTGGCAATTCGACATAATATTGTAGAAGCCTGAAAAATCTGTTTCGGGCTGCGAATAGCTTATCAGTAGTTGCTGCTGGGTTGTTCCTACATGTTTATCTGAGGCCCAATTTATGTATAGTCAGGATCAATCTGAGCTTATCCTCGAAGCTGATTTCCTTTGGCGTGAAATAAACGTCGGTGATGAAATCTATCTTGATGCCGATTTTTATAACGCTAATCGACGCTTGTTATGTCGGGGGGCGCCATACCAAGTACTTGCTAAAATGGACAAAACCTGTGGTGCTCAGGAGTTGATTGTACAGTCCTATGAAACCCAAGAACTGGTCGCTGTATCGCCATATTTAGTGTGTAATTATGAGTGTCCAGAGCAGCCCGTTTTAATCTCATAAGCGCCAAGTTAGCCTCCTTGAAAGCGCTCTTCGATAGAGTGCTTAGGCAGTTCTAAACTGCTAATTCCTACCACCTCAATCCTTTCCAAATATACACCCTTAAACCTAGCTAAGTGCTTAGAGTAGGCTGCTATTGAGAGTCTAGCTTTATATCCACTAGCGTTTGAATTTCATGAATCTTAAAAGTAATTCAGAGCATGCATGTGCAACATAAGCTTTGGCGATGATGGCTGCCAAAAGCGTCGAAATTTTCACATAGTGCACGCTGATTCTTAGTGTTAATTCCTTTAGTAATGCCAAAGTGAAGTGAGTAATAGCAGTCTCTAAAACATCCAAATAGCGGTTATTTCCATAATTATATAACTTCGTATAATGTATATTATGTTAAATAGAATAATTATTAATCGGACTACCTGAGCAGGTTATGCCGTCTTGCTTCACCTCTACTCTATTTAACGTAATCTAAGTTATGGGTAGTAGATTTATTCTTGTCACCTACCGAGTAGATTGTTCTATATCCTGTTAATTCTGTTTGAATTATTTGAGCGTATGTAGAGGATGTTGTTGTTTTGCATTGGTGCGAAAATCAGTCGTGCGGAGAAGCCCGCTAAATCTTTTTTCGTGGGTAAATAGCCTGGTTTCAGGCACACAGCGCACATCATTTTTTAATGCTGCTATTCCGTCAGCGGACAACTGTCAGCTTGCTGTGTTTTGTCATGAATGAGCCTGAGTGTTGCCTGACTATGCCAAGAGCGGTTTGTTACTTGTTTCGACGCTAAAGTCGCTAATCGCCTTGAGCGGCATTCTGTAAACGTAGACCTGCTCGTTACCCAGCTGCTTAACTCTTCTCTTAAACTTATGTGTCAGAGGACCAAATAGTTTTTCAGGTGAGCGTTGCTGTTTAGCAACCTGAGACAGTCACCCCATTGTTAAATCTCAACATGTTAACGATCGAACAGTCCTGAGGAGAAATATTTTCAGTCATCAGATAGCCGAACCTCAGCATAAGGTAATCATGCTAGTCGTAAACGCAGTTATAAGACATTGTGTCTCACTTCCAGTAGTAAACACTACTGGAAGTGAGATCGTCTAATCGCTATAATAGCGTCCATCCTACATTGCTCATTGAGGCTCAAGCCCGTGTCGAACAAAAACTTTCCCGGCATACCCTTGTTTGATTCTGCTAAACACTTTAATCAGATTCCTCGCAACGCGACATTTCCCGATCAGTCACCTGCGGTTGAGGACTTTGTATTAAACGTTGGTGTTGATGATGCAATAGATGATTACCGCTATACCAAAGACTTTCTCTGTAGCTATAGTAAGAAAAGTCGAGATACCTATGATAAGTTCAGAGGCGATGCTGAGCGGCTTCTCCTTTGGGCTTGGTTAATCAAAAAGCGATCCATTGCCACATTGCGGCGTCGTGATTTGGAAGAATACATGGACTTCGTTGCCAAGCCTGACCCTTTATGGCAATCACAACATATTGAAAAACGCTTTATTGATAGCCATGGACGGCGTCAGCCGAACCCTAACTGGCGACCCTTTCGTCTTGTTGGTGCAGGCATGGGCAGACTCAACACAAAATCCTGGCAAGGTTTGTTCTCTAATCTCAGTGTGCTGTTTAACTATCTAATGGCTGAAGATTATGCTCCAGGCAACCATATTCCGATTGTGAAGAAAAACTGCCCCTATCTACGTCAAGAAACCGGTATCAACACCGCTCGTCGCTTATCCGAATTGCAGTGGGAATATCTGCTCAGTGCCGCTAAAGCGATGGCTGATGGTGATGCCGAACATGAAAGAACACTGTTTGTGGTGGCCACGCTTAAATCCCTTAAGTTACGTATTTCTGAGCTTTCTGAACGACCTAACTGGTTGCCGGTGATGTCCCACTTTCATCGGGATCACGAGGGCAACTGGTGGTTTCGCACCTATGGTAAAGGCTCTAAAGAACGGGATGTGTCGATTTCTAACGAATACATCCAATTCCTACAGCGCTACCGTCTTTATCGAGGTCTGAGCCCCCTTCCCTCAAAAGACTCCTCAGAGCCGGTGATTGAGTCTCGTGTTAAAAATCGAGGCATTGGTAGTCGTCAGTTGCGTAACATCGTTGAATGGGCGCTGCAAGAAGGTTGTCATGCCCTTATTCAGGATGGCTTTGATGTCGAGGCTTCAGAACTTCGTGCTGCTACCACCCATTGGTTAAGACACACCGGTGCTTCAATGGAAGTGGCAGCCGGTCGTAACCTTGCGCATGTTCAAGCTGATCTAGGCCACGGCAGTATCAGAACCACCGATGAGCTTTATGTTGATTCTGACAATATGGAACGGGCTTCGAGCGCCAAAGATCAAGGTGTTTAATTAATGAATCATTAATCTTTATAATCATATAACTATATCAATTTATTAATGTTAATTATTGCTTTTTAATGGTTGCTTGTCTGTTTTTTGGACGTTATTGCTGTTTTTTTTTCTAGCCCAAAGTATTAATCCCTCATAAGCCCTTCCGGTTAGCGCTATTGGTGTTCTAGCGCAATGTTATCTATGAAACGGCATTTTTTCATTCCCGTTTTTCCTGCGTTTATCGCGTTTTTTTCAACAAAAACAATCACTAATAATACTGTTCTTCGATTAAGTTTCGATTGCGAAATAATGATATTCATCTACTATTGTTAGGGTATGACTAGAGCAAAGGATTCTTTATGTCAGAGTTAGAATTATTCCACTTCTCGGAAGACTCAAGCTTCAGTGAAGTGGCCGCCTCACCTTGGAAAGTGCTTAGTGTCGAGGATGATGTTACCTACCAAGCGTCTCTAATCTATAGCTTAAAAGATTTAACTGTTTACGGTCGTCCGGTCGAGGTGTTAACCGCTAACTCTATTAGTGAAGCGGCTGAGGTTATTTCCCATAACAGCGATATCTGCGTCATTCTGCTTGATGTGGTTATGGAAGAAGATGATGCTGGCTTAAGGTTGGCTGGGACTATTCGAGATGTTCTGGGTAATTCAACGGTGCGCATTATACTCGTCACGGGGCAACCAGGGATGGCGCCCCGTAATGAGGTTATGGCCCAATATGATATTGACGAATACTGGAATAAATCTGATCTAGTGCAGGATACCCTGCATACCGTGGTTAGCAGTCATATCCGTACTTGGCGTTATCTTTCAGAGCTGATTGAGGCCAAGCATGGCCTACAGATGGTGGTTGATGCAGCCCGTAGTATCAGCAACAAGCAAAACCTAACCAGCTTTACTGAAACGGTTCTTAATGAAATCGGGCGTATCATTGGGATTCAGCAAGGCGGCATTGTTTGCTTCTCCTATCAGGGAGGTCAGTTCTCCCCTGATGCCCGAATACTCGCTGTCAGTGGCAGCTTTAGTGACTCTGGTCAAAAATATAAACGCCTTGCAGAACTGCAACTCGAAGAATATCACCCGGCATTTGTTATGGCTTCTGCCGAACGCCGCCACCTGTTCAATGAAAACTATACCGTGTTGCATTTCGATACACCGAAAGTCGACACCACCCATTATATGTTATTGGTGCGCACCAGTAACAAACTCACCGATAGCCATATCAATCTGCTGCAAGTTTTCAGTGAAAATATCAACAGTGGCTTTACGGCGGTGGCTTTGGTTAACCGCTTAACTGATCTTGCTTATCGTGATCAGGTGTTGAAATCCTATAATCGTAACTGGCTGTTGCGTGAGTTATCAGCCATGACCCTTGAGGAAAAGCAGCAAAGTGAACTTATGGTCGTTGTCATTAATGACTTTACCGGCATGATGGTGACTTTTGGCGAGCGTTACTGTGAAGATATCTTGGCCGCCCTACTCAGTAATATCTACACCCTTTTTCCTAATAATGTTATTGCCCGTACGGGTGACTGCACTTTTGCTATGCTGCTGGGTAAAGATAAAACCCTGAGTGAAGAGCATCTGCTCAACATTATCGATCAACGATTGACCCTCAATCATACCATTCATCGCTTAACCTTAACTGCTGCGCGGGTCGATCTCAGCCTGCTGACGGAACTTAAGGCCGAACAGATCCTACAACTTTCTGAATCGACCGTGAATATGGCTCACCTTAAGGGGCTACGGGTGATTAACTATGAGCCGGAAATATTAGGCTCAATCTTGGCTAGTCACCACCTGCTAATGGATCTGCATAATGCTATCGATCATCATGAATTTTTCATTATGCTGCAGCCCAAAGTTCATATGGGTAGTGGCAAAGTAGCCGGTTTTGAAGCCTTACTTCGCTGGCGTAAATCCGATGGACAGATTATTCCACCGGATCGTTTTATTCCTCTCGCTGAAACAGCAGGTCTCATTAGTCACCTTGATCTTGAGGCGGCTAAGCAAACCATAGCTGCGGCCACCCTGATACAGCAGGCCGGTTTTAACCTACCCATATCGTTCAATGCCAGTTGTGCCGACTTAAACCAGAAAGATTATGTCGATACCTTGTTAGATATGATTGTCGCCAGTGGTCTTGATGGTCGATTACTCGATATCGAGGTAACTGAATCAAGTGCGATGCTCAATTATGAGTTTATTAATCCAATTCTCAAACGGTTTTCTGATCGTGGGCTTGGAGTGAGTATCGATGATTTTGGTACCGGCTATTCATCCCTCGCTCATGTGGCTAACTTGGCGGCAACCACCTTAAAAATCGATAAAAGCTTTATCGACCATCTGGGTGAGGATAGTGCTGGCGATCATGTGGTTGAAATGGTGGTTCAACTCGGTGAGCAATTTGGTTTTGCCATTGTGGCAGAGGGCGTTGAAACGGAAATTCAGCGGCAACACTTGTTGAGTCGAGGGTGCCATATTGCCCAAGGGTATCTATTTGCCCATCCGATGCCTGTCGATGAAGCGCTTGAGTGGCTGAGGGCACAGCAGAATCTATGAATACATCGGTCTCAAGGATTGACACCGCTCAAGCGAGTGATGCCCAGGAATGGCAACAACGGTTTAACCGTAAGCGTCTGACTTTTGCTGCTGCATTAGTTTTATTTGCACTACTCAGTGGCGTGATGCTGTACAACACTATCAAAGAGGAGCGCACCACGGCGCTACGAGAGCAGCATGAAGAACAGATCACCCTTGCGGTCATTGATATTAACCGAGAGCTAGGTGATATACGTAATATTCTGCGGTTGCTTTCAACTGATAGCGATATCTTGGACAGCTTGTCGCAACCCTCCCCTGACATCGACCGTATTGCAACGGTGTTTAATCAGTTTGGCCGAGCGGTTGATCACCTTTTGCAGGTGCGCTGGCTTGATAGCCGGGGTTATGAGCGTGTCAGAGTCAATATCAATAAGGGCAAAACCGAAATCGTCACGGCGAGTGCCTTGCAGGACAAAAGTAATCGGTATTATTTTCAAAGTGCCATGCAGGTGCTTCCGCCAAACATCTATATCTCACCAATTGATTTAAATATCGAAAACGGCCAAATCGTCAAACCTTTTCAACCGGTGGTGCGCATTGGATTTCAAACCACTGACGCAGATGGGTTACAGCCTGGCGTACTGATGATTAATTACGATCTCACAACGCTGATTGCGCAAATTAGAGCGTTGAGCACCGAACATGCTGAGATTATGTTGGTGGATGCTTGGGGTAACTGGTTAGAACACCCCAATACGGATCTTGAATGGGGTGCGCTGCTAGGCCAACCCAAGCATAGCCTCAAGCTAACCGACCCACAGCTCTGGTCACGTATTAGCCGTGAGAAAAGTACCATCCTTCAACCTTACAACGGTGAGCTATATAGTTCCCGGCGAATCACTCTTTCCAGCAAAGATGCGCCCGAGGTAGCTGAAAACGTTTATATGGTGGTTTGTACTCCAGGCGAGATGGTCAAAGATATTCAATGGGCAGCGCTTCAGCCTACCCTATTGCTCGAACTATTTATTCTCTTGGTGGGTGGACGCATATTGTGTCGTGATTTCAGTATGCAAAATAGTTTGCATGATTTAACCCAAACACTGGAGCATGAGAAGCATGAGCTTAAACTACTTAATGATGAGCTAGATAGTTCATTATCGAGGCAACAGCTATTACAAAACGAACTGGTTGAAACTCGTAAATTATCGTCATTGGGAATGATGGTAGCAGGTGTTGCCCATGAGCTAAATACGCCGATTGGAGGGGCTGTTATTGCTAATTCAAGTTTACAAAGCGTGCACCGTTCGTTGAAACAATCCATCAATGAGGGGCTTAGTCGCCAAGCGCTCGACAACTATTTAATGAATACCGATGAAGGACTAAAGCTGGTTGATACCAACCTAAAAAGGGCCGCGGGTTTAGTTAAGAGTTTTAAACGGCTGGCATTGGATCGAGCCAATGAAGAGGTGCTTGCGTTCAGTCTGACTCAGGTGGTCAACGACCTGCTTTGCACCCTTAGTCCTAAAATTAAAAAATCCCCCACCCGAATAACCAACCATATCGAAACCGAGTTCACCCTGATTGGCTATCCCGGCATCGTTTCTCAGATTTTACAAAACCTTATCATTAATGCCCTCACCTATGGTACGGCGGCTATGCAAGGCGGCGAAATTATCTTAGATGCCAAACTCAAACATGATTGGGTGGTTATCACAGTGACAGACAATGGCAGTGGTGTCGCTTTAGAGCTAAGAGATAGCTTGTTTGATCCCTTTGTTACCAGTGGTCGTGGCTTGGGCCATACTGGGCTAGGATTACATCTAGTGCATCAATGGGTGACGGATTTAATGCATGGCCGAATTAGTGTTGAATACCCCGATGCCGGTGGCACCCGCTTCGTCATTGAACTGCCACAACAAATAGAAGCAAGGCCCCAATGTATTTAGCATGTGCGCTCACACCGAGTCCATAGAACATGATTTAGCGGATTAAATAAACCGATAGACCAATAATCATCGTGAACACCGCGTTTCAATATGTTTAATTTCAGGATTATGTTTCAGGCAAATTCAATGCGGTTACGGCCTTTCTGTTTAGCGCTATACATTGCGCTATCCGCCTCTGAGATGATGTGATTGATGGTATGGCTAACGTTGTGGTCCGACTCGAAATTAACCGTTGTAACACCAAAAGACGCGGTCACAGAGATAGTTATTTCACTGTCTAACGCGATAGAAAGCGATTCTATCCCCTGCCGTAGTCGTTCGGCGGTCTGTGCCGCTGCTTCAGTACTGCTTTGTATGAGTAATACGACAAACTCTTCACCGCCCAAACGCGCGAGAATGTCGGCCTCGCGAAGGGTGCTTTGACTGATAGCGGCAACTCTTTGTAGCACCAGATCACCAATGGCATGTCCGTAGGTATCGTTGACCTGCTTGAAATGATCTAAGTCGAACATAATGAGCGACAACTGATTATGGTAGCGACTGGCAATGGTCAGTTCACGGTTCGCCAGTTCAAAGAAATAGCGCCGATTAATCAGTTGGGTTAAGAAGTCTGAGCGGGCCTGCTTTTCAAGCTTTTGTTCCATCTCGTGATGCAAGGTGACATCGCGGCCAATGGCGAGTGCCCCAGTACCGGTTTCATGTTCTTCAGCCACGATGCTGAACATGAGATAACGCTGGCTCGAACCAGTAGGAATCTTGATCTCCACTTGTTGAGGTACACCGTTACCAATCACGCGGCGGATGACCGAGTGGTAACTTTCCAGAAAGCTGTTATCCGCCGTAGGTATATAGGTAAAGGTGAATAAGGCATCGAAATTGGGGTTGGTATAGATCAGCTTGGCATGCTGATCATAGCGAGCGATAGCATCAGGGGCGTTTTCCGCCAAACTGCGATATGCGAGTTCGCGTCGGCTCAACTCTTCATGGTTATGAAGGTTTTCAATCGCCAGCGCTGCTAGGTTGGCGGCAAAGGAGATGCGTTCAATATCATCGTCATCGGGTGTACTCGGTGTTGCATGGTAGATTGCAAAACTACCTAGCACTTTCCCTTTAGAGGAGATAATCGGCTCAGACCAACAGGAACCCAGACCGGCACTGCTGGCCAACTCACGATAAGGTGTCCAGTATCGGTGGGTGCTGATATCTTCGACGATAACGCGTAGGCCTAAAAAGGTGGCGGTACCGCATGAGCCGACACCCTCGCCTATTTCGATGCCATTAATCGCATCACTATAGAAGGCCGGTAAACTTGGCGCAGCACAGCTCAGTAGGTGTTTTCCTTCTGCATCTAATAGCAAGATACTACAAAGATTGTCGGGTGCATCCGATTCAATATCAGTGATCAGCTGATACATGATGTCATTAAGCTCTTCACCCTGGGTCACCCGGCGTAACATTTTATTTTGGGTGATATTACGCTGTTCACTACGCCACTTTTCGGTGATATCGGTACAGTTGTAAAGGTGCTTGTTGTTGACTAGCGATACCTGCGCCGAAATACGTTTGATGCTGCCGTCTTTGCAATGAACCGCACTTTCTACGGTATAAAGACTGGTGTCGCTGTGTGTTCTTGTGTCTGTTTGTGTCTGCGCTTGAAACCATTGCTTCCAATTTAATTCATACTCTTCGCGGTACTTTAGATCCGGATAGGCTTTTTCATGCCACGCTTTGGTGTTGGGTAGATCCTCAAGGGTATAGCCAAACATACGCACGAAGGTGTGATTCACATATTCGATCGTCCCCTGTGCATCACACCAACTGATACCCGTTGGGGAGTTGTCCAGCAAGTCGGTGATTTCAATACGTTGTTTTTTACTCTGTTTCAGAGCCTTCTGAAGACGCTGCTCTCTCATACTGCTGAGGGCGCTGTTCGCTAGCACGGTGGTTACTTGGGCCATATGTCTTAGCTGTTTTTCAACCCGCTCTCTGGGTATCACTGGAATTTGCTGAATGGCGGTGAGATAAGCCTCTTTATCGAAGCCATAAGCTTCAGCCTGCTGTTCGAATTGGTGTCGATCAGGGGCTGAATGTAACAACTGTCCCATATAGAGGGTGGCTATTTTTCGGTCTTCAATAATGATGGGCATGGCATAGTCATACAGGCCATTTTTGCAGAGCGAATAGCTGAGTTGCTGTTCGGCTTGCTTAAGCAGTCCGCTATCACTGTCGTTACAACAGCGGCTGCTGGCTTCATGCGTGCGGTGAAAATTGCTACAGGCATCGGTCCAACCGGCTTTTGTTAACACCTCACCGGTTGGCCCCATTAAACTGTTGGGAATGCCTGTTGCTTGGTAGTAGCCTTCCAGGATTTCGGCAAAGCTGGGGAGATCGATTAGCGCTTCGATACGATAAACATCATCCAAATTGGCAACTGAGATTTTATTCATTCATGACATCTCTTAACAGCCGTCCTAGCAAATAATCGTTAATGCTCAAGTCAACGGTAAATGGTTTATAACCATCTTAATTAGCCTATCTCAAGCTTATGCACCTAGGTAAGACAGGTCAACTGCGAAAGCCTGTCCGTTTTCGTATTTTTATCGAATGTGCTTTGCTACATTCATAGCATGTTCTGAAGCATATCGAGAATACAATGCCAACCTATTGTTATTAAATGAATAAGTATTTATGTAAACACATATTTTTGCTTCGCTATGGTGCCGATCTCAGCGATTATATTGTCCCAATATATATCCTATTTTGTGGATTTTGGATCATTCCCACTGTCAGTATTGGCATTGTTTGTCCTTGATGATGACTAAAATATAACGTCAGAATTGATAAAATAGGAATTTGTCCTAGATACATGAACCCCGTTTGAATCTAATATGGCGCACATGTTCAGGGCAATCAGGGAATTGATTGCAGAACTCAGCAGAGTAGCCCGGGGGATTGCAGGACGCATTGGCTACACGGAAATGGATTGCTGAATAAAGGAAGCTAGGTAGGGACACTATCACTTCCTTATTTTTTTGCCTGTAAATCTCGTTAACGCTGTCACACTCAGTATCATTCGCCTACTAGCTGGCGCTTTCCTCGTTATATTTCAACCAAAGCCTTCCCTTTTATTGATCTTCTCTATTCGTCTTATCTACCCAAACCGTATTTATCTTGTCATTTTGACGTGCTGCTATTTTCCATAATAGGCTTCACCCGCTCTCTTTATCCGCTATTAAGACCAAGCGGGGCTAGGTAATCGATACCAGCCCCCCGCAGGCTATTTAGTCGGCTTAAAAAGATTTTTGATATGGCTGAGCATCGGTGAAATTACCGATTTCAACTTAGGTTTATTCTGACTGTTAAATTCGATGGGACGGCTGACGGCCATGGCAGCAATACCAATGCGCGCCGTGTAGATACCCGCACCAACGCCCTGGCCTATTCGGGTACTAGTCATCGTGGTTAGGGAGGCAGCGCCGAACTCGCTCATCAGTTGATCAATCATAATATCCGTCGCACCGACAAAGATAAGCTGATGAGTGACCTGTTTTAACAGTTTATAGCGGTTTGTTAATGAGGGGCGAATACCGTAGACCTGAGCGACTTCATCGATCATTTTCAGACTGCGCCATAGGGATAGCAACATATCGAGGGATGCCCAAGGGCTTACCGCTACGGCGGCCCCGGTTTGCAGACTAAAAGACGACACTCGGCGCAACGCTTCACTATCTAGCGGCTGGACAAAGACACGCTCGATATGTTCGATGATTTCACGATCATTACTATAATCCGGTAGCTGATCGATGCAGCGTTGATAAAAAATCGCTTGGGGCTTGTCGGCATAGAAGTCCTGTAAGCGTTGAATAAAAGGTCCCGCGTCACCAAAATCATTCGCACTTGTTAAGCGCTGGGCATCCTGTTGAATATCATTGAGGCTTTCGAGAGTGTCGCGATCGCGAGTATAGCGCCATAATAAGCGTAACCCCTGCCCGCCGACGAGTGCCACCAGCAGTACAAAGGCGCTTGCCGCAAGCCAGTGAAGCGCTAAGGCGCTTCGGAAGACATCATATATATCCCAGCCAAGCAGTATTAGTAGCAGGACCCCGGTGACTTTAAAAAAGTTTTTTAGCCCCTTAAGTGGTAATGCCTGTAGCTCAATACCTGAATATTCAGAGATGCGAGGCAAGCGCTCCCCGGCGGTAATGGTTTCCGGTGCAGCGGATAAGCGTTCTTCCTCGTCAGGCATAAACGTTTTTGCCTGGCGCGGCTGTTCCCTATCGGTCTCTGCGTGATCAACACTTGGATCACTGTCTACTTGAAAGGTATGCCCTGAGGTGCGGGGTGTAACATCGTCATGCGGGTTATGGCTCATACACATTTATCTCCGATCAGTGCGTTGAGTATGCTGTCGAGGCGGATATGTGGAATGGCATCATCGTTTTGATAGGAGATACCCTTAGGTGGGTTCAGTGGTGGAATCTTCCATGTCAGAAAGGCCGCCCACTCGTCCCCTTCGGGAATGCGATTGGGAATTTTAGGATGGATATAGCCGATGGGGTTTCCATCGGCACCAAAACCGCTAATCCCCAATTGGTTTTCATGTTTCACCTCTTTGCTCGAACGAACCGCCGCTGTGGCTTCACAGATCGGCTGTATGCCTTCATGTTGCGCGTTGCGATAGGCTTGTTTAACAATGACCGATAATAATTGGCGCACGGCTTCATGATCTTCCGATAACACCTGATCGATTTTGGTTGCGGCAAACACCACTTTATCGATTTTTGGGCTAAACAACTGTAACAATCGGTTGCGACTACCGTAGGCAAAGCTATCGGTGATATTGGCCAAGGCTTGGCGCATATCATCGATATAATCAGGCCCGGCATTTAAGGCATTGACCACATCAACCAATACCAACTGCCGATCAATACGACTGAAAAACGCTTTATAAAAGGGTTCCACTAGCTCTTTGATATAACGTTTATAACGGCGCTGACAGACTTTGTAGTAGCTATTCTTTGCTGCGGCATTGAGCTGCCCTTCGGTATACCCACCACATTTTAACAATGGCAAAAAGGTCAGTATCTCTGGATCATCTATTCGTCCGGGAATCAGAAAACGGCCTGGCTGAATAAGACTGAGGCTTTTGCTGTTGTATTTACAGGCGTTTAAAAACGCGACGTAGCGCTGATTGAGTGCTTTAAGGATTGCTTCATCGGCTTCGGCCAATGGATCGAGGTGCTGCAGCTCCGTTAACAACTCGCCTAACAGTTCGGCTCGAGGGGCTTGGGTGTATTGCGCATTGCACTGAGCGCACCAACGGGAATAACTCATATCCCGTAGCGGCAAATCCAGTAACCATTCGCCGGGGTAGTCCCTGATTTCGAGATAGAGAGAAAACTGTTTACGGCTAAATGGGTTGAATTTAGCCCCTGTGTTTTCCAACCTGAGTTCTAGCAAGCAGCCGCTAGCGTCTTCAGTCGAAGGCGGCCAATGCGGTTGCGGCGAAGCTAAGCCACGATAGGCGTCATCATAAGGAAACTGTGGCAACTCAGGGGCATCTAAGGGGTGGATTTTCACGCCCAATAAACGATCGGTTAGCACCGGTGAAAAACCAGGTAAGCTGGCGGTATCATGTTGCAATAGCTGATTGATCAGGCTGGTAATAAAGGTAGATTTACCACTCTGGCTCAAGCCAGTAATGCCGATACAAAAACGTTGATCACGCAGTTTGTCAAACTGAGTCGACGCACCGTTCATCCCCTCATCTGCGAGGTCTAACACGGCTTTAATGGGGTTCGTGAAAACGCTGGATACCAATCCTTCCGATTCTTTCATTCGATCCTTAATGTTAAGCGTTTAGCAGCAGCGTGAATCTATCCTGCGCAGCCCGCTAGGGTATGCAGGCGGCTCGGCGATCTCAATGCGCTAGGCTAACAGGCTTATCGACTCTGCTTATTAATCAAACTCTGCGTGATAGACAGATTATTTATCACACAGTTCCACCGGTACCCATTTAGTGAGGCACCATCACGCTACTACGTTTTAGCGATCGGCGTATGCGCGATTAAGGTTTCCAAGTGCTGATCCGTAATACCCGTGATCAGTAGATCGGCGACCGTAACAAGTCGGGATAGATCATGCAGCTCATTGATCCAGCGCGCTGGAATGGCGCTATAACCCCAAAATGCGCCAGCAATTTGCCCATAAATGGCGCCAATGGTATCGGCATCATCACCCAGATTAACCGCCAATTTGGCCCCTTCCTCAAAACTTGAAGCATGGTAAAAGGCCCATAACGCAGCTTCTAGCGATGTCACCACATAGCCACTCGATTCTACTTGCGACTCGGTCAGCTGGTTATAGGAACCTTGGGCAACATGATTCACTTCAACATCAAGGGTATCGGCAAAGTATTCCGTGACAGCTTCGGGAGACAGCACCTGAGCTTTATCGGTACTTTTAAGGGCACGCAGCAACAGAAAGGTAAACACTCGATTAGCATCGATACAGCGGGGTTCGGTATGGGTTAGTGCAGCATTGTCGGCGGCAGCATCAATTGCTTGGTCTAGACTCGCATGGTATTTCATTGCCACTGGAGCCAAACGCATTAGTGCGCCATTGCCGGCACTGTCGGTATCATCCGGGTGTACACCGCTGTGTAAGGCAATACCACTTTGCTCGTACCGCTGAATGGCTTTACGTGTTTGATGGCCGATATCAAAACAATGGCCAGTGCTCGACATATACCCCTCACGATACCAACGTTGATAGCGACGCATCTGGTCATCAGGGTCATGGGTATTACATTGGATTAAGCTCGCCCCAGAACACAGCGCCATCGAGGTATCATCGGTCCAGTAGCCCGCGTCAAGATTGTGTGGCCCTCCCGCGCGATAGTCGTCCACTGGTTTGAACGACCCGCGTGGCATAAATTCGACCGCGGCCCCTAAGGCATCACCGACCGCTAATCCGACCAACATGCCTCTTAACTTATCTAAAGTGGGCATAGATATCTCCTTGTATGGTGATCGTTTTGATCATGCCTCTTATCTTACCTTTATTTCCTAGCGGTATCGCTTGCCTTGGTGTTCTAACCAGCCATGAGCATGCCGACCGCCGGGGTCATGATGGGTCCAGTGAACCACACCGCCCCGATTGTTCCACTCATATTCACCGTAAAAGCTAACCTGGTCACCCTTTTGCAGTCCGTTTATTCGCGGCGCTAAATCAATATTATGCGCCACCAGCACCGTAATGCCTGATGGCAATCTGAGAATAAACCGCTGGTGCTGACTGCCTTGGCGATCGTCCGGTAGTACTTGGCTGACAATGCCGCTGCCGTGCACCTGGAGGTTGCTTTGCTGGTTGCGATAAGCCTGCAGAATAAGGCTGTCGTTATCGCTAAGTTGACTAGTGGCAGGTGCCGTGTCATCCGGCATAGATCGGTAAATAAGTACGAGCAGTAGCGCGACAATAATCACCGCGATAAGTTTGAGCGGGGTAACAATGTTGATTGATTTATGTGGGCCCTGACGGCGTCGAGGCTTTTTGCTCAGCTTGTGTGGTTGTTGGGTAAGCCCTTCAATACGGACATCGGCGGCACGAAACCGCCCTTGGTTATCTCGCATCGGTTGAAAGTGAACCCTATCGCCAACATGAGGTGAGCGAGGAATATGACCAAAATCGCGGATGTGAACAAACAGATCAGGCCCATCTTGACGCTTAATAAAGCCATAACCTCGGTCATCTTTCCAGACCACTAACGTCCCTGTCTGGTGCTGCATAAGGGGCATTCCCTCGGTTGTATGGCTTAATAATTAGCGTGTGATCGGGATCTGCATATGGAAGGTCGATCCCACTTCTGGATCAGAGGTTACCGCCATATGGCCCTGATGCTGTTCAGTGATAATGTAGTATGAGAACGACAGATGTTCGCCGGTATCAAAGTCTTCAGCGGGCTGGCTGTTACTGAAGAACGGTTCAAACAGACTCATCTGTTCTTCGCTGGTCAGGCCGATGCCATTATGCTGAATTTTAATCCACATATTGTCATAGCTTTCTGACAAAATGATTTTGATGGTTGGCTCAAACCCATCGGTACCGACCTTCTTCTGCAAGGCGGCACAGGCATGCCGGAACAGACTGAGAAAGACTTGCTGCAGTTCGGTGATATAACAAGGCACCTGTGGCAGCCCCTTCTCGACCTGCCATTCGAGTTTGACCTGATTAAACATCAGTCCATCCGATACCGAGATCACCTCTTTACCGAGGTTGACCGTATGTTCCATCACATCGACGATATCCGCCATCTGTTTTTCGCTATTGCGATTGCGGGCAAAGGTCAGCAAGTTATGAATGATCTTCGCAACTTGATCGCCTTTATCTGACATATCGCTGTAGATCGACTCGAGCAGCGCGGTTTTGTCACCAACCCGCTGGCTATCCGCCATAATATTTTTAAACCGCTTGAGGTCCATTAGAATGGCCTGCAAAGGGATATTAATATCGTGAGCCATGGACGATGCGAGTTCGCCCATAAACGACATTTTGTCATTGTGAATCAGCAGGTTTTCAGCGGTGGTTTCTTTTGAGACATCATCCACCAGAATTACCACACCCGGCTCAGGTCCCTGCAGCGGATAGATGGTAATATCAAAGTGCGACAGGCTGCGCAGACTTTGTTTCAGATGGATGATTTTATTTTGTTCAATGGCCTGCTGAATATGTTCAGGCACAATAGTCATGGTGGGATAGGCTTCCCACAGGGTTTTACCCAGTGCTTTTTCCGATGGTACACCGGAGAGTTCTTCGACCCGTCGGTTCCATTGGGTCACCTGCCCGTCTTTATTCAAACCCACCAGCATTAGCGGCATTGAGGTCAAAATATCTTTGACGTACAGCTCTGAGGTGCGTAACTGATTTGAGGTGATCACATGCTGGGCCACTTCTGACTCCAGCAACTGGTTACTCTGGATCAGTTTGGCATTAGATTCTTCGACTGCCGCGGTGCGTTCTTGAACCCGCTGCTCCAACTCATTTTTAATGGTGGTCAATTCACGGTTAGCTCGATGCGCCCGGCGGCTATAAATCAACAGGTATATCGCGGTGATCGAGAGAATGATAATAAGTGTGCCGCTACTGAAATTCGCGAGGTGTTGCCACTTGGTTCTACCGTTTTCATCTTTAAACCAATCGACGGCAGCGGTAGCCCATGGGCTTTGTATGCAGAGTGCGAGTACCAAAAATGCGTATTTAATCATATGAGTGTATTAACTAATTCCGGATGAATAACAAAAAACGGTGTTGCTGTTCGGTTGTGGCGGTCTTTTTCAGAGCGGTGCCGAAGCCAATCACTGTAACCTATCGTTCGTCTTGCCTGAAGTCATTAGAGTGGTTTGCTAAGCTTAGTTTCAATTTAGCCCTATTCTATAGGAATTGACGCCCATTTCGCTATTTTTATAGCGGCTTTTCACACCGCGCATCACCCTTACATGGATGGCACTTTCTAAGCTTCTAGCCAGCTATTGATTAAATACTCTACCTAAGGTCGCACTGCCGACTACCGGTTAGACGACAAAACCATTGGCAGTTCGGGTGCAATATTAGTCTGCTCAAGGTAAATGTGAGGTTAAAATAGTGACAAATACACCATCTTAAATATTAAACTAAGACATTAATATAATATTTTAATATACTGATTTAATTATCTAAAAACATCCGTTCAAACTGTTTAATATTTTGCTGAATGTAATCTAAAAAAGCCTGCATCGCAGGGGTTGGATGCTTCGCTTGGGGGTGTACAACACAGAAACTTCGTCGTAGCGGAAAGCCTTCAATATTCGCGACTTTTAAGTTTCCGAGTTGTAACTCAGAAAGGATACTGAGCTTCGGCAGTACAGCGACCCCTAACCCTGCAATCACCGCATGCTTAACCGCATCATTGGAGCCGATTTCCATGCTCGGCGCAAACCGTAAGCGATGTTCTTGACAGTGTTGTTCGAGGGCTAAGCGGCTCCCCGAGCCGGGTTCACGCACCAGTAAAAAGCTATCCAGAAATTGCTGCGCCATAATGCTCGGCTGTTGCAATAACGGATGGCCATCCGGTACCACCGGCACCAACTCATTATCTAAGAATGGCAGTGATGCCAACGGCCTATCGAGGGGGACCATCCCCATAATCACCAGATCGTCGTTGTTTTCGTTGAGCCCTTGCAACGCTGTCGCGCGGTTGACCACCTTAATGCGTACGCTGACATGGGGGTGAAGGTCGAGAAACGCCCGCAACAGGTAGGGCACCATATATTGGGCCGTATTAACCGCGACTAGCTTTAACTCCCCCGCTACATTGCCCTTCAACGCGCCAAGATCGGCTTGCAGATCGGCTAATTCAATAAAAATATGGTTGATACTCTCCGATAATCGCTCACCTGCGGCGGTACAAAACAAACGCCGGCCAACATATTCAAACAAAGGCTGGTCAACCGCCTGTTCGAGTTGGCGCATCTGACTACTCACCGCCGGTTGAGTCAGGCCTAGCAGTTCTCCGGCCTTACTATAACTTTGCAGCTGATAAACCGCCTTAAACACCTGTAACTGACGAAATGTCAGTCGTGCAGCCATATTTTTGATCGACAGTGGCACGCGATTGTCCCTCATTTCGCTTATCTATAAGCAATACCTTATAGATAAACTAAGAAATATCAATTTCTACTTATCAAAGAATGCCACTAGGATCGATTTATATTCTTACGGCAAACAGCCTAGACAGGAGAGCTTCATGATTAACAAAGTACTGATTGCCAACCGGGGAGAGATCGCGGTCCGCATTATCCGCGCTTGCGCCGAAACCGGCATCCGTTCTGTGGCGATCTATACCGAGCCGGATCGTTATGCCTTACATGTAAAGCGTGCCGATGAAGCCTATTCATTGGGTGAAGACCCTTTGGCCGGCTACCTCGACCCGCAATGCATCGTTAACCTCGCACTCGAAACCGGCTGCGATGCTATTCATCCAGGATATGGCTTTCTTTCAGAGAATGCCGAATTTGCCCGCCTGTGTGAACAGCAAAACATCGCTTTCATCGGGCCAAAATCCAGTGTTATCCATAATATGGGCGATAAAACCCAGGCCCGTGATTCGATGCGCGCGGCGGGTGTCCCCATCACTCCGGGGTCGGAGGGTAACTTAGCCGATGTTGAGGAAGCCTTAAAACTGGCGGACGAAATCAGCTATCCCATCATGATAAAAGCGACCTCTGGCGGCGGTGGCCGTGGTATTCGCCGCTGTGATACACCGCAAGAGCTTAAACTGCAATACCCGCGCGTGATCTCTGAGGCCACCAAGGCCTTTGGCTCAGCGGAAGTCTTTATGGAAAAATGCATCGTCGATCCACGCCATATCGAAGTACAAATTCTGGCTGATAGCCAGGGTAATGTGATCCACCTCTATGAACGGGATTGTTCGATTCAGCGACGCAATCAAAAACTGATCGAGATCGCCCCTAGCCCACAGCTAACCCCGGAGCAGCGCCAGTATATCGGTAGTTTGGCGGTCAAAGCAGCCGCAGCGGTTGGCTATGAAAACGCCGGCACGGTGGAGTTCCTGCTAACCGGAAATCAGGTGTATTTCATGGAGATGAATACCCGGGTGCAGGTGGAACATACCATTACCGAACAGATTACCGGCGTGGATATTGTGCGTGAACAGCTGCGTATCGCATCGGGACTACCGTTGAGCTACCGCCAAGAAGATATTAGCTATCGTGGTTATGCGCTGCAGTTTCGTATTAACGCCGAAGATCCGAAAAATGACTTTCTACCCAGCTTTGGTCGCATCTCTCACTACTATGCGCCGGGCGGTCCTGGCGTTCGGGTCGATACGGCGATCTATACCGGTTATGAAATTCCGCCCTACTACGATTCCATGTGCTTGAAGCTGGTGGTTTGGGCGCTGACCTGGGAAGAAGTCGTCGCACGGGGTCAACGGGCACTGGATGATATGCGTCTGCATGGCATTAAAACCACGGCTAATTATTATCAGCAGATTTTGCAGCATCCCGATTTTCAGGCGGCCAATTTCAATACCAGCTTTGTGCCGAACCATCCCGAGCTGCTGAGTTATTCCGATAAGCGCCACCCTAGCCAAATGGCCTTAGCCGTAGCGGCGGCGATTGCCGCTTACGCCGGCTGGTAAGCCGCTCAATCGATTAATGCCCGCGCTTAACATTAAGGCATCACTGCCGCGCGGCTATAAACAGATGAATGACAGCCAACTGCCGAAGCGGTTGCAGGAGAAACTATTGTGAACCAAGTCAATAAAATTGAAGTTACCGATGTCGTTTTACGTGATGGTCATCAGTCACTGATCGCTACTCGGATGCGCACCGAAGATATGCTGCCCATCTGTGAGAAGTTGGATCAGGTCGGCTACTGGTCACTGGAAGCTTGGGGCGGTGCAACCTTTGATGCCTGCGTCCGGTTTTTAAAAGAAGATCCATGGGAGCGCCTGCGTCAACTGCGCGCTGCCCTACCCAATACCCGCCTACAGATGCTGTTGAGAGGGCAAAACCTGCTGGGCTATCGCCATTATGCCGATGATGTGGTCGAAGCCTTTGTCGCTAAAGCCGCGCAAAACGGCATCGATGTGTTCCGCGTCTTCGATGCCCTGAACGATATTCGCAACCTTGAAACCGCTATGAAAGCAGTGAAGAAAGCCGGCAAACATGCACAGGGCACTATCTGCTATACCACCAGCCCAGTACACACGCCCGAGCTGTTTGTGAAACAGGCATTGGCAATGCGTGATATGGGTGCGGATTCAATCGCGATTAAAGATATGGCGGGCTTGCTTACCCCTTATGGCACCTATGATCTCGTCAGCGCTTTGAAAGCCGAGCTGGATTTACCTATTGTCGTCCATAGCCACTCAACGGCGGGCCTTGCTCCACTGTGCCAATTAAAAGCCATTGAAGCCGGTGCCGACCGTATTGATACGGCGATCTCCTCATTTGCCAGCGGCACCAGCCATCCGGCTACAGAAACCCAAGTGGCAGCGTTGAAAGGCACTCAGTATGACACCGGGCTTGATTTAGCACTGCTGACGGAAATTGCTGATTATTTCCGCGAAGTACGGAAAAAGTATCATCAATTTGAAAGTGAGTTCACCCGCGAAGATGTTTCGGTGCAGATCAATCAGGTGCCCGGCGGCATGATGTCTAACCTAGCGAATCAGTTAAAAGAACAGAATGCACTGGATAAAATTCGTGATGTTTTTGCCGAAATCCCACGCGTGCGTAAAGACCTTGGCTACCCACCGCTGGTCACACCCACTTCGCAGATTGTCGGCACCCAAGCGGTCTATAACGTCCTTGCCGGCGAACGCTACAAAACCATCACCAATGAGGTGAAACGTTATCTGCAAGGGGGTTATGGCGCGGCGCCAGCTGAGGTCGATAGCGAACTGCAAAAACGCGCCATCGGTAATGAAAGTGTTGATGTGGGCCGCCCTGCAGATCTGCTTAGCCCTGAACTGAATAACCTGCGGGCAGAGATCGGTGATCTGGCCCAGTCAGAAGAAGATGTACTGACCTTTGCTATGTTCCCGGATCTAGGCCGTGAATTCTTACAACAACGGGCGGCGGGGACACTCAAGCCAGAAGAACTGCTCCCGATTGATGCCGCTAATGGTATTAAACTCGGCCAAGCTAGCGCCTCTGAATTTAAGATTGAGGTACATGGTGAAGCCTATGATATTGCGGTCACCGGTGTGGGTGAGTTCGGTAGCGGCAAACGCAAAATCTATATGTCATTAGATGGTGTGCCTGAAGAGGTCATCTTTGAGCCGCAAAACGAATATATTGCCGAAGGCGGTCAGGCACGTAAGAAAGCCAGCGAACCGGGTCATGTTACTACGGCGATGCCGGGCAATATCTTCGAGGTATTGGTGAAAGAAGGCGATGTAGTCACCGCAGGCCAACCCATCTTGGTCGCCGAAGCGATGAAAATGGAGATGGAGATCCATGCCAATGTTGCTGGCACCGTGAAGGCGATCTACGTCGCTAAAGGTGATCGAGTGATCCCTGGCGAAGTATTGGCTGAAATCGAGTAATCTAATCCAACTTTATTCATGATTATTTCCCGGTTATGGCTGTCCAGCTTGTCCATAACCGGGTATTTTTAATCCTGACTATTTAATGGCCGACGTAGAGAAAACGACCGTGGAAAAAATAATAAAAGGCGTGCTTAATTTTCGCCAGCATGTTTATCCGGAACACAAAGATCTGTTTGGGACGCTAGCCGATGGGCAGAGTCCTGAAATCTTATTTGCCACTTGTTCCGATTCACGCATAGACCCTAACCTCCTGACTGGCACCTCGCCGGGTGATCTATTCATCTGCCGTAATGCCGGTAATATCATTCCACCCCACAGTAACGAAACCGGTGGCATGACCGCTTCTATCGAATACGCGGTGGCGGTTTTAGGGGTGCGTCATATTATTATCTGTGGCCATACCGATTGCGGTGCCATCAAGGGCGCACTGGATCTCAATGCACTACGAGGGCTGCCCCATGTGAAAGAGTGGCTAGGACACTGCCGTTCGGCGATGGAAATTGTCCGTGAACGCCATGATATTCCCCATGAGGAGGCGGTCGGCGTTGAGCATCTTAATGAAGCGATAGAGGAAAACGTATTGCAGCAGGTACAGCACATACGTACCCACCCGGCGGTTGCCGCGAAATTGGCCACCGATAAACTAGAGGTGCATGGCTGGATTTACGATATAAAAAGCGGCTCTATTCGCTGCTGCAAACATAATGACTCAGCCTTTGAGGACTTTGATGTGCTATATGCCGATCTCATTGCACAGGTAGATCAATAACCGTTTGCCGCAACTAAACTGCGGAAGCCGGCCTATTGCTAGGCTGGCTTCCCTCACCCTTACTCCTTTTTCTTCTCTTAACTCTTGTTAACTTAACTCAAGTGCAGTTTAAAGAAGGCCAAGGTTCGCTGCCAAGCCAGTTCAGCGCTTTTCTCATCATAACGGCCCGTCGAGTCATTATGAAACCCATGATTAACATTCGGGTAGATAAACGCACTATAGTCGACTTTCGCGGCGATCAGTGATGCTTCAAATTCTGGCCAATAACCATTCACCCGCTTATCCAGCCCCGCAAAGTGCAACTGTAGTGGTGCTTTGATATTGCCGATGGGCCCTTGCGGTGGGGTTCCGTAGTAAGGCACGGCGGCATCTATACTCTCCGGCAACATTGCCGCTAACTGGTTGGTCAGATAACCACCAAAACAAAAGCCAACCACGCCGAGTTTATCGGTAGTCAGTTCATGCTGCGTTAGCATTTGGGCGGCGGCCGCGAAATCTGCTTCTATTTTGCTGCGCTCCAGGGTTTTCTGCATCGCCCGCCCCTCGTCATCATTTCCCGGATAACCACCGAGGGAATATAACGCATCAGGAGCAAAGGCCACATAGCCCGCTTTGGCTAAGCGCCGAGCCACATCTTCAATATAGGGGTTTAAACCTCGGTTTTCATGGGCGACCAAAATGGCCGGGGCGGGATTTTCAGCACTGACGCCGGTAGGCACAACAAGATAGCCGCGTCCGGTGCCATACCCCTCGGGGGCATCAAACTCGACATAGCTGGCCTTGATATCCGCATCATTGAACGATACCTGTTCAGCCTGCGCATAATTAGGCATTAAGGCACTCGACACCACGCTCAGACTAAGTCCGATAGCCCCTAATGTCGCCAAGCGCTTAAGAAAGGTACGTCGGTCGATATCACCATGGGCATATTCGTCATACCAATCGAAAGCTTCCTGAGGGATAGCGATGGCTGACGGCCTATTCTTATCGTAATTCGAGTGCATACGGACTCCTCATTCTGATGCCCGGTGTTGGGCCGTTAAGTTAATATAACCTATGTTACGGTTATCATGTAAAAACTTATGAGTTTGGACGTTATTGGTGGTACACATTTCGTGCAAAGCGCAGTAAAGTTGCCTTCATTTTTGATCCACTTAAATCCTAAATCGGCACGCTATGAATTACATGAAACTGCAGGCAGCGTTCTTTCGGCTGCGTAACAATCGGGCTTTTGAGCTCTTTGTTGTCTCAATTATTCTCTTTTCTGCCCTCGTTATTGGCGCTAAAACCTACGATATTCCTGCCGATGTGCTGACGCTGATCGGCTGGATGGATACCGCCATCACGCTGTTCTTTCTGTTAGAGGTTTCGATTCGCTTTATAGGGGAGCCGGAGAAAAAACGTTTCTTCTTAAACGGCTGGAACACCTTCGATACCTTAATCGTGGTTATCAGCCTGATTCCGGTTGAGGATAGCGAAATGGCCCTGATTGGCCGTTTGATTCGTATCTTTAGAGTGTTGCGGATGGTTTCTATCATCCCGGAGCTTCGCCTGCTGCTGAACTCATTAATTAAAGCTCTGCCGCAACTAGGCTATGTGATCCTACTGATGTTCATCATCTTCTATATCTATGCGGCTGTGGGGGCGTCTTTCTTTGGCGAGATCAACGAGGTGCTTTGGGGGGATATCAGTATTGCTATGCTCACCCTGTTCCGGGTGATGACCTTTGAGGATTGGACCGATGTGATGTATGAAACGATGGGCGTCTATCCCTTTAGCTGGATCTTCTATCTAAGTTTTATCTTTCTAACCACCTTCGCCTTTTTGAATATGGTAATCGGCATCGTTGTGAGTGTGATGGAGGGCGAACACGCCCAAGAAGCCCGGGAACAAGCGCTGACCGATGGCACGCCAACGATCGAATCACTGCATCTTGAAATTAGAGAACTAAAAGAGCTGATCAAGGCAAAGCTATAGTCCTTTCCTGACAACAATTGCATCCAAATATTATGCCAATTAAAGCTGCACTAAAGCGTTAAATCAGCCCCGTTTTAGTGCAGTTTCTCTGCTCGTTTTATCCGTCATCATTAAACCGATATTTATCTATAAAATCCGACATTTATAGTCGATTTTTTATCGCTAAAGAGGATAATTATCGCCTGTCTAATTAAGGTGTCTGACAATGATTAAGCTGTTTCAGCCGGTGCTCTATGTATGCGGAATATTGGCATGGATTATGGCGGTATTGATGCTTATCCCGGCGGGATATGGGGCCATCTATGATGACCCAGAATACATCCCCTTTCTTGCCTCTGCCGGGCTGAGCATCTTACTAGGCTTCACCCTGATAATTATCTTCAAACCATCACGCTTTACCCTTACCTCACGACAACTATATCTGCTAACCAGTTGTAGCTGGATGCTACTCTCCTTTCTTGGCGCGCTGCCCTTAATGCTCTGCCATCACCCATTGTCACTCTCTGATGCGGTATTTGAATCGGTTTCGGGTATTACCACGACCGGCTCCACGGTTATCAGTGGCTTGCAGGACCTGCCGCGAAGCTTGCTACTATGGCGGTCATTACTGCAATGGATTGGCGGGCTAGGTGTTATCGGTATGGCGGTAACCATTTTGCCCTTTTTACGGATCGGTGGGATGCGCCTATTCCAGACAGAATCATCCGACTGGGCCGATAAATCACTGCCCCGTTTTCATGAACTAGCCAGAACATTGCTGCTCAGCTATCTATTGCTCACCTTACTCTGCGCCTGCAGTTACTGGCTCGTGGGGATGACAGTGTTTGATGCGATCAACCATGCCTTCACCACGGTATCCACCGGCGGTTATGCCACCAATGATCAGTCCATGGGGCGGTTTGGTGCCACGGTACTCTGGGTATCGGTATTCTTTATGCTATTAGGCAGCCTGCCGTTTACCCTGTTTATCCGCTTCTTGCTGCGCCCCTCACTCAAAAGTCTCGCGGACCAGCAGGTAAAGGGCTTTCTAATGATCGTTGTTGCACTGGTGATTATTTTGACAAGCCAGTTAATGCTGACCGGCGATATGCCGTTCTTCGCCGCACTGACCCATACCGCCTTTAATGTCACCTCAGTGATTACGACCACCGGCTATGCTTCGTCGGACTACACCCTCTGGGGGCAGTTTAGTATTGCGCTGTTTTTTATTGTCACCTTTATCGGAGGTTGTTCCGGTTCCACTGCCGGTGGTATGAAGATCTTTCGCTTTCAACTGGCTTTTTTGTTTCTCCGAGATCAGTTTCGCAAACTGGTTCACCCCCGCGGAGTCTTTGCCATTCACTACAATGGCAAGTTAGTACACGATGATATTATCGTTTCCGCGATAGCCTTCTCCTTTATGTTTTTTTTGACCTTAGCTGTGACCACTTTATTGCTGACCGCCATCGGCGTTGATTTCGTCACCAGCTTCACCGGCGCCGCAACAGCGTTGACCAATGTCGGTCCAGGTTTAGGCGATATCATCGGCCCCTCAGGAAGCTTTGCGCCCCTGCCAGATTTGGCCAAATGGATACTTTCGTTTACTATGATTCTCGGGCGTTTGGAACTGCTCACGGTTGTGGTTATATTCTCTCCGGTTTTCTGGCGTGGCTGATGCAATAGCCTGCCTAAAACTGGAAAAATGAAGCTTTGAAATACGAAATAACAAACCGCAAAGAAACCTCAGAGCACCACCCAGCGGGCTTGGTTGATACGATTCTTAGTGGCCGTTACTCATCAGTAATAGCAAGCCAAGAGCAGTGTTATTGCCCAGCCATTTAATCTATAGATAATCAATACAAAACAAAAGGTTATGAATTATTTCTCATAAGATAGATTGATTTTTAATAGTTTTAATTTATCGAGGTTTTTACCGTTTTTCAAGCTTAGGCGAGTTTGAAAAGACGACCAAACCAATCTTTGAGCACGCCCCAAATTCGACGCCTGAATTCTCTTCAAGTCCTCTTGATCAGCGCTCTTTTTAAGGCCCTTTGCTAAGCCTTTTTGTGAGTCTATACCTAAATTTCGCATCGAAATTCATCGCCTGATGCAGGCAAATAAAGCCTCTGAGTTCATTAGCCCATCCTACTTTTTTGACGGCTTTGGCCTTTTTTGCCGTCGGCCACTCCATTAGCGAGAGGTGTATCGATCGATTAAGGTCAGGCAATAGATATAAAAAATAATACACAATATGTATTTTGTATCATATTAAATCTTGATGTGTTTCTCTTTACTCAGGCGGTCTTCAGTTTTACTATACTGGTTATATATACAGTACATATAACATTAAAGGGTTGCATCACTTATGCAGATTTCATTTTTGGGCCATAGTCGATGCCCAAGCACGCTGATTAAAGTGCCGCTGTTTATGAGCCGCGTGATGGCGGGCTTCCCCTCGCCGGCTCAAGATTATATAGAGCGCACATTAGATCTGAACGAGCTTTGCATTGAGCACCCCGCCGCCACTTATTTTGTTCGCGCCGAAGGTGACTCTATGGAGGGGGTCGGAATCTTCTCCCGCGATGTGCTGGTGGTCGATCGTTCACTCAAAGCGGCCAATGGTGATATTGTCATCGCCTGTGTTGATGGCGAGTTTACAGTTAAAGAGCTATCGACCCGCCCAACCCTGCAGTTACTGGCACATAATCCAGCCTATACTCCCATTGAGTTTGGCCCAGAGAGCACGCTGGAGCTGTTTGGCGTTGTCACCACGGTGATTCACTCTGTGCGTCAACGGGGCTAATCGATGTTTGCGCTGGTGGACTGCAATAATTTTTATGCCAGTTGTGAGCGACTGTTTCGGCCTGACTTAGCGGGTCGCCCTATCGTGGTGCTATCCAACAATGATGGCTGTATCGTCGCCCGCAGTGCTGAGGCGAAGCGCTTAGGCATCAAGATGGCCGTGCCGTTGTATCAGGTTCAGGAGCAGATAGACCGGGAGAATATCGCGGTATTTTCATCTAATTATGCACTGTATGGCGATATTTCCGCCCGAGTGATGACCGTGCTTGAGCAGCAGGCACCGGCCATTGAAGTTTATTCCATCGATGAGGCCTTTCTTGATCTAAGCGGCCTCGAGACTCACTTTTCATTAGCCGAATATGGGCAACAGCTTAAGCAGCGGGTTTATCAGCATACCGGCATTCATGTGTCCGTCGGTATCGCCCCCACGAAAACTCTGGCAAAACTCGCTAATCATGCCGCTAAACAGTATGCCGCGACGCAGGGGGTGGTTGATCTAACCGACTCCTTGCGTCAGCGTCGATTGCTGGCTCTGGTGCCAGTGCAGGAGGTTTGGGGAGTGGGTCGTCGACTCACACGACGACTAGAGCAGCAGGGTATCCGTTCAGCGCAGGCATTAGCAGACTGTGATCTGGCTTGGATTCGTCGTCATTATTCGATCACCTTAGAACGCACGGTACGTGAACTGAATGGTCAGCCCTGCATGGCATTAGAAGAGTGCCCACCACCTCGCCAACAAATTCTCTGCAGTCGCTCATTTGCTCGACGCATTACCACCCTGCCATCGATGCGTTCAGCCATCGCCCAATATTGCTGTCGGGCGGCAGAAAAGCTTCGCCAGCAGTCGGCATTGGCTCGCGTGGTGACGGTTTTTATCCGCACCAACCCCCATGCACCTCAAGAGGCTTTTTATAGCAATAGTGCCAGCCGTATGCTCCATGTTCCCAGCGATGATTCCCGACAGCTGAATGCCGTAGCACAATCATTATTACAAGCACTCTGGAAACCCAATTGTCGCTATATGAAAGCGGGCATTATGCTGTCCGATCTATACTCACCGGGTCACTTTCAGCCATCACTATTTGAAGCCCCCGCATCACCCGCCGCAATGCGACTCATGCAAGCGGTCGACCAGATCAATCAGAGTGGTCGCGGTCAGGTGCGCTTTGCTTCAGAGATGTTAACCAGCGGCTGGCAGATGCAGCGTAATCGTCTCTCGCCAGCCTATACCACCCGCTGGGATCAACTACCCATCGTCAAAGCCTAACAACAATTGTCGACAATTTTAGTTTTCTATCTATTTCTTATATAACAATAAACTAATTAAAATTATTAATGTAATCTATAGGATTTTTAAGCATTGGGTCGGTGCTAGCCACTGAATAAAACCCATGAGAAACGGCGGCCAAATAACCGTTTTTTGAGCCCTCGCCCTTTCCGACCGATTAGCCAGAAAAACGAGACGATAGACTCTGATTATACGGGGAATAATAGCGATAGATAGGCATACAGAAAGGCCGTTGAAGCGGTTATTATTGGGTTTAATTTAACATCAAAGCCAGCCATTCAATCAGCCTCTATCTCGATCTGGAATTTGGCTTTTAAAGATGCTTAGCCGAGAGAGAAAGAAGGTTTAAAACGAGTGCCTGGCCGCTATTGATTCCGCTGGATATGGGCTAACTGCCAAGGTGATTTACAATAAAAAAACGCCGAATAAACGGCGCTTAATTATTCATTAAACTGTTTAAATTATACAATTATTTAGGGAAGCGAATGATCGCATTACCCTCCTCCCAGCGAGGATATTTTTTCATGACCGACAAAAACAGCGGTGATGTTAAATGGTAATCCAACCAGCGCTGTAGGCCAGGATAAGGCGCGCTATAAAACCAAGTACGATCAACATGAGCAAACTGACGGATAAAAGGAAAGATCGCGATATCCGCAAGACAGCAATGTTCACCGGTCAGAAACGCCGATTGCTGCAGCTGCTGTTCTAGGCGGCCCAGTGTGACTTCGCACTGTTGGCGATAATAGTCTTGAGAATGACCGGGATAGCGCTCAAAGTACTTGTAGCGATCGAGGTGCTGCTTAAAAACAGCATCGTTCTCCTGAATCAGCCCTTCGCTCTGCCACAATTGATCCGGGTCATCGGCACACAGCCAGTTATGTGGATCACTCTGGCGCAGCGCCCAGCGCATGATATCGCGGCTTTCGTCGATCACCCTGTCAGGCAGCACTAACACCGGCACGGTGGCCTTAGGGGAAGCTTGCAACATGGCGGCGGGTTTATCTTTTAGCACCACCTCTCGCAGCGCCACGGATTGACCACTGCTGGCAATCGCCAGTCGAGCGCGTATCGCATAGGGGCAGCGGCGGAAGGAGTAAAGTATCGGTGGTTGAGTCGTCATCGCGCTAGTGTACCCCAGATTATAAAAACCGCCGCATTATACGTTAATTACATCTACGTCATTACATCAGCCGCGTTAAGAAGGTGGTCGCCTTAGAGGTCTGAATACCGTTACCATTGAAGACAAACTCCACGGCAGCGTTCTGTGCACCACGGTGACTGCCGCAGATACGGAACGGCAACCAAACCGAATTACTCTCTCTTAGGTCGATCTCGGCTGGACCATGCAACTGATACTGTTCATGTTGAGCCAGAGAGATTTTAACCAGCGTCTGCTCCTTAGCAAAGCCCTCCACCTTTACTCGATAAAGATTACACACGGTGTCCTGATCAAGTTGTGTTACCAGATTAGTCCGATCGCGGCGGATCTCAACGAGCAACCCTTTCGTCTCGGTAAAACCATAGGCGACCACGCCAAAGGCACAGAGCATTATCGCCGCATAACCGGCCAGTCGGGCGCGTAAAAAGGGAGACGATTGACCGACCAACTGTTGCTCTGAGGCAAAGCGAATCAGTCCACGGGGTCGTTGCAGCTTATCCATCACCGTATCACAGGCATCGATACAGGCCGCACAGTCGATGCAAGCCGCCTGCAGGCCATCACGGATATCAATACCGGTGGGACACACCTGCACGCAGATACCACAATCGACACAGTCACCGCTATTATCACGGCTAGCTCGATGATTCGCCCGCGGCTCTCCCCGGTGAGCATCGTAACTGACAGTCAATGTGTCCCGGTCAAACATAACACTCTGAAAACGGGCATAAGGACAGGCATGCAGGCAGATTTTTTCCCGCACAAGGCCCGCATTGGCGTAGGTTAAAGCCGCCATAATCGCCAACCAGCCGAACATGGGTAGCGACATCTGCAACTGCAAGGCATCCGTGGCAATCTCTCGAATAGGCACGAAATAACCGGTAAAGGTCGCCGCTGTCAGCAACGACAGCAGTATCCACAGCAGATGCTTAGTGATTCGGCGCAATAGCCGCACACCTCTTAATGGCTGCCCTTCCGTTTTAGCTCGGTTGTTGGCCCGTCCTTCCGTCAGCGTTTCAATACGGATAAACAACCAGGTCCAGATGCTTTGTGGGCAGGCAAAACCGCACCAGATACGCCCCCATGCCACCGCCATAAAGAACAGCAAGGTCGACCCCGCAATCATCACACCCGCCAATAAAGGCAGATCATGCCAAGATAGCGCGCTGCCAAACAGAGTGATCTTGCGTTGTTCAAAGGAGAAAAACAGAATCGGCTGGCCATCAACCTGAACCCAAACTAAGCCAAAAAATAGGGCTATCAATGGCCAGGTGGTTAAACGTCTTAGGTTTTGAAAGCGCCCTTCGGTAAGGCGCACATGAAACTTGCCATCTTTAGCAAATGGTGTGACGGAGGCCGCGATAGGTTCTTGCCGTAGAGGAATTTTTTGCATGCGGTTGATCTACTCAATTTTTGATGCACGTAGATTAGGGCTGCAATAACGATAGGAGCAGGCATAAAAAAAAGATATATAATAGGCACAGTTGAACCTAATATAGACACGCCATGGCATCAGACTATTTATATCAGCAACTCGAAAGCTAGCTATTCGAAGGCATTCAAGCACAGCGCTGGCGTACCGGCGAGCGGCTTCCCTCCATTCGGGAACTGTGTAAACAGCACAGCTTATCGAAAGCCACGGTACAGCACGCTTTGCAACGGCTAGAAGCCCAAGGGCTCCTCGAAGCCCGTCCCAAAGCAGGCTATATTGCGAGTTTTTACCGTCCACACTCGAAGAAAGAAGCAAAGCCATAGCAAGTCAAAGATGCACGAATTTTTTCAAACAATTAGGAGCAGAGCCATGAGTAATTCAATGCTATATCAGGGCTATGCTGCACGAATAGAATTCAGCTCTGAAGATGAGTGCTTTATCGGCCATATTGCAGGCATAAAAGACATCATCGGCTTTCATTGTGAAACGGCTTCTAAGCTAAAAACGGCATTCGAAGAAGCCGTTAGTGATTACCTCGAAACATGTCATGCCGTCGGGAAAGCACCTCAAAAGCCTTCTTGATGATGGCGGTTGTGCCCTATTTTTTCGAGCAAGTCGCGAAGTGATGTTCGGACAAGCGACGAAGTCGCATCGAACGACGAGCAACGAATAAAGAAGAAAGGCCGATGCTCAACGCATCAGCCCTTTCCGTTTAATCATCCGTTATCACCCAGCGGGCAAACGCTGATCAGGCGAAATACTTCTCCTCTGCCTCTTGGCGGCGAATAAAGCCGTCAGTGAGCTGATACAGCGGGCCTTGGTCTTGATGCTGTTTAACGATGGCGGCAAAGTGATCTAGCCCGAGGGTATCGATATAACGTAGCGGCCCACCACGGAAACGTGGAAAACCAAGCCCCAGAATCAAGCCCATATCCACCTCTGCCGGCGTTTCGACAATACCATCTTCGAGGCAGCGCACCGCTTCTGTACATAACGGAATCATCAACCGGTCGATAATTTCTTGATCGGTCACTTCCACCTTGTCGGTGACCTCAGCGGCGATCAATTCCATCACCGGGCCTGACGCCTCTTTATAACGTCGACCACTGTCATCAACGCCATATTGATAGAAACCTTTACCATTTTTCTGCCCTAAGCAATCATCCGCCAGCAGTAATTCCATAATCACGCTGCCGTCATGGCACATACGCTCAGGAAAACCTTGCTGCATCACAGCATCGGCGTGCACCATGGTATCAATGCCGATCACATCGGCCAGATAAGCAGGCCCCATCGGCCAGCCAAACTGCTCCATCACTTTATCGATACGACGGAAATCAACACCCTGCTTCAACAGACGGTTAAAGCCATTGTAATAGGGAAACAAAATCCGGTTGACCAAAAATCCGGGGCAATCATTCACGACAATCGGCGTTTTGCCCATCGATGTGGCATAGGCAACGGTGGTCGCAATCGTCGCATCATTGGTTTTGCTACCACGAATCACTTCAACCAATGGCATCTGATGTACCGGGTTAAAAAAGTGCATGCCGCAGAACTGTTCGGGGCGTTGAACACTCTCAGCCAGCAGATCAATAGAAATAGTTGAGGTATTCGATGCCAGCACCGTGTGCTCGGGTACATACAGTTCAACATCGGCCAACACCGCAGCTTTCACCTTAGGGTTTTCAACCACGGCCTCAACCACCAGATCAGCACCGTTGAAACGCGTATAATCCAGTGTTGGGGTGATAGCATCCAGCACCTTAGTTTTACCGGCATCATCCAAACGGCCCTTTTCTAATTGCTTATCGAGCAATTGAGTGGCGGTGTTGATGCCTAGGGTTAGCGCCTCATCATTGATATCTTTCATGATGATCGGCGTGCCAGTGGAGGCCGATTGGTAGGCAACACCCCCGCCCATAATACCGGCACCCAAGACCGCGCTCTGAGCCACGGGACGTGCTTGTTTAACCCAAGTATTCGCCTGCTTTTTAAGCTGAGTCGTGTTGAGGAACAATCTTACTAGGCTCTGGGTGGCATCGCTTTTGGCGAGCGCAACAAAACAACCGGTTTCGACCTTCAGGGCCGCCTCAAATGGCAGACTCACATGCTGGCTGATCGCATCAATAATCATCTCGGCGGCGGGGGAACCCGGACGCAGATCTCGACTAAAATGCTGTTTCAACTGAGCAAGATCGAGTGTTTCAGTACGCTCGTCTATCTTGCGCGCACTGTTACTGGTGTAACAGACGTCACCACTGACCGCCTGCTGCAGAAACGCCAACGCCGCGGCTTGTAGCTCATCTGCCGCGACCACCTGATCCACGGCACCGGCGGCGAGCGCTTTAGCCGCAGCTTGTGGGCGTCCGCGAACGGCCCACTCTAATGCGTCGGTGGCACCGATCAAGCGACTCAAACGTACCGTGCCGCCCCACCCTGGACACAGGCCAAGATTAACCTCGGGGAAACCGATCTTGGCGTTATCCGCGATCACACGGAAATCTGCCGACAGCGCCAATTCAAAACCCCCGCCGAGCGCCAAACCATTAATGGCGGCGACTGTCGGATAAGGCAGATTTTCCAGTTCACAGAACAACTGATTAGTACGCCCAACCCACGTGGCCAGCTGCTCTTCCGACAAGTTAAAGTTTTCAACGAACTCAGTAATATCGGCACCGACCACAAAAGCAGGCTTGGCACTACGAATGAGCAACCCTTTAACATCGGAGGCATCGCGCAGGATAACGACCGCTTCGGCGAGTTCGGTAAGGGTATGTTGGTTCAGTTTATTAACGGAAGAACTTTGCAGATCCAGTGTTAGCTCAACCAACCCGGCATCCAGTTTATTTAGGCACAACGCCTGACCTTGATACATGGTGAAACCTCGACTCTTTAAATGGCGACAGCAGTGATGCGCACTTCTGAGCATCCTTAACAGGATACGAAAACCGGCCGCAGCAGTAAGACAACAGGAAAACAGAGAGCCCGCCATTCAATGCGAATGGCGGGATGTAGATTAGACGCGCTCGAACAGTGCGGCAATACCTTGCCCGCCACCGATACAGAGACTAACGATCGCGTAGCGACCTTTAATGCGGTTTAGTTCGTACAGTGCTTTGATCGTAACCACTGCACCGGTAGCACCGATTGGGTGACCTAACGAAATACCGCTACCATTTGGGTTTAAACGGTCGCGGGGCAGGTCTAGTTCTTGAGCGACCGCCAGTGCCTGAGCCGCAAAAGCTTCGTTGACTTCATACACATCGATATCGTTAGCCGACAGATGGTTACGATCGAAGATCTGTTGAATCGCTGCAACAGGACCGATACCCATTAGCTTAGGATCAACACCTACCACCGAGTAATCCACCAGTCGAGCCATGATCTGGCGACCTTCGGCTTCGGCTTTATCACGCTCCATCATGACCACCGCGCCGGCGGCATCGTTCAAACCGGAAGCGTTGCCGGCGGTAACCGTGCCATCTTTCTTAAACACGGGGCGCAGTTTTTTCATATCGTCGAGGGTGCAGTTCATCCGCACATGCTCATCGGTATCGAATAACTCTACACCCTTACGGGTTTTCAGTTCGACCGGCATGATCTGTTCTTTAAAATAGCCCTGCTCGATCGCATACTGCGCACGATTGTGGCTCAGTACCGCCAACTCATCTTGCTGCTCACGGGTGATGTTAAACTTCTCGGCAACGTTTTCAGCCGTCACACCCATATGAATATGGTTAAACGGACAATGCAGTGCGGCGACCATTGGATCGACCATCTGACCGTCCCCCATACGCTGACCAAAACGTGCCGTTGGCAGATGGTAAGGGGCGCGGCTCATTGATTCAGCACCGCCCGCAACCACGGTATCGCAAACACCCAGTTCGATCTGCTGGGCAGCGCTGATGATGGCCTGCAAGCCACTACCGCACAAACGGTTAAGCGTTAACGACGGTGTTTCTTCGGACAAACCACCTTTGATGGCCGCAACCCGGCCCATGTACATATCGGCAGGCTCTGAATGGATCACATTACCGAATACACTTTGTTCAACGGATTCCGGTGCAATACCTGCGCGTTTAACTGCTTCGGCGACGAGGGCGCCGGCAAGCTCGGTCGGTTTGTGCCCTTTTAAGCTACCACCATAACCACCAATGGCTGTACGTACACCGCTTACCACTACCACTTCACGTTTTTTCATTGCTTTCTCTCTTGTTATCGTGAGCCACGCATAAACTCGGTGACTGTCTTGTTTTAATGCTGTTCGCTACGTTGACGACCACTCTTCGCGCCCTATGCTCAGAGTTGTCTTTACGACGCCATTCACGATGACAGCAGCTAATGAACTTCATTCTCCATCGAATAGTCCGGTGGGACAATGATCAAAAAAGCTTATTAATTGATATAAACGGCCAGCTAAAGGAAAACCAACCGCTATCAAGGTTAGTATAAAAAACCTTATATCGTGCGGGGTTAGCACTATAACGGCGACAAATCAGGCTAATATCTGCCATTGTCACTCAGATGACGATAAAACAGCGGTCATCATAACAACCACGATAATATAAATTATTACCTTATCGGACAGATGGTGAAATTAGCCCAGTCATAAAAGTTTAGTCACAAAAACTGCCCTACTCACTATAGCAAAGACAAAAAAGGGAGCTTAAAGCCCCCTCATATAGTGAGCATCCGCTTAAACCTAAGTTCAAGCCTCTGCCCTTAGCATTACCTTCGACCTTTAGCCTTTAGACCTGATCCTTAAATTTGAGTACGGATCACTTTCTTATTGATCTTGCCGACGCTGGTTTTAGGAATATCGCTAACGACTTTAATATCCTGCGGCACGGCCCATTTATTAATATGACCGCTGTCGACATATTGCTGTAGGTGTTGCTGAATCGCTGCACCATTAAGCTCTTCTCCCGCCTTCGGCACCACTAAGGCATAAGGACGCTCGCCCCATTTTTCATCAGGCACACCGACAACGGCAACCTCAGATACGGCGGGATATTGACTGATCAGGTTTTCCAGCTCCAATGATGAGATCCACTCACCCCCGGTTTTGATCACATCTTTAATGCGGTCTTTGATCTGGATAACGTAATCTTTGTCGATAGAAGCCACATCACCAGTATGCAACCAACCATTTTCCCAAAGCTCTTCCCCTTTGGCTGCCTCTTTATAATAGCCTTGGGTCAACCATGGTGAACGCACCACAATCTCGCCCACCGCATCGCCGTCATGAGCGACATCGTTACCTTCAGGATCAACAATTTTGAGATCCACCAAGCCGATTGGCACACCGGCTTTAATACGCAGTGGTATCTGCTCACTGAGTTGTAGTTCACGTTCAGAGGGTTTGAGGAAAATGGCACTCACCAGTGGACAGGTTTCGGACATACCATAAGCCGTGAACAGCAGGATGCCTTGATC
>NZ_JBLWZV010000001.1:708830-748645 GCF_048266285.1 Amphritea sp.
GGTTTGAGGAAAATGGCACTCACCAGTGGACAGGTTTCGGACATACCATAAGCCGTGAACAGCAGGATGCCTTGATCTACCATCTGTTGTGCCAGTGCCGGCGTCGCGGCACTACCACCGGTCAATAGTTTCCAGCCGCTCATATCGGTCGCTTCAGTCTCATCACAGTTAAGAATCATCTGTAGCACAGTTGGCACACCGTGGGAGAAGGTCACCCCTTCCTCTCGGTATAACCGCAGCAGTTTATTAGGGTCGTAACGGCCGGAATACACCTGTTTAACACCGAGCATGGTGGCGATATAAGGTACGCCCCAGGCATGCACATGGAACATCGGCGTCATCGGCATATAGACATCATCGGAGCGTAGCAGCGGCTGACCGTCAAACGAACCGAGCGTGGTTGCACCGTTTAAGGTGTGCAGCACCAGTTGTCGATGACTGAAATAGACCCCTTTCGGGTTTCCGGTGGTGCCGGTAGTATAGAACAGAGTGGCGACGGAGTTCTCATCAAAATCAGGAAAGTCATACTCATCGGACGCATCGGCGAGCAACGCTTCGTATTCCCCCACCATCTTTAGGCTTGTGGGGGATGGCTGCTGATCATCACTGAGGCGGATATAACCCCGCACACTCGGCAATTGATCGGACAGCTGCTCGGCAATAACATTGAAATCGTCATGCAGTAAGACGAGGTTATCTTCCGCATGATTCATGGTGTAGCCGATCTGATCGACACTCAAACGAATATTCACATGATGCAAAACCGCACCAATCATCGGTACGGCAAAATAACTTTCCAGATAACGGTGGCTGTCCCAGTCCATCACCGCAACCGTGTCCCCCGCTTTAACACCCGCCTCGGTGAGTACGTTTGCTAGCTTGCAGATACGCTTATAGAGGGTGCGGTAGTCATAGCGAATCACATCACTGTAGACGATCTCATTGTCAGGCTGAAAGCGTTTGCCGGATAACAACAGGCTTTTGATTAATAGTGGGAAGTCGTGTGCATTGGCTGCAGGTTTAATTATTTTTGTTTGCATGGATTCACCTTGAGGTTATGAATGTTCTGCAGAGGTTTGATGGACACAAGCCGAGTTTTCAAACCCACTCATCAGATAACAAAATAGCGATCTGTTTAATTCATTGAGACATAAATTACAGCGTTATACCGAAGCAGACAACCGCCATTCATCTTAGGCAAACTTTAAAGCCCTCGATATCCAATCACGGGGTGCTAGGCTGCAACACTCTGTTTGTGCAGGCTCTCCTTTTTATAACGGCAAGTAGAGCAACAAGGCGCTTTAAACTGCCATCAAGTTATGCAACCATGCGCCGGTAACTATTTTAAGGAATCGATGTGGAACTACTTAATCTTGATTGTCAGGGCCATAGCTTGCGGCTTGAAGGCTCAATGGCGGGCTGGCAGCTGCTGTATTGGAACAATACCCCGGTGTCCCGACGCGATGCGGCTGGCGATTTTGATGGTATCAGTGAACACCTATTTGAACTGCAAAATCAGCAGGGTGAAGCGTTGCCCTGTCGATTAGAAACCGAGATACAGTGGGATCCAGTACACATTAGTTACCGTTTTTATATGGGCGATAAACTGGTTACCAGCGGTGAACATGGTCGTGAAGAGATGGAAAAGCAGGTGCCGCAAGGGCCAATACGCCAAGAAAAACGCGCCTTCAGCATTATTGGGCTCGGTGCGTTAGGGCTAAAACTGCTGAAAAGCGCCAAGATCATCAAAGTGGTTATGGCCGGTGCCAGTTTGGCCGCGTATTCTTGGTTTTTTTCCCTGCCCTTTGCACTGGCTCTGATCTTCTGCCTCGTGGTACATGAGTATGGTCATATTCGTGCGATGAAACACTTCGGCATGAAGACCAAAGGAATCTATCTCATTCCATTCGTCGGCGGGCTGGCGCTGAGTGATGCGCGCATTAATACTCGCTGGCAGGATGTCTGCATTTCGATGATGGGGCCATTTTTTGGCTTTGGTTTATCGCTACTCAGTCTAGTGGCTTACTGGGTGACCGGTTCGATGTTTTTTGCCGGATTAAGCGCCTTCAATGCTCTACTAAACCTGTTTAATCTGCTGCCGATTCTGCCATTGGATGGCGGGCACATCCTCAAGAGCATCGCCTTCTCGATGAATTCACTGCTTGGACTACTGCTTTGCGGAGCAGCAGCCGGGGCAGGCATCTGGCTCAGTTATCACTTTGGTTTAGCGCTGCTGGGCTTTTTGTTGATTATTGGTAGCGTCGAGGTGTTTTTTGAGTGGCGTGGACGACATCACAGCCTGCTATTGCCGTTAGACCGGTATGGTCAGGCCGTGTCGGCACTGTGGTATATCCTTACCGTAGGCGGCTTGGTGGCGATCATTTGGTATTTTCACGGCATGGGCGATGCGCTGCTGGGGCTTCCACTTAAGATATTGCAAAGCTAAACTGCGGTATCACTTCCAACAAAGCTGCCAAAAGAGTCGTGTATATGAGCGATAAAATAGTCGATATCAATAGCAAGCGGGATGATCTGCGCCATAAGCGCAAAGAAAAGCAGTTGACGGATATGAAAAACAAGTTTGAAAAAGCGCTGCCCACTGAAGAGCATGACCCGAAAAAGAAACTATTGAACCTCTTTAAAAAGAAACCTAAGAAATAAGCTAAGTAAGCAGCTTAGCCCATCAACCCAAGACAAATCTCGCTGTCTTGGGTTGATGCATCATCTCCCTATCCTTTAAGCCTTTGCAGCCTCGGATTAAAACGTAATAACTGTTAGGCCTTAGCCGGCAGCACAGTGCTGGCAACCTCACCAAAGCCAATACGGGCACCGCCTGGCTGTTGACAGTAACCACGCATCACTACCGTATCACCATCTTCTAAGAACGTACGCTGTTCACCGTTAGGTAAACTAATTGCTTCCTTGCCGCCACGACTCAGTTCTAGCAAAGAGCCACCCTGTGTATGCTCTGGGCCTGATTGTGTGCCCGAACCAAAGAAATCCCCCGGGCGAAGATTACAGCCATTGACAGTGTGATGTGCCACCATCTGCGCCACAGTCCAATAAGAATAGACAAAGTTCGACGCAGATAGCGGTGTCGGCGCTTCATGCTGGTTACGCATCTGTTCAGTTTGTAACAGCACCTCCAACTGAATATCCAAGGCACCTTGCTGTGTGTTTTTTTCTGAGGTTAGATACGGTAGTGGCTGAGGGTCCGCCGCATCGCGCTTAAATTCAGTACGATAAGGCAGCAGCGCTTCATTAGTTACAATCCAAGGAGAGACCGTGGAAGCAAAGTTTTTCGCCAGGAAAGGCCCTAGCGGCTGATATTCCCAAGCCTGAATATCACGGGCAGACCAGTCATTAAACAGACAATACCCGAACACATGCTCATCGGTATCATCGAGTGCAACAGGCTCACCTAACGCATTGCCCTTGCCGATATAGATACCCACTTCTAGCTCATAGTCCAATCGTTTACAGGCATTCAGGCTCGGCGCTTCAGCTTCCGGCGCTTTAGTTTGCCCCTGAGGTCGACGGAAAGTCTGGCCCGATACATCGATCGAAGAGCTACGACCATGATAACCGATCGGCACCCATTTATAGTTCGGTAGTAGTGGGTTATCCGGGCGGAACAGACTGCCCACGCGGGTGGCATGAAATACCGAGGTATAAAAGTCAGTGTAATCGCCGATCTGGCAGGGCAAGCTATACTCTACATCGGCTTGAGCTATCAAACTGTCTGCTAAAGCCCCCTGCTCTGCGGCACCTTCACGCAGCGCCCGAGACAGCGCCAAGCGTAATGCCGACCATACCGGTGCACCCAATGACATAAAGTGGTTTAGGCTTGGCGCAGCACAGGCGGCTGCGCCAAGTGCCGCATCACCTGAGAACAAACCATTAACGGCTGCCAGATCTAATACCTGATCACCAATGGCAACACCCCCACGAAAGGCTTCATTGCTGCCTTTGCGTCTAAACTCGGCAAAAGGTAGGTTTTGAATCGGAAAATCAGCATTGGCGTGATTGGCGGAGCTAACCCAGCTACGTAGATCAGGATGATGCGTTTCATTCAATACAGGCATAGTTCACTCTCAGATATTCTCAGCTATTCTTAATCATCAGAGGCACCGTTACGCAGGCACAACAAAAAGTCTGATGTCATTTTTATTATCTAGCGGTACGGTAACAGAAGCTCGATGAGCTGCAAGGCACTAGGGATAAATACATTATTTCCAATGAGTAAACAATGAGTTAAGATTCCACGAAATGGGGACTTTACCGCCACTAATAACCCTATACTATGCTAGGTTAATAAATCCGAGTGCTTCCTTAGTTTAGGATGGCTCAATCAAACAATGGATGCGCTGGCATCATCCCGAACAAGCGGTATAGCAAGGAAGCGGGAACAAGGATTAAGTCAACATGTCTGAATCACTCGTCACCCTCGATAATATTTGTAGCCTCGAGGTTTTACACGCTAGCCCCACGGATGCTGCGCTCAGTGTGTTACATAGAATGCGTAAATCGGATGTCAGTTCAATGGTGATCATTGATGCTGGAGAACCCTTAGGCATTATCACCGAAAAAGATATCCTCCGACTGGTGAGCATAGGTGATCAAAACCTCGGCCAGATGACCGCCGCTCAAGTCATGACAACACCGGTTAAAACCCTGCCCGGCGATTGCGAATTTCAACAGGCCTATGAACTGATGCAGCGAGAGAGCCTGCGTCATATCGTGGTCATTAATCCGGACGGTAGTCTTAGAGGTATCGCCACCGAAACCGACTTTGTACAGCACCTAGGGTTTGAATATCTTGCCGAAGTAAAACATGTCGATGCCATCATGGAGCGAGTGATCCTGTTTGTCTCCCCTGATGCTAGTTTGCGGCAAGCGTTCGCGCTCATGAATGAAAAGAAGATCAGCAGTATCGTGGTGGGCGAAGGACACCGCGCGGATGGTATCTTAACCGAGCGGGATGTTGTCCGCCTGATCGATGATAAAATTAATCTGAATAACACGCCGGTTAGCCAATATATGAGCAGCCCGGTAGAAACCGTGCGCGCCGATGCTTCATTGTTAGACGCCCGCAAAATGATGCAAGCCAAAAGGGTTCGCCGCTTATTGGTCAGTGATAACAATAACCGTATTGTTGGACTGTTAACCCGCCAGCATTTGGCCGACCGGCTGCAAAATCATTTTATTAAAGTGATGCGTAACGCATTGGAGACCCTCAACCAACAACTGCTGATCAGCAAACATAAAGCGGAACATTATCACGGTTTTTTTGAAAGCTCTCCCTTGGCCTATCAGTCACTGGATGCCTACGGCAACCTGATTGAAGTGAACGCCTGTTGGCGAGCAATGACCGGCTACGACGAAGTCGACGTTGTTGGCGAGCCCTTCAGCAAGCTGCTCGAGGAGGGACAAGAAGAAAAATTTAAACTCGGCTTTGCTCAGTTTAAAGAGGCTGGGCATATCGAAAATGTGCACTATCGGCTGCTAACAAAAAAAGGGAATCGACTCGATATTCAGCTCGATGGTCAGGTTGTTTATGATAACGACCAGCAGTTTTTACAGACCCACTGCTTGCTCACCAATCTGACTGAAAAGCATAAACTCGACTCGCAGCTGGAAATGTTTCGCGAGCTGGTTGACCGCAGTAACGATGCCCTGTTTGTGATTGATGCAAAAACCGCCAAAATAATCGATCTTAATCAGGCCAGTTGTGATTATTTAGGCTATAAACGAGAGCAACTACTGGGCACACCTGTTACTGCTTTCAGCGATCGTCACCAAGATTTTGACAGCTGGAAAGGCATTCTGCAGATTGTTCGATCCAATAAAAAAGGCAGTGTCTTTGAGTCGGTGCATATCACTGCAGATGGACTTAAGGTGCCGGTTGAGATCAGTTCGATTCTGCTCGATGCTAATGGCGAAGAAGTCGTACTGTCGACCGTTCGAGATATAACCGAACGTAAACAAGCGGAACAAAAGTCCCGCCAAGAGAGCGACTTTCTCCAGGCTGTGCTCGATTGCATTGGCGATCCGGTAATGGTTATTGATAACAACTATCAAGTCGTTAAATCAAACCGAGCCGCCAACGATTACTATTACCATTGCCTTCAGCAAGAGGATAAACCCTGTTATGGCAGCGTAAAAAATAGTGATAGCCCCTGCGCGATTTGCCCACTAAAAGATGTGATTACAAGCCGCCACCCCACCACCCGGATACACGAACACCAAATGAAGGACGGCGAAACTCGAATCTTCGAGTTGATGGCCAGTCCACTCTATGACGCTGAAGGAAATGTGACCGGGCTGGTTGAATCCAGTCGGGACATTACCGACCATATAGCCATCCAAAAATCACTGCAGGAAAAAGAGAAAAGTCTCGATTTTCTGGCCCATCACGACCCCTTAACCAAACTGCCTAACAGGCTACTCTTCGGTGATCGATTAAAACAAGCGCTACGGCACGCCAAACGCAGCAAAAAAATGATTGGTCTGTTGTTTATTGATTTAGACGAATTTAAAGAGATTAATGACAGCTTTGGTCATAACCTCGGCGATCAGCTACTGATCAAGGTGTCCGAACGGCTGAAACAGCATGTCCGTGAGTACGACACTATCTCCCGCTTAGGCGGCGATGAGTTCACCATTATTATCGAAGATATTCAACAACCCGAAGATGCCAGTCTGATTGCACAAAACTTGCTGATCGCGTTCAATGAGCCAATCATTTTGGATGAGCAGCAGCTGCATGTCAGTCTTAGTATTGGTATCAGCCTATTCCCTGATGACGCCGACCAGCCGGAAGACCTCATCCGCAATGCCGATACCGCAATGTATCGCGCCAAAGCGGCGGGTAAAAACCGCTATGAGTTTTACACCCAAGAGATGACCGATCAGGCATTTGAGCGGATATTAATGGTTGGTGCGATGCGCAATGCCATCGAACATGAGCAGTTTGTACTGCATTATCAGCCCCAAATTGATATCACGGATAACCGTATTATTGGTGCCGAGGCGCTTATTCGGTGGAAAGACCCACAAATGGGTATCATTCCCCCTGACCGTTTTATCCCCCTCGCCGAAAAAACCGGCATGATTAAGATGATCGACCATTGGGTGTTGGATACGGTGTGTCGCAATATTGTCGAATGGCAAACAGCCGGCTATCAGGTGCCACGAATATCGGTTAACCTGTCCGCGCGTCATTTTGGTAGTAACACGCTGGCGACAGAGGTCGCGGCCATCCTTGAGCGCAATCAATGCAGCAGCGCAATGATCGAGCTGGAAATTACCGAGGGGGTCATTATGAACAACGCTACCCGGGCAGGAAAAGAGCTAAAACAGATCCGTGAGATGGGTATCCGGCTGGCCATCGATGATTTTGGTACCGGCTACTCCTCTCTCAGTTACCTAAAAAAACTCCCGTTGGACCGCCTAAAGATCGATCACTCCTTTATTCGTGATATCCCAGAAGACAGTAATGATAAGGCAATTGCCCGAGCGGTTATCGCACTGTCTAACAGTCTCGGCCTCGAGGTTATCGCCGAAGGCATGGAAACAGAAGAGCAACGGCAGTTCTTAATAGATGAAGGCTGCCGTTACGCCCAGGGATTTTTGTTTAGCAGAGGCGTGCCCGAAGATGAGTTTCTCGCATTACTGAAAAAAACTAGCCTCACGTGAGTAAAGCCCTTAACCTTTTAAACAGTACGATTTGGCGTTCTTTCGGACGCCTCAACCCTTCATCGATGAAACGAACAGATAGGCCTATGAAAACCATATTGATTACCGGATGTTCCAGCGGCATTGGTCACCATGTTGCTATCGGCTTGCGCCAACGGGGTTATCGTGTGATTGCCAGCGCCCGGCAGCAAGAAGATGTTGATCATCTGAAGCAACAAGGCCTCGAAGCCATTCAGCTTGATCTAGAACACTCTGACTCGATTCAACAGGCGATGGATTGGGTTGAAGCCGAAACCGGCGGTGAACTGTTTGCCCTGTTTAATAATGGTGCCTATGGACAACCCGGCGCGATTGAAGATCTCAGCCGAGATGTATTGCGCCAACAGCTCGAAATCAATCTACTTGGCTGGCATGAACTCAATTGCCGAGTACTGCCACTGATGCGTCGCCAAGGCTATGGCCGGATTATTCAAAATAGTTCAGTATTGGGCCTTATCGCCATGCGCTACCGAGGGGCTTACAATACCAGTAAGTTTGCCCTTGAAGGCTATTCCGATACCCTGCGACAAGAACTCACCGGCACCGGTATTTACCTCTCACTGATAGAGCCCGGCCCGGTTAAGAGTCAATTTAGAGCAAACGGCTTAAAGGCCTTCAAGGCGAATATTGATGTCGATGCCAGCCCCTTCCGTAAGACCTACAAGAGAGTATTACAACGGTTAAGCAAGGAAGATACCGGTGATGATCTGTTTACACTCGGGCCAGAGGCGGTGCTAGACAAAGTCATTCATGCGCTGGAAAGCAAACGGCCTAAAGCCCGTTACTATGTTACCTTTCCTACCTACCTATTCGGTTTTTTGCGCCGCATTTTACCTACCCGTATGCTCGATTGGGTATTGATAAAAGCCTCCTCCTTCGAAAACTGAAACCGTCTTTCGGCCCGCTTTCATCGCGGGCCTAACGCTAGCGTCCGGCGACTAACCTTTCACTTTAGCGCAGCTATAAACGCCACCGTAGGCGTCAGACCGGGCGATCAATTTGCTTGGCGTTAGCTCAATGATGGTGGATGATTCTTGATTTTTCTGCGGGATCATACTTTCTAAATTAAGAATACTGTCGAGTTCCGGGTGACTTCTGTTAACCAACTTCAACTCGGTGGACGACAAAATCAACGATCCGTTGATCACTTTCCAAGTTGAACGATTGGACACGCCGTACTCCATTTCGGGAAAGTTAGGCAGTTTAAGTAATAAAGTACCGCTGCCATTGGACTGTCCATTGGCGAGATAATTGATACTGTAGTCTATTTTCATCTGGGTATTGCTATCGGCCATCGCATGCTGGCAATTCCAGTGACCATACAGGTTTTTCTGATTAAACATCATCGCATCGCTGGCTTCCACGACAGCCGAGAGAGACATAATCAATGCACACAGTGGTAAAACGTTTTTATGTCGCATAGGAGCCCTTTGACAGATCGACAGCTTAGGAGTGGCTATTGTGCCCAACCAAGCTTGCTGCCAGCTTAATCGAATCCACCGATGACATCTATTCTTTAACGCACGGTATCACCTTTTTAGCCGAGTACGAGAAAGGCAGCCCGAGGGCTGCCTTAAAGTCGTTAATAAAGGTATTCGAGCGGGATGAATTAGCTAACTAAGCCATTGCGTCCCATGATCTCCTGAATCTCGGGCAGTGATGCCGGATCATCAATGGTTGAAGGCACACTGTAATCTTGGCCATCGGCGATCTGGCGTAGCAATTTACGCAGAATCTTACCGGAGCGAGTTTTCGGCAAACGCTGCACGACAATCGCACGTCTAAAACAAGCGACGGCCCCGATCTCTTTACGCACCATCGCCACCAGTTCAGCCTCAATCTGGGCTTCGTCGGTTTCAACACCATTCTTCAATAACACCAAACCGATTGGCTGTTGTCCTTTGAGAGGATCATTAATGCCAATCACGGCACACTCGGCCACCGATGGATGATCCGCAACGATCTCCTCCATCTCACCGGTCGACAAGCGGTGCCCGGCGACATTAATCACATCATCGGTACGCCCCATAATGAAGACATAGCCATCATCATCTTTATAGCCGCCATCGCCAGAGCAGTAATACCCTGGGAACTCCGACAGATAGCCAGTGCGGAAACGTTCAAAATCACCCCAAACGGTGGGTAAGCAGCTCGGAGGCAACGGCAGTTTAATGGCTATATTGCCCTGCTCGCCATTCGGCAGTTCATTCCCTTCATGATCGAGAATCTGAATATTAAAGCCACTGACCGGCACAGTGGAAGAACCCGGTTTCGGTTCTAGCATCTCAATACCGGTTAGGTTGCCACAGATTGCCCAGCCGGTTTCGGTCTGCCACCAGTGATCGATGACCGGCTTACCGAGGGTTTCTTTAGTCCAGTGATAAGTCGGTGGATCAAGACGCTCGCCAGCCATAAAGACGGTTTCCAACTTACTGAGGTCATAGGCTTTAAGCAGTTCAGAGTCTGGGTCTTCTTTCTTGATAGCACGGAAAGCGGTGGGCGCAGCAAACAAGGCTTTTACGCTATATTCATTACACACACGCCAGAAAGCGCCAGCATCCGGTGTTCTGATCGGTTTGCCTTCATATACCACCGTGGTGCAACCGGCCAGTAGCGGGCCATAAACAATATAGGAGTGTCCGACTACCCAACCAACATCCGACGCTGCCCAGAACACTTCGCCGGGTTCCATGTTGTAGATCGCTTTCATACTGTATTTCAGGGCAACCGCATGGCCACCATTATCACGTACTACCCCTTTCGGCTTACCGGTGGTGCCTGACGTGTAGAGGATATACAGCGGATCCGTCGCTTTAACTGGGGTGCAATCAGCAGGTTCAGCATTTACTACCGCCTCAGCCCAATCAATATCTCGGCCTGCCATCATCTCAGCCTTAACCTGTGGGCGCTGGAAGACAATGCAGCTATCGGGTTTATGAGCCGACTTTTCGATTGCCTCATCTAATAATGGCTTGTAGGCAATGACTTTTTCAATCTCGATACCGCAAGACGATGTAACGACCACCTTAGGTTCGGCATCATCGATCCGCACCGCCAATTCATGGGGCGCAAAACCACCAAACACCACTGAATGAATAGCACCAAGGCGGGCAACCGCCAGCATCGCAATCACAGACTCCGCGATCATCGGCATATAGATGACCACTCGATCACCTTTTCCTACGCCCTGCGCTTTCAGTACGCCGGCAAATTTAGCTACCGCATCGCGCAACTGTGTATAGGTGTAACGCTGCTTAGTATCGGTAACGGGAGAATCATAGATCAACGCATCTTGATCACCGCGACCACTTTCAACATGGTAATCCAGTGCCAGATAAGCTGTGTTCATTTCACCATCGGCAAACCAACGGTCAATACCATTTTCATCCTTGCTCAGGATAGTCTCAGGCGTTTTAAACCACTTAATGGCTTCAGCCTTCTCTGCCCAGAACGCTTCCGGCGTTTCGATCGATTTTCGGTATTCTTCTTTATATGACATAGCACTGACCCTTTGCGGTAACCTTTATTATATGTGTCAGACCGGCAGCACCTGCTAAATATAGACCGATCAAGGTGATGCGCAGGTGTTGACCACTTGAGGCACACTCTAACTGAGATACGGGTAAATGAAACTACTACAAAAGGCTATATTGTCTACGATACAGAAGATAGAAACCGGTAATACGCTGTTTTACGGGTTTTTTATGCCATTAAAAATACTGATCTAAATCAATTGTCGACAATCCTGACGCTGTGATTTAACGAACCTTGCCTCAAAAAAGCCCAAAAAAACCGCCCAAAGGCGGTTTATTGAAAAACAAAACAACATTAACAGCAGCGATATCAATCGCTGCTCTGTACCTTAATGCTGTTTTTAATCCCGGTCATTACATTGCGCTGATAAAGCTCTTCTTGGGTGACCCGATGAGCGTCATTTTCGTTCTTGGCGTTCTCAAAGTAACACAGGGTAGGTTTAAACCCTTCCGCTTCTTGCTCATCGAGTTGTACGTATGAGCAGATAATCAGCAGGTCACCTTTGGAGGCTCGATGTGCCGCCGCTCCATTAACGGAAATAATACCGCTATTGTCTTCGGCGCGAATCGCGTAGGTGGTAAAACGCTCACCATTGTTAATGTTATAGATATGAATCTGTTCGTACTCTTTAATCCCGGAACGCTCAAGCAAAACGCCATCGATGGCACATGAGCCTTCATAATAAAGCTCCGCGTGGGTAGTGGTAACGCGATGCAGCTTAGCTTTTAAGAATGTTTGCAACATAGTATGACCTGAATCTTAAATTGGCCGGATAGTCCGGGCGTACACACAGACTGAAAATTATTTCAGCCTATCCCTGTCGGCGTCTCGTTAAGACGATCGTTACCGACAGCAAACCTAAATGTCTGTGATGACGAGGTCATCTGAATTAAATAACCGTATTTAGTCACTTAATTTAGATACCCGTATGATTAGACAATCCATAGGTAACAATTATATAAAGTTAAGTTATAAATTAACTTACCTATCGGCGATCGCCATTGTACTCGTAATTTTGGAAAAATTAAGACCCTAACCCCACAACGACTCGAGAAATTTAACATTGAGGCTAGCCTACGCCCTTCAATTACCCATCAAAACGATTAACCTCAATGATTTTCATGACGATATGAAGCTAAGTCACCCAAAAGCTAAATAATTCCTATAAAATAGCCGCCTTTACAACAGGTTATAATAGGTTTTTACCGTGGTAGCAGTAATTCAGACAGACAAGACCGAGCAGCTTAAACACGCCATGGCAGAACGCATCCTCGTTCTTGACGGCGGCATGGGCACAATGATTCAGGACCACAAACTGAATGAGGCTGATTTTCGCGGTGACCGCTTTGCTGATTGGAATACCGATCTGCAAGGTAATAATGACCTGTTAGTACTGACCCAACCTAAGATTATTAGCAGTATCCATCGCGCTTATCTTGAAGCGGGCGCGGATATCATTGAGACCAACACCTTTAACGCCACCTCGATTGCGATGGCTGATTACTCAATGGAATCCCTCAGCCATGAGATTAACTTGGTGGCGGCACAGCTAGCCCGCGAAGTGGCGGACCAGATTACCGCAGAAACGCCAGACAGACCTCGCTATGTCGCCGGTGTTTTAGGTCCCACCAACCGAACCTGCTCTATCTCGCCCGATGTTAACGACCCAGGGTTTCGCAATGTCAGCTTCGATCAACTTGTCGAAGCCTATACCGAATCCATCGATGGTTTAGTAAATGGTGGTGCCGATATTATTCTGATCGAAACCATCTTTGACACCCTGAATGCTAAAGCGGCGATCTTCGCCGTTGACCAATATTTTGAAGATCACCAACTGCGTCTACCGGTAATGATCTCCGGCACCATTACCGATGCGTCTGGTCGCACACTCTCTGGCCAAACCACCGAAGCGTTTTGGAACTCGGTTCGCCATATTAAGCCACTGTCTATCGGCCTTAACTGCGCCCTCGGGCCAAAGGAACTGCGCCAATATGTGGAAGAGCTTTCCCGTATTGCCAATACCTATGTGTCTGCTCACCCGAACGCCGGCTTGCCGAACGCCTTTGGTGGCTATGACGAAACGCCAAGGCAGATGGCTGCAGAGATCCGTGAGTGGGCTCAGGCAGGCTTCCTGAACATTATCGGCGGTTGTTGTGGCACCACTCCGGCGCATATCACCGCGATGGGCAAGGCTGCGAATGAATCCGCGCCTCGATCAATCCCCGACATTCCAATTGAATGCCGCCTATCCGGCCTTGAACCGCAAAATATCAATCAAGATACCCTCTTCGTTAACGTGGGTGAACGTACCAACGTCACCGGTTCGGCGATGTTTAAGCGGCTGATTAAAGAAGGCGATTACGAGACAGCCCTTGATGTTGCCCGACAGCAAGTAGAGAACGGCGCCCAAATTATCGATATCAATATGGATGAGGGGATGCTGGATGCCGAAGCCGCGATGGTGCGCTTCCTTACCTTGATTGCCTCCGAACCGGATATCTCTCGTGTGCCGATTATGATCGACTCCTCTAAATGGGAAGTAATCGAAGCCGGCCTGAAATGCATTCAGGGTAAAGGTATCGTTAACTCGATCAGCTTAAAAGAGGGCGAAGAGAAATTTATCTATCAAGCCAACCTACTACGCCGCTATGGTGCAGCGGTAGTGGTAATGGCCTTTGATGAAGACGGCCAAGCCGATACTGAAGAACGGAAAACACAGATCTGCGCCCGCTCTTACAAAGTACTGACCGAGAAAGTCGGTTTCCCGCCGGAAGATATCATCTTCGACCCCAATATCTTTGCCGTTGCGACCGGCATTGATGAGCATAACAACTATGCGGTGGACTTTATCCGTGCCACCGGCTGGATTAAGAAGAACCTGCCCTATGCCATGATCTCCGGCGGCGTATCCAACGTGTCATTTTCTTTCCGGGGTAACAATCCAGTACGTGAAGCGATCCACTGCGTATTCCTCTACCATGCGATTCAGCAAGGTATGGATATGGGGATCGTCAATGCCGGACAGCTGGCCATCTACGATGATCTGCCTGAAGAGCTGCGTGTAGCCGTTGAAGCTGTCATTATGAATACCTCTGACGAGGCTACCGAAAATCTCTTGGAGATTGCCGAGAAATACCGCGGTGATGGTGCCCAAGTCGAAGAAAAAACCCAGGAATGGCGCAGCCTACCCGTTACCGAGCGCCTATCGCACTCCTTGGTTAAAGGGATCGCCGAATATATCGATGAAGATGTTGAAGAGTGCCGGCATCAGTTTGAGCGTCCGATCCAAGTGATTGAAGGCCCATTGATGGACGGTATGGGGGTAGTCGGTGACCTGTTTGGTGCCGGCAAGATGTTTTTGCCTCAGGTAGTCAAATCCGCCCGCGTGATGAAAAAAGCGGTCGCCTACCTGATGCCCTTTATCGAAGCCGAAAAAGCCGGTGCGGCCAGCGAAACCGCCGGTAAAATTTTGATGGCCACGGTAAAAGGTGATGTCCATGATATCGGTAAAAACATTGTGGGTGTGGTACTGCAATGTAATAACTACGAGATTATTGATCTCGGTGTAATGGTGCCCGCTGAAAAAATCCTGCGCACCGCCCGGGAAGAGAATGTCGATATTATTGGCCTCTCCGGCCTAATCACCCCATCTCTCGATGAGATGGTGCACGTCGCCAAAGAGATGGAACGTCAAGGCTTTGATATTCCACTGATGATCGGTGGTGCCACCACCTCAAAAGCTCATACGGCGGTTAAAATCGACAAAGCCTACAAGCGGGATCAGGTGGTGCATGTCACCAATGCCTCCCGTGCGGTTAATGTTGCCAGTACCCTGCTCTCCGCTGACCGTAAGGCCGCCTATGTGAAAGAGATACAGGATGATTACGCCGCGGTTCGGCAACGCTATGCCGACCGTCAGAGTCAGGCACGTCGGGTATCACTGATTCAAGCTCGCTCTAACAAATTCAAAATTGATTGGGCCAGCTATACCCCACCGGTGCCAGCGCAGCTCGGTATTCAGTCATTTGAACATATCGACCTAAACGAGCTACGGGACTATATCGACTGGACCCCCTTCTTCCACTCTTGGGAGCTAGCCGGCCGTTATCCCCGCATTCTTACCGACGAGATTATTGGCGAAGAAGCGACCAAACTGTTCGCCGACGCTCAAGAGATGCTCAACGACATCATCGATAATAAGAAGCTGGAAGCGCGCGCCGTGATTGGCCTATTCCCTGCTAACAGCATCGATCACGATGATATCGAACTTTATACCGATGATAGCCGTTCAGAAGTGCTGATGACCTTGCACCATCTACGTCAGCAGGTCGAAAAAACTGAAGGTAAGGCGAATATGTGCCTAACTGACTTTATCGCGCCAAAAGACAGCGGCAAAGCCGATTACTTCGGCGCCTTCGCCGTCAGCACCGGCTTTGGTGATCAGGTGATGATCGATGCCTATGAAGCGGATCACGATGACTACCACAGCATCATGGTTAAAGCTCTAGCCGACCGTCTAGCCGAAGCCCTTGCTGAATATATGCATGCTCGCATCCGCCGTGAGTTCTGGGGCTATGCCGCCGATGAAACGCTGGATAACGACGCCTTGATTAGAGAAAAATATCAAGGGATTCGCCCAGCCCCAGGCTATCCCGCCTGCCCTGAACATACCGAAAAAGCACGGCTGTGGGAGCTATTAGACGTTGAAAACCGTATCGGCATGACCATCACCGACAGTTTTGCCATGCTACCCACCTCATCCGTGAGTGGCTGGTATTTCAGCCACCCCGAATCGCAGTATTTTGGCGTCGCTAAAATCGGTGAAGATCAGTTGGAATCCTATGCCAAACGTACCGGCATGGAAAAAACCGAAGCTGAGCGTTGGTTATCCCCTAACCTCGGCTATGAGCCAGACGACAGCTAAAACCGAGCACCATACCCTCCTTATCGCCCCTAGAAGGGGCTCCTACAATTAGCCTTAACACAGCGCTAAATGCTCATACAGGAGCCGCCTCTGGCGGCGATATGTCTAGCCTAAGGCACCCAACCCTTCTGTAGGTGGCGCTCCCTCACGCCGACAACCTTCAATCGCGACGAGACGTCGTTCGCTACATTGGATTCTTTCGAGTATCTATTTTCCTGATTATCAAAAACGTCCCTGACGAATAAGTTTCATCCCCCTTAGAAAAGGCTCCCACATTTAGCCTTAACCACACGCTAAATGCTCATGTAGGAGCCGCCTCTGGCGGCGATATGTCTAGCCTAAGGCACCCAACCCCTCTGTAGGTGGCGTGCCCTCACGCCGCCTTCAATCGCGACAAGGTGTTGATCGCTACCTTTGGGCCTCGATATTATGAATAAAATTAAAAGCCACAAAAAAGCCCCTACCAACTGCATTGTCTAGCAGTTTTGTAGAGGCTTTTTCTATCTAGCCAAGCACTGAAAAGTAAGTGCTTAATGGCTATATTTTAAGGCGTTAATTACAGCTCGGTAATGCCACCCATGTAAGGCAGCAACACTTCCGGCACTTTCACATGGCCATCGGCTGTCTGATAGTTTTCCAAAATCGCGACTAGTGTACGCCCCACCGCCAAACCAGAACCGTTCAGTGTGTGCACCAACTCAGGCTTACCGGTTTCCGGGTTACGCCAGCGAGCCATCATCCGCCGTGCTTGGAAGTCCTCCATATTACTGCATGAGGAGATCTCACGGTATTTCTGCTGGCCGGGCAACCAAACTTCAATGTCGTATGTTTTCGCTGCACTGAAGCCTAAGTCGCCGCCACAGAGGGTCACGACACGGTAAGGCAGGTTCAGCATCTGCAGAATTTTCTCTGCATTACCGATCAATTCTTCCAGTGCTTCCCAAGATTTAGTCGGTTCAACAATGTGCACCAATTCAACTTTTTCAAACTGGTGCTGACGGATCATACCGCGGGTATCGCGACCATGACTGCCCGCCTCACTCCGGAAACAAGGAGTATGGGCAACAAATCTTAGCGGCATATCGGCGGCATCAATAATTTCGTCACGGACAATATTGGTGACCGGCACTTCCGCTGTAGGGATCAGGTAATAATCGCGCTCACCTGGGACCTTAAACAGATCTTCTTCGAACTTAGGCAGCTGACCGGTACCACGCAAAGAATCTGCATTGACCAGATAAGGGACGTAAGTCTCTTCATAGCCATGCTTAGCCGTATGGGTATCGAGCATAAACTGAATCAGCGCACGGTGCATCCGGGCGATACCGCCGCGCAGTACCGCAAAACGAGCACCGGTGATTTTGGCCGCCGTTGCGAAATCCAAACCGCCGTTCTGCTCGCCAAGATCAACGTGGTCTTTGGCTTCAAAATCTAGTTGGGTCGGCTCGCCCCATTTACGAATTTCGATATTATCGTCTTCCGTCAGGCCAGCAGGCACGGACTCATGGGGAAGGTTTGGCATCCCCATCAGCAATGCGTCCATCTGCTCTTGAACAATCTTTAATTGCTCTTTGGCGGCATCGAGTTGTTCACCAAGGGTACTCACTTCAGCGAGTAGTGGTGCGATATCTTCACCGGCCGCTTTTGCCTTGCCGATATTCTTGGAACGCGTATTACGCTCATTTTGTAAACGCTCGGCTTCAACCTGTACGTCACGACGCTGATTTTCCAGCGCATTAAACTCGTCTACTGGGAACTTATAACCCTTTTTCGTTAGTAGCTGCGCCACTTCTTCCGGGTTTGAACGGATAAATTTAGGATCTAGCATGATGTCAGAAACAACCTTAAAGTCAGAACAGGCGAGTAAACCATAAGCCGCTATACAGGGCGACCACGCAGAGCACTACGCTCATTAATATGTAAATTGCGGCGGACATTATATGCCCTTCTTGCAACATGGTCACGGCTTCCAGTGAGAAGGTGGAAAAAGTCGTGAAAGCACCCAGAAAACCAACCATCAATAATGGTCTTAATTCTGGGCTAATGCGGGCCTTTTCCATAATCAGGACAAAACAAATACCCATTAGAAAAGAACCCAGCGCATTACAGATCAGCGTACCGTAAGGCAGCTTAAACTGAGCATTGTTAATCAGCACGCCGCTGACCCAATAACGAGCCATGGCTCCAGCGGCGCCGCCGACAGCGACTGAAATAAGGTGCAGCATCGGTTATTCCCTATATCGTTGCTTGGCGCTGGCTTCATCCAGCGCTTTGAGATGCTTAAGTTTATCACCGATACGGATCTCAAGGCCGCGGGGCTCCGGTTGATAATACTGGCGATCGGCAATTTCCGCTGGCAAATAACACTCACCGGCGGCAAAGGCATCAGGCTCATCATGGGCATAACGGTATTCGGCACCGTAGCCAAGATCTTTCATCAGGCTAGTCGGTGCATTACGCAGATGCTCCGGCACATCATAACCGGGCTCACTGCGTACATCCGCCTTGGCCTGATTAAACGCCCGATAAACCGCATTACTCTTCGGCGCACTGGCACAATAGAGCGCCGCTTGCGCAATCGCCCGCTCGCCCTCTGCCGGACCAACCCGTTCGAATGCATCCCAGGCGTTGAGTGCCATCTGCATCGCCCGCGGATCAGCATTACCGATATCTTCCGAGGCAATAGCGACTAGCCGCCTAGCGATATAGAGCGGATCGCAGCCGCCGTCGAGCATACGGCAATACCAATACAGGGCACCGTCGGGGGATGAACCCCGCACCGATTTATGGAATGCCGAGATCATGTCATAAAACAGATCCCCCTGCTTATCGTAGCGACGGGCGCTGGACTTAAGCACCTCTTCGATAATCTGCGGCCCTATTGTATATTCACGGCCATCAAAATCTGCCAGATCAGCGGCGATTTCCAGCAGATTGAGTCCGCGCCGACCATCACCATCGGCAGCGGCGGCCAATTGCTCCATCGCGCCATCGGCAAACACCAATGGCTGTTGCGGAATTCCTCGGGCCTTATCATTCAACGCCCGCTGTAATAACACTTCGATATCGGCCTGTTCGAGACTGCGCAAGAGATAAACTCGGGCGCGGGACAGTAAAGCGTTATTCAATTCAAACGATGGGTTTTCGGTGGTGGCACCGACAAACAGAAAGGTGCCGTCCTCAATAAAAGGCAAAAAAGCATCCTGTTGCGACTTATTAAAGCGGTGCACCTCGTCGACAAATAAGATGGTTTTACGGCCAGACTGAGCCTTCACTTGCAGCGCTTGATCCACTGAGGCGCGGATATCCTTCACTCCAGACAGCACCGCCGAGAGAATAATAAAATGGGCATCCACTTGATGAGCTAGCAAGCGTGCCAGCGTGGTTTTGCCTACCCCCGGCGGCCCCCATAATATCATTGAATGCACAGAGCCCTGCTCTAGCGCTTTACGTAAGGGTTTGCCCGGCCCGAGCAGGTGTTGCTGGCCACAGTATTCATCGAGTGATTGAGGCCGCATCCGCGCCGCTAAGGGTTCGTAGTCAGGCTGTTGCGCATCAAAAAGATCGGCCATTAGTTAGCAGGCTCCGGGCTACTTTCGACGATCACATCGGTGCCTTCGGGCGGGCTAAATGTAAAAGTAGTATCTTCATACTCTGGATTAAGTTTTTGATTTTGAAACATTATAGATGTTCGCTGCCCGAGTGAATCTTCCATCTGTAATTCGCTAATCAAACCATCGGTGAACAGTAATCGAATGCGGGTAAACACCTCAGTTTCTTGTAATGGCAGAAGTTCAAACAACTGACTGTTACTCTTTTCTTGTAATAAGCGGATCTTATATTGGGACTTCAGTTGCTCTATCTGACCGTTAAGAATCAGCGCCGGAACCCCTGAATCATTCTCTGTTACCTTACGCTCAGTTGCCTGCTCTAGGTCGGGATCATAGATCCACAATGTTTCACCATCGCTGATCAGGGTTTGTGGAAATGGCTCTTTGGCAATCCAACGAAAACGGTTCGGTTTGGCCAGTAAGAGGGTTCCTCGGGAGCTTTCCATCCGGCGCGAATCATCGCGACCGGAAACCTGATCAAAGTCGGCACTGAAGCTATCAAAGGCACCTAATAGGCTATTGAGTCGATCCCCAGCACTTTCTTGAATATCGGCCAGCGCGGCGAAGCTGAGAGAACAACCCAGTACGGCAACGGCGGCTATCTTTTTAAATACCATCATTAATCCTTAGGCGGTGGTGGTGCCAACACTTCACGGGCACCATTATGACTAGCGGTAGAAACAACTCCCGCCGCTTCCATCGATTCAATCATCCGGGCAGCCCGGTTGTAACCAATTTTAAGTTTACGCTGCACCGATGAGATCGATGCTTTACGGGTTTGGGTGACAAAGGCAACCGCTTCATCGTAGAGGGCGTCCTGCTCGTCATCACTATCGCCCATCATGCCGGAACCACCCTCAACCACTTCAGATAGATCCGAGATAAGGTATTCCGGCTTGCCCATTTTTTTCCATGCTTCAACCACCCGATGCACTTCATCATCGCTGACAAAAGCGCCATGAACACGGTTAGGCAGGCTGCTGCCCGCAGGCAGATAAAGCATATCACCGTTACCCAGCAGATGCTCAGCACCGCTTTGGTCGAGTACCGTGCGGGAGTCAATTTTAGAGGATACCTGGAAGCCAATACGAGTTGGGATGTTAGCCTTGATCAAACCAGTGATAACGTCCACTGAGGGGCGCTGTGTGGCCAAAATAAGATGAATACCCGCCGCCCGTGCTTTCTGAGCAATACGCGCGATCAATTCTTCAACTTTCTTACCCACCACCATAATCATATCGGCAAACTCATCGATACAAACCACGATATAGGGCAATGTTTCAAGGTAAGGCGCAGGGGCATCCGAGGGCAAGCCCATCTCTTCCGGATTCCACAAAGGGTCCAACAAGGGCTCCCCCTTATTCCGAGCGGCGGTCACTTTATCGTTATAACCGGCGATATTACGTACGCCCATTTTTGACATCAGTTTATAACGGCGTTCCATCTCAGCGACACACCAGCGCAATCCGCCTGCGGCCTCTTTCATATCGGTAATAACCGGCGCAAGCAAATGAGGGACCCCTTCATAGACCGATAATTCAAGCATCTTAGGGTCAACCAGCATCAGTCGCACTTCATCCGGTGTCGCTTTAAACAGCAAGCTCAGCAGCATCGCATTGACGCCCACCGATTTACCGGAACCGGTGGTGCCCGCCACCAGTAAGTGAGGCATTTTAGCTAAGTTGGCGACGACCGGATTACCGGCAATATCATTACCCAGACCGAGTGTAAGCTTCGATGACGCTTCTTTATAAGGCTTGGAAATAAGCACTTCACTGAGGCGCACCATCTGCCGCTCTTCATTGGGAATCTCAATGCCGATCACCGACTTACCGGCGATCACTTCGACCACCCGCACGCTCATCACCGCCATTGACCGGGCTAAATCCCGTGCCAGATTGGTGATACGACTGGCTTTAACACCGGGCGCAGGTTGTAACTCAAAACGGGTAATTACCGGCCCAGGATTCACTTCGACGACCTCGGCAACGATACCGAAATCTTTCAGCTTACGTTCCAGCAAGCGTGACATATCTTCAAGCTGCTCGTCACTGTAGCAGTGTCCCTGCTTCAATTCTGGCGGGTCCAGCAGATCCAGTGAAGGAATGCGTCGTCGGGGTTCGCGACGAGGAGCCGTTTGAGCAATATGATCCAGCCCCAGCTCACTGTCTTTCATCGGCGTATGCGCTTCAGATAGCGGCACAACCTTAACCCCTTTGCGATCAAGCGCCACAGGTTGTGGTTGTGGTTGAGAACTGTATTCCGTTTGCGGGGCGGCGGCCATCGGCTCTGGTGTCGGTGTTACAACAGGCTCCACTTGACGAGTAGTAACATCAGCAGCACTTAGTTCTGGCGTAACATCCTGCGCGGCTCGCGCAGTGACGACAGGAATATCCTCGGACATTTCAACCCGCTTAGCCCTGCTTTGAGGATCGAGATCATAGGATTCCCACTCTGTTGTTTCGCTGACTGGCGCCGCAGTTAATGGGTCATGATCGGTATAAAGCGGATCGGCAGCCAAGGGCTGGTCAAACACCGGTTCCCGACGTATCAAGGGTGCCTGTTGAGCGGCTAGGTTAGCAGCTTCAGACTGTACTGCATCGGCAGCGCTGCCATGACGGGCGGCGGCACGTAATAAGTTACGTTTTTCTTCATCTGCCGCGGCATAAGGGTCGACTGACGGCGAGGTATCATTGTTAACACGGGCTTGGGGTTTCAACCATGCTGTCACCGACAACAGTCCGCGACCAAGCCGCTCTAGCAATTGCGCCCAAGAAAGCTCGAACATCAATGTCATACCGAACAACATCGCGGTCGCCAACACAATAGAGCTACCAGTTAAACTAAGCAGAGAGACCGCAACATCGGATAACGCCTGGCCACCCAAGCCACGCATACTGAAAGGCAGCTGACTTTCAGTATTCGATAGATGGGTGGCCGCAAAGGTAGCTAAACAGAGCAACACCATCACCGCCCCGGTCAAACGCAGCATCATAAACGGGATGCCATCAAGCAGGGAAACACTGCGGCGTAACATAAAGCGGACCGCGGGCACCAGCAACATCAGCGGAATCAGCCAAGATGCGATACCAAAAATGGACAGCGCTAAATCGGCCAACCAAGCACCGACTAAGCCGGTGAAATTATGCGCCAATGGCTGATAGCCTAGATGCGACCAGCCTGGATCGCGATGATCATAACCAAACAGCGCCAGTTGCAAAAACAGCGCAAAGCCTATTACCAAAATCAGCCCCCCCTCTTTCGTGATCCGTGCGAGCAGATCAGAAAAGGAGGCTATTTTAAATTCGCTAACCGGCGATTTAACGCTAGCATCTCGACGACTGGGCTGACTTCTATCTGTTTGGCTACGATGAGACAAGAAAAATATCCTTCCAACTATCCATAAAATGGCCTGAAAAATAACATATTTAGGCCCTACTCCCCAGACACAAAACCGACTTTTATACGCTTTCTTCAGCATACCCACCCAGACTGAGCAGGAACTGAACAATTCGACGCTAATTGCCTACTGTTTGCCGAGAAAACAAGCCGCTAGGCCTGATTAAAAAACCCCTATAACCCATCTGAGTAACAACAGCAGGAAAAATTCAACCACTCCCCCTGTTTTGTCCGCTTCCTGAAACGGGCATAATAGGCCCCAAGATCAGGCTTCAATACTAGCCCTCAATACCATGCGTGAACAGACAACGGATTATCCATGAGCGAAACACAACATCATAAACTGATTATTCTGGGTTCCGGCCCCGCCGGATACACTGCAGCAGTATACGCTGCCCGCGCGAATCTGAATCCCATTGTTATTACCGGCATGCAAGCCGGTGGTCAGTTGACCACGACCACTGACGTCGATAACTGGCCGGGCGATGTCGAGGGCGTGCAAGGCCCTGAACTGATGCAACGGATGCAGGCCCATGCCGAGCGCTTCGATACGCAGGTGATCTTTGATCATATCAGTGAAACCGATCTACAGAATCGCCCATTTCGGCTTAAAGGCGATATGGCCGAATATACCTGTGATGCCTTGATTATCTGTACCGGTGCATCCGCACAATATATCGGTCTCCCCTCTGAAGAAGCCTTCATGGGCAAAGGCGTCAGTGCCTGCGCGACTTGCGATGGTTTTTTCTATCGTGGCCAGAAGGTCGCGGTGATCGGTGGTGGTAATACGGCTGTCGAAGAAGCCCTGTACCTGTCAAATATTGCCGCTGAAGTAACTCTCATCCACCGTCGCGATAGCCTGCGCTCAGAAAAAATTCTGCAAGACAAGCTATTTGAGCGAGCCAAAAACGGCAATATCAACATTATTTGGAACCATCAACTCGATGAAGTACTCGGTGATGATATGGGCGTGACCGGTATTCGCATCAAAAGCACGGAAGATGATTCCACCCAAGAACTTGAGTTACAGGGGGCTTTCATCGCCATTGGCCATAAGCCGAATACCGAGATCTTTGGCGACCAGTTGGCGATGGAAAACGGTTATCTAAAAATTCAGACCGGCAGTCACGGCAACGCAACCCAAACATCCATTGAGGGCGTTTTTGCCGCTGGCGATGTGGCCGATCATATCTATCGTCAAGCCATCACCTCTGCAGGTTTTGGCTGCATGGCCGCACTGGATGCTGAACGCTACCTGGATGACCAAGCCTAAATGCTCCCTTGGTTAGATCCCAACAGCACACTGTTTCCGCCCATCAATCAGGCGTTGGATGATCCCAATGGTTTGCTCTGTGCGGGCGGAGACCTCAGTGCCGAACGGCTAATAGCCGCCTATCGACACGGTATTTTCCCTTGGTTTAACCCCGGCGAACCTATCTTATGGTGGTCGCCTGACCCTCGCTGCACCCTCGTGCCGGAGCAAGTTCACATCTCGAGGAGTCTGCGCAAAGCGATTCGCCATGCGCGCTTCGAGATCACCTTCGATCAGGCCTTTAGTGATGTTATCAAAGCCTGTGCGGCGCCGCGCAGCTATAGCGATGATACCTGGATCAGTACCCCGATGCAGAACGCCTATACCGAACTGCATCGACGGGGCGTCGCCCATTCGGTAGAGCTATGGCAAGATGGTCAACTGACTGGCGGGCTTTACGGCATTGCCATGGGACGGTTATTTTTTGGTGAGTCGATGTTCAGCCGCGCCACCAACAGTTCAAAAATAGCATTTGCCTACTTTGCCAAACAATTGCAAAAATGGGGCTATGCTTTAATTGATTGTCAGGTTGAGAATAAACATCTGACCAGCTTGGGCGCGAGATGCATTCCCAGAATTGAATTTAAACAATATCTTCAACAGCATCTAACGAGTGAACTGGATCACCCGTGGCAGTTTGATATTGATAAAGAAGACGTGGTACGAACCGAGTGAGTAACCTGAAAACCCTGCATTTTTATGCCACACCGGAACACGAGTGCAGCTATCTCGAAGGACTGGAAGCCAAAACGCTGTTCGTTGATCCACAGGAAGTGATCAACTTTGATGCTTACAGCCAGCTTTCTGATCTCGGCTTTCGCCGCAGCGGCAAACATATTTATCGGCCTTACTGCAGCCACTGTCAGGCATGCATCTCGGTGCGGGTTAATAGCCGGGAGTTTCATCCGAGCAAAAGCCAGAAACGCATTATCAACAAGAATAAAGATCTACAGGTAACCACCGCCCCACCCCAGTTCACAGATGAGTATTATGCACTCTATGAGCGCTATATTAATACGCGTCACAATGATGGCGATATGTACCCCCCGACCCCAGATCAATTCAGTGCTTTTCTGATCGAGGGCGGGCAAAAAGGCTGCTTTTATGAGTTTCGCGACCCTAGCGGCAAGTTAGTCGCGCTAGCAGTGACTGACTTTCTCGCCCAGGGCCTATCCGCTATTTACACTTTTTTCGATCCCCGAGAAGCCGCCCGAAGCCTTGGTAGTTTCGCTATTCTCTGGCAGCTGAAGGAGGTGCAGCGTTTAGAGCTAGAATATCTCTATCTGGGTTACTGGATACGCGAGTGCCAAAAAATGTCCTATAAAGTTGCCTACAGCCCGTTAGAGATGCTCATTAATGGCGAATGGATTGTCGTCGACTAACGTCAGAAAGTGACCGCGGGCCTTCGATTGGCGGAACAAAGAGACCGGCTAAACAGTGCCAAAACCCTCACATGCTGGCAGAAAAACTGCCCGATAATCTATTTTGGCAAGAATAAATTCAGATGAAATTTGGCGATTACTTTATTAATTCCGGCAAATCTCTTTGATATAACAGAGAAAATAAGGCAGAATACTGCGCTGCAAAATGTAGTATTGCAACTAATCAACTTAGGTAGGTACTGAATGTCTAAAGAAGACAGCTTTGAAATGGAAGGCGTTGTGACCGACACACTGCCTAACACAATGTTCCGGGTAGAACTGGAAAACGGTCATGTTGTTACAGCTCACATCTCCGGTAAGATGCGCAAAAACTATATCCGCATCCTGACGGGCGATAAGGTTAAGGTTGAACTCACACCTTACGACCTCACAAAAGGCCGCATCACCTACCGCGCACGGTAACAGCCTATAAAAAAAGCGACCCAAGGGTCGCTTTTTTTATTTCTCATCGGTGGATGGCGGTTAAACCGCCACCGCCGCATGAATTTCAATGTCATTATCTGCGTTCACCGTAATATCAACCTCCCCTCCCTCGTCGGCGAGCTCGCCAAACAGAATCATCTCTGCTAACGGTTTCTTCAGTCTTTCCTGAATCAAACGTTTCATCGGCCGTGCACCCATATTGGCATCATAGCCATTATCAGCAAACCATTGTCGTGCCGCATCATCGATATTCAACACAACATTCTTATCATCCAGTTGCGCCTGTAACTCGGTCAAGAATTTATCGACCACACCGGTAATAACCTCGGGTGATAACGCTTTAAACTGAATAATGCCGTCCAGACGGTTGCGGAACTCCGGTGTAAACAGCTTCTTGATTGCTTCCATGCCATCGGTCGTATGATCCTGATGACTAAAACCAATCGATGCACGGGTCATCTGCTCGATACCAGCGTTGGTCGTCATCACCATAATCACGTTACGGAAATCCGCTTTACGGCCATTGTTATCGGTCAACGTACCGTTATCCATTACCTGCAGCAACAGATTAAAGACTTCAGGGTGCGCTTTTTCGATTTCATCAAGCAATAGAACTGCGTGGGGCGTCTTAGTAACAGCCTCAGTTAGCAACCCACCCTGATCATAGCCAACATAGCCTGGAGGGGCACCAATAAGCCGTGAGACGGTGTGACGCTCCATATACTCCGACATATCAAAGCGAATCAGTTCGATTCCCATAATCCGAGCCAGCTGACTGGTTACTTCTGTTTTACCCACACCGGTTGGGCCGGCAAAGAGGAAAGAACCGACGGGCTTATTGGGTTCATTAAGACCTGCACGGGACAGCTTGATCGCTGCCGCAAGGGTATTGATCGCTTCATCCTGCCCCAACACCACCATTTTAAGATTGCTGTCGAGCTTTTTGAGCTGTTCTTTATCCGAAACGGTGACACTTTTTGCAGGGATTCGGGCGATCTTCGCCACAACGATCTCAACTTCAGTGACATCAATGACTGCATTACGCTCGGCTTCTGGCACTAGCTGCTGATAGGCGCCCGCTTCATCAATAACATCAATCGCCTTATCCGGCATGTGCTTATCATTGATGTAACGGTCAGCCATCTCAGCCGCTGCCCGCAAAGCCTCGTCTGTATAGGTGACATGATGATGATCTTCAAAACGGCTCTTAAGGCCTTGCAGGATCTGATAAGTATCATCAACGGACGGCTCAAGCACATCGACCTTTTGAAAGCGGCGCGCCAACGCCCGATCTTTTTCAAAGATGCCACGAAACTCTTGAAAGGTTGTTGAGCCAATACAACGCAACTGCCCGGAACTCAACAGCGGTTTAAGCAGATTGGAGGCATCCATCGAGCCACCGGATGCCGCCCCAGCGCCAATTATGGTGTGAATCTCATCAATGAACAGAATCGCGTGTTCCTGCTCCTTAATCTCATTTAACAGCCCTTTAAGACGCTTCTCAAAGTCGCCGCGATATTTAGTCCCCGCTAATAGCGCGCCTAGATCAAGGGAGTAAACAATACTCTCCGAAATAACATCCGGCACCTGCCCCTCAACAATCAGCTTAGCCAGACCTTCAGCGATCGCTGTTTTACCCACTCCGGCTTCACCGACCAGCAATGGGTTATTTTTACGCCGCCGTGACAATATTTGCACGACCCGCTCAACTTCAGCCCCACGGCCGACCAATGGGTCGATACGACCAGACATAGCCTGTTCATTCAGATTCACGGCAAAGTTAGCCAATGGACTTTTTTCTTTGTCCGCAGCCGGATCGCCTTCTAACAACCCCTCTTCTGCTGGGCGGCTATCATTTTCTTCAACCCGTGAGATACCGTGAGAGATGTAGTTGACCACATCAATACGCTCGATACCCTGCTGATTAAGCACATAGACGGCATGGCTTTCCTGCTCACTGAATATTGCCACCAACACATTGGCGCCGTTCACTTCAGCGCGTCCCGAAGACTGCACATGAAACACCGCTCGCTGTAATACCCGCTGAAAACCTAACGTTGGCTGGGTCTCAACATCCGGGATATCTTCTGGTAACAGTGGCGTAGTATCTTCGATAAAGGTACTGAGCAGGTTCCTCATTTTGTCGAGATCAACCGCGCATGCATCTAACACAGCACGGGCCTCGGTATTATCCAATAGAGCCAATAACAGGTGCTCAACTGTCATAAACTCATGTCGCTTAGCGCGCGCACTCTTAAAGGCAACGCTCAGCGTATCTTCAAGCTCTTTATTTAACATACATAACGCTCCGCTACGCTTTCTCTACTTCGCACAGAAGAGGATGTTGATTCTCTCTGGCACATTGATTAACTTGGGCAGCTTTCGTATCTGCCACATCACGGGTAAACACACCGCATACGCCCTTACCTTGAGTATGGACTGCTAACATTACTTGTGTTGCTTTTTCCTGATTCATACCGAAAAAACCCATTAGAACCTGAATGACGAAGTCCATTGGAGTATAGTCGTCATTTAGCAATACCACCCGGTACATCGACGGCCTTTTTAGTTCAGGCTTCGCCTCTTCAGTGACCACACCGGTATTATTATGATCAACAAAATCGTCATCATCTGACTTTGCCGAAAGCTGTAAATCATTAATTACTTGCCACATAGCATATCTCTAAAAGAATAATCAATTTTTTATATCCCATTATGGGCAAACCTTACTCCATAGGCCCTCTAGCCTAATGTTATACTGTATATGCAGGAGTTAAGAGTATGTGTTGTATCGGATGTCCCTGCATTTCAACAAGGGCAAATTTTCTCGTTTTCAACATTGTAGCAAGAGAGTTTGTTGTGGTAACAGGCCTAAAAGTATTTCAGGTCGCTGTAATTCGGATATTGGGGGGACGCCAATGCACACAGGGAAAGTCAAATGGTTCAATAACGCCAAAGGTTTCGGCTTTATTGTTTCACCGGATTTTGACGAAGATTTATTTGCGCACTATTCAGTCATTCTGTCAGAGGGCTATAAAAGCCTCAAAGCAGGACAGGAGGTTGAGTTTGAAACAACCCCCGGACCAAAGGGAATTCATGCAGTCAATATCAAGTTGATAAGCGTGACAGAAACTGAGGAGGCTAACTAACCGAGCGCACTAACACTCTCAACTTGTTTGAGAGTTTGCGGCGACCGAGCTGCATATATTATGCAAAACAAAAGAAAGGCAGACAGCGCTGCCTTTCTTTGTGTTACTCCTCTCCAATCTAACACTTCAAACATGACCTCCTATACTCATCACTAGATTACCGACAAAGAAACGCAGGCGTCGTCAAATTCAGCCCATCATTCAATCATTCACATATGTTCAATAATGGCCTGACCAAACTCAGAACAACTTAATAGCTGCGCGCCTTCCATCTGACGCTCAAAATCATAGGTAACCGTTTTCGCGGTAATTGCTCCTTCGACACCGTTGATAATCAGTTCTGCTGCCTCAAGCCAACCCATATGCCGCAACATCATCTCTGCCGAGAGAATGATTGAGCCAGGGTTTACCTTATCTTTGCCAGCATATTTAGGCGCCGTACCATGGGTTGCTTCAAAAATCGCCACTTTGTCCGATAAATTGGCCCCCGGCGCAATACCGATTCCACCGACTTCCGCCGCTAAGGCATCAGAAATATAATCACCATTAAGATTTAACGTAGCCACGACATCGTATTCAGCCGGGCGCAGGAGAATTTGCTGCAACATGGCATCAGCGATGACGTCTTTAACGATAATCTGCTTACCGTTGTTAGGGTTAATGAAACTCATCCACGGCCCGCCATTGAGTGGCTGCGCACCGAACTCATCTCGCGCAATCTCATACCCCCAATCCTTGAAAGCCCCCTCGGTAAACTTCATGATATTGCCTTTGTGCACCAGGGTCAGCGACTCGCGGTCATTATCGATGGTGTATTGCAGCGCCCGACGTACGAGGCGTTTAGTGCCTGCTTCAGATACCGGCTTAATCCCAATACCACACTGGCTATCAAAGCGGATCTGCGTAACGCCCATCTCCTCTTTAAGAAAACGGATCACCTTGTCCGCTTCTGGACTACCCGCTTTCCATTCAATCCCGGCATAGATATCTTCAGAGTTCTCTCGATAGATCACCATATCGACATCACCGGGATTTTTGACCGGGCTCGGCACCCCCGTAAACCAGCGTACCGGGCGCTGGCACACATACAGATCTAACTCTTGACGCAAGGCCACATTCAATGAACGGATACCACCCCCTACCGGGGTCGTCAACGGCCCTTTGATACCGACCGCAAACTCCTTAAATGCCGCCATCGTTTCTTCTGGCAACCAAGTGTCTTGATCATAAATTCCCGTGGCTTTTTCACCCGCATAGACTTCCATCCAAGCAATCTTGCGGGCCCCGTCATAGGCTTTATTGACGGCGGCATCGACCACCTCTAGCATCACCGGCGATACATCAATACCAATACCATCGCCTTCGATATAGGGAATAATCGGATGATCAGGGACATTCAGCGAGTTATCATCATTCACTGTGATCTTACTGCCATCAGGAACCGTAATCTTTTTGTATGCCATTATCTGCTCCATGTTTTCTGAGAATATGACCTTGCAGACACAGTATAGACGCTGATAACCTGCCTGCCCGTCCAATCCAGATGATCTGCCGGAAAAGTCTAATGTCAGAAATAATCGTATTCAATAAGCCTTTTCAAGTGCTTACCCAGTTTACCGATAGCCAAGGGCGCCCCACCCTCGGTAATTATATTAAGCGCAAAGGCGTTTATGCGGCGGGACGTCTCGATTATGATTCTGAAGGATTGTTGATTCTGACCGACAATGGACAGTTACAGCACAAACTCTCCGATCCACGTTTTAAACTGGAAAAAACCTACTGGGCTCAGGTCGAGGGTGAGATTAGCGATGAGGCGCTACAGCAGTTGCGCCAAGGCGTGACATTAAAAGATGGCGTCACCCGCCCAGCTAAAGCGAGAAAAATCTCTGAGCCAGCTATCTGGCCTCGCACACCGCCAATCCGCGAACGCCAAAACCAACCAACCAGTTGGGTAGAACTTAAAATCAGTGAAGGAAAAAATCGACAGGTTAGACGGATGACCGCCGCCGTAGGTTTTCCAACCCTGCGTTTGATTCGCGCAGCCATCGGCAATTGGACACTAGAGCAGCTTAAACCGGGAGAATACCGTACCGAGGAGGTGGTAATGCCGGCCGCGCCGCGCCAACCACGGACGACTAAGCCGTCTAGCAGCAGAACCCCGCATGCACGCCGTAGTGACAAGGCCAGGACTCATGGCGGTAAAGCCCGCAGCAAACCGGCCCGGAAACAGCGCTAACAAACTTACCAACTCTCGGCTGCATCGAGATCCGATTGTTTCGCCTCGACCCAGTGCTCACCGGCGGTGGTGATCTCTTTTTTCCAAAACGGCGCGTCCCGCTTAAGGTAATCCATAATAAACTCAGCCGCCTGAAATGCTGCTTGGCGATGGGCACTGGCAACACCGATAAAGACAATATTGTCATTCAGGGCGAGACGCCCGACACGATGAATCACCACGACATTCCCTAAGTGCCAGCGTTGCCGGGCCTGCGCAATAATCCGGCTGAGTGCTTTTTCCGTCATCCCCGGGTAGTGTTCAAGATACATCGCCTCTAACCCCGGCCCACTGGCCAATTGGCGAACCACGCCAGTAAAGGTAACGATCGCGCCATTGCAGGCATCATCCGCCTGTAATTGCTGGGATAACTTTGTAACTGAAAAATCTTCAGTTTGAACCGAAACAATATCTTTCAACAATCGTCACTCCAAAATACAGCCAAAAGCAGTCAAAAATGGTAAGGTTGCCCGCCAGAGTCTGCTGCGCCTAAGACGCAGCCAGTTAACACAACGGGCCGATAATCTGCCCTTAATATACGGGATGAGAAATGCGTTGGACACCCCATGCCACCGTGGCAACCATTATTGAGCAGGATGGCAAATTTCTCTGCGTAGAAGAGGAATCCGTCTCACGGGGCCAGCGGGTCATTAATCAGCCAGCCGGCCATATCGAAGCGAATGAGCGCTTTATCGATGCCGCCATCCGCGAAACCCTAGAAGAAACCGCTTGGCATGTCACGCCGACAGCACTGGTAGGCGTGTATGTTTATACCGCCCCCGCCAATGGCATCACCTATCATCGTTACTGTTTTGTTGCGCAGGCCGACCGGCACGAGCCGACTCTGCCACTGGATACTGGTATTATCCGGGCCCTGTGGCTCAGCCGTGCGGAACTGGAAGCACAACAAGCGCGACTTCGCAGCCCGATGGTCACCCGATGTATCGATGATTACCTTGCCGGCAAACGTTTTCCATTATCGCTGATCGTCGAACCTGATCATCACTAAAGCATTGAAATCTGCGACTCTGGTCGCATATACACTTAATCATCCTTGAAGGTCATATACAGTTCCCATGTCAGACTCAGCCAACATAACCTCTGCAGCCCCTGCAGCCACCAAAGTCATTGTCGGTATGTCCGGCGGTGTGGACTCATCCGTTTCAGCACTGTTGCTGCAGCAACAGGGGTATCAGGTGGAAGGCCTGTTTATGAAAAACTGGGATGAGGATGACGGTACCGATTACTGTACCGCAATGGACGACCTCGCCGATGCGCAGGCAGTGAGTGATAAGCTCAATATCAAGCTACACACCGCTAATTTTGCCGCCGAGTATTGGGATAATGTCTTTGAGCACTTCCTCGAAGAGTATAAAGCGGGCCGCACACCCAACCCGGATATCCTCTGCAACCGAGAAATAAAATTCAAAGCCTTTTTAGAATACGCCAAAATGCTCGGGGCCGATAAAATCGCCACCGGACACTATGTCCGTCGAGGCGAAGCCAATGGCAAAGCGACACTACTCAAAGGGCTCGATAACAACAAAGATCAAAGCTATTTTCTGCATCAAGTCGGCGCTGAAGAACTAGCACAAACCCTCTTCCCCGTTGGCGAACTGGAAAAACCAGAAGTCCGCCGACTGGCCGAACAGCACGACCTGATTACTCATAACAAAAAAGACAGCACCGGTATCTGCTTTATCGGTGAACGTCGTTTTACCGATTTTCTTAAGCAGTACCTGCCCGCTCAGCCCGGTAAAATAGAAACCCCCGAGGGCGATGTCATTGGTGAACATCAGGGCTTGATGTATCACACCATTGGGCAGCGCCAAGGACTTGGCATCGGCGGCTTAAAAAACTACCCAGAAGAGCCGTGGTTTGTCGCCGAAAAAGATCTCGAGCGCAATGTTTTGGTAGCGGTTCAGGGACAGCAACATGAGCTGTTATTTAGCCATTGGCTAACGGCCAGCGATATCTTCTGGATTAATGGAGAGAAACCCGCCCTACCGCTTAACTGCCGTGCTAAGGTACGCTACCGCCAGTCGGATCAAGCCTGCACCATTTTTGCCGATGGCGAGGGCTATCGCATCGAATTTGAACAACCCCAACGCGCGGTCACCCCCGGCCAGTCTGTCGTCATTTACTGTGACGAAGTCTGCCTAGGTGGCGGCGTCATCGAAACGACCGGAAAAGCGTAAGGAGACTGATCAGCTATATGTCCAGAGCAGAAGATCAACAAGCCATCGCGCTGGCAGGCCTGTTTCAGGCGGCCAGCTTGGTAGAACAAATCGCAACCCGGGGGATGGTGCCGCAAAATAGCTTCGAAACCTCATTGGCGAGTCTTTTCGTCACCAGCCCTGACACCACCGAAGAAATTTATGGTGGCGTACATGATCTACCGATCAATCTAAGCCAGGGTTTTAGGGGGCTGAATGAGCTGCTCGATAAAAGTAAAGCGGAACAAAACCAAGACGTCATCCGCTATGGGCTAAGCATTATCCATCTCGAACGCAAACTCAATAAACGCCCGGATTTACTGCAAAATATTGGTGAACGGATCGATAAAATTATCCAACAAGCTCGCTACTTCGCCGAAGAAGGCACCGACTTGAAAGATAATCCTGCGGCGTTCACCCACCCGACCGTCATCGCCAACCTCGCCAGTCTCTATCAGGATACGCTGAGCACCTTTAGCTTTCGCATTCAGGTAACGGGTGAACCCCGCCATCTGCAAAATGCCGAGAATGCGGCCAAAATCCGCGCCCTCTTATTAGCAGGCATTCGCGCGGCAATGCTATGGCGTCAAGTGGGTGGTAAGCGCTGGCATCTATTGTTTTTTAAATCGCGATTGCGCCCATCGGTCAAACAGATCATGGGGCATCATTAATCGGCGACAAATAAATGGCCGCCAGATTTTCCCTACGGCCCTATTTTAGCTATAATCCGCGCTCAAAATTTAACCCAGTCAGGTATTTACTCGATATGGATCTTACGTCTCTTTCTGCGATCTCCCCAATTGATGGTCGTTACGGTAGCAAAACCGCTGATCTACGCCCGGTCTTCAGCGAGTTCGGTCTGATTCGCGCCCGTGTAACGGTTGAAGTTCGCTGGTTGCAGAAGCTTGCCGCACACCCGCAAATCACCGAAGTTCCACCACTCAGCGAAGCCGCTAACGCAGTGCTTGATGCGCTGGTTGATAACTTTAGCGAAGCACAGGCTAACCGCGTAAAAGAGATTGAGCGCACCACCAACCACGATGTTAAAGCGGTTGAATACCTGATTAAAGAGTCGATTGCAGATAACGCAGAACTGGCCGCCGTCAGTGAGTTTGTTCACTTTGCCTGCACCTCTGAAGATATTAATAACCTATCCCACGGCTTGATGCTCAAGCAGGGCTTGGATGTGATGCTGCCAATCATGCAGCAGGTCAGCGACGAGATTGCTCAACTGGGCCGCACCTATGCTACCCAACCGATGTTATCACGCACCCATGGCCAGACCGCTTCACCGACCACCGTTGGTAAAGAGATGGCCAACGTGGCTTACCGGTTACAACGACAGATCAATCAACTGGAAAAAGTTGAGCTGCTGGGCAAGATCAATGGTGCCGTGGGTAACTATAACGCGCACCTCTCCGCCTATGCTGATATCGATTGGGCCGAGAACGCACAGACATTTGTGGAAAGCTTAGGGCTGACATTTAACCCTTACACCACACAGATTGAGCCACACGACTATATTGCTGAGCTATTCGATGCAGTGTGTCGCTTCAACACCATCATCATCGATTTCGATCGCGATGTTTGGGGCTATATCTCTCTGGGCTACTTTAAGCAGAAAACCATTGCGGGCGAAGTCGGTTCTTCAACTATGCCGCACAAAGTTAACCCCATCGACTTCGAAAACTCTGAAGGTAATCTGGGTATCGCTAACGCGGTGATGCAGCATCTGGCCGCTAAACTGCCAGTCTCTCGCTGGCAGCGTGACCTAACCGACTCCACCGTGTTACGTAACATGGGTGTTGGCTTCGGTTACAGCTTGATCGCTTACCAATCGAGCCTGAAAGGCATCAGCAAACTAGAACTTAACCCAACACGCTTAGATTCCGACCTGGAAAATAGCTGGGAAGTCTTAGCTGAACCGATTCAAACCGTGATGCGTCGTTACGGCATTGAAGAGCCGTACGAAAAACTCAAGGCCCTGACCCGTGGTCAAGATATGAATAAAGCCACTATCTTGGCTTTTGTTGATACTCTTGATATGCCTCAAGCGGCGAAAGATGAGCTGAAGCAATTAACGCCTCATAGCTATATCGGCAACGCGGTAGATCAAGCTAAAGCGATCTAAGCACAGCACTGACGATGACTAAAAAAGCAGAGCTAACGCTCTGCTTTTTTATTGCTTGGTATTACTAATTGCTAACTAATCACTCTAACTAAGTTCTTTAACTGGTTGATTTATGGAAAAAATAATAGCTAAAGATGGCACTGAAATCCATTACCTCCGGTTAGGAAAAGGCAGCCCTGTGCTGTTTCTGCATGGCTGGAGTGCTAGCGCCAAAGACTGGCTGCCCTTTGCCGCCGAACTGGCCGATGACCATGATGTTATCTGTTGGGATGCCCGTGGACACGGTGGTCATCACCTGCCGGCGGGTACAGCTACCGATGTACAAACCATGGCGGCTGATCTACAGCAGCTCATCGAGCACCATGATCTACAGAACCTAACGCTCGTTGGCCACTCGATGGGGGCTCTGACCCTATGGCAATATATTCGCGATTTTGGCTGTGACCGTTTGGCCGGTATCGGCATTATTGATCAGTCCCCTAAACTGGTTACCGATGCGCACTGGGTAAATGGCATCTATGGCCATTTTGATGCCCATGCCAATCAACAATTGATTAAACTGTTACGGGAAGATTTCGCCGAAGGGCTACTACAGCTGGTGGCTAATGGCTACAATCAAAAATCATATGAAAATTACAGCCGTAATTCTCGTGGCTTTCAGCAGATGCGCGAGCATCTACAGCGCTTAGAGGCAGAACCCTTAGTACAGTGCTGGGAAAGTTTGACCGCCGCCGACTACCGCGACGTACTGCCACAGATCAGTGTCCCCGCCCTGTTAATTTATGGTGACGAGAGCCAGTTCTATGCCAAGCCGGTTGCTGAATATGTCAGGGATCATACTCCCCAAGCAGAACTGCACATTTATGAAAAAGCCGATCACTCGCCACAACTATGGCATCGAGAGCGCTTTATCTGGGATATTAAGCAGTTTATCAGCCAACTAAAAATGGCCTAAAGCGCTTTAGATAGACAACAATCCTGACCTGAAACAATAACCGTCAGCCGGTAACACATTAAGATTAAGCGCCTGACATGAACAACGAAGACTCTATGCTCAACAATATACGTATCGTACTGATCAACACCTTTCATCCGGGTAACATTGGCGCCGCCGCTAGAGCGATGAAAAACATGGGGCTAAGCCAACTCTATCTGGTGGAACCGCGCATCTACCCAGATGAAGAAGCCGATGCCCGTGCCGCCGGGGCGAAAGATCTGCTCGACAGTGCGGTCGTGGTTGACACCCTTGATGAAGCGATCGCCGATTGCCAACTCGTGATTGGCACCAGCGCCCGCAACCGTACCTTTGATCTACCTATTTTCGATGCCCATGACTGCGCTCGAAAAGTAGTTGGGGAAGCTCAACAGGGAAAGGTCGCTATTATTTTTGGCCGCGAAACCATGGGGCTGCACAATGCCGAACTGCAGAAATGTAACTACCATGTCTACATTCCGGCCAATCCTGACTACCCCGTACTGAATGTCTCAGCGGCTATTCAACTCGTGTGTTATGAAATCTGGCAGGCTCACCTGAAGCATGATTTTATCCCTCAGGAAGAGCCCTATCCGCTGACCGAAGATATGGAGCGGTTCTATACCCATTTAGAAAGCGCCCTGCATAAAACCCGCTTCATCATCCCGCAGCATCAGGGCAAGGTGTTGGATAAATTACGCCGTTTCTTTAATCGTTCCCGGCCGGAACGTACCGAACTGAATATGTTACGCGGGATTCTCTCTTCTATCGACGAAACCGTGGCAAACCTAAGCGCGGACAAAACATCCGACAAGCAACAGGATAAAGGATCTGACCAATGAGCGATTCACCCTTTGGCGATATCTCCATCGAAGAATTTCTACGGGATTACTGGCAGAAAAAGCCACTCCTGGTACGTAACGCCTTCCCGGATTTTGATGCTCCGGTGGGTGCCGACGAACTGGCAGGCCTCTCTCTGGAAGATGATGTTGAATCCCGTTTAGTGATTCAAAGCCCAGATAATAATGACTGGGAGATCAAGCACGGTCCCTTTGATGATGAAACCTTTGCTGCCCTGCCCGAAAGCCATTGGACTCTGCTGGTACAAGCAGTCGATCACTGGGTGCCTGAGGCCAGTGAGATTGTTGAGCAGTTCCGTTTTATTCCTAACTGGCGTTACGATGACCTCATGGTCAGCTTTGCTAGCCAAGGCGGCGGTGTTGGACCTCATTACGATAACTACGATGTGTTCCTGATTCAGACCCAAGGCCAGCGTCGCTGGGAAGTTGGCGGTTTTTTTGATCAGAACTCAGCCCGGCGACCCAATACTCCGGTGATGATCATGACCGACTGGGATCCTGAATATAATTGGGTATTAGAACCCGGTGATATGCTCTACATTCCACCTCAGGTTGGCCATAACGGCATCGGCGAATCCGATGACTGCATGACCTATTCGGTTGGTTTTAGAGCGCCTTCCCATGCTGAAATTATGCGTAACTTCACTGATTTTATCGGTGAGACCTTAACCTCGGAATCACGCTATACCGATCCTGATCTTAGCTTGCAAGATAACCCCGGCGAGATCCGCCCCGAAGCATTAGATAAAATCCGAACAATCTTTACGGATTATTTGCAGGATGATGCTCGTCTAGGTGAGTGGCTGGGAAAATTTGTTACCGACCCTAAATATCCTGAGCTGGATCAAAGCCCTGAGCAGCCCGCCACCATTGATGAGATCAGAGACGCCTTACAAACAGGCGATCTATGTTTTATTCGTAATGAAGGTAGCCGCTTCTCCTACAGTGTCATTAATGACGATCAGGTACAGCTATATGCCGACGGTAACTGTTTCAAAGTGTCCGGTACTTGTTGCACCTTAGCCAACAGTCTCTGCCAAACCCCTGCCATTGTGATTAACCAAGGTGAATGGAGTGATCAACAGTTACAGTTATTAGCCGACCTGTATAACCAAGGCTCCCTGTATACCGAGTAGCCACAACCATAATCGCCTTAATGGGATACACAGGAAAAGACCTTAAGCACGTCTTTTTCTGTGTTAACAAACAGTTAAATTATCCCATCGGCTCTATCTACCTCGCCAACGCGCGTTTTATCGAATTTTACACGGCGTTGTAGTGAGGTCACACTTATATTAATTAGCTATATATAAAATATATTTTTATAACCAATAGTGAGTGTAAAAAGACTAAAATTCCCCCAGTACCAAAGTCGCTAGACTTTAGACTATATCGACTCAACCCCTTATGGTGCTTGCCCCTGCTGCATCGCAGCAAGTCAGCACCCATGTAGTTTAACTACAACACCTAAGTCGCTGTTAATGTAGTAAAGCTACAGCTTTGCTGCTGCGCACAAAAATCCTTTGACCACTTGTCTTAAAGCCAGCATGATGGGCTCTCTATAAGGCGTCGGCCACTTCGACAATTTGCTGACGCAGGATGTAAACCGCTATACACCAGACCCACTTAATGTTATCTGATATAGCTACTAACAGAAGGATTCACCATGTCTACTCTGAATAATGATATCGAAACAGTTGGAGCCCTCAAAGAGACCTACGGCTCAGCTTGGAACGCTATCAACCCTGAATCTGCTGCCCGTATGCGTGCACAAAACAAATTCAAAACCGGTCTGGATATCGCTAAGTACACTGCAGGCATTATGCGTC
>NZ_JBLWZV010000002.1:0-91538 GCF_048266285.1 Amphritea sp.
TAATTGACTTAGCGGCTTCGCGAGCGAAGGCTTCTAAAGCTTTCTTATCCATATTGCTTATCCTTAGCCATGACTGGCTTAATTATAAGCAGATACACAATTTAAATTACAGGCTCCGTCGAGATAGTGCGCGAATTCTATGTACAGGGTCTTGATCAACTCCGAAGTGCGACACAACTATGCAGCCTGAAGTCACTCTCGAAAGACGGCTTCTGGCTGCCTATATCCAAGGCGCTTTCTTGGTCTTAAATTCAATCGTTTCTTTGCTTGTCGCATATCCTCATCGCTACACAAAGTGTAGATCGATGCCTTTTGGGGTGTACTGTCGCAATAACCCATTGAAGTTTTCATTCAACCCTCACTCCCACGATGAGTAAAGGTGAGCGAAGTAAAAATCTATATTGAGCGCATCAGTTATCGCCTTATGCTCGACAAATTCCGAACCGTTGTCGGCAGTGATTGTTCCTACGCGGCATAAAGCGTAAGCATATCGATCACTGCATCTCGCACATAGCTGCTCGCTTAGCCGCTACCATACATGCGGCTTTTACGTTCTGCCAGCGTGACGAGTGCCCCAGTTCCTTGCTTACCTAGAACTGTTGGACGCTTACTCATAGTTTGCAAAAAATAAAAAAAATTAGGTGTAACTAACTGTAACTTATCGGGTTACAGTTAACGACTTGTATCAAAGTAGATGATCTCTTTTAATGTTTATGGCAATAGAAGAGGCGAAAATTATTCACAATAATTATTATGAATAATACAAAGGCATTAATTGTTCCTTCTATCTTAAAAAATAATACGGCATATTAATGAATAGTAATGTGCCGGAGTGTCGTATAAGGAGATGAAATGTGGACAGTTTAATGACGATCATAGTCGCAATTACAGTTGTGCTATCGATATCACTTACTGTGTTGATATTGATATTCTATGGAAATAAGAAAATTGAAGGACGTTATCCATTAGGGATGTTTTCATTTGTAGCAGTACTTTTCTGCTCAGGTCTCGATATAGCAATAATAACTTATCCTTTAACAGAGTTTCCTATTTTTGAAAGTGATTCAATTTATGATTTTGCTCACCCTTTAGCTATCGAAATTGGTTTTTGGGGATTTATTATATGGAGCTTTTATTTTTTAACAGCGTTCTATTTTCTTTTTATAGAACCAAAGTTGAAATTGTTCGAGATTCCCTGGGTCAAATTTATTAATAACTTGGTTATTATGGCTACTTGTGCATATGGCGGGTATGTTTTATTGACTTCGATACCTATTTATCTCGCAGATGTACCTGATTGGGCACCATTGGTAATTACTGCTACAGTGATTGTGGTTGCTTGCTATTCTGCGTCTGATTTAATTTTCATGAAGTGGCTATCAATAGCTTCAATGTGGAGTTTGTTCTTATTGACAGTAGGGTTATGGTTTCACTCTGGTGGAGATGTGGCTGTCCTTGGGAGTACGTTATCACATTACTCAGACTATGTAGAAAATATCTATAGATTCATTATTCCATTTAGCGATTATCACGAGTTTTATCTTCTCTGGTGGTTTGCTTGGAGCATAATGATTGGGCAGTTTATGTCAAAATTCGCAACTAGAACTACTGTCAAAATGCTGTTTGTTCTAATGGTTTTATTTCCTTCTATCCCGCTATCAATATGGTTTGCTGTACTTTATATCTTCCATGCAGGAAGCATCGAAATATCACCTTTTTGGAATACGGCAATGATTGTTGTAGGTATTGTTTTTGTAATTAATACCTTTGATAGTTTGATTCGTCTTTATACTGATAGCCTAAATATTACGACTAAGCGCTTTGGTCGATTAAATTATGTTGTAATGAACATCATAATTATGTCATGTTTAACCATCGCATATGCTTACCTTGGATTAGAAATGGAAATGGTTGGTGTTACCGTTGTATTTCTCTATGGTGTCATATATTTCAATGTTATCCGTCGCAGAAAAGAGGTTTTTGATGACTTGAGTTGCGAGCATGTTAATGAAATTATAAAACCTTATAAATGAGCGTAGCGTGTTCAATGGCCGTTAGGGTAAAGCCCCTAAGCTATAGGGGCGCTAATGTATATGCTAGTTTTATAGAATAAAATAATAGAAAAATTATAAATATAGGTGATTCATGGACTCCCAGGGTATTGAAATCTGCTTCAGTTCAGCTTCTGAATTGTTAAGAAATTATCAATCTCAAGAATTATCCCCTTTAGACGTAATTGATGTGATGATCGAAAGATCGGATTCAATAAAAGAAACTGTTAATCCCTTTGCTGATATGTTCTTCGATCAGGCTCGTGAAGAGGCAAAAAAGTCTGAGCGCCGGTATTCGTTAGGTACTGCAAAGGCCTTAGATGGTATCCCATTATTAATAAAAGATAATGTACCGATAAAAGGTATACGCGCTACCTCGGGTTCTTATTTATTTGCTGAAAAAATAGCAGATGCAACAGATCCTACAGTTGGACGTTTACTTGATGCTGGTGCTAATTTTTTTGCTCGTAGTACATGCCCAGAATTTTGCTGGCTTTACAGCTGTCATTCAAAAATGTGGGGAGTGACTAGAAATCCATGGAGGCTCGATGCTTCTCCAGGCGGTTCGTCAGGTGGATCTGCTGCTGCTTTAGCGGCAGGAGCAACTACTTTAGCTATAGGTACTGATAGTACAGGTTCGATACGTCATCCTGCATCACAATGTGGTGTGATCGGGTATAAGCCACCTTTTGGGCGAAACCCTGCTCATTACTCCGAATCCTTTCATAATTATAATAGTGTTGGTCCAATGGCTCGAACAATAGCGGATGTTGTTCTGATGCAAAATATAATGTCTGGGCCTTATGCACTAGATCCTAATTCTTTACCGCAGCTAAAGAATATCGACTTACCATCTGGAAATTTAAGAGGACTTAAGGTGGCGTTTTCTATGGACCAGGGTTTTTATCAGGTTCATGAAAATGTTATTAGGGAAATGTTAAATGTAATTGGTGCGTTAACTGAAGCAGGTGCAATCGTCGAAATGATAGATGTTAATTGGGCGAAAGAAGCTACTCAATTAGCTCATGAGAGTGAAGTTTTTTTAGTTAGATGTTTATTCGAAGATGTTTACAAAAATCATTTAGAAATAACGAGCCAGTATATGCCAGAACTAATTGAATCTGCTCGTTCAGTTACTCCCGCGCGATACAGGTTAGCTCAGTCTATAGCAGGAGAGTTATGGTTTAAACATGTGGGGCCATTGTTTGTTGAGTATGATGCTTTTCTTACTCCTACGGTTTCCAATCCAGAAATTCCAGCTGAAAATGGGCCTTTTTCTCAACTGGATATGAACGGAATAAAATTAACGGATACAGAAACATCTATGACTTCTCTTTTTAATATGTTTAATCAATGCCCAGTATTATGCGTTCCTGCAGGAATGAGTGATATGGGGTTGCCTATAGGTGTTCAAATTATTGGTCGCCCTTATACCGATGAAACCGTTTTTGAGATCGGAGCTGCTATTGAACAGCGTCTTCCTTTATCAAGAAAACCTGAGCTCTAGCTCTAGTAGAGAGATAGTCGCGAATTCAGCTCCGAAGTGCGACACAACTATGCAACCTGAAGCAGCTCTCGAAAGACGGCTTCTGGCTGCCTAAACCCAAGGCACTTTCTTGGTCTTAAATTCAATCGTTTCTCTGCTTGTCGCACATCCTCATCGCTCACCAAATGTAGATCGATGCCTTTTGGGATGTACTGTCGCAATAACCCGTTGAAGTTTTCATTCAACCCTCGCTCCCAAGATGAATAAGGGTGAGTGAAGTAAAAATCTATATTGAGCGCATTAGCTATTGCCTTATGCTCGACAAATTCCGAACCATTGTCGGCAGTGATTGTTCGCACCGATGCGGCATAAGGCTTAAGCATATCGATCACTGCATCTCGCACATCAGATGCTCGCTTAGCCGCTACCTTTCGAACGAGATACATGCGGCTTTTACGTTCTGCCAGCGTGACAAGTGCCCCAGTTCCTTGCTTACCCAGAACTGTATCGACTTCCCAATCGCCAAAGCGTTCTCTATTTTCGACGACCTCAGGTCGCTCATCTATCGAACGTGGATCGGGTATCACATTACGCTTGGTATTCACGCCTCGTCGATAGCGTTTATGTCCTTGCCGTAACGCTTTGTAAAGCACTCCGCCAGCGGCTTTATTCGCAGCGATGTAACGGTAGATCCACTCGTGACTGACTGGCATATCAATTAAATGCCCAACACCGCTGGTCTGCTCTGGACTCCAGTGAAGTGACAAACCAAGTTCAACATACTCAACCGTTAACGCTGGAATTTTGTATTTAGTTGCGAAAGTCCTTCGCTCTTGAGATTTCTGCTGAGTCGGTTCGGGATGGTAATCCTTTCTAACAGATGCTAAAGCAGAGGCTATTGAGTCGAGTCTCAGTGTGTTGGTTGGATTTCACCCAGTCCCTTATAACGACTATGCAGCAAGGTTATAACAGAGAAGTCCAGAGCGTCCCCACACAGTTATCCACAGGATTTGTGAGCAACCATTTGGTTGCCGTCGTTCGTGGTATAGCGCCAAAGAGAATATCTGCTCTTAACCGCTCAGCCTGTTCCTGGTTGAAATAGGTGCAGCTAATCAGTCGGGAAGAGTCATTCTTTTGAAAATGGGGTCGTAAAATTCGACACCCATTGTAGGGTTCTTGCTGTTCTACGGGGATGCGGTTTAGATTCTGCCGCTTAGTCGGTAACTTTGCCTTCTAATACAGCAGAAGGCAGAACGTTAAGCTTGGTTAATGTCTACCAACTCGCCTAGTTCGTAACTTTCAATAGTAGGGTAAGTACCACACCATTCAGATAACGCTTGTCTCTGGCTCTCTGTTGGGGACTCATAGCGCTGTTGAGAGAGTACATGACCCTGAATGCCATCAGGATCTGAATAACCAAAGTAGGTCAGTCCCTGCTTTTCAAGTTGGTCAACAAAGCTAGCAATGAATGCGTCTAGATCACTCTCTTTGCTAGTGGATAGCTTTACATGTATCTCAAAGAGATTAACGGCAAATTCACCTAGGTACAGTTTTTTGCGTAGGCGGCGGTTGTGCTTATTTCGTACTTCCATTATGGATAGTCCTTATGAAATTGTATCAGTGTGGTGGATGAGGTTTGTGGAATAAGGCCGCTAGACTAGGCGATCATATGATCTGTTTAACGCTAGTTGTGCTCAATATGAACCTTAAGACTAAGCCTTCACTCTACCTGTTAATAAAAATAGGGGAGGTAGAGTAAAGGGAAGGTACGAACAAGTCCAATACTCAGTTTTTAGCGAGCTAAGTATGGGGCTGTCGTGTCGGGGTAAATTCCACATCCGTCTTATTTATGGATGTCGTTTTTATTTACCCTTCCTCATCTTATAAGCAAGGAACGCTTTGTAATCCAAATGCGATAGATCGATATCATAATCAAGCTGGTCGATTTCGGATTTTAAACGCTCTAACGAGACTTGTTTGCGCCCATACTTGGCGGTTTGTTGGCTGAGTTCATGGCCTACGATGCGAGAAATCAAGGCGACTTCAACGCCGATGGAGTCGGTCATCGCGCCAATGAATGTATGACGGAACGTATGTAGGTTCTTCTGCTTAGGGTTGGCTATGTTGCACTCTTCACGGTAAGACTTCATTTTACCGTTGCCGTTAAACCAGTCGCTGGCTTTCTTCGCCCACTTATTTTTTGTGCTGTAATACAGGCCCTCAAACAATTGCTCTGCTGGCCCAACTTGTTGTTTTCGTTGTGCTACAAAGTCTAGGAATCCCAGTTTAATAAGGGTTTTGTGAATCGGAACTTTACGCCTTGATGAGTCGGTTTTTACTGATTGGGTTTTATTGCCTTGCTCGTCAAACTCGTTCTTGATGTGTATGTAATGGATAGGGGCTAGGGCTTCCTGTGAGTCTTTCTTGGTCTTTTGGATCTCTTGCTTGATATCGCGGACCTTTAGCTGGCAGATCTCATTTAAGCGTGCACCGGTGTACATCAGTACAGGAATAAGCCAAAAGTGATAATCAAATAGGTTTCTCGCGCGGTCGAGCGTTACTTGAGAGTATGGGTAGCCTGCGTACAGCTTTTTCAGATCTTCTTCGCTGTAGACCTTATCTTCATCTAACTTTTCGGTTTGCTTGAAGATGATCTGAAGATCCTCTCCGAGGTCTTCGGGGTTATATTTTTTCCGTTTCGCGTATTTGGCCAGTTGTTTGAACCGGTCGAGTATTTTTTTCGCCCGCGATGGATGAATGGTTGACGCCGTTGCTGAGTTTTTTGCGCGACCGTCTTTCAAGGTTAAGAGCTTGTCTCTGAGCTCTTCAGCATCATCAAACGTCAGGGTGTAATAATTAGTCTCTGGGCCTAATAGCTCGACGCATGTTTCGAGCATTTGGATGTGTTCTTTCTGTGTTTGGGCGTTTGCTTTGAGATTGGTACGCACTTTATTTTTGATGTAGACATCGAATACAAAGCGGACCGGATATTCAGTGTCCTGATTATCCGGTCCATTGCCACCACCGCCGCCGAATTGCTGGAGTATTTTGGTGGCTTGTTCGAGCTCTAAGTCAGGATTGCCGGGGTGATTGATGGTGACAGGGTTACCGTTAACTTCAATAACGATCTCATTACTCGGGGCTACGTGGCGGCGTTTTTCGCTATAAGTCGTCACAGTGACGGTGTTTTCGCGCGTTTCTTCCACCGTCTCTCGCTGTGAGGCTGTTGCTGCAGCTTCAATGTCGGGGAGGATGAGGTTAGATAGCTCGTCTGACATATCCTTGTCCTTAACGTGATACTTGAGAATGAGTTCTTTGAACTTTAGCGTTACAAACTGCGTAATGTTGATCGCTGTGTTAGTAAAACTGTCCTTGTTGATACAGTCAAGTATCTGAGGGAACTGGTATCTCAATAAGCAGGATAGGGTGGAAGCTTCTGCTTTGTCAGTCGTTTTGAGTGAAAGGCGGATATCCCGCGAGCTCCGTGTGAACTTGGTGAGCACGGGTTTGGGTATTGTCAGCCGAATGTAGTAAATACCGGACGGACGACGAAAAAGATGTGGTGTATGTGCAGACATAAAAAAAGCCTCGAGTGGCACACGGAATCGTCCATTGTGCCACTCGAAGCCTTTAGTAAGTCTTTGTTTCTTTATAAAACAAAGACTTATAAGCGTATGGTGGAGGTGGCGGGTTTCGAACCCGCGTCCGCCAATCCTCTGCCTCTAGATCTACATGTTTAGACACTTCTACTCAGTTAACCCAGCACGGCCCGAAGGTCAGGGCGTTTAGGGCGAGCCTCTTTAGTTTTAACCCTTCGTCTTGAGACAAAGCTTCCGGGCGATTCTATCTCGAATGACACTGCAAAATCCTCTAGTTATAGACACCTGAAGGAGCAGCGCAAGCAGACTTAAGCTGCTAGAGCGTAGTTATCGTCGTTTGCAACTATAACTGTGTAGTAATTGATTTACGTGATTCACTACACTCACGACATGCACCAAAGGGTTCGCAATCGGCGTCGAAGCCAAGTCACCCCCATAGTATTTCCGACCACACATTATCTTAAGAGTTCTATTGCAGCAACATCGTTAGATAATTATGTAAGACGGGCCGGCATTATAGCCGGTTTACAGCAAGAGTATAGCTTTACCGCAATAAAACGTTATTTTGCCGCCAGTACGCGTTGCTTCTGACGGTTCCAGTCACGCTCTTTTTCAGAATCCCGTTTGTCGTGCTGCTTCTTACCCTTGGCCAATGCGATTTCACATTTTACCCGGTCGTTCTTCCAGTAAAGGGCGAGTGCGACACAGGTGAAGCCTTTCGCTTGAACTGCGCCGATTAGGCGATCAATCTCACGCCGATGCAGCAGCAGTTTACGCTGTCGAGTAGGTTCAGCAACAACATGGGCTGCTGCAGTTTTAAGTGGTGTAAAATGGGCGCCAACGAGCCACGCTTCGCCGTTATGTAGAACTACATATGAGTCTACAAGCTGGCCGCGACCTTCGCGGAGGCTTTTTACTTCCCATCCGGTGAGAGACAGTCCAGCCTCGAACTTAGTATCAATTGCATACTCGTGTCGGGCTTTCTTGTTCTGGCAGATGGTATTGCCACTGGTTTTTGCTTTCTTCTTTGCCATGGAGCGGGATTATATAGAGCGTTACAGTTCAAGGAAAGAGAATTGAGCGACAAGAGGCGTTGTTGTTTACCTGGTGTTGATAAAAGGGCTTTTTTGGCAGCGGTTAATGTGAATCATTGAATTAGGTGGCCAAAATATGGACAATGCCGGGCTATTTAGTGCTTTGAGTGAGTGCTTTCTATTCGTTGTTTGAAATATCCGTCTACTTGAAGAGATTTACATGAAAGATCGTCAAAATATTCATGGTTCGTGGGCCAGTCGCTGGGTCTTTATAATGGCTGCGACCGGTTCAGCTGTTGGCTTGGGTAATATCTGGAAGTTTCCTTATATCGCAGGTCAGAATGGTGGCGGTGCGTTTGTGTTGGTCTACCTCGTATGTATTTTAGCGGTCGGTGTGCCCATCATGATGGCAGAGGTGCTGGTGGGGCGCCGTGGCCGTCAAAGCCCGATCAATTCGATGCGCGAAGTGGCGATGGAAGCAAATCACTCACCGAAATGGGCTTTAGTCGGCTGGGTTGGTGCGCTGGCGGGTTTTTTGATCTTTTCGTTTTATTCTGTGGTCGCCGGTTGGGTGTTGGCTTATGTTGCAGCGATGGCTAACGGTGATTTTCTGGAGATCGGCAGTGATCAGGCCGGTAAAGTGTTTAATGAGTTGTTGGCCGATCCGCAGGCGTTATTAATCTGGCATACGGTGTTTGTGGTGCTCGTGATGTCGGTCTTACTGGGCGGCGTTAATAAGGGCCTCGAGCGGGCCACTAAGATCATGATGCCGGCACTGTTTGTGCTGTTGTTGTTACTGTTGGGCTATTCGATGTCGTCTGGTTCCTTTGGTGAAGGGCTGGATTTCCTATTTCATTTCGATCCCTCTGAATTATCATGGAATGCGGTATTGGTGGCTTTAGGCCATTCGTTCTTTACCCTGTCGTTGGGGATGGGTTCGATTATGGCGTATGGCTCATATATGCCGAAGAGTGCCTCTATCGGCAGCACAGTGTTGACGATTGCTGCTCTGGATACAGTGGTGGCATTGGTTGCAGGGATGGCGATTTTCCCGATTGTTTTTGCTAATTCGTTGGATCCGGCAGCAGGCCCAGGGTTGATGTTTATTACTCTGCCGGTGGCGTTTGGTCATATGCCGGGCGGTCAGGTATTTGGCTTTCTCTTCTTTGTACTGGTTGCGTTAGCGGCTTGGACCTCGGCAATATCGCTGATGGAGCCGGGTGTTGCCTGGATGGTCGAGCGGTTCGGCCTGAAGCGTGGGCCGGTTTGTATTATGTTGGGTCTAATCGTATGGCTGTTAGGTATTGGGGCGTTGAGCTCATTTAACTTTGGCAGCGATATCTCCCTCTTGGGGATGAATATTTTCGACTTCCTTGATTTCATTACCGCGAATGTCTTCCTTCCGTTCGGTGGCTTGTTTGTGGCCCTCTTTGTCGGTTGGGTTTTGACTCAGCGTATTAAACAAGATGAGTTGGCGATTGCGTCGCCGGGCGTTTATCGGGCTTGGTCTGTTATGATCCGTTATGTGGCACCACTCGCGGTGGCGGTGATCTTTATTTTCAACCTGATCGACAAACTAGGTTCATAGCATGACACAGGTAGACCGGAGCGCATTGGTGCTCCATACGGCAGAACAGATGTTCGATCTCGTTAATGACGTGGAGCGTTATCCCGAGTTCTTACCTTGGTGTTCCGGTAGTACCTTAATTGAGTCTACTGATACGACCATGCAGGCAACGCTGCGGGTGGCGAAGGCGGGTCTTAAGTACAGCTTCACCACCCGTAATGAGATGGAGCGTCCTAACGTTATTCGTATTGCGTTGGTTGAGGGGCCCTTTTCGAGTCTTACCGGCGAGTGGACGTTTAAAGCGTTGAGTGATGAAGCCTGTAAGGTGAGCTTGAGTATGCAGTTTGATTTTTCAGGCAGACTGGCCAACCTGGCCATGAGTAAAGTCTTTAACCAGATGGCAGTGACCATGGTTGAGGCCTTTGTTAGCCGTGCTGATCAGGTGTATGGCTAAACATTGAGTAGAGAATAGTCGAAGGTGACAGGCATGATAAATGTTGAGGTGGCATTCGCCTTGCCGAATGAGCAGAAGATTGTTTCATTGCAGGTGGAAGAAGGGTGTTCAGCTTATGACGCGGTGGCGCAATCGCGCATTGCCGAGATTTTTCCGCAGATTGATATTGAACATGATCCTATGGGAATTTTTGGTAAGGCCATTGCTGACCCAAAGAATTATATTCTCAAGCCTGATCAGCGCGTGGAGATCTATCGTCCGTTGATTGCTGACCCAAAAGAGGTACGCGCCCGCCGTGCGGCTAAAGCGAAAGCAGAACGGCAAGGCTAGTGCTAAACTGAAACGACAAAAGCCAACACGGGAGGTTGTCCTGTGTTGGCTTTGATAGTCAGAATGGAGTTACTGCTGAGGCGTAGCACCAGGGCGGAAATCGCCAGCGAGGCCAGAGAGTTTACCGCTTTCGTCAAACAAGACTGTTAGTGTCTGTTGTGTGATGATGCCGGTTTCGCCAGACTGATTACGGTAGATGTAATCCCAACGGTTGCTGTTGAAACTATCGGTAATCAGCGGGGTGCCTAGCACGTAACGAACTTGGTTTTGAGTCATTCCGGGCCGAAGTGTATCGACCATTTCCTGAGTGACCACATTACCCTGTGGAATATCGATCTTGTAAACACCAGGAAATTCAGAGCACCCGGTTAGTAAAATAGCAGTGATAACGCTAATAAGAATTTTTTGCATTAGTAAATGACTTCCACTTTCGCGTATAAAATCAGATAATTGAGAACGCAAGTCTAACATTCGTTTAGATAAACATCATAGAGAAAGATTATGGGACTTGAAAATCAGGAATTACGTAACGCAGGATTGAAGGTTACCCTGCCGCGGGTAAAAATTTATCAGATTCTTGAGAAGGCTGGTGAAGGTGATCATTTCAGTGCTGAAGATATTTATAAGCTTCTGCTGGAACATAACGAGGATGTTGGGCTGGCCACCGTGTATCGTGTACTCACTCAGTTTGAAGGCGCCGGGCTGGTGTCCCGCCATCACTTTGAGGGAGGACATTCCGTATTTGAGCTGACTCAGGATGAGCAGCATGACCATATCGTCTGTGTGAAGTGCGGTAAGGTGCGGGAATTTAGCGATCGTCGGCTGAAAGAGCGTCAGGATGAAGTTGCTCGTGAATTGGGATTTAAAATCACTGATCGTACACTGTACCTATATGGTGAGTGTGCCGATGGTTGTGAACCGAAGTAATCTTAAAAAGTAAGAATAACAAAACCTTAAAAAAACCGGCATCGCCGGTTTTTTTTGGTGTTGAGTTTAGCCATAAGGCTATTAATGGCACCGCGCTATTTCGAGGCCGAGCATCTCGCGGGCATGATCCCGTGATGTTTCGGTGACATCAATACCGCCCAGCATCCGGGCCACTTCACCGATCCGTTGATCGATGCTGAGTGGGTCGATATGGGTAATGGTTTTGTTTTTAACGGTTTTCTTGCTAACGAATAGGTGCTGATGCCCCTGAGATGCGACCTGAGGCTGGTGAGTGACCACCAGAATCTGATTATTTTCGCCTAACTGTCTGAGCAAGCGTCCGACAACTTCAGCAATGGCACCGCCGATACCGACATCAACTTCGTCGAAGATTAGCGTTGGTGTGCTAGAGGACTGAGCTGTAATCACCTGAATCGCCAGTGAAATGCGTGATAATTCACCACCAGAGGCTATTTTGTTTAGTGGGCGAGGCGGTTGACCGGCGTTGGTGGTGATCAGAAACTCGACCTCTTCGAGGCCGTGGGCATTAAGTTGGTCTTTGGCATAAGGGGTCAGCGACAAGCTTAACTCGGCAGCGGTCATACCTAGGCTATGTAGCTGCTTATTGACTTCATTTTTGAGGCTCGATGCGGCTTTGTGACGAGTTTTACTGAGCTGCTTGGCGCTGCTTAGAAATGCCTGACGCGCCTGTTCGGTTTCTTGATGCAGTGCCTCTAAGGCTTGGTCTGACATGCTGAGGCTTTCTAGTTCTTGTTGAATGTCTTGTTGGAACTGCGGTAGTTGCTCGGGCGGGATACGATGTTTGCGCGCTAAATCAAAGATGGTGCCGAGGCGTTCTTCGACGTCGGCTTGACGGGTTGGGTTAAGCTCAACCCGGTCCATATAGTGACTGATCTCCTGCGACGCTTCTTCTATCTGTATCTGTGCGCTGCTAAGCATTTCGATGGTTTGTGTCACCGAAGGGGAGGTGCCTTTCATCTTGCTAAGTAGGTTTTGACACTGATTTAGTAGACTTAGGCAGCTTACTTCTTCGCCGTCGCTGGTGAGCAAGAGTATTTGCTGACCTGAATGGAGAATATCTTCAGCATTGGCTAGGGTGCTTTGCTCTTCAACCAACTTCTCATATTCACCCTCATCGAGGGCCAGTTGCTCTAGTTCTTCGGCTTGGTAGCTTAATAGCTGTAAGCGAGCGGTTTGCTCTTCATTCTGAGCCGATAACTGATGTAGGCGATGATTCAGGCTGTGCCAGTGACGAAATAATGTACGGGTTTTGCAGGCCAGTTCGCCTTTGCCGGAGTACGCATCGAGAAGGTGCCGGTGATGATCTTTCTTTAGTAGTCGCTGATGTTCATGCTGGCCGTGAATTTCGATCAAATGTTCACCGAGTTCACGGACCTTATTAATAGGGCAGGGGCTGCCGTTAATATAGCTACGAGAACGCCCTTCGCTGGTGATCACCCGGCGAAGTATGCACTCGCTATCGTCTAGCTCTTGGCTTTTTAGCCACTGTTTAGCCGTGGGGATATCGGTTATATCGAAGCTAGCGATAATTTCAGCCCGTTCCGCGCCTTTGCGCACTGAGCCCATATCGGCGCGATCACCAAGGGTAAGGCCGAGTGCGTCGAGCATGATCGATTTACCGGCACCGGTTTCACCGCTAACCACGGTCATACCCTTGTCTAGTTCTAGGTCGAGTTGTTCAACGATGGCGTAATTGCGAATATTGAGTTGAGTCAGCATGGCCTCAAGCCTGTGTTTTTATACAGTAGTTAATATATAAGCCAATAATTACCCTAGCGCAATCAATAACTACTCCTTTGCATAAAAAAATCAAAAATAACCACTTGAATCCTGTTGGCTTAGCCCCATATAAAGCTCAACAGAAAATTCACATATCAGATGGTTGGAGAAAGTGATGGCAGGCGAAGATAAGACTCAGGTTGACGAGCAGCAGCCGGACACAGTAACGGATGCGGTTGATGCAACCGCAGCCGCTGACGAAACCGTTGAGCCCGCCGCTGAAGGCGCTACCGCAGCCGAGGTTGATGTGGACGCATTGCAGCTTCAATTGGCGCAGGCTCAGGATCAGATTTCCGAACTGAAAGAACAGGAACTCCGGACCTTAGCCGAGATGCAGAACGTGCGTCGTCGGGCCGAGATGGATGTTGAGAAAGCGCATAAGTTTGCGCTGGACAAATTTGCCAATGAGCTGCTGCCGGTCGTGGACAGCTTGGAACGGGCAATTGAAGCATCTAATAGTGATGATGAAGCGGTTGTCGCCCTGCGTGAAGGGGTTGAGATGACGCTGAATATGTTTATCACTGGTTTGGGTAAATTTAAGGTGGAACAGCATAACCCAGTGGGTGAAGCGTTTAATCCTGAATTACATCAGGCAATGTCAATGGTACCGAACCCCGATGTGCCGGCTAACCATGTGATGGCGGTAATGCAGAAGGGCTATACCTTGAATGACCGCTTGATTCGTCCAGCGATGGTGATTGTTTCTAAAGGTGCTGAATAAGTCAGGCCTTGAAACTGATAAATATGCACCAATATAGCTAGCAAGAAAAAAGAATTTGCCCGCTAGATCGGGCACAGAATGATTGGAGTGATTGAGATGGGTAGAATTATTGGTATTGACCTGGGTACTACAAACTCATGCGTCGCAGTATTGGACGGTGATAAGCCACGGGTTATCGAAAACGCAGAGGGTGAACGCACCACCCCGTCTATCATTGCTTATGCGGATGATGGTGAAATTCTGGTAGGTCAGCCGGCTAAACGTCAGGCTGTGACTAACCCGAACAATACACTGTACGCGATCAAGCGTTTGATCGGTCGTCGTTTTAAAGACGATGTAGTACAGAAAGATATTAAAATGGTGCCATACAAAATTATCGAAGCTGACAACGGCGATGCTTGGGTTCAAGTAAACGATAAGAAAATGGCTGCACCACAGGTATCTGCAGAAATTCTGAAGAAGATGAAGAAAACTGCTGAAGATTACTTGGGTGAAGAGGTGACTGAAGCGGTTATTACCGTTCCAGCTTACTTCAATGATTCTCAGCGTCAGGCAACTAAAGATGCCGGTAAAATTGCGGGTCTGAATGTTAAACGTATCATCAACGAACCAACTGCTGCTGCACTGGCTTACGGTATGGACAAATCTAAAGGCGATAAAACGATCGCTGTATACGACTTGGGTGGTGGTACATTCGATATCTCTATTATCGAAATTGCAGAAGTTGATGGCGAGCACCAGTTTGAAGTGTTGGCGACTAACGGTGACACTTTCTTGGGTGGTGAAGATTTCGACTCACGTCTGATTGAATATCTGGCGGCTGAGTTTAAGAAAGAATCTGGTATCGATCTGCACAGTGATCCACTGGCACTGCAGCGTTTGAAAGAAGGTGCTGAGAAAGCCAAAGTTGAACTGTCATCTGCACAGAGCACTGATGTTAACCTGCCTTACATCACTGCTGATGCAACGGGTCCTAAACACCTGAATGTTAAGATCAGCCGTGCAAAAATGGAATCCCTCGTTGAAGCGTTGGTTGATCGTTCTCTGGAACCTTGCCGTATGGCATTGAAAGATGCTGATCTGTCTGCTGCTGATATCGATGAAGTGATTTTGGTAGGTGGTCAGACCCGTATGCCTCTGGTACAGAAGAAAGTAACAGAATTCTTCGGTAAAGAAGCACGTAAAGATGTTAACCCTGATGAAGCGGTTGCGATTGGCGCATCTATCCAAGCTGCGGTTCTGGCCGGTGATGTTAAAGACGTATTGCTGCTGGACGTTACCCCACTGAGCTTGGGTATCGAGACTATGGGGGGGGTTGCTACACCAGTGATCGAGAAGAACACGACTATCCCAACTAAGAAGTCTCAGGTGTTCTCTACGGCGGAAGACAACCAGACTGCTGTAACCATTCACGTAGTACAGGGTGAGCGTAAGCAGGCTTCAGGCAATAAATCACTGGGTCGTTTTGACCTGGCCGATATTCCGCCAGCACCCCGTGGCATGCCACAGGTTGAAGTAACATTCGACATCGATGCTAACGGTATCCTGAACGTGTCTGCGAAAGATAAAGCGACCGGTAAAGAGCAGTCAATTATCATTAAAGCGTCTTCAGGTCTGAGTGATGATGAAGTTGAACAAATGATTCGTGATGCTGAAGCCAACGCTGAAGCGGATAAGAAGTTTGAAGAGATGAGTCAAGCCCGTAACCAGGGTGATGCGATGATTCACTCCGCTAAGAAAACGTTGGAAGATGCCGGTGATAAGGCAACTGAAGATGAGAAAACAGCGATCAACGGTGCAATCGAAGCGTTGGAAGGCGTGCTTAAAGAAGACGATAAAGACGCCATCGAAAGTAAAACAGCCGCACTGACTGAAGCCGTTTCTGCACTGGCTCAGAAGATGTATGCTGAAGCTGCACAACAGGCTGAAGGTCAACCGGGTGAGCAGGCTCAAGCTGAGCCGGCTGACGACGCTGTTGACGCTGAGTTTGAAGAAGTTAAAGACGACGACAAAAAATAAGTCGGATTGAAGTGAATCAAGCTTAAATTGACAGCGCGGGCCGGTCCCGCGTTGTCTTGTTTTTATTCTGAGCTGATTTAAAGAATTAGTTAACCGGATTGCGATACCGATTATGTCGAAGAAAGATTTTTATGATGTGTTAGGCGTTGACCGTGACGCTTCTGACCGGGATATTAAAAAGGCCTTTCGTCGTATGGCGATGAAATATCACCCGGACCGTAATCCTGATGATAAGTCCGCGGAAGATGCCTTTAAAGAGGTTAACGAAGCCTACGAAGTACTGTCCGACCAGCAGAAGAAAGCTGCTTATGACCAATATGGGCATGCAGGTATAGATCAGAATGGCATGGGTGGTCAGGGCTTTGGCGGCGGTCAGGGTGGCTTTGGCGATATCTTTGGTGATGTGTTTGGCGATATCTTTGGCCAGCAAGGTCATGGCGGTCGTCGTAGTCATGTACAGCGCGGCGCCGACCTCCGCTACACCATGGACTTGAGCCTGGAAGAAGCGGTACGTGGCTGTGAAAAAACCATTACCGTACCGACGTTAGTACCCTGCGATGTTTGTGATGGTAGTGGCGCTAAAGCCGGCACCAGTGCTAAAACCTGTGGTACCTGTGGTGGTATTGGTCAAGTACGTATGCAGCAAGGGTTCTTCTCTGTGCAGCAGACTTGTCCAACCTGTCATGGTGAAGGCCAAGTGGTTTCTGATCCATGTACTAGCTGTCATGGTCAGGGCCGTAAGCAACAAACCAAGAAACTGTCGGTTAAAATTCCGGCGGGTGTGGATACCGGCGATCGTATTCGTCTCTCAGGTGAGGGTGAAGCGGGTGGCCATGGTGGCCCATCAGGTGATCTGTTTGTTCAGGTTAATGTACGTGATCATGCGATTTTCGAGCGTGATGGCAAGCATCTATACTGTGAAGTGCCAATCAGCTTTATCGATGCCGCGCTTGGCGGTGAACTAGAAGTTCCGACGCTAGAATCACGTGTTAAACTGAAGATACCTGCTGAAACCCAGACCGGTAAGCTATTCCGTCTGCGAGGTAAAGGTATTAAGCCTGTTCGTGGTGGTAGTGTTGGTGATCTGCTAGTACGGGTGATTGTTGAAACGCCGGTGAACCTGAATAGCAAGCAGAAAGAGTTGCTGAAACAGTTTGAAACCGCGATGGATGAACGCCAAAAACACCATGGGCCAAAGAAACATGGGTTCTTTGATAGCGTTAAGAAATTTTTTGAGGATATGACCTAATATCCCAAGGGGCTGCATTGCAGCCCCTTCGACTTTTAGGAGTCTTACATGAGTGATTTTCCCACTCACCCGGAAGAGTTGTGGCGGCTGATTCAACAAGAAGCACGTGACGAGATGGCTATTGAGCCATTTCTGGCGAGTTTCTTTCACAGCACCATTATCCGGCATAACAGCCTCTGCGAGGCGGTGAGTTACCTCTTGGCTAATAAACTGTCTGATGAGGTGATGGCTGCTATTACCCTGCGTGAGTTGATTGAAGAGGCCCTGAGTGGTGATCCTGAAATCCTCAAGTGCATCTGTAAAGATATCAGTGCTGTACGTATCCGTGACCCCGCTGTGTTTAGTTTTACCACGGTATTACTGTATTTAAAGGGCTTTCATGCTCTACAGGCTTATCGTATCGCTCACTGGATGTGGAAGCAGGGACGGCACTCAATGGCGCTGTATATTCAGAGCCGCGTGAGTGAAGTTTTTCAGGTGGATATTCATCCGGCGGCGCGGATTGGCTGTGGAGTGATGTTTGATCACGCGACCGGTATTGTGGTCGGCGAAACCTGCGTTATTGAAAATGATGTCTCTATTCTGCAATCAGTGACACTCGGTGGCACGGGTAAAGAGACCGGTGATCGTCATCCTAAGATTCGTGAAGGGGTTATGATTGCCGCGGGCGCGAAGATCTTCGGGAATATCGAAGTCGGTGTCGGCGCTAAAGTCGGTGGCGGTTCTGTGGTGCTCGAAGATGTACCTCCTCATACCACGGTGGTGGGTGTGCCAGCTAAGATCGTTGGTCGGCCTGAGTGTGAAAAACCGGCCTTTGATATGGACCAGAGTGTCAGTCGTTCGAAGGGTTAAGATTCATGAGCGGGGCTGCAGTTAACGAAGGCCCGGCATCAGATCAGGAAGTGAGAATGATTAGAATTGCCGTAACCGGCGCCGCTGGGCGTATGGGAAAAACTAATATCGAAGCTATTCAGGCAACCGATGGGCTAACACTGGGGGCGGCCATCGTTGAGTCGACCAGTAGTCTTATCGGTGCCGATGCTGGCGAAGTTGCCGGTGTGGGTAAACTAGGTGTGGCGATTGTCGGCTCACTAGAGCAGGTGATCGATGACTTCGATGTGCTTATCGACTTTACCGCCCCGAAAGCGACACTCGCAAATCTGGCGCTCTGTGCCGCTAATGGAAAAGCGATGGTCATTGGCACCACCGGTTTGAATGAAGCAGAGCGTAATGAGTTGCGCAGCTTTGGTGAAACCATGCCGTTGGTCTTTGCTTCTAATATGAGCGTGGGGGTGAACCTTTGCTTTAAGCTACTGGCCGATGCGGCTAAGGCGTTGGGTGATGATTATGATGTCGAGATAATCGAAGCGCATCATCATCACAAAGTGGATTCGCCTTCTGGCACTGCTCTGAGCATGGGTGAGGTGGTTGCCGATGCGTTAGGTCGTGATCTACGCCAGTGTGCTGTCTATGGTCGTGAGGGGCAGATAGGTGCCCGTAGCAAAGAGGAAATTGGCTTTGTGACTATCCGCGCAGGTGATGTGGTGGGTGATCATACGGTATTATTTGCGACTGAAGGCGAGCGCGTTGAGATTACCCATAAAGCGAGTTCTCGTATGACCTTTGCAAAAGGTGCTATGCGTGCTGCTAGTTGGCTGGCCGGTAAAGAGAATGGGCTGTACGATATGCAGGATGTGCTCAACCTGAAAAATTAACATCGTTTATTGATGGCTTATTAAAACCGCCGTCCGGCGGTTTTTTTTATCCCGTGATAGCAACCTTGTATTAACATCCCATTATGGGATTAAGAAAAACTCCCGTTTTAGATTTTTTCATCTATATTCAAGGAAGTTTTCCGCTAATGGCTTATGGAGTAAACCAATGTCTGCCGATAAATTTCGGACTTTAAAAGAAATGGGATTTGAGAATCCCCATGAAATTGAAAAATTCACCACCCGCACTGAAAATGATGTTGATGTGCTGAAGGTGTATTTACATCGTCATCATGGTGAGTGGATGACGAAAAGTAAAAAATTCAAATTCAAGCGTAAGCATACCAACGTATCGGTTGAGGGTGGCTTGGTACCATACCGTGCAAGCACCGAACCTTCGCCATATTTCTTGCGGGCGATCGACGAGCTGGAAATGCTGGTGTCTGCAGAGAAAACGGTTAAAGACAAAAAGCAGCATCTGCTGGATGAGATCGAGCACCTTGAAAAAGTAGTGTCTCGTAAGGTGGAAGATCTGCGCCGGCTCGTGGAAGATCTATAAATCAAACCATGATTATCAATAAGCGGCGGTGAGCAATCACTGGCCGCTTTTTTTTGGCTTAATTCGCCGCCTATGGCGTATAGAAATCATGAATATAGAAGAGGAAAGGCGATGTATAAGTTAGCGTTTTTTGTTCCGGATGAGGCTTTAGAAGTCGTTAAAGAAGCGGTGTTTATGAGTGGAGCTGGCCGCATAGGGCAGTACGAGAGTTGCTGCTGGCAGATTAAAGGGTTGGGGCAGTTTCGGCCCATGCCGGGCAGTCAGCCTCATATTGGTCGGGAGAATACTTTAGAGCAGCTATCGGAGTGGAAGGTTGAATTAGTGTGCGAGGATGATCTGATTCATGCGGCGATTGCGGCACTCAAGCAGGCGCACCCTTATGAAGAGGTGGCCTATGATGTTTGGCAGCTGGCTGATTTATGATCATGTTTATAACTGAGATAGTTATGAACATATCCTGTGGGTAAAGCGGTTAGTTAAGTATGGATAACCGTTGCGGTAGTATTTTAAGCTATTGTTATTATTGGCTTAATTTGTAGTGTGTTAAATTTGTTCAGGGTAAAAAATAACCTGTTAAAAAGACTCAAAACTAGTCACAAAATCTGTGGGTAAAGTTGTGGATTAAGCTTGGGTATCAGTGGGGTAAAGCGCGCAGGCCCCGTGGCTGCTGGGGTCTGCGAAGTTGCTGCAATATCGTTCAGTGGCCGATGCGGGTCATAAACCCCGTGATACCTGTCAGCACAATTTCCGATGCCATAGCGGCCAGAATTAGGCCAGTGATCTTACTGAGAATGTTCAGGCCTGTTTTGCCTAGTACGCGCTCTAATCGGTTGGCGACATGGAGCAGCAGCAACAGCGAAGTCAGGGCGAGGAACATGCCGCTGAGGCCGAACAGCATATCGACCCCATGAAGTTCTGAGCCGTACACCAATATGGCACCGATGGTTGCTGGGCCGATAATCGTGGGGATGGCTAAGGGCACGACCGAAGTATCTTCACGAATAGCATCAGGCACCTGAGCATTGGTGCGCACTCCTTCTTTGACCAAGCTGATAGCTGAGAGGAATAGCAAAATACCAGCGCCAATGCGAAATGAATCGATGGTAATGCCGAGTAGTTCAAACAGCGGTGAGCCGAAGAAAAATAAGACGAGCGCTGCTAAAGCGGCGGCCAGCACTGCTTTGTTAGCGGTGCTACGACGCTCTGCTGGTGTGTCACCACGCGTCAGCGATAGAAACATAGACACCACAAAGAAGGGTGCAAAAAGGATAAAGAACTTAATCCAGGTGGTGATTAACAGAGTCATTGATGAATCTCATTATGTGCGCCGGGTAGGTGCCGTCAAATAAAAAAACGGCCTGATGGGCCGTTATTCGTCGCTGAAACCTAGGCTAAGCCGTTATGGAAACAGGATGCGGTTATTTTAACACCAGCCAGAGCGCATGCAGAATACCCGGAATATAAAAAATCAGGCAGAGCACAATATTAATGAATAACTGCAGGCCTAGGCCGGCTTTCAGAAAAACGGCAATTGGTGGTAGTAAGATGGCAAGAATAATAAGAATCAGTTTGTTATCCATAGGTTGCTCTTTTTATGCTGGGATTAGATTTTATCAACATATTGACCGGGTGGTGTTTCAAGGTCAACGTGATGTAATGGGTAGTGGCCTTTTTTGCGGTCTGCAAAATAAAACCTTAAGGCGTTGCGGATAGTTTGAAAGGCTAGATTGTCCCAAGGAACATTCTCTTCTGTAAATAGCTGTACATCGGTGGTTTCATCACCGGCCGAGAAATTTAGGTCATCAAGCTGTGCCAGGTAGATGAATTGGACTTGGCTAACCGGCACGATGGAAGTGAGGGTATACAGCTGTAATTCGCTCACCCGGGCATTCGCTTCTTCGAGGGTTTCGCGCGCGGCGGCTTGGCGGGTGGATTCGCCGTTTTCCATAAAGCCTGCGGGGAGGGTCCAGAAGCCAACGCGGGGTTCAATGGCGCGTTTGCATAGCAGTACTTGGCCGTCATAGACAGGGAGGCAGCCGGCGATGACCTTTGGATTCACGTAGTGTATTTCACCGCACTGGTTGCAGATGTGCCGAGGACGGTTATCGCCGGGGGGAATTTCAAACCGGACCGTCGATCCGCACAGGTTGCAGTACTTCATAGTATGTCCTTCAAAATACAGGGCGATAATAGAAACGCATTGTTATGGCGTCGCCTTTATTTCAACTGTACTGCAATTGTGGTCAGTGGCTCAAATGATCTATGGCATAAATATGATATTTGGCAGTAAAATCGTCGGCTTTTGGGCCGAATTATACGCGCCGAGTTGAACCGAAATGCGTTGAAATTGCGCAACAGCGCTAAACTTTCGCCGTAAGCAACGGTATGATGTTGTGACAATAATCATTATACGCATTGGTATTTAGTCTAACGTCCCATGATAGATCAGTTGAAACGAAAATTAGCCCTGTATTCCCCGAGGACGCTTCAGTGCGCTGGCCCTCAGGCGAGTGTGTTGATTGCGTTGACGGATAACCCTGCCGGCCCGGAAGTGATCCTGACCCGTCGCAGTGATAACCTCAGCACCCATAGTGGTGAAATTGCCTTTCCGGGAGGTAAGCGCGATGCGACCGATCCGGATCTGCTATTTACTGCCTTACGTGAAGCTGAAGAAGAGGTTGGGTTGAACCCTGCCCGGGTCGATATCGTTGGTCCATTGGGGGATGTGTTGTCGAAACACAAACTTCAGGTCAGGCCCTATGTGGGCATTATTCCGATGGAAACGGAGTTGATTCCTAATTTGGATGAGCTGGATCGGATTCACCGGGTGCCTTTGAGCTTTTTTCTCGAAGATCACCGTCACCATACTGATAAGATCAAGTTTCGCGGTATGACCCATTATGTGCCAGCCTATGAATTTGAGGGTGATATCATCTGGGGGCTGACGGCCTATATGCTGGTTGAACTTTTAAATGTTGGTTTTGATGCGCAGATTCCTATGAAGGTGCGGCCGGAACACAGTATCGCCTGAGCCATGCAGCTTGAGTATGGCACCACCTAAAATGATAAAACTGAAAATATGACCACTGAAAATACACCACCTCGTCCTATCCGCTCACCCTGTATTGGTGTATGTGCCCTTGATGAAAAAGATCTCTGTATCGCCTGTCGCCGAAGTGGCATGGAGATCGCTGAGTGGGGGTGTTTGACGGATGATGAAAAGCGAGCGGTATGGGCTTTGATTCGCCAACGTGAAGCGGAAGATAAACTCACCTGAAAGGGAGATAATAATGAAGGTAATGATTGATCTGTGTGTCATCCCGTTAGGGGTAGGCACTTCGGTGTCGGCTTATGTCACCGCTTGTCAGCGGGTTTTGCAGGAGTCGGGGTTATCCCATCAAATGCATGGTTATGGCACAAATATCGAAGGTGAGTGGGATGAGGTGTTTGCGGCGGTAAAACGTTGCCATGAAGTGGTGCATGAAATGGGTGCGGTGCGGATTAGCAGTAGTATGCGTATCGGCACCCGCACCGACCGGGAGCAAACCATTGATGATAAGATCAACAGCGTTAAATCTAAGTTAGCGGAGTAGTGTCACAGGAGCGTTACTCCTCCTCTTCCTCATATTCGCTGTCGTGAGTCATCGCGCGAATCGTTTTTATCTGGTTATCGCAGACTTGCAGCGTTTCGATCCGATAGTTGCCTATTAGCATACAGATGTTGGCATCCGGAATGGCTTCTAGAATTTCCATTACCAAACCATTGATGGTTTTTGGCCCATCGGTGGGCAGGCTCCAATTGAGCGACTTGTTAACATCGCGGATGTTAGCCGTGCCGTCGATAAAGAAGCTGCCGTCAGATTGCGGATAGATGTCCTGATTATCTTCTTTACCGTTGAGTGACATTTCACCAACGATCTCTTCGAGAATATCTTCGAGCGTGACAATACCTTGAATGTCGCCATATTCATCTACCACTAGAGCGATGCGACGATTTTCCTGCTGAAAGTTTAACAGCTGGGTTTGCAGCGGAGTACTTTCGGGGACAAAGTAGGGTTCGTGAATCACCTGCAGAATAGCGGCTTTGGTGACCGACTCTTGGCGGAACACCTGTGCTAGGTTACGCATATGCAGGATGCCGACAACTTTATTCAGCTCGCCACGGTAAACCGGCATGCGGGTATGGGCGGTTTTGCTGAGCTGGTCAATAATCTCTTCGAGGTCATTGTCCATGTCGATGCCGCCAACTTCGTTGCGCGGGATCATAATGTCGTTAACGGTGACATCGTCTAGCTCTAGTACGCCAAGCAGCATCGATTGGTTACGCTGTTGCAAGACCGCGCCGGATTCATTCACTAAGGTGCGCAGCTCTTCTGTGCTGAGGTGATGATTCTCGCCGGTGGTGACTTTAATACCCAGTAGTTTGAGCAGGTTATTGGTGATCAAGTTGACCATCCATACCAGCGGGTAAAGTAGTTTCAGCAAGGGCTGGAGTACATAAGCCGCGGGAAAAGCCACTTTTTCAGGGTGTAGTGCGGCAACCGTTTTTGGCGAGACCTCCGCAAAGATCAGAATCACCAGCGTAAGTGCTGCAGTGGCGATAAAGATGCCGCTTTCTCCCCAGATTTTCACCGCGATAATCGTGGCAATTGCAGAGGCTAAAATATTAACGAAGTTGTTGCCGATGAGAATCACGCCGATCAGTCGATCTGGGCGTTTCAAAAGCTTATTAGCCTTGATGGCTCCCCTGTGCCGGTTCTTGACTAGATGTCGTAACCGATAGCGGTTAAGTGACATCATGCCTGTTTCAGAACTCGAGAAAAAAGCTGAACAGAGGATCAGAAAAAAAAGCAGTCCCACAAGGGACTCAATCGATGCGCCTTCCAAGACGGTAAACCTTTGGTTGCTAGTAGGAAAGACATTGTCGGGTTAACCCCTGAAACTGTCAAGCATAGGAGGGTTTCTAAGGGCTTTTTCGTGAATTAAAGCGCTTTATAGCAGCAGTTCGACGACAAATTTGCTGCCGAAGAAGGAGAGCATTAGCACAATGAAGCCGCCGACCGTCCAGCGTATCGCTTTATGACTGCGCCAGCCGAGGAAGTGACGCCCTACCAGAAGTGTGGCGTAAAGTAGCCAAGCGAAGATGGACAGGATCGTTTTGTGCACCAGATGCTGAGCAAAAAGGTCGTCGAAAACGATGGCGCCGGTAATTAATGACAGGGTTAGCAGGATAAGCCCGGTCCAGATCATCTCAAATAGCAGGGCTTCCATTGTTTGTAAGGGCGGTAGTGAACGCAGTAATCCCTTGGTCTTATGATGCTTGAGGTGATATTCCTGTTTGGCCAGTAGAACCGCTTGAAAGGCTGCCAGTGTAAAGATGCTATAGGCTAAGATGGAGATCAGGATATGGATAACCAAACCAGCATCGTAGTGCCGCCCGACTGAGTCATCGAGGCCGAGCAGAGTAAAGAAGAGGGCTATGGCTGCGAGCGGGAAAATGCCAATAAACAGGTTGTCGATTTTTTGCCGCAGAGAGCTTAGCAACACCAGTCCGGCAACCAGCCAGCCGATCAGTGAGCCGGCGCTGAAAAATTCTAAATGAATTCCGCTAGGGCGATGTAGGTCTAAATAAGCGGAAAAACCGTGAGAGATAACAGCAACCAAACCGATCAAACGAATGATAAGTGGGTTTATCCTGCGTCCGCTTACATTCTGCCACTGTAAAACAGCAGCGATCAGGTAACAGATAATAGCGATAATTGCGGGCAGAGTGTGCATCAGAGATTAGCTCGTCAGTTCCATAGAATTTGCAGGAGCTAAGTGTGTCATAAATATCAGTGTGATGAAATATTGATACGGGCTCAATTAGTCGTTGTTCGGGCTCGCTGGTTATTTAATAGTCGGTCGGGCACTATTATCAGGTTCCTAAAGGGCGCGGCTGCTGTATAATAGCCGACTTTATTTTACTGTCACAGAGCAGATTCAAGGCTGGCTCTGGCATATACAGTAGCGGATTAACACCTCAAGGCGTAACTATGTTTGAGAATCTGACGGATCGTCTGGCGAAAACGCTTAAAGCGGTGACGGGCCAGGCAAAACTGACCGAAGACAATATTCAAGGCACTCTGCGTGAAGTGCGTATGGCATTGCTGGAAGCCGACGTAGCGTTGCCGGTTGTTAAAGCATTTATTAACAACGTAAAAGAGCGTGCCGTAGGAACCGAGGTCAGCAAGAGTCTGAGTCCGGGTCAGGTATTCGTTAAGATCGTTCAGCAGGAACTGGAAAAAGTCATGGGTGAGGCCAATGAAGGTCTCAACCTTGCGGTTCAGCCGCCTGCCGTGGTGATGATGGCAGGCTTGCAAGGGGCGGGTAAAACTACCTCGGTGGCGAAGCTGTCTCGTTTCCTGCGAGAGCGGGAAAAGAAAAAAGTATTGGTGGTGTCGGCTGACGTTTATCGCCCTGCTGCGATCAAGCAGTTGGAAACCTTGGCCGCTGAAGTTGAGGTGGACTTCTTTCCGTCGGATATCCAGCAAAAGCCGATCGATATTGTTAATGCGGCAATTCATCATGCCAAGATTAAGCACTTCGATGTTCTGATCGTCGATACCGCTGGCCGTTTGCATGTCGATAGCGACATGATGGATGAGATTAAAGCGCTGCATGCGGCGGTTAAGCCTGTTGAAACACTGTTTGTGGTCGATGCGATGACCGGTCAGGATGCTGCCAATACGGCTAAGGCATTCAATGATGTGTTACCGCTGACCGGTGTGATTTTGACCAAAACCGATGGTGATGCCCGTGGTGGTGCTGCGTTATCGGTGCGTCATATTACCGGTAAGCCGATTAAGTTTTTGGGTGTGGGTGAAAAAGTTGATGCTCTTGAACCGTTCCATCCCGATCGTATCGCCTCAAGAATTCTCGGTATGGGGGATGTGCTCTCCCTGATTGAAGAAGTCGAACAGAAAGTCGACAAAGAAAAAGCTGAGCGGCTGGCGAAAAAAGTTCAGAAAGGTAAAGGCTTTGATCTGGAAGATTTCCGTGATCAGCTGGAACAGATGAACAATATGGGCGGTATGGCTTCGCTGATGGATAAGCTGCCGGGTATGGGGCAGATGGGCCAAGCGATGCAAGGGGCTAATCTGTCGAGTGCCGAGAAAGGTTTTAAACAGTTCGAATCGATTATCAACTCAATGACACCGCATGAGCGTAAACGCCCGGATGTTATTTCTGGTTCACGTAAAAAACGTATTGCGATGGGTTCTGGTACTCAGATTCAAGATGTTAACCGTCTGCTGAAACAACATAAGCAGATGGCCAAAATGATGAAGAAGTTCTCCTCTAAAGCCGGTATGGCCAAAATGATGCGCGGCATGAAAGGTATGATGCCAGGTGGTATGGGCGGCCCAGGTGGCTTCCCGCGGATGTAACCGCTCTTTTGCGCTCATCTCGAATGTTTATTTTATAATCAAAAAGCTTCACAGGGCCGGCAAATTCACGTAATATGCCGGCCTGTTTTTTAAATGGGTGCAGTCTGCGTCGGCTTTCTTAAAAGTCGGAATGAGACTGTTATCTGTAAACTGTGAGCGATATCAAAACTCACTTAATAAAGGGACCTACGCATGGTAACTATTCGTCTAGCTCGTAGCGGCGCTAAAAAGCGTCCATTCTATCACCTGACTGTGGCTGATTCTCGTAATCCGCGCGACGGTCGTTTTATTGAGCGTGTTGGTTTCTTCAACCCGCTGGCTAAGGGTCAGGAAGAGACTCTGCGCATCAATCAAGAGCGCATCGAGTACTGGGTTGCTAAAGGCGCTCAGATGTCTGATCGTGTTGCTAAGCTGCTGAAAGAAGCTAAGTAATCATATTGAAGCAATCAGTCGGGTTTGAGTGATGAGTGGCTATACGTCTGAAGATATAACAACCGTCGGGCGCATCACCACACTTTATGGTGTCAAGGGATGGGTTAAGGTTTATTCCCATACCGAGCCGATGGAGAGCATCCTCGATTACTCACCATGGCTACTGAATATTAATGGTCAGTGGTTACCGTTCAAAATAGCGGATGGTAAAAAACATGGTAAGGGGCTGGTCGCAAAACTAGCCGGAGTCGATGATCGGGATCTCGCGAAACAGTATTGTGGCGTTGATATCGCGATAGAAACCAGTCTGCTTCCTGAATTGGAAGAGGGTGATTTCTACTGGAGCCAGTTAGAAAAGCTTGATGTATTAACCGAGTCCGGCGAAAAGCTGGGTAAGGTAAGTCATCTGATCGCTACCGGATCTAACGATGTATTGGTAGTGAAGGGTAACGCAGACAGCATTGATCGCCGTGAGCGATTAATTCCCTATCTGCCCGATCAGGTGGTGAAAGAGATAAACCTTGAAGAAGGTACGATTCGGGTCGATTGGGATCCGGAGTTTTAACCGGTGTGGATCGGTGTAATTACCCTTTTTCCGGAGATGTTTGAGGCGGTCACCCGCCACGGCGTTACCGGTAGGGCAGTGCGCAACGGCTTGCTGGGTGTGCAGTGTTGGAATCCTAGGGAATTCACACAGGATAAGCATCGTACGGTGGATGACCGTCCTTATGGCGGTGGTCCCGGTATGTTGATGAAGGTGCAGCCGCTGCGGGACGCGATCCAGGCAGCGAAACAGACTGCTGGTGGTAAGGCTAGAGTGATCTATCTATCACCGCAGGGGCGCCGACTTGATCATGCCGGGGTAAAGGAGCTAGCTGCTGAAGAGCGGTTAATTCTGGTTGCAGGGCGCTATGAAGGTATTGATGAGCGTCTGGTGGAAACCGAAATCGATGAAGAGTGGTCGTTGGGTGATTTTGTGCTCAGTGGCGGCGAACTACCAGCAATGGTAATGATCGATGCGGTATCCCGTTTGGTTCCTGGCGTGCTTGGCCATCAGGATTCAGCTGCCGAAGATTCCTTTAGTGATGGACTGCTTGATTGTCCGCACTATACCCGACCGGAAAAACTTGACGATATGTCCGTACCTGATGTGTTGCTTGGCGGTAACCATGAATCGATCAGACGCTGGCGTCTGAAACAGCAATTGGGTCGAACCTGGAAAAGGCGTCCTGAGCTGCTGGAAGATCTTGAGTTAAACAAAGAGCAGCAAACATTGTTAAACGAATTTATCCGTGAGACAGAAGCGTCTCAGGGTTAGTATTTAGGAGCGAGCGATGAGCAGCAAAAACTCTATCATTCAGCAGATTGAAGCTGAACAGATGAATAAAGAAGTGCCAGAATTTGCACCGGGTGACACCGTTGTTGTTCAGGTAAAAGTAGTTGAAGGCACCCGTCAGCGTCTGCAGGCGTTTGAAGGTGTTGTGATTGGTAAGCGTAACCGTGGCGTTAACTCTGCGTTCACTGTACGTAAAATCTCTCACGGTGTTGGTGTTGAGCGTACTTTCCAGACTTTCGCGTCTACTGTAGATAGCATTGAAGTTAAGCGTCGCGGTGACGTACGTCAGGCTAAACTGTACTACTTGCGTGAGCGTAGTGGTAAGTCTGCACGTATCAAAGAGAAACTGGCTAAGTAATCACTTACCCGGTTTGAGTATGAAAAGGCGGCTTAGGCCGCCTTTTTTGCGTTTGAAATTCGCGCTCAGAGTGAACTCACAGTAAAATGGTATGATTGCTGTATATAGTGTTGTGCTGTTGTTGTTATATGGCACTGCCAGATTATGAACTAAACTATCGCTTTTAGGTTGAGGCTTTGAAGAGACTATTGATCGGACTAAGCTCTGCTTTATTGCTGGTAGTTATCGGCGGCGCTTATGCGGGCGACGATAAACAAGCGATGCAGGTTGAGCCGCCAAAAGTAAAGGTGACAGAAGAGAAGCTGCGCCGAGAGGCGACCCGTGAAGCGATTCGACGGGCTGTGCGGGGCGATGTTACCGATGCCGCCGTGTTTGAAAAGCGTTATGAATCGATCAGTCATGAAGAAGTTGACCAATATATCGGTTGCTGGGTAAAGCTTGAAACCTATTTCGGCCGCAAGGTTGAAGGTGTGCTTCGGCGTGTGAAAGGCGATACTCTTTATATTGATGAGTATGTCGAGCGAGGCAACGCGACCTATCCGATTAATAAAACCAAATTGTCCCGCCTCAAAGTCTTACGCTGATTCTGTTTGTTAAAGGATGCACCTGAGTGACGAGCGAATTATCCACAGCTGAGCCTTCGGTTGATGGTCGCAAGACCGCAGAACGTCCATCCCCTGCTGATGTTGAATGGATAGAGCAGTATGTCGATGCGCTCTGGTTGGAGAAGGGGTTAAGTAAGAATACGTTGAGTTCCTATCGTCGCGATCTGTGTATCTATGCCTGCTGGCTCAATAGTCGTCAATCCTCTCTTTTACCATCGAGTCGTACCGATCTACTGAGTTATCTCAACTGGCGTGTTCGTCAGCGAATGAAAGCGAGCTCTACCTCCCGTCTCCTCTCCTGTTTAAGGGGTTTTTATCGTTATCTGTTAAGAGAAGGGGTATTAAGTGAAGACCCGACTTTGCAGGTTGAAAGTCCCAAGCGAGGCCGGCCTCTACCGAAAAGCCTGAGTGAGGTTGATGTTGAGTCGCTGTTGCAGGCTCCTGATACCGGCGATGCCCTTGGTTTTCGGGATCGGGCGATGCTAGAGATGCTGTACTCATCGGGTTTGCGTGTCAGTGAATTGGTAGGGCTACAGTTATCACAGATAAACCTTCGCCAAGGTGTTATTCGAGTGGTAGGTAAGGGTGATAAAGAACGCTTAGTGCCCTTGGGAGATGAAGCGGCTGATTGGTTGGTGCGTTATCTTAAGGAGGCGCGCCCTGCGTTGATACACGATGATGCCAATGAAGTGGTATTTCCGAGTCGTCGAGGGCAGCAGATGACGCGGCAAACTTTTTGGCATCGTATTAAACGTCATGGTTTAACGGCGGGTATAGAGCAGTTGCCATCCCCTCATGTGTTGCGGCATGCCTTTGCTACTCATCTATTGAATCACGGGGCCGATCTGCGGGTCGTACAGCTGTTGTTGGGGCATAGCGACTTATCGACTACTCAGATCTATACGCATATTGCCCAACATCGTTTACAATCGTTGCATAAGCAGCATCACCCACGCGGATGAAACTGCGCGTTTTTCAGGTTATTTTCAGTTTTAAGGGTTAGGCTGGAAACTAAGCGGCGCTTTTGGCGTCTTAAAAGCAGGTCTTTTTGTTGGGGTTTGTCATTAGAGCCTGTAGAGTAAAGTTTTTTTGATCAAGATGTCCGCAAGTGCCGGATATTAGAGGATATTATGCGAAAATTATTTTTCAGCTTAGTGGCGATGGCACTGCTGAGTTTCAATGTGTCAGCCGCTGACGCCGATAAAGAAGCCACTATTCGTGCTGCATTGAGCGCGCTGAACAGCAAAGTGCCGATTGTTGCTGTTGCGGATGCCGCTTTTCCTGGGCTTTACGAGGTCACATTGGCTAGCGGCGAGACACTGTATGTAAATGATACTGGTAGTCACTTTATTGTTGGTGAGGTATTTAAGGTTCAGGCCGATGGTCAGTTGATGAACCTGACAGAAGAGGCGCGCAAGTCTGGCCGTATTGATCAGTTGGATGCTATTAGCCGGGACGATATGATTATTTTCCCTGCTAAAGGTGAAACCAAAGCTCATCTGACGGTATTCACTGATACCGATTGTTTTTACTGCCGTAAATTGCACGGTGAGATGGAAGAGATTACTAAGCGCGGTATCGAAGTGCGTTATCTAGCCTTCCCTCGTGCGGGTGAGGGGTCTAAAACTCAGCATGTGATGGATGCAATCTGGTGTGCTGATAAGTCAGATCAAGCCATGCTGATGAATAAAGCGAAGTCTGGGCAGACCATCCCGATGCTTAGTTGTGAAGATAGCCCGGTTATGAGCCAATATCTGCTCGGGCAAAAACTTGGGGTAACCGGTACGCCTGCGCTGGTGTTGGAAGATGGTACGATGGTGCCGGGTTATATGCCTGCCGCTGATTTAGCTAAGCGGATGGGGGTTGTTAACTAAGGGGTGTAGTCGCCGTTGAGATAACAATTTCAATAGAAAGGGAGCTTAGGCTCCTTTTTCTGTCTTTAGATTTTGCAAAGATGATTTTTTTTGGCCAGAGATAAGGCGCTGCGTAGAGCTTAGGCTTGGATTTAGCTATAATGCGTGCCTATTTTTTAACCGCAGAAATGTCTGTCGCTCGAATAGCCTAGTAATAGCGTGAGGTAATGGTTTGAAACCTGTAAAAGTTGGTATCTGTGGTCTTGGCACCGTTGGTGGTGGTACGTTCAATGTACTCAAACGCAACGCGGAAGAGATCTCCCGTCGTGCGGGTCGTAGCATCGTTGTAGAAGCGATTGGCGCCCGTCGTGAAAATCCTGATTGCGACACCCGGGGTACCCATATTACAGCGGATATTTTTGAGATTGCCCGCAATCCCGAGATCGATATTGTTGTTGAACTGATTGGTGGTTATGACATCGCCCTTGAGTTGGTGATGACGGCTATCGAGCACGGTAAGCACGTTGTTACGGCTAATAAAGCGTTGATCGCGGTACACGGTAACGAGATTTTCGAAGCCGCGCAGAAAAAGAATGTGATGGTGGCGTTTGAGGCTTCGGTTGCGGGTGGTATTCCCGTCATCAAGGCGATCCGTGAAGGACTGTCAGGTAACAAAATCAACTGGTTGGCGGGTATTATCAACGGCACCGGTAACTTTATCTTGACCGAGATGCGCGACAAGGGCCGTGATTTCGCCGATGTGTTGGCTGAAGCTCAAGCGCTGGGCTACGCGGAAGCGGACCCAACCTTTGACGTGGAAGGCATCGACGCTGCCCATAAACTGACTATTTTGGCTTCAATCGCCTTTGGTGTTCCGTTGCAGTTCGATAAGGCCTATACGGAAGGTATCAGCAACATTACCGCGGCCGACGTGCAGTATGCTGAAGAGTTGGGTTATCGAATTAAACACTTAGGTGTTAGCCGTCGTAGCGAAAACGGTATTGAGCTGCGGGTGCATCCAACCATGATTCCAGAGAAGGCGTTGCTGGCTAATGTACATGGCGTGATGAACGCGGTGTTGGTCGATGGCGATGCGGTCGGTCAAACCATGTATTACGGTGCCGGTGCCGGTGCTGAACCGACTGCGTCTGCGGTCGTGGCGGATATCGTCGATGTGGTCCGGACATTAACGGCAGACCGTGATAACCGTGTGCCGCACTTGGCCTTCCAGCCGGGTAGTCTGTCTGAGATGCCAATCCTGCCGGTCGAAGAGATCGTGAGTGGATACTATCTGCGTTTGACTGTTAATGAGCGCCCAGGGGTGTTGGCTAAGGTTGCCTCTATTCTTAGCGAATCTGAAATCAGTATTAATGCGATTGTGCAGAAAGAAACTCATCAGCGCCAAGTGCCCGTCATTATCCTGACTCAGGATGTGAAAGAAAAACTGATGAACGAAGCGATTGTTAAAATTGAAGCGTTGGCTGACGTGAATGAAGCGGTGACTCGTATCCGCGTTGAACATCTGTAAGGCAACCGCAAAAGTAGGAATTTAGATCGTGAAATATATCTCTACCCGGGGCCAGGCCCCAGCGCTGAATTTTGAAGAAGTGTTGTTGGCAGGTCTTGCCAGCGATGGTGGTTTGTATGTCCCTGAGGAATTGCCGACCTTCAGTAAAGCGGAGATCGCCTCATGGGCGGGTCTGCCATACAGCGAATTAGCGTATAAGATCATTAAGCCATTTGTCGGTGATTGTGTTGCCGATGCTGACCTAAAACAGATGATCGATGAAACCTATGCTGGGTTTAATCATACTGCTGTTGCGCCGTTGAAAGAGCTGGGTACTAACGAATGGGTGTTGGAGCTGTTCCACGGCCCAACCTTGGCTTTTAAAGATTTTGCGCTACAGCTGCTAGGCCGGTTGATGGATTATGCCCTGACTAAGCGTCAAGAGCGTCTGGTTATCATGGGGGCAACCTCTGGAGACACCGGTTCTGCGGCGATCGAAGGTTGTCGTCATAGTGAGCATCTGGATATCTTTATTCTGCACCCTTACAACCGAGTGTCGGAAGTTCAGCGCAAACAGATGACCACGATTATTGAAGATAATGTGTTCAATATTGCCCTAGAAGGCAATTTTGATGATTGTCAGGAGATGGTTAAAGACAGCTTCGCAAATCAGGATTTCCTCGGTGGTCGTAAGCTGGGGGCAGTAAACTCGATCAACTGGGCACGTATTATGTCGCAGATCGTGTATTACTTCTCGGCGTCTCTGGCGGTGGGTGGGCCGCATCGCGATGTAGCGTTCTCAGTGCCAACCGGTAACTTTGGCGATATCTTTGCCGGTTATCTGGCTAAGCAGATGGGCTTGCCGATCAGTCAGTTGGTGGTTGCCACCAATAAAAACGATATCCTTCATCGGGTGATTTCCGGTAATGATATGAGTAAAGGTGAGTTGGTTCATACCTTGTCACCATCAATGGATATCATGGTGTCGTCTAACTTTGAGCGTTTGCTGTTTGATGTCTATGGCCGTGATGGTGCAGCGATTAGCGATTTAATGGCGAAGTTTAAAACAGAGGCGGTACAGCTTGATCCGCCGCGCTGGGAAAAAGTTCGTGAACTGTTTGATAGCTTTGCCTGTGATGATGAAGCTACTTGCAATACCATTGCTACGGTGGCCGCTGAAACCGGTTATCTGCTAGATCCACATACCGCGATTGGTGTGGCTGCCGGTCGTGCCTGTCAGCGAGATGCTAGTGTGCCGATGATTGTGTTGGCGACGGCGCATCCGGTGAAATTTCCCGAAGCAGTGCTAAAGGCAGGGTTGGAGTCACCTCAGTTGCCGGCCCATATGGCGGACCTGTTTGAGCGTGAAGAGCAGTTCACCGTGCTGCCTAATGAACTGACGACCGTACAGCAGTTTGTCGCTGAGCATGTCCACAGCGACTAAGTGCTTGCTGCTTTGATACTAGCCCGTTAGAGTCTCTGACCTTAACGGGCTTTTTATTGGGGGATAACAAGCATGGACCTGTTTTTTCTGTTGTCGAAAGGTTTTTGGGTGTTAGCCAATCCGGGAAACTTTCTCATTCTGTTGTTGGCCCTTGGGCTATTGAAAGGTTGGCGTGCTCTCTCTTCTGGGGTCGCGGTCTGTTTGCTATTGATCACCTTCTATCCGGCAGGGGATCTGCTCTTGCAACCGTTGGAAAAGCGCTTTTCAGCCCCGACGTCTATGCCGCAAGAGATCGCCGGTATTGTGGTGCTCGGCGGTGCCGAAGAGGCGGAATTAAGCCACCTTTGGCAGCAGCCACAGTTTAATATGGCTGCCGAACGAGATATGGCTATTTTGCCGCTGTTACAGCGTTATAGTGATGCGCCGGTGATTCTGACCGGAGGCTCGGGCAAGGTGCTTAACGCCGAGTATCGCGGCGCAGATGTTCAACAAGCGTGGCTTGCTGCGCAGCAGCTTGATCATCGGGTGATATTTGAACGGGATTCACGTAATACCTTCGAAAACGCGATCTACAGTCAGGATGTAATCCCGGCCGGTGTCGATTTTAATGACCCTCGTGGTTGGTTGTTAGTCACTTCGGCCTTTCATATGCCGCGTTCGGTGGGAATTTTTAGGCTGCAGGGCTGGAATGTTATTCCCTATCCTGTGGATTATTACTCCCGGCCTATCGGCTTAAGTAGTTGGCGTGCCGACTTAGGGCGTAACCTTTATGAACTTTCAATCGGTGTACGCGAGTGGATTGGCCTAGTGGCTTACTATGTAACAGCAAAAACCGGTTCGTTATTTCCATCAGCTAATTTGGATATCAGTGTTAATGAGTGACATCATCATTCGTCGCCGAGAGGCGGACGCGAACAGCCCTATTTTTAATCAGGTGAATCCGCTGTTAGCGCGTATTTACGCCAGTCGAGGGTTGGATGATGTTGCCGCATTAGGACGTAGTTTGCAGCAGTTGCAAACTGGTCGGGATATGCTGGGGTTAGCCGCAGCAGTCGAGCGTTTGGTGTTGGCGTTAGAGCAGGATCAGCAGATTCTGATTGTCGGCGATTTTGACTGCGATGGTGCGACCAGTACTGCCGTCGCTATGCTTGGGCTGGGGATGATGGGGGCGAACCGGGTGAGTTACCTAGTGCCCAATCGGTTTGAGTATGGTTATGGGCTTAGCCCAGAAATTGTTGATGTTGCCGCCAAGCAACAGCCGGATCTGATTATTACGGTAGATAATGGCATCTCCAGCGTCGAGGGCGTTGCCAGAGCCAACAGTCTTGGCATCGATGTACTGGTTACCGATCATCACCTGCCTGGTGAGATACTGCCGGCGGCATGTGCCATTGTTAATCCTAATCAGCCGGGCTGTCAGTTTAGTGAAAAATCGACCTGTGGTGTGGGCGTCATCTTCTATGTAATGACTGCCCTGCGTCGAGTGCTGGATGAACAGCAGTGGTTTGAGAAACGCGGGCTGGCTAAGCCTAACCTTGCGGCCTTACTCGACCTTGTTGCCTTGGGGACCGTGGCGGATGTGGTGCCGTTAGAGCAGAACAACCGTACACTGGTTTATCAAGGCTTGCAGCGCATCCGTGCGGCTAAAGCGCGCCCCGGTATTATGGCGTTAATTGATATCAGTGGTCGGCAACGTAGCCGTTTAACGGCGACCGATCTGGGGTTTGCTTTGGGGCCGCGTTTGAATGCCGCTGGGCGCCTAGATGATATGTCGATCGGTATCGAGTGCCTGTTAACCAATAACACTGAGCGGGCTCAGCAACTTGCATTGCAACTCGACAGTCTCAATCAAGAGCGTCGAGGGATAGAGCAAGAGATGCAGCAGCAGGCAAATGCTCTGCTCGAGGAGCTGGAACTGGAGGCCGAAGGTGCGTTGCCGTTTGGTTTGTGCCTCTATGATGTGGATTGGCATCAAGGGGTTATCGGCATTTTGGCCTCGCGCATCAAAGAAAAGTTTAATCGCCCGGTGGTTGCTTTCGCGGTAGGTGATGCCGGCGAACTGAAAGGCTCGGCCCGTTCGATTAACGGGTTTCATATTCGAGATGGTCTTGATGCCGTTGCAGCAAAACATCCCGAATTGCTGAAGAAATTTGGTGGCCATGCGATGGCTGCGGGAATGACCATTGCGGCGGAAAATCTAGGTTTGTTTCAGCAAGCGTTTGATGCCGAAGTGCGTCGGCAGTTGAGTGCCGAACAACTGCAGCATGCAGTGCTGACCGATGGTAGTTTATCCGCAGCAGAGTTGACCATGGAGATGGCCGAGCTACTGCGCGAAGCGGGCCCTTGGGGGCACCAGTTTCCGGAGCCGTTGTTTGATGGTGAGTTTTCCCTGTTGCAGCAACGTATCGTAGGGCAGCGCCATCTAAAATTAGTGTTGATGGAGCCCGAAAGTGGCACCGCCATCGATGCGATCCACTTTAATGCTGATATGGAGATCTGGCCGAATGATAGCGTGCAGCGGGTGCGCGCTGTGTATCGGTTGGATGTGAATGAATTTCGCGGGCAGCGTAGCCTGCAATTAATGATTGATCACCTGCTGCCACTTTAAGGCGGCTATTTTTTTAATGAGAGCAAAACGATGAATGATTTTACCCTAGACGAACTAAACACACTGGTTACTGTATTTGAGAAAGCCGGTATTAGTGATGATGGTAGTGCTGAAGCCCTGATGTTTAGTCGTGTTAAAGCCGCACAAGCGGAACGTGCCGAACTGGAAAGCATGGATTTTGATGATTGCCTCGGCGGCGGCTGCAAGCTGTAACCATCAATGTCTCGGCGCAATCGGGGATACCGGTTGCGTACTATTGAGCCTATTTAAACGTTGCCTCTGCCGTTTAACGGCCATTTAATAAACTCTGTAAGGTGTTAGCGATGTATTATGTCGGCGCTCATGTCAGTGCCAGCGGCGGTGTTGAAAATGCTCCGCTGAATGCGGCCAAATTGGGGGCGAATGCCTTTGCTCTGTTCACTAAAAATCAGCGTCGCTGGGAAGCGAAACCGCTCACGCGGGGCAATATCAGCAAGTTTCGTGATAATTGTGAACGGTTAGGGTTTAAGCCGGAGCAGATTCTGCCCCATGACAGTTATCTGATTAATTTAGGTCATCCTGAAGCAGAACCGTTAGCAAAATCCCGCGCAGCTTTTATCGATGAGTTACAGCGCTGCGAGCAATTAGGGTTGTGCTACCTAAACTTTCATCCCGGCAGTCATCTGCGTAAGGTGGATGAAGAGACCTGCCTGAATACTATTGCCGAGTCGATCAACCTAGCGCTGGATAAAACAGCGGGTGTGACCGCTGTCATTGAAAACACCGTCGGGCAGGGGAGTAACCTAGGTTGTCGTTTCGAGCATCTGGCGCATATTATCGACCGGGTTGAAGATAAAAGCCGAGTGGGTGTTTGTCTTGATACCTGCCATACCTTTGCTTCGGGTTACGATCTGCGTGACCGGGCGGATTGCGAGCATACCTTTGCTGAATTTTCTCGTATTGTCGGTTTTGAGTATCTCAAAGGCATGCATCTGAATGATTCAAAAGCGGCTTTCGATAGCCATAAAGACCGCCACCATAGTTTGGGGATGGGTGAAATAGGTTTGGAAGTGTTTCGTTTTATTATGTCCGATGAGCGCTTTCAAGGCATTCCGCTAGTTTTAGAAACAATAGATGGCAAAAAGTGGACAGAGGAGATTCAGATGCTCCGGAGCTTTTCTTTAGGCGAGTAGCGGACGCTTTGAACGGGGTGCTCTGATGGCGGGAGGCCCGCCTAGCACCTAGCAAGTGTGCTTCCCGCTGGCGTAAAAGCTCCGCTTGTCATCTTACTGTCACCTGCGCTTAATAAGCTGTCGGAACTAGCCGCCATTGCCGACACTTTGAATATGACCGTTTCGCAGATTATACCCGACCGTTATGCCCAGCTTCAGGAACTGATTGAAACGGAACAGTTATATCCTCATTTTCAACCCATCGTGGATCTACGTCGGGGCGAAGTACTGGGCCATGAAGCGCTGATTCGGGGGCCGGAAAATAGTGAGCTGCATTCACCCTTGGTCTTGTTTAGCACCGCCATGGCATGTGGCTTGGAGCATCGGCTAGAGTTGCTGTGTCGTCGGCTTTCACTGGAAGCCTATGCGCGCCAAGAGTTGGAAGGTAAGCTGTTTCTGAATGTCAGTGCTTCTCTGTTGGGGACGCCAGAACACCGCAAGGGTTTAACTGCTGAGTGGCTCAAATCCCTTAATATCCCATTAGATTCCATCGTTATTGAGATATCCGAGCAGCATCCGTTTGATAATTACGGGCTAACGCTGGACGCGATTAACTATTATAAACAGATGGGTTTTAAAGTCGCGGTGGATGATCTCGGCACGGGCTACTCAGGGTTGAAGCTCTGGTCTGAACTGCAGCCAGATTATGTCAAAATTGATCGTCATTTTATCCACAATGTCGACCGCGAGCCGATTAAGCGACAGTTTGTGAAATCGATCTGTAGCATTGCCAATGGGGTTGGCTCGAAGGTGATTGTTGAGGGGATAGAAACCCGCTCAGAGCTAGTCACCCTAAAAGAGTTAGGGGCAACAATCGGGCAAGGTTTTTATCTTGGGATGCCCACACAGCAGCCGAAAATGGAGTGCGATAGCGAAGAATGGCTACCCCGTAAACGCCGTGCGGGCAGTGAAAAAGATATGGCCGAGACCGCTGCGGTGCTGATTCACCCAGCGCCTGCACTTAGTTTTGATGATCAAATGGGATATACCGCTCAGCTGTTTAGCGATAATCCCCTGTATGATATTTTGGCGGTTTTGGAAGAGGGGCGTCCGATCGGGACTGTTCATCGTTCTGACCTGCTAGAACTGTTTTCCACCCAGTACGGTCGCGCTTTATATGAAAACCGTCCGGTTACTCGAATTCTGGATAGCAAGGCGATTATTATTGAATCGGACACCAGTCTAGAGCAGGTGTCGCGGTTAATCACCGAGCAGGATGCGGTGTATCTGCATCAGGGGTTGGTGATTACCAAGGATGGTCATTATCAGGGTATTGGTAATGTTCGGGATCTGTTGAAAAATATCACTGAATTGAAAATTCGCAATGCCCGCTATGCTAACCCGTTAACCCTAATGCCGGGTAATGTACCGATCAACCGAGAGATTGATGGGCTACTAAAACAGACGGAAAACTTCCGTGTTGCCTATTTTGATATCAATTTCTTTAAACCATTCAATGATAGCTATGGCTATGTGAAGGGGGATCGCCTTATTCAGCTCCTCGGTGAGCTATTGACTCGCCATGCGAACGGCGAAAATTTTACCGGTCATGTGGGCGGTGATGACTTCGTGGTCGTGTTTCGCACGGACGATTGGCAGGCCTGCTGTGAGTTGATTTTGCAGGAGTTTGATCAAGCCATTCGGGAGTTTTATAGCCCAAAAGATTTAGAGCAGGGAGGAATTTGGGCGGCTAGTCGTAACGGTGATTCAACCTTCTACCCGGTGCTTAGTCTTTCCTGTGGTGTAGTGCATCCCGACCCCTACTGCTGCGTCAGTTATCATGAAGTCGCTGAGTTGGCCGCGCAGGCTAAGAAAGAAGCCAAAAAGCGCGAGGGTAGTTATCTGTTTATCTCTCAACGGCGAAAAATACGTCCTAACTGAGTTGACCCTTACTCGGCTGTCCCTCGGCGGTCGCTTTTGTCAGTGCACACATGGCTTCATCCGCGGTAAAAAACACCTGCCCAGGACTGAGTTGTTGTAGAAATGTGGTTTGTTGTAAGCGGTCCATAATCGGGCCTTTGACCTCGGCGAGGTGCAAGGTGACACCCTCTGAAGCGAGTTGCAGGGTTAGGTTTTCTAAACTTTCTAGAGCGCTGGCATCGATAAAGTTAACCGCATTACAGATCATAATGACATGTTCGACCTCCCGCCGAGAGGCGCACTGTGCCCGAATAAAGTCTTCCACAAAGCGGGTGTTGGCAAAATAGAGACTTTCATCCACACGAATCGCTAGTATATGTTTATCAGTGGTTACTTCGTGGCGGGCAACATTACGGAAATGCTGACTGTTGCCAACACGGCCGACAACGGCGATATGGGGTTGGCTACTGCGGTAGATGAACAATAGGAAAGAGATCCCGATACCGCAGAGAATACCAAGCTCAACCCCCAGTGTGAGTACGGCGATAAAGGTGCTGAACATAGTGAGTGCATCGGCTTTATTGAACGTCCAGCTAGCACGAAAGGCGTGGATATCGATCAATGGTAGAACCGCCATAATGATAACGGCTCCCAGAATGGCTTTGGGTAAGTAATAAAACAGCGGCGTTAAAAAACTAACCGTTATCGCCACCATCAGTGCCGCTATGATTGAAGCGATTGTGGTACGCGCCCCTGAGGCGAAGTTCACCATTGAACGACCAAAACCGCCGGCAACCGGGTAGGTGCCACTGAAAGCCGCTCCTAGGTTGGCTGCACCGAGTGCGACGAGCTCTTTATTGGGGTCGATCCTTTCCCGTTCACGGCTGGCGAGTGTGGTACCCACGGAAACACTTTCGAGAAAGCCAATCAGGGCGATCAATATGGCAGGGGTTAACAGCTGTTGCCAAAGCTGTAGATCGATACTGATCAGTCCAATAACGGGGAGTCCCTGCGGTATTTTGCCGATAATGGCGATCTGGTCGTGTTGAGCCAAGCCGGAGCTGGCAACGAATAGGATGCTGATGATCATGGCAAACATTGGCCCGGCACGACAGAGTGGTTGGATCAGCCAGTCTGGCAGCGGCGATCGACTGAGGATGCCCGCCAGCTTTGCTTTGCAAAACCATAGTACCAATAAACCGAGTAAACCCAGCAATAGGGTGATGCCGTTGATGCTGCTGAGGTGTTGTAGTAGAAAGCCCAAGGAGTCGGTGATAAAGCCGTCGTTGGGGATCGCTAGGCCGGTCAGGTGGCGTAGCTGGCTAACGCCAATTAATAGGGCGGCAGCACTGGTAAAACCTGAGATGACCGAGTGACTCATAAAGTTCACAATCGATCCCAATTGCAGAATCCGTAAACAGATAAGAATCGTACCAACCAAGAGTGATAGATTGATAGCGATCGATACCGGATCACCCAGACCGCTAGCGGTGGCATCGGCAATAGTGGAACCGACCATTAATGAGGCGATAGCCACGGGTCCGACCGCTAAACTTCGGCTTGAGCCGAGTAGGGCATAGATTAGCAACGGAATAATCGCCGCATATAAACCGTATTGCGGCGGTAGGCCGGCCAGAAAAGCATAAGCCATGCCTTGAGGGATCAGTAGTACCCCGACGACCATCCCGGCGATAAGGTCACTAATGAAGTCGCTCCGTTGATAGTCGCTTAACCAGCGAGTCAGCGGAAAATAATGACGTAATGTTGCTAAGCGTTGGGGTGATGGCATTAAATCGAGACAGACCTTGTATTGAATGGTTGATAGTACTAAATAGAATATCGATATTGCTCAATATTATAACTCCTGTTCAGAGTGCCTGACCAGTCATGGTATATTGGCGCACTGTTTATCATGGCTGCATTGTTGATGCACTGAGGTGCTCTAGCCCCAAGCCTTATTAAGGCTCGATACACACTGTTGGCGCTGAGTTGAGCCGTGCCAGTGTTCGGTCCTCAGCCTAGCATTCCACTCAAACGTAACATTTAGCACTTAACTGGGAGCTTAGCGATGGCTAACTGGCAACCTACCTTTACCGCTGCGGATGCAGCCATCATTGCGCAGGAGCGTACCTGTGATGGCTTTTTTAAAATCCGTCGCTTAACTATCCGTCATGCGCTTTTTGAAGGTGGAGAGATTGAGATTGTGCGGGAGCAGTTTCAGCGCGGAAATGCTGTCTGTGTGTTGTTGTTTGATCCCGATCATGATGCCGTGGTGCTGGTGGAGCAGTTTCGTGTTGGCGCGTTGGGTAAAGCTGATAGCCCGTGGTTGTTAGAACTGGTGGCGGGTATTGTTGAGCCGGGTGAAACGCCGAAGGATGTCGCTCTGCGTGAGTCGCAAGAGGAAGCCGGCGCCTATATTGATAATATTGTATCGATTACCCGTTATTTGCCTAGCGCTGGGGGATGTGACGAATATGTTGATCTACTCTGTGCCCGCGTGGATAGCACGATCGTCGGTGGCGTACATGGGCTTGCTGAGGAAGGCGAAGATATTCGAGTGCATGTGCTACCCTTTGCTGAGGTTTGTGAATTGGTAGCCAGCGGCGTGATCGATAATGCCGCCACCATCATTGCGGTACAATGGCTACAATTGAACCGGCAAACGCTGCTGCAAGGCTGGGGTTATCTGCCACCCCTAGAAGCTAAATGATGACTGTGCATGAGCGGTGAAGAGTAAAACTTAAATTTTAAACGCTGTAGATTTAAGAGCTGTCGAAAATGAAAAAACGTTATATTCCTGATCTGGTTAAGCAGATGGCCGATTGTGAGGCCAACTATCTGCGTCTAATGCGGTTGATGCCGGATATCGAGCAGCGCGATGAGCGTGCGTTCGATGTTCATTGTCATCAACAGCAGAGCACTGTTCGCCTGCAGGTTGAGGAACGTTTTACCTATACGACCACGGTCTTGGTCTCGCAGAGCTTCGATCACCATTGGCTGGAAGCTCCGAGTCTGATCGTGAGGATGTATCATGATGCCCGTGCAGCGGAAGTTATCTGCCTGAAAAGTAAGCGTCACTTTCGTGGCGTTTATAGTTACCCGAATGATCAGATGCATCAAAAAGATGAGAAAGCGCAGCTGAATCAGTATCTTGGTGAATGGCTGAGCCATTGTCTCAGTCATGGGCAAGCCACTGAAGCGGCGTATAGCTTTTCATGAACCCGTTCACTGTTGCGCAGATTACTGATTGTCATCTGCAAAATGATCCAAGGCAAGATTACCGAGGCCGGGATGTCGAGCAGCAGCTCGATTGTGTGGTCGATGATCTGTTGGCTCAAACCCCCGCAGCTGAGTTAATCCTATGGACCGGTGATTTAGTCCATCACGGTGCGCAGAAGGGTTATCACCGTTTAAATGAACGGCTTGCTGCATTGCCGTTGCCGAGCTATTGGATTCCCGGTAATCATGATGATGCTGATCTGATGCGACAGCTGGGTGGCAAACTGAATCAGCGGACGCTTGTTAAGCAGGGATGGGCGATTATTCTGCTCGATAGTACTTCTGAGCCAGACGGTCAGGGTGGTGGATGTTTAGCGTCACTGGAGTTGAGTTTTCTGGAGCAGCAACTGCAGCTGTATAAGGATTATCATTGCCTGATCGGGTTGCATCACAACCCACTACCGGTCGATAGCGAATGGCAAGATAGTATCATGCTGGCGAATGCCGGTGCCTTTTGGCGTATTCTGGCCTCGCATCAACAGGTCAAAGGTGTCATTCATGGCCATGTTCACCAACCGGGTGATCACTTATATCAGGGGGTTCGTGTGTTGATGACTCCCGCGAGTTCGGTGCAGTTTAAGGCGCGATGTCGGCAAATGACCCTCGAGGATTCCCCGGTGCTAGAGTTGCCGGGCTATCGATTATTGCAGCTTTATCCTGATGGCCGGATAACGACCTCGGTTAAAAGAGTCGCCTGTTAAGGTTGCAACACTCAGCGCTCTCCGGTAATTTACTGAAAGCATGTATATATATACAGATAAAGTTTATAGCAGAGAGTAAAGGTTATTAATGGCCCAACCACTGTTTATCTATATTCACGGTTTCAACAGCTCGCCGGACTCTTTTAAAGCGCGTTTTTTTGTCGACTGGATGATGGCGGCCGGGCGTGGGGATGAGGTCATAGTGCCTGCGCTGCCCCATTGGCCTGCTGCGGCCATCGCGCTGCTTGAGCAACTCATCGAAAATCATTCTGAACGCACCATTGTGCTGGTGGGCAGCTCGCTGGGGGGCTATTACAGCACCTGGTTGGTCGAAAAATATGGCCTGCGGGCGGTGTTGATTAATCCAGCGGTACGTCCGTTTGAACTATTGGCGGAGATGCTGGGTGAGCAGGGCAACTATTATAGCGATGAAAAATATGAGCTAACCGGAGAGCATCTAGAACAGTTGCTAGCGATTAACTGCGACAATTTGCAAGATCCATCCCGCTATCTACTGCTGACCCAAACCGGCGATGAAACGCTCGATTATCGCGAAGCGGTGAGTAAATTTAAGGCGTCACCCATGTTGGTTCAGACGGGTGGCAGTCATGGTTTTGACCAATTTGAATCTGTTATTCCGGCGATTCTGGCATTTGCCGAAGGCCGGATTGAGTTGCCAGCGATCACTGATCTGACCGCCGAGCAAATAAGGACTGAAACTTCCGATGAGTAATACCTATAACTCTGATGCAATTGAAGTACTGAGTGGGCTGGACCCGGTGCGTCGTCGTCCAGGTATGTATACTGAGACCGATCGCCCCAACCATCTGGCCCAGGAAGTGATCGATAACAGTGTGGATGAAGCACTGGCCGGTCATGCGACCCAGATGGATGTTACCCTGCATAAAGATGGCGCCATTAGTGTTAAAGATAATGGTCGGGGCATGCCGGTGGATATCCACCCCGAAGAGGGCGTCAGCGGTGTTGAACTGATTTTGACTCGGTTGCATGCTGGGGGTAAGTTTTCCAATGAAAACTACAACTACTCCGGTGGTTTGCACGGCGTGGGGGTCTCGGTGGTTAATGCCCTATCGAAACTCTTAGAAGTCACCATTCGTCGCGGCGGTAATGTTTATCGTATGACCTATGCCGACGGCGAAAAAGTATCTGATCTTGAAATTATCGATAGTTGTGGGCAGCGTAATACCGGCACCGAAGTTCGCTTTCTCGCCGATCCTCAATATTTCGATACGCCTAAATATCATCTGACTAAACTACGGCATATGCTGCGCGCAAAAGCGGTACTTTGTTCCGGTTTGCGGGTGACCTTTACCGACGCTTCAGGTAGCACCAAAGAAAAAGATGAGTGGTATTACGAAGATGGTTTGGTGGATTACCTTAAAGGTACCACTCAGGTATTTGATACTCTGCCGGAAGAACCGTTTACGGTGTCTTTTCAAGGTGAACGCGACGGCTTAGATGTGGCACTTCAGTGGCTGCCGGAAGGTGGTGAACTGACCGGCGAGAGCTACGTTAACTTGATTCCGACGGCACAGGGCGGCACCCATGTGAACGGTTTGCGTACCGGGCTGCTGGAAGCGATGCGGGAGTTTTGTGAATTCCGTAATTTATTGCCCCGTGGCGTTAAGATCTCTGCCGAAGATATTTGGGAACGTTGTTGCTATATCCTCTCAGTGAAAATGCAGGACCCACAGTTCTCCGGGCAAACCAAAGAGCGTCTGTCGTCCCGAGAAATCGCGGCCTTTGTTTCCAGCGCGGTGAAAGATGCCTTCAGCCTGTGGCTTAACCGTCATGTTGAAGACGGCGAAAAGATCGCCGAATTGGTGATCAGCAATGCGCAGAAGCGGTTGCGTTCAAATAAGAAAGTCATCCGTAAGAAAGTCACCTCAGGGCCTGCGCTGCCGGGTAAGCTGGCAGACTGCACCGGTAACGATGCGATGCAAGGAGAACTCTTCTTAGTGGAAGGGGATTCGGCAGGTGGTTCTGCCAAGCAAGCGCGGGATCGTGAATACCAAGCGGTGATGCCACTACGGGGTAAGATCCTTAATACTTGGGAAGTCGATCATCATGATGTGTTGGCGTCTCAGGAGGTTAACCATATCTCCATCGCCATTGGCGTAGAGCCCGGCACCGATAATTTTGACGGTTTACGTTATGGCAAAATTTGTATCCTTGCCGATGCGGACTCCGATGGATTGCACATCGCCACGCTCTTGTGTGCGCTGTTTGTGCGTCACTTTAAACCGCTGGTGGCCGCTGGTCATGTCTATGTGGCGATGCCACCACTGTATCGTATCGATGTGGCGAAAGATGTCTTCTATGCCCTCGATGATAACGAAAAAGACAGTATCGTTGAGCGGATTAAGAAGGAGCGCAAAAATGCCAAGATCGGCGTGCAGCGCTTCAAGGGTTTGGGTGAGATGAACCCATTGCAACTGCGTGAAACCACCATGTCCCGTGATACCCGTCGTTTGGTTCAACTGACCATCGAGCCGGGCGATGGTACCAATGAAGTGATGGATATGCTGCTGGCGAAGAAACGTTCCCCGGACCGTAAAGAGTGGTTGGAGAGCAAGGGTAATCTGGCAGACGTATAATGTCGGGGTTTAGTGACCTCGTGATTATATTGATGCGTACGCTGAAGCAATAGTTGAGTTTGATGAGCGCCGGGATAAGAAATGAGCGGAACAGTACATATTGATCAAGGCATTGAACGCCTGTCACTGAAAGAATATACCGAGAAGGCGTATCTGGATTATTCCATGTACGTCATCCTTGATCGGGCGCTGCCAAATATCGGCGACGGCCTGAAACCGGTGCAGCGACGCATTGTCTATGCGATGTCTGAACTCGGGTTGAAATCAACCGCTAAGTACAAAAAGTCGGCCCGTACCGTGGGTGATGTGTTGGGTAAATTCCACCCACACGGCGACAGCGCCTGCTATGAAGCGATGGTGTTGATGGCGCAGCCATTCTCCTATCGCTACCCGCTGATCGATGGTCAGGGTAACTGGGGCTCACCGGATGATCCGAAATCCTTTGCGGCGATGCGTTATACCGAGTCTAAATTGGCGAAATACGCCGAAGTGTTGCTTAAAGAGGTAGCGCAGGGCACCGTCGAGTGGGGGCCAAACTTTGATGGCACCATCGATGAGCCGCTGACATTGCCGGCTCGATTACCCAATATCCTGTTGAACGGTACCACCGGTATCGCGGTGGGCATGGCGACCGACATTCCGCCCCATAATCTTCGCGAAGTCACGCAAGCCTGTATTAAGCTGCTGTCGAAGCCGAGTATGAGCATCGATGAGTTATGCGAAATTATTCCCGGTCCGGATATGCCTACTGATGCTGAGCTGATCACACCGCGTAAAGAACTGCAGAAAATGTACGAGACGGGGAAAGGGAGTCTCAGAGCGCGTGCAGTCTATAGTCGAGAGCAGGGTGATATTGTGATTACTGCGCTGCCTTATCAGGTCTCTGGGGCAAAAGTGTTGGAGCAGATCGCCCAGCAGATGCAGCAGAAAAAACTGCCAATGGTATCTGATTTGCGAGATGAATCGGATCATGAAAACCCGACCCGTTTGGTAATCGTACCCCGCTCAAACCGTATTGATGTTGAGCAGTTGATGGCTCACCTGTTCGCCAGTACTGACCTAGAACGTACTTACCGGGTCAATATGAATATGATCGGCATCGACGGTCGCCCTAAGGTGAAAAACCTCAAGGAGATCCTGTCTGAATGGTTGGTGTACCGCACAGAAACCGTGCGTCGCCGGCTGCAATTTCGCTTGGACAAGGTGCTGGCCCGATTACATATTCTTGAAGGCTTAATGGTGGCCTATCTCAATATCGACGAAGTGATTGAGATTATCCGCACCGAAGAGAAGCCTAAGCTGGTGATGATCGAACGCTTTGGCATTACCGCGACGCAGGCCGAGGCTATTCTCGAAATTCGTCTGCGCCAGTTAGCCAAGCTGGAAGAGATTAAAATTCGCGGGGAGATTGATGAGCTCACCGAAGAGCGTAACTACCTAGAAGAGATTTTAGGCTCCGAAAAGCTGATGCGTAAGTTGATTCGTGATGAGCTGAAGGCCGATGCGAAAGAGTATGGCGATGATCGTCGCTCTCCGATCGTTGCCCGTGAAGAAGCGAAAATCATGGATGAGAAAGCGCTGCTGACGGCCGACCCAATTACGGCGGTGATCTCCAAGCAGGGTTGGATTCGTTCTGCGAAAGGGCATGATATCGATCCTGAAGGGTTAAGCTATAAATCCGGTGATGGCTTTAAGCTAGCCTGTTTTGGGCGGATGAACCAGCCGATAATTTTGCTCGATAGTACGGGGCGGGCCTATTCGTTGGAAGCGCATACGCTGCCATCTGCACGAGGACAGGGCGAGCCGGTGACCGGTAAGCTAACGCTTCCAAAAGGGGCGACGATAGATGGCGCGATTGCGGGTAAGGATGATGATGCGGTGCTGCTGGCATCGGATGCCGGTTATGGCTTTGTCACCAAGATTGCCGATATGACTAGTAAAACCCGTACCGGTAAAGCGGCCCTGACATTGCCGAAAGGCGCGAAAGGGATGCCGCCGATGGCCTTGTCTAGCAAAGATAGTGATCTGCTGGTGGCGGTGACAAACGAAGGTCGGATGCTGGTGTTCCCAGTAAAAGACCTGCCTGAGTTAGGTCGTGGCAAGGGTAATAAAATTATCAACATTCCATCTGCCAGAGCCGCTGCGAGGGAGGAGTTACTGATTGCGATGGTGACGCTGTCTGAGCAGGATACTCTGCAGGTGAACTCTGGTCGTCAGCATCTGAAGATGAAACCGTCTGATTTGGAGCATTACCGTGGTGAGCGTGGCCGCCGGGGGAATAAGTTACCGCGAGGCTATCAGCGGGTGGATTCTCTGGAAGTGATCGTGAAGCCGTCTACGGATTCATCCGATGAACCGGACTAGCCGCTGAGTTGAGTCTGCTGAGTCGTACCTAAGCTCAAGACAGAAGATAAAGCCTAAGTAGAAAGAGCCATGATCGAGGGCTCTTTTTTTTGTTTATCGAAATGCATGCCTGTGTGGTTTGTGTGTGCGCTGATGACAGCGGCAGCACTATTGCAATCACCTACCTGCTTTCTTATTGCAGAAGTTATCTGTATAATACCGCCCCTACCTCTCTTGTTTGGTTGTTTTTTAGTCAGTCTGTGCAACCTTACAAGATAATTAAACTGCCCTGTATCAACTGACAATACAGGTTGACCCCCTGCGAATCCTGTTTACCTACGGATTTGCTGTATAGGAAAAAGCATGACCGAAAGCTTTGCTGACTTATTTGAAGAATCCCTTGAACTCGTTGCTATGGTGCCAGGCACCCTCGTTATGGGTGAAGTTATCGACATCGATAGTGACTGGGTTACCGTAAATGCTGGCCTGAAATCTGAGGCTGTTATTGCCCGCAGCCAGTTCCTTAATGATGCCCAAGAACTTGAAGTTCAAGTGGGTGACATGGTTAAGGTTACACTGGAAAGCGTTGAAGATGGTTCCGGTGAAACACGTCTGTCTCGTGAAAAAGCTAAACGCGCTGAGTCTTGGGGCGTTCTGGAAACTGCATTCGAAGCTGAAGAAACGGTTAAAGGTTTCATCAGTGGTACTGTTAAAGGTGGCTTCACCGTTACCGTTAACAAGATCAACGGCTTCCTGCCAGGTTCACTGGTAGATGTTCGTCCAGTTAAAAACGTTGACCACCTGATGGGTCAAGAGCTGGAATTTAAACTGATCAAGCTGGATCAGAAGCGCGACAACATCGTTGTATCTCGTCGTGCTGTTCTTCAAGAAGCTAACAGCGCTCAACGTGATGAACTGCTGGCTACTCTGGAAGAAGGTCAGCAAGTTAAGGGTTACGTTAAGAACCTGACCAACTACGGTGCATTCGTAGATCTGGGTGGTGTTGACGGCCTGCTGCACATCACTGACATGGCTTGGAAGCGTATTTCTCACCCTAGCGATATGCTGACTCCGGGTGATGAGATCACTGTTCAGATCATCAAGTTTGATAAAGAAACTAACCGTCTGTCTCTAGGCCTGAAACAGCTGAACGAAGATCCTTGGTCTTCTATCCTGGCTCGTTTCCCTGCTGGAACTAAAGTTCCTGCACGTGTGACTAACCTGACTGACTACGGTTGCTTTGCTTCTATTGAAGATGGCGTTGAAGGTTTGATCCACGTTTCTGAAATGTCTTGGACAAACAAAAACATCCATCCTTCTAAAGTTGTTCAAGTGAACGACGAAGTTGAAGTTATGGTTCTGGATGTTGATGAGAAGCGTCGTCGTATCTCTCTAGGTATGAAACAGTGCATCCCTAACCCATGGTCTACTTTTGCTGAGCAGTTCGCTGCTGGCGATAAAGTGACTGGTACTATCAAGACTATTACAGACTTCGGTATCTTCGTTGGTCTGGAAAATGATCTTGACGGTCTGGTTCATATGTCTGACATCTCTTGGGATGCGGATAGTGAAACTGCACTGCGCGAATACAAGAAAGGCGAAGAAGTTGAAGCCGTTATCCTGTCTATTGATGCTGAGAAAGAGCGTATCTCTCTGGGTATCAAGCAACTGGAAAGCGATCCTTTCTCTGAGTACGCTGCTGCCAATGACAAAAACACTATCGTTAAAGGTATTGTTAAGTCTGTAGACGCTAAAGGCGCTAACATCGAGCTGGCTGAAGGCATCGAAGGTTACCTGAAAGTGTCTGACATCAGCATCGATCGCATCGAAGATGCTTCTACTGTCCTGAAAGTAGGCGAAGAAGTTGAAGCGAAGATCGTTAACTTGGATCGTCGTAACCGTTCAATCACTCTGTCTATTAAAGCGAAAGACCAGGCAGATGAGAAAGCGGCAATCAAAGCGGTTGCTGATGCACCGGTTGAAACGGCTGGACCTACTACTATCGGTGACCTGATCAAGGCACAGATGGCTGCTAAGAAGTAAGACTTCTAAGCTGATAAAAAAGGAGCGCTGATGCGCTCCTTTTTTTTGATTTTTTACCGGGCTGCCAAGCATCGGTATTGTTTGTAAAACCCTCAGTACTTGTTGTTTCCCTGTTCAGCTATTTCAGTTCCTTCCTGTGTTTTTATCGCGATGGTCTTGTGCCTGTGTACCCGCCTCGTTATCCGTCTTTATGAATTCCTTGCTAGCCTATTCATCAGGTTCATCTTAAGAGTCTCTTGTGCTTTATATTACTAATGTGCAGGTGTTCTGTTGGCATTGAATACCCCGTCGAGCTAGGCGAAAGGCTATATCTTGGCGTTCTAGCAGGGTTGTCTTAGTGTTGGCGGCTGGCTAGTAAGCCGATTCCAGCACTGCCAAGTAAGGTGGCGCAACTACGATTAAACCAGCGTCTTTTGTGGGGTTGAGCAAACCACTGGCGCAGATAGATGCCGAACAGTGCATAGGAGGTTATTGCGATGGATTCCAGTATCAGAAAGGTGATGCCGAGCTGGAAGAACTGTAGGCCTGTAGGCGCCGCCGGGTTGGTGAATTGTGGCAAAAAGGCGGTAAAGAACAGTATCGCTTTAGGATTGCTGGCCGCCAGCAAAAACTCTTGCTGGGCTAAGCCGAACAGTGTTTTTTTTGTGCTGTTGGGTATTTCGTTCGATTGGCTTGTGTCGGCTTGCCAGAGCTTAAAGGCTAGCCAGAACAGATAGCAGGCCCCGGCGACCTTAACAGCAATAAATACTTTTTCCGAGGCCAGTAGCACCACCGCTAACCCAGTCGCGGCGAGGAAAATCATGCCGCAGAAAGCGAGTAAGCGGCCTGCGCCGGCGATAACAGCGCTGCGAAAGCCATAGCGTTTTGCGTTACTCATTGCCAGCAGGTTGTTAGGCCCCGGTGACATATTTAATGCAAAGCAGGTGGGTATAAATAGCAGCAGCGTTATCATTTCCATGATTGAATGCCCGGTCTTTTTAGGTCTTTATTGTTTAGCGTTATGCTAGCCCCCTAAGGCCGGTTTGACCAGATAGGCATCATAGAAAAAGTATAGGGTGATACCGATGCTGGCGATGATAACGAAGTTACGCACGAGTTGTTGTGGCAGTCTGCGAGACAGGTGAGCAGCCATATAGCCGCCAAGCACAGTGCCGACCAGAACAATTGAGCCTTCATACCAAGCAATGACGCCATCATAGGCAAACAAAACGATAGCGATCAGTGAGACGAAGGTTGAGATCAGCAGTTTTAATCCATTCATCCGGTTGATATCGGTGTGCCCGGCGAGGGCGAGATAGCTTAATGAAATAATGCCTAGGCCCGCATTAAAAAAACCGCCATACAGGCAGACGCCAAACAATAGAATGATCAGCAGCGCAGCACCGGCTGAGGAGGCGTGGCGATGTTTGGTGCTGAGCTTTTTGAGGCTGCGATTGAGGTGGCCGCCAAAGATAAACAGCAAGGTGGCAAATAGTAGCAGCCAAGGCACGGCCATTTCGAATGAGGCTTCCGGTGTTTGTAATAGCAACCAAGCGCCGCTGATGCCGCCCAGTAGGCTAATGATAATAAAGTGAGGCAGTTGATCTTTGATCTCTGCAAGGTCTTTGCGAAAGGCCCAGGTGCCGCTCATGTAGCCAGAGCATGAGGCGAAGGTGTTGGTGGCATTAGCGCTGATCGGCGGTACGCCGGCAAATAGTAGAGCGGGAAAGGTGATAAAGCTGCCGCCGCCAGCAATTGAATTTAAGATACCGCCAAGAAAACCCGCGATAAAGAGAATAATGAGGTCGTTTAACATGGTGTTACCTTAGGTTAGAGCGTACAAATGACGAGGGGTGAGTATAGGTGAGCTTAAGTAAACGATACAGATACACGATAAATAAAAAACGAGGTCGATCTGTACTGCTTTAATCGTATAGCATAAGCAGTGATTGGGGTTGCTCCAAGGTTAGCCTGTTAGGCTTCTTGCTGAGCGGGTACCTGCGTTAGCGTCTATGGAAACAGCTTGCTAAGCAGGTGTCGTGCTTGTTTATCTAGCAGTTTTTGATAGTTCTCGTTAACGGATTTAACCAATACCTTATCTTCTTCGGCACGGACGATCTCGGCACCCGCCAGTAAGCTCACTTTTAGGTCAGGGGCTTCGCTCAGCGTTGTGTGGGTGATCAGTTCATTACTGTCGGTGCTGTGGGTGAGGTAGCGAGCCTCTTCCTGCATGCGAGCGAGCTTTTGGTAATGCCCCCGCACTAATGCCATATGTAAATTGAGCACAGGTTGAAAGCTGCGAATGCGTTGCTGATTAAATAGTTTATATAGACGGTTAAATAGTTGGCTAGCGCAGATAGCGTTGATGCCGTGGGCATCATCTTTATGTGGTTTTAGGAAGGCCAATTGTAGGTCGCCGTTATCGAGGCGGGCGACTTCGCCTTGGTAAATGGTGATTACCATATCGAGCATTCGATAATAGTATGCCTGTAACGTTTGTAATTCTTCGCTTTGCAGGTTATCGGAGTGGCCGGATGATAGGTCGAGATAGAGTAGGTAGCCGGCTTGGTCAGCCGGGACGATTAGCTCCAGTTCCTGCTCAAAGGCATAAAGGTCGAGCTGAACTTCATGCTTGCTGTTTTCAAATAGTGGGTTGCGTTTGTGACGCGGTGGCGCTTCCAGTTCGACCTCTTCGATCAGAGTGAACTCTATATCGGCGTCATATTCTTCCTCTGGCGCACTCTCTTTATGATCAGAAAAAGGTGCGAAGTCTGGCATATGGGGGGCGTCATCTGCGGGTCTGAGTAGATCAACGAGTGCTTCGTTATCAGGCGTTTTCTTCTTTTTCTTTTTGCTTTTCTGCTGAGGTGTCGCTATTAGGGGGTGTTCTGTACTGTTAGGGATGTTGCTCTGGCTGTGGTTTGAAGTATTGCCCGTATGAGTTGTTGGCAGATTGTTGGCTTGCTCAAGCTTGCTGTTGCGATTAAGGAAAAGCCAGCAGCCCAGCAGCGCTAAAATGACGGTAATTAGGGCTAGGATGGCGGCTTGCATCAGAATGGCGTTGAGATTGGCTTTGTTTGATGCGGGGTTAAGACGCAGTTCCAGAATTGCGAGGGTCTCTTGTTGCTGCCGAATGAGTATTTCTTGGTGAATAAGATTATCGTGTTTGATATCGCCAGCCCGGCCTAATAGGCGATCTTTGGGGTCATTAAGGATAATGGCGTCAATGCTGGGCTGTTGCACAAGTTGGTTGAGAATGAAATTGAGACTCACTGAGTCACCTGCCATCAGGGCAGGTTTGATCATCGTTACTGTTTGCTGGCCTAGCAGCGTGCCTTGCTGTCGGGTTTGTTGTTGGGCTATCTTGCCTGCCACAACGGATAGGTAGATGCCAGACAGCAGCAAGCCTGCGAGCAAAATGCAGGCGAGTGTGATCATCAACTGGGTGCGCTGATGAATCATGACTGAAAAGCGTAGCGGTTTATCCATATTCCGACGGTAATTATTCCGGGGTAGTAAAGCCTGCAGATGATAGCAGCTAAGTTACCCTGCAAAAACGGGTTTTTTTCTGTTTTGCTTTCTCTGTCGATGACCCCCGCTGTCGGGCAGGTTATAATGCCCGGTCTCGAGGGGGAAGGAAGGTTATGAACGTTAAAGAGTATATGGCAGAACTGGGGCAGCAGGCGCGTGTCGCCTCACGTGCAATCGCGAAAGCTGACACCGGCATAAAGAACCGTGCGTTACTGGCGATGGCGGAGGCGATTGATGCTGCCCGCGAAACATTGGTTGCGGCGAATGCTAAAGACCTAGAACAGGGCCGTGTGAATGGTCTTGATGATGCCATGTTGGATCGTTTGGAACTGAAACCCTCTCAAATCGACACGATGATCGAAGGTTTGCGTCAGGTGGCGACACTACCGGACCCGATCGGTGCGATCACCGATATGAATTATCTGCCGAGTGGTATTCAGGTGGGTAAAATGCGAGTGCCACTCGGAGTGGTCGGTATTATTTATGAATCTCGGCCAAATGTGACCGTTGAGGCTGCTAGTTTGTGCCTGAAATCTGGCAACGCAACCATTTTGCGAGGCGGCTCCGAAGCTATTCACAGTAATAAAGCGGTAGCTGAGTGTATTCAAGCGGGCTTGAAGGCTGCTGGGCTGCCAGAAAATACCGTCCAGGTGGTGAAGACCACGGATCGCGAGGCAGTGGGTGAGCTTATTACCATGCCTGAATATGTTGATGTGATCGTGCCGCGAGGTGGAAAGGGCCTGATTGAGCGGGTGAGTCGTGATGCGAAGGTGATGGTCATCAAGCATCTTGATGGCGTTTGTCATGTGTATATTGATAATGATGCCGATAAAACTAAAGCGATCAATGTGGCGATTAATGCTAAAACACATCGTTACGGTACCTGTAATACCATGGAAACGTTGCTGGTACATGAGGCCCGGGCTGAAGATATTTTGCCCGAGTTAGCAGGCCAGTATCGCTCACTTGGGGTTGAGCTACGTGGCTGCGAGAAAACCTGTGCAATATTGCCAGGTATTAACGCTGCCACCGAAGCCGATTGGGAAACCGAATACTTAGGGCCGGTGTTGTCGATTAAACTGGTTAGCGATATGGATGAAGCGATTGAACATATTAATCGTTACGGCTCCCATCATACTGATTCCATTATTACTGAAAATTACACCCGCGCCCGTCGCTTTTTACGCGAAGTTGATTCCAGCTCCGTGATGGTAAATGCGTCGACCCGTTTTGCTGATGGGTTTGAATATGGCCTAGGGGCTGAGATCGGTATCTCTACCGACAAAATACATGCCCGAGGCCCAGTTGGGCTGGAAGGCTTAACCTCGCAAAAATATGTGGTGCTTGGTGATGGTCATGTCCGTCAATAATACGTGATGAGCCAATCGGTAAAGGTCTTTATGGGTGGGACTTTTGATCCTATCCATAATGGTCACCTGCGCACTGCGCTGGAAATTCAACAGTGGTTAGGTGTTGAACAGGTGACATTGATGCCATCAAAGGCACCGGTGCATCGTAAACAACCCGAGCGTAGCGGTCAGCAGCGTCTCGATATGGTGCGTTTGGCCGTTGCTGACGAACGAGCGTTGGTGGCCGAAGATCGAGAGGTTATCTCGGCTGATGCTTCCTATACTGTATTGACGCTGGAATCTTTTCGTCGTGAACTGGGTGAAAAGGTCCCGATCTGTATGATACTGGGTATGGATGCCTATCTTTCTCTGCCACAATGGGATCGCTGGCAGGAACTCCTTAATCTTTGTCATATTGTGGTGGTCAAACGTCCGGGATGGATTTATGAGCCCTGCGAACAGATGCAGCAGATAAGCATGAATCACGAAGTTCATGATATCGATACCATGCTGCAGTTACCGGCTGGCCAAGTGATTTTTCGTGAACTGACGCCGCTGGGAATTTCTGCGACACAGATCAGAGCGTTGATCCGTGCCGGCCACTCGCCTCGCTATCTGATACCGGATGCGGTGTGGGACTATATAAAACAAAACAAGCTCTATGATTATGAGCAACCAACTGAAGGTAAATAATTACTAATGGAAATGGATCAGATGATCATCGCTGTACGTGAAGCCCTTGATGATATGAAAGCCCGGGATATTGTCGAGATTGATGTCACCAATAAATCAACAGTGACTGACCGGATGGTGATTGCCAGCGGAACCTCTAAGCGTCATGTGATGTCTATAGGACAACATGTGCAAGAAGAGATGAAGCGTCAGGGTGTCATGCCGTTGGGTATTGAAGGTGTGGACACCGGTGAATGGGTGTTGGTGGATCTCGGAGACCTAGTGGTTCATGTGATGATGCCAGATGCTCGTAGCTTCTACGACCTTGAGAAACTGTGGGGCTTTGATAGCGTGGCTGAGCAGGAAACTGTTTAGTTCAGGTTGACTTAGTCGAGTTGTCACCAGAGAGAGAAGGATACTGGTCTTAGAATGAAAATACGCCTTATTGCCGTAGGCACCAAGATGCCTGGCTGGGTCACCGAAGGGTTTAATGAGTATCAGAAACGCCTACCGCACGAATTTTCTTTGGAACTGGTGGAGATCCCTTTGGGACATCGAGGCAAAGGGGCTGATTTAGCCCGTGCGAAACGTCAAGAAGGCGAACTGATGCTGGCGGCGATCCCTAAGGGCGATCAGGTGATAGCTCTTGAAGTGGGTGGCCGCAACTGGAGCACCGAGCAACTGGCAGAACAGGCGGAACAGTGGCAGATGTCTGGGCGAAATGTCAGTTTATTGGTCGGTGGGCCTGAGGGGCTGGCGCCTGAGTGTGTCGCCATAGCTGATCAGAAATGGTCGTTATCCGGCCTGACACTGCCGCATCCCTTGGTGCGCATTCTACTGTCTGAACAGCTTTACCGGGCTTGGAGTATTTTGCAGGGCCACCCTTATCATAAATAACCGATTATTACCTACCTGTGAATCCCATTCTGTGACGAGTTGCTTCGATGTCAGCCTTTGATAGCCTGAAAGATCATACCAAAGAGGGACGGGTGTTTTTGGCACGGTCGGTGGTTGCGTTTGTGATCGTGCTGTTACTGCTGTGTGTTCTTATTGGCCGACTCTATTTCCTGCAAGTCGTACAGCATGATCAACTCGCCGCTGTTTCAGACGATAATCGTATTCAGCTACAACCGGTCGCACCGACGCGGGGGCTGATATACGATCGTAATGGCACGTTGTTGGCTGAAAATCGACCGAGTTACAGTGTTACGCTGTTGAAGGAGAAAGTGAGCGATCTTGAGGCGACTTTAGCCGAGTTGCAAACCCTGATTCCTATTTCAGAGCGAGAGTTAGAGTCGTTCCGTAAGCGGTTGAAACAGCGGCGTCGTCCTTACGAAACGGTACCGCTACGTTTTCGTCTGACCGATGATGAAATTGCCCGTATCGCGGTTAACTATCAGCGTTTGCCGGGGGTTCAGGTCGAAGCAGATCTGATTCGTTATTATCCCTTTGGCGCCAGCTTAGTGCATGCACTGGGATATGTTGGCCGTATTAACGAGAAAGAGTTGAAGCGGGTCGATAACAAAAACTACAGTGGTACGCACTATATCGGTAAGCTGGGAATTGAACGCTTTTATGAACCACTGTTGCACGGTGAAGTGGGGTATCACAAGGTTGAAACCAATGCCCGTGGGCGGGTGATGCGGGTGCTTGAGCAGACCGACCCGGTGCCGGGTAAAGATATTGTCCTGCACCTCGATATTCGCTTGCAGCAAGCGGCAGAAAAACTGGTCGAGGGGCGGCGGGCGGCGATCGTGGCTATCGATCCGAAAACTGGCGGTATTCTGGCGCTGGTAAGTAATCCCGGCTATGACCCTAATCTGTTTGTGACCGGTATTAGTACCAAAGCTTACAAAGCACTGCGTGAATCTCCCGATCTGCCGTTGTTTAACCGGGCTTTGCGAGGACAATACCCGCCTGGGTCTACTATCAAACCAATGGTTGCTATGGGCGTTATTGACAGTGGGGCAGTGAGTCCTTCTCACACGGTGTTTGATCCGGGCTTCTATACGTTAACCAATGGCGGGCGACGCTATCGTGATTGGAAACACGGCGGTCACGGCAAGGTTGGGTTAGAGATGGCGATCTATCAATCTTGTGACGTCTGGTTTTACGATGTTGCCAACCGCGCAGGGGTGGATATTATTTCCGACTATTTGGGGCGTTTTGGCTTTGGTCAGGTGACGAGTCTGGATCTGCCGGAAGCCTTGCCGGGCATTCTGCCCTCTAAAGCTTGGAAAAAACGCACCGGGCGCGGCTCTTGGTTTTCTGGTGACTCCCTTAACTTGAGTATCGGTCAAGGCTGGATGCTGACAACCCCATTGCAACTGGCAACGGCTTCGGCGGTGATGGCCAATCGTGGTGTTTGGAAACAGCCTCGGATGCTCAAAGGGGTGATGACTCATAATGAAAACCGGGATCACAAGGTAGTTGAGGGCAGTGTTGTTGAGATTAGCGGGCTGGAGGGAACCAGTGCGGTGCTACCGGATATTAAATTGAAAAATAATCAGTATTGGCAGCGCATTATCGATGCGATGGTGGCGGTTGTGCATGGGCCGAGAGGCACGGCGCGCAAGGTTGGCCGTGGCTTGGATTTTCAGATCGCGGGTAAAACCGGCACCGCTCAGGTGGTCGGTATTAAACAGGATGCAGTTTACGATGCAGAAAGCTTGGCTGAACGGCACCGGGATCATGCACTCTTTCTCGCTTTTGCGCCGGCAGATAAACCGGAAATTGCGGTGTCGGTGATCGTTGAAAATGGTGGTGGTGGTTCGAGCACCGCGGCACCTTTAGCGCGCAAGGTCATTGATGCTTTTATGGCGCTTAAAAAGCAGGATGCTGAAGCCGCAAACAACGATCAGACAGAGCAAGCTGACGCGGTAACAGAGGGTTTAACCGGTGGCTGATTTCCAACGTACTATGCCCGATGCCCAACCCCATCTAGCCAGACGTCGAGGCTTTTGGTCCTATACTCGGTTAGATGCTTGGTTGTTACTGTTTATTTTGATTCTCTGTGGCTATGGTTTGCTGGTGCTGTATAGCGCATCCGGTGGCGATATGGGCTATGTCATCCGGCAAGCAATTCGCATGGGTGCCGGATTGGTGATTATGACGATTCTGGCGCAGTTGCGACCGCAGCTGTTCGCCCGTTGGGCTCCCGCGATGTATGTCGTCTGTATCGGCTTGTTATTGGCGGTGTTGCTAGTTGGCGTAGGCGCTAAAGGGGCGCAGCGCTGGATTGCCCTGCCCGGATTTCGTTTCCAACCGGCCGAGATTGTTAAGCTGGTGCTGCCGTTGATGGTGGCTTGTTATCTGGCCAGTCGGCCACTGCCGCCGAGCTTTCGTCATATTGCGATTTCGCTGGTACTGATCTTTGTGCCGGTCGTGATGATCATGAAGCAGCCAGATCTTGGTACATCCTTGCTGATTGCCGCATCGGGGGTATTTGTGTTGTTACTCTCGGGGATCTATTGGCGGTATATCTTTGGCGCCTTGCTGGTGGCATCGGCAGGGCTGCCGGGATTGTGGATGGTGATGAAAGATTATCAAAAGCAGCGGGTATTGACCTTTCTCGACCCGGAGAGTGATCCGCTAGGCGCTGGCTGGAATATTATCCAGTCTAAAGCGGCTATTGGCTCCGGGGGGATTGAGGGTAAAGGTTGGATGCTTGGCACCCAATCGCAGTTGGACTTTCTTCCCGAGAGCCATACGGACTTTATTATCGCAGTGTTGGGCGAAGAGTTCGGAATGATCGGTATCTTATTGTTACTGTTTATCTATCTATTGATTATCAGCCGCGGGTTGGTGATCGCGGTGAAAGCGCAGGACAGCTTTGGTCGATTAGTGGCTGGCAGTGTGACGCTAACCTTTTTTGTTTATGTGTTTGTTAATATCGGTATGGTTAGTGGCATCTTGCCGGTGGTTGGTGTGCCGCTACCGTTGGTCAGTTATGGTGGTACCTCCATTGTGACGCTCATGGCGGGCTTTGGGCTGCTAATGTCGGTGCAAGCACACCGGCAGATGATCAGTCATTAAGCCGGGGCATAAATAAACATAATAACTCAGCCGTTTTGTTGTTGTGACTCTGTGATAAAGTCAGGATACTGCTGAGAGTACTTTTAATAGCGCCACAAATGTTTAGGAATGCCATCATGAAGATGGTGGCAAATTAAGGTAGGGTGATATGTTCAGAACTAAATTTTCAGGATTGCTAGCTGGCGTTGTGCTCTGTAGCGGCTTGGCATGGGGTACACAGGTTGCCGCTCATGGCTATGGTGATCATCCTGCTGCACAACAGTTTATTGCCAATATGGCAAAAGAGGGCTTTGACGAGGCTGAGGTTAAAACGATTCTGCGCTCGGCTGAACGTCAAGAAAGCATTCTGAAGGCGATCTCTCGGCCAGCTGAAAAGCGACTGAACTGGGGTGAATACCGTAATATTTTCTTGCGGGATGCGCGCATTAAGCAGGGTGTTGAGTTCTGGCATCAATACAGTGCTGCTCTGCAGCGGGCTGAGAAAGAATATGGTGTTCCGGCCCATATCATTGTTGCGATCATCGGCGTTGAAACCCGTTATGGCCGTAATATGGGCAGCTATCGAGTGATTGATGCACTATCGACCCTCGGATTTGATTACCCGCCGCGTGGTAAGTTTTTCCAAGGGCAGTTAAAAGAGTATTTTTACCTGTTACGTGAAGAAAAAGCCGACCCGTTTGCGTTGAAAGGTTCTTATGCCGGAGCGATGGGTTATGGTCAGTTTATCCCGAGTAGCTTCAGAAGTTTTGCGGTTGATTTTGACGGCGATGGTAAAAAAGATATCTGGAACAATCCGGTTGATGCGATTGGTAGTGTGGCAAACTATTTTAGCGCCCACGGCTGGAAAAAAGGTGAAGCGGTACGCTCTAATGTGGTCATGCAGCAAATGGCGGATGAGGCTTGGATCAATAGTAGCCTGAAACCAGAAGTGACCTTGGCCGAGTGGGCCGAGCGGGGTATTCGCACCCGTAAAGACCTGAATCTTGATAGTAAAGCGACGCTGATGCGGTTAGAAAAAGACGGCGAGTTTCAACATTGGTTCGGATTACATAACTTTTATGTGATTACCCGCTACAATCATAGTCGGTTATATGCCATGGCTGTTTATGAACTGGGTCAGGCTGTTGCTGAAAAACATAAAGCAAACGCAGGTTAATTAACATGAGCCGAGTTATCCTCAATCTACTGGTGCTGTCATTGATCGCACTATTGGCGGGCTGTTCTTCATCGGGAGGGCGCTATGCTGTGGATAAGGATTACGGCCCATCGGCCGAGGTTGATGTATCCCATGTGCCGAATGCCGTGCCTAGAGTCGAAGCTAAAAGCCGTGGGGGTAATAAGAGCCCCTATTCGGTACTGGGTAAAACCTACCATGTGATGGCCTCTGGCAATGGTTATAAAGAGCGTGGTGTTGCTTCATGGTATGGCAAGAAGTTTCATGGCCATAAAACCTCGAACGGTGAAACCTACAATATGTATGCCATGACGGCCGCGCATAAGTCGTTGCCCTTGCCGAGTTATGTGCAGGTGACTAACTTAGCAAATGGCCGAAAGGTGATTGTGCGGGTTAATGATCGAGGCCCGTTTCATGGTGGGCGGGTCATTGATCTTTCATATGCGGCGGCATCGAAACTGGATATGTTGGGTCAAGGCACGGCCAATGTCGAGGTCGAAGCAATTGATCCCGCCAGTTGGAGTCATTCATCTGCAGCGGTTATTAGTGCTGCACCAGCCGCTCCGGAAAAGATAACCCCAGGGGACGGTACGCGTTATCTGCAAGTGGGGGCTTTTGGACTGGAAACAACGGCGATTGAAGCGCAGCAAGAGTTGCAGACAATGCTGCCGGGGTATCAAGTGAGAATTGTGCCGCTGCAGCGGCCGGGCCGAATACTGTATCGGGTTCAAGTTGGGCCGGTTAAGTTAAACGCAAACTTGGCAGAAATCGTATCAAGGATTGAAGCGGCAGGCTATCTGCGTCCACATTTGGTAGACTAGGCGCGCTTAAATGGATCTGCTATGGGAAACCGCTGAATTGTTCGCGAACCTTTAGCCTGTTTTTAGGTCTGAGCAGTACCTAGACCTTCTGTAACCGTAAAAAAGTATCTATAACACTATGATTAGAAAATTAGTTTTTCGCTCTACTCTGATTCGCCTTATGTTGTTATCCATGTGCATCTTTGCGCTGCCGGTTCAGGCGGCTAAGATTACCCCTGCACCACCGCAAGTGGCCGCCCGGGCTTATATTGTTATGGATGCCGATACTGGTAAGGTTATCATGGCCAGCCGGGAGAACGAGCGTTTCCCTCCCGCGAGCCTGACGAAGATGATGACCAGCTATATCCTCGAAGGTGAGCTGACCAAAGGTAATGTCAGTAAGAATGATCTGGTGCCTATCTCTGTAAAAGCGTGGCGCGCACCGGGTTCACGGATGTTTATTCAAGAAGGTACCCAGGTTCTATTGAGTGACCTACTCAAAGGTATCATTATTCAATCGGGTAATGATGCCAGCGTGGCGGTGGCTGAATATATTGCCGGTAGTGAAGCGGCGTTTGCCGATATGATGAATCAGCATGCCGCACAGCTTGGGATGGAGAATACCCATTTCTTGAATGCGACCGGCTTGCCCGCGGATGATCATTACTCATCGGCGTTTGATTTGGCTTTGCTAGCACGGGCCATTATCCAGAATTATCCCGAGCAGTATGGCGTTTATTCTGAAAAGTATTTTACCTACAACAAGATTCGTCAGCCAAACCGCAATAAACTGCTGTGGCGTGACGATTCTGTTGATGGTTTGAAAACCGGCCATACCGATGCGGCAGGATATTGTTTGGTCGCCTCGGCTAAACGGGAAGGTATGCGCCTGATTACCGTAGTGATGGGCACTAGCAGTGAAGAGGCCCGTGCCCAGGAAAGCCAGAAACTACTGGCATATTCGTTCCGTTATTTCCGTACTCACAAGCTGTATGATGCCGGTCAAGTATTGGAAACTACCAAGGTGTGGGCGGGTCAGCAGAGTCAATTGAAAGTCGGCTTGACCGATGCGATGGCGATTACTATTCCGCGTGGTGAAGGCGAACAGTTACAAGCCGTTTTAGATCTGGATAAAGTGATTAAGGCGCCGATTGCAAAAGGTCAGAGCTTTGGTACTTTGAAAGTTATGCTGGAAGATAAAGTCGTCGCAGAAGCGCCAGTGGTGGCTTTGGAAAGTATTGCTGAGGCTGGATTGTTGCAACGTATATGGGATGCCATAGCGTTATTCTTTTATAACCTGATCAACTGATCGATAGGTTTTGAGGCACGGATGCCCGAACTCTGTTTCTGAGTTCGGGCTTCTGTCGTTAAGGGAAGATGAAGACAGTATTTCTGAACGGTCACTATATTGCAGAAGACCAAGCCCAAGTATCGGTTTTTGACCGCGGCTTTTTGTTTGGTGACAGTGTTTATGAAGTGATTCCGTTTTATCGTGGTGTCGGCTTTCGCTTGGATGAGCATCTACAGCGATTGCAGCATAGCTTGCAGGCCATACAGATTGTGGCTGAGCAAGATTGGGAGGCCATTCTTACCCGCTTAGTGACATTGAATGGTGGTGGTAATCTGTCGGTTTATTTACAGATTAGCCGGGGTAACTCGGGGCGTCGTAGCCATATCTATGACGCCGAGATGGTGCCGACTATCTTTGCTTGCTGTAACCCGATCAAGGATATTTATAATGCGGGGCCTGATGCGGTATCTGGCGTTCGAGCAATCGTTACCGAGGATCTGCGGTGGGGACGTTGCGACATTAAAAGTACCGGCTTGCTGCCCAATATATTAGCGATGCAACAGGCGAAACAGATCGGGGTGCAGGAGGCGTTGATGATCCGTGATGGCCTGCTGACAGAAGGTGCTTCCTGTAACCTGATGTTAGTAGAGCAGGGCGTTATCTTTACGCCTAAACGCGGCTCAGAGATTCTCGGTGGAACGACCCGAGAACTGATCCTTGAGCTGGCGGCTGCAGATGGCATTGCGATGCGGGAAGCGGATATCAGCTATGCTCGATTGCTAGCGGCCGACGAGGTTTGGGTAAGTAGTTCAACCCGGGCGGTGGTGCCGGTGATCGAAATCGATGGTCAACCCGTCGCTGATGGAAAAAAAGGCCCTTTATGGGCGAGAATGTTTGAGCTGTTTACGCGTTATCAAAATGATCTGATGAACGGCTGTGTAGTCGAGAGATAGTTATGGCACAAGAAACGAAACCAGAAGCTCCGAAAATTGAGTTCCCTTGTCCAGATTACCCTATTAAGGTGATCGGTCGAGATGGGCCGGATTTTCAATCATTGGTAATTGATGTTGTGCGTATCCATGCGCCTGATCTCGATATTACCAAAATTGATTTACAGGGGAGCAGCAAAGGCACCTTTACATCGATTCGTATGAAAATTACGGCGACAGGTCATGAGCAACTGAAAGCACTGCATGAGGATCTGTTAGAGACAGGCCGTGTCACGATGGTGATATGATGGCTTTGTCTGAACAGGTTGTTATTCGTGATTTGGGGCTGGTGGACTATCAGCCGACGTGGCAAATCATGCAGGATTTTACTGCCGCCCGCACTGCCGAAACGGTTGATGAGATCTGGATGCTGGAACATCAGCCCGTGTTTACTCAAGGGCATGCCGGTAAAGAGGAACATCTGTTAAGCACCGGTGATATTCCGGTGGTGCAGGTCGATCGCGGTGGTCAGGTGACCTATCATGGCCCAGGGCAGTTGGTGGTTTACCTCTTATTGAACATCCGCCGTAAGAAGTTTGGCGTTAAAGAACTGGTCGCCCGTATGGAGGCTAGTATTGTTGAGTTACTGGCACAGTATGGTGTTGAGGCGTATGCGAAGGCCGATGCCCCGGGTGTCTATGTTAATGAAGCAAAAATTTGCTCGCTGGGATTGCGAGTACGTAAAGGTTGTTCGTTTCACGGACTAGCTTTTAACCTAGATATGGATCTCGAACCTTTTAATCGGATTAACCCTTGTGGTTATGCCGGTTTATCAGTTACCCGGCTGACAAACCTGGTCGAAACCCTCGACAGGGAATCCGTTAAGGATTCACTTATAGAAATACTGGTGAAAAGACTCGAATATAACGAGCGCGCCAATGCTAACTCGTTGGAAGGTATAGATGTCTGAAAATAGCGTAAATGTGCAAAGTGCAGGGTCTGCGGACGATAAGCCGAAACGCGCGGAAGCGGGTGTAAAGCTGCGGGGAGCTGAAAAAGTATCCCGTATCCCAGTCAAGGTTATCCCCACTGAGCGGGATCAGATTCTTCGTAAACCCGAGTGGTTGCGAGTCTCGCTGGGTACCACGCCTAAAGTGCAGGGAATTAAGAATAAACTGCGCAAGCATAAACTTGCCTCAGTCTGTGAAGAAGCGAGTTGTCCTAACTTGGGCGAGTGTTTCAGTCATGGGACGGCGACGTTCATGATTATGGGCGACATCTGTACCCGTCGCTGCCCCTTCTGTGATGTGGCCCATGGTCGTCCTAAAGCTCTTCCAGAGAATGAACCGAAAGAGTTAGCGGAAGCCATTGCTGATATGGGTTTGCGCTACGTGGTAATTACGTCGGTAGACCGGGATGATCTGCGTGATGGTGGTGCCGATCACTTTGCCCGTTGTATTACAGAAACACGTAAGGCTGTGCCGTCTATTCAGGTTGAAACCCTAGTGCCAGACTTCCGTGGTCGGATGGATATTGCACTGGATATTCTCCAGCAGACACCGCCGGATGTGTTTAATCACAATATGGAAACGGTACCGCGTTTGTATCGTAAAGTGCGCCCTGGTGCTGATTATCAATGGTCACTCGATCTGTTGCAGAAGTATAAGCAACGCTGCCCTGATGTCCGTACTAAGTCCGGCCTAATGGTGGGTGTGGGTGAAACTAAGGAGGAGATCTTTGAAGTACTAAAAGATCTGCGCGCTCATGATGTGGATATGTTGACCATTGGCCAATATCTACAGCCTAGCCGTGATCATCTGCCGATTGATCGCTATGTGACGCCAGCTGAATTTGATGAGTATGCTAAGGTCGCCAAAGAACTGGGTTTCTCTCAGGTTGCCAGCGGTCCGTTGGTAAGATCCTCTTATCATGCTGATTTGCAAGCCAAAGGTGAAACAATCAGCTGATGCGTCGAGCACAACTGCTTAAACTACTGCTGTCAGTGGTGATTCTTTTAATCACCCTGGCGGTAGTGGAATATCAGATCGGTTGGTATAGCCTGTTAACCTCTTGGCAGGGGTTTGACGGTGCAACGTTGACATTATTAGTCGTGTTATCGTTAACCAGTAATGCTTTACGAGCGTTGCGGATTAAGGTGAGTTTTGGCTTACCCAGCACGCGTTATCCGCAGATGTTTTACCTCAGCACCAATCATAACCTACTCAATAATCTGTTACCGATGCGTACCGGCGAAGTCGCTTTTCCGGTGTTGATCAAACGCTATTTCGGAATTGGGGTGGTGCACTCATCTTCTCATCTTTTGTTATATCGATTGCTTGATCTGGTGGCATTGCTATCGGTGGCGGGTATTTTGGCGCTCTGGCAGTTTAGTCCTTGGGCTTCATTGGGGCTGGCTGTCATAACGGTGTTGGGCCTGTTGCTATTTAATCAGGGCAAAAGGTTAGTGGTGTGGTTGTTAGGCCGTTTTAGTCATGTAAAACTGGCTAAACTAGCGCAAGCATTCAGCGACCTGCCGACCCGTGGCGGACACTTCGGTGCCATTGTGATAACTACTTATGCGGTGTGGCTAACCAAGCTATTGGCGTTTCTTGGGGTCGTGCTGCAGTTATCTCAGTTAACCTTAGCGCAAGCGGTGACGAGTGTGGCTGTGGCCGATCTCTCATCTATCTTGCCGATTCACGGAGTGGCGGGCTCTGGCACGTTTGAAGCCGCCTTTGTGCTAGCGGGTCAGTTTTATGCGATCGATACCACTGCATTACTAAAAGTAGCGGTGCAGTTACATCTATTTCTATTATTAATGTCATTTGTCGCCTTTGTATTAGGCTGGCTGGTGGCTAAAGTATTTCATCGTGAAGGACCTGTGAGCTGAAACTGAATGAGCTGCAGTGCCGATACTACGGCCTTTCCTTCATATAAAAAGGGCTTTGTGATAGAGTCCAAACACTATTTTAATGTCCTGAATCCGGGTAATTTATGAAATCATTATCGATTGTCGTACCGATGTATAAAGAAGAGGACTGTGTGTTTCCGCTGGTAGAGCGGGTGCATGAGTGCCTTAGTGATTATTCCGGTAAGTGGGAGCTTATCTGCGTCGACGATGGAAGCCCGGATCAAACTGTTGGGCGTTTAATTGAGGCTCAGGAGCAGTGGGGCGACCACCTGCGGATTGTTGAGCTGCAGCGTAATTTTGGTCAAACCGCGGCGATGCAAGCGGGTATTGATGCTGCCCGTGGTGAGATTATTGTCACTATGGATGGCGATTTGCAGAATGATCCTGCGGATATTCAACGGATGATCGTGGAGATGGAAGAGCGCGACCTGGATATGTTGCAGGGATGGCGTAAACAACGGGAAGATGAGTCGACCCGTAAGTTCTTTTCCCGACAAGCTAATCGATTGATTGCAAAAGTAACCAGCGTTAATTTACATGATTACGGCTGCAGTCTTAAAGTCTATCGTGCCAGTGTGATTAAACAGGTACGTCTGTTTGGTGAGATGCACCGTTTTATTCCGGTATGGGTTGCCTCAGTGACGAAACCCTCACGCATTGGTGAAACCGTTGTGGACCATCATGCTCGACAGTTCGGTGAGTCAAAATACGGTTTGTCGCGTACCTTCAGGGTTATTCTTGATCTGTTGGTGGTGTTCTTTTTTCTTAAATTTAAGGCGCGTCCCGGCCACTTTTTCGGCTACCTTGGCCTAGGTATGGGGGTTGTCGGCTCATTGATTATGACCTGGTTGATGGGGGTTAAATTGTTCTTGGGTGAGGATATTGGTAGCCGGCCACTCTTTATGATCGGTATCTTCCTGTTGGTGGTATCACTGCAATTTATCACCACCGGTGTGTTGGCCGAAATGATGTCGCGAATCTTTTTCGAAACCTCAAATACCCGTGGTTACACCCTGCGTGAAACGCTTAATAATGATGAAGAGGGTCGCTGGTTTGATCCTCAGCCACATGTCATGGCTGAATCTGATGGTCATGATGAAGAGGAGCTAAAGTAACCTGTTGCAATAAAAGATAGCTGCTCACTATACCGTTTCTATCTCTATGAGAGTTTTTCAGGAGGTATTGAAAGGTGGTGAGCGGCGCTTTTATGTTTCTATCTTGCCTGCGTACCCTGCTTCGATAAACCGATATGATACTAGACGATCGGTTTTAGCCGCGCGGATATCTGATAAAACCCTCTCGATTACCTCCTGCCACTGTTTTAAATTCAGTACCGGTGGATTATAAACGCTTGTGTTTGACTACCCCTCTTCATCTTGGCGATGAGCTTGTGCGATAATAATTCACATTAGGTTTTTCTTATATAGTCTTTGTTAATTTAAGGTGGTGATTATGTCTGCTAATAAAGTGATTTCTGTTCGGGCATCGATGCAAGCGGGTTGTCAGATCAATGCCGATATTCGTGGCCATAAAGTGACCATTGATCAGCCGATAAAAGCCGGTGGTAGTGATGCAGGCCCGACACCACTCGAATTTTTTCTGTTTTCATTAGGCGGCTGTATTGCCAGTATCGCTCGTCTGGCGGCAACTCAGCAAAAGATCGAGCTGCGGGGGATGGATATTGAGGTTGATGGTACGATGAACCCTGCGGGTCTGCTGGGTAAGCCGACTGAAGTTAGGATCGGTTTTCAGTCCATCGTTGTTAAAGCGACTATAGATGCTGATTTAACAGATGTTGAAAAAGCTAAATTCTTTAAAGAGGTTTGTCATCGTTGTCCGCTAGATGACAATATTATGCTTGAAACAGAGGTCAGCCATCATTTAGCCTAAAGGGTGTGCGACGGTGTCGAGCCTTCAATTCGGCATTATTTCGGATTAAATAGATCGACGCCGATAACGCAGGCCGCTATTGACTTGGCCGTTGATGGTTAGTTTTTCTAATGCTATTTTTGAGCGTCAACCTCTCTATGTCTGCCGTGTACCCGGCAGTGCCTCAATCTTAGGTTCTTTTTTGACCTGTTTGATAAACAACGCTAACACAATCAATGTCATCGCGGTAAGTTCTAAACGGTCGAGTTGCTGTCCTAATAGAATGGCCCCTGTGAGCAACGCCACCACTAATTCTAATGATCCCGTTAAGGCGTTTTTATCGGCGCAAGATCGGGGTGCACCTTTCATAAATAAGATCTGAGGAATAGCTGCAGCGAGCAGTGCGATACCTAAGACAGCGATAACTCCCGAGAATGAAACCGGCAGTATATTCACCGGAGCCGTCCAGATAGCGATTGGCAGCAAGACCAGAATATGTCCGATTGTTATCCATGCCATTCTATTGAGGGTCGGTATCTGTTTTTTAGGGCTCGACAGGTATTGTATCTGAGTGGCTACGGTGAGAGGGGCTAGAAAGCAACCAATCATCGCCCATAGGGTGCCCGGCGGCAGAGTTTCAGGGCGGATAGTTAATGATGCTGCTATGGCGACGAGCGCTGCAGAGATCAACCCGTTTTGTGAGGGAGTGCGATGGAATGCTAACCAGCCGATTAATACGCTAAACACGGGATAACTGTAATAGATCAAGATAGCCGTGGCCGCAGGAATGGTTTCTAGGGCATGGAAATAACCAAAAATGGCCACGCCGCTGATAATGCCAAGTACTAAGGAGCGACAAGCTTCAGCTCGATTTACTGGGGGTGTGCGCAGGAAGAAAATGAAAAAGAGTGCCGGCAGAATAAACCGATACAGGCTGACCATCTCTGCCCCTAACCCCTGCTGAAAGAGGAGTTGGGCAAAAAAGGGGTTTAAGCCATATAAACAGGCCGACATTGCGACTAGATATTGACCATTGATAGTTGATTTATTGTCCACGTTATTAACATTCCCTCTATTTGGCTGCACAATAGCGCGAGTTTGATTAGGAAAAAAGTGAATAAGGTGCGCTATTGATTAGTTTTGTGCATGTTGTGGGCTTTATTAACGCGCTATCGATATAAACACTGAGGAAAATAGATGCGATTGGATATCAAGCATTGGGCGATGCTCAAAGCGATCGATGATACTGGAACATTAAGGCAAGCCGCTTATGTGCTTGGTATTACCCAGTCTGCGTTAAGCCACCGGCTTGCTGAAGCTGAGCGGCGTCTTGGTGGCGTACTGTTTGAACGGGAGGGACGACGGTTAAGGCAGACCGCAGCGGGCCGTGCGATGACGCAGACCGCGAATCAAGTTATTCCGGCGCTGCAGCGTGCGGAGTTTGATTTTCAGCAGATGGCGGTGAATAAAACCACGGTGGTTCGCTTTGGTGTTGCCGCTTATAGTTGTTATCACTGGTTGCCAGCATTTCTACACGTGATATCGCAACAAGAACCCGATATACAGCTAGAGCTCGTTGCTTCGGCCACCCAAAATCCGCTTAGTAATTTGCAGGACGGTACGGTTGATGTTGTGTTGGCACCGGGTTATTTGGTGATTCCGGGTATTGATTCGATCGCGGTACTTCGGGATGAGTTGGTGTTGATAATTGGTTCAAGCCATTCATTGGCCCGTAAACCCTTTATCGAAGCGGTTGATTTACAAGGCGAGCACTACTTGACCTATAGCAAGTCGACTCAACCAGGGTTTGAATATGAGCGCTTTATTCGTCCTTCAGGGGTGGTACCGCATCTGGTGACGGTAGTTGAAGTGACCGATGCCATTATCGAATTGATTGCCGCAGGGTTTGGCGTCAGTATTTTGTCTCGTTGGGCGGTTCAATCAGCGATTAAAAATGGCAGCGTTACAGCGATCGGGCTGGGTGAGGAAGGTCTCGATTTGGGCTGGTCTGCTTTAGTTCGAGCGTCAGAGCTCACGCCTTCAGCGGCTAGAACTGTATCAGCCCGGTTGGCTCAGTGGTTCTCTGCGCAGTGAGCGCTTCGGCTATCTCGAGCGAAGGGTCGGTAATATCATGTTCAAATCAGTTTCTATTGATGGTGGTTTGCTTGTTTTATGGTCCTATTAAATTATGTATCAATCGGGTAATTTCAAGAAGCCTAACGCGTAGATGGAGGAGAATCGTTAATGACGCTAGAGTCGTGTGAGATTTATCAAGTCCCCAGGGGGAGGGAACCGACTGCTGATGAGCTTAATATCGCGACTAAAGTCATCGGAAGTTTCCGTCCATTTATGGGCGGGGAAGTTGATCAGCGCCGTTTGCTGGAAAACAATATCAACTGGGATCGGTTTATCCTGCTGAAAAGGGGAGGTGCTGTTGTCGGTGTGCTTTCATTCTATGCAGCTAAAACCGGGCCATATAATCTAGGTTATCTTAATTTCTCCCGGCAGTTTAATCCCGTATCAGGTTTATTGCGTTTTTTAATCTATCGCGCGGTCACTATTCGATTTAAGTATCCCGAGAGCTATATTAGCCATTTTTTTATCCGTCCATCGGCTCGTAAGCTGGGGCTGGCATCGCAGCTGTTGGAGTATTGGTTAAAATATATGCGTGATCATGATATTAGTCGCGTCGATTTAGATGTTTATCAAAAGAACTTTAAAGCGATAGGGTTATATCAAAAACACGGGTTTAGGGCTAAGAAATCCAGTAATAGGCCGTTGTTAGCGCGCTTGCTTCCAGGCGATGCGATTTTGACACTATCAAAGTCATTAGAAATAACAAAAGAGTAAGCGCTCGCTATCGTTTCAAGGTTGCAGAGCGGGGCGGCGGATAGCGTTTATTTATTGACTCAATAACAGCTCGATTCCGGCTAGTTGTAGAATGATTCCGGTGAGTGTTAGCCATGCATCACCGAGTTCACCTTTAATTTGAGCATCCGCTTCGGAACAGCGGCTGAGCATCTGTCTGAGTTTGTCGGCGGAGAGTCGTTGGGCAGCATTACGCATCTGGTTTTTACGGTTGCCCCAGATGCGTTCTCGCTGACAGAGAGTGTCCAACGGAGTACCTTTTTGAAGCCCGTTTTGGATGGCGACCAGTGAGCGAATATCGCGGGCGACGGCCCAGAGGGCGACCGAGGCTTCGGTGCCTTCTTGGCGCAGTACTTCAATGATTTTAGTGCAGCGGGGCACCTGCTGTAGAATAGCGGCTTCAGTTAGGCCATAGATATCATAGCGGGAGCTGTCTGAAACGCTGTCCATGACCATATCGACACTGACGTTTTGGCCGGCATAGAGTAGATTGAGTTTATCGAGCTCTTGTTTAGCGGCCAATAGATTGCCTTCGATACGTTCGCACAGTAGCTGTGTCGCATCGTTTTCTAGCGTCAAACCGATCCGTTGGGCGCGATTATTAATCCAACCGGGCAGCTGTTGTAAATCGACAGGCCAAATTTCGACAATAATGCCCTGTTGGTCGATTGCTTTAAACCAGGCGCTTTTCTTCGCTGAAGCATCAAGCTTGTCGGCGATAATGAGCAATACATTATCTTCGGCGGGGCGTTGCAGGTATTCACGTAAAATTTCGCTGGCCTGCTTATTGAGTTTTTGGCTACCGAGTCTTAGTTCAATGATTTTCTGTTCGGCAAACAGTGATAATGCGTTAGCGCATTCGAGTAGATATTCCCACTTGAAGCCGCTTTCGACATGTAGGGTTTCTCGTTCGTTAAAGCCGATCGCGTGCAGGTGTTGACGTAGTAAATCGCAGCTCTCTTCAATCAGCAGGGTTTCATCCCCGGTGACGAGATAAACCGGAGCCGGGTGCTGGCTGAGTTTGCTGGCAAGTTGCTCCGGTTTTATTTTCATAGGACCTGATGTCTGGAGTTAGCGTCTAGGGTGTAGCAGGTTTTACGTTGGTGTAGAACCGCAGGATCTGGTTTGCGAGATGTTGATCCATTTCGAGGTAGAGCTGGGCTTCCTGTGCGTTACTAGCCGTCTCTTCATCGGCATCGTAATCGTAGATGCGTTCGATTTGTAGACTGTGTTCGAGCACGATTTCACCCTGTGGATCTTTAATCAGGAAGCTCACGGTGGTGGACAGTTCATATTCATCAATGTCCGCATCTGCCCCGAGGGTGGCTTCACTTCGCTCACGTTTCTCTGAAGTGATTTGGAGCAGATAGCCTGTCGCACCGTGATTAACGCTGACACCGTTTGCTTCCAGTAGCCGCCGGAGAACCGGTGCTAGCTGGCTGCGGGAACGTTCCGGTGTTACCAGCGTTAGCTGCCGCAGTGGTTCGGCTATATCTGCACTGCCTCTGAGGTGAAACCCACAGGCAGATAGCAGCAGACAGCAAACAGTCAGAAATACAGTGGCCGATAGCCGGCTGTGGCAGCGAGTCATGTTTATCCTTTAACCTACAACGATGTTGACGAGTTTATTTGGCACAACAATCTGTTTGCGGATTGTTTTGCCATCCATGTGACGCTGAACACCTTCATCGGCCAAAGCTGTATGCAGGACGATGCTTTCTTCAGAGTCGGCGGGTAGAGTGATTTTGCCGCGCACTTTACCGTTGACCTGTACCACCATCTGTACATTAGCGAGGGTCAATGCGTCTTCATCGACCACTGGCCAAGGTGCTTCCAGTAAGTTATTGCTGTTGCCGAGATCAGCCCACAGTTGATGGGTGATGTGCGGCACAATCGGTGCGAGTAGTTGCACAGCGGCGGTGAGGGCTTCACGTACGACGGCACGACCCTGATCGCTGGCATCAACAAAGCGGCTGATGGCATTGCTGAGTTCCATCACTGCGGCAATCGCGGTATTGAATGTCTGACGACGTTCAACATCATCGGATACTTTCTTGATGGTTTCGTGTGTTTTACGGCGCAACTCTTTTTGGCGATCATCAAGGCTATCCGGTTGCAGTGCAACCACGTCACCGGGGAATTGAAGGTGATCGAACACCAGTTTCCACAGGCGACGGAGGAAGCGGTGAGCACCCTCGACACCGGAATCAGACCATTCCAAGGATTGTTCTGGCGGCGCAGCAAACATCATAAACAGACGCACGGTATCCGCGCCGTATTTATCGATCATGAGTTGCGGGTCAATACCGTTGTTTTTCGACTTGGACATTTTGCCCATGCCTGCTGATTCCACCGGTTGGCCATCGACGATATGAACAGCCTGCGTCACTCGACCTTTCTCGTCGCGTTCAACTTTTACTTCAGTGGGTGGAATCCAGGTTTTACCGCCGTTTTCATCATCGCGATAATAGGTATCTGCTAGTACCATGCCTTGGCACAGGAGTCGCTCGATCGGCTCGTCAGAGTTAACCAGTCCCTCATCACGCATCAACTTGTGGAAGAAGCGAGAGTAAAGCAGGTGCAGAATAGCGTGTTCAATACCGCCAATATATTGATTCACCGGTAACCAGTAGTTAGCCGCTTCCGGATCCAACATGGTATCGGCATTACGGCAGGCATAGCGAGCGTAATACCAAGAGGATTCCATAAAGGTATCAAAGGTGTCGGTTTCCCGCTCGGCATCACCACCACAGGTAGGGCAAGTGGTTTTCTTGAAGCTATCCATCTTCTTGATTGGTGAGCCAACACCGTCAAACGTCACATCTACAGGTAATACGACAGGGAGTTGGTCTTCGGGTACTGGTACGGCGCCACAGCTATCGCAGTTAATCACTGGGATAGGTGTACCCCAATAACGCTGACGGGAGACACCCCAGTCACGCAGTCGATAGTTAATGGTGATTTTGCCCTTGCCTTTGCTGTGCAGTTCAGACGAGATCGCTTTAAAGGCGACTTCAAAGTCTAGCTCATCAAAATCGCCAGAGTTAACCAATACACCTTTTTCGGTGAAGGCCTCCTGGTCTATGTTGATGTCACGATTATCCGCCGGACGGATGACCTGTTTGATTGGCAAGTTGTACTTCTTAGCAAATTCGTAATCCCGCTGATCGTGTGCAGGAACCGACATGACCGCGCCTGAACCGTAGTCCATCAAAACGAAATTAGCGGTCCAAACCGGTACTTTTTCGCCGGTGAGCGGGTGAGTTGCTTCAATACCCAGGGCAAAGCCCTTTTTCTCCATGGTGGCCATATCGGCTTCGGCCACTTTCATGTTTTTGCATTCGTCGACAAAGGCGCTCAGCTCAGGATTGCCGGCGATAGCCTGCTGCACCAGTGGGTGGCCAGGAGCGACTGCTACATAAGTTACACCCATGAGCGTGTCGGGACGGGTGGTGAACACTTCGAGTTCGCCGAAACCTTCCACGTGGAAACTTAGATCAACCCCTTCAGAGCGGCCAATCCAGTTACGCTGCATAGTGCGAACCTGCTCAGGCCACTCATCTAGCTTGTCGAGATCATCCAATAGCTCATCGGCGTAATCGGTGATTTTTAAGAACCATTGAGGGATCTTTTTGCGTTCAACTAAGGCACCGGAGCGCCAGCCGCGGCCGTCGATAACCTGTTCGTTAGCCAATACTGTTTGGTCAACGGGATCCCAGTTAACTTCAGAGTCTTTTTTGTAGACTAAGCCTTTTTTCATCAGCCGGGTAAAGAACCACTGTTCCCAACGGTAATAAGAGGGGTGGCAGGTGGCAATTTCACGGTTCCAGTCATAGCCGAAGCCCATCAGATTCAGCTGGGTGCGCATGTAATCGATGTTTTCGTAGGTCCAGTTGGCTGGAGGTACATTGTTTTTCAGAGCCGCGTTTTCCGCAGGCAAGCCGAACGCATCCCATCCCATCGGTTGCAGGACATTTTTGCCCTGCATTCGCTGGTAACGGGAAACCACATCGCCAATCGTGTAGTTACGTACGTGTCCCATGTGTAGCCGACCGCTCGGGTAGGGGAACATGGAGAGGCAGTAGAACTTCTCTTTTGACGGGTCTTCAGTGGCTTTGAAGCTCTGGTTGTCGACCCAGTGTTTCTGTACTTCAGGCTCAATATGCTGCGGATTATATTGTTCGTTCATTTTGACTCTGATGATAAAAAACCGGCTATTATGGGATGCCGGTCAAAGGATAGTTTCAAGTGTGTTGCATAGGATACAATATATGCAATGCTACATATAGTTTTAAGTCCGCTTTGGAGAGTGATATGAGTAACAAGGGTAATAAAGAGCGTCGCGGCAAAGACAGTAGTGCACAATATGACCGGGTATTAGGTCGTTTACGTCAAGAATTAGAATCCGCAGAGCATTGGTCATGGGATTATCTGCAGCAGAAAATTGAAGAAGCGGTCGCGTTAGAGTTAGCTGCTGAAGATATGACCCGTGATGAGATGGATCTATTGAGTGCCTACCTTAAACGCGATCTCAAGCAGTTGGGTTATTACGCCCATGAAACCGGTGAGGGGATTGCTGCCTGGTTGAATTTCGATCTGGATGCTCTGGAACAAACGGTAGCTGCTCAATTGATGGATCTGGCTGATCGAACCCGCATTGGTATTACCGAATTAGAGCAGCGTCTAGCTGAAGGCGAAGATCATTATCATGCGGGCGACACAGCCGCCGCGGGGAGTTTTACCTGTGTTAGCTGTGGCGAATCGGTAGTGCATACCAGCACTAGCCGATTAGAGGTCTGTCCAAAATGTGGTTCAGAGACCTTTACGCGCCAGTCTGCTCCGTGGAGCAGTGAAGAGTCCGATCAATAACAGCAAGCCAATAACAATCTGTAATGGCTTAATGCCCCACTCCTGATAAGGAGTGAGGCCCTGCATACGCTGAACTTCACCGGTCAAAACGGCTTGTTCATACTGAGGTATTGTTGCGTTAATTTTACCCTCAGGTGAAATCAATGCGCTGATACCATTATTGGTTGAGCGAATCACCCAGCGACCGGTTTCTAATGCTCTCATCTGGGCTATCTGTAGATGCTGAGCGGGCGCGCTTGAGTGGCCAAACCAGGTGTCGTTACTGACGGTGAGTAATAGATCGCTGTGTAAGCTCTGTTCTCTCACCAGTTCTGGATAGGCGATCTCATAACAGATAAAAGGAGCAATCTGACTGTTGGCGGCTTCTAGCAACGGCTGATTCGGTGCACCAAGGCTAAATTCGGACATCGGCAGATCGAAAAAATCAATCATACCGCGTAACTGATTTTCCAGTGGTACATATTCGCCAAACGGCACTAAGCGCTGCTTATCATAGCTACCACTACCGCCGGCAAACAACCTGAGGCTATTGGTGTATCGCCGCCCTTTAGGAGCATCTGAATCACGGTGGATCGACGGGATGCCACTGATCAAAGCGGTATTGTTGTTCTCGAGATGGGTTATCAGTGGGCTGAGCATCACGCTAGCGGTACGATAGAAACTTGGAATGGCGGTTTCTGGCCAGATCAGTAGGTCAACCTTGTCACTATCCTGACTGAGGTTGGTGTAGGTCTGTAAAATTGCCTCAAGTTCACTGGGTCGCCACTTTAGCTGTTGTGGAATGTTGGCTTGTACCACCATGACGTCAATAGGTTCGCCTACGGCGGTGGTCCAGTTATGGGGAATCTGGTTTTGATCAACCGCAACCCAGGGGAGTCCTAGCACCATCAGAATAGCAGCAGCCTGTAGTGGATGTTTTAGACGTTTTAAAAAGGTAACCACTAAGGTGCTGCTGAGCACAACATAGAGACTGAGTAGCCAGACGCCGCCTAGTGGTGCAAACACCGCTAGAGGGGTGTCTACGAGGCCGTAGCCTAGGTAGAGCCAAGGGAAACCGGTGAACAACCAGCTACGTAGCCATTCAAATAGTAGCCAGAGGGCGCAAAAACCGATTAGGTTGCGAAATAGACGAGTATAAAGCCATATCTGTATAGCAAATAAAATAGCCAATGCGGCGACAAACAGGGCCGTCATCGAGCCGGCTAAGAGCGTCGATGCGTTGCCGTATTCATGAATACTGACAAACACCCAAGAAACTCCGCTGCCGAAGAAGCCTAAACCGTAACACCAGCCGAGCCATCCGCCGATGCGGGGGGCGCAGTTGTGTAGCAGTGTAAACAGCAGGGCAACGGACACTCCCCCTAAATACCAGTAGTCAAACGGCGCCAAGGATAGTGGCGCAAGCGCGCCAGCTATTGTGGCCAGCAGGACACGCCAAAATATATTGGGGGTGCGATGGGTCATTATTGTTTGACCGGCTCTGAACGAGTCACCTGTAGTAGGCGAATACGTCGGTTATCGGCGCTGAGAATCTTAAAGGTAAAAGCATCGATTTCAACGCTCTCATCTTTACGGGGCAAGTGCCCAAATTTTTGCGTAACCAGACCGCCGATGGTGTCAAAATCATCATCCGGCATACCGATATCAAAAAATTCGTTAAAGTCTTCGATGGGGGTCAGGGCTTTAACAATATAGCCGTTATCGTCAAAGGGTTTGATATTGCCGTCATCATCTTCGACATCGTGTTCATCTTCTATCTGTCCGACAATCTGTTCGAGCACATCTTCGATGGTAATGACCCCGGAAACCCCGGCGTATTCGTCAACCACAATCGCCATATGGTTACGGGTCGCTCGAAACTCTTTGAGCAGCACATTAAGACGCTTACTCTCAGGAATGAAGGTCGCTTTACGCACGTATTGTCGAATGTCGAAGTTTTCTAGGTGGTTTTCATCGAGAATAAGTGGCAGTAAATCTTTGGCCAGCAATATTCCGAGAATATCATCGGGGTTTTCACCAATGACTGGAAAGCGAGAGTGAGCCGAAGAGATGATGATGGGCAGAAACTCTTTCGGAGTTTGGTCTGCTTCAACTAAAATCATCTGTGAACGGGGGATCATAACATCACGTACCTGCTGGTCAGCAACCTGCATAGCGCCCTCAATGATGCTAAAGGCTTCTTGATCCAGAACGTTTTCATCGGTGGCGTCTTTTAGGTCGGCCAACAGATCTTCCCGGGTTTTCGGCTCGTCAGAAAAAATCTGGGAGAGCTTGCCCAGCCAGGATTTATTCTGGCCATGTCCCGATCGCTCTTCGCTCATGTGGTGCTCCGTGTGTTAGGTGTCAGACTTATTCAGAAACTAAATAAGGGTCAGGTATATCTAAGCCGGCAAGAATGTCCCGTTCCAGCTGTTCCATCTCTTCTGCTTCAGCGTTATTTATATGGTCGAATCCAAGCAGATGCAAGACTCCATGCACGACCATATGACACCAATGATTCAATAGTGGCTTATTTTGTTGCTCCGCCTCGCGGGCAACAACCTCTGCGCAAATGACCAGATCGCCCAGCAGGTCAAGTTCTATGCCCTCAGGCATCTCGAATGGGAAGGATAACACATTGGTTGAGCTGTCCTTACCACGGTATTGATGGTTAAGAGTCCGGCTCTCTTCGGCGTCGACGATACGGATCGATAGTTCGGCATCCTCTAGTCGGCCTTTTAGGGCGGCACTAACCCACGCGGTTAGCTGCGCTTCGCTCGGGAGGTTTTCAACGGTGATTTGACACTGACGGTCAACAAAGTAAGTCATCGGCGCCCCTGTTGGTTAGCGGACTGATCGTCGTGATGTTGTTCATAGTGATCATAGGCCTCAACAATATGGCCGACCAGCGGATGGCGGACCACGTCTTTGGCGGTAAAGCGGGTAAAGCCGATACCTTTGACGTCCTTGAGGACTTCGCTAGCATGAATCAGGCCGGAGCGGACTCCTTTAGGTAGATCGATCTGTGTGGTATCACCGGTGATGACTGCGGTTGAGCCAAAGCCAATGCGCGTTAGAAACATTTTCATCTGTTCCCGGGTGGTATTCTGGCTTTCATCGAGAATAACGAATGAACCGTTGAGGGTACGGCCACGCATATAGGCCAGTGGTGCCACTTCTATCACATTACGTTCGATTAGCTTGCTGACCCGTTCGATTCCCAGCATTTCATAGAGGGCGTCGTAGAGTGGCCGCAGGTAAGGGTCGACTTTTTGACTGAGGTCACCGGGCAGAAAACCCAGTTTCTCACCCGCTTCAACGGCCGGGCGCACCAATAAAATACGGCTAACCTCTTCACGCTCTAGGGCCTCACAGGCGCAGGCCACCGCGAGGTAAGTTTTGCCGGTGCCGGCAGGACCGATCCCGAAATTAATATCGTGGGTCAAAATAGTACGGACATAGCTCTGCTGATTTGGTCCACGGGGACGAATCAGGGTTTTACGGGTTTGAATCGCAATGTCGGCCTGATATACCGGGGCAGGTTCACTTCCTGATAGCTGCTCAATACCGGATTGTTGCAGTAATAGGTGGATCTGATCCGGGGTGATCTGTTCACCCTTTTCAGCGTCTTCATAAAGCTGTTCGAGCATTTTGGCACCGGCGCGCACAACATTTGATTTGCCTGCCAGTTTAAAATGGTTGCCTCGGTTGCTGATCTCAATGCCCAGCCGTTGTTCGATCAACCGCAGATGCTCATCGAGCTGACCGCAAAGGTTCGCGAGTGATTGAGTATTATCCGGCTCTAGGGTGAGCTGAATGGTTTGCGCTGTATTCAAGAATGAATCCTTAAGATAACGAATCTGTTTAATTTAGCGTCTCGGCAGGGCTGAGTATAGCGCTTAACCGTTATTGCTTATTGCAGTGTGCCGTCCAGCTCTGAACCGACTAACTCACCTAATAGGGAGTTGGTATAGACCTCTGCGATACGGACATCGGCAAAGTGGCCGATCTGATCCGGGTTATCACAGCGGAAATTGACTACCCGGTTATTTTCGGTGCGTCCCTGCAGCATGCCAGGATCTTTACGAGAGTAATCGGTAACCAGAATACGCTGCACCGTGTCGACCATGCGACGGCTAATCTGCAATGCTTGCTGGGTGATACGGTTCTGTAGAATGTTGAGCCGCTGTTTTTTAGTCTCTTCCGATACATCATCAGGCAGGTCGGCAGCGGGTGTGCCGGGGCGACGGCTATATATAAAGCTATAGGAGTTATCGAAGCCGATCTCGGCAATCAGGTTCATGGTGGCTTCGAAGTCGGCTTCGGTCTCGCCAGGAAAGCCAATAATAAAATCTGATGACAGGGTAATATCTGGGCGGGCGGCGCGAATCTTACGAATCAATGATTTGTACTCCAGCGCCATGTGGCCCCGTTTCATCGCCATCAAAATACGGTCTGAACCACTTTGTACGGGTAGATGCAAGAAGCTCACCAGTTCGGGCACTTCGCGGTAAACCTCGACTAAACTGTCGCTAAATTCAACCGGATGGGAGGTGGTGAAACGGATGCGATCGATACCTTCTATGCCTGCGATGCAGCGAATCAGCTCGGCGAGATCGGCGCTATCACCGTCGTGGGTGTCACCTCGATAGGCGTTGACATTCTGGCCTAACAGGTGGATTTCGCGAACCCCCTGTTCAGATAGCTCCACCGCTTCGGCGATAATATCATCCATTGGCCGGCTAACTTCTTCGCCACGGGTGTAAGGCACAACGCAGAAAGTGCAGTATTTACTGCAACCCTCCATGATTGAGACGAATGCTTCGGCACCTTCAACCCGTGGGGCGGGGAGGTGGTCGAATTTCTCGATTTCCGGAAAGCTGATATCGACGATCCCCTTTTTATGGGTGCCGGCATTGGTGATATCGATCATCTCAGGCAGACGATGCAGGGTTTGTGGTCCAAAGATCATATCCACATAGGGCGCTCGTTTGAGGATTGCGTCACCTTCTTGAGAGGCAACACAACCGCCCACGCCGATCTTTAGGTCGGGGTTCTTCGCTTTCAGTTTGCGCCAGCGGCCTAATTGATGAAATACCTTTTCCTGAGCTTTTTCCCGAATCGAACAGGTGTTCAGCAGCAGCACGTCGGCTTCTTCCTGATTGTCGGTTAGCTCAAGTTCATGGCTTTCGCCCAGCAGGTCGGCCATTCGCGATGAATCGTATTCGTTCATCTGGCAACCGTGGGTTTTAATGAATAGCTTTTTGGCCATGGCACACCTGTTTCACATATTGGAGAAATTAAAAGGGCGGGAATTATACTTTATGGCAATCAAACTGCATAGTTTTTAACCGCTCTAGATGATCACTTGTAATCAGCTAAAGCGCCCCCATAATAACCGCAGTAAACCCTTTTGTTGAGTATGATGAACTATGGCAAGTGACCCGATCTACCGGATAAAATTTCTTAATCAGAACGAGATCTACGAGATCTATGCGCAGAATGTCTACCAAAGTGATCTTTGGGGCTTTCTTGAGATAGAAAATATCGTCTTTGGTAGTCAGAGTGCAATGGTTGTTGATCCGACCGAAGAAAAATTAAAAAAACAGTTTGAAGACGTCGAAAGAAGCTATATTCCGATGCAGGCGGTCATCCGTATTGACGAGGTTAAACATCAGGGACCGGCAAAAATTACTGAAGTGAAGGGCACCGTGACACCTTTTCCGGTGATGCCGCCAAGAAATCCTTAACGCGCTATAAGCTATTCAATTTTGACGCCCGCACTGTCCTGCGGTCGTCATATCTCAGTAATACAACCGAGTAACACATGAATACTGGATTTGTTAATCCTTGCTGTTCTGTTCTTCTATCGTGTTATTTCGTTTATTTCGTTTATTTCGTTTATGTCGTTTGGCTCAGATCATCTTCCTATGATTACCCTGTAGGCCCTATTAACCGTGTTTTAATATGGATTTAGGGATTCATCGTTTATGATGCGTGTATAAACGCATATATCTGGCATTTTAATTAGAGTGTTTTCGTTAGCGCCTTTATAGTGCGATGAACATCAGCTTTAGTATTTCGCACTTAAAATGTGTTGGTTTGTTGGATGGATTATCCAACGTCTGACGGTGGTTTAGACAAAGTTATTTTGCAGATCCGTCCGTTTTGGCTCAATATCGACTGAGCAGCGCGTAAACGCTGCTTTAGGATTTTTATCGACCAGTATTTAAACAGAGAATGCAATTTACCTATGTCGTCGCAGTCAATCCTTCCTGTTAGACCGTTCGATCGTATAACCGGTCTGTTTTGTACCCATGTTTTGCCGGGTATTGCTTATCTGTTGCTGGCATTTCTTTCAGAAGACCTTTTATCGATTCCTCCGAGTGATGCTTCGGCGGTTTGGCCTTCTGCCGGCGTAGCGATTACCGCCGTTCTGCTACGGGGTTATCGTGTCTGTTTTGGTTTGTTTGTTGCCTCAATGATCTTTTATGCCACGACTTGGCTTGATGTGAGTAGCGTGGAAGCTTTTGTTCGCTCGATAGCCTTGATGTCGTTACTCAGTAGCGCGGCGGTGTTGGAAGCGGCGAGTGCGGTTTGGTTAGTCTATCGATTGATGGGCGGTTATCCGAATTTAATTGGCGAGAAGCAAATTACGCTATTTTTACTGATTATTGGACCTTTAGCATCGGTATTAGCGAGTCTATCCGCTACATTGATTTTGTTGCTCTTCGGGGGGATTGGCTGGGAGCATTTTTTTATTAGTTGGCTGACGTGGTTTATTGGCGATAGCATCGGGGCCATTGTTGTTACACCTATTTTAATGGCGATTTTTGCCACGCAACAGAGCTCTCTATATTCCCGCAAGTTCGCGATCGTTTTACCACTGACCGGGTTGTTGGTCGTGATTGTGGTGTTGTTTTCGATAACGAAAAGTTACGAGCTACAGGAACGTCGCTTAAAGTTTAACCAACAATCGGAGCAGTTACATTCGAGTATGGAAAATCGACTGGAGGCGGGCCGAGAAGTGCTGTTTTCGCTGCGTAGTCTTTTCTTGAGTAGCAATAATATCGATAAAGATGACTTTGCTCGCTTTACCGCCCATATTTTGACGCGTTATCCCGAGCTGCAAGCGCTGGAGTGGACGCCGCGTATTGTTAATGCGAACCGGGCGAAGTATGAAGTCACAGAAGGTATGCCGGAACATATATTCGAAGCTGGAGAAGGTGATCAACTCATACCCGCTGCCGAGAGACCGTTTTATTATCCGGTGAGTTATATCGTGCCTTTTGTCGAGAATAAGCGCGCGTTTGGTTTTGATATCGCGAGTAATCCTGTGGCGATGGAAGCTTTAGACAGAGCGCGGCTGGATAATGGTGCGGTCGCAACGGCGCCGATTCGCTTAGTTCAGGAGTCCGCTGCTCAGTGGGGGGTCGTTGAATACCTGCATGTTGACCATCGGGGAATTGATAATGGTTTGTCGGATGAAGGGGTTGTCGCCGCCGTTTATCGTATTGGCGACTTTGTCTCCGCGGTGTTAAAAGATCGTGCAGATCTGGCAGAACAGATTAATCTTCAACTATTTGATATTACCGATGACCCAGTCCAGCTTTATCCCACCGGTATGCAAGCTGAAAACGCGATAGAAGAACTTGTTTGGACGCGTGAATATTTTATGGGTGGGCGGATTTATCTGTTCGAATATCATGCCAAGCCAGCTTTTCTAGTGAATTTTACACAATGGAGCAGCTCAATTATTTTATTGGGCGGAATGCTATTTACGGCATTGCTCGGGGGCTGGCTACTCTCTCTAACCGGCACAACACTTCGAATTAGTCGGGAGGTTAAAGAAAAAACCGCATCCTTACAGTATGAAGTAGAAGAGCGTCGCCGGACTGAGCAGCAACTACTTAAGGTTTCAAAAGCGGTAGAGTTTAGTCCTAATATGGTGCTGATTACCCTGCCGGATGGCGAGATAGAGTATTCAAGTCCGCGGTTTACGGAAGAAACCGGCTTTACTTTTGACGACGTGGTTGGCAAGCATATTGATATATTGCATTTCAAACAGCCGGGCGGTATTTCATATCAGGATATCTGGCAGCAATTGATCAATCAGCCCAATTGGGGTGGTGAGCTGGGTAACCGAAAAAAATCGAACATGCTGTATTGGGCGCAAGTAAATATCGCGCCGATCTATGATCTTGAAGGTCAGTTGACTAACTATGTGGTGACTTTGCTGGATGTCACCGAGAACCGACTGATTTCAGAACAGATGAGCTATCATGCTAGTCATGATCAACTGACAGGCTTGATTAATCGGCGCGAATTTGAAATGCGTTTACAGGCTATGTTTCAGCATCAACGCCCGCCGGGGTGTCAGCATGCCTTTTGTTTCCTCGATTTAGATCAGTTTAAGGTTGTGAATGATACCTGCGGCCATGTGGCTGGCGATGAGCTGTTGCGTCAGATTGCCTCAATGCTGCAGAGTCAGGTGCGCTCGAATGATACTCTTGCCCGTCTAGGGGGGGATGAGTTCGGGATACTGTTGCAAAATTGTCCACTCGAAAAAGCCTATACCGTCGCTGAAAATATACGGGACTCGATTGCTGAGTTTAAATTTTGCTGGGAGCAGCAAGCCTTTAATATCGGTGTGAGTATTGGGGTCGTCGCTATTACAGAGCATTCGGCTAATTTAACCGAAGTGCTTAAACAGGCGGATTCTGCCTGTTATACCGCAAAGGATGCTGGCCGTAACCGGGTACATCTCTATACCCAGGGTAATGAAATGTTGGCCCAGCGAGAGGGTGAGATGCATTGGGTCTCAGAGATTAATGCAGCCCTCGAAGAAAATCGTTTTATGCTCTACGGTCAGTTGATTGTCCCCTTGCAGAACAGCTGCCTGAAACCCGATGTAGAAATCCTGCTTAGAATGAAGGATCGGGAAGGAAATGTTGTTCCCCCCGGTGCATTTCTGCCTGCTGCGGAGCGTTACCAGTTAGCGGGCCGAATTGATGAGTGGGTCGTTAGTCACGCTTTTGCTTGGTTAAATCGAAACTTCACTCAATTCAGCCGCTCTTTTGGTTGTTGTGCTATTAACCTTTCCGGTGGCAGCCTAGGTGATCCGCGCATTAAGGATGCTATTATTCGGCACCTAGAAAGCTCCACTTTACTGCCTTATAAAGTGAAGTTTGAGATCACAGAAACGGCAGCCATTGCGAACCTTGTGGAAGCTCAGAGGTTTATTAATGCGTTAAAGGCCTATGGTTGCCAGTTCTCATTAGATGATTTTGGCAGTGGGCTATCTTCCTTTGCGTATTTGAAGAATCTGCCGGTGGATAACCTTAAAATCGATGGTATGTTTGTTAAAGGCATTTTGGATGACGAGCTAGATCAAGCAATGGTTAAATCGATCAATGATATTGGCCATGTAATGCATAAAACCACCATCGCAGAATTTGTCGAAAATGATGAAATATGCGATATGCTGCGAGATATCGGTGTGGATTATGGGCAGGGTTACGGGTTAGGTTACCCAGAGCCGCTGGACAAATTGTTGCAGCAGGTCAGTGGCGAAGATGATCGTTAATTGATGAAACCTCGTCAGCTCCAGTGAACGTGTCACAGTGTTATAAGTTATAACTATCGTATTTTTTTAGTTTGTCGCGGCGGATAATCGATTCCAAACGCTGAATATACTCGTCACCTAACTCACTATAACGATGTAAATGGTGTATGAGTTTTAGGCTGTCCTGACTTTTTTGTGCAGCTTGACGCAATTCAGTGTAGGCGCTGCCCTTTCCCAATGTTAAAAAATAGTCGTCTATCGCGCCTAGTAGAGAATCATAGCGTTTAACGTAGATCGCCTTACCTTCTCGCCGTTGGCTTGCCATGATCCGTTTTTCCTTTGGATCGAATGACCAGATACCGAAAACATTATTCGCTTTAACAAAAAATCGAGAACTTCCCCAGCCAGTTTCAAGCGCCGCCTGAGCTAATATCAGACTGTTGGGCAGGTTAATCATGCGTCGCTTAAGTTGTGCCGGTGTTTGAGCTTCATATTGCACCATCATCTGGTCCAGCCAAGCCTGTTCCAAACTAGTCGGACGGTCACTGGCGAGGATTCTGGCGAGTTTAAGCCGCTGTTGTTGGTATCGCTGTTTACTGATGAGAATAGCTGGCAGCAGTAGTGCAATAAAACGTTGTTTTTTATCTGAGACAGGCAGTTTCGCCAATGAAACAACGGAGGTGTAGGCGACCGCAGAGGTGGGGTTTGTCAGGTGGAGAATATCGCCGGCGGTGGTGACTGGACGATATTGAATGTCGAGGCTTTTTGGACTCTGCTGCGCGGATTTATCTCGTTGGTCGGCTATCTGAACTAAGGCACCAAAACCGAACATCAATGCCGCTAGAAAAAGTAAGGCTGTTTGCAGCGGGTGCTGTTGGTATTTCTGTGACATCGCCTTTTAATCCTGATCGATAAACAGCAAGGTTTTAGCCCCACGGCCGGGAATCTCTCGCGCTAAGCGGGGGACTAGGTAGCCGGGAAGTTGATCCTGTAACTGACGTAATAGCTGCTTTGCTTCCGCATCAGGAAGGTCAAAGTGCGCCGCACCTTTGACCGGATCAAAGGTAAACAGATAATAGGGTAATACACCGATATTGAATAGTTTTTCACTCAGCGCCTTAAGAATGTCCAGGCTGTCATTGACGCCTCGCAGAAGGACCGCTTGGTTTAATACGGTCACATCCGCTTGGCGAAGGCGTTGGATCGCTGAGGCCACTTGGTCATCAAGTTCTTGTGGATGGTTGCTATGAATGACCGTGACCACGTTGAGGCGGCTCTGGTTCAGAATCGATGTTAGGGTGTCGGTAATTCGTTGCGGCAGCACTACCGGTAGGCGACTGTGAATCCTTAACCGAGTGAGATGGGGGATCTGTTCGAGATCCGAAATAAACTGTTTTAAACGGGTATCACTGGAAACTAGCGGGTCGCCACCAGAAAAAATCACTTCGGTAATGCTGCTATCGGCGGAAATATAGGCCAAAATTTTCTGCCATTGCTGCGGCCCGAGACGGTTTTCAGCATAGGGAAAGTGGCGGCGAAAGCAGTAGCGACAGTTAATCGCACAGGCACCGGTGAGTATGATCAGCACACGGCCTTTATATTTATGGATCAATCCGTCCACGGGATTGCTATGCATCTCTTCCAGTGGATCTTGCGTAAACCCGGGCACATCATCCAGTTCTTCGCCCAGCGGTAACACCTGTCGTAGGAGCGGATCGTTAATATTGCCTTTCTCTATGCGATCGAGCCAGGGGCGAGGAATGCGCATGGCAAACTCGGCATGGCCACGCTGCGCGCCTTGTAGCAGGGTTTCTGGCAGTTGAAGATAACGAATCAGCTCTTCCGGACTCTCTAACGTCTGGCTAAGCAGAGTCTGCCAAGTGTCCGGTAATGGTATGATTGAATTCATATTTGAATAATTTCGCTGGAAAATTTGCTCGCATTCTCCTTTCAAGTAGAATGTGTGTCAATTTTGCGGTGGCAACAGATCACCTGAGTCTAATCTATTTCGAGATCAATATGGCAAATTACCCATCCAACCAGTTTAAAAACGGCCTGAAAGTGATGATCGAGGGTGATCCTTGTTCAATGGTAGATGTTGAATTCGTTAAACCAGGTAAAGGACAGGCTTTCACCCGCGTTAAACTGAAAAACCTGATTACGGGTCGTACATGGGAGCGTACTTTCAAGTCGAACGAAACCGCTGAAGGGGCTGATGTCATGGATACGGATATGGAATATCTGTATTGCGATGGTGAAATGTGGCACTTCATGGACCCACAAAGTTATGAACAGGTTGCTGCGGATAAAACCGCTATTGGCGATGCTCACCTATGGCTTAAGGAACAGGATAAGTGTTTGGTGACGCTGTGGAACAACAACCCTATCTCGATTACACCGCCAAACTTTGTTGAATTAGAAGTGGTTGAAACCGATCCCGGCCTGAAAGGTGATACTGCGCAGGGTGGCTCTAAGCCGGCTAAATTGCAGTCCGGTGCGGTGGTGCGTGTACCACTGTTTATTGAACAGGGCGATATCTTGAAAATTGATACCCGTTCAGGTGATTACGTTTCTCGTGCATAAGTAATCCCGCGTTTCTAACGCGCTTGTATTACCTCAATAATGGCAGCTTCGGCTGCCGTTTTTATGTACAGGATGTACAGTATGCCGCGAGCGCAGGGATGCTCTGATAGTCGATATGTTTTTACTACAGTGATTTGTATTAATGAGTGATTTTAATGAGTGAACAGTGGCGGGCAACCGCACCGCTTGAAAACCTTCGACGTCGAGCTGAGATATTTGCTCAAATACGGGCTTTTTTTGCCGCCCGCCATGTGCTCGAAGTGGAAACGCCGCTGATGACGTCGGCTGCAGTGAGTGATCCTTATATCGATGCGATTGAGTGTCGTTATCATCCTTTGCCGGGACAGCAGGAGCAGGCGCAGGCGCGTTATCTACAAAGCTCGCCTGAGTATGCCATGAAGCGGCTACTTGCTTCAGGAAGCGGGGCGATCTATCAGATCTGTAAAGCGTTTCGTAACGGTGAATGTGGGCGGCGTCATAATCCAGAATTTACCATGTTAGAGTGGTATCGGCCCGGATTTGACCATCATCAGTTGATGGATGAGGTTGAAATGCTGGTGGGCCCTCTTATCGGGCTGAATGACTTTCAGCGCATCAGCTATGCTGAGTTATTTCGGCAATATCTTCAAATAGACCTTCAAACGGCCACTGTTGCAGAGCTCGCCGCGACAACTCGACAGCATATCGATATTCAGATGGCGGACGATAACCGAGATAACTGGCTGAATCTGTTGATGTCCCATGTGATCGAACCGCAGTTGGCCGATAGTGGGGCGGTGTTTGTTTATGATTATCCCGCGAGTCAGGCGGCATTGGCACGCACGGCGCTCGATGCTGAAGGGGACTTAGTTGCCTGTCGATTTGAGCTATTCGTGGCAGGTGTTGAACTCGCAAATGGTTACTTTGAACTGACTGATGGTGACGAGCAGGCTCGTCGTTTTCAACAAGATATCCTGCAGCGCCAAGCCGAAGGTTTACCGCTTAGACCGACTGATCAACTGCTGGTGGACGCATTGCAGAGTGGTGTGCCTGAGTGTGCAGGGGTTGCTATCGGGCTTGACCGGTTAGTCATGTTGGCGCTAGGAACCGATAATATTTGTGATGTGATTGCCCTACCGTTTGAACGTACCTGATTTTACCTGTTGCATTGAAGTGAATTCGTAGTTAATAAAGCGTTATTGTCTTAAGTTTTTTGGCTGGTTGTGGTTGTTTTCGCTCTAATGCTGAGCCAAATACATACTGTCTCTCTTTTTCATACCTAAGCGCCTATTTCGTATTTGGTTGCAACCTCCCATAGTGAGGATGATACCTAGGGCAGGAGCACGATAATCTATGCAATGTAGATTATACTGTTTATTAAATAACCAATTGTGGTTGCAGAAATTAGGCTGTTAGTATGAAAAAAAGTCATTCCGGTTTTACACTGATAGAAATTTTGGTTTCATTAGCCGTGGTAGGGGTGTTGGCTGCAATAGCAATACCTGCTTACACTGGCTATACAACCAGAGCCAAGGTGTCTGAAGGGTTTAGTATGGTAAGCCCGGTTAAGCTACAGATGGCTAATGAATTAATGGAGTCAGGTGAAATTCCAGTCACTGATGCCGGCCTAGGCTTGAATTTAGCCGACTATGAAACGGACTATATTGATGCTGTCACCGTATCAGGTGGGATTATCAGCGTGGAGTATAAGCTGGGTAAGCTTGGAAGTAATAATGTGCTTCAGTTTGTGCCTGAATGTAACAGTAATCTCATTGTTGGTTGGCAGTGTACTTCGCCACAAGGTTCTGGTGTTGCTGCTGAGTACCTGCCTACGTCTTGTGTGTCTGGGACTAGCAGTACCTCGACATCTTGTACTTTAGCAAGTGTTGTCAGTACCAGTGGTAGTACGGGTGGTGGTTCAACAGGTTCAACAGGTTCAACAGGTTCAACAGGTTCAACAGGTTCAACAGGTTCAACAGGTTCAACAGGTTCAACAGGTTC
>NZ_JBLWZV010000002.1:91638-182650 GCF_048266285.1 Amphritea sp.
AACAGGCGATACCGGCTCAACAGGCGATACCGGCTCAACAGGTGATACTGGCTCAACAGGTGATACCGGCTCAACAGGTGATACCGGCTCAACAGGTGATACCGGCCCAACAGATGATACGGGTACATCGAGTGATACAGGAACATCGGATGATGCAGGAACATCAGATGATGCAGGAACATCGGATGATGCAGGAACATCGGATGATGCAGGAGCATCGGATGATGCAGCGACATCGGATGATGCAGGAACATCGGATGATGAAACTGACCCAGTTGTTCCAGTAGATGAGTGTGCTGCAATAGGAAACTTCGGTTCTTGTAAAAACTACAATGATAAAAATACATGTGAATGGATTAGTACAGGGAATGGGAAAGGGAAAGGTTATTGCCAATCCAAGATCTAATCAGTTAATGAATATAACGAGTTTATCGATATAGCCAGCAAGAACACTGGCGGCCTTGGTTGATTAGATAGAAAAGCCTCTGAATTAGAGGCTTTTTGTTGGCATATCAAATTAACAGGGGTTGCTTCTATCAACTCCGCTATTTTAGAACGGTAGTATTCACCCGCTAGGCAAATGGCTCAGCATCGCGCGGCGAATCCGATCAACGGCTTCAATTAACATACTGCGTGGGCAACCGAAGTTGAGTCGCATAAAGCGTTCATCGCCGAAATCCCGTCCCGGCGACATCCCTACCCCTGCTTGCTCGAAGAAGTGAGCAGGGTTTTCTAATTTCGCAGCCGATACATCGATCCAAGCCAGATAGGTGGCCTCCACAGGGTTGAGCCGTAGGCCTGGTATCTGATTGATCTCTTTGGTCAGGTAGTCACGGTTGCCTTTGAGGTAATCCAGTTGTTGCTGATGCCAGTCGCCGCCCTCTTTGTAAGCCGCCATCGTTGCGGTGTAACCCAATAGGTTAACGTCGGGCACGATCCCTTTACGTATCTGTTGGAACTGTTTGCGTAGCTGTGGATCAGGAATAATGGCAAAGGAGCAGCCGAGCCCGGCAATATTAAAGGTTTTGCTGGGGGCCATCAGGGTGATAGTTTTGGCAGCGATCTCTGTATTGAGTGAGCCAAGGGGCGTATGTTTTAGGCTTGGCTCCATAATCAGATCACAGTGAATCTCGTCGGAACAGACGGTAAGCCCATGTTTCAGACAGATATCCGCGAGTCGTTGCAGCTCTTCTTGGCGGTAGACGGTGCCGCCCGGATTATGGGGGTTGCAAAAGAGTAACAGCGAGGAGGTGTCGGTGATGGACTGTTCTAGGGCATCAAAATCGATTAGCCAACGTTGTTGCTGTTCAACCATCGGCACGGTGATTAAGCGGCGATCAGATAAACGCGGTGCCGACATAAAAGGAGGGTAAACCGGCTTAGCGGTGGCGACTTCATCTTGACTCACGCCGACGCTGCGGCAGGCAAGGTTAAGGCCGCACACGAGCCCCGGTAGCCAAACGAGCCACTCTTCGCTAATCGACCATTGGTAAAGCGTTTGCATCCGCTCAATCACTAGCCGGTTAAGCTCGGCCGGCGTGTCGGTGTAACCAAAGATGCCATGATCCACCCGTGCCTGCAGGGCTTCGATCACCGCTGGCGGGGCCATGAAATCGGTATCGGCCACCCACATAGGTAAAATATCGGTATCGCGGTATTTTTCCCATTTTTGACTGGAAGTGGTATGGCGGTCGACGGCTTGATCGAAACGTGTGGCTGAATTCTGGTTGCTAACACCGGGCTTACTCATCGGCTGTATCCCTTTGATTTAGAGGCTGACAGGCATTTATTTGTACGTCATTGAGTTGCAAATAGCCATCAGAAAGTTATATTAGTCACTAATTGATAATATAGTGGATGCGGCCCTGATTTTCCGGCAAATTTTTACCTTTGCAACATTCCGTCCCGCCACCTGTTGATCCCTTTTCCGGCTTAGCCATGCCGCCTGTTTACAGCGCTGCGTATCGCCGTCGTTAATCAGTTTTGGAGTCCGGTCATGACCGATAATAACCGTGTAATTATTTTTGATACAACGTTGCGTGATGGGGAGCAGAGCCCCGGTGCGTCCATGACCCGGGAAGAGAAGCTGCGAATTGCTAAACAGCTGGAAAAGATGCGGGTCGATGTGATTGAAGCGGGTTTTGCGATCGCCTCTCCAGGGGACTTCGCCTCGGTTAAAGCGATTGCCGATACCATTAAAGACAGCACTATCTGTTCTCTATCTCGGGCATTGGATGCCGATATCGATCGAGCAGGTGAGGCGTTAGTGAACGCTAACTCTGGCCGTATTCATACCTTTATCGCTACCTCGCCTATCCATATGAAATATAAATTGCAGATGGATCCCGATAAGGTTGTTGAGCAAGCGGTTTATGCCGTTAAACGCGCGCGTAACCTAATCAGCGACGTGGAGTTCTCTCTGGAAGATGCCAGCCGCTCTGATCTGGATTTCATGTGTCGAATTATCGAGAAGGTCATTGATGCGGGTGCCCGTACGATCAATATCCCTGATACGGTTGGCTATGCGGTGCCAGACGAGTTTGGTCATACCATCACACAGCTGCTTAGCCGTATTCCCAATGCCGATAAAGCGGTTTTTTCGGTGCATTGCCATAATGATTTAGGCTTGGCGGTGGCGAATTCATTGGCGGCGGTGACGGCCGGTGCTCGACAGGTGGAATGTACCATTAACGGCTTGGGTGAGCGGGCGGGTAATGCGTCTCTGGAAGAGATCGTCATGGCGCTGCGTACTCGTCAGGATGTGCTGGGTTTACATACCGGTATTGATACCACCCAGATCGTGCCTGCCTCCCGTCTAGTATCCAGTGTGACGGGTTTCCCAGTACAGCCGAACAAGGCGATTGTCGGGGCGAATGCGTTTGCCCATGAGTCCGGTATCCATCAGGATGGCGTGCTGAAACACCGTGAAACCTATGAGATTATGACCGCGCAAGATGTTGGCTGGAATGCCAATAAGATGGTGATGGGTAAACATTCGGGCCGTAGCGCGTTTCGTTCTCGTTTAGAAGAGTTGGGTACTACGTTTGAATCCGATGCTGAACTGAACACCGCGTTTGCGCGTTTCAAAGATCTGGCCGACAAAAAGCATGAAATCTTCGATGAAGATTTACAGGCGTTGGTTAGTGATACGCGCGCATCTCATTACGAGAAGTTTAAACTGAGCAGCCTATCAGTGAACTCTCAGACCGGCGAAGTGCCATTGGCTAAAGTGACCGTATCGATGAATGATACCGAACAGACCGCCGAGGCGGAGGGGAGTGGTCCAGTAGACGCTGCGTTTAAAGCGATTGAGTTGATTGTGGCATCGGGCGCCTCATTGGAGCTGTATTCGGTTAACGCGATTACCAGTGGCACGGATTCTCAGGGTGAAGTAACCGTACGGTTGGAAAAAGGTGGCCGTATCGTCAATGGCTTGGGGGCCGATACTGATATTATTATCGCGTCAGCTAAGGCGTATATCCATGCGTTAAATATGCTGGAATCCACTGTCGAAAAAGCACATCCACAGGTTTAACCTGCCTTTAACTCAGCTGCTGGGTTAACTCAGCACAAAAGGAAAAAAAATGGAGCAGTCACTGCGCAATCAGTATCTGGAAACGTTGGGTATTGTCAGCTGGCTGCCCTGTCGTCAGTTACCGGGGGCCCGGCCGACACCGGATTGGGTGTGGGAATATTGTTGGCCTGAAGCCGATGATAGTGCAAGTTCGGCGAACAGCGCTCAGGCTGCTCCCATTCTCAATCCCGCCGATCGTGCGCTAGCTGCCAAACAGGCTCGGGCCGAACTGAGTGCGAGTTTTAGTGCTGAAGCCGTTAAGCCTGTCGAGCCGAGCAAGCCTATGACGGCTGTACCTCCGCCTAAAGCGCCGATTGTGGCTACGGTGAAGCCCGAACTGCCAGTCGTAGAGCCAGTAACCGCCGCTAATCGTATGACTGTCTCAGCAGCAGAACCGGCTGTCGATGGGGTAGCCGATGATGTTGTCGCTTCTTCAGTACAGACGCCGCAGCGGCCGTTTAAGCTAGCCTTCATGCTGTATCAGGATTGTTTGGTGATCGATTCTCTACCACCCGTTTCTGCGGCGGCTCGGACGTCGCTCAATAGCGGTCAGGCGGATGCCCATCATCAGATTTTATTAGATAAAATTCTTCGCTCTCTAGGGTTGTCCGGCGGCAGTGCTAGTGAATATCACACCTTACCTTGGCCGATGTTTGCCAGTAAATCTCTCGATCAGGGGGCTGAGCAGGCGCGTCTGACGGTGCAGCATAAGCTTAAAAAAAGCCTGCAAAAAGCCCCGGTGGCAACAGTGCTTTTGTTAGGTGAGGCTGCCGCACAGATGGTGTTGGAGCGGGAAGAACCCTTAGAACAGCTACGGGGTATGTTATTCAGCTTGCGCTCGAGTGTTAAAACCTTGGCTTCGGCGTCTCTTACCGAAATGATGATGTTACCTGGCTGTAAGCGGGATGTATGGAGTGACCTACAGCCATTGTTAACACACCTGCAAACACAGCAGGGCCGTGATGAGTAAGCCGTTAGTGCGAGCGCTCCATGAAACAGATTTGGCGGCGCTGCTTGAATTAGAAACCGTCTGTTTCGACCATCCATGGTCTGAAAAACAGCTCAGTACGTATCTAGTCGGTGAACGTTATCTTTGCTTTGGCCTATGGTCGACAACTCAATTGCACGGTTTTGCATTGTTGTCGACGGTGTTGGATGAGGCAGAGCTACTGCAAATTGGCGTTCATCCCGATTACCGTGGACAGGGCGGGGCGACGGAGTTGCTGAGTTATGTGCATGCTCGGCTCAATGATCGGGGTATTAATCGCTGCCTACTAGAAGTGCGAAGCTCTAATACGCCGGCTTTGGGACTCTATCATCGTTTAGCCTATCAGAAGGACGGTGTCCGTAAGGGCTATTATCCAACCGCCAAGGGTAGTGAAGATGCTATTTTAATGAGCTGTGGCAAGCTTAAGTCTGCTTTAGGTGGTTAAGCACTATCAGCCGACCGGCTTTAACGCTAAGTTAAGATCTAAAATTTTGACTGCTTGGGTGGCAACAGGTAGCCCGGGTTAACGCGACCTCTATTAACGGATTAATCTATGAATTTAACATCAGATCTGATTACCGGCTTTTGGTTTTGGTTTGCTCAGGTAGGATATTTTCTGTTGCTTGGTGCGGCGATCTGGTCGGCACCTTGGTCGACCCTTATTAGTAACCGCCAACTACAGCATCTGTTTCTCGGGACGACGGTTGGTTTGGTCGTGTTATGGCAGTTGCGTGCGGGTATTACACCCGGACTAGGGATTCATTTTCTAGGTGTTACCGTGTTAACGCTGATGTTTGGTTGGAATTTGGCGATTTTGTCTGCCAGTATGGCATTGTTAGGTACTACGTTGATTGGGCAAGAAAGCTGGAATGGTTTTGCCGTTAATGGCCTCTGCACCATTGTGATTCCGGTCTTACTGAGTTATTTCATTCTTCGGCAGGTGGAAGCACGACTGCCGCCAAACTTCTTTGTTTATCTATTTCTTTGTGCATTCTTAGGAGCCGGTGCGGCAACGCTAGCGGGCGGACTGAGTATGGGATTTCTGCTTTGGATTGGTGATATCTACACTGGCGAAAAAATCTATAGTGAATATATCCAGATATTGCCGCTCATTGCGTTCCCCGAGGGCTTGCTCAACGGCATTATTATGACCGGTATGATGGTGTTCTATCCTGATTGGATTCGCACCTTTGACGCGAAAAAATATATCGACGATCAGTAGTTATCTGATCAGTGCTCCTCTCTCACCGGGCGTTTTTGCAGCTTACGTTGTAGGGTGCGCCGGTGCATTCCCAAGGCCCGGGCGGTGGCAGAGATATTGCCCTCATGCTCGGTCAGTACCTTTTGAATATGTTCCCATTCTAAGCGGCCAACCGACATCGGTTTATCGGCTATTTCGACGTCGGGATCAGGGGCGCTGCCTTTGAGTTTAGCTAGAATCTGATCGGTATCCGCGGGTTTTGCTAGATAGTCAGTGGCACCCAGTTTAATGGCCTCAACAGCCGTAGATATACTGGCATAGCCGGTTAGAATTAGAATTCGAATCTCGGGGTTAACGGCCTTTAGCTGGGGAATCAAGGTAATCCCAGAAGCGCCACCCATTTTTAAATCTAAGGTGGCAAGATCGGGTTTGAATGTTGCCAGCATCTCCAGTGCTTGCTCCGCTGAACTAGCAATTGCAGTGTCATAACCTCGGCGCTTAATCGCTCGGCTCAGTACGCGTGAGAAGGTGTCATCATCATCCACGATGAGGAAACGTCGTGTGGCTGCGTTAGTGTCCATGCTGCGGGCTCTCTTTTATCACTGGGAGTTTAACTTCAGTCAGTGTGCCACCCTGAGGGTGATTGAATAGACAAACCTTGCCTCCATAGCTGTCTAGGGCATTAGCGGTTAAGAATAAACCAATCCCCAGTCCTTTGCCCTTAGTGGTGATAAAAGGGCTGCCGAGGGATTCTGCTTGCTCTAACGGAATCCCCGGCCCTTTATCCAGAATAGTAAAGAGTATCTGTTGGGCATCGGATGAAACTTCAATTTGTAGCGGTTCGGCGGAAGCATCGGCGGCATTATTCAACAGATTGATAAACGCTTGTTGTAAAGGGATAGAGCTAATAACGGTCGGCTCACCGGTGAGGTTGATCTTAGGTGGGTTAAATTTGGCAGTGGGGCGCATCAGTTGCCAGCGTTCCATTATTTCGTTGAAAAATTGTGTCGCGGGCAGTGCTCGAGATTCTTTTTGCTCTTGCTGCACCGATTCAGCGAGCTGTTTGAGGTGGCCGGAGCAGTTTTCTACCTGTGCTTGCAGAATATCGATGTCCTCGAGCAGCTCGGCATCATCGCTGTGATCAAGCTTAAGTTCGTGTAAGAGCACCCGCATGGTGGCTAATGGAGTGCCCATCTCATGGGCGGTGCCCGCGGCCATCGTCGCCAATGACAATAGTTGCTGATTACGCAGGTTGGATTCTCTCGCTTGTTTTAGCTTGTGTTCTTGTCGATATAAATTTTCGCGGATATTAACCACAAACCAGGTGATCAAAATGGCCGTCAATATAAAGTTCAACCACATGCCCGCAAGGTGAAGGTTTAATAAGGCTGCGGCTTGATGCTGGTGACCGGTATCTGGCAGGGTGATAGGGATAAAAAAACGCATCAACAGGGTATAGCTTAGGGTTACCAAGAGAGCGGTCAGCCAGGTGTACTGTCTTGGTAAGGACGTCGCGCTGATAATTAGAGGGATTAATAGCAATGCTGAGAACGGATTGCCTACCCCGCCAATTTGATATAACAAGCAAACATAGAAGGCAATATCGGCAATGAGTTGAAAGAAAAACTCAAGTTGTGTCAGCGGTAAAGGAGAGCGTAGCCGCAGCAATGACAGCATATTGAGCAAGGCCATTGCCAGTAGTGCAAAGGCAACCAACCAAAAATTCAGATGGACATGCAGTCCAAAAAATAGGTACAGCAATAGGCCGCTCTGACCAAAAATGGTGATCGTACGAATATAACTCAGCTGCAGTAGCTGGTGGCGGGTATTGCTGGTGTAGTTCATATCGTTAGCTTGGCAGAAAGCCGAATTATAACCAAGAGGTGTAGGTCATGGATGTGGCAGATTGTCGCACTGTTTTCAGTCTTAGAGGGCGAGAACAGCTTTATTTTCTGACCGATTACCGATAGAGCCCCAAGTAAGGGCATGGTTTTGATTATAGTGATAAAATCGTCAACTCGAGTGCAGTCATGGTTCCCTTGGTTGCACTGGACTGCTTTACGGGTTACAAAGTGATCGAATAACTTTTTTGCTATCGAACGGATTTGATGATGGAACGAAACAGGGTCTTTGCACTACTACTGCCGTTGATCTTATTAGGCGCTGCTTCAGCCAGTTATGCTGAAGATTCGGGGGCTCTTCATTGCAGTGAGGGTGAAGTGCCCGCGTATGTGATTACCTACGATCATTATGTGACTCGGTTAATTGATGAGCAGCCGGATAAAATTGGTCATCAGGTTGTCACGGCAACGGCCGATACTCGCTATTATGAAGAGACGGGTGAGATGCTCCCCGCAGATGCCCGGCAGCGTGGTGAAACCACCTATACTCCTTATCAGAAAACACGCTGGGATACTCTTGATGCGGTCTACACCTATGTTTCTGTTGGAAATGTCGCCAGAGTACGAAGCCATCCGTTGTTGGAAAAAAATACCATCCCCTACGATGTACTGTCCCAAAAAGATACTTTGAGGACCGTGGCAGATTTTCCCTGTAATTGGTATGAAGAAGATATTGCCGAAATACAAACAACACAACGTTGTGACGCGGTTTTTTACGGTTGGATAACGCCACTCTATAGCCGAAAAGTAGCCGAGGGACGTGATATCCTGTTTTCTGAAGCCTCTGATATTAGCCAGCGTTGTGTTAATAAAGCGAGTTTGTATGTGCCTAAAGACAAGCCTTGGAAGTTTTCAGACTAAGATGTTAGCTTTCAGTAGAGCTAAATGCACCACACGCCTTGATGCCAAGGAATCTTTAGTCTGCGTTGACTCATCGAGCCTATGTAGATGGCCTGATCAGCTTTTCCAGACTGTTGTATTGCCTCATTGACTCACTCGCGAGTGACGAACGATTATATTCTTAGTAATCTCGACCGGGTTGCTCGCTTTCAGTTGTGGATTTAAGGTAGATCGGCGAAAATAGCGGCCATTCTATTTTTAAGTCGCTGCGGTGTCTTTTGCAGGGCTGTTGCCACAATAACCGGATCTCTATGTCTAGTATCTCTAAGGAAGTCACGACGCGTCGTACTTTCGCTATCATCTCCCACCCGGATGCGGGTAAAACCACGATTACCGAAAAATTGTTGTTATTCGGAAACTTGATTCAGAAGGCTGGTACCGTAAAAGGTAAGAAGTCTGACCGTCATGCCACATCCGACTGGATGAGCATGGAGCAGGAACGGGGTATCTCGGTTACCTCATCGGTGATGCAGTTCCCCCATAATGGTCGTATTGTTAACCTGCTAGACACTCCTGGGCACGAAGATTTCTCGGAAGATACCTACCGCACCCTGACGGCTGTTGACTCGGCGTTGATGGTGGTTGATGGCGCTAAGGGTGTCGAAGATCGCACGATCAAACTGATGGAAGTGTGTCGTTTACGGGATACGCCGATACTTTCCTTTGTCAACAAAATGGACCGGGATATCCGTGATCCTATTGATCTATTGGATGAGATCGAAGAAGTGCTGAAGATTGCGGCGGCGCCAATTACGTGGCCGATTAGCATGGGTAAAGATTTTCGCGGTGTGTATAACTTATACACCGATACTATTCATGTCTTTACCCCCGGTCAGGGCAGTGTTATCCCTGATGATATCCAAGTTAAAGGGTTGGCGACTGATGAAGCGAAGCAGCTGCTGGGCGCTCTGTACGAAGACTTTGTTGATGAGGTCGATCTAGTACGCGGTGCGAGTCATGAATATGATCAGGATGAGTATCTAGCCGGCCGTCAGACGCCGGTTTATTTCGGCACGGCGTTATCGAACTTCGGTGTGCGTGAAATGCTCGACGGTTTTGTCGAGTTAGCACCTTCGCCGATCGCTCGAGAAACCATTACCCGTCCAGTGGCACCGGATGAAGCTGCTTTTTCCGGTTTTGTGTTTAAGATTCAAGCCAATATGGACCCTAAACACCGCGATCGTATTGCCTTTATGCGGGTATGCTCTGGCAGTTATACCCGTGGCATGAAAATGCGCCATGTGCGGATTAAGAAAGATGTCAAGATTGCCGATGCGGTGACCTTTTTGGCGGGCGATCGCTCGAATGTCGAGGAAGCCTGGTCCGGCGATATTATTGGCTTGCATAACCACGGTACGATTCAAATCGGAGATACCTTTACCGAAGGAGAAGACCTTAAATTTACCGGTATTCCTCACTTTGCGCCGGAGATGTTTCGTCGGGTACGGCCGAAAGATCCACTGAAAATGAAGCAGTTGCAGAAAGGCTTGCAGCAGCTATCGGAAGAGGGGGCGGTACAGCTATTCCAGCCGATCAATAAAAATGATCTGATTTTAGGCGCGGTGGGTCAGTTGCAGTTTGAGGTGGTTGTTTATCGCCTTAAAGATGAGTACAAAGTGGAATGTATGTATGAACCGGTCACCATTGCGACAGCTCGTTGGGTTGAGTGTGATGATGAACGTAAACTGGAAGAGTTCCGTCGTAAAGGTGGCGATAACCTAGCCTTGGATGGTGGCGGATTGTTGACCTATCTGGCTCCAACGCGGGTTAATCTGAGTTTAACCGAAGAGCGTTGGCCTGATCTGCAGTTCCGGGCTACCCGAGAGCACTAAGACAAAACGCGCCTTCTGGGCGCGTTGCTATTTTCGCGGCTCGAGTCGTTGACGGTACGTTATCGTCACTATCTACCGTATACTTTCCGTTATGAACCTCATCGATTCTCATTGTCATTTAGATTTTCCTGAACTGTCTGCGGATATTACCGCAGTATTGGCGCGCGCTCATATTGCGGGCGTAGATCGTTTTATTGTGCCTGGTGTGACGGTGGATAACTGGGAAGGCGTGCTGAATCTCTGTGCTGAGCATCCGGGCCTTTATCCGGCCTTAGGGTTACATCCCTGTTTTTTACAGAATGATTCTACAGAGGGTCTTATCAAGTTAGAGGCGATGCTACAGCACTGCCCAGCGATAGTGGCCGTCGGTGAAATAGGTTTAGATCTGTTTATTCCCGCTGCTGATTTGACGGCTCAGTTAGCGGTGCTGGTGCCTCAGCTAAAACTCGCAAAACGGTTTGATAAGCCGGTTTTGTTACATGTACGTAAAGCCCATGACCCATTACTGAAGCAGTTGCGGCAATTAAAGCTATCGCGGGCCGGTTTAGTGCATGCCTTTGCAGGCAGTGAGCAGCAAGCCAGAGAGTACTTGAAGTTGGGTTTTAAGCTGGGGATTGGCGGCGCCGTTACTTACCCTCGTGCCGTAAAATTACGTCGATTGGTAGCTACATTGCCATTAGATAGCTTTGTATTGGAAACTGATAGTCCTGATATGCCGCTGTGTGGTTATCAGGGACAAGTGAATTATCCGGAGCGGGTCGCTATGGTGGCAGAAACGGTTGCGCTGATTAGGCAGCAACCGTTGCAGGAGGTTATTGACGTAACGACGGCTCAGTTGGTGAAAACGTTGTCGTTATAAAGAGAGCTTTTCATATTCTCAAAGGCTTGCCACACCGTATCCGTGTGTTGATTCACAGGCAGACGGTAATAACGTCCGTTAGTGCTCATCTTTTTCACCGGATAAGGGCCTTCTGGATTAAGCATCATGCGTAATAAGCTACTGCGATAGTTGGGGCCAGTGATTTTGGCGTCATAAATATCTTCAATCGGTTTGAGGTGCAGCGCACCACTAGCGATCATGCTGAGTTTATGACAGGTGGGGGTGCTTCCACGACAGTAGGTGTAATGTTTCAAGTCGATGGTGTAATAGCTGGTATCGACCGGTTCAGAGGGCTTAGTGATGCTGTCCATGCAGCCCGTCAGCGCCAAGGTTACAAGTGATGCTGTGATAACTCTGAACATGTAATTTCCTATCAATCTTAGGTTAAATCGCTCAAGGCTGCATGATAAAAGCAGTGCCCGTCTAGCTCATATCTTTAAATGGATTTTCAATATCCAGACTGACCGGTTGGGCATAGCCTGGCAGTTTGATCTCTTGACTATTAATTTCAAGATCGTCACCGGCAAGCACATTGTTATCATATAGATAGATCGGACGGGTTAGGCCTTTGATGCTGTCTTGATCATACTGAGATGCTGTGGCTTGGGTCGCTACGAGTTTATCCTGATAGCGATCGATTGCCGCTTGTCCATGACGTTTCAGGAGCATCTGTCGGGTAATGTGAGGCGCTAAGACCACGGCGCTAGCATTGTTGCCGCCAAATCCTTTGGAGTTAAGAATGACCGAATCCATCCCTTGTGGGCCGACCTCGATATGCTGGTTGCTTAGGTGCAGATTGCTGGCGTGAATGTCGGTTGCGAACTCAGGGGTGGTAAGGATGCCTGGGATATAACCATGTTTCCAGATACCTAGAGACAGGTTTAACTGATCGCCGCCGGCAGTGCCTTGTGAATGCCCGATAAAACATTTTAGGGCGGCAACGGTCCAGTTTTGAATGCCAAAAGCTTTAGCGGTTTCATTGATAACGTGGGATTCAGTCACCCGGTTTTGCGGGGTGCTGGTGCCATGAGCTTGGACAAAGCTGCGTTGCTGGAGTGATTCTTCGCCGAGCATTCTGCCAACTAATGCGGCGGATTTACCTAGCGTAATGTAATTGCCGATGCCGGGAGCGGAGATTGATTTTTTATGACCATCGGCGTTGGCAAAGACTTCAGGCACTGCGCCATAGATATCTGCACCAAGTTCAAGGGCCAAGTCATCACTCATCAATAGAGTGAACTGAGATGATTCTGCAATGGTAAAGCCGCAGTTGTTACCAAAGGGGCGACAGGCTTTACGGTAATCATCGGCACTTAGTGCTGTCAGGTTATCGAGAGCCAGCAGGTCTTTGTCTTCTGCTAGTGCGCCCATAGAGCGAAAGCCTTCGATGACTTCTTGAATGACGGGCGCATCACTGCCACCGACTAACACAACCTTACGGCGTCCAGCGCGAATATCATTGACTGCGTTACGCAAGTTGTAGAGGAAAGTGGCACAGGCGCCCAATGAGCCGCCAGTCACGCCAACACTCCCAAGAATATAGGCATTGATGAAGTCGGCAGGCATTTGGGCGTAACCCAGTGGCATCTGTTTTGACGTGGTGCGTTTGCCGATTGACGGGTATTTTGTTAGCCCGCCAAAGCCTAAATCATCCAACTGACCAATGGAATTGCTAGCATAAACACCGATCTGATCGGGGCGTACACTTGCTGCAATTTTGTCCCATGGAATACCGACCGATTGCAATGCATCAGAGGCACCGAAGATGGTCATCTGTATATTGCGAGGGTGGTTGCGGGATTGATATAGTTTGCCTGGTTGAAAACCGTTGGGCAGTTGTCCGGCTGACTGGACGAGCGCTTCTTTAAAGTCGGGAAAGATTACGTCCAGATCACCCTGAACCGTCACTTCCATCTGGCTGGCTGAGAGGGCTTTGACACTCCAGTTTGCGGGAATGTTTTTGGGCATCTGGCGGGTACGGAGAGTGAAACGGATAGCGCCGTCGGTGTTGAGGGTCGCCGGTTTATTGAAGGTTACGCTGTGAACATCGAAACACTCTTTCTCGATACGGCGAATCAGGGTGCTATTACACACCTGAGGTTGGATAATGGCTATTAGCTCATCAACCGGTGTCGGATTGCCGTTTTGATCGATATAACCGTTGTCTTTGTAACTTGCTAAACCCATTAAGGTTGCAAGATCGAGCAGCGTCTCGTTGCGGTCTGTATCATTGAGCTTGTCGAGCAACAGGCGGCGATAGCCATGGTGAAAGGAACTTCGTCCGGCTGGGCTAATGCCGCCGAACCCCACAATGACTGGTAGTTGAGACAAGTGATAATCCTCGGGACTTAATGATACGACCGAAATACAAAGGTCTTACTTATGTGTTAATACCGATTCTATAAGTTGTTGTAACTTGAAACCAGATCTATATCGGTAAAAATGCACCACTCAGGTGATATTCGGGTTAAAAAACGATAATTTACTAACGATATTGGCTAAAGGGGAACTTAGTTGGCAATATAACGACTAAGATCGACCTAAAACGCCCAGCTTAAAATGGCCGTGTAAAAGGTTATGATATTTAAGAATCTTATCAGTACTCAGGCATATCTGAAACCGGCTGATCTGTTTCACTGATACCCAAAGGAGTGATAATGAAAAAAATTGTAATTTTAGCGGCTGCGATCGGGTTGGCTGGCTGTCAAACATTGGATCCTTATACTCAGCAAGCTAAAACCAGTAATGCAACTGCGGGTGCTGGTATTGGTGCGGTTGCGGGCGCGGTGCTAGGCAATGCGGTAGCCGGCAAAGGTAAACGTACTGAAGGCACTATTGCGGGGGCGTTGATAGGTGGTGCTGTGGGTGGCGGTATTGGTTATTACATGGATCAGCAAGAGATGTTGCTGCGCCAAGAGTTAGAAGGCACCGGTGTTCGAGTAGAACGGATTGGTGATTCAATTCGGCTGATTATGCCCGGTAATGTGACGTTCCCGACCGGTGCTTACAATATCGATCAAGGCTTCTATCCCACGTTGAACTCAGTGATTAAAGTGTTACTCAAATTTGATAACACCATCGTGAATGTTGATGGCTTTACTGATAGCACAGGCTCATTTGAAACCAATCAGACTTTGTCAGAGCGACGTGCAGCCAGTGTGGCTCAATACTTGTCCAGTGGCGGGGTATCGGCATTGCGTTTACAGTCCCGAGGTTATGGCGAGCGCTACCCGGTTGCGAGTAACGATACGGTTGCTGGGCGCGCGATGAATCGACGGGTTGAAGTTAATATCCGTGGGACGCAGAAATAGTAACGTCGTTTTCCGTGTTTGAAACTGCTTAGTTAAAACCGCCTTTTGGCGGTTTTTTTAGGTGTGAGGAGAGTCTATGTTTAGGCTGAATTTTATTGCTTGAATTAAGTTTAAAACAGGCTAATATCAAAAATATATGAATATCAGTCGGCAGCGCTCGCAACGGCTGAAAAAGCGGTTACTTTAACGGTTGTTTTAATAAAAAATCCACAGGTAAAGTTATGGAGTGCTGCAAAATATTCTTTTTCTATCAAATAGATACCTTTCTGTAGTTACTGCTGTATCGGTAGCTAAGCAGCGCGAATATCTAAGTCTTAAACAGAAAATCCGGATTAAATAATTATTGGCTACTTCGTTTAGTTGCGAAGTTCTAGGCCAATTTTTTAGTGCAACGATGTTTATCAATGTATTGAGAACAGTTATGAATGTAAGACCTGAAATAACAATATCTTCTTCTGATGCCGATCGTTTATACGATCTGATGGATTCTTTACCTAAAGGGAGTTTTGCCGGGGCCGCGGAGCTTGAAGCGGAGCTAGCGCGGGCGAATGTGGTCGCTCCTGAACTCATGCCGCCGACTATTGTGACGATGAACTCAAAGGTAAAGTTTGTTATTGAATCAACCCAAGAGGCGTTTGAATTAACCTTGGTGTACCCGAGAGATGTTGATTCGAGTGGTACAACGCTGTCTATTTTAGCCCCGGTGGGTAGTGCGTTACTGGGACTTGCTCAGGGCGATGAAATTGAATGGCCAAAACCTGGTGGCGGTTCTTTTAAGGTAAGCATTGAAGATATTTTATATCAGCCTGAAAGGGCCGGAGAGCTACACCGCTAATCGATGAATAATTGTTAGCCCTGTCATTTAGAGTGTGTGGCTGAGGGTTAAAACCTCTCGGCCATTGATTTTATTTGCTTCTTCTAACAAGAAAACGAAATTGCCCATTTAGCTACGAACAGGCGTTAAAGGCTCCGTTCTGTGATTTTTACCAAGCTAATCACCAAGAAATAACAACATCATCCGGTTGAATATTGTAGATGGTGCCGTCTTGAGCCAGCCGACCGATGGCGAACATCGGTTGGACTTCGGTAATCGTCATGGTTTTACGGGTATTCGTGAGTTGAACATGGCTGCGCATATTGTCAGTAAAGAAATTCGATTTACGATACACCGTCAGTTTGTCCCCTACCTTAATGCCAGATAGGGCGCCGGCATTAAACCAAAGCAGGTTGTTTTCACTGCGGGTGATACGGGCAGAGAAGGGTAAACAGCGTAGTTCATCGTTTAGGTCGTTGGCTACTTGATCAATCAGACTGCGGGTTTGTTTGCCGTAGTCTTGTCGCCAAAATTCAGCGCTAGCAAAGCGAGGGCGTGCTTCGGGCTCTAAGTTCCAACGTCCTGCAGTGGTATATTGCTTACTAAAGAGTAGCGCCCCGGAAAAGCCATCGTGGATATAGAGATCCAGTGCGAGAGTACGGAGGTGGCGCTTGCTGCGATAATCCATACGGTTATAGAAATCGATCAGAATGTTGCGGTTTGGGTCGGTCACTGACGAGTCGTACATGGTCATATCCCGGATAACGCCGGAAACAATGTATTGCACATCGAGTTGTCGGGTATAGCCTAGAACGGTGGTGAGTGCGCCGGCACTAAGTTGTCGAGTCGGGGCGTTGCTGACATTTTGATGGACATTCAACATACCCGCATTGAGTGCTTTTAGATTGCTGGTTTGGTTAATCTGATTGCTAAGAATATGGCTCAGCTCTGTTTGAATGTTGCTCAGATCACCTAAATTGGCCTGTTGTGGATAAAGTAGCGGGAACGCGGTAACAGCGACCGATTTTTGATAACCATGGCCGGAAACTCCGGCAGGGCAGCCTGCCTCAAAATCGACATCGGCTCGCACCTTAACCCAAAGCATCCGGCCCTGTATTTTCTCATCTAATACTTCGATGTTACTGACCATACCGAGAGTGCTGACTTGCATGTTGTCGATGCTCAGTACACCCTGATCGATACTTTGGGTGCTGCTGACAATCGCACTTGCCTGCAAAGATGCCTGTTGAGTGGCGTTTTTGATGGCGGCTTGGCGGGCGGAATCGATATCCTTATTGAAGATTAAGGCACGTCCTTCTGCTTCCATGGTTACGGCATGTAGTGACAGACTGAGAAAGCTAAGCAGTAAAACGGCGGCGATACGTATCATAGGGCTAAACATACTTTTTGGCTGACCGATAATACACTAAGGTATGCAAATTATTGGTTGGTTGCAATACGGCAGGGACTGTTTAAGTGCCTGATTTATGTTAGTTTAAACGGATCTTTAATTCTGAGTGTCGCTGTTGATGAGATATTCTTTACTACTTTGTCCAGTCTTGTTGGCGGGGTGTGCGCTGAATCAGCCGGTTCCTGTGACTGTGCAACATGTTGATCCACAAGCGTTGGAACAGATACGTGAAGCCGATGCGGCAAATCTTGAGGCTCAACAGGCGTTAAGCCAGTATGAGACGGGGTTGGTGAGAGGGGAGTCTTCTGGTGTTGATCCGTTAAGTGAAGCGGTGGCTCAGATGGCGGCGCAGCTGAATGTCGGATTGATGGAAAATCGGGTGAAGCGATTACCGATTGCGATCTTGCCTTTTGTTCAGTTAGGGAGCAAAACATCTGGTACGCCTACCGGTGAACGACTCAGTGAGAACTTCATCTTCCAATTGCAGCAGCATGGCTACAATCTCGTGGATTTTCGAGCAGTCAGTTTAAATACCACCGCAAAAGATCCGTTATCGACGGCGAACCTGTCGAGCATTCGTAATCGTTTTCGTATCCATTTTGTTCTGACCGGCACCTATAGCCAGCATCAAGATGGCATTATTATTAATGCTCGGGTGTTGGACACCACGACGCGACAAATTTTGGCATCTGCGCAAACGAATATTCCCGTGGCTCGATTAGAAGGGGCGCTGCCGGGCTATGACCCCATTAAGGCGATGGACGAGGGGATGATAATCGAAAATGGGACTCGGCAACGGGTCTCGGAGAGTAATTGATGATGTTGACTGCTGGATTTAAGAAGCTGTCTCAGGTTTGTTTGGCAGCGTTGTTGCTAGTGTCTTTGTCTGGTTGCGAAACCTTTGTTGAGTCTACCAAGGATATTGTGTCTGCTTTACCTGATCTGCCGCCACGGGTCGATAATACGCCACTCGAACCAAATTGGGTGCAAGTCACCGGTTATGCTCCGATCAGTTTACAGACTGGCCAAAGTCAGCAGCATAAAGTATTGCAAGCGATGAAAGCGTCAAAATTGGATGCTTATCGTGAATTAACGGCGCTGGTGCATGGTCAGTACTTAGCTGGCACAACTTCCGTTAAGGATATGATTTTACAGAATAATTCGTTTCAGGGGGCGGTCGCTGGGATTATTCATGGCGCGCGGGTGGTAAAAAGTTACCCGGTACAAACCGATGTTTATGCGACGATTCTTGAAGTTGACTTGAGTCAGGTACAGCAGGCTTGGGAAAACAATAATTAACACGAATAATTGAGTGAAATTTAAAAAAACGCAGCTCCTGTGAAGAGGCTGCGTTTTTTTTGATGTCTACGTTTGTATTAATAGACAGCTTTAAGCTGGTTTTTGGCTAGCTTGATAGGCGGCGAGTTGCTCTGGGGTAGCCTTTTGTTGATGTTTGGCTTTCCAGTCGGCATAGGGCATGCCGTAAACCTGTTCACAGGCGGCTTCATAGCTGAGTTCTACACCTTGTTCATCGGCGGCGGCTTTGTACCATTTTGATAAACAGTTGCGGCAAAAGCCCGCGAGAATCATGAGGTCGATATTTTGCACATCTTTGCGATCATCGAGGTGTTGTACTAAGCGGCGAAAGGCGGCCGCTTCGAGTTCGGTCTGTGTTTGTTTGTCCATGGGTATTCCTTAGGTTAGCGACCACGCCCTATCGCTAGGCGAGTAGGGCGTGTGCTTTTACGGCTAGCTGTATTCGTCGAGTTGTTGGCAAATGGCCTGCTGCAGTCGGATGCAGATATCTGGATCGCTGATGGGCTGGCCCTGATTGTCGGTAATAAAGAAGAAATCCTCTACCCGTTCGCCAATGCTGGCAATTTTTGCTTTACGGACTGAAATATCAAAATCAACAAAGATCCCCCCGAGGCGCGCCAGTAGGCCTGGGCGGTCGGGTGAAATGATCTCCAGGGTTGTTAGCTGGGTGGTGGGGTCAGTGCTCATGTTGACCTGAGTCGGGTAGGCGAATAGCTTCATCTGACGCGGAATACGACGTTGAATGATATCTGGATAATCGTCGGGGTCATCGAGCTCTTCCACAAGATGATGGCGAATCTGCTCTAAGAACGCATCGTCATCGGGCAGCGGTTCATTGTCTTCTGTCAGTACGGTATAGGTGTTCAGGGCCTGATTATTATCTGCCACCATGATGCGCGCATCTTGGATGTTGAGCTTGAGCTGATCAAGCGCAGAAGCTGCAGCGGCAAACAGACTAGGCAGATCTGGCATGTAGATAAATATCTCGGTAGCCCCTTCGAACGCCCGGTATGATGTTTTGCGGATCATTACCAGTGGTTGGTCAGAATCGCCGTGTTCGAGCACCGCTTGGGTTTGCCAAGCGATATGTTGGGGTTGCTCGCGCAGAAAGTAATCATCGCCGAGGAGTTTCCAAAACTGTAGGACATCGTCTTCTTCGTAGCCTTTGCGCTGCATGATCGCCAGTGATTCATTCTGAATCTGCTCGACCCGGTCGTCTTTGTTAACCGGGTTCTCTAAGCCGCGACGTAGGGCGCGTTTGGTTTCGGTATAGAGCTGGCGCATTAGAGTGGCCCGCCAGCTATTCCATAAACTATGGTTGGTGGCATTGATATCAGCGACGGTGAGAATATAGAGATAATCCAGATGGACGATATCCCTCACCTGTTTAGCAAAATGAAGAATGACATCGGGGTCTGATATATCTTTGCGTTGCGCCGTCATCGACATCAGCAGGTGGTTACGTACCAACCATTGTACTAAGTGTGTATCCCATTTGCCCAAGTGATGGCGTAGGCAAAAAGCGATAGCATCTTCAGCGCCGAGCTCGGAGTGGTCGCCACCACGGCCTTTGGCAATATCATGGTAGAGTCCAGCAATATAGATCAACTCAAGTTTGGGCAACTGATTGATAATGCGGTAGGCAATGGGGAACTTCTCCCGCTGATTGAGATGGCGGAATTTACGAATTTTTTGAATAACTTTAAGTGTATGAGCGTCAACAGTGTAAATATGAAATAGATCGTGCTGCATCTGGCCGATAATCTTGCCAAACTCTGGCAGATAGAGGCCAAGGATACCGAAGCGGTTCATTCGCTTAAGTTCGGTCGAAACACCCTTATCTTGTCTCAGTAGTTCCATAAACAACGACGTATTACGAATGTCGTTACGAAACTCATCATCAATTCGGTGACGATTGTTTCTGATGAGGCGAATGGTTGAGGCGCGAACGCCTTTGACTTCAGGATGCTGTGCCAGCAGGACAAACATCTCTAGCATAGCAAACGGGTGGTGTTCGAAAACGCTCTCATAAGCTACCCGTATAAAGCCGTTGTGCAGATTGAAGCGATTGTTGAGCGGTTCGATGACCTGCTCTTCTTCGTGACGCAAAATGACTTCATCAAAATACTGTAGCAGCATGCCATTGAATTCAGACATTGCTTTCGCAACGAGATAATACTTATTCATGAACTGTTCAACGGCTAAGGCACCATTTTGATCGGTGTAGCCGAAGAGTTCTGCCAGGCTGCGCTGGTGATCGAACAGTAAGCGATCTTCCCGGCGCTGACAGAGCATATGCATCGCATAACGAACCGTCCAAAGGTAGAGTTCCCCCTTGTTGAGGGTGTCTAGTTCGAGTTCAGTTAGAAATCCATGATCCACTAAGTCGCGAATATAGGTGGCACCAAAGTGACGCTTTGCAACCCAGCCAATGGTCTGCATGTCCCGCAGCCCTCCGGGGGAGTTTTTTAGATTGGGCTCTAGGTTATATTCGGTGTCATTGGTTTTGTCGTGTCGGCTGTTTTGCTCGTTGACCTTCGCGAGGAAAAACTCTTTATCGGTCCAAGCGCCTTCCGAGGTGACTCGCAGATACATCTGGATATGTAAGTCTGCATTGCCCACCAGAGGGCGTGACTCGATTAGATTAGTGGCGATGGTGATATCGTTCTGAGCCTCGTCGTAACACTCATCAACGGTGCGGACGCTGGAGCCAACATCGAGATTGATATCCCATAGGAGGGTAAGAAAGCGGCTGATGCTATCCTGAACTTCAGCATCGGTGATGTTATCCAGCAGGATAAGGATATCAACGTCAGAACGGGGATGAAGTTCACCCCGACCATAGCCGCCAACGGCGATCAAACAAAAATGTTTATTGTCTGGCCAATCAAACAGATTCCACGCCTGTAGCAATATCTGATCAATCAGCCAGGCGCGGCCATAGATTAACTTACGAATGTCTTCGCCCGCCCGAAAGCGGGTGTCCATGGTCTCTTGAGCAGCCTTAAGGGCTTTTTTAAAGACCGGAATCGGTGAGGTGGATTTCGCCAATGCGGCCGAAAAGTCACTGGCTGAAAAGAGCGTCTCGTCAGCGGCAAAAGCGGTGTGCGACATGAATAACTCCGTCAGCGGTAAATTTAGAAAGTTTCGTCTTTACGTTTCGTTAATGCTTCAAAGCCATCGGCGGTTACCAGCAAGGTATGTTCCCATTGAGCGGAAAGACGTTTGTCGAGGGTTTCGACTGTCCAGCCATCACGTTTCAATGTTTTAACATGCCGTTTGCCCGCATTGATCATTGGCTCGATGGTGAAGCACATTCCTTCTTGTAATTCGACGCCAGTACCGGGTGTACCGTAGTGAACCACCTGTGGATCTTCATGGAAACCTATGCCGATACCGTGACCGCAGTATTCACGCACCACCGAGTAATGGTTGGCTTCAGCATGTTTTTGAATCACATGACCAATATCGCCTAGACGGGCGCCCGGTTTTACCAATGCCATACCTTTGTAGAGACATTCGAGAGTGACTTCGCAGAGGCGTTGAGCGTGTGGGGCTACGTTGCCAACATAAAACATTTTGCTGGTATCACCATGATAACCGTCTTTGATAACGGTGATATCGAGGTTGATAATATCACCGTTTTTCAGTGGCTTATCGTTGGGGATGCCGTGGCACACAACGTAGTTAACCGAGGTGCAGATTGATTTAGGAAAGCCATGGTAGTTGAGGGGGGCAGGAATAACGTCCTGTTCATTGACCATGTAGTCGTGACAAATCGTATTGATCTCATTGGTGGTGACGCCTGGTTTAATGAAAGGTTCGATCATTTCCAGAACTTCTGCAGCCAGACGGCCTGCGACACGCATTTTTTCGATCTCTTCCTGCGTTTTGATAGTGATGCTCATATAAACCCTTAAATGTGTAAGCCTTTGGGGCGTGGGATATAGCGATGAAGGCGGTTGTTCGTGGTGCGATTGTAGCGAATTTAGCGGCTAAGAACAAAAGGATGGGATAAATAGATTGTAAATCGCGCTTCAAAAAGTTTGTTTTTTATGGTATAAAGTCGCGCTCGAAATCTGTATCAGAACACACAGGTTTCATAAATCCACACATGTTACCGACACATCTCCTTGGGTGCCGCTTGCGGTTGGGAGTTGGGGTGCATGGACGTCTAACCCTAAACTTTTAGGAAAGTATATATAATGGCAAAAGTTACAATGCGTGACCTGCTTAAAGCAGGTGTTCACTTCGGTCACCAGACCCGTTACTGGAATCCGAAAATGGGTAAATACATTTTCGGTGCTCGTAACAAGATCCATATCATCAACCTGGAGCACACTCTGCCAGCACTGAACGGTGCTCTGGATGTTGTTAAAGGCATGGCTGTAAACAAGAACAAAATTTTGTTCGTGGGTACTAAACGTGCTGCCAGCAAGACCATCAAAGAAGAAGCGTCACGCGCAAACATGCCGTACGTTAATCATCGTTGGTTGGGTGGTATGCTGACCAACTACAAGACTATCCGTCAGTCTATCCGCCGCTTCCGTGATCTTGAATCACAAAGCCAAGATGGTACTTTCGCTCAGCTGACTAAGAAAGAAGCATTGATGCGTCAGCGTGAGATGGAAAAATTGGAACTGTCTATCGGTGGTATCAAGGATATGGGCGGCCTGCCGGACGCACTATTCGTTGTTGACGTTGATCACGAACGTATCGCTATCAACGAAGCAAACAAGCTGGGTATCCCGGTTATTGGTATCGTTGATACTAACAGCAACCCAGATGGCGTTGATTACGTTATTCCAGGTAACGACGATGCGCTGCGCGCTATTCAGATCTATGTTAAAGCTGTTGCTGATGCATGTTCTGAAGGTACTGAAGTTGAAGCTGGCGAGAAAAGCGAATTCGTTGAAGTTGCAAACAACGACGAAGCTGCTGCTGAGTAATCAGACTGTCAAGCGGTTTGGATAGACTATTCAGACACGCGGGAGGGGGAGCTGAGTTGCTCCCCTTTTTTTGAATTTGAATTAATAGATTGTTGATGGGGTAAAACCAAATGGCAAAGTTCTCCGCTAAGCAGGTAAAAGAGCTGCGCGATCGTACCGGTCTCGGCATGATGGAGTGTAAAAAAGCGCTGGCAGCTGCTGATGGCGATGTAGACAAGGCGATTGAAGATCTGCGTAAAGCGTCTGGCATGAAAGCGGCTAAAAAATCAGGTCGTACAGCTGCTGAAGGTATCGTTGTTGCTAAAGTTGCTGATGACAATAGCTATGCTGTTGCTGTTGAAATTAACTCTGAAACTGACTTCGCTGCGCGCGATGAAAACTTCACGACTTTCGCTAACACAGTGCTGGAAAAAGCGTTTGCTGATAAGCAAACTGATGTCGCAGCATTGATGGCGGGTGAGCTGACTGACGTGCGTGATGCGCTGGTTCAGAAAATCGGTGAGAACATCAGTGTTCGTCGCGTTCTGATTGTAGAAGGCGAAACCGTTGCTGCTTATGTTCACGGTACCGGTACTCTAGCTGCGATTGTTGCTTTGACTGGCGGTAATGCTGAGTTGGCAAAAGACGTTGCGATGCATGTTACTGCGGTTAATCCTCAGGTCGTTAGCAAAGACGACATGCCTGCTGATGTTGTGGCTAAAGAGAAAGAAATTATTCTGGCTCAGCCTGATATGGCTAGTAAGCCTGCAGAAATCGCTGAAAAAATGGTTGTTGGTCGTATCAACAAGTTCCTGGCTGAAAACAGCCTAGTAGAACAGCCGTTCGTTAAAAATCCAGATGTGAAAGTGGGTCAGTTGGTTAAAGATGCTGGCGCTTCTGTTGCTTCTTTCACCCGCATCGCTGTGGGTGAAGGTATCGAAGTCGAGCATAAAGACTTTGCTGCTGAAGTTGCTGAGCAACTGAAGGGTTAATCTAACCCTGTGAAGATTGCGTGCCCGTTCTGGGTGCGCAATCTGTTTTTTTCTTGTTACACTGGTGCGAACTCAGTCTGGGTGGAGACGATACCGATGCCTGCCTCAAATAAGCATTCCAAATACAAACGTATACTTCTTAAATTAAGTGGCGAAGCCCTGATGGGCGAAGGCAATTTCGGGATAGACCCCAAAGTGCTGAACCGCATGGCGCTTGAAATCGGCCAATTGGTCGGTATAGGTGTTCAGATAGGCATGGTGATTGGCGGCGGCAACCTTTTTCGTGGTGCTGCTTTGAGTGCCGCGGGTCTTGACCGGGTAACCGGTGACCATATGGGGATGCTGGCGACCGTGATGAATGCCTTAGCGATGCGCGATGCCCTCGAACGATGTAATATAGCAACCCGCGTGATGTCTGCGATACCGATGCGCGGCGTGGTTGATGATTATGATCGCCGTAATGCGGTCCGTTACCTAGCTCAGGGTGACGTTGTTATTTTTTCTGCGGGAACCGGTAACCCGTTTTTCACAACAGATTCTGCCGCCTGTTTACGAGGCATTGAAATCGATGCGGATGTTGTGATTAAAGCCACCAAAGTTGATGGTGTGTATACCGCAGATCCAATGAAAGACCCGTCTGCCAAGCGTTATATGCATCTGACATTTGATGAGGCGCTGGATAAACAGTTGGGTGTTATGGATCTGACTGCAATTTGTTTGGCCCGGGACCATGATATGCCGGTTCGGGTTTTCAATATGAATAAACCAGGTGCGCTTGCCAACCTGATTGTTGGTAGCGACGAAGGAACCGTCATTGATAATAATGCGACGGTAGGAGATATATATGCTGAATGAGATCGCTCAGGATGCCCAAGAACGCATGGGTAAAAGCTTAGAGGCTTTAGCAACAAATCTGAGAAAGATTCGTACGGGTCGTGCACATCCTAGTATTTTGGAAACCGTACATATTAGTTATTACGGTTCTGCTGTGCCATTAAGCCAAGTAGCCAATATCAGTGTTGAGGATGGCCGGACGTTGTCTATCTCCCCATGGGAGTCGAATCTGGTGCCAGATATTGAGAAGGCGATCATGAAGTCTGATCTCGGTTTGAACCCATCTACCGCTGGCGCTGTTATTCGAGTGCCTATGCCTGCGCTGACTGAAGAAACGCGTAAAGGTTATATTCGCCAAGCGCGTCACGAAGCTGAAAATGGTCGGGTATCTATCCGTAATATTCGTCGCGATGCTAATGGCGATATTAAGGATCTTCTGAAGGAGAAGGAAGTGACTGAAGATGATGCCCGTCGTGGTGAGGATCAGATTCAAAAGCTGACGGACAAATTTATCGCTGATGTGGATAAGTTGCTTCAGGATAAAGAAGCGGATTTGATGGAAATTTGATAGGGAATAGCCGGCGGCTGCGGCTGCCGGCAACTGATATGTCTGAAAAATTACAACTCAGCTTGCCTGCAGGCAGATCTGTTCCTCGTCATATTGCTATCATCATGGATGGCAATAACCGCTGGGCAAAAAAGAATGGTAAGGGAAGTCTTGCCGGCCATCGGGCAGGTGTTGATAGTGTTCGCAGTGTTGTGCGCGGTTGTGCGGAGCTGGGTGTTGAAGTATTGACTCTGTTTGCCTTCAGTAGCGAAAACTGGCAGCGACCACCTCTTGAAGTTAAAGGGTTGATGGAGCTGTTCGCGTTAGCGCTTGATCGTGAAGTTAAGAAGCTTCATAAGCATAATATTCGGATGCGGGTTATCGGTGATAAAAGCCGTTTTAGCCGCTCGTTACAAAAGAAAATTGATAAAGCTGAACAGTTAACAGCCGCGAATACCGGATTGATGATCAATGTTGCGGCCAATTATGGCGGTCGATGGGATATTGTTCAGGCAGCACAACGCTTTGCTCAGGAGTGCGTTGACGGACATTTTACCCCTGATCAACTGGATGCCGACCTGCTAGGTTCGATGGTCTGTTTGAATGATCAGCCGGCTCCTGATCTGTGTATTCGGACGGCGGGTGAGCAGCGCATTAGTAACTTTTTAATTTGGCAGATGGCTTATAGCGAATACTATTTTAGTGATTTGTTATGGCCTGATTTTGATAAATTTGCACTGAGTGCTGCGATTGAAAGCTACGCTAATCGCGAGCGACGCTTTGGTAAAACCAGTGAACAGATAGAGGCTGAGAATGCTTAAAGAGAGAATCTGGACCGCAGTCCTGTTAGCTCCGGTGGTTTTGGCGGGGCTTTTTCTCTCCAGCTTTGACGTTTTTAAGTTGTTTGTCGCCGGTATTATCTTACTTGGTGCTTGGGAATGGGCTAATCTGTCCGGTCTGATTCCCGCGACCGCTCGACTTGCATATACTTCCCTGATTGCAGCGTTAATTGCAGCACTGAACTATTACTCACCGAATGCTGACTTTGCTGATTTTCTTTGGCTAACCGCTCTTTTTTGGCTGATCGCTGCCTTTTGGGTGGTGCGTTACCCCCTTGCGAGTGACTGGCAATCGGTTTGGCAGCGGTCGTTGATTGGCGTGCTGGTGTTAACCTCGAGCTGGATGGCGTTAGTTCATTTGCAGCACCAGTCTAACGGTGTGGTACTGTTGCTGATGTTGCTTTTGCTTGTTTGGGGTGCCGATATTGGTGCTTATTTTGCGGGTAAAACGTGGGGGCGAGCAAAGCTGGCACCGAACGTAAGCCCGGGCAAAACCCGTGCAGGTCTGTGGGGCGGATTGGCATCATGTGCGGTTATCTCATTCTGTTTTGTTATCTATCTTGAACTTGATCTGCTTACAGGAGTCTATCTGATGCTGATAGCGATGTTAGCGGGTGTCGCTTCTGTTTTGGGCGATCTGTTTGAAAGTATGTTGAAGCGACATCGAGGCATTAAAGACAGTAGTCGTTTATTACCTGGGCATGGCGGTATTTTAGACCGGATTGATAGTATTACGGCGGCCGCTCCTGTATTTGTGCTCTGTTTGCATCTGTTGTCGATAAGTTGATTTGAGGAATGATGGATATTCTTAATACTGTCTTGGCGCTGATTGTTACCCTCGGTATTCTGGTAACGATCCATGAGTATGGTCACTTTTGGGTGGCTCGGCGTTGTGGCGTTAAAGTTTTACGATTTTCTGTTGGTTTTGGTAAGCCGCTGCTACGCTGGCGTGACCGGCTAGATACTGAATATGTTATTGCTATGATTCCCTTGGGCGGATACGTCTCGATGCTAGATGAGCGGGAAGGCGATGTCGATCCCGAGCTGTTAGATCAAACATTTAACCGTAAACCCGTATTGCAGCGTATTGCTATCGTGGCGGCTGGGCCAGTGGTTAATCTGATTTTTGCGGTACTCGTGTACTGGGCAATGTTTGTCTCGGGCGTTGAAAAAGTTGCGCCGGTGATTGGTGGTGTTACTGCTGCGAGTGTGGCTGAGCAGGCAGGCCTGCAGGTAGGGTTTGAAATCATGTCGGTCGCTGGCCGCGAGACCCATTCTTGGGATGATGTGAATCTAGCACTGGCAACCTATATCGGTGAATCAACTATTGTGCCATTAGAGGCGCGCCAAAGTGTCAATGGTGCTCGGCGGGAATATCGACTTGACTTGAAGGGCTGGCATTTTGATCCTGAAACGCAGAGTCCGTTGTCGGCCTTGGGTGTTCAGCCGTTTCGTCCGGTGTATCCAGCGGTGATTGGTCAAGTGGTGCCTGAGGGGGCGGCGGGTAAGGCCGGTTTGCTGGCCGGTGATAAAGTGACAGCAATAGATGATATGCCAGTATCAGAATGGCTACAGTTAGTGACGATCGTGCGTCAGCACCCGGGGCAAACACTGGATGTGACAGTGGAGCGCAATGGTCAGCCATTGTCATTGAATATTACCCCGGCAGATAAGCTTGAAGAGAGTGGGGTCGTTGGCTATATAGGCGCTGGAGTAGCGGCGGTTGCCTGGCCTCCAGAGATGCTGCGTCAGGTTCGTTATGGTGTGTTTGAGTCGATTAGTCATGCGGTTTCGAAAACGTGGCAGATGATTAGCCTAACGCTTGATTCTATTTGGAAAATGCTCAAAGGTATCTTATCGGTAAAAAACTTGAGTGGGCCGATAACCATTGCTAAAGTGGCCGGGGCTTCAGCGGCTTCGGGCGTTGAAGCTTTTGCTGGCTTTTTAGCATATTTGAGTATTAGTCTTGGTATTCTTAACCTCTTGCCAATTCCAATGTTGGATGGCGGTCATCTGTTGTATTATGCAGTTGAGTTGTTTCGGGGGCGACCTGTATCTGAGAAGGTACAGATGGTTGGCTTAAGGCTAGGTATGGCCGTTTTGTTTTCGCTTATGGGCGTCGCTATTTTTAATGATCTAATGCGACTTTAAATTTTCTCTTTTAATATAAGAACCAGTACATGAAGATCAGATTCGGACTTCTTTTTTCCCTGGCCCTTTATACATCGGTCGCTGTGGCACAATCATTCACTGTCGACGACGTGCGCCTGAAAGGGTTGCAACGAGTTGAACCAGGCTTGGTGCTTCGTAACCTTGATATTGATTCAGGGCAAAGCGTCGATCAAGGGGATATTGCTGAGGCGACCCGTCGAGTATTTCGTACCGGTTATTTTGATGATATCCGGATTGCTCGTGAAGGTAATGTACTGGTGGTTTATGTGCAGGAACGCCCAGCTATTAGCCTTATTCGTCTTGAGGGTAATAAAGTCATAGAGGATGATGTTCTACTGGACGGCCTGAAGCAAAATGGGCTGCGCGAAGGAGACGTGTTTAAGCGTGCGACATTGGATAAGATTCGTCAGGATCTGCTGCGGTTATATGCGGGCCAGGGGCGTTATGGTGCTGATATTCAAGCGGAAATTGAGCCGCTGAGTGAAAACCGAGTAGCACTGAATATTGATATTAAAGAGGGCAAAGTAGCCACCATTCAGCATGTCAATATTGTTGGTAATACGGTCTTTAGTGATGAAGAGTTAAAAGACGATTTCTCTCTAAAACTCCCAGGTTTCTGGGATTTTTTTAGTGACTCAGATAAATACGCTCGGGAAAAATTATCTGGTGACCTAGAACGTTTGCGCTCATTCTATCTCGATCGTGGATATATCAATTTTGCTATTGATTCCTCGCAGGTCTCCCTGTCACCTGATAAAAAACACGTTTATATCACCGTCAGTGTGACGGAGGGCGAGAAGTTTACTGTCGCAGGTGTTTCTGTGGCCGGTGAGTTAGTCGTTGATAAACAAGAATTACTGGATGCGATCACCGTCGTTGAGGGGACAACGTTTTCTCGTCGTGAAATGACAGAGTCTCAGGAAGCGTTGATTCGTAAGCTAGGAGATAAAGGTTATCTTTTTGCTAATGTGAGCCCAGTGCCGCAGGTTAATGATGATAATACCGTTAACTTACAGTTCTTTGTTGCGCCGGGTAAACAGACATATGTGCGCCGCGTTTCTATTAAAGGTAATACCAAAACTGCAGATGCGGTAGCTCGACGTTCTATGTCTCAGTTAGAAGGCGGACTCGTCTCTTCTGCTGCGATAGAGCGTTCGAAGCAGCGAATTGATCAAACCGGTTATTTTAAAGATGTCAATGTTGAGACAGTACCTGTGCCGGGAACTGATGATTTGGTTGATTTGGAATACAGTGTTATCGAAGACAATACCGGTAACTTTACTGCCAGTGTGGGCTTCTCCCAGACCAGTGGTGGTATTCTGAATCTGAGTGTTGAACAGGAAAACTTCTTAGGTTCGGGTAATAGTGTCGGCTTTGGTATTACTCAGAGTGATACCGTGACCGAATATAAATTTAGTTACGTTGAACCTTATTACACTGTTGATGGTGTGAGCCGTGGTTATAATATTTACTCTCGTGAAACGGACTATGAAGAGGAAAACATAAGTAACTACTCCACAGATACTATTGGGGCCGGCGTTAATTTTGGTTACCCCATGGATGATTACCAGCGCTTGAACTTCGGATTGAACTACGAGGGGGTAAAGGTTAAAACCATTTCGGGTACAACATCTCAGGAAGTTTATGAGTTTATTCAAAACGAAGGTGATGAGTACCAAATCTTTAATGTGAGTTTAGGGTGGAGTGATAATCACCTAAACCGGAAAGTTTTCCCAACGAATGGTTATTCCCAGAGTGCATCTATCGAGATTGGTATTCCCGGTAGTGACCTGTCCTATCATAAAGAACAGTATAAAGGCCGTATCTATATGCCGTTAACGGCAAATAAAGAGGGTTTGATTGGTTCTTTGCGTGGTCGTGTAGCCTTTGCGGGTAAGCTTAGCGACAATGAGTATCCATTCTTTAAGAACTATTATAGCGGCGGTTTAAGCTCAGTGAGAGGGTTTGACTCGAACTCATTAGGGCCAGAAGACTCTAACGATGATCCCTTTGGCGGTAATGTGGCGCTTGATCTGAGTGCCGAGTTGATCTTCCCCGTACCTTTTATAAAAGATTCGAGTTCCATGCGAACGTTATTCTTTGTTGACGCCGGTAACGTCTTTCAAACAGATTGCCCTGTTGTGAGTAGTAACTGTGAAAACGGTATTGATCTTGGAGACTTGCGTTATTCGACCGGCTTCGGTTTTAGTTGGTTAACCCCGATTGGACCGATCTCTATTGCTCTAGCTAAAGCATTGAATGCTGAAGAAGATGATGATGAGCAATTCTTTGAGTTTGCACTTGGCAAAACGTTCTAAGGAGAAAAAAATGTTTCGACCACTGGTAGTTATTCTCGGTGTAGTGCTGAGCTTCAATGCGATGGCTGAAAAAGTAGCCACCCTGAGTGTGCAGCAAGCGTTGCTGAGCAGTAAGGCCGCTGATACGTTTCGTGAAAAATTGAAAACTGAATTTAGCAGTGAACAAAAGCAGTTGTTAGAGTTGGAAGGGCAGGCAAAGAAACTTCAAGATGCTATTCAGAAAGGTGCGGGTACTCAGTCAAAAGAGGTACAAGACCAGCAGCGTGTTCAATTTCAGAAAGCTTATGGTGAATATCAGCGCTTAGGTCAGGTGTTGCAGCAGAAGCAGCGTGCCCGTGAAGAGGGGTTTTTGAAAGATATGCGCCCTAAGCTCGATGCCGTTATTCGTGATCTAATCAAAAGCGAAGGTTATGATTTAGTGGTGAATAAACAAGCCACGATTTATGCGAAGCCAGAACTCGATATTACTCCTCGGGTTGTCGAATTACTGAATAAGAAGTAAGTGATCTATGGCTAAGCCACGCTTTACCGTGTCTGAACTGGCAGGTCTGCTAGGTGCAGAGACGGTTGTTTCGAATCATCTGATCGATGGTATCGGAACGCTTGAGTCGGCCACTGAACATCAGCTGTCTTTTTTGCATAGCGGACGGTATCAGCAACACTTATCAGTGTCGCAGGCTGGTGCTGTATTAGTGCGACCTGAGCATCGGGATGACGTATCATCAATTGCCTTGGTAGTGGCAGACCCTTATATCGCTTATGCTCATGCAACGGCATTGTTTTGCGAGCAGCAGGCTGAAAGTGTTATTAGCCCGTTGGCGGTGATCAGCGATTCTGCCGTTATTGGCGAGCGTGTGGCCATAGGTCCGCATACAATGGTTGATGCGCGTTCTGTTATTGGTGCCGGAGTGAAGGTCGGTGCGAATAGTGTTATTGGACCCGATTGTGTGATCGGTGAAAATACTCGTATTGCTGCGAATGTAACCCTGTACAATAAGACTGTAATAGGTGCTAACTGTGTTATTCATAGTGGTGCTGTGATCGGTGCGGATGGTTTTGGTTTTGCCAATAATCAGGGTGAATGGCTTAAGATATATCAGTTAGGCGGTGTTCGATTAGGCGATCGTGTTGAAGTGGGTGCTAATACGACGATCGACCGAGGCGCTTTAGATGACACAGTGATTGGGCATGGTGTGATTCTTGATAATCAGATTCAGGTCGGTCATAACGTTAATATTGGTGATAATACGGCGATAGCGGCTTGTTCGGCTATCGCGGGCAGCACTCGGATAGGTAAAAACTGTACTATCGCAGGGGCTTGCGGTATCGCTGGGCACCTAAGCATTGCCGATGGTACCCACATTACGGCGATGACCATGGTCAGTAAGTCGATCTTGGAAGCCGGAGCGTTTTCATCAGGTACAGTGATGGAACCGCATCAGCAATGGAAGCGAAATGCGGTGAGATTTCGTCATTTGGACGAACTATCTCGTCGGGTTAAAAGTTTAGAGAAATTTGTAAAGCAGCATACTGAAGGTCAGCCTGAATGATGATGGATGTAAAAGAGATCCGCAAATATTTACCTCACCGCTACCCCTTCCTTCTGGTCGACAGAGTGGTTGAGTTGGTCCCGGGTGAGTCAATCGTTGCCTATAAAAATGTCACTGTGAATGAGAACTTCTTCAACGGCCATTTTCCGGATCATCCGGTGATGCCAGGCGTTCTCATTATTGAGGCAATGGCGCAGGCTGCCGGTATTCTGGGCTTTAAAACCATGGAAAAAACCCCGGAAGATGGTTCAATATACTATTTCGTCGGTTCTGATAAAGTACGTTTCAAGCGTCCCGTTGTACCTGGAGACAGGCTGCAGCTGGAAGCGAAGATTATTTCAGAAAAGCGTGGTATCTGGAAATTTGATGTCCGTGCTACCGTCGATGGTGAAATAGCCAGTTCAGCAACCATTCTTTGCGCAGATAGAAAGGTGTAGATTTGATCCACTCCACGGCCATTATTGACCCGTCCTCCCGTCTGGCTGATGATGTTGAAGTGGGACCATGGACTGTTATCGGCCCTAACGTTGAGGTCGGTCCTGGGACCAAAATTCATTCCCATGTGGTTATTAAGGGGCCGACAAAAATCGGCTCTGATAACCATATCTATCAGTTTGCTAGTATTGGCGAAGACTGTCAGGATAAAAAGTATAACGGTGAACCCACCGAGCTGTTAATCGGAGACAATAATGTCTTTCGAGAAGGTTGCACGGTTCACCGGGGTACGATTCAAGATAACAGTATTACTATCATTGGCAGCCATAACCTCTTTATGGCTAACGTGCATGTTGCCCATGACTGCATCGTTGGTGATCATAATATTCTAGCGAATAACTGCGCCTTGGCAGGGCATGTTCATCTCGGTGATCATATTATTCTCGGTGGCTTCACTGCTGTGCATCAGTTTTGTTTGATTGGGTCGCACAGTATGTGTGGTGCAGGGAGCGTGGTGCTTAAGGATATTCCGGCGTTTGTTATGTCCAATGGTAATAGTGCTCAGCCCCATGGTATCAATGCTGAAGGTTTGAAACGCCGCGGCTTCTCGCCCGCTGCGATTCAGAATGTCAAGCGTGCTTATAAAATCATCTACCGTCAGGGGTTGAAACTTGATGAGGCGATTTCACAATTGGAACGGCTAGTCATTGATACTCCTGAGATCAAGCTACTGTCCGATTCACTCAAGGCTTCAACTCGAGGCATCATTCGTTAGGATATGAGTACCCTGCGTATTGGTATCGTTGCCGGTGAGGCATCCGGTGATATTCTGGGTGCCGAGCTTCTGGCTGAACTTAATCATCGTTTTCCCGAGATAACGGTTGAAGGTATTGGTGGTGAATTGATGCAGGCTGAAGGCTGTGTCAGTTTGCATCCTATGGAGCGTTTGTCGGTCATGGGGCTGGTTGAGGTGTTGGGTCGACTGAGAGAGTTGCTTGGCATTCGTAAAGCCCTAGTAAAGCATTTTATCCAGCAACCGCCGGATATCTTTATTGGTATCGATTCCCCTGATTTTACCTTAAATCTAGAAGGTAAATTACGCCAAGCCGGTATTCCTACTGTGCATTACGTTAGTCCTTCCGTTTGGGCATGGCGTAGTAAGCGGGTGTTTAAGATACTTAAAACGACCGATTTAATGCTGACCCTGTTCCCCTTTGAGGCAAAATTTTATCAACGTCACGGTATGTTGGTAGAATTTGTCGGCCATCCTTTAGCCAATATGATTCCCCTTGAGCCTGATCAGAGTGCCGCTCGTTCCGATCTTAAACTCCCCCATGGTCAACGGATAGTGGCGCTGATGCCCGGTAGTCGTGGTGGCGAGCTTAAATATTTAGCTGAGCCTTTTTTAGATACGGCACGTTGGTTGTTGAAACGGCACGCTGATCTGGTATTTGTCGTGCCGGCGGCGAATCAAGAGCGCTATGATCATCTAAGCGAATTGATTGATCGTCAATACAGTGATCTACCCATTGTGTTGGTTCTAAAACGTTCCCGTGAAGTATTAACGGCGTGCGATGCGGTGTTAATCGCGTCGGGGACTGCAACTTTGGAGGCGTTGTTATTGAAGAAGCCTATGGTGGTGGCCTACCGGATGGCACCGTTGACCTATGGAATTCTCTCTCGCTTGGTTAGTAGTGAGTATATTTCGTTGCCCAATTTATTGGCGGATGCGCCGCTGGTGCCAGAAATTCTGCAAAATGATGTGCGACCAGAGATATTAGGCCCCGCCGTTGAGCAGGCCTTGATCGATAGTGATGGGCGGAGTGAGTTAAAGCAGCGCTTTAGCGAGATCCATCAGCAGTTGCGTCAAGATGCGAGCAAAAAGGCCGTCGATGCAATCGTGCGCTTATTAGCATCCCACGGGGGGCAAGATGGCACAGCAGAGGCTTAATTCGTCGGCCGCACGTTTGATTGCGGGGGTTGATGAAGTAGGGCGTGGCCCGTTAGTCGGTAATGTGGTTGCGGCAGCGGTCATTTTGGACCCTAGTCGACCCATCGAAGGCTTAACCGACTCGAAAAAACTATCTGAGAAAAAACGTGAACAGCTGTTTCCGTTGATTCAAGCGCGTGCGCTGGCGTGGTCGATCGCTTGGGCGAGTCCCGAAGAGATTGATCAGTTAAATATTTTGCATGCGACCATGTTGGCGATGCAGCGGGCGGTATTGGGCTTAAGTGTGACGCCTGACCTTGCCTTGATTGATGGTAATCGTTGTCCGCCGGGTTTGCCCTGTGAAGCGCAAGCGATTGTGAAGGGGGATCTAAAAGAGCCCGCAATTAGTGCTGCTTCAATTTTGGCAAAAGTTTATCGTGATCGGGAAATGGTGGCATTGGACCAATGTCATCCGGGTTATGGTTTTGCTAAGCATAAAGGGTATCCAACCGCCCTGCATATGGAACAACTGCGTCGATTAGGCCCGCTGCCTGAGCACCGTCGCAGCTTCAAACCGGTGGCTGAGCGACTAGCGTTAAACACTGACATAATTGATTAAACGAGTTGAAATGACTGATCCGGCATTTGTACATCTCCGTCTGCATACCGAGTTTTCACTGGTTGATGGACTTGTTCGTATTAAAGAACTGGTTAATGTGGCGAAAGAGCAGCAGATTCCGGCGATCGCTATTACGGATCAGGTTAACCTGTTCGCCTTGATTAAATTCTTCAAAGCCACCACCGGTGCAGGTATTAAACCCATTTTTGGGGCTGATATTTGGATCGAAAATGACGCGGACCCTGAGGGTACGCCTCATCGAATGACGCTATTGGCGATGAATGATCAGGGTTATCGTAACCTGATGGAGTTGATTTCTCTGGCCTATGAGAAAGGTCAAAATATTCAGCCAGAGCTAGCGCTGTTGAAACGAGGTTGGATTGCGGAGCGCTCTGCGGGACTGATCGCGTTGTCCGGTGCTAAAGATGGCGAAATAGGTCGGGCGTTAGCTGATAACGATTCTGCCCATGCTGTTCTGGCGCAGTGGCAAGCCGTATTTCCTGATCGCTTCTATCTAGAGATTCAGCGTACTGGTCGCCCCGGTGATGAAAGTTGTGTGCATGCAACGGTTCAGTTAGCCCATGACACGGGCTGCCCCTTGGTGGCAACCAATGAAGTGATGTTTCTACGCCCGGAAGATTTTGAGGCCCATGAGGTACGCGTTTGTATCAACCAAGGACGCACACTCGAAGACCCTCATCGGCCGAAGCATTATAGTGATCAGCAATATCTGCGAACGGCTGAAGAGATGGCTGAGCTGTTTAGCGATATACCTGCGGCGGTTACCAATACCGTCGAGATTGCTAAGCGTTGTAACGTTGAGTTGGATCTGGGGACCTATTATCTACCGAAATATCCTATCCCTGAAGGGGTAACGATGGATGAGTTCTTCGCGGAGGTGTCTTGGAAAGGCCTGGAAGATCGGCTGGAAATTCTGCTGGATAAGAATGATCCAGACTACGTGGAAAAACGTCGTCCATATGAAGAACGGTTGCGATTTGAGCTCGATATCATTACCCAGATGGGTTTCCCCGGTTATTTCCTGATCGTGATGGACTTTATTCAGTGGGGCAAGGATAACGGCGTGCCCGTTGGCCCGGGTCGAGGGTCGGGTGCGGGGTCACTGGTCGCCTATGCGCAGAAAATCACCGATCTAGACCCACTAGAATACGATCTGCTATTCGAGCGATTCCTTAACCCTGAACGGGTATCGATGCCTGACTTCGATATTGACTTCTGTATGGATAACCGCGACCGCGTGATCGACTATGTGGCTGAGACCTATGGTCGAGATGCGGTATCGCAGATTGTCACCTTTGGTACCATGGCCGCTAAAGCGGTGGTGCGTGACGTAGCCCGTGTGCAAGGTAAGCCCTTTGGCTTGGCAGATAAACTGTCTAAGCTGATTCCGTTTGAAGTGGGTATTACCCTGACCCGTGCGATGGTTGAAGAACCCTTGATGAAGGAGTTCGTCGAATCTAGCGAAGAAGCGCAAGAAATTATGGAGATGGCCCTTAAGTTGGAAGGCCTGACCCGTAACGTGGGTAAGCACGCCGGTGGTGTGGTCATCGCACCAACTAAGTTGACCGATTTCTCCGCTACCTACTGTGATGAATTTGGTCATGGCTTGGTGACCCAGTTTGATAAGAGCGATGTGGAGGAGGCCGGACTGGTTAAGTTCGACTTCTTGGGGCTGCGTACCTTAACCATCGTGGACTGGGCGGTGAAAACCATCGACCGTATTCGGGCCAAAACCGGTGAAGAACCGCTGAATATTGCTCTAATTGACTTGGAAGATCCCGCGACCTTTGAGTTGCTCAAGTCGGCGGAAACCACCGCGGTGTTCCAGCTCGAATCCAGTGGTATGAAGGACCTTGTGCGTCGTCTAAAACCTGACCGTTTTGAAGATATCGTCGCCTTGGTAGCGCTGTTTCGGCCGGGGCCGCTGCAATCGGGAATGGTTGATGACTTTATTCTACGAAAACATGGTCAAGCTGAGCTGGCATATCCCCATGCAGATTACCAGTTAGACAGCCTGCAGCCGGTACTGGAGCCTACCTACGGCATTATCCTGTATCAGGAACAGGTTATGCAGATCGCCCAGGTGATGGCCGGTTATACCCTCGGTGGTGCAGATATGCTGCGTCGAGCGATGGGTAAGAAAAAGCCCGAAGAGATGGCGAAGCAGCGAAGCTCGTTTTTGGAAGGTTCTGCGGCGAATGGCATCGATCCAGATTTGGCTGGGAATATCTTCGACCTGGTGGAAAAATTTGCCGGTTATGGTTTTAACAAATCCCACTCAGCGGCCTATGCCTTGGTGTCATACCAGACCGCTTGGTTGAAAACTCATTATCCAGCGCCTTTTATGGCGGCGGTACTGTCTTCCGATATGCAGAACACCGATAAGGTGGTGATCTTTATCGAAGAGTGTCGCACCATGAAATTGCCCTTGGTGCTGCCCGACGTTAACTGGGGTGAATACATGTTTACCGTTAACGATAAGGGTGAAATTGTTTATGGTTTGGGGGCAATCAAAGGCGTGGGTGAAGGGCCCATAGAAGCCATTGTGGCCGCTCGCGATGAGGGTGGTCAGTTCAAGGATATCTTCGATTTCTGTAAGCGAGTGGGTAGTAAAAAACTTAATAAACGAGTTTTGGAAGCCTTGGTCCGTTCAGGCGCGTTGGATCACCTTGGGCCGGATCGTGCTCAGCTTTGGGCGGCGATTGGCGAGGCGCTTAAAGCGGCAGATCAGTCTGAGCGCAATCAGAGTGCTGGAATGTTCGACCTGTTTGGTGAGGTCGAAGCCGAGCAGCCTCGAGATCCCTATGCTGAGTACATGAAGCTGCGGCAGTGGACTGACAAAGAGCGTCTGCAGGGTGAAAAAGATACCCTAGGTCTCTATGTGACCGGTCATCCTATTGATGAGTATGAAGCCGAGCTACCGCACTTTATTACGCGTCGAATTGCCGAGCTAGTGCCGCAGCGGGGACAGCAACAGAAGATGTTGGGGCTCGTGGTGGATGTGCGGGTCAAGAAAACTAAGAAAGGTGATTCGCTCTGCTTTGTTACCTTGGATGATCGAACCTCCCGCATCGAGATATCCCTATTTGGTGAGGCCTACGATGAATATCGACCGTTATTGAATAAAGATGCCATACTGCTGATCGAGGGTGAAATTACCATCGATAGCTATTCGGGCACCGATAAGCTTAAGGTGCGCGGTAATAAAATTATCGATATAACCCAGTGTCGGGCTCGGTATGGACAACATATAGAGATCGATTGTGATGCTGTGCAGTTGAAAGATCGCCCCTTAAGGGCTTTTGAATCACTGCTTGAGGCTCATAAAGGGCGAGTCACTATGCCAGTTGCGTTACGCTATAAAAGCCAAGATGCGGCAGCAACCCTCTGTCTTGGCGATGCCTGGCAGGTGCAACCAACGGATGAGCTTTTGCTCAAACTGAAAGATCAATTTGGTGGCGATGCAGTCAAGATTAGCTACTGATTCAGGCTGGTTCTTGATCGCGACACAGGGTAGAATTAGGCCAACTTTTTTATCGTCGGCTGATCTCTGTTGCTACTGTGTCCCGGCCGGAACGAAGCGAACTTACGGAATATCAATACATGAATCCCAATTATCTGGATTTTGAACAGCCAATTGCAGACCTAGAAGCAAAAATTGAAGAGCTGCGTCTGGTTGGCGATGACAATGAACTGAATATTGAGGAAGAGATCTCAAAGTTACAGGCGAAAAGCCGTACACTGACGAAGTCGCTTTTTAGTGACCTGAGTGAATGGCAGATCTCGCAGATTGCCCGTCATCCTCAGCGTCCGTATACCCTCGATTATGTAGACATGATCTTTGATGAGTTCGAAGAGATTCATGGGGATCGTCATTTTGCTGATGATCGAGCGCTGGTCGGTGGTATTGCACGGCTTGAAGGTCGCCCAGTGATGGTGATTGGGCATCAGAAAGGACGCGAAGTTAAAGAAAAAGTACGTCGTAATTTCGGCATGCCTCGTCCTGAAGGTTACCGTAAAGCATTGCGTTTGATGGAGATGGCCGAGCGTTTTAAGATGCCAATTCTGACGTTTATTGATACACCGGGGGCTTATCCGGGTATTGATGCCGAAGAGCGTGGGCAATCAGAAGCGATCGCATTTAATCTCGCGGCGATGTCCCGCCTGAATACACCGATTGTTGCTACCGTTGTGGGTGAAGGCGGCTCCGGTGGCGCATTAGCGATTGGTGTATGTGATGAATTGATGATGCTGCAATACTCAACCTACTCGGTGATTTCGCCAGAAGGTTGCGCCTCTATTTTGTGGAAAAGTGCCGACCGCGCACCGGATGCCGCGAAGGCGATGGGTCTAACGTCCGATCGCTTGCATGCGTTGGGTCTGGTCGATCAAATCGTCGATGAACCGTTAGGTGGTGCTCACCGTGACCATGCACTGATGGCCGCTAACCTGAAAAAGCATCTGCTGGAAACGCTCGAGCGATTGACCGATATCGAGACCGACGAGCTTATTGAAAGACGTTATCAGCGTTTGATGTCCTACGGCATTAGCCAGTAACATCGGAACCGTCGTTAAATCGGCGGTTTTTTTTGCCTGTCAGTATGGTGAAAGACTGGTATATAGATCGTTATGAAAGACTTACAGCGTCACTTTAATCAGCAGCTTGAAAACCATCCCCACGAGGTAAAGCGCTGGGTGATCGGTTTAAGCGGGGGGCTCGATTCGGTGGTGTTATTACACTTAGCTGCGAGAGCTTTGCCGGCCTCACAGTTATTGGTGGTGACCATTGATCATCAGTTGCAAGCCCAATCAGCTCAATGGACTGCCTTCTGTAGTCGTTTAGTGGCTTCGCTTAATCTCCCCTTTTATCAGCAGCAGGTTATTGTCGCAGATGGTGCGAGCTTAGAGCGGGCCGCTCGCGATGCGCGTTATCAGGCTTTTGACAATATCTTACAGCCGGGTGATTGTCTGCTGCTGGCACATCATTTGGATGATCAAGCCGAAACCTTACTGTTTCGCTTCTTGCGAGGGACAGGCGTGCGTGGGATGGCAGGAATGCCCCAGCGTCGACTGTTAGGGCAAGCAAGTTTGTTTCGGCCGTTATTGGCAGTTTCTCGCCAGACATTACATCGCTGGGCGATAGCCGAACAGTTGCAATGGGTTGAAGACCCTAGCAATAGTGATCCCTCGTTTGATCGTAATTTTCTTCGCCATCGTATTCTGCCGTTACTACACCAGCGTTGGCCTGGTTTTACTCACCGTTGGGCGGCTACAGCGGGACACATGCGTGAGTCTGAGCAATTACTGGATGATCTTGCCACATTGGATATGGCATCGGTGGCCAGCGGTGATGGGCTGGATTGCCAAGGATTAATGGGGTTGAGTCAGCGGCGGCGACATAATCTGCTGCGTTATTGGTGTCGTCGAGTGGGTGTTAGCCTCGGTGAGACGCAATTGCGAGCGGTCACGCAATTGATCAATGCCGCTGATGATCGGCAGCCGCAGCTGTCCTTTGGAGCGCTGCAGTTACGGCGGTATCAAGGAGTGCTGTTGTTGCAAGCCGCGCTTGAGGCCGTTCAGTGGGGTCATCGACCGTTGTCACTTAATGGAGTGCAGATTACCCAAGGCTGCTTAGAGGTCAGCTGTGAATCGGGTGTGACGGGGTTGCAGTCGCTAGCGGGAGTGACGGTACGCAACCGGCGCGATGGCGATCGCTGCAGACCATTAGGGCGTGGCGGGTCGTGCTCATTGAAGAAGCTATTTCAGGAACATAAGATCCCTGCGTGGCAACGAAATAGCTGGCCGGTGTGTGTGGTCGGTGATGAGATTGTGGCGCTGCCAGGAATCTGTCTCTGCGAAGATTGGCAGAGTGAAAAAAAAGGCCATGGTTTTGCGTTGAAATGGCAGCCAACTGCATTGTCTGTTCAGGGTGATTCTGATACCCTGTAGCCCCATCTTTAGTAGCTGTTTTTTGAACAGCACGACTCACTTTTCACGACCAGATACAGGTTCCTCATGACGCGATATATTTTCGTCACAGGCGGTGTTGTTTCCTCTTTGGGGAAAGGCATTGCATCCGCTTCACTTGCAGCAATTCTTGAGGCCCGGGGGCTGAAAGTTACCATGCTGAAATTGGATCCGTATATCAACGTAGATCCCGGGACGATGAGCCCCATTCAACATGGTGAGGTATTTGTTACCGAAGATGGCGCCGAGACTGACTTGGATTTAGGTCACTACGAGCGTTTCATCCGCACGACTATGTCGAAGCGCAATAACTTTACTGCGGGGCGTGTCTATCAGCACGTGCTGCGTAAAGAGCGGCGTGGTGACTATCTTGGCGGTACGGTGCAGGTTATTCCGCATATTACCGATGAGATCAAGCGCCGTGTACTCGAAGGCTCTGGTGATGCGGATATCGCCCTGGTTGAAATCGGCGGCACGGTCGGTGATATCGAATCGTTGCCCTTTATGGAAGCGGTGCGTCAACTACGCGTTGAACTGGGTGCCCGTCGAGCCATGTTTATGCACTTGACGCTGGTGCCTTATATCGCCACAGCAGGTGAGATCAAAACAAAACCGTCTCAGCACTCGGTAAAAGAGCTGCGTTCGATCGGTATTCAGCCTGATATTCTGGTGTGTCGTTCTGATTTTGCTCTGCCGATCTCTTCGCGTCGTAAACTGTCTCTGTTTACCAATGTGGAAGAGCGTGCGGTTATCTCTCTGCCTGATGCTGATTGTATTTATAAAATCCCTCGCATGTTGAGTGAACAGAAACTGGATCAGATTGTTATTGAGCAGTTTAATCTGGAATGCCCGCCTGCGGATCTGACCGAATGGGATCGGGTCTCCGATGCGAAGCTTAATCCGCATCGTGAAGTGACTATCGCGATGGTCGGCAAGTATATGGAGCTGCTGGATGCCTATAAGTCGCTGATTGAAGCGATCTCTCATGCCGGTATTGCGCTGCGTACTAAAGTAAATATCAAATATATTGATTCTGAGCAGATCGAACGCGACGGTGTTGATTTGTTAGAAGATGTATCGGCGATTCTGGTGCCGGGTGGTTTTGGCGAACGGGGGGTCGAAGGTAAAATCGCAGCGGTTAAGTATGCTCGGGAAAACAAGGTTCCTTATCTTGGTATTTGCTTGGGTATGCAGGTGGCGGTTATTGAATATGCACGTCATGTTGCTGGCATCACTGATGCGAGCAGTACCGAGTTTGATGCAAATACCACTTCACCCTTGATCGGTCTGATCACCGAGTGGATGACAGAAGAGGGCGCGAAGGAAGTTCGCGGCTATACCGATGACTTGGGCGGCACCATGCGTTTGGGGGCTCAGATTTGTACCCTGAAAGAGGGTACAACTGCTTATCAGGCTTATGGTTCTATTGAAATTAAAGAACGTCATCGTCATCGTTATGAAGTTAACAACAATTATGTTGCTCAGCTTGAAGAGGCGGGTCTGGTTGTTTCTGGACGCTCTGTCGATGGTGAACTGGTTGAAGTTGTGGAAGCGCCGGATCATCCGTGGTTTGTTGCCTGTCAGTTCCACCCTGAATTTACCTCTACCCCAAGGGATGGCCACGGTTTATTCAGCGGCTTCATCGAGGCAGCGTTAACTTACGCAGATCTTGAAAAATAAAGAATACTTATCATTTTTGGAGTTTAGTCAATGGCACAGATTGCTGACATTAAAGCCCGTGAAGTTCTTGATTCCCGTGGTAACCCGACCGTTGAGGCCGATGTAATTTTGGCTTCCGGTATAATGGGCTCTGCCTGCGCACCTTCCGGAGCGTCTACCGGTTCCCGCGAAGCATTGGAGCTGCGTGATGGTGATAAAGGCCGTTATTTGGGTAAAGGTGTTTTGAAGGCCGTAGCGGCTGTTAATGGTGTTATCCGTGATGCGTTGATTGGTATGGATGTGACGGATCAACGTGCGTTAGATAATACGATGCTGGCGCTGGATGGCACTGAGAACAAAGAAAACCTCGGGGCGAATGCGATTCTAGCGGTTTCGCTGGCGGCGGCTAAAGCGGCTGCACTGGTTAAAGGGATGCCCCTTTATGCCCATATTGCTGAGATTAACGGTACTGCGGGTCAGTTCTCATTGCCTGTGCCAATGATGAATATCCTTAACGGTGGCGAGCACGCGGACAACAACGTCGATATTCAAGAGTTTATGGTTCAGCCGGTTAACTTTACTAAGTTCTCCGATGGCTTGCGTTGTGGTGCTGAGATCTTCCACTCTTTGAAGGCGGTCCTAAAAGCTCGAGGCCTGAGTACAGCCGTCGGTGATGAAGGTGGTTTCGCACCTAACCTTGCATCTAATGAAGAAGCACTGGTGGTTATTAAAGAAGCGATCTCTAATGCCGGTTATGAATTAGGTAAAGATGTTACCTTGGCACTCGATTGTGCAGCGTCTGAATTCTACCAAGATGGCAAATATGATCTTTCAGGGGAAGGTAAAATCTTTGATGCTGAAGGTTTTAGTGATTATTTGGCTGCACTGACCGAAAACTATCCTATCGTTTCTATCGAAGATGGTTTGGATGAGTCTGACTGGTATGGTTGGGCGTATCTGACGAAGAAGATCGGCGACAAGATTCAACTAGTCGGGGATGATCTGTTTGTTACTAACACCAAAATTCTGAGCCGGGGTATCGAGCAGAGCATCGGTAACTCAATCTTAATCAAATTCAACCAGATCGGTTCTCTGTCTGAGACACTGGATGCGATTAAGATGGCGAAGGATGCTGGCTTTACCGTGGTTATCTCCCACCGTTCCGGTGAAACAGAAGATACTACTATCGCCGATTTGGCGGTGGGTACGGCAGCCGGTCAGATTAAGACGGGTTCACTGTGTCGTTCTGATCGTGTCGCTAAGTACAACCGTTTACTGCGCATTGAAGAAGAGTTGGGTGCCGGCGCTGTTTACAACGGTTTATCTGAAATTAAAGGTCAGGGTTAACTTTTAACTGATCTGTGAAATACTAGGGGGCTTAACGCCCCCTTTTTTGACTATATAGAATATGAGTGCTGCTAGGCTGTGTTTCGTTTGAGTTTATTTCGTTCGATATCGTTACTGCTGTTGATCTGTTTGATCGGCCTGCAATATCGACTATGGTTTGGCGAAGCTAATCTCGGCGATGTGCAAGCATTACAGCAGGAGATCGAACGGCAACGGGCTGAAAATGACCTTCTGGTGAATCGTAACCATCAGTTAGATGCCGAGGTTAAAGACCTTAAGCAAGGACTGGAGGCGCTAGAAGAGCGAGCCCGAAATCAGCTGGGAATGGTGAAAGAGGGTGAGTCCTTCTTTCAATTGGTTCCCGCGTTGCCAGGTAAACCACCGGCCGATAGCGGTCAGCCACGGAACCCCTAGCGTCAATGAACTTTCCAACTGAATTAAACTATTTATACGGTGAGCCTGCCAGTCGTGCGGTTATTCGAACTGAACCTGATGATTTCAGGGTCATAGAGGATCTCTCGTTTGAGCCGGAAGGCAGTGGCGATCACGTGTTTCTTTATATCCGTAAGACTGGTGAGAATACCGATTGGGTGGCCCGTCAATTGGCGCATTTTTGTCAGGTAAGTCCGAAAGAAGTGGGCTATGCGGGCAAGAAAGATCGTCATGCGATCACCGAACAGTGGTTTAGTGTGCACTTGCCGGGTCGCTCACCGTTAACCTGGTCTCTGTTCGAGACCGATACCATTAAAGTGCTTAAAGCGGTAAAGCATACCCGAAAGCTGCGATTGGGTAGCCTGAGGGGTAATCGTTTTCAGATACGTTTACGTCAAGTGATTGAGCCTGCCGCTTTGCTGCGTCGTGCTGAAGAGATTCGTGCGGGCGTGCCAAACTATTTTGGTGAGCAGCGCTTTGGTCACCACGGCGGCAACCTGACTAAAGGCGCGCTGCTGATCGCGGGTAAGTTGAAAGAGCGGCAGCGGCATAAAAAAGGTCTCTATATCTCAGCTGTTCGTTCATTTATGTTTAATCAATTGGTGTCGCAGCGTATTGGGCAGTCTGTTTTTGCGCAGCCAATGCCTGGCGATGTGCTGATGATCAATGGTAGTCAAAGCTGTTTTCCCTTTGACGCTGAAGATGCAACGATCTTGAGCCGTTTAGAGTCGGGTGATCTGCATCTTACTGCGGCGATGTGGGGTCGAGGTCGGTCAATTTGTAGCGCCGATGCGGCCGCTTGGGAAGTTGAACAGCTTAAACCTTGGCAGGAACAGCTTGAAGGGCTGGAGCGTTTAGGTTTGAATCAAGAGCGGCGCTCAACTCGTTTGATGCCGGGTCATCTAGAGGTTGAGCAAGAGGCTGAAGATCAATTCTTGTTGGCTTTTGATCTGCCAGCAGGAAGTTTTGCAACCAGCGTGTTGCGTGAGTTGGCGCAGGTTGTGTCGGCATCGGGTCAACCCGAGCCAGAGGCAGAATAATGAGATTATTATTATCGAATGATGACGGTGTTTACGCGCCGGGACTGGAAGCGCTGGCGAGAATACTAGCGCAAGATGCCGAGATCGTTGTGGTTGCTCCGGATCGCAACCGAAGCGGTGCGAGTAACTCCTTGACGCTGGATCGCCCGCTTGAGTCACATCGTCATCAAAATGGCTTTGTTGGTATTAACGGCACGCCGACGGATTGCGTCCACCTAGGAATGGGTGGGATTTACAGTGAGCGTCCCGATATGGTGATTTCCGGGATTAATTGCGGCTGTAATCTAGGTGATGATGTGATCTATTCTGGCACGGTTGCAGCCGCGATGGAGGGGCGGCATCTGCATCTACCTCCTATCGCAGTGTCGTTGGAGGGGAGTAACCCAGTACATTACGATACTGCCGCAGAGGTGGTGCGTAAGATTATTAACGATATCCCGGGGTTGGTGTTGGCGCCACGAACGGTACTGAATGTTAATGTTCCTGATCTACCGCTAGATCAGCTAAAAGGCATTCATGTAACCCGTTTAGGTCATCGGGTGATGGCGGATGCGCCGGTTGAGTCCCTTGATCCGCGAGGCAAACAGCGCTTCTGGATTGCGGGTGCCGGTGCTGCGGCAGATTGTGGTCCAGGTACCGATTTTTTTGCCGTTAAGTCCGGTTATGTTTCGATAACCCCCCTAAATATTGATATGACACAGTATTCCAGCATGGATAATCTGGGTAATTGGTTAGAGGATGCAGAGTGAATAAGTTGCAGTTGCAGGGGATTGGGATGACGTCCCAGCGCACCCGCAGCAGGCTGGTACAGCGGCTGAAAGATCAGGGGATCTCTGATCAGCAAGTATTGGATGTAATGGGTAATACCCCACGGCATATTTTTATTGATGAAGCGCTGTCTCATCGCGCTTATGAAGACACTGCGTTACCGATCGGTTTTAATCAAACGATATCGCAACCTTATATTGTTGCGCGAATGACTGAGATCTTATTGGCCGATGGTCCCCGTGAACGAGTACTCGAAGTGGGTACTGGGTCGGGTTATCAGACCACGGTTCTGGCACAATTGGTTGATAAAGTATTTAGTGTTGAGCGTATTAAGCCTTTGCAGGAGAAAGCGCGACAGCGTTTTTCGTTACTGAAAATACGCAATGTGTCTTTAAAACACAGTGATGGTGGTATGGGGTGGGCTGAGCGTGGGCCGTTCGATGGCATTATGGTCACGGCCGCACCGGAAGAAGTACCGCCCGAATTGTTAATACAGTTAGCGGTGGGTGGACGTTTGGTTATTCCGGTGGGTGGCACACAGAATCAGCAACTTAAATTAGTTATTAGGGTCTCAGAAACAGACTATGAAACCTCGGTACTCGAAGGGGTTAAATTTGTGCCTCTCTTGAGTGGCACTGTACGCTAGCCGACGATTGTTACGGAATATTACATGAACACAACGCGTACAACGCGAGAATATTTAGGGCTGTTTTTTAAAGGTGCCATGATGGGGGCAGCCGATGTTGTGCCAGGGGTATCGGGTGGCACTATTGCTTTTATCACTGGCATCTACGAAGAGCTAATCAATACCATTAAAGGGTTTAATCCTGCGGCGCTTAAAGTGCTCTTTAAGCAGGGCCCCGCGGCGTTTTGGCGACAGGTGAACGGCAGCTTTTTGTTAGTACTACTAGCGGGTATTGTGACTAGCATTGCGACCATTGCGGGTGGTGTACTGTTTTTGCTGAGCAATTATCCGATTTTGTTGTGGTCGTTCTTTTTTGGTTTAATCCTAGCATCGGTGTGGCTGGTGATGAGTCATATTGAAAAATGGGATATGAATTTAGTTTCGAGTTTTATTATCGGTTCTATCATTGCCTATTGGGTCACTAGTATTGCGCCTGTGAGTGTTGAGCCAACCGCGATGATGGTCTTTATCTCCGGCGCTATTGCTATTTGTGCGATGATTTTACCGGGCATCTCGGGTAGTTTTATTTTACTTCTGCTGGGTATGTATGCACATATTTTAGCGGCGGTTAAAGGCGTTGATCTCGAACTCATCGGCTTGTTTATGCTCGGCTGTATCGTGGGTATTATGAGTTTTTCCCGCGTGCTAAGCTGGATGTTCAGTCATCACCACCAAGTTACATTGGCGCTTTTGGCTGGTTTTATGCTTGGCTCATTGAATAAAGTGTGGCCGTGGAAATATACCCTCTCCTATACCATTAATCGGCATGGTGAGCAGGTGCCGCTGTTGCAAGATAATTTGTTGCCGTGGCACTTTGAGAGTATCACCGGTCAGCCGTCGTTTTTGCTTTGGGCGTTTGGGTTGACGCTAGTGGGCGTTGCAATTGTGGTAGTCATGGAGCGCTTTCAGGCCGCTAAGGAATAGATTATGGTGAGAGCTCCTGCAGAGACCTTAATAACGACGGCACTGTTGTTCGTTGTTTTGATGGTGTCTGCCTGTAGCTCTACCAGCGTCTATACTCCGGTTGATGAACGTTCTATCGGTGGTCGCCAAGCGGTTAAGGTAGTCAGTAGTCAGTCACCGGATCAGTACCGTGTCCGCCGAGGTGATACGCTTTACTCCATCGCCTTTCGTTACGGTCTCGATTTCAGAGAATTAGCGCGCCATAACAATATTAGTAATCGCTATAAGATTTATCCCGGCCAAGTGCTCTCACTTAAGGCTAGCCCGGACCAACCCCAAGCCAAGCCCGTTACTGCTTCATCTCCTAAGAAAAAAACGAAGTCGAGTGTTAAAACGGCATCGGTTGTTGCCGCTAAGCCGGTTAAGCCAGCGGTGGTTAAAAAGACAGCAGCCCCTGCGCCCTCTGCAAAACCAAAAGTGACGCCAGCGGTCAAACTCTCACCTCAACCAGTGACGGCGCGTGCGCTAAAGTGGCGTTGGCCCGCATCGGGCCAGATTATTCAGCGTTTCAGCAATAAAGGTAAAGTAAACAAAGGTATCAATTTTGCTGGTCGTAAAGGTGAGCCTGTTTTTGCGGCAGAATCGGGCAAGGTGGTGTATGCCGGTAGTGGTTTGTTAGGCTATGGAAATCTTGTCATTATCCATCACAATCAGAAATTTCTGAGTGCGTATGCGCATAACAGTCGCATTCTTGTGAAAGAAAATGATAAGGTGAAAATAGGTGACAAAATTGCCGAAATTGGTAATAGTGGAGCTGCCCGAACAATGCTGCATTTTGAGATCCGCAGAGATGGCCAACCTGTTGATCCAATGTTGTATCTGCCGCGTAAAAGATGAGCACTTAATCGATTATCACTAAGCAGTAACTAATAAAAAGCAATAATAACTAAGTTACTCGGGATTAACACAATGGTAAATGTAGAGAATAATGAGCAGGGGCTAGATGCAGTTTCAGTTGATGTAGAAGAAACAGATCTGGCTAAAACTAAGGACGAACCTAAATTCCTCAATAGCGGACGGGGCAAAGGGAGTATGGCCCACAACGATCTGCTAAGTGCTAAAACCCTCGATGCAACCCAGTTGTATCTCAACGAGATTGGCTTTTCTCCGTTGCTTACCGCCGAAGAAGAGGTGTATTTTTCTCGGCTATCCTTGAAAGGGGATGAGCCCTCTCGCAAGCGGATGATTGAAAGTAATTTACGTCTGGTTGTGAAAATTGCCCGACGTTATATCAATCGTGGGCTTACACTGCTTGATTTAATCGAAGAGGGAAATCTCGGCTTGATCCGTGCGGTGGAAAAATTCGACCCAGAGCGAGGCTTCCGTTTTTCTACCTATGCAACTTGGTGGATAAGACAAACGATTGAACGGGCTATTATGAACCAGACCCGAACTATCCGTTTGCCGATTCATGTGGTGAAAGAGCTAAATGTGTATCTACGAGCAGCCCGTGAGTTGGCTCAGAAGCTCGATCACGAACCCACCGTTGAAGAGATAGCCGCTGCCGTAGATAAGCCTGTTGCGAACGTCGAGAAGATGTTTGGTCTGAACGAGCGAGTGACTTCAATTGATGTACCTGTAGGTAAAGATTCCGACAAGATGCTGTTGGATACCATTGCCGATGAGGAATCTTCCGACCCTGAAACATTGCTGCAGAAATCTAATATCAGCGGTAACTTGGAAGGCTGGCTTGGTATGTTGCCGGAAAAGCATTCGGAAGTGTTATCTCGTCGATTTGGCCTTCGGGGCTACGAGATGAGTACCTTAGAAGAAGTTGGTAAAGAGATCGGTTTGACCCGTGAGCGGGTGCGACAGATACAGGTTGAAGCATTGCGTAAGTTACGTGAGATAGTCGAGCGTAATGGCCTGTGCGGAGAAGACTTGCTGAAAAGTTAGTCCAGTGCTGTTGTTAACATAATAAAAAAACCGAACACAGATATGTTCGGTTTTTTTGTTTTAAGGCTTAGCTTTAGGGTTTAATTTAACGTTTAGCTTCGGCTGACTGTCGGCTTTATTTTAGCTGCGTTCGGCTTCTTTTTTCAGCGTATAGAGTAGTTCTAGCGCCTGACGGGGGGTTAGGTTATCTGGCTCTAATGACTTGAGTTGCGTTAGCGCTGGATGAGGCCGTGGCGCAACAAACAGGTCGTCTTGCACCGGTGGTGGTTGGCGGCGTTGTTCTGTCTGTCCGGTGTCCTCTTCGAGTTGAATCAGTTTTTGGCGAGCACGGCTAATGACATTCGCCGGAACACCGGCTAATTGTGCGACCTGTAGACCATAGCTCTGGCTGGCAGGGCCTTCCTGAACCTCATGCATAAAAACAATATGATCCTGATGCTCCATGGCTGTCAGGTGGACATTGAAAACCCCTTGGCAGATTTCTGGTAGTACTGTTAGCTCAAAGTAATGGGTAGCGAACAGGGTCATTGCTTTGACTTCATTGGCGAGGTATTCCGCAGCAGACCAAGCCAGTGAAAGCCCATCGAAGGTGCTAGTGCCACGACCAACTTCATCCATTAAAACTAAGCTACGTTCAGTGGCATTATGCAGAATATTGGCGGTTTCGGTCATCTCGACCATAAAGGTCGACCGTCCGCCAGCAAGGTCGTCTGACGAACCCATGCGGGTAAAGATTCGATCAACGAGGCCAATGGTGGCGGATTGCGCTGGCACATAGCTGCCGATATGGGCCAGTAATGTGATTAGTGCAGCTTGGCGCATGTAGGTCGATTTACCGCCCATGTTCGGACCGGTGATAATCAACATTTGCCGCTCCGGTGACAGGCTTAGGTTGTTGGCGACAAACGGGTCGTCGAGCACATCTTCAACCACGGGGTGGCGACCTCCGGATACTTCAATTTGGGGCTCATCTGTCAGTGTGGGGGCAACATAGTCGAGGGTATCGGCACGTTCCGCTAGGTTACAGAGCACATCTAACTCGGCCAGCGCTGCAGCACTGTCTTGTAGTTCCGCTAAAGGCTCTGCAAGGGTTTCGATAAGCGCTTCGTAGAGTGATTTTTCCCGGCTCAGGGCTCGGCTTTTTGCACTCAGGGCCTTATCTTCGAAGGTTTTCAGTTCGGGGGTAATATAGCGTTCGGCATTTTTGAGTGTTTGACGACGAATATAATCCGCCGGTACTTCGGCTTTTTGCGCCTTGCCGATCTCAATGAAGTAGCCGTGTACTCGGTTGTAACCCACTTTTAGAGTACTGATGCCGGTGCGTTCTCGTTCGCGGGTCTCCAGTTGTACTAGATAGTCCCCGGCGTTTTCACTGAGCCCTCGTAGTTCATCTAGTTCGGCATCATAGCCGGTCGCGATCACGCCACCATCGCGGATCACCACCGGAGGGTTTTCAATAACGGCTTTGTTCAGTAACTCGCAAAGTTCAGGGAAGGTGCTAATGGTTTCCGCTAGATTCTTGAGCAGTACGGGTTTGGTTGTCGCCAAGTGATCCTGTATCTCGGGTAGTACTTGGAAAGCGCTCTTTAATCTTTCAAGGTCGCGAGGACGTGCGGAGCGCAGTGCAACACGTGCCAATACCCGTTCAATATCACCGATCTGCTTAAGGGCTGGCGATATCTGTTCAAAATGATAATCGCTGATCAGCCATTGTAATGCTGCCTGTCGCGATTGCAGGGTGTTGCGACAGCGCAGTGGGCGATTAAGCCAGCGATGCAACATCCGGCTCCCCATGGCGGTCGCGGTTTTATCAATGACTGAGGCGAGGGTGTTATCTCGACCGCCTGCTAGATTTTGATCAATTTCAAGATTTTTACGAGTGGCGGCATCGAGGATTACGCTTTCATCGCGCTGTTCCAAAATTAGCCGGCGAATATGAGGCAGTGCAGTTCGCTGGGTGTCTTTGGCGTATTGTAGAAGACAGCCCGCCGCGCCGAGTGCTACCGGTAGGTGGTCGCAGCCAAAGCCACTGAGGTCTTTGGTCTGAAATTGCTGACAAAGCAACCGTTCAGCGGTTTCACGTTCGAAATTCCACGGTGCTTGAGGCCGTAATCCGCGATAGCTTTGCAGTTGTTCAGCAAGATTATGGCCATCATTAAATAAAATTTCAGCGGGTTTGATCCGTTCGAGCTCACCGTGAAGCGCTTCTTCATCGTTTATTTCTAGCAAACTAAACCGACCGGTGCTGATATCAACGATGGCAATACCGTAACCTTGTAGATCGGTATTGACGGCGATCAGCAGGCTGTCGCGGCGTTCATCTAGCAAGGCTTCGTCACTGAGTGTGCCTGGCGTAACAATACGCATGACTTTGCGTTCGACCGGCCCTTTACTAGTCGCTGGATCACCCACCTGTTCACAAATAGCGACTGATTCACCGGCCCGGACGATCTTAGCGATATAACCATCGGCAGAGTGATAAGGAATGCCGGCCATTGGAATAGGGTCGCCTGCTGATTTACCCCGTGCTGTCAGAGAAATATCAAGTAATTGTGAGGCTTTTTTAGCGTCATCAAAGAACAGCTCATAAAAATCCCCCATGCGATAGAACACCAGTTGATCAGGATGTTCAGCCTTAATCTTAAGGTATTGCTGCATCATGGGGGTGTGTTCAGGTTTGCTTGATTTAGATACTTCGGCTTTTTTTGACATATGGGTTTATGTTTTCTATCTGAGGCAGGGAGGTTCTGAACTATCGTTCTTGTCTATTAGTGAACGCAACTAGATATTCTGCATATTCTATCAAAGAAACAAGGCTATGCTGAGATAGATTGAGTGTTTATTTGTTGGCAACTGGTTCGTTCTACAGCGTTTGCTAACACCAACTATTTTTGACTGACACTCGTCAGAGCGCGAATGAAAATATAGTAGAGTAGATAGGGCATGTATAATGTTGGTATGATTATGTTGTATGATAGATAGTATATGAATATTGTTATGGATAGCCGTTTAATGAAGCTGAATACAACCTCTATAGTTAAGACTGCATCAGTATTTTTCCTGGTCTCATTGTTAGCAGCATGCTCATCTCAATCTGTGAAAGTAACACAGGCTGACTCATCTCTTTTTATGAGCACTAATACAGGTAGTGCTTTGCCTGTTGAAGTTAGTGGTATCCTGACAGAAAGCCCACAAGACTTCTTATTGGTTATTCCTAGTGGTCCGTTGATGGGAAAGAGCTTATCAGTTGGCTCGACCTATTTTGCGGCTAGTGGACGGCAGTGTCGTAAAGCTGATCTTATAGATCGTAATACAGAAGAACGCTATGTCGCTTGTCTGAGCGAGTCAGGTAAGTGGGTGCTTATTCAGGCAAGCATCTGAATAGGTTAAGACTTTATCCATATTAAAATGCCGCCATCAGTTAGAATGTTAAATGGAACCTTTGCATGAATTTTTTCAGTAGTTACTCCTCCGTTAAGAAAAGCATAGTCATCGGGATCTCATTGCTGTTCTGCAGCGTTGCAAATGCAGCAATCGAAAGTGCTGGAGATCTCGATGCCGCTGTCCAGCAGTCTCTGGGTAATGGTGCTGATATACAGCAGAGTATTGATTGGAAGTCGGGAACGTATGGTCAACTTGGTGATGCGGTAGGTAATAACGAAAAAATTCGCCCTTTCGGAAGTCAGTTATTCGATGGTGGTTTTAGTGGTCTAAGATCAGATGGTTTGAATTCAGATTATAAAATTACACCGGGTGATCAAGTTGTTCTGCGTATATGGGGCGCTATAGAAATGGAACGGGTTTTGCCCGTTGATGCCCGAGGTAATGTTTTTATTCCGACAATAGGGCCAGTAAAAGTACAAGGCTTAAGTCATAAGGATTTAGATACCCGTATCCGGGGGGCTGTTCGTTCAATCTATCCAGAAAATGTGAACGTTTATACTCAAGTTCAAGGCGTTCAACCCGTCGGAGTATTTGTTACTGGTTTTGTCACTCGCCCTGGTCGTTATGCCGGCACTCCGAATGATTCTGCTATCTACTTCCTTAATCAAGCAGGAGGTATTGATGATAATATGGGAACATATCGTGCTGTTAGAGTCCTTAGGCGCGGAAAAGTTATTGAAACAATAGACCTCTATGATTTTTTATTGAATGGGCAGATGGCTCGACCACAGTTCAAGGATGGTGATACTTTAGTTGTTGGTGAGCGACAGGCCTCCATCATTGTTAGTGGTGATGTTGAGCGTTCATACCGGTATGAACTGGAACCGGATGAAATGTTTGGGAGTTCATTGATCAACCTGGCGCATATGAAAGCAGGCGTTTCCCATGCACTGTTACGAGGAGATCGAGATAGCGGCCCATTGACAGGCTACTTGTCTCTCGATGACTTTTTAGGTCAGCCGCTTAAAAATGGCGATGAAATTATTCTGAGTATCGATAAACGTTATGACACCATTGTCGTTGAGATTGAAGGTAGCTTTTATGGACCCTCACGTTACTCATTGCCGCGCGATATAATGCTACAGGATTTTCTAGATTCGATTGCAGTACCAAAAGGCATTACTGATACAACAAGCATTTCCATGCGTCGTGAAAGTGTTGCATTGCGTCAAAAAGAGTCTCTGCAAGAGAGTTTGAAAAGATTAGAAGCTACTTATTTAGGCGCTTCATCCTCAACGAATGAGGAAGCAAGTATCCGGGTTCAGGAAGCGGAGTTGATAACTAAATTTATTGCTAGAGCATCAAAAGCTGAGCCGAGCGGCCGGCTGGTAGTCGCATCCAATGATCATATCGCTAATATCCGTTTGCAGGATGGCGATATAATTACTATCCCCGAAAAATCAGACTCTCTATTGATTAGTGGCGAAGTGCTTGTGCCACAATCAGTTGTGTATGAGCAGGGAAAAAATGTGGGTGATTATATTAAAGGGGCCGGTGGTTATACTCAGCACGCAGATGAATCAAAAGTTCTAATTGTAAGAAAGAATGGTGAGGTTAGGGCGGCTGCTGATGTTGCACTTAAAGCCGGTGATGAAATCTTAGTGCTGCCTGAGGTTCCAACTAAAAATCTACAGCTAGCCACGAGTATTTCTCAAATTATTTACCAAATCGCAATAGCGGCTAGAGTGGCCACAGATTTATAGTAAGTGGATTAGTAACTTTAGTATTGTTACTGCAACCAATGATTATTATTAGAATGAAAGATTTGATGGAGTATGTCTGTGTTATCGCCCCGTAACTCTTGGCAAGTAACACGAGCAGTCTGGTATGCGTTATTTATGCGTGAAGCTTTGGCTAAAACAACTCAAGACAGGTTTGCTTGGTTCTGGATGCTAGTCGAGCCTATTGCGATGATTGCAGTAATGATTGGAATTCGAACTGTGCTAATGGGGGGGGAACATATTTCTGGAGCTAGCCTTATAGCTTGGATGTTGCTTGGATTACTCGGTTTTTATCTCTTTAGAGACGGTCTACAACGTTCATTGGGAGCGATTCAGGCTTATAAAGGGTTGTTTGCTTACCGGCAAGTTAAGTCCATCGACCCTGTATTAGTAAGGTGCTTTCTTGATGGGGTGATTCAATCATTTATCTTTATTGCCTTTGTTTTGATCGCTGCCTTAGTGGGTATGGATTTTATAGCTGTTGAACCACTATATGCTTTATTTAGTTGGCTCTCTTTATGGGGACTTGGTTTAGGCGCTGCTTTAACATTTTCTGCTATGTCAGAATTAATACCCGAGGTCGGTAAAGTTATAAGGATTACAACATTACCCCTGTTAATTATTTCAGGCGTCATTTTACCTTTGAATTTTTTACCTTTCTGGCTTCAAGAGTTATTGCTTTTGAATCCGGTTGTTCATGGGTTAGAGTTTCTCCGTATGAGCTTTTTTGAAAACTATCATCATTTGAAAGGTGTTAGTTGGGGGTATCTATGGTTTTGGAACTTAAGTTTGATTTCTTTAGGTTTAATGTTGCATATTCGTTTTGAAGCGAGACTTAAAGCGCAATGATTAGTATTCGTAACCTTTATAAACGCTATCATAACCATCATGGTGGTGATTGGGTTCTTAAAAATGTGAATATCGATATACCAAACGGAATTAGTGTTGGATTGATCGGTCGTAATGGTGCGGGTAAGTCTACATTGTTAAGATTAATTGGTGGTATGGATAGTCCTGATCGTGGGGAAATTATTCGTGACAGTAGTGTATCTTGGCCAATCGGTTTGACGGGCGGTTTTCAAGGGTCAATGACAGGCCGACAAAATGTCAAGTTTGTTGCTCGTATTCATGGTGGTAATAAGCATCTGAATGAAATTATTGAGAGTGTCGAAAGCTTTGCAGAGATTGGTAAAGCATTTGATGATCCAGTTAAAACTTATTCATCGGGCATGCGAGCTCGGCTAGCATTTGGTCTTTCATTAGCCTTTGATTTTGATGTTTTTTTGTCAGATGAAGCGACTTCAGTAGGCGACCAAGTATTTCGTCGTAAGGCAACCAAGGCTTTTAAAGATAAAGTAGGACAAGCTAGCTTAATTATGGTTTCCCATGGGGAAGGCATACTAAAAGAGTTATGCCAGGCAGGTATTCTGATTGATAAAGGGCAAGTTGTTTGGTTTGATGATATCAATGATGCATTAGATGAATATCATGCTAAAAATGATCCGCCGAAACGCTAAATTATTGATGATTGATTTTAAATAAATTCTAACTCAACAAAGTTGCTACAGGAAAAACGTTGATGAAACATAAAATAATGAAAAACCCTGTGTGGACAATGTGTGGGCTTTTCATTGCACTATCTGCGTTGTATTGGGGAATATTAGCAAGTGATCGATATGTTTCAGAAACAAATGTCGTACTTGAAAGTCCTCAGATAACAATTCCTTCGATGGATGTTAGTTCGTTGTTAGGCGGCAGCAGTGGAGCGAGCGGTGATATGCTGCTGCTTAGAGATTATTTGTTATCTGTTGATATGCTTAAAAAAATCGATTCTTTAGTCGGTTTTCGTGAACATTATGCTGCATCAGATATCGATTTTATTTCTAATCTTGGTGATGTGAATCTTCCTATAGAAGATTTACACGAATATTATTTAAAAAGAATATCAGTTGAGCTTGATGAGTATGCAAATGTTTTGCGTATTAAGGTCGAAGCCTTTACTCCTGAGATGGCACATAAGATTGCCAGTCTTCTGCTAGAAGAGGGAGAAAAACATATGAACTTATTGGGTAAGCGTTTAGCTGAAGAACAAGTAAAATTTTTAGAACAACAAGTTGGCATGTTGAATGATAACTTTAATGCGGTAAGAGGAGAACTGATAGAGTACCAGAACAAAAATGGATTAATTTCACCTTCAGGAACGGTTGAAAGTATTAGTGCCGTTGTTGCAAACCTAGAAGGCAAACTATCAAACTTACAAGCAGAGAAAACAATGCTCACTAGCTATCAAAGTAGTAATTCTCCTGCAATGGTTAAAGTTGAAAATGAGATAAATGCGGTTAGTCATCAAATCAATGAAGAAAAAAGCAGAATGGCTCAGCAATCAGGAAATGCCCTGAATACTGTCACAGCAGAATATCAAACACTAGAGTTGAAAGTGCAATTTGCTCTTGATAGTTACTCCGGCGCCCTCGCTGCTCTTCAAAGTACCCGTATTGAAGCCGCAAGAAAGCTAAAGCAAGTCTCCGTTTTGCAAAGCCCAACCTATCCAGAGTATCCTTTAGAACCTCAACGTTTTCATACAATTATTGTCTATAGTTTATTGGCACTATTTGTGGCTCTAATTGCTCAAATGTTATTGCTAATTATTAAAGATCATCGTGATTAATGTTTTTGATATTCAAGTAGGGATATTGATAGTATGGAAAAAACATTTTTGGTAACAGGTGGAGCTGGTTTTATTGGATCTGCTGTAATACGTGAATTAATTCATAATAGCACCCATCGAGTTATCAATGTCGATAAGCTAACTTATGCCGGCAATTTACAATCGCTGATAACTATTGATAAAGATGAACGGTATAGCTTTATTCATCAAGATATATGTGACTATCAGGCTATGTCTAGTGTATTAGCTCAATATAAGCCTGATATTATTATGCATCTTGCTGCTGAGAGTCATGTAGACCGCTCAATTGACGGGCCTGGTGTGTTTATACAAACGAATATCATTGGTACCTATACACTACTGGAAGTTGTTAGGAGTTATTATTCATCACTTAATAGCACTGATCCTGAAAAAGCTAAAAACTTCCGATTTCACCATATATCAACAGATGAAGTATATGGTGACCTCAATAACAATGAGGATATGTTTACAGAGTCTACCCCATACTCTCCTAGTTCACCCTATTCGGCTAGTAAAGCTGGCTCTGATCATTTGGTAAGGGCTTGGCAACGAACCTATGGGTTGCCTACATTGATAACGAACTGTTCAAATAACTATGGCCCCTATCATTTTCCCGAGAAACTAATCCCGCTAACCATTTTGAATGCATTAGCAGGTAAGCCTCTGCCGGTCTACGGTAATGGTCGACAAATTAGAGATTGGCTGTATGTGGAAGATCATGCTAAAGCTTTGATCAAGGTTGCACAAGAAGGGGCTGTAAACGAGACTTATAATGTTGGAGGGCACAATGAAAAACAAAATATTGAGGTTGTTTTAACACTGTGTGATCTGCTGGATGAACTAGTCCCAACAGTTGAAAATAATGCTGTTCTGGTTAAAAGCTACCGTGATCTAATAGTCTATGTAGATGATCGGCCAGGACATGATTTAAGGTATGCGATTGATGCTAGTAAAATTGAAAGGGAGCTGGGTTGGTCGCCTGATGAAACGTTCGAAACAGGTTTAAGAAAAACTGTGCAGTGGTATCTGGATAATAAAAGTTGGTGGCAAGCGGTTTTGGATGGTAGTTATCAATGTGAGCGGTTGGGCGTTTTGTGAATATTTTTCTTACTGGAGGAAATGGCCAAGTTGGTTATGAGTTAAAGCGCAGTTTGGCTATTTTTGGAACTGTAGACTCACCGGATAGAACATTGCTGAATCTTGAAAATTCAAATGAAGTAATCGCTTATCTAGATGCTAAAAAACCTGATCTTATTGTTAATGCAGCAGCTTGGACTGCGGTAGATAAAGCTGAAGAGGAAAAAGAGAAAGCGGAAGCTCTAAATAAGAATTTACCAAAAATTTTAGCGGATTATGCTGCTAAAGAAGGTATCTGGTTAGTTCATTATTCTTCAGATTATGTTTATCCCGGTATAGGCATAGATCCGTGGACAGAAGAGGATGTGACAGGACCACTCTCTGTTTATGGCGAGTCAAAGCTACAGGGTGATATGAGTATTATTTCGTCTTCGTGTCTTCATTTGATATTTCGAACTAGTTGGGTATACAGCACTCGAGGCAAAAATTTCATGAAAACAATGTTGAAATTAGCTCAAACCCGAGAATTGTTAACGGTGGTTAATGATCAGTATGGTGCACCAACTACTGCCAGGTTGATAGCGGATATTACTGCATTAGCTGTAAATAGAATTTGTCAGGCTGCTGACCTTGATTCCGGAATATATCATCTAGCATCTAGTGAAACGACTAATTGGTATGAGTTTGCAAATTCTATCTTTACTATTGCTCGTGCTAACAGCGTTGATTTAAGCATTAAAGAGGTTATTGGTATACCAACAAGTGCCTACCCCACACCTGCGAAAAGACCGTTAAACTCACGTTTAGCAGTAGATAAAATAGAAAATGCTTTTGGCATAACAATGCCTGATTGGCATAGTCAGTTAGTTTTAACCATGGAAGACTATCTGTGTAAGAAAGAGGGCTGGGTATGAAACGAAAAGGAATTATCTTAGCGGGAGGTAAAGGTACACGGTTATACCCAATCACGTTAGGAGTATCTAAGCAGCTATTACCTATTTATGATAAGCCTATGATTTATTATCCGATATCAATACTGATGTTATCGGGTATTCGTGAAATTCTAATCATTTCAACCCCAGAAGACCTTCCTCAGTACAAAAAGCTTTTAGGATGCGGAAGCGCGTTTGGCGTTTCTTTTAGCTTCGCTGAACAACCATCACCAGATGGATTGGCCCAAGCTTTTATCATAGGAGAGGATTTCATTGGTGAGAGTCCGGTATGTCTCGTTTTGGGAGATAATATATTTCATGGGCAGCATTTCACAGGACAATTACTGCTAGCGTCTGCCCAGGAAAAGGGGGCTACGATATTTGGTTATCCTGTTAATGACCCAGAGCGTTTTGGGGTTGTAGAGTTTGATAATGATGGTAATGCCATTTCTATCGAGGAAAAACCACAGAAACCTAAGTCAGAATATGCAGTTACAGGATTGTATTTTTATGATAACGATGTAGTTGAAATTGCTAAAAACGTCGAACCGTCTTCACGGGGTGAGGTTGAGATAACAGCTGTTAATAATGCTTATCTCAATAGAGGAGATTTGAAAGTTGAAAAGCTAGGTCGTGGCTTTACGTGGTTAGATACAGGCACTCATGATAGCTTGTTACAAGCTGGCCATTATGTTCAAACAGTTGAGCAGAGACAAGGGCTTAAAATAGCTTGTCTTGAAGAAATTGCATGGCGCCATGGCTGGCTTGATGATGAGGATATAGTACGCCGTGGTAAGTACTTAAGTAAAACAAGCTATGGCGACTATCTTACCAACCTGCTTTCAGAGAGATAGACGTTTTATATGAAATATGAGCAGTTGAAATTAAAAGGTGTTGTATTATTAACACCTGAAGTTTTTAGTGATGAACGAGGTTTTTTTCTCGAAACCTTTCGTCAGAGTGATTTTAATGAACACTGCGGTAACTTTGTGTTTGTACAGGATAATCACAGCAAGTCCTCAAAAGGTATTTTGAGAGGTTTACATTACCAGAAGAATAACCCACAAGGTAAGCTTGTTAGAGTTACTAAAGGTGAGGTTTATGATGTGGCTGTCGACCTACGTCAGTCCTCACCAACTTTTGGTCAATGGGTGGGAGTTATTTTAAATGATATTAATAAACAGTTGTTGTGGATTCCACCAGGTTTCGCACACGGGTTTTATGTCATGAGTGATGATGCTGAATTTCAATATAAATGTACGGACTATTACAGTCCAGAGGATGATGTATCCATTCTATGGAACGATGTTTCGATAGGTATTGAATGGCCAGCTTTTGATTCATCCCCAGTATTGTCAAATAAAGACCTGAATGGGATTAGCTTTAATTCGGCACCTTGCTTTTAAAAAGTGGTGTTTCTGCTTTAGTTATCCTATCCTAAAAGAAGAATACTCAATAAATGTATAAAGTCTCCTATGATACACGTGAATGGAATAGTGATAATTTTCATTTTCATTTAGATGTTACGAGTCAAAAAGATCATGTTACGGGTAAAATTAGAGGTTGGTTTGTGGATAAAAATCAAGCTGACCTTGAATTGAGACTTTGTGATAATGAAGGGAAAAGAAACGATAAAATTGTTTTGAGTATACACCGACCAAAACTCCCCAGTATGTATCCTTCTATCAAAAATGTTTCGTTGTCGGGGTTTGAAATTGATCTCAATGATTTTGATAAGTGCCAAAAACTATCAATTTCAATAGTAGATATAAAAAACAACATTTGTATAGCTATTCCCGTTATTTTTTCTATTTTCATTCCATTGCTTTATATTCATATACCGAAAACAGCTGGTTCCACTGTTAATAAATTTTTGTTGGAGCGTTTTGCAAGTACAAGGTCTTTAATACATGTAGAATCTAAAGATAGCTGGAAAGATCGATTAGTGTCAGGAGATGTGGATTTTATCTCAGGGCATCTTACATATAAAAATTTTATGCGTAACTCTTTGTTAAATTGCTTTAATAAGGCGATTACGTTTCGTGACCCGTATCAACATATAACATCTCATTTATCGTGGATACGCTCTTTATCTTTAGATGAGAATAATAGTCGTTATTTGGCTCATCCTGAATATATACAAAAATTAAGTGATAAACTAGTATCTTGTGATTTTACTGATGCAAAAAATATTTCAAGTGTTATAAGTGGTTTTGAGCAACCTGAACATCAACTGCTTGATAATACACAGACCAGGTATATTAGAACTGATGTGTCTAAAATGAATGTTGATGCTCTGGATGTTAAAGATTCATTAGATAACCTTAAAAGCTTTGATTTTGTGGGTATAGATTCAAATATTGAACTTTTCTTGAGTGATATCGCAGTTAGTTATGGGTTTAAGCCTAGTATTAATGGAATTAGAGAGAATGTTCTGTCGACCAAGTTTGGCATAGATCCCAGTCGTGATGATATTAGAGAGGCATTAGAGCCTTTAATAAGGTTTGATTTGCAACTGTATAGAGAAATACAATCCGATATCGATTTTTTCAGAGCTAAGACTTAATGTGAAACGATTTATATTGCATTTAGGGTTCCATAAGACGGCTACATCGTCTATTCAGCGTACATTGTCTAGTAATAAAGATTTGTTAGATGAGCTTGGCTTTTTTTACCCTATTTTTTTTAGAGGAAGTCGATGTATAATTAACCATTCTATTCCTTTTTATTCTGTTTATTCGGAAAAGCCAGAGTTATATCATGTTAATATAAGAAATGGTGATTCTCAAAATATTGTCTCTGTTAATGAGGAATATTCGTCTAAGATTGATGAAGTTTTGGATTGTAATAAAAATGTGATTATTTCAGGTGAGGATATATCAATTCTTAGTAAGAGCGCTCTGGAAAATATAAAGTGTAAAATCCAAGAAAAAGGCTTCTCATTAGAGGTTTACTGTTTTGTCAGGAGGCCCTACTCTTTCACTTGTTCTGCTTTACAGGAGAGAATAAAAAATGGTACAGCAGTCTTAGATGATATCCGTGTTGCTAGTAAAGCAGTAGATGTTTTGAAGCTTAAGTCTGTATTTGGGAAAGGTGTTCATTTCTTTAGCTTTGAAAATGTTTGCATAGCTCAAGAGCCTGTTGTTTTTTTTATTGAGATGCTAGGTATTGAATCTAGTCAGTTTTCAATAGTTAATAGTAATGAAGGTTTGGGTAATCTATCGACAAGAATACTTGCTCATTTGAATGTTACTTATCCAATTATAAAAGATGGCAATTTTTATGTAAAAGGAAGGCGTTTTTTTGATAAATCAATTGATAATGAAAAGTTTTTTTTAACAGGGGATGAAGTTGATAAAATCAGACCTGCATTGATAAAAGAAAATAAAAGGCTTTTTGATATTTTAGGTAAAGACTTTACGGATGATGAGTTTTTAAGTTCTAAGAATTTAAATATTGATTTTAACAGTGCGGTTAAAATATATTCTACATACAAAGAGTCACATACATCACTTGCCTTACTCCAGTTTATAAAAGAAAACTCAAAATTTAATATTTCCTGTATGTGTGATTATTTTAGTAGGGATCCTGATTTTCGGAGAGATTTTTCTATGATTTATGAAAAAGATGACTCATGTTTCTCTTTAGGTTGTATAAAGGATTCTAAAAAAACAAGGAATCAAGGATCTTATATTAATAGAAAAATATCTGAATGTATTAACTTTTTCAAAAAATGTTAATTTTTAGTATTCGGTGAGGGCGTTAATATCAAAAAGTTATTAGGTTTTTTTAGTAAGATGAGGCTGAAGCCTGTATTCTCAATAACTAAAAATAAGTCGTTGGATAATTATGATTGGGCTTCAATTAGTAATGATCCGCATTTTCTTATAAGGTTGTTGTTGCCTTTACGTGGTTGGTTTATGTTAGAAATATATATCCAACATAATCAGCCTAGTGCTAATGTTAAATTATATTTGGATTTGGGTGATGGGTTTTCAGAAGAAACTTCTTTTTCCTTACCTCTTAAAAATGGACGTGTAACTAAACGCCTAGTGTATCTTCCATTTGGTTTAAAGAAAATGCGGTTAGATCCACTGGAAACTAAAGGTTTATTTACTATTCGCCGTGCAAATCTTATATGGTTAACTCCCAAGTTTGCTCGACAGCGTTTGGTTTCACGTTTAATTAATATGCATTACCGGTATCGTGAACAAACAGTCGATAGTGTATGGGAAAGTATACGGGCTGATGCCGAAATTAAAAATATTAAACCGGTCGAATATGCATTAGAACGCTATAGTGAAACCTTTACTAAGCGCCCAGTACGTCGAGGTTATCTAGAATGGATTGAGAGTGAAGAGTGTCTGAGGCGTCCATCAACAGATGATGTGGTTATGTATTCTAAGCGTTGGGCTATGTTGCCATTAATCTCAATATTGATGCCTACGTATAATACTGACATTAAGTTCCTTAAAGATTGTATTAACTCAGTACGAAATCAGTCTTATCAAAACTGGCAGCTTTGTATTGCTGATGATGCGTCTACAGATCAGACTCTTCAAACGGTATTAGATGATTATGCTGAAGGTGATAGCCGCATATCTGTTTTTTATAGAGATGTTAATGGCCATATTTCAGCCGCGAGTAATAGTGCTTTGATGCTTGCTTCAGGGGAGTATGTTGCACTGTTGGATCATGATGATTGTTTAGCTCCTGACGCACTATATCGAGTGGTGGAAGCACTTAATGAAAATCCTAGTGCTGAACTTTTGTATAGTGATGAAGATAAAATTGATGAGTTAGGTTGTCGATTCGATCCGCATTTTAAGCCGAAATGGAATTACGATCTCTTGCTTGGGCAAAACTACATCTCACATCTAACTGTTTTGAAAACTGACTTGGTAAAAAAGGTCGGAGGATTTCAAGCTGGCGTTGAAGGTAGCCAAGACCACGACTTGCTACTTCGTTGTATACCAGAAATTGAAGCTGAAAATATTATTCATTTACCCTACATCTTATATCATTGGCGTGCGATTGAAGGATCAACAGCATCAGCTGCTGATCAGAAAGACTACACAAGTCAGGCTGGGCTAAAAGCTATAGCTCAGTATTGTCAAACTAATATCCCTGGTGCCGAAGCTGAACTAGGACAAGTGGCAAATACATACAGAGTGAAATGGTCTTTGCCGGCTTCAATTCCACTTGTTAGCTTACTTATTCCGACAAGGGATAATGTAGATATTTTAAAGTGTTGTGTCGATGCAATTTTAGCAAAAACAACATACACTAATTTTGAAGTTATTATTTTAGATAATCAGACTAGTTGTCCAAAGGCATTATCGTATCTTGATGATATTACAAAAGATAGTCGAGTTAGGGTTATTCGTTGGGATCAACCATTTAATTATTCATCGATTAATAATTTCGGTGTGACTAAGGCTAATGGGTCGATTATAGGTCTTGTTAATAACGATATTGAGCCTATTAATCCCGATTGGTTAGATGAAATGGTTAGCCATGTTTGTAGACCTGATGTAGGTTGCGTGGGAGCCAAACTGTATTATCCTAACGAAACGGTTCAGCATGCCGGCGTTATTCTTGGTATTGGTGGCGTTGCAGGGCATTCTCACAAATATTTTGAGCGACATGAGCATGGGTATTTTTCTCGCTTGCGGTTAGTACAGGAATTATCTGCTGTCACTGCAGCTTGTTTGTTGGTTCGCCGCTCGGTTTTCGATGAGGTGGGAGGGTTAAACGAAAAGAATCTTGCCATTGCGTTTAATGATGTGGATTTCTGTTTAAAGGTTAGAGATGCTGGTTATAGAAATATATGGACTCCCTTTGCTGAATTATACCATCATGAGTCTGTTTCAAGAGGCGCCGATGATTCTGCAAAAAAACGTAACAGAGCTCAGCGAGAGGCTGCCTATATGCGTAGGCAGTGGGGTGTGACACTGGATAATGATCCTGCATATAATCCTAATTTAACGCTGGTTCATGAGGATTTTTCGTTGAGATGATAGGCAATATGAAGATTGCTTTTGTTGTTGAAGAATCAGTCAATCCCTCATCTGATTTTTTCGTGATACCTGAGTTAAAACGACAGGGGTATGAAGTTAGACGCTTTGGATTTGGTGCTTTACCCTCGCCAGATCAGCTTACCGGAAAAGTAATCGTTTTTGTTCGTTATGTACCGAAACGATGGAAACAACTTATTGATCGTTTAGGAAAAAAAATAGAGAAGTTAATCTATTTTATGGATGATGATCTATTTAGTTTATCGGCGCTGTCAGGATTGCCGCTTAAGTATCAATTGAAATTGCTACGTTATGCTTTTTTATCTCAGCAGTGGTTAAAAAAACATAGAGCATTGTATTGGGTGAGTACCCCCTATCTTCAATTAGCCTATAAATCCCTCAAACCGGTATTGATACTCCCTACACCAATGGTACAAACCACAAAGCCTTTGACTATTTTTTATCATGGATCTGCTTCACATACACCCGAGTTAAAATGGTTAATACCTGTGATCGAAACGGTGCTAGATGCAAGAGAAAATACTATATTTGAAGTCATCGGTAACGCAGATGTTTGTAAGCTAATGCATGGAATGTCTCGCATAAATATTTTGCAGCCGATGAGATGGCCCTCTTATCAAAGTTTAATTGCTCGTGGAGGACGAGATATCGGTCTTGCGCCGTTGCTAGATTCTCCTTTTAATCGTGCTAGGTCACATACTAAATTCTTTGATATAACGGCAGCAGGTGGCGTTGGTGTTTATGCGAATCAGTCTGTTTATAACTCAGTAGTTGAGCATCAACGAAACGGATTGCTAGCTTCAATGGAGCATGCAGAGTGGATAAGCATGATTTTAAACCTAATTGATGAAGCTGAAATGCGCAACTCCATGTTGATGGTTGCTCAGCGTGATTATGAAAGGTTCTCTCGCAAATGAAATCAGTTGGTGTTTTTTCAAAGCGGATTTATCAAATCCCGTATTTGAATAAATTATTGGATGCTGAAGCTATTCTATTAGGCTCTTTTAATCGAAAAAATGTTAATTCTATTGCCGGTTGGGGGCTTAAGCCTACCTCATTGAAAGCGCGTCGTTTTGCGAAGTCATATGGGATACCTTATATTAGTTTAGAGGACGGTTTTATTCGCTCTCTTGATTTAGGCGTTAATCGGTCACCTCCCCATAGTCTGATTGCTGATTATACAGGTATTTATTATGACGCTAGTAGTCCAAGTGATTTGGAAAATTTGATTCTTCGTGAGTCATTCGATAATTGTTTGCTTAATCGAGCGAAGAGGTGCTTGAATTTACTGAAACATCACCGACTGTCAAAATATAATCATGCACCAGACACCCCCTTAGTTTGCTCTAGCGACCGTCATAGAGTTTTGGTTGTTGACCAGACAGTAGACGATGCTTCTGTTATCTACGGGCGAGCGAATGCAAGCAGGTTTATACGTATGCTTGACGTTGCTATCAGGGAAAATCCGGATGCTGAAGTGTGTGTTAAGGTTCATCCCGATGTTATTGCTGGTTATAAAAAGGGGTATTTATTCACAGAAGCTGAAAAAAGAGGATGTACGTTAATATCACAAGATATGAATCCATGGGCTCTTTTTGATGCGGTTAAACACGTATACGTAGTTACCAGTCAGCTTGGTTTTGAAGCGTTAATAGCAGGAAAACCTGTTAGTTGCTTTGGTTTACCATTCTATTCTGGCTGGGGGCTAACAAATGACGATCAGTCTTGTGATAGACGAAACGTTAAACGCACTCTAGTGCAAGTATTCGCAGCTGCTTATCTGAAGTATTGCCGCTATATAAACCCATATACAGGACAGCGTTGCGAACTCGAAGATACGATTGACCTTATTAGTGACCAGAAGCGACAACGATCACGTTTCGATAGTGATTGGCTTGGAGTAGGGTTTGCTAGCTGGAAGCGAAACTTCGTGCCAAATTTTCTTGGCAAAAATGCAGATATTAGATTTTATCCTAGCGTTAAAAAATGTCATAAATTCATCGATTCTGGGCGTTATAAGCAGGTTTTAATTTGGTCATCAGATGAACAGGCAATTAAGTCTCTATCATCGATTAGTTCTGAATTCACTCTTAATTCAATGGAAGATGGTTTTATTCGTTCAGTTGGTTTAGGGGCCGATTTGGTTGAACCTCTCTCAATGGTGATTGATCGATCGGGGATTTATTATGATCCTTCATTGGCCTCTGACTTGGAGATAATACTTGAAACGGAACAGTTTGCAGACTATGTTTTAGAGCGTGCCCGATTGTTAGTTAAACGCTTAGTTGAACTTAAAGTGAGTAAGTATAATGTGGGTCGTTCTTGCCATGTTACTTTACCGACTGATAAGCGTGTGATCCTCGTGCCTGGGCAAGTAGGTACAGATGCTTCTATCATGCGCGGTTCTCCTATTATTAAAACCAACCACGATCTATTAAGAAAAGTCCGTAACGAGCACCCATTAGCTTTTATCGTTTATAAACCCCATCCTGATGTTCTTGCAGGGGCGCGTGTTGATGGAGGCGACTGTGATGGGCTTTATGATTTACGGATTACCGATATTTCAATGCCTGATCTTCTGGAGGTAGTTGATGAGGTACATACTTTAACGTCGCTGACCGGTTTTGAGGCTTTGTTACGTGGTAAGAAAGTTTATACCTACGGCATGCCTTTTTATGCTGGCTGGGGACTGACTTATGATTATCTGAGTTGCTCGCGAAGAACACGAATACTGACCTTAGATCAACTGGTAGCTGCAACCTTGATCTATTATCCACTGTATGCAGACCCTATAAGCCGCGATCATATTAATGTAGAAACTGCCTTAGAGCTTCTACAGCTATATCGTCAAAAACCACCACCAGCATCATTGTCATCTAAAATCTGGAAAAAAATTCGCAAACCGATCTAGTTATATCAAATTTTTTTATGAATGAGAACTTTGGTAATTAGAAATGTAATGAGGTGAAGGGTTATGACTGTGAGCTATGCTTCTGAAACTGAACTAACGCCGCAAGTAATTCTGATTACGGGAGCTACCGGTGCTATTGGTGGCGCCTTGGCTAGGCGATATGCCAAGAATGGGGTTTTATTGCATCTTCATGGCCGTAATCAGGCTTTACTTAATGGTATTGCTGAGGAGTGTCGTGGGCTTGGTGCAAAGGTTAATACGCATAGCATAAGCTTATTAGACTCGATGGCTCTCCGTCGTTGGTTAGATGAGTTGGATACGAATAGCCCACTGGACATTTTTATTGCGTGTGCGGGTGTCAATATCAATATAGGTACTGACATGTCAGGTGAAAAGCTTGATGACATGATCGGATTGTTGGATCTTAATGTCAAAGCGACTCTGCTTATGTCGGGTCAGATTGCTGGTTTTATGCGCCAACGACAGAGTGGTAAAATAGGTCTGCTAAGTTCACTAGCAGGGTATTATGGTTTGCCTTTGACACCGAGTTATAGTGCGAGTAAGGCGGCAGTTAAAGCTTATGGCGAAGCTTTAGGTGGATGGCTAGCGCCTTATAATGTACATGTAACAGTTATCATGCCTGGTTATGTTGACTCTGTCATGTGTTCCGAGATGCCGGGTCCCAAGCCTTTTTTGTGGCAGCCTGAAAAGGCAGCCGCCGTTATTTGTCGAGCTATTGCGGCTCAGCGTGCCCGAGTTACATTTCCCTTTCCTTTGAACCTAGGTTGCTGGTTTTTATCAGTATTGCCATCTGGAATTTCGGCGCGAATTTTGAAACTTTTAAATTACACTGGTCAGTAATGTTCTTGAATATATTAGCTATTAATATGTATATCGATAGTGTTGTTCTTCCTGCGCTTATCGGTGTTTGTGCGTCATTTCTGATTGAGTTTTCTTTATTGGTACCGCGTCAGTGTATTCGGTTGTTACGTGGAGCGACTGTTTACCTGCTCCATATTGCTTCATGGTTAAGTTTTTTCTTGCTCTGTCTGCTGTTATTTCAGCGACCATGGTTTGCAGTATTGCTCACGACTTCATTGCAGTTACTTTTAATGGCCGTTAATTTTGTCAAATATCGTACGCTTAGAGAGCCGTTTATTTTACAGGACTTTGAGTATTTTTCGGATATGATTATGCATCCTCGGCTCTATTTACCTTTCTTTGGTATTTGGAATGCGTTAATTGGATGCATATTGTTTACGTTTCTTGTTTATATTGCATTGCGCTTGGAAGCTTCATTGTTGCTAACAGTTGAAATTATGGTGTTTTTTGGTTTAACACTAAGTCTCCTGTTAGGCACGGGGGCTATCGCACTTATAGCAGCTAGAAGTTTACCCGAAGCAAAATTGGACCCAGTTGAAGACCTGCGTTTAATGGGCTTGTTTTCTTCATTTTGGTGCTATTTTATGGCATTTACTAGATGTTCTGGATTAACTGCTCACCCTGTTTACCAGAAAGATTTTCAATTCAACAACATTGAGGTATTGCCCGATTTAATGGTCGTGCAGAGTGAATCTTTTTTTGATCCTCGGTTAAGTTTTAATTCTGTGCGTGAGGATGTATTACAACACTATGATAGAATTGTTAAACAGTCATTGTCCTTTGGTCGGGTGATCGTGCCTGCTTGGGGTGCGAATACGGTGCGTACTGAAAGTTCTTTTTTGACGGGGCTTAATTCATCAGATATGGGTATTCACCAGTTCAATCCATATTGGTATTTAACTCGTAATTCTTTGCCTAACTTAGTGTCTCAGCTCAAATCATTAGGGTATAGAACGATCTGTATTCATCCTTATCCTGCTGCGTTTTATCATCGAGACACGGTGTTTCCACAGTTAGGTTTCGATCAGTTTATTGATATCCGTGAATTTAGCCCAGAACAAAAGAATGGTCAGTATATTAGTGATTTGGCCGTTGCTGAGAAGGCGAAAGAGGTGATGGACAAGGAGAGTTCTCCTTGTTTTGTTTTTGCCATAACAATGGAAAACCATGGTCCTTTGCACTTAGAAAGTAATGTTGGTATCGATACGAAGTCTCTTTACCATACGCTACCTCCCGAAGAGGCACGAGACTTGACCGTCTATCTAAAGCATCTCAAAAATGCCGATAACATGATTGACCAGTTAACAACGTATCTCAACTCGAGACAGAGAAAGAGTTATCTCTGCTGGTATGGAGATCACGTGCCGGTCATGACAAAAGTTTATAAGGTTATGGGAGAGCCGGTTGAAGATACTCCTTTTTTTATTTGGTGTAATCAAGAAGAGCTAAAGTCAAAGGAAAGTATTTATAATATAGACCAGCTTTCGGTTAATTTTTTTATTCAAACCGTAGCAAATAAATACTGTACTAAAGATTTGATTGGTAAGGATTTATAATACTTATATTGAGTGCTCATCAGATTTCATCTGTGGCGTTAGTGGGAATTTTTTTAATAGGGTTTGTAACGGAGACTCTGTCATTTTTAGCCTCTCAATAGAGGTTCGAATGCTAATTTCTATACCATCATCAGAATAAAGGCTTCCATTAAGTTGAGTGCTATAGCGCATGACTTTACGGAAATTACGAAATAAGCGCATATTGGGACGCTCGGAGTCATTCCAAAATTCGTTTAAGCTGCAACTTGATGTTAGTCCTGGAATGTTGTATACAGCATCCGCTAGCGCAATGGTTCTGCATTGATGAATAATCGAAGAGGTTCCCACTGTACTGTTAACGACGATGGTACCTTGGCAATGGTCTAGTAACGTTGGTAGATGGCCGCTTTCGAGGTACAGAGTTCTGCCGCAAATATTTAATTCGTGTTCTAATTGCTCTATCAGCCCACTAAAATTAGTAAAACCGGTATCTAGAGGATGGTTTTTTATAACCAATAAGCAATCTTTGGCTGCATGAAGTGCAAAAGAGGTCATTGTTAGCTTGATCACCTCCTCCATGGATTTAAATGGGGAGTGTGTTTTAATCTGACAGTCACTGTCGAGCTGTAATGGTAGTAAGTAGAACGGTGTTTGGCTTTTAATCAGTGATTCGATTGAGCGTGCATCCCGCTTAACGTATCTATGCATCAACCCAAAACGGTAAGCCCAGCCGGATAGCTCTATGCCTGAAATAAAGGGCCGGTGGGTTCTATAACCGGGATAGAATAGTGGGTTTAGTAGTCCGGGTAGGTGATAACTAATCTCATGTTTTGCTAACAATGAAATTGGGTTTGTTACAGGTTCACCTTCTTGCAGAGTAGGAAGCCTTGGCCCTACAGTAAAATACCATACTGGGTCTTTAGGTAAAGAAGAGTAAGCATTAACACCACCTTCTTCCAAGGTAATGAAATTTGGGCGAAGGTACCCCTCTTCAAAAACATGCAGTCTTATATTATGTTTTTTTGAGAGAGGGAGGGCCGGTATGTTAACTGGGCGTGTATCCCCCATCAAAATAATGTCAGTGATCTTATAACTCAGAAGTATAGCTTCAAGCCACGTAGGTAAATAAGAAACGTTTTTACGAAAATGAAATGAGGGTTTATTTCTCCAGAAAAAATAATCACCCATGTTGAAGTTTACTTGGTAAACCTTCGCCCCCATCTCCAGTAGTTTATCTCCAAGCCTAGAAAAGAAAGGGCTAGTTGGCCCTTGAAGGAAGATGAAGTTTCGATTGATCATTTATGTAAAGGCCTTAGGATCACAGAAGGGTCACAAGTGTATCTAGCGTCGTATCAACCTGTTCTTGGGTATGTTCGCACGACAAAAAGAAACGTAATCGAGCGCTTTTTTCAGGCACGGCAGGGTAGAGAATCGGTTGCACATTGATACCTTGATCGAAAAGTGCAGATGAAATTTGTGCGGCTTTAACTGAGCTGCCCAGAGTAATGGGAATAATAGCAATTCCTTTGCTTTCACCGATGTTCAATTTTAATGCTTTAGCCTTATGAATAAAATAGTCTGATATTGAATGTAAACGATCTACCCTGCTGGGCTCTCGCTCCATTATTTCTAATGATTTAATAGCTGCTGCGGCTATAGGGGCGGGTATCCCCACGCTATAAAGAAAGCCAGGTGATAGGTGACGTAGGTTTTCCACTAGAGCGGACTCGCCGGCAATAAATCCTCCGCAGCCTGAGAGCGCTTTACTGAGCGTACCCATCCATATATCAACATCTGCTGCGGGGACCTGTGATAACTCCCTTAGGCCTTTGCCTGTTTTACCGAGTACTCCAAAAGAGTGGGCTTCGTCTACCATGAGAAATACGCGATATTGTCGCTTCAGTTCGACTAAGCGCTTTAGGTCTGGAAAATCACCGTCCATACTATATAAGCCTTCAACGACAATCACGACTCTTTCAAATTGATGGCGTTTTTCTTGTAGTAGTTGCTCTAATGCGGCTAGATTATTGTGTGGGAATGAGAGCCGTCTGGCACCGGATAGCTGTGCACCTACAATCGCGCTATTGTGGGTATATTCATCATGAATGATTAGATCCTTAGCTCCAAATAGATAACCAAGCGTGGATACATTTGTCGCATGCCCGCTCACATAAACAACAGCATCCTCAACGCCATAGGCTTTTGCCAGTGCTTGTTCTAATTGTTGGTGTATAGGACGTTCACCAGCCACAATTCGACTAGCGGATACTGATGTTCCATATCTCTCCAATGCCTCGGTTGCAGCCTGATTAACTTCTGGGTGACCTGATAGGCCAAGGTAATTATAACTGGCGAAATTTATCAATTCCCTATTATTAATGATTGTTGTCGCGCCAGCGATACCTTCGTGCACCCGAAAAAAAGGGCTTTTAACACCGAGTTGTTCTGCCCCTTTATTCATTATTTGCATCTGAATATAACCCGGGTGCTGATCAAAACGATAAAACTTATCCGGGACCGCCGTTTTTTCAATAGCCACTAAGGGTTTAGCTGCATCAGTTTCCACATGCTTAAGTTTTCGCTGCAGAGCTTGCTGAATCAATTTTTGTTTTAGGTCACTTGTTAATTTTTTCGCAACCATTAGTGTTTCACTCGGTCTTGTTTGTCTGTTTGCTCTAGTGAACTGAGGATGTTATTGGCTATTTTGTTATTACTTTCCCCGTGTTGCGCGACGACTTTTTCGACAATAGCTTGAGTTTCCGATTCTGCTTTGGCGTTTTTATTATTTGCCAGATCAATAATCTTATCGGCTAACTGTGATAGTTTGGGGGTTTCAGTGAGTGCCATAACAGGTACTTTAATGCCAATTTTAGATTCTAGGGCAGTCATTAGTTCGACACCCATCAGAGAGTCCATCCCCATATCATAGATAGATTTTTCAGGGCTAATTTTACTTGTAGAAATCATGAGTATCTCACTGAGCTCATGAGTTAAAATATCGACAATTGCTCCATGGAACTCGGTCTGACTCATGGTTCGCATCATCTCTTCGAGGTCGAGGATATCATCCTCATTTTGTTCCGCTTCATTGGCGGTAAGTGCAAGCTCTCTGAACTTGTTATGGGAGGCTGTTGGTAAAAAACGGCTAAGTGCATGCCAGTCAAGTTCCAACACTCCCAGTTGTTGGCTCTGTGTGACAATCATCTGTTCCAAAAGATCTAGTGCCGTATCGGAATTAAGTGCGTTGCCGCCGAGCCGGTTTTGTAGTGCATCTTTTATTTCAGTGTTTCGCGATAGGAAACCGACATCATCAATGGCACCCCAGCGAACGCATGTTGCTGGTAGCTGTAAGGCTTGACGAGTTGCCGTTAGCGCTTCAAGCCAATGATTGGCTGCAACATAGGCTGCTTGCCCTGGGTTTCCTAGCAAGGTTGTTACTGAGGAGTAGAGAATGAAAAATTCGAGCTCCAGTTTGCGGGTTAATTCATCAAGATACTGGGCTCCACGTAATTTGGCCGCCATACTGGTTTCTATCTGATTCGTATCAAGATTACGAATTAGACTATCATTTATCACTGTGGCGGCATGCACGACGCCTCTAAGAGGAGGCAATTGTTTACCACACAGGTTGATGGTAGCTTCTAATGATTCTTTATTGGTCACATCACAGGCGACAATATGCACATTAATCTCATTGGCTTGGCAATTGGCTAGGAAGTCAGTTGCTTCTTCTGATGAACCGCCACGACGACTCAGGAGGATGAGTTGTTTAGCGCCTTTTTCGACCAACCATTGAGCTGTTTTAAGCCCAAAGCCACCTAGGCCTCCTGTAATGAGGTAACTACCCTGCGGGTCCAAGCTCAATGATTGCTTATGGTCAGTGCTGGCAGCTAGGAAGGTGTCAGGGGTTAAGCCTTCATCATAGGTAACAATGATCTTACCTATCTGTTTTGCCTGTTGCATGTAGCGAAATGCATCGACGACTTGATGTGCGTTAAACTGCGTATAAGGTAAAGGAAAAAGTATTTCTTGGTTGAAAAGTTCTAATACCTCAGTGAATAAGCGGCTTGTTAGCTCAGGTCTTTCTTGTTGTAACTGGTCTGCATCAATACCGAAATAGCTAATATTGTTGCGGAACGGGCGTAACCCAATGGGGGTGTTTTCATAGAAGTCACGTTTGCCCAGTTCTAGAAAACGTCCAAAAGGTTTAAGGGCCCGAAAATTCTGATTGATTGCTTCTCCCGCGAGGGAATTTAATACCACATCGACGCCTTTACCATCATCGGTATCTTGTAGTATCTGTTCTGCAAAAGTTAGTTCACGGGAGTTGTAGATACGTTTTGACGGAATTCCCATTAATTTAAGGAAATCCTGCTTTTCGTTGGAACCGACAGTGGCATAAATTTCTGCCCCAAGCCATTGAGCTATTTGTATTGCTGCGATGCCCACACCGCCTGCAGCGCCGTGAATTAATACTTTCTCACCAGGTTGCAATCTAGCTAGGTGATGAAGTGCATAATAAACCGTTAGGAATGTTGTCGGAATGGTTGCTGCACTTTCATAACTAAGGCCGGTTGGTATGCGAGCAATGGAATAACTAGTGGCCATTATGCGATTGCTAAAGCATGCGGCGCCAAAACCAACGACGTCGTCACCAATGCTAAATGTATCTACGTGCTTACCTGTTTTAATGATCTTACCAGCGAATTCTAAGCCCATTGTTGCGCCGGCAAAGCCGTTTTCGATTGCTTCATCGGATAGCAGACCCAATGCATACATGATGTCTCTAAAGTTAAGGCCTGTGGCTTTGACTTCGATTTCTACTTCATCATCATTAAGGTCTCTGGTCGGTCGTGACTGCCATTGTAGATTTCTTAACTGACCAGGAAGCTCAAAACCTAATGATATAAGTTTGGCCTCTGAAGTTTGTTCTAATACAGGGAACGTTTCTCGGCGTAAGCGTGGCGCGAAGCGCTGTCCTTGTTCAGCTATAAATAATTCATGTTCATTTGAGGGAGTTTGTAACTCCGCAAGGAGTGCGTCTAGAGACAGGCTATTAAGCGTGTTAGGCAAGTCGATCAGGTGAACCTGATTACTCAGTGACTCATTCATCAGAGTGCGGCCAAAGCCCCAAAGAGCAGCATCTGCAGGTGTTTGCGTCGTTGGTGTTGTTTCGATTGCCTGATCACAAGGAAGCGTTGCACCTACCCCTTGAGTGACTATCCAGACTTCAGCAGTATTATTAATCGCTTCTAAGGTTTGTAACACATCTGTTGCTTGACTGCATCGAAGTGTTTGGCTTACGAGTGGGTCTGTATTATTACCCAGCTGCTGTAACAATATAATTCTAGAAACGGGTCTATTAACCTGCTCGGCTGCAAGTATTATGTTTGTCAGTTCATCTGCTGTCTCGTATGTGCAGGTGGTTGCCGGATGTAGGCTGCTGATACGAGCGGCTAGGTCTGTTTCTTTCTGATGATCGTCGGCAATGATCAACCACTGGTTACCCGTTTCTGTTTCTTGAGGTTTTATTTCGTGGCTTGAGAAAATTCCGCTGATCAGAAAAAAGCTACTGTCCTGTGCTTCTGTTGATAATAATCGTAAATCGGAGAACGATTGTTTTTCAAGGGTGGTTAACCATTGCTTACCAGACACTTGTACTGATTGGTTATCAACCCACCAGTCCTGGTTGCGACCAAGTGCAAAATCTAACCAGAATGATGGTTGCATGCCACAAATTAAGATGGTGGCATTATCCGCGAGTAGTGGTTTGATTTGCTGCAGTTGTTGTAGGCAGTTATCGGTTTGATAATCATCAAAAGTTAATAAAAGCAATTGATAAGGGGCCACTGCTTCGGTTTGGTCTAGCGCTGTTGACATAGCTAGCGGGTAGTGTACACGTAGGTGGTCAACACTTTCTAAAGCCTCTTCATTATTGCTAGCGAAGGTGTAATCTGCAATATCAAAGTTGATTGCAGAACAGAGGCTATGACCGTAATGGCATTGCGATGAGGCAACTTCGAGAATTCGGAAACGTTGACCCGGTTGTAAGCTGTTTTGTTGCTCTGTGACTAAATTTTTCAGTGCGTGAGAGATTACTGGATAGGTCGTTTGAGTTAATAAATCTTTGAATAAACGTAGGTAACCTTCATGATTCGGCGCCTCATTTGAGAGCTCACCTGGTGTTAAATCACTCGTTTGATCAGTGGGTCTAAAGAAGCTTTCTAGCAATAGTGATGTTCTTCCTGCTAAGTGGGTAGCCGAGAAAAACTCAGGATAGTCACGGAGCAAAGCGTTCCAAATAAGGTTGCTGTTAATCTCGGGCTCGTTAAAGTCCGGGGTAAGGGCGAAGCCGTCATCCGTCTTTGTCAGAACATTGTATTCACAGGCTGATTTCAAGAATTGACCGCGAATATTGCTATTATTGGGGTCTTGTAAATTCAGTACTTCTATATCCTCAATGGACAAGTTTTGTTTTGTACTTATCACCGAACGCATCGCTTCAGCCATGGCAAGTGTCATCATGCTTTCAAGCAGCGGAGCAACTTCATTATTATAGCGGTGAATGCTATGTTGCTTTTCTTGATAAGCATCACGAATAGCGTGATTCAGAGGTGTCAATATAGATGTTTTATTGTCCGATTTAAGTGGAGTCGGCGTCAGGTGGTAATTAAGGAATTCAATATCATGAGCGTCTGCTTTATAAAGGCGTACCGCTTTAAAACGCACACCTTCAAGTACTGCGATGGTGCTTCCCGTAGCATCGAACAGCTCAATGTTAGTCAGCAATGAATGCGGGGCTTTACGTGTTAATTTTAGCCGGACAAGGGTGGGTTGAGTACCCGCTTGTCGGTTGATCAGAATACGATCTGCTCTGGCGGGTATAAAGGCCGTCCCTTTATGTTTTGAAAGCTCACTTGTTAGGAAGTGAATGACTAGCTGTATAGCACTGTCGAGCATCCCCGGATGGAGCAAGTATTGGCTGACTGTTGGGCTTATGGATTCAGGTATTTCTAACTCGGCTAGAATTTCATTTTCCTGCAACCAGCCTCGCTTCACAGCACTAAATACCGGGCCATACTGAAGTCCTGCGAGTAACGCTAGTTGCTGATGGCTTGATGCATCAAAATCAGGCATTGAACTCGGTAAAACGGGTGCCGTTTGCTGCAAAGCTTGCCCTGTTGTTTGGTGAACTGCACGGGCCTTACAGTTTTGTGTCCATTGATCTGTAACAGTAAAACTTCGGCTGCAAATACGAATTTCGCCGGAAACTGGATTTACCTGAGTTTGTACAACTTTACTTTGGCCATCCTCTAATATTAATGGGCCTAAGATTTCAAACTCTTCGATCTCGACAATGTCTTGCTGACGGCACTGATCTGCAGCATTTAGCGCTAGTTCAATAAATCCAGCGCCAGGATAAACAACGCTGTCGCCAACCTGGTGATCCGCCAACCAAGGCATGCGCGTCGTATCGAGCTGGCTTTCCCAGAGCAATGGACGATGTGGAACTGGCGCGCCAAGTAATGGATGAATTGAATGACGGTTGAGTAATTGTTGAGATTCTACCGTTGTCGGATACCAATAATCTTCATGCTGCCAAGCATAGAGAGGTAAGGCTAGACGTTTTCCTGCATGCGGGAACCATGGCTTGAGGTCAACAGCCCCAGCCATAAAGAGGCTCGCAACACATTGCTCTAACTCTCGGGCTGTTCCGTTGTTACGTGTGATGGTTGGAATCATTCTAGCGGCAATATTATGCTGCCTAATCTGATCTTGCTGATAGTTTCGTAGCACCGGATGAGCGCCGATCTCAACAAAACAGTTGTGTCCTTGATTCAGCAGGTAATCAACTGATTGTTTGAATAGAACGGGTTTTCTGATGTTCCGCCACCAGTAGTCAGCGTCGAGCTGTTCGCCTTCAATCGGACTGCCAGTGACAGTCGAAATATAAGTGATGGTATTTGGTTGTGGTGCTATGTCTGCAAGAGAGTGCCGAAGTGGCTGCTCAATAGGGTCCATCAGCGGGCTATGAAACGCATAGTCCAATGGTAAACGAAGGTTAAATGTGTTTTTGTCACTTAGTAGCTGTTCTAGCGTTTCAAGCTGCAGAGGGTCTCCGGCAAGGGTGACCCCTTTATGACTATTGTCACCTGCAAGATATACTCTAGAAAAGCGAGGTTGTAGCAAGTACTCTTTGGTTTCTTCTGCACCGATTGCTGCAGCGGTCATTGCTCCCTGACCCTTTGTTTTACCTTGGTATAAGCTTCGGAAGTAAATAACTTTTACCGCATCCTGCAAAGATAAAGCACCGCAGGCCCAAGCCGCGGCAACTTCTCCAACGCTGTGTCCTGTGACAGCTACGGGAGTTATGCCTAGATGCCGTAAGTGTTCGGTTATCCCCACTTGAATGGCAAAGAGAGCAGGTTGAGCTATCTCTGTATACTCAAAACGATCGCTGCCGTTTAGACCTTTTATTTCGTTTATCAGTGAGAAATCAGCAAATTTTGAAAATAGCGCATCGGTTTCGGCGATAGATTGTGCAAATACGGCTGATGATTCCAGTAATGCTTTGCCCATCGTTTCCCATTGGCAGCCATTACCTGAATAGACAAACACAGGTCCAGGTGAGGTTGTTAGTCCATTGCCCGTATAGACCTGATTGGTTTTATCATCTGTATTTTGAATAAAATGATTTAACTTATCGACTGCTTCATCACTATTTTTGGCAAACAGGAAAATAGCGTCGTCGTAACGCTCTTTTTGTTGATTGTAGTTCCAGGCGACATCGTAGAAATCAGTGTTCTGATTGTGTTTCAGGTATTCAATCAGGCGAGTTGTATTATCATTACGCGCTTGTGTACTTTTACCACTTACCATGATGGGGAGAGGTACGGATGTTGTCGGATAAGCGTTCTGCTTTTCTGGCGTAACAGCATTGTCGTCACTTTGTAAAATCACGTGAGCATTGGCGCCACCAAAGCCAAAGGAATTGATCCCGACGGTGAGTATTCCTTGATCTTTTAGGGGTAATAGTTGATCAACGACCTGAATGTTCCACTCATTAAATTTGATCTCAGGGTTTGGCGTCTTCATACTGATAGTCGCCGGGACCGCTCTATGTTTCAAAATTAGTAATGATTTCACTAAACTGGCAACGGCAGAAGCTGTTTCAAGATGTCCTAGGTTGCTTTTAACTGAACCGATGGGAAGTGGTGAGTTTCTTTTCTGTCCGATGGCGGTACCAATTGCACGTGTTTCTATAGGGTCGCCGACTGGCGTACCAGTGCCGTGTGCTTCTATATAATCAATCTGGTCTGGAGTGATTCCCGCTTTTTGACAAGTTTGCTCCATCAGCACTATTTGAGATTGGCAAGATGGGATTGTGATACCTGATTTGTTACCGTCAGTATTAACGGCAGAAGCCGCAACCACTGCCAGAATCGTATTTCCGTCGGCTTTGGCTTGATCGTAATCTTTCAATAGGAAAACGCCACCGCCTTCGGAGCGTACATAGCCATTAGCTGATTCATCAAATACTTTACAGCGGCCATCCGGTGACAGCATGGTTGCCTTGGCAAAAATAATAAAGCCAAAAGGATGTAAATGTAGGCTTATGCCACCGGTTAAGGCCGTTGTTGTTTCGCCGCTCAGGATTGACTGGCAGGCTTGGTGGAATGCAACTAAAGTTGATGAACAGGCCGTATCCATCGAGATACTGGGACCTTTTAAATCGAAAGTATAGGATATACGATTTGAGGCAATGCTGGATGTGTTTCCGGTTGCTGTTGATGAGGTGATGACACTCAGGTCATCACTCATTCGATATGAGTAATCGGTACTTGATATACCAAAGAAAACCCCGGTATCGCTTTTTCTCAGACTTGACGCTTTTATTCCAGCATGCTCAATTGCTTCACTGGTCATTTCTAATAGGTGGCGTTGCTGAGGATCCATGACCGATACTTCACGAGGCGATATACCAAAGAATTCAGCATCAAATCCAGCAATATTACCCAGTGTCCCTGCTTTAAAAGTGTAACTAGTGCCGGGGTGTTGCTTATCAGGGTGCAGGAAACTATCAAATGACCAGCGATCAGGGTCAACCTCGGTTATGAGGTCTTTTCTATCAATAAGGTCTTGCCAAAAAGTCTCGGTGGAGGTTTGAGGCAGACGAAATGAGTAACCAATAAGAGCAACGCGTTTATCCATGCTGAGTAATCATGTCCGTTTAAACATATAGATGAATGGCTTATTCTAAAGGAAATATCCACCCAATATAAGAGTGAGAACTTTAAGGAAGCCTACTTTCGTTGCTGTTTATTGATGCTATATCTATTCAACTACAATCTTTGTGATGCAATTGTCATATATTAGCGACTAGTGTAATAAGTTGTTTTGTTGTATATGTTTCCAGCAGAGAAAGCTGATTTCCTTGATAATTAACTGTTTTGGTCGATAAATAAACATGAAAACAACTGAAAGGCCGTCGTTATTTGTGCCAGTAAACGTATTGCGGGCAAAGTCATCGAAGCTTTTATTATGTCGGCTACCAGCCTTTCATCAGAATATGCTATCACTCTGGTCTGATAAGGCTTATAGAGCTAGAAAAATGTCATTCAAACTACTTAATCAGGAATACATTCTTTGTAACTCACCTGACACCGTGCGGCGTGTATTTCTTGATCGTCATGATATTTATGATAAAAAAAGCCCACAAATGAGACATGCTCTAAGGCCTTTGCTTGGAGATGGTTTGTTTGTCAGTGATGGCGCGCTTTGGAAGGCGCGTCGTAAAGCATGCTCACCTCCTTTTGAAAGTTCATATTTAGCTGATTTTGCTGCCATTATGTCGGCCTCATCTGTTGAAGTGTCGGAACGGTGGGAGGCGCTGCCGGAGGGGGCCACCGTTGATGTGCTGAATGAGATGGCACGGCTGACAGCACAGATTATTGGTCGTACTGTTTTTGGTGATGATGTATCAGATAATGATGCTGCCAAGGTTGTGAATGGTTTTACAGAATATCAACATACTATTAATCAGCTTGATTATGCGGATACCTTTGGTCTTCCTTTTCTTCGGCGCTTGGGTAATCCATTTAAACGAAAAAAAGCAGCTAAGGCTGCTGCTGAGGTCCATCAGGTTATCGATCAGATTATTGAGCGTTATAAGCATGGTAATAAGCCTGACCGTTTGACATTGTTATCGGTGCTGTTAGATGGGGATATGTCCTCTTTAGGACGAAGTGGTTGTCCTATGGGCGCTGAGGCAGCTAGGAATGAAGCGATTGTGATGTTTATGGCGGGGCATGAGACAACCGCTAACGCTTTGGCTTGGAGCTGGTATTTACTTGATGGTTGTGAGCGATCACGTCGCAAAATGTATGATGAGATTGATAGCGTCCTTCAGGGGCGAACGCCGACCCTAGGTGATGTTGCTAATTTGCCTTTTACGCGGGCAGTATTTGAAGAGTCGTTAAGGCTTTACCCACCGGTTCCGTTACTCAGTCGTGAGGCTCGTAGTGATGATGAGATTCGTGGCAGCAAAGTTAAAAAAGGCACTATTATGTTGGCATTACCCTGGTTGTTGCATCGGCATGAGCTGGAGTGGGAAAACCCTAATGCATTCTACCCTGAGCGGTTTATGCCGGGTAATCCGCGACCCGATAAGTTTCTCTATATTCCTTTCAGTGTCGGCCATCGAGTTTGTTTGGGATTACGTTTTGGTTTAACTGAAGGTATTTTATGTTTGGCAACGTTGGCGCAGCGTTTTGAGTTAAGGCTACCCGAGAATCATCAGGTAGAGATTGAGTGTCGATTAACACTGCGGCCTAAAGGTGGTTTGCCAATGGTGCTGAGTAAAAGAGGCGGGTATGAGTAAGCAGAAGTTCTCCATTCGACAACATTCAGAACTATTTATGGTTTCTGTGCTTCGTTTGTTACCAATCGATATGGTTTCTTCAATTGGAGCTTGGCTAGGCCGTCAAAGTGCACGTAGAGCTATTAGGTTGAAGCGGAAGTGGATTGTGCGATTACATCGCAACTTTGAGCGTTTGGAAGGGCTGACGGAGTATCGGGCAAGAGAACAGAGAATTATTCAACATGTTGAACATCTTGGTCGCGTTTATAGTGAATATGCGGTATTACACAAAATAGCCGTTCAACGCTTCAATATTGAAGGAAGAGAACGTATATCAGGTATTGATGGGCCAGTTATCTATGTGTGTGTACACACAGGACATTGGGAATTAATAGGGGAGGTAATAAGGCGTTTTGGCGGGAGTGTAGTGGCACTATATGACCCCATTCCAGATAAAGCACGCTTGAAAGTGGCTATGAATGTTCGTAAAAAATTTTGCCCCGAAAATGCTGGTACGCGTTATATTCCTGCTTCACCTAGGGCTGCAAGAGATATGATGAATTACCTTAAACAGGGTGAAAGCTTGTCGATATTCATTGACGAAGAGAAAGATGGGCTTGTTTGGGCGCCGGCGCTTGGGAGGAAAATCCCATTGGTTGGGAATCGAATGCTAGCAGCAAGGTTAGCTGTTAAGCAAGGTGTACCGGTTATTCCAATACATATTCAACGTAAAGAAGGTGCTAATTTTGAGGCAACGATCGAGTCTCCAATTTTACCGGATGATCGTTTAGATAAGAAGTTGGCCGCTGCAGAACTAGCCAAACAGTTGAATGATATTGCAGAACGATGGGTTAAGGAAGATATCAGTCATTGGTATTGGCTGGCTCAGTTGAATTTGGATAAGCCTTTCCCGAAGAAGGGATCGTGAAAAAGAAATATCACTTGTTTGCATAAGTCGGGATGAGGGAATGTCTTCTGGTCATGTCGTGTTTGGTCAATCAGTTTAGGGCAGTCAATAGGGCAGTCAATGGATACACAACAGCAAGTTAAAGTTTTGGCACAATTAGCTCAGGATAAGCAGGTCAGAGTTGCCACTGCTGAATCCTGTACCGGTGGTTGGGTCGCGCAGGAGATTACTGCGTTAGCTGGCAGCTCTGACTGGTTTGAGTGTGGCTTTGTGACCTATAGTAATGAAGCTAAGACTCAGATGTTGGGGGTGCCGTCAGAATTGTTTGTAACTGATGGTGCGGTCAGTGAGGCTGTTGTTATAGCGATGGCTGAAGGAGCCGTGGCAAACAGTTTGGCCAGCTTAAGTGTGTCGATCAGTGGCGTGGCTGGTCCCGGTGGTGGAACGCCGGAGAAACCGGTGGGTACTGTTTGGATCGGCTGGTATCTTGAAGGTGGTGTTGTTGATGCACGCTGTTTTCAGTTTGCCGGTGATCGCCATGCGGTGCGCTCCTCTGCGGTAACTGAAGCTTTAAAAGGGCTTATAAAACAATTAAGTAAAAGCACTGTATAAAAAAACATATTTTTTCCTTGCAAACGGAAGCCGCTATGTTAATAATGCTGGTCAAACATACAGTATTTTAACTGCGCTGCAGAGATAGGTCATTACAATGGATGCAAACAGACAGAAAGCACTTGATGCTGCCCTGAGTCAGATTGAACGTCAATTTGGTAAAGGTGCCGTTATGAAGATGGGGGATCACCCCCGGGAAGCGATTCCTGCAATCTCGACAGGCTCGCTCGGGCTAGATATTGCATTAGGCATAGGTGGTTTACCTACTGGCCGTATTGTTGAAATCTATGGGCCAGAATCATCCGGTAAGACAACACTGACGCTACAGGTTATTGCTGAAGCCCAAAAAATGGGTAAAACCTGTGCCTTTATCGATGCGGAGCATGCACTAGACCCAGGTTACGCGGAAAAGCTCGGCGTTAATGTCGATGATATGCTGGTGTCTCAGCCGGATACTGGTGAGCAAGCATTAGAAATCACCGATATGCTGGTACGCTCTAACGCGGTGGATGTATTGGTCATTGACTCTGTTGCTGCGTTGACGCCGAAGGCGGAAATTGAAGGCGAGATGGGCGACTCTCATATGGGGTTGCAGGCACGTTTGATGTCTCAGGCATTGCGTAAGCTGACGGGTAACGTGAAGAATGCCAATACTTTGGTTATTTTCATTAACCAAATTCGTATGAAAATTGGTGTTATGTTTGGTAGTCCAGAAACCACAACCGGTGGTAATGCACTTAAATTCTATGCCTCTGTTCGTTTAGATATTCGTCGTATTGGTGCTGTGAAGCAGGGCGATGAAATCGTTGGTAATGAGACCCGTGTGAAAGTGGTTAAGAATAAGGTGTCGCCACCCTTCCGGGAAGCTGAATTCCAGATCATGTATGGTTTAGGCATTTATCACATGGGTGAAGTGATAGATCTTGGCGTTAAGCATGGTTTTGTTGATAAGTCTGGTGCTTGGTATGCTTATCAAGGTACTAAGATTGGTCAGGGGAAGGCGAATGCAGCGAAATACTTGGAAGAGCATCCAGAGATTGCCGTAGAAGTTGAGACCGCTATTCGTGAAAAGCTGTTGGTCGTACCTGCTCCTAAAGAGAAAGACGAAAAAAAAGCCGCTGAGCCTCAGTTAGATCTGTAATGGTTTGTGTGCTATTTAATTAAGGAGCCTTTGGGCTCCTTTTTTGGTTGCTAGTTTTTTGGTCGTGGTTATATTGCTGCAACTTGTTAGAGATGGGCTGCTTGAGATAGATAAAGATGAAAGTATTTGAAACGTCAGCAGATGCAAAAAATGCGGCCATTGGTTTGCTCGCCAGACGGGAGCATTCTCGAAAAGAGTTGTGGGATAAGTTGTCGGCGCGTTGCGAATCAGTAGATCTTGATGCAGTGCTTGATGAGCTTATGGCTAAGGGGTATCAGTCAGATCAGCGTTTTACCGAAAGCTTTATACGTATGCGCGTAGGACAGGGGCAAGGGTTGATTAAAATTCGCTTCGAATTGCAACGTAAAGGCGTCGATAGTGAGTTGATCTCGAGCTCTTTTGAGGCGGCCGATATCGACTGGTTTGAATTGGCGGCCGATATGTATCAGCGAAAATACCGTACCGTACTGGATGTGACTGACTTCAAAGAAAGGGCTAAAAGAATGCGTTATATGTCTCAGCGAGGGTTTACGGCTGGGCAGATAAACTTCGCAATCGAAGCCGCGTCCGAACATGACTAGCGTGAAATTCTGCTAGCGCCACCGCAAAACCTCCTCGTTGTTGTCTTTCTCGAAAATGTGTCAGAAGGAAAAATATTCGTAGATTTAATCGTCTCGTTATATACTACTTCGCCATTTTTGTAATGATTTTTGTGTCTGTTTCTAAGTTTTTGTTTTGTATCGGAAACAGTGGTGTAACGGTTAGGTATTGCGAGCGATTAAAGCTATGAAAAATATGACAAGTGCTGAACTGCGTCAGGCCTTTCTGGGATATTTTCAATCTCAGGGGCATGAAATTGTTGAAAGTAGTTCACTGATTCCAGCGAATGACCCAACCCTGATGTTCACCAATGCGGGTATGGTGCAGTTTAAAGATGTTTTCCTTGGTAGCGATAAGCGTTCTTATAACCGAGCCACCAGTAGTCAGCGCTGTGTCCGTGCCGGGGGTAAGCATAACGACCTAGATAATGTTGGTTATACTGCGCGCCACCATACCTTTTTTGAAATGTTGGGTAATTTTAGTTTTGGTGACTACTTTAAGCGTGATGCGATCCGCTTTGCGTGGTACTTCTTGACAGAAATTCTTGAACTACCGAAAGAAAAACTCTGGGTCACTGTGCATATCTCTGATGATGAAGCAGAGAAGATCTGGAAGGACGAAATGGGTATCGATCCGGATCGCTTTTCTAAGCTAGATGAAGATAACTTCTGGTCAATGGGCGATACCGGACCCTGTGGTCCATCCAGTGAGATCTTTTATGATCACGGCGCTGATGTTTGGGGTGGGCCTCCGGGTAGCCCTGAAGAAGATGGCGATCGTTATATTGAGATCTGGAACCTAGTCTTTATGCAGTTCAACCGTTCTGCGGATGGCTCTATGGCGCCGTTGCCTAAGCCGTCTGTTGATACAGGTATGGGGCTTGAGCGTATTGCTGCGGTATTGCAGGGCGTGCATTCCAATTATGAAATTGATCTGTTTCAAAATTTATTAAAAGCAGCCTCGGTTGCTGTTGGTTGTAAAGAAACGGATACGCAATCGTTGCGAGTGATTGCCGATCATATTCGTAGCTGTGCGTTTTTGATTTGTGATGATGTTATCCCCTCGAATGAAGGAGCAGGTTATGTGCTGCGGCGGATTATCCGTCGGGCCGTACGCCATGGTAATAAGTTAGGCGCAAGCGGTGCCTTCTTCCATACGCTGGTGGCCGCATTGGTTACTGAGATGGGTGATGCTTACCCAGAGCTGAAAGAAAAGCAGGTTCAGGTTGAGCGCATATTGTTAAAAGAAGAAGAGCAGTTTGCTAAAACGTTGGATCATGGTCTGCGTTTATTGGAAGAGGTGATTGCCGGGCTGAATGGTACCGAGATTCCCGGTGAAACCGTTTTCAAACTGTATGACACCTATGGCTTCCCCGTTGATTTAACCGCCGATGTCGCTCGTGAGCGCCAGTTGACAGTCGATATGGATGGTTTTGACCAAGCGATGGAAGATCAGCGTAATCGTGCCCGTGCGGCGGGTAAGTTTAATGTTGATTATAACGATGCGCTGCACCTTGAAGGGCAGACCGAATTTACCGGTTATAACCAACTAGACGGCACTGCCAAAGTGGTGGCGTTGTTCTGTGATGGTGAGCCGGTTGAACAGTTGAAATCAGGTGATAACGGCATGGTCGTGCTGGATCAGACGCCGTTTTATGGCGAATCTGGCGGACAGGTCGGCGATACTGGCGTGTTAACAGCTGCCGGCGTTGAGTTCCGAGTGGAAGATTGTACTAAAGAATCGAAAAACCATCTGCATCACGGTGTGCTGGTGAGTGGTAGCCTGACCGTGGGTGATACAGTGACCCCTCAGGTGGATGAAGCAAAACGTCGTGCGACGGCTGTAAACCACTCGGCGACTCATATCTTGCATGAAGCGTTACGTCAGGTGCTCGGTGATCACGTACAGCAAAAAGGTTCGCTCTGTGATGCGGATCGGTTGCGGTTTGATTTCTCTCACTTTGAGGCGGTCAAGGCTGAAGAATTGAAGCAGATCGAGCAGATTTGTAATGAGCAGATTCGTCTGAATAGCCTGGTTCAAACCGATATTATGGATCTTGAAACAGCGAAGCAGACTGGCGCAGCGGCACTCTTTGGTGAAAAGTATGAGGATACTGTTCGGGTATTAACCATGGGCGACGGTTTTTCCGTTGAGCTTTGTGGTGGTACCCACGCTACTCGTACCGGTGATATTGCGTTACTGAAGATTGTCTCAGAAGGTGGTATTGCTGCGGGGGTGCGGCGTATTGAAGCGGTCACGGGTGCTAAAGCATTGGCATATATTGATCAGACTGCTGCGCAGTTGGAGGTAAAACTTCAGGAGCAAGCTGATAAGAATCGTCAGTTGGAAAAAGAACTGGAGCAGATGAAGACTCAGCTTGCCGCTGCTAAAGGCGCGGATCTGCTGGGTAATGCGTTTGACGTCAAAGGTGTTAAAGTTCTTGCGGAAAAATTAGAGGGTGTCGATCCTAAAGCACTGCGCGATACCATTGATCAGTTAAAAAATAAGCTGGGGAGTGGTGTGGTTGTTTTGGCCACCGTTGTTGACGGTAAAGTCAGCTTGGCAGCCGGTGTGACTAAAGATCTGACCGGTCAGGTGAAAGCCGGTGACCTAGTGCGTAACTTAACAGCGGCGCTGGGTGGTAAAGGGGGCGGTCGTCCTGACTTTGCCCAAGGTGGTGGTACTGATGCCGAGGCGTTGCCTGCGGTGCTTGCTACGGTTCAGCAGTTAGTCGAACAAAATTTGTAATGATAGCAGCCGTGAGGCTGATAAAGGGAACAGATAAGTATGGCCCTATATGTACAGAAGTATGGAGGCACCTCGGTCGGTACCGTTGAGCGTATTCAAGGGGTAGCCGATAAGGTCAAAAAGTTCCGCGAAGCAGGGCACGATATTGTTGTGGTTGTGTCTGCGATGAGTGGGGAAACAAACCGCTTAATTGGTCTAGCCAGTGAAATTCAGACGCAGCCTACGCCTCGAGAAATGGATGTGTTGTTATCGACTGGAGAGCAGGTCACCATTGCGTTGCTGTGTATGGCGTTGCAAGCGCGGGGTGTGAGTGCCCGCTCCTATACGGGTGGCCAGGTTAAAATTTTAACTGATGACGTGCATATGAAAGCGCGGATTCAGAATATTGAAGTCGATGCCGTACGTGCAGACCTGCAACAGGGCCGAGTGGTGGTTGTGGCTGGTTTTCAGGGCGTCGATCCGGACGGCAATATTACGACGTTAGGGCGTGGTGGGTCTGATACCACCGGTGTCGCGCTTGCGGCGGCGCTTAAAGCGGATGAATGTCAGATCTATACGGACGTAGATGGCGTATACACTACTGACCCTAGGGTGGTAGAAGGTGCGCGTCGTATGGATAAGATCACCTTTGAAGAGATGCTGGAAATGGCCAGCCTCGGGTCGAAGGTGCTGCAGATTCGTTCAGTTGAGTTTGCGGGTAAATATAATGTGCCACTCCGGGTTCTGCATAGTATTGAGGATGGCCCGGGCACGCTTATAACAACAGAGGAAGACAATACAGTGGAAAAACCGGTCATCTCAGGGATTGCATTTAACCGCGATGAAGCGAAGCTGACAGTTCTGGGTGTACCAGATATTCCAGGTGTTGCTTCTCGTATTCTGGGGCCTATTAGTCGGGCAAATATTGAAGTCGATATGATTCTTCAGAATGTTGCGGCGGATAATACAACGGACTTTACATTTACGGTTCACCGTAATGACTTTGCTGCCGCGCAGGAGATTCTTCAGAAGGTGCAAGAAGAGTTAGGTGCGCGTGAGGTTAGTGGGAACAATAAGATCGCTAAAGTGTCTATTGTTGGTGTGGGTATGCGTTCTCATTCAGGTGTCGCCAGCAAGATGTTCGATACACTCGCGGGTGACAATATCAATATTCAGATGATATCAACGTCTGAAATTAAGGTTTCTGTCGTCATTGCTGAAAAATATCTCGAGCTAGCGGTGCGTGGTTTGCACTCTGCTTTCGATCTAGACGCGGCTGATACAGTTAGCGAATAAACTTAACGGCAGTGGTCTATAGTTAGGCTACTGTTGAACAAATATAATGTTTAACGCAAGGTCACCCTGCGGCAACCCATTGTTTGTAATGACGCAAACAGGAGAGGTCAGGTCTGTAGTACTTGTCTGTTAAATAAGGAGATTTATCTATGCTTATACTTACACGCCGTGTTGGTGAAACCTTAATGGTTGGTGATGACGTTACCGTGACTGTTTTAGGTGTTAAAGGAAACCAAGTTCGCATTGGTGTTAACGCGCCTAAGGACATTTCTGTTCATCGTGAAGAGATCTATCAGCGTATTCAGAAAGAAAAAGAGCAGGAAAGTGAATAATCGCGATTTTATAGGATTAGCGCTTTTCTTTTGAAAATCAATCTTGTATTATACGCGCCGTTGTCAAGGTGAGATGGCCGAGTGGCTGAAGGCGCGCCCCTGCTAAGGGCGTATAGGGGAAACTCTATCGAGGGTTCGAATCCCTCTCTCACCGCCATTTAGCGCCCGTAGCTCAGCTGGATAGAGTACCTGGCTACGAACCAGGCGGTCGCACGTTCGAATCGTGCCGGGCGCACC
>NZ_JBLWZV010000002.1:182750-295226 GCF_048266285.1 Amphritea sp.
AGCGCCCGTAGCTCAGCTGGATAGAGTACCTGGCTACGAACCAGGCGGTCGCACGTTCGAATCGTGCCGGGCGCACCACCTAAATAAATGTGTATGTTTAAACTGATTGATTGTTTCATCTGCTTAAAAATATTACCTGATACGCGCCCGTAGCTCAGCTGGATAGAGTACCTGGCTACGAACCAGGCGGTCGCACGTTCGAATCGTGCCGGGCGCACCAGCTAATATATTTTTTCAAATAAGGCTTGATTGGTTTTGAAGTACGAATTGTAAATAATTCGTACAGATACTGTCTAAGTTCTTCCTTAATGATTCTATCGCTTTTAAGTTTTCATCGTATTATCAGATTCTAAATCGCTTCTATAAAAGACTATCCAGAATTGTTCATTTTGTGTTTTTCATAAAGACACTTATCTTATCAATATCTCCTGTATTTCATTTCTGTACTTTTCTAAAGATAAAGGTGTGGCCCTGTAATATTGCCGCTGAATAGGCTCTTAGGCGTTTTTGTTTTCTCTATGGCCGTTAACGGTAGCACTCATTTGCGATATCAGAGGTAAACATCACTGTATGAATTTTGTCCCCTCCTCGCAGCAATGTATAATGGCCGGCCTTTTAACCCTGCGCAGATGTAAACCATGAAATTTATTGTCAAACTCTTTCCTGAAATCACGATCAAGAGCAAGCCTGTTCGTAAGCGCTTTATCCAGCGTCTGCAATCGAATCTGCAGGTGACACTGAAGCGTATCGATAATGATATTAAAGTGCGGGGTTTATGGGATCGGGTTGAAGTTGAGTTGCCATCTGCCGATGCAGAGCTGAGAGCACAGGCCATTGAGTTGATGACCTGTACACCGGGGATTCAGCACATCCTTGAAGTGGATCAATACCCACTGGGTGAATTTGAAGATGTATTTCAGATTGCTAAGTCAGTCTATGCTGAGCAGGTTAAAGGAAAAACCTTTGTTGTGCGCATCAAGCGGGGCGGCAAGCATAGTTTTAAATCCGTTGATTTGGAACGCTATATTGGCGGCGGTTTGCTGCAGCATTGCGATACTAAAGGTGTCGACCTTCACAATCCAGAGGTGACTGTGAAGCTGGAGATACGCGATGAGCACCTGTTTTTGATCTCTCATCAGCATAAAGGTTTGGGTGGCTATCCTTTAGGCACTCAAGAGGATGTCATTTCACTGATTTCTGGTGGTTTCGATTCAGTGGTTGCCAGTTATATGACCATGCGTCGAGGTAGTAAGACCCACTTTCTGTTTTTTAATTTGGGTGGTCGGGCTCATGAGATTGGTGTAAAGCAGATTGCACTCTATCTGTGGCAGAAATATGGCAGTGCTTCTCGGGTTAAGTTTATCTCAGTACCATTTGATGAGGTGGTGGGTGAGATACTGCAGAACGTACATCACACGCATATGGGCGTGATTTTAAAACGGATGATGATGAGGGCTGCTGAAAAAGTCGCGGACCGTATGAAGTTGCCTGCGCTGGTAACCGGCGAAAGTATTGCTCAGGTCTCAAGTCAGACCCTGGTTAATCTTCAGGTGATCGATTCAGTCACCTCTAAGCTTGTCGTGCGACCGCTGATCACCATGGATAAGCAGGATATTATCGATATCACCAAAACTATCGGCGCTTATGATTTTGCTAAAAATATCCCTGAATATTGTGGTGTTATTTCCGATCGTCCAACGACAAATGCTAAGATGGAGCGTATCGAAGAGGAAGAGGCCAATTTTGATTACGACGTGTTAACTCAAGCGTTAGACAATACTCAGGTCATTACTATCGATAAGATTGTCGAAGATATTAATGTGCATACCACGATCGAGGCGTTAACCCGGGTTGGTGAGCACCAAAAGATAATCGATATTCGTCATAGCCGTGAGCAAGAACGCAAACCGTTGAATATGCCAAAGGCTGAAGTGTTGTTGATTCCCTTCTTTGACCTTGAAACAAAATTTCAAGAATTGGATCAAGGCCATGAATACCTGCTTTACTGTGATAAGGGTGTAATGAGCCAGATGCATGCCCAGAACCTACAGGATAAGGGTTATCAGAACGTAAAAGTCTATCGTCCTGAAGGTTAAAAAGGTAAAAGCTGAAGTGCGTTAATTGGCGTATTTTCGATGTTTTTTGTAGTTTATTTACAGACGTTTGCGGCAGTTTTTATACGCTAATTATTCTTTAAGCAGTTGCCTGAAACGCATAATTCAGGTTTAATTGTTGACCGTTTATTAACTGTTCATCTGTTCTGTTGCAACCGGATCCTCTCTTCCGAGGACGAGATGCGGCCACAAGCCGGCAACGGACATATGGGTTTCGTACAAAGAAGGAGCACCCGTTAGATGGATAATCTAATGTCAGAAGGCCTGAGTTTGATGGTCTTTGGTATGGGATTCGTTTTCGTATTCCTGACCCTGTTGGTTTTCGCGACAGGCTTTATGTCGAAGCTGGTGACCAAGATTGCACCTGAGGCGCCACCTCAGCCTGCAAAAGCAAAGCCAGCAGCTGTTGCAGCCGCCGCAGGAAATGATGAGCTGATCGCAGTAATGACTGCCGCAGTGCATCAGTTCCGCAAGCATTGAGTTGCAGCCAAAACCAAATATTTATTTAAAGAGCATTAATCGACAAAAGGCCTATACCCATGTCTGATAAAAAACCTCTTGGCATTACCGATGTAGTACTTCGGGACGCGCATCAGTCTCTGTTTGCTACCCGCATGCGCATTGACGACATGCTGCCAATCGCTGAGAAACTGGATAAAGTTGGTTTCTGGTCCCTAGAAAGCTGGGGTGGAGCTACCTTTGATTCCTGCATTCGTTATATCGGCGAAGATCCTTGGGATCGTATCCGCGAACTCAAAAAAGCTATGCCGAATACCCAGCAGCAGATGCTACTGCGTGGTCAAAACCTGTTGGGTTACCGTCACTATGCAGACGATGTAGTCAGTAAGTTTGTTGAGCGTGCCGCTACTAACGGTGTTGATGTATTCCGTATCTTTGATGCGATGAACGATCCACGTAACTTAGAAACCGCCATTAAAGCGGTTAAACAAAGTGGCAAGCACGCACAGGGCACCATCTCTTATACTAAGAGTGTTGTACACACCATTGATATGTGGGTTGAGTACGCTAAAACACTGGAAGATATGGGTGCTGAATCCATCGCGATTAAGGATATGTCCGGTATCCTGACACCTTATGATGCCTTTGATCTTGTGTCTCGCTTGAAAGCACAAACCGACCTTGAAGTTCAGTTGCACGCGCATGCGACGTCTGGTTTGTCTGACATGACGATTTTGAAAGCGGTTGAAGCGGGTATTGACCGGGTCGATACGGCTATTTCCTCAATGTCTATGACTTATGGTCATACAGCAACTGAATCGGTGGTTGCAGCCTTGGCTGGAACTGACCGTGATACGGGTCTTGACCTGTTGCAACTGGAAGAGATCGCAGCTTACTTCCGTGAAGTACGCAAAAAATACGCTAAATTTGAAGGCTCCTTACGGGGTACTGATTCCCGTATTCTAGTCGCTCAGGTACCCGGTGGTATGCTGACCAATATGGAAAGCCAGCTACGTGAACAGGGCGCATCTGACAAGTTCGATGAGGTGTTAGCTGAGATTCCACGGGTACGTGAAGACCTTGGTTTGATTCCACTGGTTACTCCGACGTCACAGATCGTGGGTACACAGGCGGTCATCAACGTCCTGATGGGCGAGCGTTACAAAACCATCTCTAAAGAAGTTCAGGGGATTCTTAAGGGTGAGTATGGCGCAGCGCCAGCACCTTACAATGCAGAACTGCAGGCTCGCGTACTTGAAGGTGGCGAAGCCATCACTTGTCGTCCGGCTGATCTGCTTGAATCCGAAATGGACAAGTTGGTAACAGAGTTGAAGGCGTTGGCGACTGAGAAAGGTGTTAGCCTAGCCGCCGGTGAGAACGAAATTGATGATGTTCTAACCTATGCGCTGTTCCCACAAATTGGTCTTAAATTCCTTGAAAATCGCGGTAACCCTGACGCATTTGAACCCGCACCTACATTAGAGGACGCCCTAGCAATGGCTGCACCTAAGAATACTGGTCCACAGACTTACACTATTAATGTTAATGGTCAGAACTACGTTGTTCAGGTTTCTGAAGGCGGCGATATCACCGCCGCAGCACCAGCAGCGGCGCCTGCGGCTGCAGCAGCACCGGCAGCAGGCCCTGTAGAGTCTGTTCCTGCTCCACTGGCTGGTAACATCTGGAAAGTAATTGTTTCTCCAGGTCAGACAGTTCAAGAAGGTGATGTGTTAGTGATTCTGGAAGCGATGAAGATGGAAACCGAGATTCGAGCAGCACGTGCCGGTTCTGTTTCTACTATCGATGTTAAAGAAGGCGACACTGTACAGGTTGGTGACAGTCTGCTGACTCTGGTGTAAGGGCGGATTCTAAATGGATAAGCTAATGGACCTCTGGCACGCGTCAGGGGTATACAATGTGACGCCAGGTCAGGTCTTTATGATTCTGATCGGCCTGTTACTTTTGTTTCTTGCGATTCGTAAGAACTTTGAGCCTTTACTGTTAGTGCCGATTGGTTTCGGTGGCATCATGGCCAATATCCCGGAAGCGGGTTTGGCGATGTCTGCAGTTGAGAATGCCATCCATCTGGGTGGCCCTGAAATGTTGCAGACCTTAGCTGCTGCCTTGAATATTGGTAGTGCCGAGCCGGAAGCGGTAACGCACGCCTATCATGCAGCGGATGCAGCTACCCATACAGCAGCGGTTTATGCGGCAAACGATCATGGCTTTAATAACGGTATGTTGTATAACTTCTATACCGTTGCGATTGCTTCAGGTGCCGCACCTCTTCTGATCTTTATGGGCGTAGGCGCGATGACCGACTTTGGTCCGTTGCTGGCGAATCCAAAAACATTGTTCCTTGGCGCTGCAGCACAGTTTGGTATTTTTGCCACCGTGCTAGGGGCCGTAAGTCTGACGACTTTGGGGGTCATGGATTTCACCATTCAGGATGCTGCGGCAATCGGTATTATCGGTGGTGCGGATGGCCCGACGGCGATCTATGTGGCGTCTTTGCTGGCACCTGATCTGCTCGGTGCGATAGCGGTAGCGGCCTACTCCTATATGGCATTGGTGCCTATGATTCAGCCGCCGATTATGCGTGCGCTGACCACTGAAGCCGAACGTAAGATTGCCATGGTTCAGTTGCGGCATATCTCTAAGCCTGAAAAGATCATGTTCCCTATCGTATTGTTGATTTTGGTTGCCTTGTTGCTACCGGATGCGGCACCACTATTGGGTATGTTCTGTTTCGGTAACCTGATGCGAGAGTGTGGTGTGGTTGATCGTTTGAGCGATACGGCTCAGAACGCTTTGATTAACATCGTGACCATTTTCTTAGGCTTGTCAGTCGGTTCTAAACTGTCTGCGGATAAGTTCCTTGATCTGCAAACCTTGGGTATTCTGTTGTTGGGTGTTGTTGCATTCGGTATCGGTACTGCCTGCGGTGTACTGATGGCGAAGATTATGAACAAAATGGCCGGTGGTAATTCAATCAATCCATTGATTGGTTCTGCTGGGGTATCTGCGGTGCCGATGGCTGCGCGGGTGTCCAATAAGCTGGGTCTTGAGGCTAACTCTCAAAACTTCTTGTTGATGCATGCGATGGGACCGAACGTAGCCGGTGTTATCGGTTCAGCGGTGGCTGCAGGTGTGATGATCAAATTCGTAGGCTAGACCTTCGATACTAAAAAAACCGCCTCCGGGCGGTTTTTTTGTTTTTAGACTAAGTCGTTTGAAGTGATTTGGAGTGAATTAGGCGCTGGGTTTACTCGATGTTGTCTGTTAGCCCGCCGGAACGGGCTGTGGTGCGTTAATATCCGGCTAACACTTCTAAGTGTGCCTGTACGCTAAACGCCAGTGAGACAGGGTTGTAGCCGCCCTCAAGCACGGAGACGATTCGCCCACCGCAGGTGGTACGGGCAGCATCCATTAATAATTGGGTCGCCCAGCGGAAGTCCTCTTCCGTCAGGTTGAGGTCGGCCATGGGGTCTTCATGGTGAGCATCGAAGCCTGCGGAGATAAACAGAATATCGGGCTTATGCTGTTGTATGGCCGGCAGCCAGACCTTTTCTAATTTTTCACGGAAAACTGACGCCCGGGTGTGGGCTTCGATAGGGCAGTTGACGATATTGTCCCGTTGGATATCGGCATAGCGTTCTGGATAGTAGGGGTGCTGAAAGGTCGAGCATACTAATACTTCAGGCTTATCTTTGAAAATATCGACTGTGCCATTACAGTGATGTACATCAAAATCGACAATGGCCACCCGGTTAACATTGGGTTGCAGCAACGCATGCATAGCACCGATGGCAACATTGTTAAAAAAACAAAACCCCATGGCTGCATTGTGTTCAGCATGGTGGCCGGGCGGGCGTACGGAGCAAAAAGCATTATCGACTTTTTCTGCGAGTACCTGGTTAGTCGCTAAAATAGCAGAACCCGCCGCGAGGCTAGCGGCATGTAAGGAATCAGGGCACAACGCGGTATCTTCGTCGGCGTAGAACACGCCTTCTACCGGCACTTTCATTTCTAGCCGTTTTTGGTGCAGATTAGCATGGGCCAGTTGGATCTGCTCAGGGGTCACATGAACTGACTCCATCTGTTTTAGATGCTCAATCAACCCGGTCTTCTGCAGAACTTTTTGAATCGCCAGTAGACGAATAGGGCTATCTGGGTGTTCCGGCCCCATATTGTGCAGACCATGGTCAAGATGAGTAATAAATGCAGTAGTCATATCTGATCAGATTCTTTTATTTATATTTAGTTTACTGGAATAACACTGTGGCAGCGCTTAGTCAAAAGTTGTAGGTAATAAATATCGAACCCGGTCTACCGTTGATCTATGTCAGTACCTTGTTGCCCGGAAGACTATATTATTCTTTCCACAGCATAGAACTGTATTTAGCACCGAGTGTTTCACCCTACACCCGGTGCTTTTTTTTGTCTGCATGAAACAGATCCCGTTTTGGTATGTTTTCCCTTTCTCCTTGGGCACGTGGCTCTTATACTTGACTGAACTCAGTTTTAAGACAAGGTAAGCCGTGGCCGCTGTGCGTAACAACTCAACCGATATCCGGATCGACTATACGGACAAGCATGTTCTGTTAATCGACAGCAGCGGTAATATGCGGGCAACGATCTACTATATGTTGCGCGAGCTGGGTATCGGCAATGTTAAAGCCGTGACCATCAATGACAAGATTATTCCGTTTATCGCGCAAAACGATTTTGATGTCATTCTGTTGGGGCATAACGCGAGTGATAGTGTCACGGGAATTGAAATCTTGGAAGAGGCACGCTTTCGTGGCTACATCAAACCGAGTGCTGCTTGGGTGTGTATGACCAGTGATTCATCCCAAGAAGTGGTGCTCCACGCCATTGATAGTCACCCCGATGACCTGATTACCAAGCCGTTTTCGATAGAAGAACTGAAATACCGACTCGACCATATTATGCGTCGCAAACAGGCATTGCGGCCCGTGGATCTGGCGATCGAGTCTGGCGCACGTTATCAGGCCCTACAGATCTGCGAAGCGTTGATCGATCGGCAGCACCCGGAATATAACCACCTGCAAAAAGTACGCGGTACTCTGCTGTTGGACCTCGGAGAATATGAGAAGGCGCGTGAGCTTCTTGATGGTATTTATTGGGAATCTCGGGATAAAGAGGCAGGGCTTTATCTCTGTCGCGCCTATTGCGGTTTAGATGATCTGACCGCCGCAGAACAATTACTGCAAGAATTGATTAGTGATAACCCTTTGTTGATCGCCGCTTATGATCTGTTAGCTGAAGTCCATGAAAAAATGGGAGACTTGGTACAGGCCCGTGAAACACTCAAAGAAGCGACTACCCGCGCACCTTTAGGGATACCGCGGCAGATGGAGTTAGGGCGGGTTGCGATTCAGACTCAGGAGCTGGATCTGGCCAAAGGAGCCTATCGACGTTCGATTTCGTTAGGTAAGCACAGTTGTTATCGTTCCGCTGAACCCTATCTCAAGCTGGCTAATCTACGGCGTATGGAAGTCAAAAGTAGTGATGATAATACCCAAGAGCAGATCGAGCGAGAGGTTGATGGGCTGCTGATTAGTGCCCGTAAACAGTTTCCCACGGACAGAGAAGCTGAGGTGCGGTCATTTCTTATTCGTAGTCAGATGGCTGAAGATCTTGATGATGATAACGAAAAGGAACGTTTTCTACGGGATGCCAAACTGATTAATCGTGAGTTAGATAATCCCATTGATATCGACCGTGAACTGTTAGTGATGTCGGGTGAGGCGTTGCCGGTGCTGGAGAAAGTTCAACCCGTGACTGCACAGCAGGATGCTCAGGTTAAGCAGCTCAATCCGGATATGAGTGATAAAGCCAATCGGCTGGGTATTAAACACTACCTATCGGGCAAGATCGGGCTGGCGATCAAATCGTTCGGTGCAGCGGTAGATTTCGATTTTAATAATAAAGCAGCGGTTTTAAATCTAGCTCAACTGTTTCTCGAAACCGCCCGTGATGGCACTGACCGTCGTGAAGGGCGACTGAAGATGGTCGATCGTTATCTTAATCTGGTCGAGCATGCTGTCATGGCGCCTGATCTGGATAATAAGAAACGCTTGCTGCAAAAGTACCGAGCTACTCCTTTGGCTGAACTTCCTCCTTCCTCCCTCGGCCCGCTGCTAAAGTAGTTTGTTGATAGCGCTGATATCGCCCGTTCAATCACCAGGTAAAAACCGAATATTGATAGCACCGAGAAAATGATAGTATGGGCACCGTCTCTGTTCATTTATCTGTATTTTAAGGCTCTGCTATGCTGCTTCATAATCGCAATATCATTCGTGTCGCCAAGGGTGACAGTGTCGCTAACTGCATCATTGTAAAAATGTGTTATGACTATGCTGTCGTTAAGTTTGAAGGTAAAGAATACCGTATCGCTTATGATGTGATCGATGAAGTGGTAGGGCACGAGCTGTTGGTCAGCATTGAATAACCGAGCGGATTTCAGCCTTGCGCTGTTGTTAGCTTAGCTCGATTGTCGGTTTCAAGTTTTGCTTTAGGCGGATGACACCCCGTTAGGTTAGGTGTCATCCGTTTTTAGCTTATTGGTTAGCTCGTGCTGGGCGAGGTATGCGATAGACCATGGTGTAAAGGACTGGTACCACGATCAATGTCAGAATCGTCGCAAAGCCCAGGCCAAACATGATGGTGACCGCCATCGATTTAAAGAACACATCGAATAGTAGTGGGATCATCCCCAGGATGGTTGTAATGGCCGCCATGGCCACGGGTCGCACCCGGCTGATAGCCGAATGGAAGACCGCTAAATAAGGCTCCTTACCCTGAGATAGCTCGAGGTTGATCTGATCAACCAGGACAATACCATTCTTAATCAGCATGCCTGACAGGCTGAGTAAACCGAGTAGCGCCATAAAGCTAAACGGCGCATTCATGACCAATAAGCCAAACGATACCCCGATGAGTGCCAACGGTACGGTCGCCCAAATAACCAAGGGTGCTCGTACCGAATTAAACAGCAGTACCGTAATGATAAACATGCACAGATAACCCAGTGGTAAGCCACCGAACAGCGCTGCTTGGGCATCACTAGATGATTCATATTCGCCGCCCCATTCGAGTGTATAACCCGGTGGTAATGGAATCGCTTCAATGCCTGGACGAACCCGGTTGAACAGGGTAGCGGCGGTTTCATCGCCGAGTACATCGTGATCGGCCATTACCGTAATCGTGCGCTTACGGTCTCGGCGAATAATCAGCGAATCTTCCCAGTCTGTTTTAAAGCCGTTGGTTACCTGTGTAATGGGTACATAAGCGTTAGTGGCCTGACTGTAGACTTGCAGCTCTGGTAGGCTGTCAATCGTTAGACGCTCTGCCTGAGGGGCTCTGGCGATAATCGGCAGTAATTTAGTGCCTTCGCGGTAGAGGCCAACCTGTTGCCCTGAGAAGGTGGTCAGTAGTAAGGTATCGATATCTTGTTTGCTGATACCAACGCGGCGAGCCATCGCTTCATTAAATTGGGGCCGAATGACTTTGCTCCGTTGACGCCAATCGTGACGAATATTGCGTGCCCCAGGATCGGCCTTTAAGAGTGTGACAGCCTCGCTGGCTAAACGCCGCAATTCATCCGGATCAGGGCCACTGAAGCGAGCTTCGATCTTGGCATCGGTGGATGGACCAATTTCCATGCGCTTGATTTTAAACTGTGCCTGTGGGTAGTTAGCGTTCATATGCGCTCTTAGATCGGTCATTACGCTGGGCAATGCATCTCTATCTTGCACCCGAATAATAAGCTGGCCAAAGGCCGCATAGGATTTTTCCGGTGCATAGGTCAGCATAAAGCGTGGTGCGCCTCGTCCGGTGGTACTGGTTACCTGTTCAACCTGTTTGTGCTGCAGTAGATAACGCTGAATCGACTCGACATCCGCTTGGGTTTCACGGATATCAGAACCCTGATAACGCCAGTAATCCAGATAAAACATCGGTGTATTAGATGGCGGAAAGAACGATTGTTTTACCTGACTGAAGCCCATGATCGCTGTAGCAAACAACACCACCATCATGATAACGGTGAGAAGACGAAAACGCATGCAGAGGTGTAACAGCGCTTTATAGACCGTAAATATAACCCCTTGATAAAGCTCGGCATCAGTTTCGTCGGTATTGCACACGGTGGCATTTTCTTTAAACATCAGGTCGGCGAAAAACGGCGTGAGGGTGATCGCGGTTACCCAGCTGAGCAGCAGTGAGATCAGCAACACCCAAAACAGACTGCCGGCAAATTCCCCTGAGGCATCTGCGGACAAACCAATCGGCGCAAATGCCGTAATCGCAATCACGGTGGCCCCTAGCAGCGGTAGATTCGTCTGGCGAGTAATCTCTAATGCGGCTTGGAGCTTTGTTTGGCCTTTCTTGAGACCAATGAGAATCCCTTCAGTAATGACGATGGCGTTATCCACTAACATACCTAACGCAATAATCAGTGCACCTAGGGATATTCGCTGTAGCTCGATATCAAATAGCTTCATAAAAATAAAACTACCGAATACGGTTAACAGCAAAATCAGACCGATCAGTACGCCACTTTTTAGCCCCATAAAGATCAGTAGTACGGCAATGACAATCGCGACGGCTTCCACCAGACTCAGCATGAACGACTGCATCGAGTTATCCACCTCTGCCGGTTGGTTATAGACGCTGCTCACTTCCATACCGATAGGGCGCACATATTCGAGCTCGGCCATGCGCTCTTTAACCGTTTGGCCGATCTCAATCACGTTAACTCCGCTGCTGAAAGAGATGCCGACTAATAACGCCTGATGGTTGTTGTAGTTAATGATGTTCTTCGGCACTTCGGCATAGGCGCGACTGATACTGGCGACATCTCCTAGGTACACCAACTGCGAGGTGCCTGGGTTGGATACTAACAATCCTTCCAGCTCTTTGACGCTATTGAACTCACCGGTGGGGTGTAAGCGGATATATTCACTATCGACTTTAATGCTACCGGCATTTGATACTTGATTCTGAGTCTGTAGTAATTCATAGATACGGTTAGCGGGGATGCCCAGCGCTGAAAGCTTGCTACGGGCAATCTCAACCACGACTTCTTCTTGCTGTTCACCGGCGACAGTGACTTTGCCCACTCCTTTGATTAGCACCAATTCGCGGCGGAGATAGTCGACATAGTCTTTCAGCTCTTCATATGAATAACCATCGCCATTGACCGCCAGTAAGACGCCGTAGACATCACCAAATTCATCTAGCACCGTTGGCGTAGCGACGCCGGGGGGCAGCTGGCCTTCAAGGTCATTGACCTTGCGTCGCAACGCATCCCAGATCTGTTGCAGATCATCTTTGCGATAGGTGCTTTTCATCTCAATAATAATCTGCGATAAACCGGCCGATGAGATCGAAGTAACGTAATCCACATAAGGTAGTTGTTGCACGGCATTTTCAAGCGGGTAGGTGACTTCCTCTTCAACCTGTTTGGGAGATGCGCCCGGATAGGCGGTGGTAATCATCGCTTGTTTGATCGTGTAAGAGGGGTCTTCTAAACGGCCTAACGCGTTATAGGCAATGATCCCGCCGACCAAGAGCAAGAGTGTGAACATCCAGCTGGTGACGGGGCGTTTAATCGAGTACTCGGTCAGCTTCATTTACAGACCTCCCTCTCTGTTCCAAGGACGCACCTGTTGACCTTCGGTTAAGAAGTTAGCACCAACGGCCACTACCTGATCACCGGGTTCGATACCGCTTTCAATCACAATGCCTTGCTGGGTGATTTCGCCCACGGTTACTGTTGCTTGATGTACTTGCTGGGTTTGTGGGTCATACTTCCAGATAAACCGCTGACTATCTGTCAGCGGTGCGCCTTCAGCGACAAATACCGCGCCGACGGGCAGCATCAGACGGGTATTGTTGAGATCGGTCACTTTTGATAGATCGATCTGAATACTGGCCGCCATCCCCGGTAAAACATTAAAGGAGGTGGGGGTCGGCATAGAGAATACCACCTTGTAGGTCAGCGTTGAGGGATCGGCTTGGGTATCCCACTCTTTAACGTCGACCAGGAAGTGTTGATCCGGGTGAGTGTCGAAGACGACAGTTGGCTGATAGCCGGTATCGGCTCTTACCCGTGAGATAATGTTTTCCGGCATCTGAATAGTGATGTCGATTTGATCGCTAGTTTGTAACAGCAATACGGTCTGTTTAGCCTGAATATTTTCATGTTTTTCGACATCGACTTTAGCAATAGTGCCGCTGAAGGGAGCACGCAGGTAAGTGTATTCCAGATCTGTTTTGGCCACATTGTATGAGGTTAATGCCACTTTGAGTTCAGCGCTGGCTTCATCGTAGTTGGATTGCGAGATGAGCTTGCGTTCGAACATCGTTTTGGCCCGTTCAAACTGCGAGCGGGCGAGTTCATAGCGAGCCTGACGGTCATCGAGTGATAACTTGTAATCTTTTTGATCTAGCCGCGCTAGAACCTGTCCTTTACTGACTTTATTACCGGGTCGTACGAGTACTTGTGATATCTGTCCGCTCACCCGGAAGGCAAGCTTAGCACCACCATTGGCTTCAACTTCGGCGGGAAAGCTACGCACATCGGTTAAAGTGGGATTTGTTACCTGAAATATCTTTGCCGGGCGAATAAGGTCAGGGGCTGGGGCGACGTCACTGCTGTCACTACAACCGGTTAGGGCAACGAGTAAGACCAGAAAAGAGATCGATGAAACCTGCATGCAAAACCTCTGAAGATGTTTTCGATGAATAAAACCGGATGACGGTTTTTATCGATTGAATAGCGAAAGTGTTTGCCTCTGTGTCGAAACGGATTATAACCGTCGGTACTTTGGCATGCGCGGCGTAATATTCGCCATTGAACGATGAAATATATGTCAGACTCTGGTTAAATAATATTCATTATTTTTTACCAAGATGTTAAATATAATTTATATGACATTAGATCAGTTACGTACCCTCAGTAAAATTGTCGAATGCGGCTCCCTTAAACTGGCGGCTGAGAGTCTGCATAAGACTCAGCCAGCTCTCTCGATGGCGATAAAAAAGCTCGAAGAGGAGTATGGTTTTAAGATTCTTAACCGCGACAGTTATCGACTGAGTTTGACCGAGGAGGGACGATCTTTCTACCGTAAAGCTCAGGAGTTGTTGTTAACAAGCCAGCAGCTTGGTTCACTTGGACAGCATCTGGGCGCCGGTAATGAGCCGTTAATCCGTTTTGCATTGGATCAAGCCTGCCCTTATTCACAGATTTTGAATGTGCTCAAACAGTGCCAACAGCAATATCCGTTGACGGAATTCAAAGTCTTTGAGAAATCCCGCTTTGGGGCCTTAGAGATGTTACAAACCGGTCAAGCGGATCTTGTGGTTAGCCCTTGGTGGCCGACGCTTTATGCAGCGGGTGATTTTGATACGCTGCAGATTGGTCATTTTAATATCTTGCTGGTCGCCGCCCCCGAGCTATTTCCTATGGGCGTGAGCCATTCTGAGCAGCTAAAGTCACAGGTACACTTAACAGTTGAAACCAGTATTTTTAGGTTTGATTCGGATAGTATTATGTTGGACAAAGGGGTTCGTAAGTGGAAAGCGCAGGACGGTTTTACCGTCAAACAACTGCTGCTGGCCGGGCTAGGTTGGGGCTATGTGCCTGAACATTTGATTACCCATGAGCTTGAGCGGGGGGAGTTGGTGCGCTTAACGCCTAAAGATATTGAGTACAGTGTATCCGGTGAGGTGCGCTTAATTCGTAGTCTTGAGGTGAGTTTAGGGCCTGTGGCCAGCATGATATGGCATTCTTTTTCGCAGGGGGCGCATGCCTAAAGCTGGGCAGGGGTAGACATAGGGCATGTGGTCTCTGTTAGGGTGTCAGGTATTAGCTAAATAGTACTTTCCGTTAACATTGGCAAAGATGGACTTTTTAACAGGAGGTTATATGGCTTACAGGGAGCTTAAACAGAAGCATAGGGCATTGCGCGAGGTCTTTCATACTAATCTGTCGTTGCGCACCCATCGAGCTTTAAGCTGGTTAGACCGGGCAGAGCAGAGTGCCGGTGATTTGGATGCGCAATTTATTTTTCTCTGGATAGCCTTCAATGCCGCCTATGCGACCGATATTGACGAACAATACCGCTCAACAGAGAAAGGTATGTTTGAGTCCTTCTTTAAAAAGCTGGTGGACCTCGACAGTGAAGATCGCTTGTATCATCTGGTGTGGGCTGAATTTTCCAGTTCTATTCGGGTGTTGCTTGATAATCAGTATATTTTCCAACCCTTTTGGGATTCTCACAACGGTAAGGTTCCAGAAGATGAATGGAAGCAGCGTTTTCAGCTGTCGAAGCGCAAAGCCGCCAATGCGCTGGGCAATCGCGATACCGTACAGGTGTTGTCGGTGGTGTTTAGACGCATCTATACGCTGCGTAATCAGATCATTCATGGCGGTTCAACCTGGAGTAGTCAGGCTAATCGCAGCCAGTTAAATGACTGTACCGCCTTGTTATTTAAAGTCATTCCCGTTCTTATTGATTTGATGATGGATCACCCGGAACAGCTCTGGGGGGATGCTTTTTACCCGTTTCTCGCGGATGATTGAGTACTATAATGGCGCGATGATTGGTGCATGGACACAGTGAATGAAATTTATACATACCTCGGATTGGCATATTGGCCGCTTGTTTCAGAACATCTCGCTGCTGGATGATCAACTCTATGTGTTACAGCAGCTAAAGCGTTATGCGATTGAGCATCAGATAGATGCGCTGGTGGTTGCCGGCGATATATTCGACCGTTCGGTGCCCCCCGCCGATGCGGTGGATGCGTTGAATTGTTTTTTAGATGAATTCACCCGCGCGTTAAATATCCCGGTGATCATGATTTCGGGCAATCATGATAGTGCTAAACGGCTGCGTTTTGGCGCTCAATATATGCAAGACTCAGGGGTCTATATATTGAGTGATATCCATAACATCGAAACGCCGATAGAGGTTACCTCCGGCGATCAGTTAGTGCGTTTTTATGGCATTCCCTATCACGATCCGGTTGAAGTGAGGGAGGCATTTGACTGTGATGTGCGTAGCTATGATGAGGCGCACACTTACCTGGTCGATAAAATTAAACCGCAGTTAGCCAACGGCATTCCCTCGGTGCTAATCAGTCACTGCTTTATCGATGGCGCACAGGAATCAGACTCGGAACGTCCTCTGTCGATTGGTGGTGCCGACCGGGTCAGTTATGAGCCGTTATCTGATTTTAGCTATGTAGCCTTGGGACACCTGCACGGGCCGCAATATAAAGGCCATGAGCATATTCGTTATTCGGGCTCGTTGATGAAATATTCGTTTTCCGAATATAAGCAGTCAAAGGGGGTAACGCTGGTGGAGATATCGCCAACCGGAGAGGCCTCATATGAACACTTGCCACTGCAGCCCAAACGAGAGCTAAGGGTTCTTGAAGGTGAGCTGGAAACGATTATAGAGCAGGGGCGAACAGATGAAAAAAACGATGACTATTTACTGGTTAAGCTGACCGATAGCAAAGATATATTAGACCCTATGGGACAATTACGGGCGGTGTACCCTAATGTCCTGCAATTAGAGCGGTTAAGTTTTGCCGTTAGCAGCGGTAATCGTCTAGTCACTGACCTTGGTAATCGAAAAACCGAACTGGAAGTGTTCGATGATTTTTTTGAGCAGGTAATGGGGGAAGGGTTGTCTGAGGCGCAAACTGAGCTGTTGAGCGAAACCATTAATGAAGCAAAAAACCTATTGGCGGGTATGGAATGAAACTGCAAACACTTGAGCTTCAGGCCTTTGGCCCCTTTGCCGGTAAGGAAGTGATTCATTTTGATGCGTTAGGCGATAATCCATTGTTCTTGATCGATGGGCCGACGGGCGCGGGAAAATCGTCCATTTTGCATGGTATCTGTTATGCCCTCTATGGTGAGACGACCGATTCTGAACGTAAAGATCAAGGGTTGCGATGTGATTTTGCCGCTGGAGAATCCCTCACTAGCGTAACCCTAACATTCAAGATTAAAGATCGTCGTTATCGTATCACCCGAGTGCCAACTCAGATGCGTCCAGCCAAGCGCGGCGATGGTGAAACGGAAGAGAAAGCCTCAGCACATTTAAGAGAGGTGTTAGAGGATGGCACAGAAACAACCTTAGTGGCGAAAAAGAAAAAAGATGCCGATGAGCGTATTCGCGAGATCGTCGGGTTGACGGCAGAACAGTTTCGGCAGGTCATGGTATTACCGCAGGGTAAATTCCGAGAACTCTTGTTGGCAAAATCAGATGATCGACAAACCATACTTTCGACTCTATTCGAAACCGGCTTATACAAGCAGATTGAACTGCTGTTAAAAGATAAAGCCGGCAATATTGAGCGGGAGAACAAAGCGTTTGAGCTGCGAATTGATGATGCTTTAGCCGATGTCGGTGTCAATAGTCTGGAAGCGCTGCTGGAAAAGCGACAGGCAGAAGAGGAACGACTAACTCTAGCGACAGCGCAGAAACAGCAGTGTACGGCGGTGTTGCAACGTCAGCAGCATCAAGCCACCGCCGCCCAAGAGATTAAGAGTCGCTTTGAACAACGAGCGGGGTTAAAAACGCAGCTTGCGCAAAAGCAGGCTGAGGTTGAGAACATCAATAAGATTCGCCGGGCTATTGTTCAAGGCGATGCGGCCTTTGATATAGCACCGTTGTGGCGTGATGCACAAAACAGTCAGAAAAATGTTATGGAGCAGCGCGGCGCGGTTGCTCTCATTGAACAACAACGTGTCAACGCTGCACATCAGACGCAGATAACGGCGGCTGAGTTAGTTGCGGCGACCAGCCGTTATAGCCAGCGGGATGGCTTAATCTCGCAGGCGCAACGTCTTAGCGATTATCAGGCGCAACTGAGCGGTTATGAACAGATACAGGTGCGGCTGAGCCAAACAGTACAACATGAACAGCAATGTCTGCGTGAAAAAGCGCAACAAAAGGCTCAGTATCAAACACTAATCGAGCAGATTAAGGGCCATAAAGACGCAATAGAGCAACGTCAGCAACGGCTACAGAATAAAGCGAATATCGTGCAGTCGATCCATACAGCTAAGGAAATTTTTGAACAGCGAAAAGCGTTGGATGAACAGCAAACGCTGCGACAGAGCCTAGAGACTAAAACGGCTGAGGCTGGGCGTCAGCGTGATTTAGCCAAAAGGCAGTACCAGACAGCCGAACAACACGCCGATCAACTTGAGATGCGTTGGTTTAGTAGTCAGGCAGCTATTCTGGCGGCAAAGCTCGAACAAGATGTTCCTTGCCCGGTATGCGGTAGCATTGAGCATCCATCCCCGGCGTCCTTTGAGTCGGATGCTGCTTCTGTGGATAAAGAAGGGGTCGAATTGGCGCGCCAGCAACAAAAGGCGCAGCAGAACACTTACAATCTCAGTGAGAAAAACTATCAGGATGCGCTGCGCTTGCTGCAAGAGTGTGAACAGCAGGTTCAACTGCTTATCGGTCAGCTAGGCGATCTAGCATCGCTTGAGTTAGATCATTTTAAGCAGCAGTTGTCCGCGCTTGAAACTCAGCTTCAGCAGACTGACCAAGATGAGCAACAGCTTGCTGCCTTAAGACAAACCTTGAACCGGGATGAACAGGCTTTAACGGTCTTAAACGATGTTATTACACAGCAGGAAGAGCACCTGCGTCAGGCGAGTGCCAAGCATGCTGCGGCACAGGCTGCGCTGGTGGCGGCGGAGAAAAATCTGCCGGATGAATATCGTGATTTAACGACCCTTAATCAAGCTTTAACTCAGGTGCAGCAGCAGATCGAGCTGTTAGAAAGGGATTATGGCTCCGCTCAGGCGAAGGATAAGGAGCAACAACAAATACTGTCTGCATTCGGGGTTAGGTTAGAAGAAGCCGGTATACAGCTATCTAAACTGACTGATCAGGCGCAATTGGCGGCAGCTGCGTGGGAGCAAGCACTGCAGGAGAGGTTTGCTTCTCAGGCTGCGTTTGATGACGCCCTGTTGGATCGAGAACAGCTTAAAGCGCTGCGTCAGACAGTTGCCGATTATGATGATTTGGTTAAACAGCTCGCGACTCAGATCGATATGCTGGACGCTGCGCTAGAGGGTAAAGCCCAACCGGATCTTGACGCTATATCGGGTGCGGTTGAGCAGGCTGAGGCTGAATTCACTTTAGCGGATCAAGCGTGGATTGACAGCAAGACTGCGCTGGCTCGACTCAAAGGTGTGGAAAGTAAAATCGCCGAGATTAAACGGCGCCAACAAAGTATCCGTCAAAAATATGAAGTCGTCGGGGCGCTATCAAAAGCCGCATCGGGCCAAGGTAATGTGAGAGTGAGTCTCGAACGTTTTGTGCTGGGGACTCTACTGGATACGGTGTTAAGTGTAGCGAGTCAGCGGTTACACCTAATGAGTAAAGGGCAGTATCGTTTGGTGCGGCAGAATGAGCAGGCGCAAAAGCGTAATGTCACCGCAGGGCTTGATCTCGCTATTGATGATGCTTTTACCGGCAAGGTGCGTCCGGTGGCAACGCTGTCGGGCGGCGAGTCATTTATGGCGTCGCTATCCCTCGCGCTGGCGTTATCCGATGTCGTGCAGCAGCGTTCGGGGGGAATTCAATTGGATACACTGTTTATCGATGAAGGCTTTGGTAGCTTAGATCAAGAGTCTTTACAGTTAGCCATCAATGCCTTGATCGACTTACAGTCTACGGGGCGTGCCATCGGTATTATCTCCCATGTATCTGAATTGAAAGAGCAGATGGCATTGCGCATTGATGTGATTGGCTCACGGGAGGGTAGTACGGTGCGCGTGGTTACCTAACTCTCCGGGGTATGACAGGATAGGGGGAGTTTGTCCCCTATCTTTAAAGTTCGTAGTATGTGAGCGGGGCTGTGGATAACGGCCTTTTTAGCCGCAACACTTTTTGAATTTTTTACCGCTACCGCAAGAGCAAGGGGCGTTCCTTTCCGGTGTCTTTTCACTATGCACGGTTTTCGGGGTGGTCAGCAGAGCGGTGAGTGCAGCGATATTTTCGTCAATACTGGCATCAACGGTGACTTTAACCACCAGATCATGCTCAGCGGCAAGCGCCTCGACTTCCTGTTGCCGCAATTCAGAGGTCACGTTCACGAGCAATGGGCTGATCTCACTCCCCATTTTCACTTTTGCTTTGGTGTTATAACCGCTTTTACCGTAGTTACCCATGATATCGGGAGTACCTTTATAGAAACATTTAGACATGGGTGACTCCTGGTGATTGTGTCATCGAATTGCGCCATTACGCGACGGGAGCAGGATTCTAACAGTTAACGGAGGGGAACGGTAATCTCTATAGCCGGTATTCCTATTGTCCGCTTTTTATTGTGCGACCGAGACAGTTATATCTAGCGTCGATATTTTCGATAAAATGTTGGCAGACACGGATGCGTGATGGTATCTGGGGTTATGTTATTAGGATGGTGAACGGTAAAAAGCAATAATGTATGGTGAGGATGGAGGGAATTGAACCCCCGACCTGCCCCTTAGGAGGGGGCTGCTCTATCCAGCTGAGCTACATCCCCATACACGTTTTGATGTCCCGATGCATAGGTCAAGGTTATGCATATGTAATCCCGCTCAAAGCCTTAGCAAGGCTCGATTTGATCGAATGAACTGGGGAGACAGTGGCGTGAATTCTACTTGTTCCGAGGGCGGAGGTCACGGGGAAATGCTAAAAAATCAGGCTTTTCCGAGACTGTTTTGTGCGGCGTAGTTACCTTTTCCACCACTCTGATTATAGAGTGTGTTTTTCTGGTTCTGTCCACGCAGAATACTCATGAGCTGTTCTAGGTTGCGACTGTTACGGCTGATGACGATTTCATTACGCTTATTCTTGTCATTGACCTGTCGCAAAACTATTTCGAGCTCACTCCAACCGTGTTTGAACGCGTGAGCGTCTGCTTCATTGAGTCGAGATTGGTAATCAGCTAAGCCGGCTTTATTGGGGGTAATGCCCGCCGCGATAAAGAATTGGTTACGGCTTTGATTATTTTCTTCAAGTTGCTGCAGCACGGCAGTTTTTTGCTCAACCAATGTTTGTAATTCAGCCACGTCACGCTGCTGCAGAGCGTGATACTCAGCATCAAGTAGTTCATTGAGTGTGGTGAGAAAACCAATGCCCTGAGTCGTCAGAGCATTAATTTGGTCGAGCGGCGGTAGATTCGTTGGCATCAATTAATCCAACAAACTTTCTAACTGAAATAAGCCGCGAGCCGTGCTCTCATAGTTAATCTGATAGCTACCGCTGTCGATTGCGGCTTTTAGATCAGCTACTTTTTGTTCGTCCACTGTAAAACCTTCTTCGACCACTTGGCCGGCGGTTTTTTGGACAGCCTGTGCCGCATCGCTCAGGCTTACACCAGACGAAACAGTAGACTCTGTCGCAGTCGGTGACTGGGATTGCGATTTGCCACTCTCGGTCGCAGGTTGTTCACTTACCTTTGCACGAGAGTTAGCCGCCTGTGAAGAAGACGTTAAGCCCGTGATATCAATAACCATTTTCTGGTCCTCATGCTGTTCTATACACAGCTATCGGCGAGTCGATGGGAAACTTTAACGATATTTGTAAAATTATGATCCCAGTATAGCAGCTCAAATATCAGCCGGCGAGATGCGCTTAGCGGCCATTTACAGAGATCACGCCTTGGCTCTTAACGTAGCCATGAACCTGTTTGCCTGAACGGTTATTAATCACTGAGATTTGTTCGCCTAAGGCACCATCTTGTTGTGCGGTGCCGGTCATCCGTACGGACATTGGGCCTTTGTTAGCCTGAATATAGACGACATCACCTTTGCGGATCAGCAGTTTTTTTTCAACCAAGTTGGGGGAGATAACTTGGTTGGCTGCGATCGAACGTTTCATCTCTCGGCCGATCAGTTCGCCCGGGTTGGTAAAATAGGGTGATGTAAGCCGTTTAATATCAAATGCTTTCAGATAAATATCAGAATCACCCAAAATGGTACCTTTGGTTAAGGCGCGACTTGATATGACAATGGGCTGCCATTGTTCGACGGTGGCGGTGATGAAAATGGTCCATGCAGGTCGGTGGCAGATCGCTTTTGCCGAGATGCGGTTTGCCCTGCTAGGCGCATGAGTAAAGGTTATCGGCTGATTGCAGTGGCGTTTATCGAGGGCCTTGGCTAATGGTTTAACGTTGACAACAGTACGAGCCATTGGGTGGCTAACCTGATACTGTTGTTCTAAGTAATGTTGCGCTTTGAGAGCAATTGAATTCGATTCTTCTGCCAGTGCGCCCTTTACTGGCACCGCTAACATCGCTATAAGTGTGATTATTGTGGAGAATGTATATTTTTTCACGCTGAATCCGGAAGTTCGCATTGCAACCGAGTTGGCAATGTTCAGGTAACGCTTAGTACAGAGAGCATCATGTCAGGTATAAACAGTACTGTAAACCAACGCACGAATATGGCAGGCCAAAACCGCCTTGAGCTGCTTTTGTTCGGACTTAATGATGACCAGACTTATGGCATCAATGTGTTTAAAGTTCGTGAAGTTCTCACCTGTCCTGAGTTAACCGGGATTCCTAAGCAGACCACCGCCTTGAAAGGGTTGGCGCATATTCGTGGCGAAACGATTCCGGTTATCGATCTGTCGCAGGCCATTGGTGGTGAGCCAGTTGAAGCTAAAGATCGCCATGGATGCTTTTTGATCGTGTCGGAGTATAACCGTCGTGTTCTGGCGTTTTTGGTACGTAATGTTGATCGCATTTTACCGGCCAAGTGGGATCAAGTAAGTCCTCCGCCGATTGAAACCAATGAAAAGAACTACCTTACCGCAGTGGTGCAGTATGAGGGTGGTTTGATTGAGATTCTTGATGTTGAACAGGTGTTAGCTGACCTTATTCCGGTGAGTACCGAGGTAAAGTCGACTATGATTACTGAGAGCGTTAAAAAAAGCGCTGCCGGCTATCGTATTTTAGTGGTGGACGATTCCAGTGTGGCTCGTACACAGGTGAAGAAGGCGCTGGAGAATCTTAATATCAATGTGACCACGGCCAATGACGGTCAGGCGGCATTAGACATGCTGACTCAATTGGCTGACAAAGAGCAAAAAGTAACCGATATGTTTTTAATGGTTATCTCAGATATTGAGATGCCACAGATGGATGGTTATACCCTTGTTAAGCGAATCCGTGAGGACATTCGCCTAAAGTCCTTGTATGTTATGTTGCATAGTTCTCTAAGTGGTCGTTTTAACTTGGCGATGGTCAAACGGGTTGGTGCTGATGCGTTTATCGGTAAATTTAATCCGGATGAATTGGCTGAAGCCGTTGTTAAGCGAATAGAGTCAGTAGAGGGGTGAGTGATTCAACCCTGTATGGGGGAAGAGTGTTAGAGGATAATAAAATAAGGATTACTCAATCAGAGTTTGACCAATTTTGTCAGTTTCTTGAGGAAGCGTGCGGTATTTTGCTGGCAAAACATAAGCAATATCTGGTGGAGAGCCGACTAGGTAAAATCCTTATTGACGGTCAGTATGGCTCATTAGGGCAGTTAGTCACTGTGCTCAAGAAGCCGGGTAATAGTCGCCTAAAAGAACAGGTCATCAACGCGATGACTACCAATGAAACCCTATGGTTTCGCGATATTCACCCCTACGACATTTTAAAGCAAAAATTACTGCCTGAGCTCGCCATCAATGGCTCTTCCCAGCGTTTAAAAATCTGGTCTGCAGCCTGCTCAACCGGTCAAGAACCTTACTCTATCAGCATGATTATTGATGAGTTTAAACAGGAAAATCCTGGTACTTTCAGGCTGGGTGAAGAAATTGTCGCGACTGATATTTCTACCCGAGTACTTGAACAGGCGCGGTTGGCTGAATACGAGATGCTGGCGCTAGGGCGAGGGTTGTCCCAAGACCGATTAAAAGCGTTTTTTGAACCCGCGGCATTAGATGCTTGGAAGCTGATGCCTAAGATCAAAAACAAAGTTACCTTTAGAGAGTTGAACCTGTTGGGGGCCTACCCGGGTATTGGTCCGTGCGATATTGTCTTTTGTCGTAACGTATTGATCTATTTTTCTACTGAACGTAAGCGCGATATTTTAATGAAAATTCACAAGACCCTTAAACCCGGTGGCTATCTGCTATTAGGAGCTTCAGAGTCGATCGGTGATCTGCATACCTTGTTTGATATGATTCACTGCCGTCCGGGCATCATCTATAAAGCTAAATAGCTAGGCGTACTGGCGACAATCCTGCGACGCTCTCCTGTGTTTTCTTACTGAGTTACAAAACTGAATCGGACCTTAGCGGGGCCCGCACTTGCGTGGCTGCTGATTTTTCAGTGGGCGAAGATAATAATCTGAACATCCCTTTGATCCATAAGCGGCTCGCATATAGTTTCAGACCTGAGACTGACGGTTCTTATGCACCATTAGGCAAACAATACTGTCTGTTTACGCATTGGCGTTCACATTGCCGCCTGCTCGTTTACCTTGCCGCTTTGCCGCTATTTCCCGGATAACGATTGCCGCTTTTACTTGTTAGTAAATATAACTCTATGTATTTAAATGACATTTAAGTTTTGGTATCGCTTTTGCATTATCTGGGTATCTAAACACTTTGAGGCAACCTGATGGCGATTAGCTTTGATAAAGCACTGGGGATTCATGAACAAGCCGTAGGCTTGAGAATTCAACGTGCTGAAATTCTAGCCAACAATATTGCCAACAGCGATACGCCGAATTATAAAGCTCGGGATATCGATTTCGAAAGTGTTTTGCAAGGTGTTCAACATGGTCAGCAGCCTTTAAAAATGAGCCGCACCAGTGAGGGACACAATAGTGGTTTGATCAACGCCGATTTTGCATCAGAGTTGATGTATCGGATTCCCAGTCAGCCGAGTGTTGATGGGAATACGGTGGATGTTCAGGCTGAGATGGCGCGCTATACCGAGAATGCGATTGATTATCAGGCGTCGTTTGAGTTTCTGAATAAAAAATTTAAAGGTCTTAGCAGCGCGATTAAGGGTGAATAACCATGTCTCTGGGTAATGTTTTTGATATTGCGGGTTCGGCCATGAGCGCACAAACCGTGCGCCTGAATACCACTGCCAGCAATATGGCGAATGCCGAGAGTGTTAGCAGCAGTGCTAATGAAACTTATCGCGCCCGTAAGCCGGTGTTTGAATTGAAACAGATGGGTAACACTCAGCCAGGCAGTGCGCCGTTAGGTGTGCAGGCGGGGCAGGGTGTGGCGATCGCAGGAATTGTTGAAAGTGATGCGCCCCTGCGTCAGGAATACAACCCGGATCATCCGATGGCCGATGAAAATGGTTATGTTCACTATCCCAATGTCAATGTTGTAGAGGAGATGGCGGACATGATCTCTGCGTCACGCTCTTTTCAAATAAATGCTGAGATCATGAATACAGCTAAACAGATGATGCAACGGGCACTCACTCTGGGGCAGTAAGCTCAGAAAGCCTGATGTGAGGTATATGTTATGAGTGTTAACGACGTTTCAGGAACGCAATCGATCTACGATCAGATCAATACGCAGAATCAGAGCAGCACTACATCGACTACGTCGAGTAACGATGATAGTGAGATGTTTATGAAGCTGATGATTGCGCAGCTACAAAATCAGGACCCGACCAGCCCGGCCGAAACCAGCGAATTCATGCAACAGATTGCCAGCATGAGTACGGTTGAGAATATCGCCAAGCTGAATACAACGATGGAAACGATGTCTGCATCGCTACTGTCGAGTCAGGCGGCGCTTCAGGCATCATCGATGATTGGTCAGGATATTTATGCCAATACCGATGTGGCGAAGGTGGCCGAATCGGGTGAAATTCGCGGCATCGTTGAGTTGCCGGTCAGCACAGAAAATTTACGTGTCTCTATCTATGACAGTGCTAATAACCTGGTCGATGAAGTTGAGATGGGTAGTCAAAGTGCCGGAGACCATTACTTTGCTTGGAGTGCGGGGGACCGTCCTGCCGGTGAGTATCGAGTGGTTGCTGAAGCACAGGTTGATGGAAATTACGAAACAGCGAGCAGTTTTATCGCTTATAACGTCAATAGCGTCACGCTGGGGCAGAATGGTATCGGCATGAAAGTAAATACCGATGCGGGCTCAGTCGACTTTAGCGATGTGAAACGAATAGGTTAAATCGGAGAGAATATCATGGCGGGTTTTAATACTGCGATAACAGGTTTGAAAGCGGCATCGACTAATTTAGATGTGACCGGCAATAACATCGCTAACTCCAGTACCGTTGGTTTTAAAGCCTCCCGTACCGAGTTTGGTGATATCTATGCAACCGCAGTGGTGGGGGCGGGTTCAAGCAATGTTGCGGGCTCCGGTGTTACCGTCACGGATATTGCACAAAACTTTGAAGCAGGAACCACCGAGTTCACCAGTAACAACTTGGACCTTGCAATTAATGGTTCTGGTTTCTTCCAGTTAGATGATGGCCAGGGTGGTGTAACTTATACCCGTGCCGGCGCTTTTGAGCTGGATAAAGATGGCTATGTCGTGTCCAAAACCGGCAAATATTTGCAGGGTTATGGTCTAGATAGTGAAGGTAATCGTCTACCGATTCAAAACTTAGCAGTGGATCAGAAAGAGAGCCCACCTCAGGCGACCAGTAACATTGGCCTGTCGTTTAACATCAACGATGCGGCCGACCCGACACTGTTAAGTACGCCGTATGATAAGGACGTGCCAGCATCTTTCACTTACAGCACCACCGTGCGGACTTTTGATAGTTTGGGTAATGAGCATACGGTTAAATACAACATGGTCGAGCAGCGCCCGGTTCGTGATGTGTATGCTGTTGATGTGACCTTTCCTGATACATTGAGCATCAGTGGCGTTAACGTGAGCTTTGATGCGGCAGGTGTACCGGATGCAACTGACCTAGATAACCTACGAAATACCGATAAGCGTATTGATACATCAACGCTACTATTTACTCAAGACGCAACTGCAGCGGCGGGTGTGGGATCGGTGAGTTTTGAAACCTATGCTAAATACAGTAGCTACGGTGATATGAATATCAGCGATAGCACTGGTGTAAATATTACTCCTGAGCCAACTGAGCGGGATGCTAACGAGAACTATGCTTATAAGTTAGCGGTGCCAACGGCAGATACTGAGCTGAATATCGGTGGTGTTGCGATTGAAATTTCGACCAACCCAACGGCGCCAACACTCGCTGAAATTGCAGAACTGATCTCAGTTCGACAAACGGATATTAAAGATCGTAACCCGAATGTTGAGTCCGTTTCCGTGGTTGAAGAAGGTGGTGAATTCCGTCTGGATATTCGCTTTAAAGCAGAATACGGCAACATCGGTTCTGAATTCAGTGTGACAGAAACCGATATGGCAACCGGCGCGGCTAGTAGTGCGGTGTTGACGGCCGATACAACAAAGACCTATGAAGGTGATAACACTTACCGTGGTCAGTATCAGATGTATGCTTACCTGAACGGCACTGAGTTGTTGGATATCGGTAAGAGTGTTGACCCTGGCGAAACCGGTTTTTCTGTCAATAGTACCGATACACTCAGTGAAGTGGGTGCGGTAATGTTGGGCTTCGATCCGACTACCGGTTTTTTGAGCAGCGTTAATGGTACAAGCTTCTCTGTTGGCGCAACGGCACCAGAATTAACGATTAAAGGGGCCGATCCCGCCAATACTGAAACCTTGATTACCTTGGATCTGTCCGATAGTACTCAGTTTGCTTCTGCATCCATTGTTAAAACCTCCTCTCAGGATGGCTATACCAAAGGTGATTTGATCGGTGTGAGCTTTGCTGAAACCGGTGAAATGGTGGCGAGTTTCTCTAACGGTGAAAAGCAGAACTTGGGTGTGGTTGCCTTCGCAACCTTTGAAAACCAATCAGGCTTGCAGCCAGCGGGTGATACTGAGTGGGGGGCAACATTGACCTCAGGTAATGCGGTCCTTAACCCACCGGGTACGGGCCTGAATGGTAGCTTGCGTTCTGCTGCACTGGAGCAGTCAAACGTCGATCTGTCGACAGAATTGGTAAGGTTGATCGAGGCACAGCGTAACTTCCAGGCGAACTCGAAAACACTGGAAACACTGAATACTGTGACTCAGGCGATTCTCCAAATCTGATTCTTGGATTTAAGTGTATTGATACTAAGGCGACCTCGGTCGCCTTTTTTGCGTCTAAATGACAGGTTGGCACAAGCATTGCATTTTACCTGTTAGTGAATTTAAACCACTAAAGCGGCAATTGATGACCGTTTTAGTGTGAAGGCGGCAAACGGGGTATCCAATGGATAAAGTGTTGTATCTGGCAATGAGCGGCGCGCGCGAAAATATGCGCTCTCAGCAAGCCCACGCGAACAACCTTGCGAATGCGACGACGACGGGTTTTAAGGCTGATTTCGCCCAAGCACGGGCGATGCAGGTTGAAGGAGATGGCTTTGCTTCAAGGGTATATGCCATGGCTGAACGTCCCGGCACCAATATGTCCACGGGCACGCTGATGCAGACCGGGCGATCAATGGATGTGGCTATCGATGGCGATGGCTGGATTGCAGTGATGGATGCTGAAGGTAATGAAGCCTATACCCGTCAGGGTGAGCTGCAGATTAATAGCTTAAACCAACTCGTTACCCACGCAGGCGATCGGGTGATGGGTAATGGCGGCGTACCGATCACTTTGCCACCCTTTGAACAGCTGGATATAGGCGGTGATGGCACGATTACCATCCGACCTGCCGGTGATGCGGCTAATGCATTGGCGATACTCGATCGTATTAAATTAGTAAATCCTGAGGCGGGTGAGCTGTTTAAAGGCGTGGATGGCATGATGCATGCCGGCAATAATCAGCCGCTGTTGCCGGCCGCCGATGTGAAAGTTCGTTCCGGCTTTCTTGAATCAAGCAATGTTAACTCGATCTCAGAGCTGACATCGGTTATCGATTTAGCCCGTCAGTTTGAGATGCATGTGAAGATGATGAAGACCGCAGAAGAGAACTCCTCAGCGGCTACTAAAATATTGTCACTTCAATAACAGAATAATGATGAATAACGCAGGTGGAGAATAAGTATGCATGGAGCCCTATTTGTAGCAAAAACGGGTCTGAGCGCGCAGGATACCTCCCTGAAAATTATTTCCAACAACTTGGCAAACGTCAGTACCGTTGGATTTAAAAAAGATCGCCCAGTTTTTGAAGATCTGATGTATCAGATCCAGCGTCAGCCCGGTGCGCAGACCGCTGAAGAGTCGCAACTGCCCTCAGGCTTACAGTTAGGCTCCGGTGTGCGGGTTGCTGGCACGCAAAAGCTGTTTCAAGAAGGCGAATTGGAAACGACGGGTGAATCCTTCGATATCTCTATTCAGGGCCGCGGCTTTTGGCAGATCACCATGCCTAATGGTGAAACCGGTTATACCCGACACGGGCAGTTTCAGCTGAACTCTGATAATGAAATCGTTACCTCTGAAGGTTATCTGTTAGAGCCCGGTTTGACGTTGCCTGCAGAAGTACAGTCGATGACCGTTGGTGTGGATGGTGTGGTCAGTGTGGTGGTGCAAGGCAGTCCTGACTCGCAGGAAATTGGCCAACTGCAACTGGCTGACTTTGCTAACCCTCAAGGGCTGCAATCCTTTGGGCAAAACCTCTACCTAGAGACGGCGGCGAGTGGTAATGCAACGCTGTCAAACCCTGGTGAAGGGGGGACGGGGCAGTTACGTCAGGGCATGTTGGAAGGCTCTAACGTCAATGCCGTCGAAGAGCTGGTGAATATGATTACCACTCAGCGGGCTTATGAGATGAACTCTAAAGTAATCTCCACCGCTGACCAGATGTTGTCCTACGTGACGCAGAATCTGTAAACCTGAGTAGAGGAGGTAACCGATGAAATTACGCCTAATCATGCTGGCCGCCGCTCTGATCTTAGGGGGCTGTACGAGCACCGCGCCTAAGCCTGATAATCCGCGCTTTGCTCCGGTACGCCCTCAGGCGATGCAGGCTCCACGGGAAATTACCGGCTCGATCTTTAACGCCGCCACCAGTAATAGTCTCTATGGTGATGGCCGGGCGCATCGGGTAGGTGACATTATCACGATCGTTTTGGAGGAGAGCACCTCGTCAACGAAAAGTAATAAAACCTCGGTGGATAAGTCGAACTCACAAACCCTGGCATCGCCTACGATCTTTGGTGTGCAACCGACTATTTTAGGTAAGCCTTTGAGTATCAGTAGCGGAGACTCAAATACAGAGTTTGAAGGTGAAGGCTCATCCGATATGAGTAATAGCCTCGATGGCAATATCACTGTGACAGTGCATGAAGTGCTGCCTAATGGCTTGATGATTGTCAAAGGTGAGAAGTGGTTAACCCTGAATCAGGGCGATGAATATATCCGCGTCAGCGGTATGATTCGGCCACAGGATATCTCCAGTAGTAACACTGTTAACTCCACTCAGTTAGCCGACGCGCGGATTACCTATAGCGGCTCGGGTGCGTTGAATGATTCCAACTCGATGGGTTGGTTGTCGAAATTCTTTATTGGTCCATTGTGGCCATTCTAAGCGAATGATGCGGAGAAAAATGATGACTCGTTTCTGGATAATCGCTTTAACTGCCGTGTTGTTAAGCGGCACGGTTAATGCTGAACGCATAAAAGACCTAACCTCTGTCGCTGGGGTACGTAGTAACCAGTTGGTTGGTTATGGTTTGGTGGTGGGTTTAGATGGTACGGGTGATAAAACGTCATTTACCTCGGCCACCTTTCGCAATATGTTGAATAACTTCGGTGTGGCCATTCCGCCGAATATTAACCCCTCGTCAAAAAATATTGCGGCGGTCGCGGTGCATGCAGACTTGCCGCCCTTTGCCAAACCGGGTCAGGTAATTGATGTCACTGTATCGACTATCGGTGATGCCAAAAGCCTGCGTGGTGGTAGTTTGATTATGGCACCGCTGAAAGGGGCCGATGGGCAGATCTATGCGATCGCTCAGGGTAATCTTGTGGTTTCAGGGTTTGGTGTGCAAGGCTCTGACGGTTCACGTTTATCACTGAATGTTCCTAGTGTTGGTCGTATCCCGGGTGGGGCTTCGGTAGAACGTACCGTGCCCAATGCATTTGGCCAAGGTGATAGCCTTGTGCTGAATCTGAACTATGCTGACTTTACTACTGCGCGGCGAGTCGCCGAACAGGTCAATAGTTTGCTTGGCCCCGGCATGGCACAAGCGATGGATGCAACCTCTATTCGGGTTTCAGCGCCCCGCGATCCTAATCAGCGGGTATCATTTCTCTCGGTGCTCGAAAATCTTGAGGTACAGCCGGCGCAGGAAGTAGCGAAAGTGATTATTAACTCACGCACTGGCACCATTATCATTGGTCAGAATGTTCGCGTATCTCCGGTGGCGATTACTCACGGCGGCATGACCGTTGCGATCACCGAGGATCTCAATGTCGATCAGCCCAATGCGTTGGCGGGTGGTGATACCGTGATAACCCCGCGCACCGGTATTGAAGTGGATGCTGGCAGTGGCCATATGTTTGAATTTTCCCCGGGCGCCTCACTACAAGATATTGTTGAAGCGGTGAATCAGGTGGGTGCTGCGCCGGGTGACTTAATGGCTATTCTTGAGGCGCTACGGCAAGCCGGTGCCCTGAAAGCTGAATTGATTGTGATCTGAGGCTGACAATGAAAACCGATTCGACTCAACATGCCCAGCTATTCACCGAATTAGGTGAGATGAATAAGTTACGTCAGCAAGCCAAGGACAAGGATCCAGCAGCACTGCAGGCGGTGGCTGAGCAGTTTGAACAGCTGTTTCTTAATATGTTGGTCAAAAGTATGCGTGAGGCGAATGCCAGCTTTTCTGAGGATAGTTATTTCAACAGCCCGCAGGTGGAGTTTTATCAGCAGATGGGCGATACCCAGCTGACCAAAGAGATCGCCGAAAATAAAGGTTTTGGTTTGGCTGAAATCTTGGTACGGCAACTGGGCGGCAATATCGATCCGCGCATGGGCGAAGAGGAAGAGGATAATCGCCTCAAGCCGTTGTCAGAGTCGGAACGGATGTTAAATCGCACCGTCGATACTGCTGCGAGTATGGCGGCATCCGCTATTCTAGGTCAGGCGCAAGCTCAGGCACGGGCAGCCGAAAAAGCCGCGGAACTGGACGGGCAGCAGAGTGCTGTGAGCGCACCCGAAACAGACGTGAAGAGTGTTACCACAGAGCAACTTAAGCCTGAGGCCGAATCACAGCCGCAGCGCTTTGATAGCCCTGAGCAGTTCGTGGCGACATTACTGCCATTGGCTGAGAGTGTGGCTGCAGAGTTAGGCGTCGATCCTAAAGTGTTATTGGCGCAATCCGCGTTAGAGACCGGTTGGGGACGTTACTTGGTTCAGACCCCTGAAGGGACGAGTCATAATCTATTCAATATTAAAGCGGATAGCCGCTGGTCGGGTGAAAAAGCTCAGGTGGGAACCGTCGAGTTTCGTGATGGGGTTGCTCAGCGGGAACAAGCAGCATTTCGGGTGTATGACTCCTATGAACAAAGCTTTAGAGATTATGCCGATTTTCTGCGCGGTAGTACGCGTTATCAAGAAGCATTGGAGCAAGCCGGCGATCCTTATCGCTATCTCAGTGGCTTACAGCAGGCGGGCTATGCCACTGATCCTGAATATGCAGCGAAGATTAGTCGAATATTTGATGGGGATGTTCTGGCCGGCCTGAATGCCGGTTCAGGCACTAAAGAAAGTTAGCCGTTGGCCGCTATAGAGAGCAGTATCAAGGTGAAACCTGTCTGCTCCCTGCTTTGCCGATAGAGTATTCCCGGGAGTTTATATATGTCCAGTTCCAGTTTATTAAGCATTGGTAGTCAGGCAACGCAGGCGAATCAGTCAGCGTTGAGTACTATCGGTCAGAATATCAGTAATGTGAATACTGACGGCTATAGCCGTCAGCAGGTTAATCTAGTTGCTCGTCCTGACTTGTCCGGCGTGTATGTACAGGATATTGAACGCATTACTGATAAGTTTCTCACCCAGCAGGTGTGGACCGACCTGTCATCCTATAACCAGACATCTACTTATGCTGATTTATCGGGGCGGCTGGATAATCTATTAGCCAGCGAGACCCAAAGTGTTTCGGCAGCATTAGATGATTATTTTGGCGCATTGCAAAATGCAGTGGACGATCCCACCTCTATCGCTAACCGCGAACTCTTTGTGGCGCAGTCTGAAGCGCTGGTACAGCGCTTTAATAGCCTCGATGCCAATATTCGTGGGCAAGAAGACACTATTAATCAGCAGCTCGAAGGCTATGCCAGTCAGGTGTCTACCTTGGCTGATAATATCGCTGGCCTTAATGAAAAAATTCGTGTCGCTGCTGCCTCAAATAATTCTGCTAATGATCTACGAGATCGTCGTGATGAATTGACTAATCAGCTTTCAGAGCTGGTTGGGGTGACGGTGGTCGATCAGTCAGAAAATGAATACAGTATTTATATCGGCAATGGTCAACCGTTGGTAATTGGTTCTTCTGCAGAGAAGTTTGTGGCGATACAGGGTAATCCTGATAGTTCTCAGAAAGAGATCGCTTTGGTTATCGCTGATAATGTTATCAATATCAACGATTCTGTCAGCGGCGGAAAAATCGGTGGCCTGTTGCAGTATCGTAACGAGGCACTGGGTGATGCACGTAACGAGCTAGGATTAATTGCGATCGGTTTATCTGAAAGCATGAATGAGCAGCACCGCTCGGGGATAAACCTCAATAACGAGTTCGGTGGTGATCTATTCACCGATATGAATAACGATTTTCTACAACAGCAGCGAGTATCAGCAAACTCAAATAATTTTTCTGATATACAATCAGCACGGGTTGAAATTCAAGATGTTTCGCTGCTGCAGGCCTCGGGTTATTCATTAGATGTAGGCGATAGCGATAAATTTACTCTGACACGTCAGAGTGATGGCAAGCAGATATCTATTAATCAACTAACCGCCGTGACTGATCCGACACCGGCAACAGCGTTAACCTCGGCTGATCGAGGTGATGCTATCGCAGCGGTGGGTCAGGGTGAATATTTCTTTGATGCAGAAAGCGGTTCACTCTCCTTTGCCGTGGACGGTATGAAAGTCACCATCGACACCTCTAACCGTTTTGCTAAGGGTGATCAGTTTTTGATTCAGCCCGTGAAGAGTGGCGCTGAAGATCTATCATTAGTGGTTCAAGATGGGCGACAGTTAGCGTTAGCATCCCCTATCCGGGTTACGACGGATGCGAATAATCAGGGTACAGGTGTTGCGGTTGCTCAGGTGACCGATCCCAAGGATATTGCGGTTACCGGTGGCGAGCTTAGTCCGCCAATACAAATCGTTTTTAATACACCGGCAGCGGGATCATCAACGACCACCTTCACTGTTTACGATATGAGTGATAGTGATAACCCGCAGCCTATTGCTTTAACGCTGGATGATTCTCTGGGTGCACAGACTGTCCATGATTACAGCCCTGGTGATGATATTCAGCTTGAGGGTTATTCAGTTAGTATCAGTAATATGCCAAGCGCAGGTGATCGCTTTAATTTTGGCTTTAACCAAGATGGTGTTTCCGATAACCGTAATGCGTTAGCGCTATCGAACCTGCAGCAAAGCAACCTGTTCGACCGAGGCTCTTATCAGGATATTTATGGCAGCTTGGTTGAGCGAGTTGGTACCCGCACGGCGACGGCGGTCATTTCTGAACAGGCGAATAAAGCGGTACTGGATACCAGTACGAGTGCCAAAGACAGTGTATCCGGTGTTAACCTCGATGAAGAAGCGGTCAAGCTGGTGCAATATCAACAAGCCTATCAAGCGTCTGCTCAGTTAATTAGAGTCTCTCAAACGATTTTCGATAGTCTGTTAAATAGTATTTAAGAGGAAGGTTGAAACATGCGTATATCAACCCAACAGCAGTATTTGAAAGCCAGTGAAAACATGCAGCAAGGCCAGATAAATCTGGGTAAATTGCAAGAGCAGATTTCGACCGGTAAAAAACTGGTAAACCCCTCCGATGATCCTGTTGCGGCAGCACAGGTTATCAAGTTAGAAAGGGAGCTGGCGCAGAATGAAAAATATGATGACAACATCAATGTTACTCAGCGGCGTTTAGAGCTGGAAGAAACCATTTTGGATGATATCAATATAGCTATTGATCGGATGCGTGAGTTAGGCGTTCAGTCGGGTAATGGTGTATTGGGTGATCAGGATCGGGCCAGTATTGCCAGCGAGCTGTATCAGTTAACGGATTATGTTGCCGGTTTAATGAATACTCAGGATTCTGAAGGTGAGTATCTGTTTGCCGGTAGTAAAGGTTCAACGCAGCCCTATGTCGAGTCAGGCAGCGGTGGCTATGATTATATGGGTGATGACGGGCAGCGTGTAATTCAGGTCGGCAGTAATTTGTTTATACCCTCGAATGACTCAGGCCAGTATCTGTTTGAATCCGTTGAAGGGCCATTGCAAGTAAAGCTTGCTGGGCAGTCAGTAACTAATGGCAATAGCTTTATCTCCGAGGCTGGGTTTCAAAACCAAGCGGCGGAAGATCAATTTGAGAAAGCCACTAATGGGCTGGGGGATCTGGCGGTGACCATCGAAGAAGCCACTCCGGGTAACTATAGCTACACGATTAAAGATAGCGGCGGAAATACCCTCGATGCAGCTGCATTTGTGCCGGGTGACAAGGTATCGTTTGAAGGGCTTGAGTTTGAGCTGGGTGCTGTGTCAGCTGACCCGTTAGATAACACTATCGTGATTAATACAGGGGCTGAGCGGAAGAATGTGCTGGAAGTCGCGATAGATCTTGCAAATGTGTTGGCTCAACCAGTGACCACAGAGGAAGAGCGCACAGCGTTAAATGAGGCGGTGGCAACAGGCATTAGTCAATTTAAAGAGGCTGCGGAGCGTACTTTAGAGGCGCGCTCCACGTTGGGTTCTCGCTTGAATACGCTCGAATACGCGACGAGTTCAAACCTTGATTTTAAGCTGTTGACGGAAAGCACACTGTCGGCGTTAGTTGATGCAAGCCTTGATGAGGTAATTAGCGAGTTTAAATTGCAGGAAGTGACACTAGAAGCCGCACAGGCAACTTTTGGTCGTGTGACGTCGCTCTCTCTATTTAATTACATCAATTAAGCTTTATAACATCGCAGAATAGCTGAGTGTTGGCCAGCCAGGCTGGCAGTACCGGAGGTGATGATATTTCATTGGAGGGCATGGAATGCCATATTACCGAAGAAAGCAGGTTCCGTTAGAGCCTGTTTGCCACTCCCAAGTGTGCCAAATACCGTAAACCATACCTGTTGATCAATAAGATTGACTGCCTGTATCGCCTGTCGAAAAGTCAAACATACTCATCTATTTCTATTCAATGCATCAGTTGTGCGGGAATACCTGTGCGGTATCTGGATGATGCCGCTGGAAAAGATCGATTACCCGACCTGCTAGGCCGAGATTAAGACGGATATCCCCGCGTTATACCCGTGAGGCAACAGCTCAATGTAGTTGGATCGTCCTTAAACGCTACAAATCACCCAATGTAATCATACGTAACATAGTGTGTCGATGAAGAATGAATCGCTAATCTTCACCGTCTTAGGTTTGTGTTTACGGGGTTTTGTAGGCCTTGGCCATTTTTCGGCCTTTATTGTTTTGTAACGATTCTTTTATCAGGGCTTGGCGGCGCTGCTGCAGCAAGGGCGCTATGTGGGTATTCATCTCCTGCATGGCGATGACGAGTTGGCTGATACGCTCGGATGTTGGCTTATCCGTCGGTGCCGGTAACGTTTCGGACTGCTGCATAAGCTGCTGTCGGGCTAGCTGCAGCCGTTGCACTTCGTCCCAGTTGTTTTGTTCTACGGCGGCGAGCATTTGTTTTGTTAATTCAAATGCCTGGCGAATTATTTCAAACATTATTTTATCCTGACTATTTTGCTAAAGCAGGCTGAGTGGCTGCCGATATAGTAGATACTTGGCCATACTAAGGCAGTCGCTAAGTGGTTCAGATAAAGACTATAAAAGAAAGTCTGTGGATTCTCTAAGGAAAGCACAAAAGAATCGCTAAAGTATCTTAAAAAATGGTCGATAAAGTATTCCATACCCGGTAGCGCTCCGATTTATAAAGCGTCAGAACGGTACCGACAATGTACAAATTAACGGCCAGTCAGATCTGGTTGATATGAGGAGAACAACTCATGAGCTTAGTAATTAATTCCAACATCATGTCGTTAAACGCGCAGCGTAACCTAACGAGCTCTCTGAACGAGCAAAATCAGGCAATGGAACGACTAAGCAGTGGCAAGCGTATCAACTCAGCTTCTGACGATGCTGCAGGCCTTTCCATCGCTAACCGTATGACCTCTCAGGTGAGCGGCCTTAACCAAGCGGTTCGTAACGCGAATGATGGTCAATCACTGATTCAAACCGCAGAGGGTGCGTTGAGCGAGTCAACCAACATTTTGCAGCGGATGCGTGAACTGTCTATTCAGTCTGCCAACGGCACCTACGATAGCGGTAACCGTTCAACTATGGATGCGGAAGTTAAGCAGTTGGTTGCTGAGCTAGATCGTATCTCTGAAACCACTAGTTTCAACGGCCAGAATGTTCTGGACGGCAGCTTGGGCAGCGTTACGTTACAGGTCGGTTCTGAAGCCAACCAGACGATTGAAATGAAAATCGGTGCAATGGATTCTAAATCATTGGGACTGGGCTCTACTAGTGCGGATGTAATGGGAGCCTCTATTACCAAAGCTAGTATTTCGCTTGAAAATAATACAGCGACGATTAATGGCCAGTCTATTATGGCGATCGGTGAAACGTACAGTGGTGCTACCGATAATGTGGGTGAACTCGTTGATGCGATTAATACCAATGTGAGCGGGGTTTCGGCTTCTACTTATGCAGAGTTAACTGCTACTACGGCGGGCGATGGTATCTTAGTTGAAGGGACTGACACATTAACAGTAACGCTGACTAAGCTTGATGGTACCACTGCGGCCATTAGTGTCACGGATACAGATAGCCTCGAATCTTTGGTTGATAAATTAAATGAAGAAGGTGGTGGTTTACTCAGTGCTTCTATTACAGATGACAATAAGCTGAGTATTAGTGCCGAAAACGTTGCTAGTGTTGGTATCACAGATGTTGGTGGAGCCGCCGGTACCATCGCCGCTAGTGCTGAGGCGTCTATTGCCCTTTCTTCAGATTCGGGCGATGACATCACTATCGAGCGAGGTTCTGCTGGTAACTCGGCTGATTTAACTGCATTAGGCTTCCGTGAAAGCAACGCTGCAGGTGTTATAGAAGGTGCTGCCTCCGATGGTGGTACAACAACGTTGGCTGCTGGTGATGTAACGATTAATGGCGTGAAGGTTGGTGCCGGTGAATCGGGTGCTTTACAAGATACTGTGGCTGCAATTAATGACGTTAGTGATGAGTCAGGTGTGACAGCTAATGCTTTTACATCGGTTGAAATTGATACTGCAACTAACTCAACAGGCGCGGGTACAGCTGCTGCGTTTACTATTAACGGTGTAACAATCGCTGCTGGTGCTGATGCGAAACTGTCGACAACGGTTACTCAGATTAATGCTAAAACTGCTGAGACAGGTATTACTGCTGTACTTTCCGGTAGTGAACTGCGTTTAGAGGGTGATGTAGCTTCGATTACTTTTGGTGATGATGCTGGTGCTAGCGATAACGGCGCGGATTTTGCTGCTGTTCTCGGCGCTGGCCTTACTGCAGGTACTGATATTGCTGACGGTGTAGGTGGTGTCAAACTGACATCTGATAGTGGTTCGCCAATTAGCGTTGATGTCACAGCCAATGGTGCACTGGCAACAGGTCTACTGGATGCGAACACTACTTCGAATGGTGCATTTGGATCTTCACTGAGCAGCATTGATATCTCTACAGCATCTGGTGCCCAGAAAGCTATCGGTGTGATTGATAACGCACTGGAGACAATCAACTCCACCCGTGGTGATCTCGGTGCCGTGGCTAACCGTCTGGACTTCACCGTCAGCAACCTGTCTAACGTTGCCGAAAACGTTTCCGCTGCACGGTCACGTATCGAAGATGCTGACTTTGCGGAAGAATCTGCGAACCTGAGCCGTGCGCAAGTGCTGCAGCAGGCGGGTACTGCGATGTTGGCTCAAGCTAACGCTGCGCCACAGCAAGTGTTGTCACTGCTACAATAAGTGCTTAAGAGGGACTCTGTTTTACTTTTATGAGTTCTTCTTTGCGTAGCCCTGAAAGTTAAAGTCCCTCACCCACCGTTGGTGGGGGATTTTTCGTTAAGGAGAAAGAAAATGTCAGTTGAATCTATGAATTCAGGCAACACGTTAGCCGCGGCTCAGCCACCAACACCCTCGGTACGTCAGGGTGAGGCCGCTGCGGTAAAAGCCGTATCCCCTGTTGAAAATTCGCAAGTGTCGCAGGAGATGAGTGCTGAAGAGTTGGAAGCGATGGTTGATAAGCTCAATGAGTTTATGCATAACGGTCAGCGCAACTTAAATTTCTCAGTCGATAGTGATACTAAAGAGACGGTTATTAAGGTGATGGACACCGAAACCCAAGAAGTGATTCGGCAGTTTCCTACCGAGGAAGCGCTGAAACTGACCAAGCATATTGACGGTATGATGGGGCTAATATTTAACGATCATGCCTGATTCGGTGTAAACTGTTTTAAATAAAGTGTTTTATAGGCGGCCGGTGGCTGCGTTTAGATGATAGGAGTTGTTATGGATACCAGTATTGTTTCCGCGTTGGGCTTCGGTTCAGGTATCGATACCGTGTCACTGGTTAACCAGTTGATTGATGTCGAAAGAGCTCCCCAGCAACAGCGTCTTGATTCTAAAAAAGAAACATTGGATGCGCAAATCTCAGCCTATGGCGCATTAAAAAGCAGTTTGTCTGAATTTCAGGGGCTGCTTGAACCGCTTGCAAATAATGACACCTTTAATTCCCGAGCGGTATCGTTCCCAGAAACAGATGTTGTTACGCCCAACAGTCTCGGTACGGATGCGCAGGTCGGCAGTTATCAGCTTGAAGTGATTGAGGTGGCTCAAGCGCAATCTCTCGCGATTGGCACTACCGCAGCAGATAAAAAATCAGCACTGAATGTTTCCGGTAATTTAACTATTAGTCTTGGCACCTGGACCTATGCGGCGGGTGAGCCCAGCGCGTTTGCCGAGAATGAGAGTCAAACCTCTATCGATGTAGCCATTACGACAGATGATTCGCTGCAGGATATTGCCGATAAAATCAACGAAGCCGACTCTGATGTGCAAGCATCGGTGTTGCTGGTGGACGGTAATTATCAGCTGATGATTTCAGCCCCCTCGGGTGAAAATAATGCACTGCAGATTACCAGTGATGATGCTAGTAAAGACGCCGAAGGGTTAAGTGGTTTTGAGTTTAATGCTGCTTATTCGGCGGGTGTGACCGAAACTCAGCAGGGTCAAGATGCACATTTGAAATTGAATGGTCTCGATGTTTATCGCGACAGCAATGAGATTGATGACGTAATGCAAGGATTGTCATTCTCAATCAATAAGGCCAGTCCGGGCGAAAAATTTACATTTTCCATTTCCGAAGAGAAAGATACCGCTGAAACCGCGATTCGCAATTTTATTGATGGGTATAACAGTTTATATACCACGATGAAATCATTGACGGGTGTGACAACCGATGCTGAAACCAACCTGACCTCTCAGGGTGAGTTGGCAACGGATGGTACGGCTAAAAATCTGCTAGCGCGTATTCGTAGCATGATCTCTGATGCAGTACCGGGGGTGAGCGAGTTTAATGCCCTAACGAATGTTGGTATTCGCACAACGTTGGATGGAACCCTTGAAATCGATTCTGAAGATTTTGACGCCGCGATGAAGGATCAGTTTGATAAGGTCGCATCGATTTTTGCGCCTCAGACTTCTTCAACCAGTAGTGGCGTCGATGTGGTGATTGGTAGTTACGCCTCGAAAACGGTGTCTGGCACCTACAGCGGCTCAGTGACGACTTCACCCGCTAAAGGGTCAGTACTGAGCGACCAAGATTTTAGTGCATTTAATACGACCACTCCTGGGGGCGATTTTTCGTTTGCTGTGACGGTCGATGGTGTTACCTCTGAATCGTTAACACTAGCAGGTACTTTTAACACCGCTGAAGAGTTGCGTGCAGAGTTACAATCATTGATCAATAATGATGATTCAATTTCAGGGGCCAATGCGTTTGTTGATGTAGTTCTCGATGGCGATAAGATACAGCTGCAATCTCGTCAGTATGGTAGCACCTCAAAGGTTGAGTTCGATGCGGCAGGCACCGAGTTTGCCAGCGCAACCGGTTTGTCGGACGCCTCAATCTCTACCGCGGGTGTCGATGCCACTGGTACGATTAATGGTGAGGCAGCCTTTGGCTCTGGCGAAGTATTACTGCCCGCAATAGATACCGATCCCTATGGTTTAAACCTGACGGTGCAAGAGGGGACCACTGGGGGTTTTAGTTTTACCTTTTCTCGAGGCTTTGCCGGTGAATTGTCACTGTTGATCGATAGCTTTCTCTCTAGTAGTGGGGTGATTAAGTCGAGAGAAGACAGTATTAATAATCAGCTCGATGGTATCGTTGATGACCAAGAGAGTCTTGATCGTAAGATGAGTATAAAAAGTGAGCTTCTGACACAGCAATACCTGGCAATGGAGCAAATTATTGCCAGTTTTAGTAGTACTGCCGATTCGTTGACAGGGCTGACCGATCGTTTACCGTTTACATATTCATCATAATTTATAGTGTTTTTGGAGTTGTTAAAAAAATGAATGTTAATCTGAATGCTTTGAAACAGTATAAAAGTGTCGGTTTGTCAGCGGCGGTTCAGACCGCTTCGCCACAGCAGCTTATTACCATGCTGTTTGATGGTGCATTAACCGCGTTAGCGAAAGCAAAGGGTTCAATTGAGCGTAAAGATATACAAGGCCGATCAGAGCAACTGAATAAAGCGAACGATATTATTTTGGGTCTGAAAGACTTTCTTGATCTCGAAAAAGGCGGCGATATCGCTGAAAATCTCGATGCGCTGTATGACTATATGGTACGTACTATTTCTAAGGCTAACCGTGATAATGACGCAGAGACAGTGCAGGAAGTGATGAACTTGCTGTTAGAGATAAAATCCGGCTGGACTCAGATGGATGTGCCTGCTTAAGTACTCTTTTGTGTTATAGCGCTTTAGTTTGTAACAGTGCAGTTTTACTCTAATTACCCAAACCGCCACTAGGCGGTTTTTTGTTGTCTGATGGATGCTCTATCACGTGAATAGAGACTCAATAAAGCATGTGTCAAAAAAACATCACCATCTTTGGTTGTCTTTTATCGCTGCATGTCATAAATTTGACGTATTGTTGTGTCATGTTCTGTCCTTTGAGGGCTTAAGCCGTTTGGGCACAACACCGAGTGATTGTTAATCTGGTAAGCCTATGAGTAGCCCGTTACATATTATTTATATCGATGATGATGCCGATAATCGCAGGCACCTGTCGCAGCGGTTAGATTTTGCCGATATCCGTCATATCACCACAGACTATGTGTCTTGGTTGCAAGAGAGTAACGAGCCGGGCGATCGAGCGGTGGTTTGGTTGGGGCATTGTGGGCTACCGATTTCAGTGGAAAAACTGATGCAGCAACTCGATCAGATTGATGACAAGCTGCCGGTGATTGCGATCAGCCCTTGGACGGAGCTAGACCAGCTCTCTGAAAAGCTGCAAGAAAAAGTGATTGGTCGGTTAAATCCAGATGCTAGTTTGACGGAGCTAACGGTGATGTTGCACCGGGCGCTGATCTATCGTCAACTACAGTTGCAATATGCCGGTCAGCCGGACCTCTTTTCGCCTAAGTCCGTCGCTAGCCAATTTGAAGGGATGGTCGGACACAGTGAATCGATGGCGTTGGTGCGCAAGATGATCAGCCAGGTGGCGGGGCGAGATGTAAATGTATTGATTACCGGTGAAAGCGGCACCGGTAAAGAGATCGTCGCGAACAATCTACACCGCGCCTCTAAGCGTACCAATGGGCCTTTTGTGCCGGTCAACTGTGGTGCTATTCCGGCGGACCTGCTGGAAAGTGAACTCTTTGGTCATGAAAAGGGCGCCTTTACTGGAGCGATTAGCTCCCGGGCGGGGCGGTTTGAATTGGCCAATGGTGGCACGCTGTTTTTAGACGAGATCGGTGATATGCCTCTACCGATGCAGGTTAAGTTGCTGCGGGTGCTGCAAGAACGCTGCTTTGAACGGGTCGGTGGCAGTGTCACGATCGATTGCGACGTGCGCATCATCGCCGCGACCCATAAAAACCTCGAACAGATGATTGTCGATGGGAGTTTCAGAGAAGACCTTTATTACCGTCTCAATGTTTTCCCTATCGATATGCCGCCTCTGCGTGCGCGAATAGAAGATATTCCGCCATTGGTGGACGAGTTTGCTCGCCGGGTTGCTAATGATGGTTTTGGCCGTATTCGTTTTCATCCGGCGGCGATTCGCTCGTTACAGCAGCACGATTGGGCCGGCAATATCCGTGAATTAGCCAACTTAGTGGAGCGTCTGGCCATTCTGTATCCTGATGCGGTGGTGGGGGTCAGTGAGCTGCCAGCGAAATTTCGCCATATTGATGAGCCGAATCCTGAGCTGTATCGCGGGGCGGATGCTGTTCAGGATACAGAGGCACTGGCCGAGACTGAGTCCGGTGTGCTGGCGTTGCCGGATGAAGGGATGGATCTCAAGCGCTATACCGAGGCTATCGAACAAACCTTTATTACTCAGGCGCTGGACAAAACCGGCGGGGTCGTGGCAAGGGCAGCTGATTTGTTGCAGATTCGCCGCACCACGCTAGTGGAAAAAATGCGTAAATATGGAATTCAGCGAAAATAGATGATGACAGACGCCGATACTAAAATAGCTCAGCTTGAGCAGGAAGTGGCTCAACTGAAATCTCAGCTTGATGATATTCGTCAAGTGAGTGTAGAGAAACAAGCGGCCCATGATCGCCTATCGGGGCGCTTGGAAGATCTGCTGGATCTGTTGCCGGCCGGGGTTGTGGTGATTGACAGTCGCGGGCGCGTGGCCGAATGTAATAGTGCCGCCGAGCAACTGTTAGGGCTGCCACTAAAACATGAAAGCTGGGTGGGGGTTATCCAGCGTAGCTTTGCCCCCCGTAGTGATGATGGCCATGAGGTATCGTTGAAGAGTGGCCGCCGGGTGAGCCTGTCGACCAGCACTTTAGCGAATGAAGCGGGGCAGTTGTTAATGCTGACCGATCAAACCGATACGCGCCTGTTGCAGGGACGCCTAGCCCATTATCAGCGGCTCTCTGAGATGGGCCGGATGATGGCCTCTTTAGCGCATCAGGTGCGTACTCCGTTATCTGCTGCACTTCTCTATGCTGGTCATCTGATGAAGCCTGAGCTGCGTCCGGAACAGCGAATTAAGTTTGCCGGTAAAGTAAAGTCACGGCTGGAAAACCTCGAGTTACAGGTGCGGGATATGCTGATCTTTGCGCGTGGCGAAACCCGTTTGGAAGATCGTATCACTATCGCGCAACTGTTTCGTGAATTGGAAGATGCACTGGATATGCCGTTGCTAAGCTGGGATGCGGATTGCGACTGTATTAATCGGGTGCCAGAACTACAGTTGCAGTGCAATAAAGACTCGTTGCTGGGGGCGATCATGAACTTGGTCAACAATGGTTTGCAGGCTGGCGGTAAGGGCTGTGAACTGGTTATTGAGGCTCAGTTAGTGGGTGATAAGTTGGGAATCGAGGTGCGAGATAATGGTCCGGGTATGGATGCAGAGCTTTGTCACAAGGTGATGGAGCCGTTTTATTCGACTAAGTCTCATGGTACTGGCTTAGGTCTCGCAGTGGCTCAGGTGGTGGCTAAGGCGCATCATGGTGAGTTTATTCTGCGTTCTCAGCCGGGTGTTGGCACTCAGGCTGCTTTTCTGATCCCTTATCAGACCGATGGCCAAGTAGCTGATCAGCGCGATAATCAAACAGACCGCTTAACCCATGACGGCAGGATCGGATAGTTTATGAGTATGAAAATATTAGTGGTTGAAGACGATGCCGATCTGCGGGAAGCGCTGGTGGATACCCTTGAATTGGCGGGTTTTGATTACCTCGAAGCCGAATCCGGCGAGCAAGCACTCGAGGTGATCGCCGAGCATTCTGTCGATATGGTGGTTAGTGATGTCAATATGGGGGGCATGGATGGCCATCAACTGTTGGCGAAAATCCAGCAAGCTCAACCCTGTTTGCCGGTGATGCTGATTACGGCCTATGGTCAGGTGAATAAAGCGGTAGATGCGATTCGCAGCGGTGCCGTCGATTACCTGATGAAGCCCTTTGCACCTGAGGCTTTGATTGAGGTGGTGAAGCGTTATACCGGCAGTCACCTTAATGAACAGGATCATCTGCAACCGATTGCTGAAGAAAATAGCAGTAAGCAGCTATTGCAAGTGGCCAGGCGGGTTGCTGAAACTGATTCAACAGTATTGATTACCGGTGAAAGTGGTACCGGTAAAGAGGTGTTAGCGCAGTATATTCATGTGCACTCGCCCCGGGCCGACAAGCCGTTTATTGCCATCAACTGTGCGGCAATTCCCGAAAATATGCTTGAGGCGACTCTGTTTGGTCATGAAAAAGGGGCCTTTACCGGCGCTTATACCAGCAATCCGGGTAAATTCGAGCAGGCTAACGGCGGTACGATTTTGCTCGATGAGATTTCCGAGATGGATTTGGGGCTACAGGCTAAATTGCTACGTGTCTTGCAGGAGCAACAAGTCGAACGTGTCGGTGGACGTAAAATTATTAACCTCGATGTGCGAATTTTAGCCACCACCAACCGCAAGCTCGAAGAGTTTGTCGCCGAACATAAGTTCCGTGAAGACCTCTATTACCGGCTGAATGTCTTTCCTCTGCAGTGGTTGCCGCTGCGGGAGCGTGTTGGTGATATCGTGCCATTGGCGCAGCGCCTGTTGGCAAAATATTCCCGCAAAATGAACCGTACCGCGGTATCGCTGAGTGATGAAGCGCAACGGGTTTTACAAGCGTATCACTGGCCCGGCAATGTTCGGGAACTGGATAATATTGTCCAGCGCTCTTTGATTTTGCAGCAGGGGGCGTTGATCGGTGCCGCGGATCTACATATTCAGCCCGGCAGTATGCAAACCGCCGATATGGCTGGTCGAATCGAGGCAGTTGCTTTAGCCGGTGATGAGCCGAGTCAGTTGGGCAACGATATGAAGCAGCACGAGTTTCAGCTCATTATCGAGACCCTGAGAGAAACCAATGGCAGCCGCAAAGACGCGGCGGAAAAACTGGGGATTAGTCCTCGAACATTGCGTTATAAACTGGCGCGGATGCGTGAGGCAGGGATCGACCTGGATGCAGAATTGAAAAGCTAGGCTCTCAGTGTATCGGCCAGAAAGCCGCTTTTTATACGCCTAAAGTTGTATAAAAAGCGGCTTGTACGACTAATGGCCTGCGTCGGATAGACCAATGTCTAATTCAGGAAGAATTAGTCCCTTAGGTATAACATTAACCACTAGAATAACGATTTTAACGGCACGGCTCGATTCGAGTCTGAGCTGATTGAAAAGTAACTTGAAAAATCTCGCCGCGAATAACAATAATATCGGTGGAGCAGGGATAGGGAGACATGGTGTCTAAGGGTTTAGCCGCCATGATCACAGCATAGAATAAATAACAAGCTAAGGGCATCACACATGAGCGATTCTAAGATATATCCGGTTAGCGAAGAGCTGGCTGCATCTGCGCATATTAACAATGAAAAATATCTAGCGATGTATGAGCAGTCTATTAACGATCCGGATACATTCTGGGGCGAAGAAGGTAAGCGACTGGACTGGTTTAAACCTTACACCAAGGTTAAACATACCTCTTTCGATCCGCATAACGTCGATATCCGCTGGTTTGAAGATGGCACACTGAACGCTTCTTACAACTGTCTCGACCGTCACCTAGAAACCCGTGGTGATCAGGTTGCGATTATCTGGGAAGGCGATGATCCCAGCGATTCTGAAAACATTACCTACCGTGACCTGCATGAGCGCGTGTGTAAATTTGCTAACGCACTGAAAGCGCAAGGTGTTGAGAAGGGTGACGTGGTCACTCTGTATATGCCGATGATTCCAGAAGCGGCCGTGGCCATGTTGGCCTGTACCCGTATCGGTGCGGTGCACTCTATCGTTTTTGGTGGTTTCTCCCCAGAAGCGCTGGCGGCTCGTATTGAAGGGGCTAATTCTAAGGTTGTGGTTACCTCTAACTATTCGTTGCGTGCTGGTAAGTCAGTACCACTGAAATTGAACGTTGATAAAGCACTGGCACATCCTGCGGCTAAAGCCTGCGTCAACAGTGTTATCGTGGTTAAGCGGGTCGAGCAAGATGTTGCTTGGGACGACAATGTTGATGTTTGGTATGAAGATCTGGTGGCCAATGCGTCTGCCGATTGCCCGGCTGAAGAGATGGAAGCCGAAGCACCGATGTTTATCCTTTACACTTCCGGTTCTACCGGTGCGCCAAAAGGTCTGAAACATACCACGGGTGGTTATATGGTGTATGCCGCCATGACCCATGAGTATGCCTTCGATTATAAAGATGGTGATATTTACTGGTGTACCGCTGACGTTGGTTGGGTGACCGGTCACAGTTATATTGTTTATGGTCCGTTGGCGAATGGTGCTACCTCACTGATGTTTGAAGGTGTGCCAAGCTATCCTGATAACAGCCGTTTTGGCCGCGTTATCGAAAAACATAAAGTTAATCAGTTCTACACTGCGCCAACTGCTATCCGTGCGTTGATGCAACAGGGCGAAGATGTGCTGGGTGATTCTGATCTCTCTAGCCTACGCATTCTGGGCTCTGTGGGTGAGCCGATTAACCCTGAAGCCTGGGAATGGTATTACCGTATTATTGGTCAGAGCCGTTGCCCAATCGTTGATACTTGGTGGCAGACTGAAACCGGCGGCATGATGATTATGCCACTACCGGGTGCTACTGCGGCTAAGCCGGGTGCGGCGGCGCGTCCGTTCTTTGGTGTGCAGCCTGCACTGCTGGATGCGGATGGTCATGAGCTGGAAGGCGCCACCGATGGCAACTTGGTCATTAAAGATTCATGGCCGGGTCAGAGCCGTTCTATCTGGGGAGACCATGAGCGCTTTGTCCAAACTTACTTCACTACTTACAAGGGCTATTACACTACCGGTGATGGTGCCCGCCGTGATGAAGATGGTTATTACTGGATTACTGGCCGTGTGGATGATGTTATCAACGTGTCTGGTCACCGTATGGGAACAGCAGAGGTTGAGTCAGCATTGGTTGCTCACCCTGCAGTTGCTGAAGCCGCCGTTGTGGGTTATCCCCATGAACTGAAAGGTCAGGGCATCTATGTGTATGTCACCCTGCAGTCTGGCTTTGAACAATCCGATGAGCTGCTGAAAGAGTTGCGACTGCATGTGCGGAAAGAGATCGGTCCGATTGCATCGCCTGATTTGATTCAATTCGCACCAGGTATGCCGAAGACGCGTTCAGGTAAAATCATGCGCCGTATTCTGCGTAAAATTGCCGAAGATGATTTCGATGCCTTGGGTGATACCTCTACCCTGGCCGATCCATCCGTGGTTGATGATCTGATTGAGCACCGAATGAACCGTAAGTAAATGTGCTAAGGCACTAACTTAGGGCTACAATTTCAAAGCTCCCTCCCGGTTTTTAAGGTCGGGGGGGAGTTTTGCTTTGCAAGTGGTGTTAATATAATCAGGCGTAAGCGGCTGTTTTATCAGACGCTGCACTTTATAAGTAGATATATTTACACGTTTTCACAGATTGGAAGCGAGTAAGGAGGGAGATTAGCTGAATGCAACTGGCGCAGAAGATAATCATTGCGGATGATCATCCGTTATTCCGTGCAGCACTGAAACAGGCGGTAACTCAGGCTGTTCCGGGCGTTGAAATCGTTGAAGCCGATTCTCTGGAAGCGGTTCAGGCAGCGGTCGAAAATCACTCAGATGCTGATTTAGTATTACTTGATCTACACATGCCGGGGACTAACGGTTTTACCGGTTTAGTGTTCCTGCGGGGCAAAAACCCAGGTATTCCTGTGGTGGTTGTGTCGGGCAGTGAAGAGTCCTCGGTGATGAAGCGAGCGCTGGATTACGGTGCCTCCGGTTTTATCCCTAAATCCTCCCCCTTGGATGTGATCGCTGAAGCGATTACCACGGTACTCGAAGGTGAAGAGTGGCTACCTGAAGAAGTCGCCGAGGGCGTCGTGGACGTGACTGAAGAGGATCAGAAGTTTGCCACTAATTTGGCATCACTGACACCGCAACAGTTCCGGGTGTTAACTATGTTGACCGAAGGCTTGCTGAACAAGCAGATCGCTTATGATCTGAATGTCTCGGAGGCGACCATTAAAGCTCATGTGACGGCGATTTTGCGTAAGCTCGGTGTCCATAGTCGTACACAAGCTGTAATTGCAGCACAGAGACTCTGTGTTGATCCTCCAAAGACTGAGTTGGGCTAAACCAACGGCATCATTATCTAGGCTATTTATAGTCTGCATAAAAAAGCGCACTACTAGCATTGTTTAGTAGATGCGCTTTTTTTGGTACTGCTGTTTAGTGTTGTTGCCGCTGTCTAGTCGGCAATAGCGTTGAAATGTTCATGTTGATCTTATTTTGCCGAGGCAATCAGTTTGCTGATAATTGCTCTAAGGGCTGCCGGCTTAATGGGTTTATGTAAAATTTCAGCATGATTGGCGGTGATCTCCTCTTTAACTGCGTCGGTACGGTCGGCGGTAATCACCACTGCTGGAATCGGATGGTCCCACAGCTCTGCGAGGTCCTGTAGTGCCATGACGCCGGTGAGGGTTTCATCGAGGTGATAGTCAGCCAGAATGATATCGGGCACAAAGTCTTGCTCGATAATATTCGCCTTAGCCTGCGCCGCTGAGATAGCCGTAACTACAGAGCAAGACCAACCCTGTAACAGGGCGCCCATCCCTTCGAGAATCTTAGGTTCGTTGTCGATCACCAGTACTTTAATACCTTCGAGGCCTTTACTGCGTATCCAGCCGCGTTTTTCGGGGCGTGCTTTAACCGCTTTGGTTTTATCGCCCAACGGTACGGTAACGCTAAAAACAGTACCTTTGTTAGGCCATGAACGCACATTGATTGGATGGTGAAGCATCCGGGCGATACGTTCGGTGATGGCCAGACCTAAGCCGAGTCCATCCACCTGAGAATGTTTTGGGTTGTTGATGCGGTGAAACTCCTCAAATACCTCTTTGAGCTTATCGGTAGGGATGCCTACGCCGGTATCCCATACCTCGATCCGCAGATGCTTTCCGGTACGGCGGCAGCCGAGCATGATTTTGCCCTGCTGGGTGTAGCGGATCGCATTGGAGAGGAAGTTTTGCAGAACTCGACGCAGCAGTTGTTGATCGGAATGAATGGTCTGGCAGCATTTAACGAAATCAAACTGCAAGTTTTTCTCTTCAGCTAGGGCGGTGAATTCGGCGCTGAGATTGTCGAACATGCCGTTGATAGAGAAGTGGCTGAGGTTTGGCTCTAAAGCGCCCGCATCCAGTTTAGAGATATCGAGAATGGTGGTTATCAGGCTCTCGGCGGCTTTTAGCGAGCCATCGAGGTTGTTAACCAGTTGGTGGGTTTCTTCGGTATGTTTTTGCTGCGCTAGGGCCGAGATAAATAATCGAGCGGCATTTAGCGGCTGCAGTAGGTCGTGGCTGGCGGCGGCAAGAAAGCGGGTTTTGCCTAGGTTGGCAGCGTCGGCATCAAATTTAGCCTGTCGCAGCTCATCCTCAATGAGGGCACGAATGGTGTTCTCTTTTCGCAGTTCTTTGTTAACCACTGATAGCGTATGGGTCCGTTCGCGTACCCGCTGCTCTAAGTTTTCGTTGGTTTCTTGTAGTAGTTGCTCGGCTTTACGACGCTCGGTGATGTCCTGATAAAGGGTGAAATAACCCAGTTGATCACCGCTGTCGTTGATATGAGGAATGTAGGTTACTTCCGCATAACGGGCTTGGCCGTCGGGTGATGGGATTTGAGTTTCAAAGCGCTGACGTTCACCCTGTAATACCTTATCAACATAGGGGTGGCGTATCTCAATCTCTTGTGCAGATAGGGTGCTGGCGCTGTTAACGCCGGCGATGTTGTGGCGATCGAGTTTAAAGGTATTGGCATAGGCTTTGTTGATAAAGCGGAAGTTCCGCTCGGTATCCAAAAAGGCGATCAATACCGGCACATTATCGGTATAGATACGGACATTTTGCTCACTCTCCCGCAATGCCTCCTGCACCCGTTTATGTTCGGTAATATCCATATAGGTGTTAACAAAACCACCATTGGGCATCCGATTGCCCCGGACCTCTAATACCGAACCGTCGGTACGGTGGCGTTCATAGGAGTGAGCCTTACCCTCTTTTAGGGTCGTCAGGCGGGTTGTAACCTGTTGTTCGATATCGCCGGGGCCATATTCACCCTTCGAGGCGTTATAGCGGAAGATCTCCTCGATTGGGCGACCAACACAGATTAGGCCGCTAGGGTATTCGAACATCTCAATATAACGCCGGTTCCAAGCGACCAGACGCATCTGTTGATCCACCACGCTGATGCCCATGGTGATGTTTTCGATGGTCGATTGCAGTAACGAACGGTTAAAGCGCAGCGCTTGCGAGGCTTCATCAACGATGGTGACCACATCGCCAATCTGCATATCTTTGCCGCGCAGGGTCGAGGCCAATACGATGCGGGCAGAGGACGCGCCGATAACCCCGGCTAACAGACGCTCGGTAAATTGGATCAGTTCGGCACTGGCTTTATCGCCGGACAGTGGTGGATCGATGCCCGCCTTTAGAGCAAAGCCAGTAAACGCGTGCTGTGTGCGGCTAATGCCGAGGAAGCGCTCGGTGAGTATCTGTAAGTCACCTACGGTGGCGTGGCTGAACACCCGGGAGGGTTCAGATAGGTCTTTGCTGTAAACATCTACAAAGGCGCTGGCCTGAATCCGATCGACCAGTCGTTGTGGGCTATAGCGGGATATCACCACATAGAGCAAGGTGTTGATCGAGAGGCTCCAGAACGTGCCGTGGGTGAGGGGATCCATACCGGTGATGCCGAATAGTTGTGTGGGTCGTAAGAAGTCATAACCAAATAAGCCGTTTTCGATAAACGAGTTGGGCATCAAGCCGGCGCTGGCCATGGTGGGGAACACCAAGGTGTAAAGCCAGATTAGGAAGCCTGCGCAAAGGCCGATGAGAATGCCGTGGCGCGAGCCGGTTTTCCAATAGACGCCGCCGAGTAGTCCCGGTAAGAATTGCGCCGAGGCGGCAAAGGCCAGCAGGCCAAATGATGCCAGGGTGCCTTGATCACCCAGGATTCGATAATAAAAGTAAGCCATGATCATCAGGCAGATAATGGTGATTCGCCTGACACGAAGTAGCATCGCGCCGAGATCTTTATTTTTAGATAGTTTGAGCCAAGAAACTCTCAACAGCAGAGGCATAACAATGTCGTTACAAACCATAGTGGAGAGTGAAATAGAGGCGACGATAACCATACTGGTTGACGCGGATAGACCACCAATAAAGGCGAAGGTGGCTAAATCTTCAAAGCCTTCGTGCAGGGGCAGCATCAGCAAGAAGGTATCAGCATTGATATCGGAGCCTGCGAATAGGGTCATCCCTGCGGTTGCGATGGGCAGCACAAACAGTGATAGCAACAGCATATAGAGGGGGAAGAGCCAACGGGCGGTTTTTAGATTTTCAATGCGGGTATTTTCGACGATGGTGACATGAAACTGTCGTGGTAGGCAGAGAATAGCGGCACAGGCGAGCAGTATCTCGGTGAGGAAGCTATTGCCGAGAAAGCTGCCGTTGAGTGGGCTATTGAAATTAGTATTGTTGTTGAGTTGATGGCGAATATTGTCGATCAGATCAGGCACACCATCAAAAATCTCAAAGGTAACCAGCAGGCCGACGGCAATAAAGGCGGTGAGTTTGACGATGGACTCGAACGCCACCGCTAGCACCATGCCTTCGTGATGTTCGGTGGCATCGATATGCCGGGTGCCGAATAAAATAGTAAAGACGGCCATGACTAAGGCGACAAACAGAGCGGTGTCGTTACCCTTGCTGAGGGCTTCAGTCGCGCCGGGAGCAATCGCGTCATAGCTAATCGCCACGGCTTTGAGCTGCATGGCAATATAGGGAATGGTGCCAAAGACGGCGATGATGGTGACTAATACCGCCAGTGCCTGACTCTTGCCATAGCGGGAGGAGATAAAATCGGCAATTGAGGTAGTGTTTTGCTGCTTACTCACCAAGATGATTTTTTCAATAACCCGCCAAGCAAAAATAAACACAATGGCGGGGCCGAGATAGGTGGCCAAAAATTGCCAGCCGCTGACCGATGCCCGACCTACTGCTCCGTAGAAGGTCCAAGAGGAGCAATAGATAGCCAAAGACAGTGAATAAATAACGGGGTTGCTGGCGTATGAGCGTCCTTGGGCGCTGCGGTCACCAAAGTAGGCAATAGCAAAGAGCAGCCCCACATAGGCCAGTGAAATAAGAATAATGGAGCCGCCAGAAAGCATAGTCAGGTCTGCCTGTTGTTACGGTGCTGGAGTGCTTAGTGTAACCGAACTCGGGGTGAGAACCCTATCGCTCTTATACCTTTGTCTAGTCTGTTGAGTTGTAACGGTTTTTTTGAAATGGCTTGAAGGCGCGCAGGGTATGGCCTGCGGCCTGTTTAGGGTGTTTTGGTGATGTTTGATCAGACCAAAGTAGGGGATTTTTTTGCCAGAACACTTTGTTAAATTCTAACAGTCCACAACTTTTACTTAACCTTCAATAACAAAAATAAGGATGGTGCAAATGTCTACTTCTGCACAAGACAATGCTTCGGCTTATTGGGCCGAAAACCTACGCATTATCATGACTTACCTTTCGGTCTGGTTTGTAGTGTCTTTCGTCGCTGGAATCCTGTTCGTTGATCAATTGAACGCTATCCCGTTCTTCGGTTTCCCTCTGGGTTTCTGGATCGCGCAGCAGGGTGCAATCTTCGTCTATGTCGCATTGATTTGGATGTACGTTGCGAGCATGAACAAGCTTGATGAAAAATACGATGTTCATGAATAAGAACAATAACGGCTGAGCTGAGGATTACGAATATGAGTCTTGATCTACTTACTTACATCTTTATAGGGGGCTCCTTTGCTCTCTATATTGGTATTGCAATCTGGGCCCGTGCCGGGTCTACAAAAGAATTCTATGTCGCTGGCGGTGGTGTACACCCCATTGCGAACGGCATGGCGACAGCCGCTGACTGGATGTCAGCAGCTTCCTTTATCTCGCTTGCGGGATTGGTATCGTTTATCGGTCGTGATGGAGCGGCTTACCTGATGGGCTGGACCGGCGGCTATGTGCTGTTGGCGATGCTGCTGGCACCTTACCTGCGTAAATTTGGTAAGTTTACCGTGCCTGATTTCGTGGGTGATCGTTATTACTCTACAACGGCGCGTGTGATTGCCATTGTTTGTACTATCGTTATCTCCTTTACTTATGTTGCTGGTCAGATGCGTGGTGTGGGTATTGTATTCTCCCGTTACCTGCATGTTGATATCAACACGGGCGTTATCATCGGTATGGCGATCGTATTCTTCTACGCTGTATTGGGTGGTATGAAGGGTATTACCTATACTCAGGTAGCTCAGTACTGCGTACTGATTCTGGCGTTCATGGTGCCAGCGATCTTTATGTCTATGCAGGTTACCGGTCACTTCCTGCCACAAATTGGTCTGGGTGCGACACTGGATTCAGGTTTGTCTGTTTTGGCAACGCTGGATAAATTGTCTGTTGACCTTGGCTTTGCGGAATATACCTCCGGTCAGAAATCCACTATCGACATTTTCTGTCTGACAGCGGCGCTGATGGCGGGTACTGCGGGTCTACCACACGTAATCGTACGTTTCTTCACGGTACCGCGTGTTAAAGATGCGCGTACCTCTGCGGGTTGGGCGTTGATCTTCATCGCGATTCTGTACACTACTATCCCTGGTGTTGCTGGTTTCGGTCGTGTAAACCTGATTGAAACAATTAACGGTACTGATGCCGCTAATGTGGGTACTGAATACGAGCAAATGCCTAAGTGGTTTAAGAACTGGGAAAATGCGGGTCTGTTAGGCTGGCACGATTATAACGGTGACGGCAAAGTACAATACTCTGCAGGTTCAGCGTTTGACGGTGGTAAGCCAGCATTTGATGGTGAGGCTCGTGGTATTCATGGTGAGCGTGCGGTAACAAACGCTAAGGTTAATCCAACACCGGCGCCAGGCGCTCCATTTGTCACCGAAGTGTATGTTGACCGTGACATCATGGTATTGGCTAACCCTGAGATTGCTCAGTTGCCTAACTGGGTTATTGCGCTGGTAGCAGCCGGTGCGGTTGCTGCGGCCCTATCAACAGCGGCAGGTTTGTTGTTGGTAATCTCTACTGCGATTGCGCATGACTTGATGAAAACCTGTATCAACCCAGGTATCTCTGAGAAACAGGAGCTGATGTACGCTCGTCTTGCGGCGATTGTGGCGATCTGTATTGCAGGTTACTTCGGTATTAACCCGCCAGGATTTGTGGCACAGGTGGTGGCGCTGGCCTTTGGTTTGGCATCCTCCTCAGTGTTCCCTGTTATCGTGATGGGTATCTTCAACAGCCGTATGAACAAAGAAGGCGCAATCGCAGGTATGGTTGTGGGTCTGGGTTCTACTATGGCTTATATGGTCTACTTCACCTTCATGGGCGGCTCGAAAGATGACCTGTTCTTGGGTATCTCCACCGGTGGCTTCGGCTTCGTGGGTATGATCCTGAACTTCATCGTCGCTTATGTTGTTTGCATGATGACTCCGCCACCACCTGCTGAAATTCAGGAAATGGTTGAGAACATTCGTGTACCACGTGGTGCTGGTGTTGCTCACGCGCACTAAGATCTGAATAGATCTGATTCAATGTAAGGCGCGTCAGCGAAGGTTGGCGCGCCTTTTTTTATCGAGTCTGATTGAGTGTTATTAAAGTTTCAGCCTAAAGGGTTCTTTGACCCTTTAATCAGATGCTTTAAGCCGCCGCGGATTGAGGAGAGTATTGATGCCATCATCTTTCAAAATAGAGAATATGCCGTTTAGCTTGCTGTCTGCAAAGGAGCAGGAGCTACTGCGTTCGAGCTTGGATATTGGTTACTACCAGTCAGGTGAGACCATTCTTGCGGCGGGCAGTGTGCCTGAAGGTGTGTACGTCATCTTAAAGGGTCGGGTCGCTGAGAGTGACGAAGTAGAAGAGCAGGGGGCGCAAGAGCACCTCTATGTTCACTATACCAACGAAGACTACTTTGGCGGTTGGTCGGCACTTAAGGGTAAGGCGATTCATAACTTTATTGCGGTCGACGAAACGATCTGCCATATATTGCCGACCCGTGTGCTGCTCGATCTGTGCGCCAGTAATAGTCGCTTTGCCGATTACTTTCAGCAAAGCCTTTCCGCTAAGACTGAGATCCAAGCCCAAGAGGGCGGCGATCAGGATATGGCCGAGTTTATGCTGGCTCAGGTCAAAGACGGCCTGATTCGTGAGCCGCTGATCGTGCTTGAAGGAACGACGATTACTGAAGCGACGCTGCTGATGCGAGAGAAGCGTGCCGATTGTGTCTTGGTTAAACGTGGTAATCGTTACGGTATGGTGACGGGGACCGATCTGTTAGATGCGGTGGTGGTGAATAAGTTAGCGCTGGATGCCAGTGTTGCCGGTATCGCCAGTTATCGACTGATTACCACAACCTCGGATGACTATCTGTTTAATGCGCTGATTATTATGACTCAGCAGCGCATAGAGCGAATCGTGGTGATGGATGGTGATCGTTTAACCGGCGTGATCGAACTGACCGATGTATTGAGTTATTTTTCCAGTCATTCCCATGTGATCGGTTTGCGAATCGAGCGAGCGCAGACGGTTGAAGATCTCTATGAGGCGGCGCATGGATTAAATGACCTGATTAAAGCGATGGTGTCGCAGGGCGTTAAGGCGCGCTTTGCGATGGAGTTGATTGCCGCCATGAATGAACGGGTGATTGCTAAACTCTTCGGGTTGGTTGTGCCGCCGGATATGCAGCCCCATGTGTGCTTGGTGGTGATGGGCAGTGAGGGGCGTGGCGAGCAGGTCATGAAAACCGATCAGGATAATGCATTGATCTATCGTGATGGTTTGATCTGGCCTGAGATGCAAGCGACTATGGAGCGCTTTACCGAGATACTGATCTCGTTCGGCTTTCCTAAATGCCCAGGTAATATCATGGTCTCTAACCCAGAGTGGGTTAAGTCGATTGGCCAGTGGACTCAAGCTATGAGTGATTGGTCTTACCAGTGTGAAGGCGAGGCGCAGATGCGATTAGCGATTGCCGTTGATGCTCATCCGGTCGCGGGTAATGCGGCGCTTTTTAAAGCGTCAAGAAACTGGTTTTTGCGTCATCTGCAGAACAATGATGTTTTCTTTTCCCATTTTGCCCGGGCGGCTATTGAGTTCAATACTCCGCTGACCTTTTTTGGTAACTTAAAAGATAAAGGTGAGCTGGATGTGAAGAAGGCCGGTATTTTTCCGATTGTGCACGGTATACGTACTATGGCGTTGCAGTTCAAAATATTGGAAACCAACACCTTCAAGCGTATCGAAGCGCTGGTTGAGATGGGGGAGATGAAGCCTGAACATGGTCGTGAATTGGGTGAGGCGTTGGCATTGTTTATCCAGACACGCCTAAAGCAACAGGTTAAGCGTATTGACGAGTCGAGTGATGGTGTAGACCAAACGCCTAATATCCTTGAACTGTCATCATTGGATAAAATGGAGAAAGATTTGCTTCGGGATGGGATGCATATCGTTAAAGGATTTAAAAAACATCTTGTGCTTAGGTATCACCTGGGAGGCTAACACGGAATATGATTATTCCCAGAAGTATCAGAAAAATAAAAGAGCGGATGGATCATAAGAATGGTCCTTATGCTCATCTATTTCAGCCCTATGATGGCGATGAGGTGGTGTCTCTGGATTGCGAGACCACAAGCCTGAATGTTAAAGAGGGCGAAATTCTTTCGATTGGCGCGGTGAAAATCAAAGGTCGCAAAGTGATGACCAGTGAGCGGCTAGATATTAAGCTCAAGCCGCCGAAAAGTTTGACGGGCGACTCTATCAAGATTCATAAAATTCGAGCGGCGGACCTCGTTGATGGCGTCTATATGGACGAAGCGCTGGAAAAAGTGCTGGAGTTCGTTGGTAATCGCCCGATTCTTGGTTATTACGTTAACTACGATGTGCGCATGTTAGAAAAGTATTTGCGGCCTCGTTATGGTTTCGGTTTGCCGGGTAAAGCGATCGAGTTATCACATGTGTATCACGACATCATAAAGTGGCGGTATGTTGGCGGTGATGTCGATTTGCGCTTTGATACGATCTCTAAGCAGCTCGATATTCCGATGTTAGAGCGACATACCGCCCTAGGTGATGCCATTACGGTAGCGCTGATGTATGTGCGGCTGCAATATGGTGAGCGACCGGGGTAGAAATAGGTTAAACATGTCAAAAAACAAACGAGCCTTATGGCTCGTTTTTTGCTTTATACATAGCTAAGATTGAAAATTGACACGGTTTTGTGTCATAAAATTGGCGAACAGTTTGTTTTGTTGCTTGCTAAGTGGCTGATCAAACTTATAATGTCAATATATTGCCATTTCCGAGGTGTGTATGATTGAACGTGCAGACATTAACGCAGTTTTACAACAGATGCGTGAAGTCAAAATGCAGGCCCAACAGGGCATTTCCTCTGATATTAACCGGCCTGCTGCAATTCGTCGTGTCGCTGATGAGCAAAACGGTGAAAGCTTTGCTGATCTATTTAAAGGCGCAATTGATGGTGTTAATAACGCTCAAGCGCAGGCGAAAACGCTGGCGACCTCTTATGAGCAAGGGGTGGCGGGGGTTGATCTCCATCAGGTGATGATCAGCATGGAAAAGGCCTCGGTTTCTTTCCAGGCCCTGACCCAGGTGCGTAATAAAATGTTAAGCGCTTATGAAGACGTTATGAAAATGTCGATCTAATGCGAATGAAACACACAATAATATGTATAAGTAGCATCAGGGTGCACGGTTAGATGGAAAACGCAGCAGTGCAGACAACAACAGGTGGCTCGGTAGCCTTTGGCTTTAACCGCTTGGGGTTGGTGCGTCAGTTAGGTCTGATGGTGGGCTTGGCAGCCACTATTGCGATCGGCTTCGCCGTGGTGCTCTGGTCCCAAGAACCCGATTACCGGGTGCTTTATAATAATATCTCCTATGCGGATGCAAATCCGATTGTTGAACAGTTACAGCTCAACGGTATCCCCTATAAGTTTGATTCAACGGGTCACAATATTCTTGTGGCTGAAGAGTATCTGCATAAAGCTCGTTTGCGTTTAGCCGCTGAAGGTTTTAATGGTGATAATACCGTTGGCTTTGAGTTGTTAGATAAGGAGCAGGGGTTAGGCACCAGTCAGTTTATGGAAACCGCTCGCTACCGGCGTGGTTTAGAAGGTGAATTGGCGCGGACCGTTACTAGTATGCTGGCGGTACGTAGCGCCCGGGTTCACTTGGCGTTGCCTAAACAGTCGGTATTTATTCGTGATCAGCGTAAACCGACTGCATCGGTGTTTTTGGATCTGGTGGCGGGACGGCGACTCGAAGCGATTCAGGTTGAGGCGATTACTAATCTCGTGGCTTCCAGTATCCCGGAGCTTTCCAGTGAAGATGTGACGGTGGTCGATCAAAAAGGTCGCTTGCTGAATACACGAGATATGGATACCGATGTGGTGTTGGCTGCTAAACAGCTTGAATATACCCGTCGAATCGAAGAAACCCTAGTTAATCGGGTTAACAGTATTTTACAACCGGTGGTTGGTCTAGGGCGTTACCGAGCTGAAGTATCGGCTGATATTGATTTCACCGCCGTTGAGCAAACCGATGAGATCTATAACCCGGACCTTCCTGCGTTGCGCAGTGAACAGGTGCTTGATGAAAGTACGGTAGGGCAAGGTGCTGCATCTGGTGTGCCGGGTGCTTTGTCGAATCAACCTCCGGGCGCAAATGCGGTGCCTGAAGTGGGTGGTACGGGTTTGCCGGTGCAAGGCGAGGGTGTTGTTGATCGCCCCGCGGCGCCACAAAATGCGCGCTCTCAAGCTACACGTAATTATGAGTTAGACCGCTCTATCAGTTATACCAAGCATCAAATGGGGCAGATTAACCGTCTCTCTGTTGCGGTGGTGGTTGATGATATTCCGACGGCAGGTCCTAATGGTGGTGAAAAGATACGGGCCGCTTGGGATCAGAACGAACTCGATCGATTGTCTATACTGGTTAAGGATGCGGTCGGTTATTCGGCGTTGCGGGGTGATAGCGTTAGCGTGATCAATTCTCCGTTTGCCGTGCCTGAGGTCTATCAGGAGGAAGAAGTACCGATCTGGAAGCAGGAATGGGTGCTGGATCTGGTGAAACAGGTGTTAGGTGGTCTGTTCGTGCTGTTATTGGTATTTGGAGTGTTGCGACCGATTATGAAAAGTTTGGCGATTAGTGCGGCACAGAAAGCAGCGGCTAATGAATCCGATTCGAAATCTGAATCAGATATGGCTGCTGAGCTTGAATCCCTCGATATGAGCGGTATATCGCCGGACCATGTGACCTTTAGCGGCATCGATAATGCGCTGGCGCCGACGCCGAATGAAACCTATGAATATCAAATGAATGCGATTCGCAGCATGATTGCTGAAGATCCTGCCAAAGTGGCGCAGGCTATCCGTCAGTGGGTGATTGAGAATGAATGATCAGGTAACGGAATCCGGTGTTGAATTAACAAATGTCCAGAAAGCGGCGGTGTTGCTTATCTCCTTGGGTGAAAGTGATGCCGCCGAAGTGCTGCGCTATCTTGGCCAGAAAGAGGTGCAGCAGTTAGGTTTGACCATGAGTAACCTCGATAATATCCCTCAGTCGACGGTCGAGTCGGTGATGGCGGACTTTATGGAAGCGATTAGCGATCAGACCAGTATCGGTATTAACAACGATCACTATATCAAAGAGATGTTAAGTCAAGCCCTAGGCAATGACCGGGCGCAGACGTTGGTTGATCGTATTCTGATGACCACTAATACCTCGGGTTTAGAGAGCCTGAAATGGATGGATTCCCGGCAGGTTGCCGAAATTATTCGTTATGAGCACCCGCAGATACAGGCCGTGGTCATGGCCTATCTGGATCCAGATCAAGCAGCCCATGTGTTGCAACGATTTGATGAAAATGTCCGTCTCGAGATTATGATGCGGATCACCTCATTGGATCAAATCCAGCCATCCGCCCTGCAGGAGCTGAATGATATCCTTGAATTACAGTTCTCTGGCAACAGCAGTCAGAGCGCCAGCTTGGGTGGACTACAAACAACGGCTAATATTATGAATTATTTCGATAATAATATTGAGCAAGAGTTGATGGAGAAAATTCGCGAAGTGGATGAGCCGCTCAGTGATCAGATCTCTGAAATGATGTTTGTATTTGATAACTTGATCGATGTGGAAGATCGAGGCATTCAGGTTATTCTGCGTGAAATTAATACCGATACTCTGGTGGTTGCCCTTAAAGGTGCGGAATCGGGACTACAGGATAAAATCTTCAAAAATATGTCGAAACGGGCGGCCGAATTGTTGCGAGATGATCTCGAGGCGAAAGGGCCTGTGCGTGTGAGTGAAGTGGAAGATGCCCAGAAAGAGATTCTCAACGTGGCCCGTCGATTGGCCGATGAAGGTGAGATTATGCTCGGTAGTGGCGGCGAAGAGATGATGTAATGCAGATGAAGGCGATCGATAAATCGGTAATCCGGATTCGTGCGGAAGATGCGCGGGCTGCAGCATTATGGACCCTGCCCGTGGTGCAGGGGAAGCATGTAGTTGGCTTGCAGCAAAAACCGGAAAAAGTGACAGAAGAGGTGGTTGAGGAAGTTGTTGATGGTCGTCTCACACTGTCCGAGCTCGAAAAAATCCGTGAAGATGCCTATCAGGAAGGTTTACAACAGGGCCGCGATGAAGGCTTGGAGAAGGGTCTAGAAGAGGGTCGTGCTGCTGGGCACAAAGAAGGCTTGGCTACCGCGCGTGCTGAAATCGATGTGCAGTTAGCGTTACTGACAAACTTGCAGCAGCAGTTAGATCAGCCGTTGCAAAAAATCAATGCGGAGGTCGAGCAGCTAGTCGTTGATTTAATTACTGAACTGAGTGAAGCGGTGGTCGGTACACAGGTTGAGTTAGATAGTGCCCCGGTGATTAAAGCGGTTGAAGATGCTGTAGCGCAATTGCCACAAACCGGCGCCGAAATTAAAGTGATTTTACATCCAGATGATGTGCCGAACCTCGAACCTTTGTTGGCGTTGAATGAACGTTGGTCCTTGGTTGAAGAGGCGTCTATGGCTCGAGGGGGTTGTAAAGTGGTGAGTGGCTATGGCCTGCTTGATAATACGGTTGAACGCCGTTTTGAGGCCGCGGTTACGCAGCTACGCAGAGCATTGACGCAGATGGAGGATGAGGTGCCAGTCTCGTCAGAGGTTGAGCCATCAGCTCCCCATGAGTGATCAACTGAATGCTCGATTGGCCCGTTTAAAGGGGCTGAAATATAACATTCCTGCGCCCGTGGCCCACGGGCAAATAACCCGCCTGATCGGTTTAACCCTTGAAGCGGTGGGTATCAAGGCCTCGATGGGTGAATACTGTCTTATCTATCCCGACCATGGTGAGCCGGTTGAAGCTGAAGTCGTGGGCTTTTCTGGTGATCGAATCTACTTAATGCCCGTTGATCAATTAGAAGGCTTGGCGCCTGGTGCCCGAGTGAGTCCGATGGTCGGCGGCAGTGATGTTCAGGTAGGTTTTGAGTTGCTGGGGCGGGTGATTAACGGTGTCGGTAAACCCCTTGATGGTCTAGGTGAACTCGGCTGTAAAACCACGGTGCCCTTGCAGGGCAGGAATATTAACCCACTCAGTCGACAACCCATCAAACAGACGCTGGATGTTGGGATTCGCGCCATTAACTCGCTCTTGAGTGTAGGTCGGGGGCAGCGGTTAGGGTTGTTTGCGGGTAGTGGTGTGGGTAAAAGTGTCTTATTGGGTATGATGACGCGGTTTACCGAGGCGGACATTGTGGTGGTGGGCTTGATTGGTGAACGTGGCCGTGAGGTCAAAGAGTTTATCGATCATAGTCTTGGTGAGGAGGGCATGCGTCGCGCCGTGGTAGTTGCCTCTCCCGCTGATGAGTCGCCGTTGATGCGTTTAAGAGCGGCCCAGCTATCGACTCGCTTGGCTGAATATTTTCGTGAGCAGGGTAAAAATGTCTTGTTGCTGATGGACTCTTTGACCCGTTATGCGCAGGCGCAGCGCGAGATTGCTTTGGCCGTGGGTGAGCCGCCCGCGACCAAGGGTTATCCACCGTCGGTATTTGCTAAGCTACCAAAGTTGGTGGAGCGTGCCGGGAATGGGGATAAAGAGGGGGGGTCTATCACCGCTTTCTATACGGTTCTGACCGAAGGGGATGATCAGCAAGATCCGATTGCCGATTCGGCCCGGGCTATTTTGGATGGACATATTGTGTTATCCCGTAGCTTGGCTGAGCGGGGCCATTATCCTGCCATCGATATCGAGCAATCAATTAGCCGAGCGATGCCTTCGGTGGTGAGCTCTGATCATCTACAAGCGGCGATGGGGTTTAAACAACTCTATTCAAAATTTCAACAGAATCAAGATCTTATCTCTATTGGTGCTTATGCGCGGGGAAGTGATGCTGAAACTGATTTTGCGGTAGAGCGGATGCCCTTGATGAATGCTTTTTTGCAACAGGGCCTGAATGAATCCTATGCTTTTCAAAAGAGTTTGACGGATCTTGCGATGGTGCTAACGCCGAACCCGAGCAGTATGCCTGGGGTGCAACAGGGGCAGCAGAATATCGCTATGGGAAATAGGACGTCCTGATGAAAAGGTCTAAGCGGTTGCAGGTTGTCTTGGATCTTGCAGAGCGAAAACGTAAGCAGGCCGATCAGTGGTTAAGCCAAGCCCAAGCGAAAGTACAGCAGGGAGAGGCTACGTTAACCCAGTTGCATGGCTATTATTCCGATTATGCTAATAGCTTCTATCAGCAAGGTGCGGCGGGTATCTCCCCTGGGCAAATTCACACCCATCAGGCTTTTATGCACAAGTTACGGGTAGCGGTAGAGCAGCAAGAAAAGGCGTTGCAGATGGACCGCGAGCAGCTTGAAAAAGTTACCACCCATTGGCAAAGCGCTTATCAGCATTTTAAATCGGTTGAGATGCTGGTGGATAAGCTGAAAATGCAGGAATCTAAAGAAGCGGAACGTCAGTTGCAGAAAGAACTTGATGAGCGTTCCCAGTTAATTCGTCCCCCTTTGATCTAATAAATTTTCCTCTTATCAAAGTGGCACTGATTGTGCATTCTCAACGGTAGTTATAAGTCTGCCGAGGAGTGCAGTATGGATCAAACGTTTTCGGCTTCGGGGGTCGGATCATTGCTGAGTGTTGGTTCGGTATCGAGTAGTCAGGCTGTTGTTACTGAAACGCCCCCTGTGGGCGCTTTGAATGCTGTAGGCGTTAGTGTTATAGCCTCCTTTGATCAATCGATGTTACAAGCGCAGCAGCAACGCTCAGGCATTCAAGGGCAATCGGCGAGCGGACAGAGTTTGCCGGGTGACGGTGGATTATTGCCTGCCGGCATGAACGTAGCGAATGCGGTCGCTATGACCGAGGCGGCTGGCGCGCAGATAGTTGTCGATGCGGTTGCTGATGTGACTGCCAAATCCGCCGAAATGACAGAACAGCGGCTCGAGTTAAAGCAACAACAGAGATCGGCGCTTAAAGCCGACCTGCATACCGAGTTAATGCCGCCTTCAGCACTAAGCGCAGAGTTAAATGTTGATCTAAGAACTGATGTAAGCGCTGCACAATATACCAGCGTCAGCTTGGCGGGTGATGAAACGCTGAAACAGATAGATCAGTATCGCCGTGCCGATTTAGCGGTGGCGGTTGATTCAGCCTTGAAGCGTTTGACAAGCGTTGCGGATAGGGGGAGCAGTCAGGCTGGATCCGTTCCGCAGGTGACTGTTTTGGCTGAAGATGCGCCTCTTTCAGCGGGACGTGTCAGTTCAATTGCTGCATCCGAAAGCGCTACAGTGGCATCGACAGAGCCTGTAAGTCAGTTGGCTCCGTCAGGGCCGAATACAGCACCCGTTAGTGACGAATCTGATAGGTTAAATCGTTCATCTCAACTCCCCTTATCGTCGCCTCAGTCTATAGTGAGAGAGTCTGGTTCTCCTGAGGTGATAGTTAATGCGGCAGCGTCGTTGGATCGCAGTGCTGAGATTAATCCTCAGTCGCCACCAAATCAGCAAAGTTTTGAAGGCGAAAATCCTAATAAATTCAATAGGATTGGTGTTGTTGAGCGCGGTCTAGCTGATAACGGTGTAGCGGCGTCCAGTCGCCCTGGTGAATCAGTAGCGCAGGTGTTAGCCGCTAGTGGAGCGACAGATAACAGTGCGACACAGAATCCCGTTACTCCTGCTTCTTTAGTGGCGAGTTCGGCGTCTAGAGCCGAAGGTGCGGTTGGGGCTGATCGAGTTGTCGAGTCTAGGGTAGACGTGCCTGTGGCTAACGGGCAAGCATCGTTGAGTGAATCTTTAGTTCGATTACAGTCGTCTGAGTTAACTCCTTTGCAACCTGTGCAGCAAAGCGATAGTCGAATTCAGCCTCAGCCTAGTTTTGCGCCTGGGACAGGAGAGCGTCAAACGTCTGAACAGAATGCTGCAATATTGCCTGTTGGTAGTGCTTCTGAGCTACGCCAGAGCGTTGATGTTGCTGCGCCACGTAAACTAGATATGCAAGCTGCCGATCCTCGTGTTTCATCGAACCTCGTTGCGCCCGCTTCTTTAGCTGCTAGCTCGGTATCTAGCACTGAAAGTGTGGTCGATATTGATCGAGTTGTCGAGTCTAGGGTAGAAGTGCCTGTGGCTAACAGGCAAGCGTTGTTGAGTGAATCTTTAGCACGGCTGCAGTCGGAGTCGCAGAGTGATAATCGGATTCAGCCTCAGCCTAGTTCAGGGCCTGCTGTGGCGGAGCGTCATGTGCTGCCTGAGCAGAGTGCGACTGGTGTGGTGTTGCCTGTGGCAGGTACCGCGAGAGTGCAGCAGAATGATAATCCTGTTGCTGCGACGTTGAGTGAATCTTTAGCGCGGCTGCAGTCGTCTGGTCATGCCAGTTCGCCGTCGGAGCCGCAGAGTGATAATCGGATTCAGTCTCTGCCTAGTTCAGGGCCTGCTATGGCGGAGCGTCATGTGCTGCCTGAGCAGAGTGTGACTGGTGTGGTGTTGCCTGTGGCAGGTACCGCGAGAGTGCAGCAGAATGATAATCCTGCTGCAGCGACAACAAACGCATTAGCATCGCGCTCTGATTCGCCAATATCAAGCGTTGCACCGGCTGTTTCTGCTGCTCAAGGCGCATCACTACCTGATGCTGATATTGGTGCTGCGCCTGGCTCTGAAGGTCTGGCTGATCGGGCCGTTGAGCCTGCAGTGAAAGTGTCTATTGGTGATGGGCAAACATCATTGAGTGAATCGTTAGCTCGATTGCAGTCGCCTGAGTTAACGCCTTCGCAACCTGTGCGGCAATCAAATGATGCGACACAAGCGTCGATAACACCTCCGCAGCAGCCGGTTAATCCGTTAACCGGTCAGGTTATTGGTCAAGCGCCAGCTCAGCCTGTGGGGCAGGGTGTCGAGCAGCCTATGGCTCAGGCCGCGGGATCTCAAGGTCGAGATGATCTTGCAACAAAAATGGTGTTGGATAAAGCGAACGGTATTGATGTGGGTCGAGGCGTCGATAATAAGCAAGAACCACGACAAGAGAGCTCGCTCACGAGTTTTGCCGATTCCTTAGCCGCTTTGTCTAAGCCGACTCGTACCGTACAGGAACCGCTTCAGACGAGTATGCCTCAAGGTGTTAAGCCGGGTATGCCAAGTTGGGGGCCAGCCGTTAATGACCGGGTGATGTTAATGGCGTCAAAAAATGGTCAGTTTGCTGAGATTCAGTTAGATCCACCGGAGTTAGGCTCCTTGCAGGTGAAGCTGCATCTAAAGAACGATCAAGTGAGCGTGGTGTTTAACACCCCTCACGGCAGTGTTCGCGAAGCATTAGAACAGAATATGCCAAGGTTGAGAGAGATGTTTGCCGAGCAGGGGCTCAATCTGTCGGAATCCTCGGTAGAAGATCAGAGCGGTGGTCAGCAACGGGATCAATCTGAACCGGGAACGGCTTTTGCGGGCTATCAAAATGATAATGCGGATGAGAGTCGAGTCGAGTCTGTCGTCACGGAGAGTCTTTCTTTGGTTGATTACTACGCTTGATAGGCTAACATTCGCCTGAATGTTGACTCGCTTGCTTCCGCTGTTGAATCAGTATGTTATATTACGGCTTTAATTGTATGTTTATGCATTTGCCGGGTTTCCGGCTGATAATCAGTGGGGCTAATGATGGCTGATGAAAATACTGATGCGGCTGCTGGTGGGGCGGCTGAGGGTAAAAAGGGCTCAGGTAAGTTAAAACTGATCCTGATCGCTGTTGCTGGGATCCTCCTAGCGGCCATTATCGGTGGTGGGGTAGCGATGTTCTTGCTCGGCGGCTCCGATGATGAAGCTGTTGCCGAAAATGCCAAACCTGATAAGCCTGCGCAGGCGCTATATACCAAAATTCGTACCTTAGAGGGCAGTCCTTACTTTACGGTCGTCGTGCCGAGTAAAGATGGTCGAACGCATTATATGCAGTTGCATGTCGAGGCCAAAAGCCGAGATGATGCTGTGGTGGTTGCATTAACCAAACATATGCCGAAAATCGTTTCCGTATTGAACCAGCTGTTTTCTAGCCAGTCTTTTGATGAGTTGCGGACGATGAAAGGTAAGTTGATGCTGCAGCAGGCTGCTTTGGCTGAGATTCAAGGCGTTATGCAGGATAAAATTGGTAAGCCTGGAGTCGAGAAGATATTGTTTACCGGGTTTGTAATGCAGTGATGGATAGGCATATATGACAGTCAAAGACCTGCTTTCTCAGGATGAAATCGACGCCCTACTGCATGGTGTGGATGATGGAGATATTGAGACTGAAGAAAGCGTTGTCGACGAAGATTCCGGGGTCAAAGTCTATGACCTAGCGAGTCACGAGCGGATTGTTCGTGGCCGGATGCCAACGCTTGAGATGATTAACGAGCGGTTTGCCCGTCATACCCGTATCTCGTTGTTTACGCTGCTACGCAACAATGCCGATGTATCGGTTGGTGGCGTGCAGATTATGAAGTATTCCGATTATATTCATACCCTTTATGTTCCCACTAGTATCAACCTATTGAAAGTGTCGCCTTTGCGCGGCACGGCGCTGTTAGTGATGGACGCTAAATTGGTATTCCGCTTGGTGGATAGCTTTTTTGGTGGTGATGGTCGGCACGCCAAAATTGAAGGGCGGGAGTTTACCCCTACTGAGATCCGCTTGATTAATAAGGTCATAGGGCAGTTTTTTATTGATCTTGAGGGAGCATGGGAGCCTGTCATGCCACTGAAATTTGAAGTCAGTGGACATGAGGTTAACCCGGCAATGGCCAATGTAATCAACCCCTCGGAAGTGGTCGTGGTGAGTAGTTTTCAGGTGGATATGGAGGGCGGCACCGGTGAGTTTCATGTGACGATGCCTTACTCTATGCTGGAGCCTATTCGAGATATTTTGATCTCAGGTTATAAGCCCGCTGAAGAAGAGTTGGATGAACAGTGGTTGACCTCACTGAAGCACGATATGTTAGGCGCGCCGATCGATTTGGATGTGGTGATTGCCGAACGTAAGATGAAGTTACGCGACATTATGCAGTTTGAGGCTGGCGATATTATTCCTATCGATATCGCTGATACACTTAAACTGAAGGCTGCGCGGGTACCGGTATTTAATTGTAAGCTGGGTACATCCCGAGGGAATCTGGCGGTAAAAATTATCAGCCGGAGTAAAAATGACTAAACCGTTGGACAGAGCATATCACTCATGAGTAATGACGATATTGATAATCAAGGCCAAGAAGGCCTTGACGATTGGGGTGCTGCGATGGCTGAGCAGGCTCAGTCTGAAGCATCAACCGGGCAGGCCATCGATCTGGATGAGTTGAGAGATGACAGTGTACGACTGGATAACCCTAACTTGGATGTGATTCTCGATATTCCGGTAAAATTGTCGATGGAAGTGGGCCGGTCAGATATTTCGATTCGCAACCTATTACAGCTTAATCAGGGATCGGTTGTGGAGCTTGATCGGGTTGCCGGTGAGCCACTCGATGTGCTAGTAAACGGTACTTTGATTGCTCATGGTGAAGTTGTTGTCGTGAATGACCGCTACGGTATCCGGCTGACTGATGTGATCAGTCCGCAGGAACGTATAGATAAGCTAAGATGATCCCTTTGCGCGCCCGTTTGTCCGCTATTCTTCTGCTTTGGGCGGGGAGTTGCCAGCTAGCGCTAGCAGTGGAAGGTGAGACGGGTAAAGCCTCGAGTGTCGTGGCGCGTCAGATGGTCGACCCCGTCAATACGGGCTCGATCATGCAGTTAACCGCCGGTTTGATCTTAGTGGTGGGGTTGATTCTATCGTTGGCATGGTTGCTGAAACGGTATTCTGGCTTGCCGGGGCAGAATAAGGCCCTGCGTGTTATCGCCTCGGTGCCGTTGACGACCCGTGAAAAGCTGGTGCTGGTGCAGGCGGGTGAACAGCAGCTGTTGTTAGGGGTGGCGCCTGGGCGGGTTAATCTATTGCAAAGTTATGATCAGCCTCTGATTGAACCCGGTGCTGCATCTGGTGAGTTTGCGGCTAAGTTACAGCAGGTGTTGAGCCGTAAGGAGGCCGAGTGAAACGATTATTCGCTCTGCTATTACCGTTTCTATTGATTCTATTTCCCGGTGCCGTCTTCGCGGCGGATCTAGGTATTCCCGCTGTTACCCTTACAACCAATGCTGATGGTACTGCCGATTACAGTGTGACGCTCCAGATTTTGGGGCTGATGACACTGCTGACGTTCCTGCCCGCTATTCTGATGATGATGACTTCGTTCGCGCGTATTATCATTGTTTTTGCTATTTTGCGGCAGGCGTTGGGATTGCAGCAAACACCTTCGAACCAAATCTTGGTGGGACTATCACTGTTTCTGACACTCTTTATCATGTCGCCGGTGCTCGATAAGGTGAATGAGCAGGCGGTGCAGCCGTATTTAAATGAAGAGATTACATCTCTGGAAGCGTTAACGGCGGCTAGCTTGCCGTTTCGAGGTTTTATGTTGGCGCAAACCCGTGAAAACGATCTTAATCTGTTTATGAATATTTCCCGCACTCCGGCGGTCGAAACGCCGGAAGATATACCTTTTACAGTATTGGTGCCTTCGTTTGTGACGAGTGAGCTGAAAACGGCTTTTCAGATTGGCTTTATGCTGTTTATTCCATTTTTGGTGATCGACTTGGTGGTGGCCAGTGTTTTGATGGCAATGGGTATGATGATGTTGTCACCGGTGATTATCTCGCTGCCGTTCAAGATTATGTTGTTTGTGTTGGTCGATGGCTGGGCTATGGTAATAGGTACGCTGGCGGGCAGCTTTGTTGTTTGACGGTTTTTCAACGGTCGCGTAAGGCATCGTTTAACGCTTGGGAGAGTATCTAATGACACCGGGAATGGCACTTGATCTGTTTGGCGAAGCACTGTTCTTAGTGGTTGTGCTGGTGGCGGTGATTGTCGTGCCATCATTGCTGGTGGGGCTTATGGTATCGACCTTTCAGGCGGCTACCCAAATTAACGAACAAACCCTGAGTTTTTTGCCGCGCTTGCTGGTGACCCTGTTAACGATTATGTGGGCAGGGCCTTGGATTCTGGGACAGCTGATGGATCAGTTCCACAGTATTTTCGCCAATATACCCTTGTATTTGGGGTAAGAAATGTTGCAACTGACGTCCCTTCAGTTGGAGCAATGGGTTGCGCAGTTCTTGCTGCCCTTCTTTCGTATCGCGTCTTTTTTTATGGTGGTGCCGATGATCGGTACCCAGCTGGTGGCTGCCCGTATTAGACTGGGGTTGGCGTTAGCCATGACCATCGTTTTATTGCCTACCTTACCGGCTATGCCCGTTATCGACAGTATGTCGCTGCAAACGTATATTTTGATTGCGCAGCAGGTGCTGATTGGTACGGCGATGGCGTTTGTTATTCAGATTTTGTTTCAGATATTCTCCTTGGGGGGGCAGTTAATCTCCTCACAGATGGGGCTTGGTTTTGCCTCTGTCAGTGATCCGGCAAATGGCGTATCGGTGGTGGTGCTATCGCAACTCTATCTCATGTTGGTGATGCTACTGTTTTTGGCTTTTAACGGTCATTTGGTGATGTTTGAGGCGTTGGCCCGTAGTTTCTTTGTCTTGCCCGTGTCGGCGGGGCCGATGCCGGTGGCCGGTTATATGGCAATAGCGAAGTCGGGTAGTTGGATGTTAGCCAGTGCGCTATTAATGGCGCTGCCGGCGGTGACGGCATTGTTAGTGATTAACTTCGCTTTTGGTGTGATGGCTAAGGCCGCGCCGCAGTTGAATATTTTTGCTATCGGCTTTCCATTTACCATGCTGGTGGGGTTAGTGATTGCCTGGGTTAGTTTGGAAGGCTTTTTAGGTCAGTACCAGCGCTTTGTAGCGGTGGCATTTAATTACCTCGATGAGGTGCTTGGCGTGGGGGTGTTGTAGATGGCTGAAGACAGCGGTCAGGAGAAAACCGAAGAACCCACGTCGAAACGACTTCGTGACGCTAAAGAGAAAGGCGATGTTGCCCGATCGAAAGAGCTGGCGACGACGGTGCTGTTGTTGTCAGCGGCAGCGGCAGCGATGATGTTTGGTGGGCAGGTGGCGGATAAGATGGCCGGCATGATGAAGTTTAACTTCAGTCTTGATCGACAGGCGGTAATGGATCCGGCCGCGATGTTTATGCATCTAGGGTATTCGCTGTTTGAGGCGCTGTATGCCTGTATTGGCTTCTTTATGGTGTTATTGGTTGCAGCAATTGTGGGGCCAATCGCGCTGGGTGGCTGGAACGTCAGTATGAAAGCGATGGCGCCTAAGTTTAGTCGGATCGATCCATTGGCGGGTATTAAGCGGATGTTTTCACTTAAGGCCTTGTTGGAGCTGTTTAAAGCGCTGGCTAAATTTTTAGTGGTCGGTTCGCTCTCGTTTCTGGTGTTGATGGCTTCTAAGGACGCGCTTTTTTCGCTTGGGTCACAAGATATCTTTCCCGCCATGTCCCATGCGACTGAGATTGTGATCTGGGCGTTTCTGGTCATGAGCTGCACCATGATTCTGATTTCTCTTATCGATGTGCCCTTTCAAATCTATGATTACACGCAAAAACTCAAAATGACCTTTCAAGAGGTTAAAGATGAGATGAAAAACAGTGAGGGTAAGCCTGAAGTTAAAGGACGTATCCGACAGCTACAGCGTGAAATCTCCCAACGTAAGATGATGTCTGCAGTGCCTGAGGCGGATGTGGTCATTACCAACCCGACTCATTATGCGGTGGCCTTGAAGTATGATCAGGGCGGTGGCGGTGCGCCGTTTTTAGTGGCTAAAGGCGGGGATTTTGTTGCCCTTAAAATCAGAGAAATTGCGGATAAACACGATATTCCCGTACTTTCTGCACCACCTTTAGCGCGGGCCATCTATCACTCCACTGAAGTCGATGAAGAGATACCTTCTGGTCTATTTAAAGCAGTGGCTGAAGTGCTGGCCTATGTGTTTCAGTTGCAACGCCATAAGCGTCAACAGGGTCCAGCACCGAAAGCGGTTTCTGAGGATCTGGATATTCCAGATGAGCTGCGTCAGGACGATTAATCATTCTGCTAGGTCAAATTCCGGCAAATATATGGCTGGATTCTTGCATTCCTATCCCTAAGGCCATGAAAGCGTCAAAATATTGATGTTTTTAGCCTTCTATTAATGTTATTTTTCAATCTTCAAATAATTAATTATTTTGTGATGTTTTTTTGACGCTTTGTCAGCGGAAAGATCTCATTTGGGGCGTAATGGACAGAGCAGCGATTTACAACAATGTTCGTGGAGCGAGTAAAGGGAATTTAGGTATCCCTTTTCTACTCATGCTCGTGCTCGGCATGGTTACGCTGCCGATGCCGCCCTTCCTGCTGGATACCCTGTTTACCTTTAATATTGCTCTTTCTATCGTGGTGTTGTTGGTGTGTGTGTATGCCATGCGGCCGCTGGATTTTGCTGTTTTTCCTACCATTCTTCTCATTACCACCTTAATGCGCTTGGCCCTCAACGTCGCCTCTACACGAGTCGTTCTGTTGTATGGGCATGAAGGGGGTGATGCGGCGGGTAAGGTGATTGAGGCCTTTGGCGAAGTGGTGATTGGCGGCAACTATGTTGTGGGTCTGGTGGTCTTCATGATTTTAGTCATCATTAACTTTGTGGTGGTCACTAAAGGTGCGGGGCGTATATCCGAAGTAAGTGCTCGCTTTACCTTGGATGCTATGCCCGGTAAACAGATGGCGATTGATGCCGATTTGAATGCGGGATTGATCAGTCAGGAGGATGCCAAGCTGCGTCGGCAAGAGGTGACTCAGGAAGCTGACTTTTATGGTTCGATGGATGGTGCCAGTAAGTTTGTTCGTGGTGATGCGGTAGCGGGTATTTTGATTCTGGTGATCAATATCCTTGGCGGGCTGGGTATAGGCATGTTGCAACATGACCTGTCTTTTGAGCTGGCGGCCCGTTATTACTCCCTGCTGACCATTGGTGATGGGCTGGTGGCGCAGATCCCTTCGTTGCTATTATCAACCGCCGCAGCAATTATGGTGACCCGGGTTAATTCTTCCCAGGATATGGGGCAGCAGATTATTGGTCAGCTATTTGGCTCGCCAAAGGCACTGGCCGTTGCAGCTGTTATTCTGTTTATTATGGGCTCTATCCCGGGTATGCCCCATGTGGCGTTTTTGTCGTTGGCAATTGCTGCCGGGATTGGCGCGTACTTCATTCAGCAGCGCAACTTGGCAGCCAAGGCTGAGTTGGTTGAAGAGGGCGCGGCTAAAACCAAGCAGGCGGAACCTGAGCCGGATGTGAAAGAGCTAGACTGGGATGATGTGATGCCGGTCGATATGATCGGCCTCGAGGTGGGCTATCGCTTGATACCGATGGTTGATAAATTGCAGGGCGGGCAGTTGTTGAACCGGATTAAAGGGGTGCGTAAAAAGCTTTCTCAAGATTTAGGCTTTCTCGTACCGTCAGTGCATATTCGCGATAATCTCGATTTAATGCCTGGAGCCTACCGAATCACCCTAATGGGTGTGTCTGTGGGGGAATCGGAGGTCTATCCTGATCGAGAGTTGGCAATTAACCCCGGTCAGGTGTTTGGTACTCTCAAAGGGATCGATGTAAAAGACCCTGCCTTTGGTTTGGATGCGGTGTGGATTGAGCAGAGCCAAAAGGAGCAAGCGCAGACCCTCGGTTATACGGTGGTTGATGCCGGTACAGTGGTGGCAACCCATCTTAATCAGATTCTGCAGGCGCACTCCCATGAACTGATGGGGCATGATGAAGTACAGAAATTATTGGATCTATTGGGAAAAACGTCCCCAAAACTGGTAGAAGAGTTAGTACCTGGCAAGCTTTCTGTGAGTACACTGTTAAAAGTGCTACAGAATTTGCTGATGGAGCAGGTGCCGGTCAAGGATTTCAGAACCATTACCGAGTCGCTGGCTGAAGCGGTTGCCCGGACGCAGGATCCGCAAAGTCTCACGGCGGCGGTACGGATATCTTTATCGCGTATGATTGTGCAGAATATTGTTGGTAATGACGATGAGCTGCCGGTGATTACCCTCGATCCTCAATTAGAGCAGTTGTTGTTAGGTTCTGTGCAACGGGGTGAGGGTGGAGAAGGCTTAGTGATTGAACCAACCATGGCTGAACGGCTGCAAACCTCCTTGGCGGAGGTGGCACAGCAGCAAGAGATTGCAGGGCGGGCTTCCATTTTATTGGTGGCGGCTCCAATCCGGCCGTTGTTGGCTAAGTTTGTACGTTATGGTGAGCACCAAATTAGTGTGCTTTCCTATCAGGAAATCCCCGAAAATAAACGGGTTACGATTATTGCTACGGTGGGTGGCCAGAATCAGGCCGGTGCTTGATTGGGTAATGAATAGAGACGGTTATGAAAGTTAAACGCTTTTTTGCTCCGGATATGAGGCAGGCCATGCAACGGGTCAGGGACGAGATCGGCCCGGACGCGGTGATTGTCTCTAATCATCGGGTGGCGGGTGGCGTTGAAGTTGTGGCGGCCCATGAGCATGAGTATGAAGCTGCGCAGCAAGAATTTAAGCGTAAACGATCAGCAGAGCACGCCCGTAAAGAAGCCCCTAAGCCCGCCAAATTGCAGAGTAACCTCGCCGAGGAGCTGCGCAAGGCGCAGGCGCGGATAGCCACGGCTCAGGAAGGTGCACCGGAACCTAGACAAAAAAATCGGCAGCTGGATGACGATGATGATGAGCTAACTGAGATTCTCGATACGCTAAAGCGCCGTCAACAAGGGCGCCAGTATCAATCGCCGAATGTTCAGGAAACCAAGGCGCGGGTGGCTGCACCGAGGCTTGATCCTACTCGGCAGCGCCATGAGTTTGCACCAGAGTCCCCCCCTGATCGAGATAATGAGCAAGATGCGATTGCCGCTTTGCAGCAGGAAATCGAATCCCTTAAAAACATTCTTAATCGTCCCCAGACGGTGGAAAAGGCTGAACCTCCGCGTCCACCCTCTTCGCCTCAGCCAGCACGAGCAAAAGCTCAGCCCGCTAAAGCTGCGGGGCGTCCTCAGCATGAATTGGCTGATTCTGCCATTGTAAAAGTTGAGCGTCGCTTAGAGCGGATCGGATTAGGCCCGCAGATTAGTCGCCAGTTATCGTCTAAGGTGGTTGATACCGATGAGTTGGATGATGCTTGGCGCTCCACTCTGACTCGTTTTAGTGACAATATTCCAGTGATGGGGGAAGATTTCGTCGAACGTGGTGGGATGATTGCATTTGTTGGCCCTACAGGGGTGGGTAAAACCACCACAATTGGCAAACTTGCAGCCCGTTATGTGTTAAAACATGGTAGTTCCAGTGTCGCGCTGGTGACGACGGACTCCTATCGTATCGCTGCGCATGAGCAATTACTTACCTTTGGTCGCATACTGGATGTGCCGGTGAGGGTCGTGGATGAAAACAATTCGTTGGATGAAGTACTGGTTTCCTTGCGAGGCAAACGTCTAGTATTAATAGACACGGCGGGTATGAACGCCCATGAACCGCATACCCAGGCACAGCTGAATATGCTGGAAGATGTCTCTGTGCGGCTGAAAAAGTTATTAGTACTGTCCTGCTCGAGTCAGCGGCATGTGATCGAAAGTGCCTATGCCACCTATGCTCCCTTGGGGTTGAGTGGTTGTGTGCTAAGTAAGCTGGATGAGTCCGGTAATCTAGGGGAAGCCCTCGATCTGGTGATCGAAAACGGTTTGTCTGTGAGTTATGTCACAGACGGGCAGCGGGTGCCGGATGATATTGACGTGGCGCATAAAAAGGATTTGGTCAGCCGGGCGGTGATCACGGCGCAGAAAGCGACCCGTAGTCGTCGCGTATTTCATGAGCATCAGCAGGATAGGTTGGCCAGAGATGAGCATTGGGAGAGCTGATTTGTTAACAGATACAGGAAACCGCCATGAGTAGTTCTCGACCGGTTAAGGTGATTGCCGTTACCGGTGGTAAAGGTGGCGTAGGCAAAACCAATGTCTCGGTTAATATGAGTCTCGCATTAGGTGAGATGGGACATCGAGTGGTATTGATGGATGCCGACCTAGGACTTGCCAATGTAGATGTTTTGCTGGGGGTTAAAGCGCAGCGTAATATTTCTGATGTGTTGTCGGGTGAATGTGGTTTAAAAGAACTACTGATCGATGTCGGTACGAATGTGCGTATTGTGCCGGCGGCTTCGGGCACACAAGCGATGACGTCATTAAGCGTCCATGAGCATTCGGAGTTGATTCACGCATTTAGTGAGATCGCCGATGATCTCGATATTCTTGTAATTGATACGGCTGCCGGTATCTCAGAGGCGGTGGTGAGTTTTGTGAAAGCGGCGCAGGATGTTGTAGTGGTCGTTTGTGATGAGCCGACGTCTATTACCGATGCCTATGCCCTGATGAAATTACTCAACCGGGATTACAAGATGACCCGCTTTCGGGTGCTGGCCAATATGGTCCGCACTGAGCAGGAAGGCCGTAATATGTATAACAAGTTATTGACGGTAACTGACCGCTTTCTCGATGTGACGCTTCAATACCTGGGTTCAATACCTTATGATGAAGCGGTAAGGAAGGGAGTGAAGCAGCAACGTGCTGTTTTAAAAGCGTTTCCGCAGAGTAAAGCGGCGCTGGCTTATAAACAGTTGGCAACTAAAGTGGACGCTTGGCCGATGCCTTCCAGCCCGCGGGGGCACCTTGAATTTTTTGTTGAGCGTTTGATTGCCGGCGCCTGAATAAATTATCAGAGTAACGTATGGTCTCTATGTATAATCAGCTTCAGTTTCAGTCAAGTCAGGAGATTATTGAGCAGCATACGACGCTGGTTAAACGTATTGCTCATCATCTATTGGCGCGTCTGCCGAGTAATGTCGTACTGGAAGATCTGATTCAGGCGGGTATGGTCGGTCTGCTGGAAGCCGCGAAGAAATATGATGCGAGTAAAGGGGCCAGTTTTGAAACCTATGCGGGTATCCGTATTCGTGGCTCGATTATTGATGAGGTCCGTCGAGGGGATTGGACGCCCCGTTCAGTGCACCGTAATGGTCGCCGGGTTTCGGAAGCTATTCAGACGATTGAATCGCGTACCGGTCGAGATGCCCAAGATGGGGAGGTTGCTGCTGAACTTGATATCAGTGTCAGTGAATATCATGCATTATTGAAAGACTCCGCTGAAAGTCGTCTGTTTAGTTTTGATAAATTGACGGGGCCGCAGGATGAGGGGCCGGGGGAAACCATTGCGAGTAATTCGCCAAACCCCTCTGACGAGTTTGAAGAAAAAGATTTTATGAAGGCGATCGCCCGTGAAATACAGGGGTTGCCGGAACGTGAGAAGCTGGTGTTGTCACTGTATTACGATGAAGAGCTTAACCTTAAAGAGATAGGTAAAGTGCTTGGTGTCAGTGAGTCACGGGTAAGCCAAATACACAGTCAAGCGGCATTACGGTTACGTGGTCGTTTAAAAGAGTGGCGGTGAGTCTGAAGAATAACTTGCCGTTTAAAACGAGTTAGGAGGGATTGTCTTGAATAAAGACATGAAAATTCTGGTAGTAGATGATTTCTCAACGATGCGACGGATTATAAAAAATCTGCTGCGGGATTTAGGGTTTACCAATATTGTCGAAGCGGATGATGGTTCAACCGCACTGCCTGTGCTTAAAGCCGGTGGGATTGATTTTTTGGTGACTGATTGGAATATGCCGAAAATGTCCGGCATTGATCTGTTAAAAACGGTTCGAGCCGACCCTTCGTTAAGTCATATACCGATCTTGATGGTCACGGCTGAAGCCAAACGAGAACAAATCATTATGGCCGCACAGGCGGGTGTTAACGGCTATATTATTAAGCCCTTCACCGCTGCGGTACTGAAAGAGAAAATTGACAAAATCTTTGAGCGCCTGCAGGGCTAGGAGGCGTTTATGTCTGATTTTGAAAAACATTACGACCAGCATCTTTTTGAAGTAGAGCTACAGACACGTGCTGAACGGCTTGTTGAACTGCTCAGTCAAGGGCAGTTACCGCAAGCGATGGATCAGGTACAGCAGCTCAATGAGATGCGTCATCAAGCACTCTACCATGAGGTGGGAACTCTCACCCGGGCCGTGCACAATGCGATTGTTGGCTTTACCGACGACGTTAGTTCTACCGAGTTATTGCAAGATTCGAAACAACGTATCGCTTCAATTTCAGACGCCAGTGAACGTCTCTCCTATGTGATAGAGTTGACTGAAGCTAATGCCCATAAAACCATTGATCAGGTGGACGAAGCATTGCAGCATGTTGCTACGATTGAGCAGGATTTCTTACAACGCCAAGAGCTGATTGAAGACCTTGCGGCGCTTAAGAGTGATCACCCACAACTCGAAGCACTCTATGAGAAAGCCTGTCGCTATGCCGGTGACCACAAAGTTGTTTTAGGCCAGCTAAAAGAACGGTTAACGGGTATTTTACTCGCACAGGAATACCAAGATATTACCGGTCAGTTAATTAAGCGGGTTATTCAGCTGGTGGCTGATATCGAAGAAAAACTAGTTGGATTAATGGCAGTGGCCTCCCGGGTGAATAGCCTCGGTGCGTTGCCGATTGCGGATTGTGCGACACCAGTAGTCGAACCATCGGTTGCTGAGAGTTCAGAGATTAAAGCCGAAGGGCCTCAGATGAAGGGGCGAAATCAAGGGGCGGTTGCATCCAATCAGGATGATGTTGATGACCTCCTGTCTAGCCTCGGTTTTTGAAGGGTAAAGCGAATGTCCTTGAATGTTGATCAGGAAATATTGGAAGACTTTTTAGTTGAAGCTGGAGAAATTCTAGAACAGCTATCTGAGCAGTTGGTCGATCTTGAGCAACATCCTGAAGATCGTGAATTACTTAACGCTATTTTTCGCGGCTTTCATACCGTAAAAGGCGGGGCTGGCTTTCTTCAACTCGATCCGATGGTTGATTGCTGCCACAGCGCTGAAAATCTCTTTGATCAGTTGCGTAACAATGCTTTAAAAGTCTCTTCAGCGTTAATGGATCTAGTGCTTCAAGCATTGGATAGTATTAACGCTATGTTTGAGACAGTAAAGCAGGGTAGCTATCCTGATCCGGTTGATCCTCAGCTGTTAGCCGGCTTAGATGCGATCGCTTCCGGCAAGTCCCTTGGAGCACCGATGCCGTCGTCAGCGCCAGTCGCACCGGCGAAAGCCGATGATGTCTCTGTTGCGGCAGAGTTTGATTCCCTCGTGGCGGGGTTGGCGACGGATGTTCCTGGTGCGAATAGTGCAGGGGCCTCTGATCTTATTACTGAAGATGAGTTCGACGACCTACTCGATCAATTGCACGGCGCTCATGGTGCACCGGGTATATCGGCCCCCGTCTCAGATCTTATTACCGAAGATGAATTTGATAACCTGCTAGATACTCTGCATGGCCCGGGTGGTGCACCCGGCGTTAAGCCTGTTGATACCCGTGCCGATGATGAGTTTGATCTGCTACTGGGTGCGACTGAGCCGGCTTCCCCTGTCATGCCAACCTCAGCGGTAAGTGATGATCTAATTGACGATGATGAATTCGAACATTTATTAGATGATCTGCAGTCTAAGGGTGAAGGCGCCTTTGCGGCGATAACGCCTAAACCGACTGGCGCTGCTCCGATGACCCCCGCGACCTCCTTTTCTCCCCCCAGTGTTGAGAGCGCGCCTGCCTCGGCAGCCGCAGCTAAAGCCCATCCCCACAAACCGGTCGCTGAAAGCAATGTTCGGGTGGATACCCGTCTGCTAGATCAGATTATGAATATGGTGGGTGAGTTGGTACTGGTTCGTAACCGCTTGGTTAGGTTGGGTGCTGAGGTCGACGACGGTGATATGTCAAAAGCATTAGCGTCATTAGACATGGTGACGGCTGATCTGCAGATGTCGGTGATGAAAACCCGGATGCAGCCAGTTAAAAAGGTTTTTGGTCGTTTTCCTCGCTTAGTTCGCGACCTATCTCGGCAGTTGCACAAAGAGGTCAACCTTGAACTGCGCGGCGAAGATACCGATCTGGATAAAAACCTAGTCGAAGCATTGGCAGATCCTCTGATTCACTTGGTCCGAAACGCAATCGATCATGGTATTGAAGAGCCTGCCGTTCGAGAATTTAATGATAAGCCTCGTGAAGGTCATGTGCTGTTATCGGCTGAACAAGAAGGCGACCACATTCTGCTGGTGATTGAGGATGATGGCGCGGGTATGGATCCCAATGTACTGCGTAATCTAGCTGTTAAACGCGGTATGCTTGATCATGAAGCAGCCGCTCGACTGAGTGATCATGAGTGTTACAATCTGATTTTTGCAGCGGGCTTCTCAACCAAAGAACAGATCTCGGATGTTTCGGGTCGCGGTGTTGGGATGGATGTGGTGAAAACCAAAATCTCCCAGCTCAACGGTAAGTTAGATGTCGATTCTACCCTTGGCATGGGGTCGCGTATTGAAATACAGGTGCCGTTGACTCTCGCTATTATGCCCACCTTGATGGTGCTGCTTGAAAGTCAGGCGTTTGCACTACCGCTGGTCAATGTAAATGAGATTTTCAATCTTGATCTAACACAAATTAATATGGTTGACGGGCAGCAGGTTATTATCGTTCGCGATAAAGCGATGCCACTGTTTCATTTGAAACGCTGGTTGATGAAAGGCTTCGAGAAAGACCCGTTGCCTGAAAATGGCCATGTGGTAATCACTAACGTTGGTACCATGCAGGTCGCATTTGTGGTTGATCAACTAGTGGGTCAAGAAGAGGTTGTAATTAAGCCCCTTGGCTCTGTTTTACACGGCACCCCAGGATTATCGGGCGCTACGATTACGGGTGATGGTCGGATTGCTTTGATTGTTGATATTCCTAGCCTCTTGAAGGCATACGCCAGTTGAGCATTATGTTCGCGCGGCAGACTTATACTGGATAACCGTATGGCAGTTCGAGTTTTAGTTGTTGATGATTCATTCTTCTTTCGCAACCGTATAAAGCAAATACTGTCTAGTAACCCTGGCATCGTCGTGGTGGATACGGCTAAAGACGGTGAAGAGGCGGTGGCTAAAGTGAAGTCGCTGCATCCGGATGTGGTCACTATGGATGTGGAGATGCCGAAGATGGATGGCATCACCGCGTTAAAACAGATTATGTCTGAAAACCCATGCCAAGTGATTATGTTATCGTCGCTGACACGTCGTAGTGCTTCGGTCACCCTTGAAGCGCTAGCCCAGGGGGCTGCTGACTATATGGAAAAAGACGCCCGGGCCTGGGTTGCAGGGCCGGGTTCCACCGAGTCTGGTCATATAGAAACCATACTGACCGAAAAAATTCTGGCGTTAGGTCGGCGCACGCCTCGGCCAGTATCGTCTGTTACGATTAGGGCGAATAGAACCTCGGTGAGTGCCGCTTCAAATGTTATCAGTACCCCGTGGAAGGAAAAAAGCGATAAGGAGGTCTCTGTTCCAGACTGTGACATTGTTACGATTGGTTCCTCTACCGGCGGCCCTGCAGCCTTACAATTTATTCTGACGCAAATACCGGCTGATTTTCCTGTGCCAATACTGCTGACTCAACATATGCCTAAAGCATTCACCTCTGTTTTCGCCAAGCGTCTCGATGATTTAAGTCTTATCAAGATTAAAGAGGCTGAAAATGGTGACAAGTTAAAGCCGGGGCATGCTTATCTTGCGCCGGGTGGTCAGCAAATGATTTTAGATCCGGCCAATCCCAACAAGTTGATTATTCGCGCAAGCGATGAGCGCATGACCTATAAACCGAGTGTTGATCTGACCTTCGCTTCGGTGGCCAAAGGCTATGGTCGGCGGGTGTTGGCGCTGGTCATGACCGGTATGGGGGCTGATGGTTGTGATGGTGCACGGGTGTTGAAAAAAGCTGGCGCCACGGTTTGGGCGCAAGATAAAGAAAGCTGTACTATTTTTGGTATGCCAAAAGCCGTTATTCAAGCGGATCTGGCTGATGCGGTGCTGAATCTGGAAACTATCCGGCAACTGTTTAATCATTGGGGACACAAATGAACCTAGTGAGTCTGAGTGGCATACTGCTGGCGGTTATTGCCATTTTTGGTGGCAACTATCTCGAAGGCGGTGGTTTTGATGAGCTGTTTGATCTTCCTGCCCTGTTGATTGTGATTGGGGGGACCTTTGCAGCGGTGTTAATTCAATCATCCCCTGCGGAGCTTTCTCGAGCAGCTAAGTTATCTGTGAGTGTGTTTGGTAAAACCGATTTGGATTACCGTGACGGGATTAATAATATTGTCAGCTGGTGTGTAACTGCGCGTCGTAAGGGATTACTGGCGTTAGAGGATGAGATTGCCGGCCAAAGTGATAGCTTCGTGCGTAATGGTTTGCAGCTGTTGGTGGATGGCCGCACCGCGGATGTGATTCGTTCGACCCTTGAAACCGAGCTAGTGAGTCGTGAAAATCGTGACTTGCAGGCGGCTAAGGTGCTCGAGAGTATGGGCGGGTATGCCCCGACGATGGGTATTATCGGTGCGGTGCTTGGGTTGATACATGTGATGTCTAACTTACAAGATCCGGCTAACTTAGGGTCGGGTATAGCAACCGCATTTGTCGCAACAATTTATGGTGTGGCGCTTGCAAACCTGCTGTTTCTGCCGCTGTTTAATAAGATTCGAGCGGTGATATTGAAGCGTTTTTACTATCAAGAGATGATGCTGGAAGGGTTGCTATCCATTGCCGAGGGCCAGAACCCTAAAATCATTCAGCTACGTCTGCAAGGATACCTGGAACAGGGGCCTTAACGTGTCCAGGCGTCGAGTCGAAGAGCAAGATCTACACTCCCAGCGTTGGATTATCTCCTATGCTGACCTGTTAACTTTATTGTTAGCGCTTTTTGTGGTGATGTACGCTATCTCGTCGGTAAATGAAGAGAAGTATCGCCAGGTCGCTGATTCATTTGCCGGCGTGTTTGCTAAGCAACCCTCTAATAATCCGGTCGATAGACAATCCACAGTTGATCCCGCTGGCGTTGGTCAAACCTTAGGGGAGGCCAGTCAGCAAAGCCCAATCGTGAAAATCGTGCCACCAAAGCCGGAAAATAGCGCTGCACTTCAAGCGATTGGTGAGCAGCTGCAGATGCAGTTTAAAAAACTGATTCGCACCGGGCATGCTGCGGTGCAGAGTAATAATCTTTGGGTCGCCTTAGAGTTGGGCGCCAATCTCGTTTACCCTGAAGGTGGCTCATTACCAGCGATCACATCCGATCCGGTGTTTGAGCGGGTGGCGAAAATACTTAAACAGTATGATAACCCTATCCACGTTGAAGGCTATACTGATAATCAGTTTATCTCTTCTGATCAATACCCTTCGAACTGGGAATTATCCGCGGCAAGGGCTGCCGGTGTGGTGCGAATCCTCGAAATGAATGGTATTCCGCCGCAGCGCATGGCTGCGGTAGGTTTTGGTGAATATCAACCATTGGGTGATAACGGCACGGAAAACGGTCGCAGAGTGAATCGTAGAATCGTGATTGTGATTACTCGAGATCGGAAAACCCAACGGGTTGTCTCTGCTTTTGGCAGTGAGCAGGTGAGTGAAGACGCGGTGAGCACTATTTTGACGGAAAGCGGTTTGCCTGAATCAGCCATCAAAACGGTTGAAGATGATCAGGGGCGGATTAGTTTTAGTCGTCAAGAAGCGACTCAACCGCTGGATACAGAAACATTAACGTCGCCGGAGCGTTTTTCTCCGCAGGCACAGGAGTCACCGCAGTAATGCAGGTATGGGCGGTAGCCAATCAGAAAGGTGGCGTGGGTAAAACCACGACTGCTGTTACATTAGCCGGGTTGTTGGCTGATGCCGGTCAACGGGTGTTATTGGTCGATCTTGATCCTCACGGCTCGATGACCAGTTATTTTAAGTATGATCCGGATGAATTAGAAAACAGTGTTTATGACCTGTTTCAGCCGGGTGAGATCGACATGAAACGGCTTGAGCCGTTGTTAATGCCTACCTCGAATGAAGGCATCGACCTCATTCCAGCGACGACAGCGCTAGCTACGCTGGAGCGAAAATCTGTTGGTCAAGAAGGCATGGGGTTACAGGTTGCTAAAGCGCTGCGGTTGGTAAAAGACCGCTATGACTATGTCGTGATCGATAGTCCACCGGTGTTAGGTGTGCTTATGATCAATGCGTTAGCCGCGTGTGGCCATCTGTTGGTGCCGGTTCAAACGGAGTTTTTGGCCTTGAAAGGGCTAGAGCGAATGCTGCGTACTATCGCTATGATCAATCGAGCGAGAAAACGACAGCTAACCTATACCCTTATCCCCACGTTTTATGACCGTACTGTTCCAACGTCTGTCAGCTGTTTGCGAGAGTTACATCAGCGCTTTGTGGATAATATGGCTGCTTCCGTGGTGCCGGTAGACAGTAAGTTTATTACTGCCAGTGCTAAAGGGGTGACACCGTCGGAGCTGGATCTGACTATGCCGGGTGTGCAGGCTTATATCCGTATATTACGCGGTTTGGCGGAACGGAGTAGAGGATGAGTGACGGTCAGTTAAATCGACAGCAGCAGCTAGTAAAAGAGTATCTCGATACCTTACTTAAGGATGAAGGTAATCCTTATAGCGTTGAAGGTGAGCTTGAGCTGGCGCAAACGCCGGAGGTAGGCGGTAATGAGACATCTTTGGTGTCGGCGGAGCTGCCAAAAGCTGGTCCCGAGATGGAAGATGTCGATCTCGATGAGATGGAAATAATACTGGATATGTCTGGCGAGCAGCCCAATACTGTTCAGCCAGAGCCAGAGCCAGAGCCAGAGCCAGAGTCAGAGCCAGAGCCAGAGCCAGAGCCAGAGCCAGAGCCAGAGCCAGAGCCAGAGCCAGAGCCAGAGCCAGAGCCAGAGCCAGAAATCGTGGTGGAACCGTTACAATGCCTACTGGTGAAAATGTATGGCATTAAGCTCGCATTGCCCGTTAAATATTTACAAGGTGCACATGATATTAAAGCCATGAAATTGGGGCTGAATCATGATGATGAGTGGATTTTGGGTAGTTATGATGAGTCGGGTACTTTGGTGCGGGTGGTTGATACCGCCATGTGGATTGTGCCGGAACGATATGAGCCTGATAAAGCTGATTATGCTGAATTAATAAAATTTAAAGACTCGGGATGGGCGATAACGATCGATTTGATGATTGGTTCTCAAACAATAGAAGCCGAGTCCATTACTTGGAATAACAACCCTAAATCGCGACCGTGGCTGTTGGGTACCTGTATGACACATCAGTGCGCGATTATGAATATTCCGGCGCTGTTAGATGAACTGGATGCAGCGTGGCATCAGTGATGAGGAGATAGAATGATCTGGTTTGCCCTGGCGGTTGTCGCCGTGATTGCATCGGTGTCGGTAGGATACACGATTAATGCTCGGCGGAAGCTGCAGCAACATCAGCGCCAGTATGAAGCATTAATTAATGTGCTGCGCAACGAAATACAAGCGTTGACGAGTAGTTCCATCGGTATGGGTCATCGTCTAATGGATGTTGAAAATCAACTTAATATTACCGCTGAAAAACAGCAGGAATTGGCTAATCGCGACCCCGGTGTGCTGGCCTATAATCAGGCCGCTCGGTTAATGGAGATGGGGGCTGATGTCGATGATCTGGTGAAGAACTGCGGTATCGGCCGGCCTGAGGCTGAATTGATGGCGCTGTTGCATAAAGAGATAACGGCACCGGATAAACAAAGCTAACAGCTTTACCTTAACGGTTTAGCCTCGCTGGCTGGTCGTTAGTTAAGGTGTTTCGTTTTTTAGTTTATAGGTAAAGGCGATGATCTCGGCAATGGCGCGATAGAGTGCTTCCGGAATCTCATCGCCGAGTTCTAAGCGCAATAGCACCTCAACCAGCTCCGGACTTTCGTGAATATGTACATCGTGTTCCTTGGCTAACCGGATGATCTGTTCGGCAATTACGCCTTGACCCTTTGCGGTGATCTTTGGTGCCCCTTGGTGATCATAATTAAGGGCAATCGCTTTTTGATACTCTTCAGTTTTTTTATTCATCGATGACTCGCTCAGGTTGTGACATCAATTAACTGTTCAACCTGGTTGATGGCCTTAGGCGCGGTGCCTTCACTGCAATGGGTGGAATGAATGCTGAACCCTTGAAGGTGCAACTGCTGATTAAAACTGGGTAGCTTCTCATTCAGTTCCTCCGCTATGGCGGATTGGCTACACCAAAAATGTGCGGTAATTTGATGTTCATCTTCCAGCACCAGCTCTGCATCGATGGTGCCTTTTTCCTGCATATCAAAATGTAACCGAACCCGCCAAAGCTGTTGCCATTCATCTTCAGACAGTTGGCGGCGATGCTCCGAGAGCTTAAGTTCGACATTATCCAGTTGATCACCGTTCTTAATCGGTAAATCCAATGAAAAATAACGTTCAAGCCCCCCGTCACTATTGATGCGGGTGTTGTGGATGCTATCCAGTTGATTGGCGGTGATGCGGTTTAGTAATCCTTTAACTAGGTCTTGTAACTGTTGTCGTGGCTGTTCGGGCAACTTGTCCGCCTGCTGTAACAGTTGACTCAGTTGATATTTCATATCATTGGTCGAGATTTGGCTGCGCGGGTCGGCGAGATTGCGCTCCGTGAATAGCCCGCCATTGAGTAAGTTCTGTTGTACCCCGGCTTGAGCTTGAGCAGCCGATTCGGTTTTGACACCAAAGAGCGATAGCAGTGAGCTGATCATGCCGTTAACGGGGCTTTTTTCACCACCGGCTTTATTATTCAGTTGTTGCAGTTTAAGCAGGCTGTCGGCAATGGGTTGTTGGGTTGGTAGCACATAACGTAGTGCGTCATTAATGGTATGGGCGAGATTCTGGTTTTGCGCCGGTGAGGTGATGGGCTGTATCTGCACCTGGTTATCAGCAGTGCGGGTCAGCATCACCTTACCATCGAAGGGCAGAGATTGATTAAGGTTTAGCGAAAACGGGCGGCCATTGATGGTGGCGACAATGTTACCCTCGCCAGCTCCGGTTCTAACGGCCACCGATACGGTTGCTAGAACCGGGCGGTTAATGGGCAATAGCCGGTTGAGTTCTGCCGCAGAGCGGGCAGGAATCGTCGCTGTGGAGGGTGAGTTCGTCGAAGCTTGCTGTCCCCGTTGATCTTGAGGGGACGTTTGTGGGCCGTTCTGACGCAATGGCACTGGCTGTTGGTTATTCGTCAGCGATTGAGTGTTAGTGCTGGCCGCGGTGTTTGCGGGGCTTGCGTTACTACTTAAGAGTAACTCCCCGGCAGCGGTGCGGGTGAGCGTTGCTGTGGTGCCGGGCGGTAGGGGTTGATCACTTTTTAACTGATATAGCTGACTACCGAGCTGCACCTGTAAGGTAAATTGATTCGGCCGTGATGCATCGGGGTTGCTTTGGCGCACGTTAATTTGGGTCGGACTGTTGAGCGGCAGCGTACGCACCAGTTCGGTGGCAGAGAGGGGTTTTCCCGCGCTGTTTTGCAGATTCTGTATGCTCAGTGGATTAAGCATTCGTTATTTTCCTGCTCAGGTTCCATACCTTCATAGTTCTTTTGACCGAGTTATGCACTACGGCTGTTTATTTTGTATATAATGCCTTGCTTTCGGCGGATATTGCTAATTATAAAGGCGGCATTGCCTGTTTTGCTTTTTTTGAGGTTGTTCTGTTGTCCACACCAAGACTGAAAATCGAGAATCTGTTCTGTGAGCGTGATGAGCGAGTGCTATTCGAAGCGCTTTGCTTTGATGTGCACGCCGGTGAAGTGATTCAGATAGAAGGCCAGAATGGCAGTGGTAAAACCACCTTGCTGCGGATTCTCAGTGGTTTGTCGCGTCATTTTGAAGGTGATATCTACTGGCAAGGTGAACATCTCGATAACTGCGCTTCTGATTACCGGGAGTCGTTACTCTATTTTGGTCATCAGCCCGGCGTTAAAGCGGTGTTGACGCCGCGAGAAAATCTTCAATGGTATGCGTCATTACACCCGGATATGGCGTTAGAAAAGCTTGATTATGCGCTAATGAAAGTGGGGTTGACCGGCTATGAGGATGTACCTTGTCATACGCTTTCTGCCGGTCAGAACCGCCGTGTTAGCTTGGCGCGGCTTTATTTGAGTGGGGCGCCTCTCTGGATTCTGGATGAGCCTTTTACGGCAATTGATAAACGTGGTGTGGCAGAACAAGAAGCCCTGATGGTGGCTCATGCCGAGCAGGGAGGGACGGTTATTTTGACGACCCACCACGAGTTGGCTATGGGTGATAAGATCCGTCGGCTTAATCTAGATCAATTAGCGGGAACTTTATGAGCGATACTATGCCTAATCGACCGGCGGAAGATGGGATGCTCAATGAATACCGGGTCGATGGTCCGTTTTGGGGTGCATTGAAACGTGAACTATTGCTTTCTTATCGACGTAAAAGTGATCTGGTTAATCCGCTGATTTTCTTTTTAATGGTGGCAACACTGTTCCCATTGGGCGTTAGCCCTGACCCAACCTTTTTGGCTGATGTGGCGCCGGGAGTGGTATGGGTAGCAGCGTTGTTAGCAACCTTGTTGTCGATGGATAGTTTGTTTCGCTCTGATTTTGAAGATGGCACCTTAGAGCAAATTTTATTGAGTCCGCAGCCACTCTATTTGGTGGTGCTGGCAAAAGTGTTGGCTCACTGGATGTTGACCGGTTTGCCGTTAACTATTTTGGCTCCATTGCTGGGGGTAATGTTATTTTTACCCGGTGATGGTATGTGGGGACTGGTGCTGAGCCTATTGCTTGGCACGCCTACCTTAAGTTTAGTGGGCGCGATTGGTGCCGCACTGACCGTTGGTTTGCGCAAGGGTGGGGTGTTAATCTCACTGTTGGTTCTGCCACTGTATATTCCGGTGCTGATTTTTGGCAGTGCGGCGGTACAGGGGGCAGTGACGGGATTACCCTTAGGCGGGTATCTGGCGATTCTTGGGGCCATGTTGTCTCTGGGGTTGGTGATGGCTCCGTTGGCAATCGGTGCAGCATTAAGAATTAGTGTGAGTGGGTAAATCCCCGAAAGGTTGAAATATGGCTGAAAAGAAGTGGATGCCACGTTGGTTTTATCAACTGGCTTCTCCCCGATGGTGTTATGACATTACCGGTAAATTACTACCGATATTTACGATAGCGGCTATCCTATCGCTCGTGGTTGGTGTTGCTTGGGCGTTAGCCTTTGCTCCTGCTGACTATCAGCAAGGCAATAGCTTTCGCATCATCTATATCCATGTACCGTCCTCTATTTTGGCGCAGTCCTGTTATATGTTGATGGCAGTAGCTGGCGCGATTGGCCTGATCTGGAAGATGAAAGTGGCCGATATGGTCGCTAAATGCTGTGCTCCGATCGGTGCCTCTATCGCTATTTTGTCATTGGCTACCGGTGCCATCTGGGGTAAACCGACCTGGGGCTCTTGGTGGGTCTGGGATGCACGTTTGACCTCGATGCTGATTCTGTTTTTCCTCTACCTAGGCATTATCGCTCTCAACTCAGCCATCGAAAGTGAACGGACTGCGGCGCAATCGACAGCCGTGTTAGCGCTGGTGGGGCTGGTGAATATTCCCATTATCAAATACTCCGTTGACTGGTGGAATACGCTGCACCAGCCAGCAACCTTTAAATTGACCGAACGCCCGGCGATGCCTGCAGAGATGTGGGTGCCATTGTTGGTTATGGTGATCGGTTTCTATTGTTTTTTTGCAGTCGCCATGATGTTGCGGCTGCGCAATGAAATTATTCAGCGTGAGCGTCGTAGTAGCTGGGTGCGCGCCCTGATCACTGGTTGAGGATATTAGTTTGAGTTTCGAATCGTTTGCCGAATTTATCGACATGGGTGGTCACGGCCTCTATGTCTGGCTGAGTTATGCGATCGCCTTGGTGGTGATAGTGATCAATATAGTCAATCCGTTGATGCAAAAGCGTCAGATTTTTACTGAGCAGGCCCGTCGGCTGCGCAGGGAGAAACAAAACTCATGAACCCTAAACGTAAGCAACGTTTGATCATCGTACTTTTTATTGTATTCGGGGCCGCGACGGCGGTTGGGCTGGTGATGTATGCCCTGAATCAGAATATCAATCTGTTTTATTCCCCTACGGATATTGTTGAACATAAAGCACCTGAAGGTACTCGTATCCGGGCTGGCGGTATGGTGGTTGAAGGTAGTGTTAAACGGGATACCCAGAGTTTGTTAGTGACCTTTGATATGACTGATTATGCCAATAAGGTCACTGTTACGTTTACCGGTATTTTGCCGGATCTTTTCCGTGAGGGGCAGGGTATTGTGGCACAGGGTGAGATGAATAGTGACGGCGTGTTTGAAGCGGTTGAAGTGTTGGCCAAACATGATGAAAACTATATGCCACCTGAAGTGGCTGAAGCGTTAGAGAAGGCCGGTAAGATGCCGGAACAGATGCGCGCTAAGGGAGCCCAGCCACTATGATTCCTGAATTAGGACAATATGCGCTTATTCTGGCGCTCTGTATGTCTGCTCTGCTGGCGGTTGTGCCGATGGTGGGCGCTTCAATTGGCAATACCCTGATGATGAATTATGCTCGGCCTTTGTCGGTGGGGATGTTTTTCTTTTTGGCGATTAGTATTGTTTGTTTAGGCTATTCGTTTGTCGTCGATGATTTTTCCGTGGTGTATGTGGCGACCAACTCAAACACCTTATTACCTTGGTATTTTAAGGTCAGTGCGGTTTGGGGAGGGCATGAAGGCTCTTTGCTACTGTGGGTGTTTATTCTCAGTGGCTGGACGGTCGCGGTAGCATTTAAAAGTAAAAACATGCCGATAGAGATTGTTGCCCGCGTGTTAGCGGTGATGGGGATCGTAGCGGTTGGCTTTACCCTCTTTACCCTGATGACCTCGAGTCCGTTTGATCGTCATTTGCCAACGTTTCCACTTGAAGGTGGCGATCTAAACCCATTGCTGCAAGATATCGGTCTGATTATTCATCCACCAATGCTCTATATGGGTTATGTGGGCTTTTCGGTAGCCTTTGCTTTTGCTATCGCAGCGCTGCTGACAGGTCGTCTCGATTCGGCATGGGCCCGTTGGTCTCGGCCTTGGACTAGCATCGCCTGGGCTTTCCTGACCCTAGGTATCGGTTTGGGCAGCTGGTGGGCTTATTACGAGCTTGGCTGGGGCGGCTGGTGGTTCTGGGACCCTGTCGAAAATGCCTCATTCATGCCTTGGTTAGTGGGTACCGCACTGGTGCACTCACTTGCGGTAACGGAAAAGCGTGGGGTGTTTAAAAGTTGGACAGTGCTGTTGGCTATCTTTGCCTTCTCGCTGAGCCTGCTGGGTACTTTCCTCGTGCGTTCTGGTGTGTTGACCTCGGTGCATGCTTTCGCCTCTGATCCTGATCGCGGTTACTTTATTCTGGCACTATTGGTGATTACCATCGGTGGTTCCCTGATTCTCTATGCCGTTAAAGCGGGTAATGTGAAGAGCGAGTCTAGCTTTTCATTATTATCTCGGGAAACACTGTTGTTGCTGAATAATATTTTACTTGTTGTATCCGCCATGATGGTGCTGTTGGGCACGATCTATCCGTTGATCGTAGATGCGATGGGGTGGGGAAAAATTTCGGTTGGACCGCCGTATTTTAATTCGCTGTTTATACCTTTGATGTTGCTGATCCTTGGCGCGATGGGGGTTGGCGTTGCCGCTCGCTGGCGCGAGACCTCACTGACATATCTGTTGCAACAGCTGTGGTTACCCGCGGTACTGAGCTTAATCGCCGGACTGTTATTTCAATACTTCTATGCTGAGACCTTTAATCTGACGGTCGCCGGTGTAATGACCTTAGTCTTCTGGGTGGTCTTTACCAGCATCAAGGATTTTTGGCGCAAAATAGCCGGCCGCAGTCATCTGAAAAAAGCGTTAACCGGTATGTCTCGCAGCTATATCGGTATGATATTAGCTCATACAGGTATTGCCGTAACGGTTGTTGGCGCGCTGATGGTCAGTGTTTATAACGAAGAGCGTGACCTGCGGATGGCGCCCGGTGATGTACTGAATTTCAGTGAATATCAGTTTGAGTTTTTAGGCGCGCAGAAGAAGCAGGGGCCTAACTATACCGCCGATATGGGGGTTATCCGGGTGCTTTATAAAGGCGATTTTTATGGCGAGCTGAAGCCGGAGAAACGTTTCTATCCTGCCCGAGGCAATGTGATGACCGAAGCGGATATCGATCCAGGTTTGTTCCGCGACCTTTATGTGGCGCTGGGCGAATCTCTAGGGAATGGTGCTTGGGCTGTACGTGTGCAGTACAAGCCCTTTGTTCGCTGGCTCTGGTTGGGTGGCTTGCTGATGACCGCTGGTGGTTTACTGGCAGCGACAGATCCTCGATACCGTAAACAGGCTCGGCGCGAAGCTGCCCGAGCCGCAGCTTGATTAAGTGTTTCAATAGGTATAACGATGCGTCGATTAATTGTTATTTTTCCCCTAGTGCTATTTGTGGCTCTTGGGCTGTTTCTTTGGAATGGTATTGGTAAAAATACCGAAAGCATACCTTCACCACTCATTGGTAAAGCGGTGCCTGAGTTTAGTTTGTCTGATCTGCTGGATGAGCAACAGACCATTACCGCTGCCGACCTGAAGGGACGCCCTGCACTGCTGAATGTTTGGGCAACTTGGTGTCCTACGTGTAAGGCAGAGCATGCTCAGTTAAACCGTATGGTTCAAAATGAAGGGATTACAATCTACGGGGTTAATTATAAGGATGATCGTGAGAAAGCGAAGGTCTGGCTGGATAATTATAGAAATCCCTATGCTCTGAATATCTATGACCCAGAAGGCAAGCTTGGGCTGAATCTAGGGGTTTATGGTGCGCCGGAAACGTTCTTATTGGATGCTCAAGGGGTTATCCGTTACAAACATATCGGCGCTATTGATGAGCGGGTCTGGAATGACTTGCGTGAGCGTATGCAATTGCTGGAGGTTAACTGATGATCCGGCATGCTTTGTTGGTCGTGTTACTTAGCTTTAGTTCGTTAGTGAATGCGGCCATCGATACCTATGAGTTTAAAGATGACGTCACTCGTGAACGATTTCAATCGTTAGCGGCAGAGCTGCGTTGCCCTAAGTGTCAGAATCAGAATATTGCCGATTCTAATTCGCCGATTGCTGAAGATCTGCGTAACGAATTACACCGCATGTTGGAAGAGGGGGCTGACGATCAGCAGGTGATTGATTTTATGGTCGGTCGGTACGGCGAGTTTGTACTGTATCGTCCACGGATGACCGAACAAACGTATTTACTCTGGTATGGTCCCGCAGGTTTGCTGGTGATCGGCCTCGTGGTGGTTTTGTTGGTCAGCGGTAAACGAAAAAAAGCTGAGCCGGGCAAGCCTAAGGCTAATCTGAGTGATACGGAAAAACAAAAGCTCGATGAGATATTGAAACAGGAACAGAATAAATGACGGCGTTATGGTTAGGTATTGCACTGCTTTCACTGCTGGCAGTGGCATTTGTTTTATTTCCGGTTTATCAAGGACGTCGATCCGAAACACAGAGCCAGGTGGATGTTGATCGCCGGGCACTGAATATCTCAATTTATGAGGAGCGCCTCGCCGAGCTTAAAAGTGAGCGCGCTGCGGGTAATCTCGATGAGGAGAACTACGCGCCTCTGAAATTAGAATTAGAGCGTAACCTGTTACAAGATGTGGATGATACGGTTGCCTCCTCGAGTAAACCGTTGTTAGTGACGCAACGGGCGGTTATCACGGCCTTTTTATTGGCGGTGTTGGTACCCGCGATGGGTTTAGCTATTTATAGCGAGCATGGACGTTCCGGTGATCTAGCGGTGGCGATGAATGGACCGGTTGATCCTTTTAATGGTAAAACCCCGACTGTTGAAGAAGCCATTACTGCGTTACAGAATCGTCTTGAGCAGTCACCAGAAAATCCTGAAGGTTGGTATTTACTGGCAAACACCTTTATGAGTATGCAGAATTATGCTGCAGCGGCAGATGGTTATAGCAACGCGCTAAAATACTTGCCGGAAGACGCGCCGCAATATGCCGGTGTTAATGGTCAGTATGCGCAGGCACTGTTTTTTGCTAATAATGGCCAATTGAATGACCAGATTAATGCTGAAGTAGAGAAAACCTTAGCGCTTGATCCTTTTGATGTTACGGCTTTAGGGCTGCTTGGTATTGCGGCTTATGAAGCTGGCGACTATCGAGGGGCGATGGCGTTTTGGCGTAAAGGGCTGCGTAATGCAGCGGGTGATCAAGCCGACTCACTGAAATCCGGGATTCGTTCGGCGCGCGATAAGCTCGTTGCTGCAGGCGAAACCGTTCCTGATATGCCCGAATTGGCTGAGGTTAAGCTACAATTAGCTGTAAGCCTAGATCCTGAGCTGCGAAGCCGGGTAACACCGGACATGACCGTGTTTATTTTTGCTCGCCCAGTAGGTGGAAGGATGCCGTTGGCGGCGAAGCGTTTGACAGTGGCAGATCTGCCGTTGACGGTGGTGTTAGACGATACTACTTCTATGAGTCCCCAAGCTAAGCTTTCCGGGGCTGAAACCGTTGAACTAGTAGCACGGATATCGGCCTCTGGACAGCCGACACCTCAGCCGGGAGATCTCAGTGGGATTATTTCTTCTGTTGCTGTTCATGGACAAGTTGATATATTAGAGCTGTCGATCGATCACATTGTGGAATGATTGACTAAATCTGGCGCAGGAGTATCTCTGCGTTCGGCATATAAATTAGATGAAGGGTAATATCAGGCAATGGAATTAGGATTACGCGAATGGCTGATTATCGGTGGCGTGATAGTTGTTCTCCTGATTGTGTTGGATGGTTGGCGCCGGATGCGCGGCAGCAGTAATCGACTAAAGATGAAGATCGATAAATCATTATCGGACCTTCCCGATTTGCCTGAAGAGTCATCTTTCAATCCCGAACTACCCGGTGGCGGTGCGCGTGTGGTTAACGGCTATGGCGAGCCTCCGAGCGCCCGTCAAGAGCCGGTATTTAGTAATGACCCCCAGCCAGCAGCAGAGCCTGGGTTTAATGATCTTAATCTCTCACCGGTCAGAAAAGCTAAGCCTGATTCAAGCAAGATGGATGCAACGGTTGTCGCTACTAAGGCGCCGGTAAAGTCGCCTGTTAAGCAGTCTGCAGCGGCCAATAATCGTTCATCAAGTGATAATGTCCCTAAGCCAAATACGGCTGCCAAGCCTGTAATGTCACCAACTCAGCCATTAGTGACCAAGCCGGTAGAGCCTGCGTCTGCTTTTGTGCCGGAACAAGATCCACTGTTTGCATCAGCCGATAGCTTTCCTCCACATCATGATGGTCCCTCATTTGATGAAATGGATGAAGGTGTTTCAGCGGTACGTGTAGTCTCTGCTGAAGTACCAGCTAATGCTGATAAAATGCCTGAGCAAACCACGGTTGGGACTACAAGTACTGCGGAGTTTGTTGATAACGCTATTCCTTATACTGAAGTTGACGATGTCGAAGATATTCCGATGGTGCAGCATATTGTTAAGCCAGAGGTTGTCGCTCAATCGATTGAAACCGATGATCAGCCCGACATTGACGATATGTTTGCCCTCGATAATGATCCTGAACTTAATGCCGATAAAGGGCATAAAACTTCAGCGTATGCCGTTGAAGAGGACAATCTGATAGATTCTTTACCCGCTGGTTTCCAACTGAATGCTAGGGATGAAGCTGCAGCGGATGACGATGAACATGAATTTGATTATACCCGTCCGGTGAGTGAGCTGATGCGGCCGAAGCGGGAAGATAATAATCAACTGCAGCAAACCATGATGGATCTGCCAGAACACCCAGAGATATATCAGCGGCGGGTTGACCCGGTTGCAATGGTTGATAAATCGATAGCTAATGCGGCGCCCCGCGATTTTGTAGCTGAAACGCAGCGACCATCAGAGCATTTCTCGGCCATTGATGATGAAGAGCAAACTGAACTGACAGGATTGTTTACGGATGAGCAACCTGATGCTGCGCCAGCGCCTCCAGCAAAACCAATATCTCAGCCGCCAGCGGCTAAAGCCAAAGAAACGGTTGAGCTAGATAATAAGGCTGATCCAGCGATAGGTATTAAAGGCCAATCACTGCAAAAGATCCCTGAAGCCGACAAGGTGTTGGTTATTTCGGTGGTTGCTTCTGAAGGTGAAAGTAGTTTCTCAGGTCGCAATCTGCTGCAAATCTTGTTGGCTTGTGGCATGCGCTATGGTGATATGAAAATTTTCCATCGTTACGAAGATGGGCTCGATAAAGGCGCGATTCAGTTCAGTATGACTAACGCACTTGAGCCGGGCTATTTTGATATCGATACTATGGATAGCATCGAAACCCGAGGTGTCACTTTCTTTATGTCGATGGAAGAACCTCGCGATGTGATGAATGCCTATGAGTGTATGTTGGCGACAGCTTCGGCGGTTGCCAAGAACTTGCACGGCGTACTGCTGGATGAAAACCGTTCGACCATGCGCGATCAGACCAAAGAACATTATCGTGAACGTATTCGCAAATTTGAAATGCGTAAGCTGAAAAAAACGACAACCGCCTGATAGTCCCAGATAAAAGCCGATGAAACCCGATACCTCTATGACGCCGTTGCTTGAGCAACTGCGCGACCAATTACGCCATTACAATTACCAATATTATGTGCTTGATGATCCTCAAGTGCCTGATGCTGAATATGATCGGCTGTTTCAACAACTGAAAAAACTGGAAGATGAACATCCTGAACTGATTACTTCAGACTCACCCACACAACGGGTGGGTGCGGAACCGCTGACTGCCTTTACTCAGGTACGGCATGAGATGCCAATGTTATCGCTGGATAACGCCTTTTCAGCGGAGGATATGCATAGCTTTGAAAAACGACTACGCGATCGTCTCAAGCTGGATGAAGACACTCCGTTGGTGTTTGCTTGTGAGCCAAAGCTTGATGGTATTGCGGTTAGTCTGCTGTATGAAAATGGGCGGTTAGTTCGTGGCGCTACTCGAGGGGATGGCAGTACCGGGGAAGATATCACGCTCAATGTTAGGACCGTTGAATCAATTCCATTACGATTGATGGGCACTGGCTACCCTGAGCGACTCGAAGTGCGCGGTGAGATTTATATGCCGCGCAAGAGTTTTGCTCGACTCAATGAAGAAGCGCTGCAACGAGGGGACAAGCCTTTTGTTAATCCGCGTAATGCGGCGGCGGGTAGCCTGCGTCAGCTCGACCCTAAAATTACCGCACAACGATCACTGGAAATGTGTTGTTACTCGGTGGGCGTAGTCAGTGGTGGCGAACTTCCAAGCAGCCATGAGGCGATTCTACGGAAATTGGCGACCTGGGGCCTGAAAATCAATGCCGAAATGGCGGTGGTGCAAGGTGCAGAAGGCTGTTTGGCGTATTATGAGTCGCTCTCAGAGCGGCGTAATCAGCTTGCTTATGAAATAGATGGGATTGTATTCAAGGTTAATGATATCGCGCTACAGCAGCGCTTAGGGTTCGTCTCAAGGGCGCCTCGCTGGGCCATAGCGCATAAGTTTCCGGCACAGGAAGAGATCACGATTGTGAATGCGATTGAATTTCAGGTGGGCCGGACCGGGGCGATTACACCGGTGGCCCGTTTGGAACCGGTCTTTGTTGGTGGCGTAACCGTGAGTAATGCTACGCTGCACAATATGGATGAGGTGGAGCGACTGGGTGTGAGAGCGGGGGATAGTGTCATTATTCGCCGCGCTGGAGACGTGATTCCGCAGGTTGTTTCGGTGGTCTTAGAGCGCCGCCCGGCTACAACGTTGGCAGTGCAGTTGCCAGAGCGTTGTCCAGTGTGCGATTCTGAAATTATTCGGGTAGAGAGTGAGGCGGTGGCACGTTGTTCGGGAGGTCTGAGCTGCGCCGCGCAGCGTAAAGAAGCGTTAAAGCATTATGTGTCCCGTAAGGCGATGGACATTGATGGGCTGGGTGAAAAGCTGATCGATGGTTTAGTCGAAAAAGAGTTGGTGCATAGCCCCGCAGACCTCTATCGCTTGGGTCACTTACAACTCGCCAGTATGGAGCGGATGGGCGATAAGTCAGCCACTAAGCTATTACAGAGCATTGATAACAGTAAGGCGACGGAACTGGCTCATTTTATCTATGCGTTGGGTATTCGTGAGGTCGGTGAAGCGACTGCGCGAACCTTGGCGATGCAGTTTGGTTCCCTTGAAGCGGTGATGGCGGCCAGCGAAGAAGAACTACAAGCAACACCGGATATTGGGCCGGTGATGGCGCAATATATTGTGAGCTTTTTTCATCAAGTACATAACCGTAAAGTCATTGAAGCGCTACGGGCTGCAGGGGTTCACTGGCAGGATGTTGAGGTGGATCAGAATGCGCAACCCTTAGCCGGGCAAACATGGGTGCTCACTGGCACGCTGGAGCAGATGCCTCGTACTGAAGCTAAAAAACAGTTATTGGCACTGGGGGCAAAAGTGGCCGGTAGCGTATCGAAAAAAACCGATTGTGTGGTGGCTGGCCCAGGCGCGGGTTCCAAGTTACAGAAAGCAGAAGAGCTGAATGTGCCCGTTATGGACGAAACGCAGTTAATGGCGTTACTGGCGGAATACAACGACTAAGAGGGACGACAGATGCATAGGTTGAGGTTTTACAGATCAGTACCCGTATGTTTACTGAGTATTTTGCTTTTGCAAGGCTGTAGTGATATTGCTCAGGTGGTGCCTGAGCGATTTGTAAAACCGGATAATCTCTTTTGTCGTGGATTATATCAGAATAACGATTGGCTCGATGCCGCCGTCGCCACTGAAAACCACTGGGGTCTACCGTTGCACATTGCCTTGGCCGAGCTAAATATGCCAGTGGGTACGCAGGCGAGCGAATATATCAAACCCTCTTATACCGACTGGGAAGAGTATCGTTTGGCGAGTGAAAACTGGGATGCATCGGTGGCCGATATCACCACTGCGCTAGATTTTCTCGGTTGGCATGCGCAGATGGCCAGCCAGCGTAATGATCTGACGATGAACCAAGCAGGTGAGCTTTATATCGCCTCAAGAATCGGCCATGGTGGCTTGCGACGCTTGGAGTATCATCCTGATCAGCTATTACTTGAACAGGCGGATGCTGTTGAGCAACGGGCTACACAATACCGGGAAGATCTTAAGTCATGTCCGCGTATCCGTGAACGTGCCGATAGCTTTTTTCGTTGGCCTTGGTAACGATGATTATTCCGTGGGAACAACTGCAACCCGATACGCTAACTAGCCTGATTAAAGAGTTTGTCACCCGTGATGGTACTGATTATGGTTTTAGCGAAACTTCACTTGATACGCGCATAGAGCAGGTTCGGGCTAAACTGAGAAACGGTGAAGCCGTCGTTTTGTTCAGTCAGAGTACAGGCCTGTGCAATATAGTGGCTCGTGAACGTTTATAGTTGAACGGGGTATTATGATGGATCAGTTAGAACAGATTACTGCCTTAATTGCGTTAACCATGGGTGTCGGCTGGGCGAGTGGTATCAACCTTTACGCCACCATTTTAATGCTTGGCTTAGCGGCGAACATGGGGCATTTTCAGTTGCCTAGTGGATTGGAAATTATTGCTGATCCTATGGTGCTGATGGCTGCTGGCTTTATGTACTGTGTTGAATTTTTTGCTGATAAGATCCCCGGTGTTGATACGGGGTGGGATGCCCTACATACCTTTATTCGTATCCCTGCAGGAGCCGCGTTGGCTGCTGGTGCGATGGGCGATATGAATGAAGCGGTGATTGTCGCCGCCGCCTTAGTCGGTGGCTCATTGTCGGCGACCAGTCACGCTCTTAAAGCGGGTGGACGGGTGATGATCAATACCTCTCCCGAACCGGTTACTAACTGGACGGCCTCTATTACTGAAGACTTAGCCGTCTTTGGTGGCTTATGGGCGGCACTGAACTATCCGATTGCGTTTCTTGTTGGCTTGGTGCTGTTTATTGCATTAGTTATCTGGTTGTTGCCGAAAATCTGGCGTGGGGTACAAAAGGTCTTTGCTTTTTTGGCAGGCTTATTTGGCGGGCAAAAGGATACCATCAATCTCAGCGAAGAAAGCGTGCTACCCCACCGTAAACCTTAATATAGCCGCGTGTTTAACGGCTATCTAACCACTCGTTATTGATGAGCGATTGTAATAAATCCGTGCGGGTGATGATCCCTTTCAGGTTACCGTTTTCATCGACAACTGGAATACAGCTAAGCTGATGTTCGACACAGCTGACAGCTAATTGTCGGATATTCGTGTCCGGTGTCGCAGTGATGACTTGTTTTGAATAGCAGCGATCAATGGTGTCTTCGATACTATGTGGTTGAGCCCCTTGATAGCTAAGATATTGTAACAGTAGCTTTTCGGTGACGATTCCCATCAATCGACCCGTACCGGAGAGCACCAGTAGATGGCTGATGGAATACTGTTTCATTTTGTATAAGGTTGATTGAATTTTACTGCCTTCCAGTACGGTCTGTATCGGGTATGACATGACCAGTGAAGCCGGAATATAGGAGCGCGGCTTGACTAAGTTAGCGTCATCGCCGCCGGTTTGGCTATAAGCAGAGGCCGCTTTGCGAGCATTTCCCTGGATGCTGGGGCTGGTTTCATGATGCTGGGCTTGGTCGACCATCTCTTTTTCATGGTCTCGTTCACCGCCGGCGGGTGCTGTATTTGCTGACGCACCCGTCTGCTCTACGCCGCCAGGCATAAATAATGATTTAACCGGTGTCTTGATACGATAACCCTGATCGTAAATAACCAATGCCATAACGATTCACTACTGCCATAACTGAATGATAAGTACTATATCGCCCGTCTGATCAAATTCTTGATGATGAACCTTGCCGGATTGAGTTTATCGATTAGCTCTTTTTCCAGCGGTAACGGTTCGTTTTCAAGCATCGCAGCGATAAGCTCTCCACTAATAGGACAACTAATAAGCCCTTTAGATCCATGAGCAAGGTTAACAAAGAGTCCCTGATGGTGTTGAGGTGCTGTATCAATTAGGTTTTTTGCATCGTGCCGTAGCCGAGCATAATCCTCTATGAAAGCACTATAGACGGGAGCTGGGCCAACGATCGGCAGTTTGTCGGGTGAGGCACAACGGAAACCGACACGGCCGTTTAAGGTATTTTGGCTATGATATTGCGTCAGTGCTGTGCCGAGGTGGGGAGCCATGTTCGAGATTTTTTCAAGATTATGCTGGTGGCCCGATTCGCGGATATCCATTGCTGCATCTTTAAGATCGAAGGTTGCACCAAAGCAATAGCGGCCCTCTTGAGGGGGTGAAATATAGCCTTCGCTACATAGGACGGTCTTGAGAGCGGGCAAACCCGAGTGTTCATTGGTGATAGATACCTGCCCACGGATATTCTGCACCGGCAGATGGTTAGTTTGCTCGAAAGAGACACTGTCGGCAGCGGAGGCGATAACGGTCACCGCTGCTGATAGTGCTTGTCCATGTTGGGTATAGCAATGCCATTGATGATCATCCCGTACAAGTCGATCGATCTGGGTGTTAGTCATGACCGTGATGTTTGGGTGTTCGCATAACCACTGACACAGCAGTGGTGGCGTCACCCAGCCGGCTTCAGGAAAAAACAAACCACTGTTACTCACAGCGGTGCCCGCAATATCAGACGCTTCCCGCTGCTCGACATAGCGAACCACGGAGTTAGGGTAGTTACCGGACTCAGCCAGTTTCTGATGCTTGGCCTGTTCTTTCTCATGAGCGGCTAGCTGTAATAAACCGCAGGGTGACCAGATATCGCTGCGATTAGCTAGGTTCTGCGTCAGAAAATGACTGCTATAAAGAAAGCCTGATAGATGGATACGGCTGGTTGGGATTGGCTCAATCGGCAGCTTTGCATACAGAGCACCTTGATGATTGCCTGAGCCTTCAGCGGCAATCTGTGAATTCTTATCCACAAGGGTCACTTTCCAGCCACGCTTAGCTAATGAATGGGCCGTTGAGCAGCCCGCGATACCCGCACCGATCACGATAGCGGTTTTCTCACCGCTGTGTTTTAGTGGCAATCGCGCCCATGCAGGGCTTTCCGGCGGAAGTGAATCGGGTTTATCTGCGGTAAAGGTGCCCACGAACATCTCCCGTTTACGACCAAAGCCCGTTACTTTTTTTACCGTAAATCCCACATCTCGCATACCGCGCTTAACTACGCCTGCACAAGTAAAGGTGGAAAAGGTAGTCTCCGGTTTACTGAGACGACCGACCTGCTGAAACAGTTCAGGGCACCACATCTCTGGATTTTTAGCAGGCGTAAAACCATCGAGGAACCAGGCATCTACTTGAGCGTCGAGCTGACGATAACAATCAACCGCATCACCCAACATCAAAGTCAGCGTAATGCGACCGTCATCAAAAAAAAGTTGATGAAATCCCGGCGAAGGCGATGGATACTGGACAATCAGTTGCTCAGAGAACATGCTAAGCTCTGGCCATAGGGCGAGGGCTTTTACCAGATCACTCTTAGTGATGGGATATTTCTCAACACTGATGAAATGTAGCTTGGCGTCAGCCGCGGATTGTTCGTTAAACAGCTTCCAAGCAGCGAGAAAGTTAAGCCCCGTACCGAAGCCCGTTTCGGCAATGGTAAAGGATACCGTCGTTGCAAACCGCTCGGTGAGTTGATTATTATCGAGGAATACATGTTTGGTTTCCGCCAGACCGTCATCGATAGAGAAGTAGATGTCGTCGAAGAGGGCGGATGTGGGTGTGTCGGCTAGCCAATGTAGCTTAGTTGAAGAGAATTTAGGCATGTTGGTCATTATTGGTGATTTTTCTAGGGATTATAATGATTTTGGTGACGCTATTGTATCTCATAAGTAAATCTAGATTTATACTACTTAAAATATAAAAGTTTTAAATGCTATGGTACTAATTTAGTATGGGTGTTTTGTAAATATATAAAAAGTTTAAAGTATGTTTTGTATTATTGGTGTGAGTATAATTAATTTTTGTTAGTTAAGAAGCTTAGGTAGCGATTTTTTATTGTAGGTTTGTGTATGAGGTGCTTAGGCAAAGGTAGCTATGAGTGTAAAGAAGTATACAGCATATAATTTGGTTAGTACGATTATTTCTGTTGTTTTAGCGTTGATTACTATTCCGGTATATATTGATGTGGTTGGTGAGTCTCGTTATGGGGTTTTGGCCGTTGCTTGGCTTATGTTAGGGTATTTTAGCTTGTTTTATTTAGGTTTAGGTCGAGCGGTAGTGCAACGTATAATTGTTTTGGGTAGCGTTGATTATAATTGGTTCAATAGGTGCTTTTGTTGTATTTAAATTTTTGATTTTTTGTAATGATTTTTATTTTTCATCAGAATTAGAATTTAAGACGGAAATAATAAGTTCTATTCCTTGGCTTATGCTAGCTTTGCCTATTACAATGGTTTCTGGCGTTTTAAATGGTTTGTTACAAGGGTGTTCAAGGTTTTTAGAATTGAATGTCATTTCAGTAATAGGTGAACTGGTGCTACTGTTAACACCACTATGTGTGGCTATTAATTGTGGCTCGAATTTTTATTGGTTGATTGTTTCTAATGTCATCTGTCGTTTACTTGTTACAATTTATTTTTAGCGAGAAAGGTCTTGAATATATTTTAGGTAAAACTAGTTTTTAAAAATCACCATTTAAATAGGCAATAAATGTTAATTTTACTGAGTTGCATAAAGATGAATTTATAATGATTTTAGTTGAGAATAATTAAGGTGGAAGTTTCTATTATAGTAATGATTAAATGTAATGGCAGTAAATATTTTGAGGCACAGCTTAATAGCTTTCTCAATCAAAGCTGTTAACCAGATGAGTTGATTATTGCTGATGATTTTTCTGATGATGGTACTGATATTGTTATTTGTGGATTCATGAAAAAGGCTCCTTTTGATGTTGTGTTTTCTCGGAATGAAAAAGGCTCCTTTTGATGTTGTGTTTTCTCGGAATGAAAAAAGATTAGGTTGTTGTGGTAATTTCAATGCGGCTTTGGTGATAACTACAGGAGATGTTTTTTCTTAGTGATCAAGATGATGTTTGGTTTCCAAATAAAATTGAACATATGCTTACTGTTAGTAAAGATAAACCGGGAGCGTTGGCATTAATGAATGATGCATTATTAACTAATTCTAAGTTAACTGAAGTTGAGTTTACTAAAATTTAGAAGATTAAAGCGGCTGGTTTTAATATGGATAGTTTTGTACGGGTTTTTGCTGTGCTGTATGTCGCCAACTTTTGGATATTTTTTGCCTATAAAGTCGGGTTAAAAGCATATGATAATTGGGTTGTAGAGTTAGCTGCGGCCCTAGATGTGAAATTTATCGATGTTACTTATTCTAATATTATAGAAGGCATGAATCGAATGTGTCGTATAGTGAATAGTACCGCCTGTGTTACTAAAATAGCAGATTTTTATAGAGCTAAAGTCGCATTTAATAAAGATGACGTAGTTTTATTGCGTTTTGAACAAGAGCTGCTTTCTTTTTTATGAAAGCTTGGTTGAAACTGTAAATAAGGCCCCTGAAGAATATTATTCTCGAATTTTAGTATTAAAATAAAAAAAATCATTAAATAATATAATAGGTGAGCGAATTGTGATGAAATATTATTTGTAGGTTGGTCTTGGTAGTTTATTTATGGTTTAAAAGTGGCTGTAAATATGTAGATGGGATCGGGTTAGCTATCAGAAGTTTAATTGGTTTATGATTTTTTAGAGGTCGTTGATATGAATTTTTAGTTGTTGCGATTCTTTATGTTTTTATAATATTGAAGTGTGATTTTTTTATTGTTTTTGGAGTGGTTTATGAAAAAAGCATTATATGTTACAAGTAATATGATGTTGAAGAAAGGGGATGGTATAGCAAAGAAAATAATATCACAAAAAAAAGCATTGGTGGGTTTGGGATATTCTGTTGATTTTTCTTGTAAAGAAAAATCGGGTGGTAGTTTAGCTTTATGTGGTTCAGAGGAAAAAATAACATTTGACACTCCTTTGAAATATTCTTATTTTAAATGTTTGGCGAAGATATTAAAAGATAGGTTGTTTGAATATGATCTTGTTTATATTAGAAATCCTCATGGTGGGCTTTATTCATTGTGGATGCTTTATTTTCTGAAGATTGTTCGTAAAAAGTCAAAAAAAATAATACTAGAAATTCCTCATTTTCCTTATGATATTGAAGCTTCTGAAATTAAAACTAAAGTTTCTGTTGCTGCTCATAAATTGATAAGACCCTTTTTGTATAAATATGTAGATACTATCGTTTTTATGGGTGAAAGTATTGATGAAATATGGAATATTCCGGCAATTCAATTACATAATTGTTGCGATGCTGATGAAATTGAAGAGTCATTACCTGGTTCAAGAGAATGGGATGATTTTAATTTCATAGGAGTAGCGAACTTAGCTTATTGGCACGGTTACGATCGACTTATTAATGGTTTATATGATTATTATAAAAATGGAGGAAGAGGAGATATTAAATTTCATATTGTAGGTGATACTGAACCTACTCTTTCTATACTTAAAAGGCTAGTATGCTCTCTTAATATGCAAGAAAAAATTATTTTTCATGGGAGGCTTGATGGAAGTGAGTTGAATTTGTTATTTATAGGAGATGTGGTTGGTGTCGATTCACTTGGACGCCATAGATGTGGAAGTAGTTATAATGATTCATTGAAGTCAAAAGAATATTGTTTCAGAGATATTCCATTTATAAAAAGTCATATGGATGTGTCGTTCGATAATGTGGATTTTGTTTATGATGTGTCTGCTGAAGAGTCAAATGTAGATGTTGATGCTATACAAGTATGGTTGAAAAACTTAAGGTTTAATAAGGGTTGTATACGAAATTTTGCAGAAATTAAGTTTAATTGGGAGTCCCAAATGCAGAAGTTTTTAGATGATTTGTCTTGATTTATAAAATTATTTTTGGTGTTTAGTGTTATGTTTCTGTGAATTTTTTTAATGATTTTTAGTTGCTTATTCTTGTTTTTTTTGTGCGTGCATTAAGGGAATCGTTATGTATAAGGTGATTGCAATTATTATTACGTTTAACCCTGATGTAAAGGAGGTGGTGGGTTTAATAAAATCTACAGAGCCGCAGGTTGATCGTATTTTTGTTGTAGACAATGGGTCTGATGACTCTACTATAAATGCTATCCGTAATGTGTTGTCTGGTGATAGTTTAGTTTTAGAAAATAATACTAATGTAGGTGTTTCGGTTGCGCTAAATAAAGGGATTCTGGAAGCTAAAAAAGTTAATGCAAGTCATGTTGTTTTTTTTGATCATGATAGCTTACCTTCAAAAAATATGATTTCAATATTGCTTTCTACAATAGAAATAAAAAATAAAGAAGGTGTAAAGGTTGGAGCAGTTGGGCCAAAGTATATTGATGTTAAAGGTACCAGTCTATCACCATTTGTTGTTTTGGATGGTGTGTGTTTAAAAAGGGTAGAATGTACGATAGATGAAATAGTTAATGTTGATTTTTTGATCACTTCAGGAAGCTTAATAAGTATGGATGTATTTAGGGTTGTTGGGATGATGGATGAAAGTCTTTTTATTGATTATGTAGATACAGAGTGGTGTCTACGTGCGCTTAATAAGGGGTATTCGTTTTATGGTGTTGGTTCCGCTGTTATGCATCATGACCTAGGAGATGAGTTTGTTAATGTTTTTGGCCGTACAGTGTGTGTTCGTAGTCCTATTCGAAATTATTATATAATTAGAAACGGAGTTTGGCTTCTATTTCAGTCGTGGGTTCCTTTTCGTTGGAAATTCATGGATTTTTTTAGAATATTGGGTATTTATTTTGTACACTCCTTGTTGGTTGGTGAGAGATTTAATAATTTTAAAATGATGACTAAAGGTCTTTTTCATGGTTTTTTAAGAAAAATGGGTAAATATGAAGGTTGATATTTAAATACTATTGAATTTGTAAAAGGCAAGATTTATTATGTCTAAGTCCATAAAGTGTGCGATTTTATTAGCTGCCTATAATGGTCTTGACTACATTAAAGAACAGGTTGAGTCAGTTGCTACTCAAGTTGATGTTAAAGCTATGATATTTATCAGTGTTGACTTGTCGCAGGATGAAACTTATCAATGGTGTCGTCAGCTAGAAAATGAAAGAAATAATGTCGTGGTTCTGCCCTATGGCGAAAAGTTTGGTGGAGCTGGAAAGAATTTTTTTAGGCTATTTAGAGATGTAGATTTTAAGGAATTTGATTATATTGCTTTGTCTGATCAGGATGATATCTGGTATCCAGATAAACTCTCTAGAGCAATCCAAAGTATAAAGTCAAATAATGTCGACGCCTATTCAAGTAATGTTGTCGCTTTCTGGGCTGACGGTCGACGTCGATTAATTGATAAAGCACAACCTCAGCGAAAACTTGATTACTTTTTTGAAGCCGCTGGGCCTGGCTGTACATATGTTATGAATCAAAAGCTTGCAGTTGATTTTCAAAATTTCTTACGTAAAACCCCTGCGACTAACAATGTGATTTTACATGATTGGCTACTGTATGCTTTTGCTCGATCTCAAGGATATTCGTGGCTCATCGATTCTGTGCCTTGTCTGGATTACAGGCAGCATGAAAATAATCAGGTGGGCGTCAATACAACATTTTCCTCTTTCTTTAAGCGCGCTAAATATGTTTTTTTTGATGGTGTTACTCAAGTCAATCAACTGATAGATATTTTGCCTTCAAATGCCGAATTTACAAAATATAATCTATTTTCCCGAAGAGATGTTTTCTGTTTGTTGTTGCAAAGTAATGAACTTCGTCGAAAACCTGTTGAACGCTTATATGTTGTTATGGTGTTATTGATAACTCTTATTCTTGGAGTAAGGAAGACATGAAGCTTTTAGTCACCGGTGCTACTGGCTTTCTTGGCTCAAATTTGGTATTTCGTTTGTCAGCTTTGGGTTGTGATGTTGTCATTTCTTCACGGGGTAGTACAGCGTCAGTTTCTTTTGGTGGCTCGGTGGTTAATGTCGGTAATATGGATGCGAATACTGATTGGCAAGCAGCGGTTCAGAATGTTGATGCTGTTATACATACCGCGGCTATTGCGCATGTGATCAACGAGAATAATGCTAATTCGATTGAGCATTACAGTGATGTGAATGCCAAGGGTACACTTAACTTGGCTCGTCAAGCGGCATCCGCCGGTGTTAAACGATTTATTTTTATCAGTACCGTAAAGGTGCTAGGTGAGTCTACTGCTGTCGACAAGCCTTTTAAGGCCAATGATCAGTTTAACCCTATAGGGCCCTATGCTAGGTCAAAATGGCTTGCTGAATTAGGTTTGATGCAGTTAGGGGCAGACACTAATATGGAGGTGGTCATCATTCGTCCACCCTTAGTGTATGGCCCCGGTGTTAAGGCTAATTTTTTGAGGATGATCCAGTTAGTAGAAAAAGGTATCCCGCTGCCGCTTGGTGCTATCAATAATAAACGTTCATTCGTGGCGCTTGATAATTTGGTTGATTTGATTATTACTTGTATTGATCACCCCGCAGCCGCTAATGAGGTGTTTTTGGCTGGTGACGGTGAAGATCTGTCGACATCTGAGCTTTTGCGAGGAATAGCTGTCGCCATGGGTAAGCCTAGTCGGCTTTTTCCTGTGCCAGAGAGTTGGTTGCGTTTTGCTGCTAGGCTATTAGGAAAAAAAGACATTGCGGATCGCTTGTTAGATTCTTTGCAGGTAGATATCAGTAAAACCCGTGATATGCTTGGATGGAGTCCTCCAATTTCAGTGGAAGAGGGGCTTCGGCGGTGTTTTGATACGGGGCGTGATAAGTGATTCGTTTTTTTGATATTGTTTTTGCGTTGATAGGGTTAACTTTTGGACTTCCATTACTGTTGGGGTTAATGTTGGTTGGTTTCTTTGATACAGGCTCACCAATTTTTTGCCAGCAGCGTGTCGGGCGCTATAAACAGCCTTTTACTCTTTTCAAGTTTAGGACTATGCAAACGAATACAGCCTCAGTTGCAACGCATCTTGCGGACAGAGCCTCTATTACCCGCTTTGGTCATTTTTTACGACGTACCAAACTTGATGAATTACCTCAACTGTGGAATGTGCTGGTCGGAGATATGAGTTTGGTAGGGCCTAGGCCCGGATTGTTTAATCAGGATGTGTTAACAGAAGCACGGGATAAGTTGGGTATCTATAATGTTCGGCCCGGTGTAACTGGGCTTGCTCAAGTTAATGAAATTGATATGTCGACCCCTGAGCGCTTGGCTGAATGGGATGCTCGTATGATTAAGACGTTATCATTGAAGGATTATTTTCGTTATCTCTTGCTGACGTTGTTAGGGCAAGGCTCGGGTGATCGCGTCCGATGATTTCACAATTTAGGGATTAATTGTGTTGCAACTATTACTCAATTCTACGCGAAAGCAAAAAAAAGCCGTTTTTGTTTTATTTGATTTATTAGTTTTACCTATTTGCTGCTGGTTCAGTTATGCGCTGCGTTATGGCGACTGGACCGCTGTTAATTTCGTGCACTGGCCTGCGTACCTTCTAGCGCCAGTTATTGCGATTCCCATTTTCATTAAGATGGGTATGTATCGGGCCATCATTCGTTACATTGGTTATCGTGCCCAGTGGACGGTTATTAAGGCTGTGTCGTTATCGGTGCTGGTTTGGGCTGTTGGCGTTTATATGATGGCGCTGGAATATAATACCCCTCGATCGGTTATTTTAATCTTCTGTTTGGTCGCAGTATTAGTGATTGGCGGTAGTCGAATGTTTGCCCGCTGGGTTATTCTTCACCAATTTCCGGGTGGCGATAGTAAAGCGCAGCAACATGCGGATCGTGTACTGATTTATGGCGCTGGTTCTGCGGGTAGGCAGCTGGCGACAGCCTTGGGTGAGTCGGGTGAGTTTTCAGCGATCGCTTTTATTGATGATGATCCAACCCTTAATGGCATGGATATTAATGATTTAAGGGTTTATGGTCCGACCGATATTGCTGGGCTTATTGAGCGCTATGATATTGATTCGGTTTTGTTAGCGATTCCTTCGGTGTCCCGTTTTCGCCGGAAAGCGATTGTTGATTCGTTAAGTGTTTTTCAACTGAGGGTGCTAACCCTGCCGGCTTTGTCTGATATTGCTGGTGGCAAGGTGAGCATGAGTGATGTTCGTGAGGTTGATATAGCCGATCTCCTAGGACGTGAAGAAGTGCAACCCGATAAGGCGTTACTCGATGCCTGTATTCTAGGCCGGAGTGTTATGGTAACAGGGGCTGGCGGGTCTATTGGTTCAGAACTTTGTCGTCAGATTATTAATCAGCGACCCTCTACTTTAATTCTCTATGAGCAATCAGAGTTTGCGCTTTATTGTATCGAGCAAGAGTTGCAGAAGTTTTTGTCTAATCTGGATGGCGAGAAATCGATTAAACTGGTACCGGTGTTAGGTTCGGTGCTTGACTTGGCTTACCTCAAACGGGTGATTCGCCAATACGCTGTTAACACTATTTATCATGCCGCCGCTTATAAGCATGTGCCGTTAGTCGAGGCTAACGTGGTGGCCGGTGTACGTAACAATCTGATAGGTACCTGGAACGCTGCAGAGTCGGCGATTTCTTGTGGTGTTGATAACTTTGTGTTGATTTCTACCGATAAAGCGGTGCGGCCAACGAATGTGATGGGGGCCAGTAAGCGTTTTGCTGAGCTGGTCTTGCAGGCGTTGAGCAAACGAGAGCAAGGTTGTGGCGTGCGTTTTGCGATGGTGCGATTCGGTAATGTCTTAGGGTCTTCAGGCTCGGTGATTCCGCTGTTTCGCCAGCAGATTAGTGAGGGTGGGCCGGTAACGGTGACTCACCCGGAGATTACCCGTTATTTTATGACGATACCTGAAGCCTCCTCTTTGGTGATACAGGCGGGCTCAATGGGCGCTTCCGGTGATGTGTTTGTCTTAGATATGGGTAAGCCAGTCAAGATAAAAAATCTCGCTAAGCAGATGATTAATCTGGCGGGTTTATCTGTGAAAGATATGCACAATCCGGATGGTGATATTGAAATTATTTATACTGGGCTGCGTGACGGCGAGAAACTCTATGAAGAGTTATTAATCGGGGATGATGTGCAAGCAACCGAGCATCCCATGATTATGCGGGCGGAAGAAGCGATGCTTGAATGGTCCGAGCTTAAGCCAATACTCGTCAACATGATGGACTCTCTAGATCATTACGATTACTTCAAAGTCCGTCAGCTTCTGCTGGAAGCTGTCAGTGGTTATGATCCGCAACACGCAATAGTCGACCCTATGCATTCCTCTATAGCATCAGATAGTTCGGTCTTAAACTCATAGAATGCTGTTAAGCCTAATCCGCCATTTATATGTTGCAGTACTTAAATACCGGGTTTGCAGTTTGTTGTTATCCGATGAAAAGTTTAACTTTATATGACTAAAGCCTTTGTTTACTGGGGTAGAAATCGCGACAACGCTTCGCTCGCTACAGGTTATTGTGCGTGCAGTATGAGTTAGGCTTTTTAATTTAATAATAGGAATAAGGCGGCTTTACAGAACTTGTACCTGCGACCGATACATCTCTATTAGAGAGTTGAGTCGAGCTTTTTCTATTGAATATTTATGGGAGGTGGTGGGCCTTGCAGGGCTTGAGCCTGCGACCGATACATCTCTATTAGAGAGTTGAGTCGAGCTCTTTCCATTGAGTATTCGTAGAAGGTGGTGGGCCTTGCAGGACTTGAACCTGCGACCG
>NZ_JBLWZV010000002.1:295326-401661 GCF_048266285.1 Amphritea sp.
GTCGAGCTCTTTCCATTGAGTATTCGTAGAAGGTGGTGGGCCTTGCAGGACTTGAACCTGCGACCGATACATCTCTACTAGAGAGTTGAGTCGAGCTTTTTCTGTTGAATATTTATGGGAGGTGGTGGGCCTTGCAGGACTTGAACCTGCGACCGATACATCTCTATTAGAGAGTTGAGTCGATTTTTTTCTATTGGATATTTATGGGAGGTGGTGGGCCTTGCAGGGCTTGAACCTGCGACCGATACATCTCTATTAGAGAGTTGAGTCGAGCTTTTTCTGTTGAATATTTATGGGAGGTGGTGGGCCTTGCAGGACTTGAACCTGCGACCGATACATCTCTATTAGAGAGTTGAGTCGAGTTTTTTCTATTGGATATTTATGGAAGGTGGTGGGCCTTGCAGGACTTGAACCTGCGACCGATCGATTATGAGTCGAGCGCTCTAACCAACTGAGCTAAAGGCCCCCATAGGGTTTGGCTTATGACTAAATCAGTGTGGATGTTAAGCGCTAGGGCTATAGATCAACTGAGTTAAAGCCGCTCTCTGGGAGAGGACGCCCATAATACCACAGGATATTATGGGCGCAACGGTCTGATTTAAAAGATTTTAATGTTCGTCTAGGAAACTGCGCAGATGGTCTGAACGGCTTGGATGACGTAGCTTGCGAAGCGCTTTTGCTTCGATCTGGCGAATTCGCTCACGGGTGACATCGAACTGTTTACCCACCTCTTCAAGGGTGTGGTCAGTGTTCATGTTAATACCGAAACGCATACGCAACACTTTGGCTTCACGGGCGGTTAAGCCGGCTAGCACTTCTTTAGTCGCTTCACGTAGGCCTTCACCGGTGGCAGAGTCGACCGGAGAGTCGATGGTGATGTCTTCGATAAAGTCGCCCAAGCTGGAATCTTCATCGTCGCCGATGGGGGTTTCCATAGAGATAGGTTCTTTAGCGATTTTCAGTACCTTGCGAATCTTGTCTTCCGGCATATCCATACGTTCAGCCAGCTCTTCCGGAGAGGGTTCACGACCCATTTCCTGAAGCATTTGACGGGAGATACGATTCAGCTTGTTGATCGTTTCGATCATATGCACCGGAATACGAATAGTCCGTGCTTGGTCGGCAATCGAACGGGTAATGGCCTGACGAATCCACCAAGTTGCATAGGTGGAGAACTTATAGCCGCGACGGTATTCGAACTTATCAACCGCTTTCATCAAGCCGATGTTGCCTTCTTGAATCAAATCAAGGAACTGCAAGCCCCGGTTTGTATATTTCTTAGCAATGGAGATAACCAGACGAAGGTTGGCTTCAACCATTTCCTTCTTGGCTCGACGAGCGCGGGCTTCACCGATCGACATGCGACGGTTAACCTCTTTCATTTCGTTGAGTGTCAGGTGAATATCTTGTTCAGATTGAACCAGTTTCTTCTGTGCACGGCGCAGCTCAATCTCATGACGTCTGAGTATTTTGGCGTAATCCGTATCAGAGTTCAGCAGGTTATCTAGCCATTCGCTGTTGGTTTCATTGCCAGGAAACTCTTTGATAAATTGACGACGTGGCATTTTTGCACGCTGGGTACAAATCTGCATGATCGTACGTTCTTGCTTACGAATTTTATCAATGGAGCTGCGGACATTGGTGACCAGCATGTCGTAATAGCGAGGCGAAAGTTTGATCGGCGAGAAGGCGTCGGCCAGTTCTTCGAATGCTTTTGCGGCGGTTTTGCTGTTACGGCCTTCTTTCTCTACGGCTTTCTTGTAGGTGTCGAAGGTGCTGCGTAGCAGGTTAAAACGACGTTTGGCTTCCTCTGGGTCAGGACCACGCTCTTTTTCTTCGTCATCGTCATCGTCGTCAGCAGCTTCTGCTTGCTGTGCTGCGGAGGGGATTTCAACGCCGTCATCAGGATCGATATAGCCACTGAAGATGTCGCTCAGGCGAGTTTCTTCTTCAACCGTCATATCATAAGCGGCAAGAATAGCGTCAACCGAGCCTGGGAAGGCGGCTAAGCCGGCCATGACTTCACGTAGACCTTCTTCAATCCGCTTGGCGATTTCGATCTCACCCTGACGGGTTAGAAGTTCAACCGTGCCCATTTCACGCATATACATACGTACTGGGTCGGTGGTGCGGCCAGCGTCTGATTCAACGGCCGCCAGCGCGGCGACAGCTTCTTCATCTGCTTCTTCAGCGGAGTCGCCTTCGGTCATCAGAAGGGTTTCTGCATCCGGTGCTTCTTCGGTGACCGAGATACCCATATCGTTGATCATACGGATTATATCTTCGACCTGGTCCGGATCAGCAATATCTTCTGGCAGATGGTCATTAACTTCAGCATAGGTAAGGTAGCCTTGTTCCTTACCCCTTGCGATCAATTCCTTGAGGCGTGACTGCTGCTTTGAGGTATCTGACATAATTGCCCTTCAGTGATGACAAAAGTGAAAAAAATTAGCCCGACATTATAGCGATTTCGGGGGGGGAATTCTACAGACGGTCTAAGCTTATAGGGATAAATCCCTTATAAAAATAGACTATTTTCAATGCGCTGGGGCAGAAAGGTGAAAATAAGTCTGAGTTTTCTCTGTAGCTCAATTATGGGGGTAGTTTGCCGAATTTCAAGGCGGATGGTTATTTTTCAGGTGTCTTTCTTAGCCGGCTGCCGGCTTGCTTCATGATTAATTGGTTCAGGCGTTGTTTATCCTCGGCACTCAAATGGGGTTGAGACTTGAGTTGTAGTATCTCTCGATCGAGGTGGCGCTCTTGTAATCGGTTAAGGCAATCGCTTAATACTTGCTGTGCATTGCTTGCGTCAATAATCGGTGTTTGGTGAGCGATTTCGTTGAGCTGGCGGATCAGCGGTTTGAGGTGCTCATGTTCCTGCCAGTCGATTGCGAGGATGCCGGGGGTGACACCGGGGTTTTCCTGTAAATAAGAGGCGAGTTGGTAGAGTAGGATTTCAGCACTGTCATCGGAGCTGGCAAGCATCTCAAGATTGCCGCACAACGTCGCTAACGCCGGCAAGTGGAGTAGTATGGAGACCGCGGTACTGCTAGGGTTGAAATGTACGGCTGAGCCGCCCGGTGGTGCAGGGCGCGATTTCTTATTGCCTTTGCCAAACTCTTTTTTTGACTTACGATTCTGGCTGTTTTGGCTAAAGCTGCCTTGCTCAAAGCTATTGAAATCGGGTGGTTGATCAAAATAGCCATCGTCTTGATAATCGGCCGTTTCGTAAGGGTAGTCAGGTTCTGGTGCCGCGTGGCTGACAGTGGTTTCTTGCAGGTTGTTAACACTCACTAGTTGTTCAAGGCTCAATCCGGTGAGTTCAGAGATTTTTTCCTGCATCATCTGTTTAAGAATGCCCGGCTGCATCTGATCAATCAGGGGTAGTGCTTGGTTGCTAAATCGAGCACGGCCATCGAGTGAGAGCATGTCGGCCCCGTCTTCCAGTGTTTTAAAGAAAAAATCAGATAGCGGTAATGATTCACTGATGCGCTGTTCAAATTTATCGCAGCCTTCTTGGCGTACCAAGCTATCGGGATCTTCGCCTTCGGGGAGGAATAGAAAGCGCGCTTGTTTGCCATCGGTAATGACGGGTAAAGTTGTATCTAGCGCGCGTTTGGCTGCTTTTCGCCCGGCTTCATCACCATCAAAGCAAAATATGACTTCAGGCACCATCTTGAGTAATCGCTCGAGGTGCTGTGCGGTGGTGGCGGTACCTAGGGTAGCGACGGCATAGCCGATGCCGTATTGCGCTAAGCCGACGACATCCATATAGCCTTCAACGATAATCAGGCGATCCAGTGTTTGGTTAAACTTACGTGCTTCATATAGGCCGTAGAGTTCGCGGCTTTTATGGAAGGTGTCGGTTTCCGGGGAGTTAAGGTATTTGGGTTTTTCATCGCCGAGTACTCGGCCACCAAAGGCGATCACCCGACCACGCATATCTCGTATTGGAAACATAATGCGTTCCCTGAAGCGGTCGTAATAGCGCTCGGTTTCCTCTTTTTTGATCAGCATGCCGGCTTGTTCAAGCCTAACTTTGGTCGCTTCGTCTTTGGCGAGTTTTTTAAGCAGGTTGTCCCAGCCCGGTGGTGCGTACCCAATACCGAAACGGGCGGCAAATTGCCCGGTCAGGCCGCGGTCTTTAAGATAGCTAACTGCGATCTCTTTGTTGGAGTGCTCTCTAAGCTGTCGCTGGTAAAAGGCGGAGGCCTCTTCTAGTAGGGCATAGATATCCTTGATGCGTTGCTCTCGTTGATGATCAACGGGGCCGTCAGCTTTTGGCATCTCAACGCCCGCTAGCTTGGCGAGTTCTTCTACGGCTTCAGGGAAGCTAAGACGGTCATGTTCCATTAGAAAGCTAAGCGAGTTACCACCGGCACCACAACCAAAGCAGTAATAGAACTGTTTTTCATTGTTGACGGTAAATGAAGGTGATTTTTCTTTATGGAATGGGCAGAGGCCAGAGTAGTTTTTGCCGCTGCGCTTAAGCTTTACGCGGGCTTCAACGATATCGAGAACGTTGACGCGTGCAAGAAGGTCATCAATGAAAGATTGCGGTATACGTCCGGCCATAATGTCAGACTACCTGCTGATTAGAGGATGGGGTCAGCAGTTGTATTAACTATTTAACGCGTTTTTGACGAGTTGGCTGATAGCGCCCATATCTGCGCGACCTTGAACCTGAGGTTTGACTAGTGCCATGACCTTGCCCATCTCTTGCATATTTTGCGCGCCGGAATCTGCTACGGCTTGCTCAACAATGGTGGCAAGTTCTGACTCTGTCAGAGGTTGAGGCAGGAACTCCTTAATAACAAGAAGCTCCTGTTGCTCAATATCGGCCAGATCATCACGACCGGCAGTATTAAACTGCTCAATCGAGTCGCGGCGCTGTTTTTGCATTTTATCGAGCGTCGCGAGTACGCGTGCATCATCTAGCTCAATACGTTCATCAACTTCGATGCGTTTGAGCTCAGACAGGATCATCCGGATAGTACCCAAGCGCTCTTTTGCTTTCGCGCGCATGGCTGCTTTCATCTCGATACTGATGCGTTGCTTCAGTTCGGACATACCGGTCTCCTGTCTGTATTGGGCTAGTTAATGCGTGGTGAAGATCTTAGTACAGACGTACGCGGCGCTGGTTTTCGCGCTGAACTTTCTTCAGGTGACGCTTAACAGCAGCAGCAGCCTTACGCTTACGGATTGAAGTTGGCTTTTCGTAGAATTCACGACGACGCACTTCAGCCAGAACACCGGCTTTTTCGCAAGAACGTTTGAAACGACGCAGAGCTACGTCAAATGGCTCGTTTTCTTTAACTTTAACTGCTGGCATATAATACCTTACCTTTCCTGTAGAAATTTAATGTCTGTTCCGCTGAGTATTAGACACAGCTGGCCAATAAGGGCCGGTATTTTATTCTTATGGATCGACAGTGTAAAGCCTAAATACGATGAAATGATTGTTAAAATGGATGATAATAGCCCGATCTCAACTGTCCTGCGGTTTTAAGGCGGGCATTTATCCATGATTATGAGCGAGAACAGTTAACAATGCGTGTGCTAGGAATCGAAACCTCCTGTGATGAAACCGGTGTGGCTATCTATGATAGTGAGGCTGGCTTGTTGGGTGATGCTCTCTACAGTCAGATTGCGGTGCACGCTGAATATGGCGGTGTTGTGCCTGAGCTGGCATCCCGAGATCACGTGCGCAAACTGTTGCCGTTAGTCAAAGAGGTATTGCAGCAGGCCAATATGACCGGCAGTGAGCTGGATGCGGTTGCCTATACGGCAGGCCCGGGGCTTATTGGTGCATTGATGGTCGGGGCTTCGACGGGGCGGGCTATGGCGCTGGCGTGGGATGTTCCGGCCATTGGTGTGCATCATATGGAGGGGCACTTATTAGCGCCGATGCTGGAAGAGCATCCGCCGGCCTTTCCGTTTGTCGCGCTGTTGGTCTCTGGAGGGCATACGCAGTTGGTGCAGGTTGATGGTATCGGTGAGTACACGCTACTAGGTGAATCCCTTGACGATGCTGCCGGTGAGGCCTTTGATAAAGCTGCAAAGATGATTGGCCTTCATTACCCGGGTGGGCCAGAAGTCGCGCGCTTGGCAGAGCAGGGCGATCATAGTCGGTTTCGTTTTCCGCGGCCGATGACCGATCGCCCAGGCTTGGATTTCAGCTTTAGTGGATTGAAAACATTTACGCTGAATACTGCTAATGATCTGCGGGTGGATGGCGAGTTGTCCGACAAAGATCGATGCGATATTGCCGCGGCCTTTGAGGATGCGGTGGTTGATACCTTGGCGATAAAATGCCGTCGAGCGTTACAGCAAACCGGTTTTAAACAGTTAATTATTGCCGGTGGGGTGAGTGCCAATCAGCGCTTGCGAGATCGTCTAGAAGAGATGGTTAAGAAAGAACGAGCTTCGCTATTCTATGCTCGTCCTCGTTTTTGTACCGACAATGGCGCGATGATCGCTTATGCGGGATGTCAGCGTCTTATGGCGGGGCAGAGCAGTGATCTGTCGATTCAGTGTCAGCCTCGTTGGCCGATGGATACCCTTGAACCTATCGCGAACGTTTGAGTTAAATAAGCGTGCTGGTGAGGTGTCTATTCTTCTGTAGCATAACAGGCGTGGCGCCACAGCGGCCGTGCGATCTGTGCTTTGCCGGTACTCTGCAGTTGTTGTTCGCTTGTCGTTATAGCGGATTTTCTTGACAATTTAGTAGTTTACGGATGTTTTGGTGGTGAGTCGCCAATATAAGACTGCTCATGATGATAAGTGGCAATAGCAGTTCTGGAATGACTAACCAGCAGAAGGCCGGGCTCATTAAGGCCATCCCCACCGCGGCCAGTGATGAGATTCGCCGAATCGCCAATAATAACAGCCAGACAGCTATTTGAAAAAGTGCCAGTCGGTAGTCTAGGAAAAGGCAGCAGCCCAGCATGGTGGCCACACCCTTGCCACCTCTGAAACGCAGAAAAATAGACCAAACATGACCGATTAGGGCGCATATTCCCACTAATGCTTGGTCAAATAGTGTCAATTCAAGCCATTGTGCAATGGATACGGCTAGCATTCCCTTACTGATATCGCCGGTCAGAGTTAGTAATGCTGCAGCTCTGTTGCCTGTCCGCAATACATTGGTTGCACCTGGGTTGCCAGAGCCGAGTTGACGAGGGTCGCCGATCCCCATAAAGTGGCAAACAAGCACAGCATTAGAAATAGAACCTAGCAGATAAGCGACGACCATTACGCACAGCGTTGTTGCAGCATCTGCTTCGATCATAGTTCTGGTCCGCTGTTCTTTAAGGGTTAAACTATTTTTTATAGCGTACTTATGCACAGGATGAAAGCAGTAAAGGTGCGTGAAGGAGTTCAGGGATGAAGAAACTCATAGTGTTTGGGCTGTTGTTACTGGCAAACTACTGTTCCGCAGGATTGCGAATGGAAGATGGTAGTTTGATCAGGGCTGGTGATAATATTGGTCTTATCTATTCTCAGTGGGGAAAAGAAGATCATCGACTTATTAGTGAAGAAACCTGTAATCACATCATTAAGTTAAAGCGAACATATTGCTCAACCCGGCGGCTTATTTGGTGGCGTAATGGCCGTTATATACTGGTGCAGGTGGCGGGGCGGATGATTATTAAAACAAGTTGGACTCGTTCAAAGCGAGCGCTTAAAGCTCCGCTTTAAATGCTTAGTGAAGAATCTGAGATCAATTTCAGGATTGTAAGGGTTTTGTCTTGGATATTGTGTACATTGAGGGTTTAAAGGTAGAAACCGTGATCGGAATCTACGATTGGGAACGCGAAATTCGTCAGACCGTCTGTCTAGATATTAAGATGGCGACGGATATTCAACAGGCTGCGGCCGCTGAAGATATTGATAGCACCCTTAATTATAAGACAGTCTCTGATCGCTTAATCAGCTTTATTGAAACCAGTGAGTTTTTGTTGGTTGAGACCATGGCGGAGGAGATTGCGCAGATTGTGATGGATGAGTTTGGTGTACGTTGGTTAAAACTGAAGCTGGGTAAGCCCGGCGCTGTGCCAATGGCCCAAGATGTTGGTGTAATTATTGAACGAGGAGAGCGCTTCTGATGGCTGAGGTGTTTGTAAGTATCGGTAGTAATACCGACCGTGAAGTCTATATAGAACGCTGTCTTGAGGCACTGGATGCTCAGTTTGAAAAGCTTGAGCTGTCGCCGGTTTATGAAAGTGAAGCGGTGGGGTTTGATGGCGATAATTTCTATAATCTTGTCGCGTCTTTCAAGACCGAATTATCGGTTGGTGAGTTAAGCAAAGCGTTAAAGAAAATTGAAGATGACAATGACCGGTGCCGTACTTCAGAGAAGTTTAGCGGCCGAACGTTGGATGTGGATATTCTGACCTACGACGCGCTGATCGGTAAGATTGACGGTGTCACATTGCCCCGTGATGAAATTACTGAAAATGCTTTTGTGTTGTGGCCGTTAGCCGAGCTTGCACCAAAGTCTCGTCACCCTGTGTTGGCAGAAACTTACCAGCAGCTATGGTTGGATTACGATAAAGAAAAACAATCACTGAATCCGGTGTCGTTTGTCTGGCGAGATAAAGACCTCTCTGCCTGATGTGCAAGCCAGCAGTGAAATAGACAGGGGTAAACTATGGAAATGGGCACGCTTGTGTTTTTAGTCATCGTTGTTGCGTTGGTGCTTTACGTAGTGGCGATTTACAACCGACTAGTGACATTAAAAAATCGTTTTCAAAACAGTTTTTCGCAAATCGATGTGCAACTGAAACGGCGCTACGATCTGATTCCGAACTTAGTTGAGACAGCGAAAGCCTATCTTGAACATGAGCGAGGAACGCTAGAAGCGGTTATTGCTGCGCGTAATGAGGCGCTGGCGGGGCTTAAGGCGGCTGCGGCTAATCCCGGTAGTGCTGAGGCTTTAGCGCAACTGGCGCAAGCTGAGGGCGGCTTGCAGGGAGCGATGGGCAAACTGAGTATTGTGGTTGAGGCGTATCCAGAGCTAAAAGCCGATACCAATATGCGTCAGCTCAGTGAAGAACTGACTTCGACCGAAAACCGTGTTGCTTTTTCACGGCAGGCCTTTAACGATGCGGTAACGGAATACAATAGTTACAAGCAGAGTTTTCCACCAGTGATTTTTGCGGGCACCTTTGGCCATGTACAAGATGCTTCACTGCTCGAATTTGCAGATCGAGAGCAGCTACAAGCTGCACCTAAAGTGAGCTTCTGAAGCGCGCGTGTTTAGGATTAGAGCGCCACAAAGTCTATGAATTTCTATAAGGCACAAGACCAGGCCCGTCAGCGTAGCCGACTGCTATTAGTGCTGTTTGTGCTACTCAATATAGGCCTGGTTTGCCTGATTAATCTGTTGTTCGCTTGGTATCTCTGGGTGAATGACGATCCTCTCTCACTGCCCGATAGGGTATTTCTTGATTATCTGAGTTGGCAACGCATCTTCTGGGTGGCCAGTGCGATAGCGCTGTTATTAATATTTGCTGCTTGGCTAAAATGGTTGGATGTTAAACAGGGCGGTGGCGCGGTCGCTGAGCAACTTGGTGGTGAGCAGGTGTTGCCGTTAACAGCCGATACTGCAGAGCGTCGTTTGGTCAATGTGGTTGAAGAGATGGCCTTGGCGGCGGGGGTTCCTGTGCCGCCGGTTTATGTGATGCGTCGAGAGCAGGGTATTAATGCCTTTGCGGCTGGGTTAGGCATTAGTGATGCGGCCATCTGTGTTACTCGTGGGACTTTAGATAGTCTGGACCGGGATCAATTGCAGGGCGTTATTGCGCACGAGTTTAGTCATATCCTGAATGGTGATATGCGTCTGAATATGCGTTTGCTGGTGATGTTGCACGGTATGGTGTTTTTCGCCGAACTTGGGCGGGTGTTTGCCAGTAGTCGCAGCAGTTGGTGGGTTGATTCGACTAAATCTCGTAGCTCTAATCGCGGTTACTTAGTCTTGTTAGGGGTTGGTTTGATGGTGGTTGGCTGGTGTGGCGTGATGGCCGGTAACATGATCAAAGCGGCCATTAGTCGGCAGCGTGAGTTTCTGGCGGATGCCTCTGCGGTGCAATTTACTCGCAATCCTGAAGGTATTGGAGGCGCGCTGAAAGTGATTGGTGGTAGCCACGTTCAGGGGCACTTAGAACATCCGGAGTGTCAGGAAGCCGGTCATCTGTTTTTTTCGGCGGTGATGCCGAGTTGGCTTTGGTCGACACATCCACCATTAGATGTACGTATTAGAAAGGTTGATCCTCATTGGGATGGTCGCTACCTGCAACCCCAAGCCACATTAACCGAAACCAACGCGAATGCTGATGAAGCGATCAAGGCTAATCGTCCTGAGACCCGGGTGATAGAGGGGTTGTTAGGGACCTTAGCTGGAGCTGAGTTGATGAAGGACTATCACGCCTCGGAGGTTGCTGCTGGGCAGCAGGAGGATTCACTGTATCAGTTGGCCAGAGACCCTTATGATGCCCGCGTAGTGTTATTGGGGTTGCTGATCGATGGTGATCAGGCTGTTCGGCAACAGCAGTTGAAGCTGATAGCGGCAGAAGAACAGGCGCTGGTTGATAGGCTGTTGGGCTGTTTTGAACAGTTTGAACGCTTGCCTCGCGCGGAATATTTGGCGTTAATCGAGCTAACACTGCCGGCGTTGAAGGTGCAGTCTGCCAGTCAATATAAAGCGTTTAAGCGCTTGCTGCTGCAAGTGGTACAGGCTGATCAGCAGATAGATCTATTTGAATGGGTTCTGTATCAGTTGGTGAGTCGCTATTGTGATGCGCACTTTGGGGCGGTTCGGTCGCGGCAAAATCGGCATAAACAGATTGATTCATTAGCCGATGAGTATGCGGTCGTTATTTCGATGCTGGCCTATCATGGTGAAACCTCGGAGGATATGACGCTCAAAGCCTTCAATCGAGGTGCCGGGGTGGTCGGGTTGTATACGCTCAATATCGTTTCTCGATCCGATTGTACCCGTGAGCTTTTTTCCGCCGCGGTGGTTGAGTTAGCCGCTGCTACTCCCTTTTTACGTCAGCGGATGCTTAAAGGGATGGTGCAGGTTGTGCGCCATGATGGTCTGATTATGCCGCTTGAGCGGGAATTAATGACCGCGATCGCCGCAGTGATGGAAAGCCCATTAACTGGGCTCGATGAAGGTATTGAAGGCTAATGACTATAAAGGGACTTGCCGCCGTCTACCGCAATGATCTGGCCGGTAATAAAGCGCTGTTGAGCCAGAAATAATACCGTCTCAGCAATATCTTCAGGCGCGCCAGCACGCTTTAACAGGGTTTTATCGACAATCGCGGCCTGCTCGTCTGGGCTAATGGCCGCGGCTTGCTCCGGCCAGAGAATAGGGCCGGGCGCTACGCCATTCACCCGTACTGCCGGTGCTAGCTCTTTGGCTAGGCTAAGCGTCATCATTTGTAGGCCCGCTTTGGCGATTGAGTAGATCGGATAGCCTGGTAGGGCCCGTTGGGCGTGGATGTCGATCAGATTGATTATGCAGCCCTGTTGTTGTGTTAGCGAAGCGGCTAATTGTGCCGAGAGGAAGTAGGCGGCTTTTAGGTTGCTGTTAATCAGGTCGTCCCACTGTTGATCACTGCTCTGCTCCAGTGGCGTGGGATAAAACGAGGATGCATTGTTGACTAGTAGATCGAGTTGGCCCCAGCGTTTAAGTGCTTTGTTGGCTAGCTGTGATACCTGTGTTGTGTTGTTTAGATCTGCTTGAACGACGCAGGCACTATCGGTCTTGGTGCTGTTGAGTTCTTGTGCGAGCTGCTCTGCTTCAGTCAGCGAGTGGTGACAATGGATGATCACCCGATAGCCCTGTTGCCAGAGTTGGCGGGTAATGGCTGCACCAATTCTGCGTGCAGCGCCGGTAATCAGGGCGACAGGTTGACTCATTATTTTTGGCCATCGATTTGTTGTTGGCAGAGCTGCAGTTGTGCCTGTTGAATCGCTTTACCCAGTGCCTTGCCCTTAAAACCTTGTTGCATGAGTTGCTTGGGCTCGACCTGCTGTAGCGATTGCAGTAGCTCGGGTAGAAGTGTTGTTACGCTCAAATCATCAGCACAGATCAGTGCACAGCCTTGTATGAGTAAGTCGAGATGCTCACTGCGACGCAATAGGTCGAGATCTTTGACTAATTCGAGTCGCTGTTGAGCGTCGAGCTCAGTAAAGTGGCACAGCTGGTCAGCTTGAGCGCTAAACTGTAAAGCTAGATCCCGGTATGCATTAGGGGCGCGGTGAACATCACAAAATGTTTTGATCAGTTGAATAGATTCCGCTTTAGAGGTATTAGCAAATGCGCTGCGCAGCAGTATGGCAAAGCGTACCCGTGCGTCCGCGGGTTGGCTAATGGCGCTGAGTGTCTGTGGGTTGTTCACCGCAGGCAGTAGCTCAGGGAACAGTTTTGAGAGAGCATTCGCTTGTTTTAACGTCAACAAAAATTGCTGCGGTGCTGTCTCTCCTAAAGCACGTTGGAATTCCTGCCATACCCGTTCAGCGGTGAGGTGTTCGAGTTCATCGCTGGCGGCCAGTTGCTGCATTAGTTGGAGTGTTTCAGGAGCAACGGTAAAGCCCAGTGGCGCATAGCGAGCCTGAAAGCGCGCCACTCTAAGCACTCGAAGTGGATCTTCAGCAAAGGCCGGTGAAACATGGCGAAGCTGTTTGCGTTGCAGATCAAGCTGGCCTTGATAGGGGTCGATAATATTGCCATGGTCATCCATCGCCATGGCGTTAATGGTCAGATCGCGGCGGACTAGATCCTCTTCGAGTGTGACTTCAGGACTGGCATGATAGAGAAATCCGGTATAGCCTTTACCCGATTTTCGTTCAGTACGGGCCAGTGCATATTCTTCGCCGCTCTCCGGATGGATAAAGACCGGAAAGTCTTTGCCAACGGGGCGAAAGCCCTGCTGTTGCATCTGTTCGGGCGTTGCGCCAACAACTACCCAGTCTTTATCGTAGACGGGGTAATTAAGTAAACCGTCTCGAACCGCACCGCCTACCAGATAGATCTGCATCGTTTAGCTGTTCGCGCATTGTTCGGGACGACTTGCTTGCCAGAGTTCGAAGCCGCCATCGAGGCTATAAACTGCATCAAAGCCCTGCTGGATGAGAAAGCCCGCGGCCGATTGACTGCTAAAACCGTGGTAACAGCAAACGATCACAGGGGTGTCCATATCGGCGGCTTGGATAAAGTCATGCAGGGTTTCGTTGCTCAGGTGTACCGCATTTTTGATATGGTTTTGTTGATAGCTTTGTGGATCACGGATATCCGCAATAACGGCGCCCTCGGCGATCAATGTTTCCGCGCGGACGATATCGATACATTCAAAGTTGTCCATCAGTTGCCATACCTTTGATTACTATTAACAGAAAAGATTTGCTGATCTTCGAGCCGTAGGGCAGTGAGTTTGCCACCCCAGACGCAGCCGGTATCCAGCGCATAAACGTTCGCCCGGTCGGCTTTGCCTTCCAGTGCAGCCCAATGACCAAAGACGATGCGGCTTTGATCGAGTATTTTACCTTGATGTTTGAACCAGGGTAAGAAACCTGTGGGTTGACTGGATAGAGAGCCTTTGGCAGAAAATTCCATCCGCCCTTTGCTATCGCAAAAGCGCATACGGGTAAAATAATTGGTAATGGTTCGCAGGCGATCAAAGCCTTCTAGGCTGGGCGACCAACAGGTAGGTTGATTGCCATACATCCGCTTAAAAAACTCACTTGCCAGTGTGCTTTGTAAAACAGTTTCAACTTCTCTGGCCCGTTTATGTGCTTTTTTCAGCGACCACTGGGGAGGGATGCCGGCATGCACCATGGTAAATCCAAGTTGTTCATCGGTTACCAGTAGCGGTTGGGAGCGTAGCCATTTCATTAGCTTGTCGGCATCCTCCGCTTGTAAGATATCCTCAAAGGTATCTGAGCGTTTGCTCTTGATTGTGCCGCTGTAGACCGCCAGCAGATGTAGGTCGTGGTTGCCGAGTGTGACGACGACCCGGTCCCGAATGCGATACAGGAAGCGCAGAGTTTCGAGTGATTTAGGGCCGCGGTTGACTAGATCTCCAGCCAGCCAAAGTCGGTCGCGATCGCTAAAATTGATATGCTGCAGTAAGGCTTGTAGCTCGTCATAGCAGCCTTGGATGTCACCCATTGCATAGGTTGCCATTTAATTACCTCAATGCAGCGCGTTTGGCAGAGCCAGGGTGAACGGCTCTATGTCAGCATTGAACGTCTGGCCGTCGTTGGTTTTCATCTGATAGTGCCCCTGCATACTGCCAACGCGGGTGGCCAGTACGGTGCCACTAGTATAGCTATAGCTTTCTTGGGGTTCGATGACGGGTTGTTCACCAATGACGCCTTCGCCTTCTACTTCCTGAACCTGTTCGTCGCCATCGACAATCAGCCAGCGGCGGCGCAGCAACTGCACCGGCTGGGGCTCAAGGTTAGTGATGGTGATGTGATAGGAAAAAACATAGCGCTTTTTCTCCGGGTCGGATTGCTCCGGAAGATAGGCCGTTTCCACATTGATGTCGATATTATGAGCGGTGTCTGAGTAGATCATATAGTTTCGTTATCAGTTGTTATTTACTGCTCAGATAATCACTTATCCGGATAAAGTCAGTCAGTGCTAGTCGTTCAGGACGAAGGCCTGGGTCGATACCCAGTGTTTCGATTTCATCGACGGCGAGTAACGGTTTGAGGTTGTTACGCAGGGTTTTTCTGCGTTGCCCAAAAGCGGTGCGAACCACGGTTTCGAGTTTACTGATGTCCTGCGCCTTATGAGGCAGCTCTTTGTAAGGGATGAGACGCACAATGGCGGAATCAACTTTGGGTGCAGGATCGAATGCGTGGGGCGGTACCAGGAACAGCGGTTCGATTTGGCAGTAATACTGAGCCATGATGCCGAGTCGGCCATAGGCGCTATCACCCGGTTGCGCTGCGAGCCGGTCGACAACCTCTTTCTGTAGCATAAAGTGCATATCTTCGATCTGATCAGCAAAGGTGAGTAGATGGAAAATCAACGGCGTGGATATGTTATAAGGCAAATTGCCAACAACTCGAAGCTGCTCATCCTGCTGTTGCAGTGTGCTGAAATCAAACTTCAGCGCATCACCTTCATGAATAGTGAATTTATCGGCATAGCTGAAAAACTTGGTACGCAATATTGGAATCAGGTCACGGTCGAGTTCGACCACATCAAGGCGCTGACACAGATCTAGTAGCTCTTCAGTGATGGCGCCGAGACCTGGGCCGATCTCTATCAGGTGTTGCTGCTCACCCGGTGCAATGGCGCGGATAATACGGCGAATAACGCCCTGATCTTGTAGGAAATTCTGGCCAAAGCGTTTACGTGCTTTATGACCTGCAGGCTTATTACTCATTCACTGTTCCGGTATGACGGTTAGCTGCCATCTCGGCAGCGTAATTGATGGCGGTTAGTAGACTGCCGCAATCTGCGTTACCGCTGCCGGCGAGATCGAGCGCGGTGCCGTGATCGACAGAGGTACGGATAATCGGCATTCCGAGGGTGATATTCACCGCGCGGCCAAAGCCTTTATATTTTAGCACCGGTAGCCCCTGATCATGATACATCGCCAGAACCGCATCGGCGGTTTTAAGCAGCTTGTCGGTAAAGAGAGTGTCTGCGGGCAATGGGTCGCTAAGATTATACCCTTGGGCTCGCAGGCGATCGATAACGGGTTGGATAACGTCGATCTCTTCCCGTCCCATATGGCCACCTTCACCCGCATGAGGGTTTAAGCCGGCAATCAGAATTCTGGGGTTGGGCAGGCCGAAGCTTTGCTGCAGATCTTGGTGTAAGACCTCCAGCACTTGCTCTAGTAGCGGCTGGGTGATGGCGGCGGGTACTTCGGCTAAAGGGAGATGAGTGGTCGCTAATGCGACTCGTAACCCTTCAGTCGCTAACATCATGACGACTTTGCGAGTATCGGTTAGCTGTTCGAGAAACTCGGTGTGACCGCTGAATGGAATACCCGCATCATTAATAACCGCTTTATGTACCGGGGCCGTCACCAGCGCAGCAAATTCACCGCTTAAGCAGCCTTGAGTTGCACGGCTCAAGGTGTCAAGAATATAGCGGGCATTTGCCGGATTTAGTTGTCCTGGCACAGCGGTTTTAACGAGGCTAATCGGTTCAATCCAGAGTGTGCCGGGGGCCGTCGGTAAGATCGCGTCATCCGCCTTGTAGGGTAGCAGTTTGATGGGCAGGTTTAGCTGGCGTGCTCGCGCCTGCAACATCAATGGATCCGCAATAATAATTAATTGGTGATTATGTCCCTGCTGGGCGATCTGGATACATAGATCCGGCCCTATTCCGGCAGGTTCGCCCGGGGTCAGGGCCAGTCTGTATGTTTGCATCAGTATTATTTAAGCTCGATATACGCCTGAGAACGGATTTCACGTAGCCAGTTTTGTAGTTCTTCATTGAACTTACGCTGGCGAATGGTAGCGCGTGCTTGGTTGGTTTTCATCTCTTCGCCCATATCTTGCTGGCGACGATCTTCAACTTTGAGTATGTGCCAGCCAAAACGAGATTCGAAGGGCGCGCTAATTTCGCCTTGGGCAGTATTAAACATCACCTCTTCAAATTCCGGCACCATTTGGCCTGGTTGTGCCCAGCCGAGGGAACCGCCGAGAGAACCACTGGCAGGGTCGTCACTGTACTGCTTAGCGAGTTCTTCAAAGGGTACGCCTTGTTGTAGCTTTTGATAAATAGCATCTATCTCGCGGCGGGTTTGTGCAGGCGAGCGAATTTCATTAGGGCTAAGCAAGATGTGTTGTACTTTAACCTGGTTCACTAACTGAACCGAACCACCCTGTTTGTCGTTTACCTTCAAAATGTGGAAACCACTAGGGCTACGCAGAGGGGCGCTGAATTCGCCGGGGTTTAATTTCTGTACCACCGCAGAGAACTCTTCAGGCATCTCGTTGAGTTTGCGCCAGCCAATTTCGCCACCTTTAAGTGCGTTAGGGCCTTTCGATTGGGCAATGGCTGTTTCTGCAAAGTCAGCACCATTGGCTAGTTCGGCGGCAATTTTTGTCGCTTGCTTTTGAGCGGATTGCAGCATTTGAGAGGTGGCTTGCAAAGGTACAGCAATGAGTATCTGTGACAGATTGTAGCTTGCGTCACCTAGCTGTTCACCTTTGTGCGAGCTAAGAAAATTATCAATCTCCTGCTGCGAGACATTGATGCGGCTATTGACCACTCGTTGCTGAATTCGTTGAATCAGCATCTCATTGCGAATTTGCTGACGCACTTGGGCATAGTCTTGTCCTTCGGCCACTAATGCTTCACGGAACTGATCCAGTGTCAGCTTGGAGCTGGCCGCAATACGTTCGAGAGAAGCGTTGAGTTCGCTATCACTGATGCGAATACCACGTTCTTTACCGATCTGCAGCTGTATATTATCTAGGATTAGACGATCCAGTACCTGGCTCTGTAGGGTTTGTTCATCTGGCAAACTACGTCCCTGAGCATTCAGGCGACCCTTGATGAGTATCTCCCGTTCACTGAGTTCGCTTTGCAAGACGATATCATCGTTAACAATCGCGACAATTCGGTCGAGTGGGGTATCTGCGGCGCTGGCCGAGACGCTGAGGCCTAATATCAGGGCAGCCATAGATGGCTTTAGTTTTTTTATGAGCTTAGTAGTCATCATTCTCTTCACGTTCATTAAAGCCATCAATATCTTGCAACGCTTTACTGCCGTTACCAATTGAGCCTAATCCTTTCAGGACAAATTGCAGTAATAGGGCGGTGTCTTCCTGACCACCGCTATCATCCTCTATCCACTGGCGTGCAGCAACCCGTACTTTCCAACAACAGCTAGCGTACTCCAATCCGAGCATCGCTTCAGGTGTTTGGTTGTTTTCCATATCTTCTTGCCACAGTCCCAACGCCGTCCATTCGGGTGAGAGTGGCCAGATAAATGAAACTTCAGCTTGGCTACGGACATTTTCCCGGTAGCGGTAGCTAAAGTTGATCACTTTATTGAGCGCCGGAGTGTAGCGTACTTTGAAGTTACTCTCTAATGGGGTTAAGTCGTCTTTATCCAGTTCGGTATCGATTGAGAAGCGAAGTTTGGAATAAGGATTCCAATAGGCTTCAGCAGCAAAGTTGGATTGCTCTTCAGTATCGACACTGGTATCGCCATTAAGTTGCACCGTGCGGTCGGCAAAATAATAGGCTTGTGCCAATCCTAGGTGCGCCATTTCACTGCCGTCGTCACGGTAAAAACCGGAACCAATCCCCGCCGTTACCTGCTGTGCATCGCCAATCTTATCGAGACCGGTAAAACGGTTCTCTCTGAATAAGCCGTCATAACTAAAATCCGCTTCGGCGGTATCAAAGTCTGGAATGCCCTGTTGATCCTCTTCTTGGCTATAGAGTGCAAATAAACGAGGTTCTAGGGTTTGGGTATAGCGGCCGGTTTGACGCTCAAATAACAGACCGGAATCAATACTGGCGACGGCTGCTGAACGGCTAATGCTGTCATCTTCACCGACAATCTGATCGTTTAGGTCATATTGGCTTAACCAATAGCTCAGTTTTGGTGTTAAGAAACCCCAAGATGAACGCATCGGTACGCTGATCGCAGGTTGAACATGTAGGCGGCTACCGGTGACACGATCAATGCCGGTTAGACCATCGATATCGCGGTCGAATTGGGTTGTGTCAGTGAGGTAGCTGAGTACCACCTCTTGGCCTAAATCGTAGCTATAGCTGCCTTTGACTTGCAGTTGAGGCATCTGTTGATACGGAGTGTCGTTATCACTGATTGTTTGATAACTATGGGCCCGCAGTGTAGCAGACCAATTCTGCTGGCTATAGGTGGCCTCTGCCAGCCGGTTTAGGTGGTTAGAGCGGTCGACTTCTAAACTTGAGCCTAGGTCATCGAAATAGTCATCATCACTGACCGCGTTGAAATCGACTAGGCTACTCCAAGCGCCTTTGTAGCCGGTGTGATCAACGCCGAGCACCCAGCGATCACGGTTAGCTTTGCTATCATCAACAATCAGACCTGTACTAAGGGATTGCTGGCCATAGCTATTCATGTGGCGAAATTCGTTTTCTAGCAATAAACCGCGTTCGCTAAAGATAGTAGGCGTCAGCGTATCATCGTAATTTGGTGCGAGATTGAAATAATAAGGGGCTGAGACCTCAAGTCCATCATCGTCAGAATAGCCTAATGACGGGAATAAAAAGCCTGAGTGGCGCAGGTCGTCAATCGGAAATTCTAGATAGGGGAAATAGAATATCGGGGTGTCCGCTATTTTCAAGGTTGCATGACGGGCAGTACCGAAACCTCGATTGGGATCTAAAACCAGTGAATCAGAGGCAATCTTCCAGCTTTCATCGACCGGAGGGCAGGTGGTGTAGCTACTCTCTTCCATCCGTATCCGGTTGTCTTTCAGACGGATAATCCGTTTGGCTTCGCCGCGTAGCGATTGTTCATGGACGATATAATCGGCATCGCTAATAACGGTTTCGCCGGTGAGTGCATTGGTTTGCGCTTTAGCGCCTCGGAGTAGCAGACCGGGTTCGCGGTAACGGATATCGCCGCTTAAAGTTATCTGATTGGAGACCTGATCTACTTCGGCAGAATCACCGCGTAAGAAATGCCCCCGTTGGCGAAGCTCAACATTACCTTCTAACTGTGTCAGACCGCCTAGTTCTGTTTTAGAGCTGTCGGCATCGACGGTGAGCTTCTCGTCAAAGTCGGTTACTGTTTCGGATGTCGGTTCAATATAAACGCCATAGCATGCTTTTGATGCGCCGGTGATGGGATACCAGTCTTGGCTAGCGTAGCGGATATCGGTCAAGTCGGCTTGGGCTACCGCTTCTGCTTGACTTTGTTGGTTTGCCTTTTTGCGTTTGGAGAGGCTTCGCTTTGTTTTTGTCGTGGTTTGCGCTGCCGCTTTAGCTGCCGGTATCGCCGCGGTAGTTTGGGTTGCCGTGCTTGTCGTATTAGACTGCTTCGCTGCTGGTGGCACCGCGGTGGCTGCTGCAATCGTTCGTTTCGGTTTGGTTAATGCCGACGTGGAGGGCTTGTTTTCTAGACATGACCAGCCGCCTGCGGCATTGGCTTCGCATAGCCAAGCACCATTCACCTGTTGTTTAGCGACAGCTATGGGAGCAGTTGCAGGAACGGCTTTAACGTTTTGTTTGTCATCAGCTACTGGCTGCACCAGGGTATCGCCTGTATCCGCTTGATACAAAAGATCAGACCGTTCGGGCTCATCGCATTGCCAGTTTTGACCATTTTCCATGGTGCAGGTCCAAAGGGCATCACGGATATCGGTATCCATTTCAGCGCCTTGGAGTGCTGCAGGCGTTGCAGCAACTATCGCCAGTGTGAGTGTGTAGGAAGAACGTCTTGAGAACGGCATTCAGATTGTCCATTAGGAAGCGCAGAAAAAGTGTCTTTTCTCTTATCGCTAAACCTTGATTCGAGTAACATAGCCCATTGAGCATGGCATGATAAAACATTCAGCTATAACAAGGCTAGGGGATTGATAGATATGGGACAAAGGCTGGCCGGACTCAGGCAGTGGATAGAGCAGGTTTTTGCCGAGCTGAAGATCGATTTGACTGCGGGTTGGCAGTGTGTGCCGGTGTCGGGAGACGCGAGTTTTAGACGTTATTTTCGCGTTATCAGCGGCGATCATAGCTGGATTCTTATGGATGCTCCGCCGGAAAAAGAGAACAGCCACCCCTTTGTCGCTATTGCCAATGCTTGGCAGCCGCTAAAGATTAATGCGCCGGTGGTGCATGCGGTGGATTTTGATCAGGGTTATATGCTGCTGTCGGATTTGGGGGATGATCTATATCTAGGTCAGTTAAATGACGACAGTGCCGATGCGCTTTATCGACAGGCTTTTATCACCTTGACTCAGTTGCAGCTCTGTCAGACGATCGAGGGTCATGATCTACCGGTCTATGATCGCGCGCTGTTGCAGCGAGAGATGGATCTTTTTCGTGATTGGTTCGTGGCTGATTTGCTGGGGATCGACCTAGGGCCGGGGGTTAAGCATCTGTTTGCTGAGGTGTCTGAGTATCTTATTCAAGCAGCACTGGAACAGCCGACTGTCTGTGTTCATCGTGATTATCACTCGCGTAATTTATTGGTGGATGGTAACAATACCCCCGGGGTGATCGACTTTCAGGATGCGGTAATTGGTCCGGTGACTTATGATTTAGTGTCACTGTTGCGGGATTGTTATATTGAATGGCCGGATAAGCGGGTGTATGGCTGGGTCGATGAGTTTGGTGAGTTGCTAGTGGCCGAGGGGTTACTCGCCCATTACGAGCGGGAAACTTTTTATCGTTGGTTTGATCTGATGGGCGCGCAGCGCCATTTGAAGGCGGCAGGTATTTTTGCTCGGTTGTGGCTGCGAGACGGTAAGGCAGGTTACCTTGAAGATATTCCCCGCACCCTGAATTACATTATCCGGGTTGCCGGACGTTATGATGAGCTGCTGACCTTTTCGGCTTGGTTGCAGGAGGTTGTGGTACCCGCGATGTATGCCTGTGAGCAATTTGAGCCGACGCATCTGGATAAGTGGTTTAGCTGATGCGGGCGATGATACTGGCCGCTGGGTTAGGCACTCGGATGCGTCCTTTGACTTTGACAACGCCAAAACCGCTACTGCCAGTGGCGGGGAAACCGTTGATTGAATACCATATTGAACGACTGGTCGCGGCTGGGGTCACGGAGATAGTGATTAACCATGCTTGGCTGGGTGAGCAACTTGAAGCCTTTGTGGGTGATGGTCGGCGCTGGGGAGCTAAGGTGCACTGGTCGCCGGAGTCCGAACTATTAGAAACGGGTGGGGGGATCTTTCGAGCACTGCCTTGTTTGAGTGATATGGGGGAACCCTTTCTCTTGGTGAATGGGGATGTCTTTACGAACTACCCCTTTGCTTCCTTGTTGTCCCACTCATTTGGCTCTGATGATCTGGCCCATCTGGTGATGACGGAGAATCCCGCGCATAATCCCGCCGGTGATTTCCAATTACGGCAGGGCCGCATCGTTGAGCAGGGCGATGAAAAAACAACGTTTAGCGGAATTAGTCTGCTTTCCCCACAACTGTTTAAGGGCTGTCAGCTGGGTAAATTTCCGCTGGCACCACTGTTACGGGGTGCGATGCAGTCACATCGCGTGACGGGGGAATTTTTTTCGGGGTATTGGCGAGATATAGGGACGCCTGAGCGACTTCAGGACGTCAGTGAAGATATTAACAAAGGTCGGGTAGATGGCATTTAGAAGTGAGAAGGCAGGGTTTAGTCTGGGTCAGTTGGTCCGCAGAAACCGCACCGCTTTGATTATTGGTGGTTTTATTGGCCTGATGAGCGGTGGCTTATTTGGTCTGTTATTAGGTGCGGGTATCGGTGTGGCGCTGTCAGCCGCGTTGAAAAATGCCTTAGGTAACGCTTTGAACCCGCAAGATGCCTTCTTTAAGGCCACCTTCACGGTGATGGGTAAGTTAGCTAAAGCAGACGGTCATGTCAGCGAAGCAGAGATTCAATACGCGCGGGAAGTCATGAGCCGGATGGGGTTGAGTGAAGAGCGTCGTCTGGAAGCGATGGCGCTGTTTTCGCAGGGTAAAGAGAGCGACTTTGATATCGCTGAGGTGATGCGCCCACTGAGTGCGCTGATTCGGTTTCGTATTCCGTTGAAATTGATGTTTGTCGAAATACAATTGCAGGCGGCGATGGCTGATGGTCAGGTTAGCGAAGCCGAAACCATTATTATTCGCGAGGTCTGCGGTCTGCTGCAGATGTCTCAAGCGGAGATGGCCGCGCTGATCGCTCGGATGCAGTCTCAGTTCTCTTATCAACAGCATAGTTATCAGTCCCATCAGGGCGGTTATGTATCGGAACAGGAACTGCTGAAAGAGTCTTATGGCGTGCTGGGTGTTGAGGCATCGGTGTCGGATGCCGAGCTGAAAAAAGCTTACCGTCGTTTGATGAGTCAACACCATCCCGATAAGCTAGTGGCCAAAGGTTTACCTGAAGATATGATGCAGCTGGCGAAGGAAAAAACTCAGGAAATTCAGGCAGCGTACGATCGAGTACGTACCGCGCGAAAAAATAGCTGACAGATACCGCTGTGCTTTAATGGACAGGCCGATTGGGCATAGCGATCAACTTCCCAACGTTTAACTTCCCGGCGTAAGCTCTCCTGCGGGCGCTGGGTTTGAATTTTTCTGGGTAGGTTGAATTGTTATCAAGTGGTTTTTAAGAATGCCTCTAACCTGACGAGTAAGCCACAGAGGTTCCTTTCTCGGATCGTTACTGCGTTGGTTTAGGCGGATCTGCCGATAACCTGGGTTGCCACTTCTTAGGGCTGTATGTTTACGTAGAATGGCTTGTTGCTGTTGATAGCGGTTGTTATTGAACCAAAGATCTAATATCGCTGCCTGGCTGTCTTTGAGCATCTGTAGCAGTTCTGGGGTGTTAATTCCTTTGGGTTGCATCGGGTCGAGCAAGACTAAAAATCGGTTTTCTTGCAGCTCATCTTGTGCGAAATAGTGCATCGCCCAAACTGCACCTTCTCCCACCCCTAAAATGACGGTTATCTCCCCCGGTACTTCGGCTAGACGATTAGCGGCTAAATTACCCAGCGTCACGATCTGTTGTTGATAGTTGGTGATAAGTTCTTCCGGCGTTGCTGTTTCGGTAGTATCGGCCGCTGTTTGGCTGTCCACAGCCGCGGTTTCGGTATTAGCGTTGGGATTTGTCTCGGCGTTAAGTGCCGCATTGCTCTCTGGGGCTGTTTCAGGTGTCTGGATCTGATTGCGATTTTGTAGGCTCGGCAGTGTGCGTTCGGGCACGGCGACCGAGGGGGGAGTTGGTAGTGATAGGCTGAGGGTGTTCCAGCCATATTCAGTCAGTTGGGTTCTCAGAGGGTGAATCAGGTCGGGCCAGTCTGCTCCCGTGGTGGGATCGGTGAAAATGAGAATGCTGCCGGTTGGCGTTGCGGTTGTCGCTTGTTGCAGCAGCGCTAATTGTTTTTCATTATCGAGTGCTAGCCAAACCACTTCGGTTTCTGGGGTTTGTGCCAGCGCGAGGTCTGCCTGTCGTTGCCGGGAAGGGTTGGGCATGACACGGCTGGCGATTGCGCCGTCGGTTTTTGTTGTGTCTTCGGTGCCGGCGTTGCTGCTGTCATTGTTTTCAGTCGTATCATTCTCGGCTGCCGAAACAAGGCTAGCAAGGCTTAAAAACAGTGTAAAAAACAGGGGTTTAAGTTTCATGCTTCGATTATTCAAGAGCGACGCGATATTAGCAAGGGCGAAAGCTGGTTGAGTTTCAATGCGTGCAAAGTACAATAGCCGAATCCTCCACCTTTTACTTTCCGAGTTACGTTCATGGCTGATTATAAGATTGCTCCATCCATTCTGTCTGCAGACTTCGCCCGCCTAGGTGAAGAGGTTGAAAATGTGCTCGCTGCGGGCGCTGATTATGTCCATTTCGATGTAATGGATAATCACTATGTGCCTAATTTGACCATCGGCCCTATGGTCTGTAAAGCGCTGCGTAAACACGGTATTGAAGCGCCGATTGATGTGCATTTGATGGTTAAGCCGGTGGATCGTTTGATCGGTGATTTTATCGATGCCGGTGCTAGCATTATTACCTTTCACCCAGAAGGTTCTGAACATATCGACCGTTCATTACAGATGATCCGTGACGGCGGTTGTAAATCCGGCCTGGTGTTTAATCCCGCGACCCCGTTGAGCTATTTAGACTATGTGCTCGATAAGGTGGATATGATTCTACTGATGTCGGTTAACCCAGGGTTTGGTGGTCAGAAATTTATTCCGGGTACGTTGAATAAGCTGAAGCAGGCCCGTGCGATTATTGAACAAAGTGGCTACGATATTCGTCTCGAAGTGGATGGTGGCGTTGGTGTTGACAATATTGCGGAGATTGCCGCGGCCGGAGCGGATACCTTTGTGGCTGGCTCGGCGATCTTTAACACCGACGACTATAAAGCCACCATTGATAAGATGCGGGCCGAATTGGCAAAAGTTTAAGTAACACGTCAGCCGCGTTTACTTAGTATTATGATTAATTGAAAAGGTTGGCCCGTCGCAATGCTTATGACCACCCATTATGATGCTCAACTTCCCCAACTGGTGCTGTTCGATCTGGACGGCACTTTGCTGGATAGTGTGCCCGACTTAGCCCTCGCGGTTGATCGAATGTTGGCTGCGTTGGCACGGCCATTAGCCGGTGAAACTACGGTACGTGATTGGGTCGGCAATGGCGCCCAGATGTTGGTCAAGCGGGCATTAGCCTTCGGTGATGGGAATAATGAGCCGGACGAAGCGCTGCTTGAGCAGGCATTTGCTCTGTTTTTGCAGCATTACGGCCAGTGTTGTGCGGAGCAAAGTCAGCTCTATCCTGGGGTGCGAGAGTATCTGAATTTTTTGTTCGAGCATGATGTTGATATGGGTTTGGTGACCAACAAACCGATCAGTTTCACCGAGACCTTACTGGATGAGTTTGATCTGCGGCGCTATTTTTCGGTTGTCTTGGGTGGTGATAGTTTGGCGGAGAAAAAGCCACATCCGTTACCGCTGCACCATGCGATGACTACGCGAAGTGTCGCGGCCGAACAAACTCTGATGGTGGGCGATTCACGCAGTGATATTAAAGCGGCTCAAGCCGCCGGTTGTCGCGTGGTTGCGGTCACGTATGGCTATAACCATGGCGAGCCGGTTGCGTTATATCAGCCGGATATTATTGTCGATGATCTGATGCAGTTGACTCTCTGATTAAGGTTTTGTCTGACAGCTCAATCTCATCAAAGAAAGCCATTCTGGCGGCATTGCAGACCGCTAGTACGCCGGGGTGGCTCACTCGGCGTTCCAATGAAATCGCATAAAAACGTTCCCGAATATCATCCATCCTGCCGATCACTTCCACACCGTATTGCCGAGTCATCTGTTGTTCGATGACGGTTGGCGCGCAAAATATTCCGGCCCCCGAGAGGCCAAAGGCTTCGATTAATGCGGTATCGGCACACTCCACCCGGATATCTGGGCGAATCTTATACCGTTCGAACCAGCGTTTCAGACCCATACCGCGCTCTGTTTCGGCGGAAGGCATCAGCATGGGTGCGCCTTCCAGTGAGGCGGGAAAGTTAGCTCGGTAAGTGGCGGCTACGGCGGTGGTGGCGAAAAAGCTAAGGCCGCACTCCCCCAATAGATGGTTATATCCGCGAATATGAAAGCTTGCGTCAAGTGGGCGGTCAGCCAGTACCAGATCGAGTTTTTGGGTGGCAAGATCCGCCAGTAAGCTAGGCAGCGGGCCCTCTTCACAGATCAGTCGGCTCGCATCATTGAGTTTAAGTGCCGGTTCTAGCAGGTGATAGGTGATCAATTTGGGCAACACATCGGCGATGCCAATATTAAAACGCTGCTGCTTATGGGGTACCGGATTATGAATGCTCTGTTGCAGTTCATCCCCTAGCTGGAAAATGTCTTCGGCGTAGTTGAGGGCGTGTTGTCCAGCCTTCGTTAATATGAGATTGCGGCCGCGTTTTTTAAACAGCGAAGTGCCCAGTTCATGCTCCAGCAGTTTTAGCTGGCCACTAATGGTTTGAGGTGTCAGGTGGAGCTTCTCACTGGCTCTATTAATGCTGCCTTCCTGGGCAACAACGAGAAAATAGCGCAGGTGTTTAAAGTTCATGGTAATACCTGAATAGGAATAATGATCGAATAAATCTTACTATTTACATAGTAAATTCGTATTTTATTTATACTTACGTTGACTATACTGTGACTTATCGGCTTTGTCATGAGTTCTCAGGTTCCCCCTCAGACTTATGCTTACCGAGTTGTTAGACAGGTTGTTACAAGGTTGTAGTAATTGTTACACAGTTAAGTTGTTACAAAGTTAGGCTGTTATGAAAGCATGTTGTAAGGCTCTCTAGTCTTAAGTAAGTGGACTCTCATCCAATCATTCACCCGGCGCCCAAGGCCGGGTTTTTTTTGTCTAAAAATTAGCCATGATCCTGGAAGCGCACATTGTGGTGCCTGATATCATTTCAGGGGAACGAGAATATACACTTGAGAAGGCCATCGAAAAGCCTTTAGGCTGAAAAATATAGTCTGTAAATAACGACTCGGTTGATTCAAAGAGGGGGCTGCTATAAGGTTGGATCTCTGAATTAACGATTGCCTGGAATCACTGTGTCAGATTTGCTATCCCCTATTGAAATTAAGTTGTGTGCCCACTATGTCGGGGATCGCTGGCGATGGCGTAACTGAGCCCTGCTTATCAGTTATTACGCTGGTTGAATCGGTTATCGATTTAGCCAAATAGATTTCAAAACTCTGCGCTATAAATGACAGAGTCGTTATGAGAATACACCATGACCCCTGAACAATTTGCCGAGCTAGCGGCTCAAAACTTCAATCGTATTCCAGTGGTTCGCGAAGTATTAGCGGATTTGGATACACCATTATCCACTTATATGAAGTTGGCCAATCAGCCATATACCTATCTACTGGAATCCGTTGAAGGCGGGGAAAAGTGGGGGCGGTATTCGATTATTGGTCTGCCTAGCCGGACCGTGTTGAAAGTCTTTGGCCATAGCGTTCGGGTGGAAACGGACGGTGAGGTGGTAGAACAAGCTGAAGTTGAAGATCCGCTGGATTTTGTAGAACAATTTCAGGCGCGTTATCGTGCTGCAGAGTTGCCTGATCTACCTCGTTTTAACGGTGGGTTAGTGGGTTATTTTGGCTATGATAGCGTCCGCTATGTGGAGCAACGGTTAGCGGATAGCGTTCCTGATGATGTTATCGGCACGCCGGACATTCTGTTGATGGTGTCCGATGAGGTGGTGGTATTTGATAACCTCAGCGGTAAGTTGGTATTGATTAGCCATGCTGACCCGGCCGATGAGGATGCCCTGGGGCAAGCGCAGTTACGCTTGGATGAGTTAGTCACACGCTTGCGCTTTTCTGTACCCCATCAGGAAACTGCACCGAGCGAGCGACGTGAGGTGTCTGAATCGGAATTTAAATCCAGTTTTGGCGAGCAGCAATTTAAAGATGCCGTCGATCGGATTAAAGAGTACATCCTCTCAGGGGATGTGATGCAAACCGTTATCTCGCAGCGAATGACGATCCCTTTTACCAGTAGTCCGTTGGATCTTTATCGGGCGTTACGTTGTCTTAACCCTTCACCTTACATGTATGTGCTGAATTTAGGTGATCACCATGTGGTGGGCTCCTCTCCCGAAATTCTCGCCCGGGTTGAAGATCGTGTTGTCACGGTGCGACCGATTGCCGGAACTCGTCCTCGGGGCGAAACCGAGGCTGAAGATTTAGCACTAGAGAAAGATCTGTTAGCCGATCCGAAAGAGTTGGCAGAACATCTGATGTTGATCGATCTTGGCCGTAATGATGTTGGCCGGGTGTCGCAAATAGGTCAGGTGGAATTAACCGCTCAGATGGCGGTTGAACGTTATTCTCATGTGATGCATATCGTCTCGAATGTGATTGGCCATTTAAAACCTGAGGTATCGGTGATGGATGTGCTGCGCGCGACCTTGCCGGCGGGTACTCTCAGTGGTGCGCCCAAGGTGCGGGCGATGGAGATTATTGATGAGTTAGAGCCGGTTAAACGAGGTATTTACGGCGGAGCTGTGGGCTATCTGTCTTGGAATGGCAATATGGATACCGCGATCGCTATTCGTACGGCGGTGATTAAGGATGGTGAGCTGCATATTCAAGCCGGAGCTGGTATCGTCGCTGATTCGGTGCCTGATTCCGAATGGGATGAAACGATGAACAAAGGCCGAGCAATCTTTAAGGCCGTCGCGATGGTTGAGCAAGGGTTGGATAACCTCTGAGGCCGTTATGATCGATATCAAACCTCCTACGGGAGGTTTTTTATGTCTTGTTTAAGTTGAAGCGTTATTTGGCTGCATACTTTGCCCGCCAGCGATTTTGTTTTGAGTGTTATGATGTTACTGGCTTTTTTGTTATATTATAACAAATATTACTTTGCAGAGTTGATCATGTTTACACAGATACCTACCAATATTATTACCGGCTTTCTCGGCGTGGGTAAAACTACCGCTATTCAACAGCTATTAAAAGATAAGCCGGCCGGTGAGCGTTGGGCGGTGCTGGTCAATGAGTTTGGGGAAATCGGTATTGATGCCAGTCTATTAGCCAACGAACAGCAGTCAACCGGCGTATTTATGAAAGAGGTGCCCGGTGGATGTATGTGTTGTGCTGCGGGTATTCCGATGCAGGTTGCACTCAGTCAATTAATTCGTCAGGCAAAACCTGATCGTATTCTGATTGAACCGACGGGGTTGGGTCATCCTTTAGAAGTTATCCGGGTATTGCAGCAGCCTCATTATCGAGAGGTCTTGGATCTGCGCACGGTGATAACGCTGGTGGATGCACGTAAGCTGGTGGATGCTCGATATACCGAGCATGAAACCTTTAATCAGCAGCTACAGGTTGCCGACTTAGTGATTGCACATAAAGAGGATCTTTATAGCGGGACGGAAATGGCCCAACTGACCGATTATCTGTCCCAGCTTGAGAGTCAGGCACCGGTTGTCGGCAGCTCGAATGGTTTGTTTGATCTGTCGTGGTTGGAAGCGGCCTCTAAGCACATTGCGGATAAAGCACCGGCTGAGTCATCCCATCAACACCACGATCATTATCAGGTCGATGATGAGATCCCTGCATGTGGTTATCTGCGTAAAGATAATCAGGGGGAGGGTTATCATAGCAGTGGTTGGATTTTCAGCCCTGAATTTGAGTTTTCTTATGCCGCGTTAGAACCGTTGTTGATGGGTATAGAATCCGAACGCTTGAAAGCGGTGTTTATTACCGATGAAGGGATTTTTGCGTTTAATCAGGTCGATTCCGTTTTGAAAGTGCAGGCGCTTGATGAAGTGATGGATAGCCGAATTGAAGTGATTGATGAGGAGCCCGGCCAATGGGCCGAACTCGAACAGCAGTTACTGGCGATGGCGGTGCGTTGCTAGGACTCTCCATCACGGTTTGGGGCGGCGATATCCAGCAAAGGTGCTGCATCGAGTGCTTCGGCATCCATCATCCCAGATACCTGTTGCAGAGCGGCGAGTATATGCAGCTGCTCTGCATTACCTAAACTTTCAAAGCGAGTGATAAAGGACTCATGTAACAACGTCGGCACGGTTTGAAAAATTTCGTCACCGGTTGTTGTCAGCCGAGCATTCACTATGCGGCGATCAGTATTGCTGCGTACCCGTTCGACCAGTTGGCGCTCTTCTAAACGATTCATAATGGTGCTGACGGTCGCTTGGCTTAACGAAACATCATCTGAAATCCGCTTAACGGTAACATCCCCCAAATCTTTGATGGCGCGTAGCACCATCACCTGTGGAATCGTCAGACCACAAGCTTTTACCACCCGTTTTGATTGAAGATCGGTCGCCCGAATGATTTTTCTCAGTTCAATCAGCACATCCTGCCAGCAGGGCATATTATCAATCATTGTCTCTGAAGACCTCTTAACTCATTGAAAAGCCGAGCGAATGTATAGCTAGGCAGGCTTGCAGCACAAATAACAGTGCGCCCAATCAAACCATTATAAACAGAAAAATAGTTTGAGTTCTAATTATTACAGGACTAATATAATCACATCAAACTATAATAGTTCAAAATAAACGTGGAGACGTCATGAGAAAATTGATTGCTGCATCGGCAATGCTGTTGGCCGTTACGCAAGTACAGGCGGCAGACGAGTGCGGAAAAGTCACCATTGCGGATATGAACTGGAGCTCGGCAACACTGATTGCCAATGTGGATAGATTTATCCTTGAACACGGTTATGGCTGCGAAGCTGAACTCGTGCCAGGGGATACCATGCCGACGGGTACCTCGATGATCGAAAAAGGTGAACCTGATATTGCTCCAGAAATGTGGAGCAACTCCATGCGTGAAGCGCTGGATAAAGGTGTGGCTGAAAAACGTCTGCGGTATGCCGGTAATTCATTGTCTGATGGTGGTGAAGAGGGTTTTTGGATACCAGAATATCTGGTTAAACAATACCCTGAGCTAGCAACCATTGATGGTGTAAAGAAACACGCTGCACTGTTTGAGCATCCAGAAGATGATAGCAAGTACGCCTTTTATGGTTGTCCAGCGGGCTGGAACTGTCAGATCAGTGCCAGCAATCTGTTTAAAGCATTGAATCTGGCTGATGCAGGTTTTGATTTGATCGATCCCGGTTCAGGTGCTGGTCTGTCAGGTTCTATCGCTAAGGCGTTTGCCCGTGAAGAGCCTTGGTTCGGTTATTACTGGGCGCCAACTGCTGTGTTGGGTAAATACAAAATGGTGAAAGTTGATTTCGGTTCGGGTATTGATAAAGATGAGTTCGTTAACTGTACCTCATCTAACGAATGTGAGAACCCTAAAGTAACCATGTATCCGCCTTCAGCGGTACAAACGGTCACCACCGAAGAGTTTGCTACCCGTGTTCCCGCGGCTTATGAGTATGCGTCTAAGCGTTCATTGACGAATAATCAGCTCAACACGCTGTTGGCTTGGATGGAAGATAATCAGGCTGATGGTGAGGTTGCTGCTGAGTATTTCCTTACTGAGCATGAAGAGCTTTGGATGCCGTGGGTTTCGGCAGACGTTGCTGCAAAAGTGAAGCAAGCTCTGCAATAATCGTTGCGGTTGAGTGCTAAAAAATCACTGCCTGATTGCCCACAGTAATCGGGCAGTGTTGTTTCTGAAAGAGGTTATATATGGCTGATGCAAGTTGGTTGAGTGAGGTACCCCAACTAAGCAGAGGGGATCTCAGGGATATCCGGAAGTTTTTAGATACTGCGTATCGCGACTTTTCCCGTGAGTACGGTGAGATGATTGAGGGGTTTTTTGACCCTTTGTTAACATTTTTAGTTTGGTTTGAAAAACTGCTATTAGCAACGCCGTGGTGGTTGGTGATTGCCATTATCGCCGGTCTTGCTTACCTATCCAGTCGTTCATGGAAGCTTAGCCTAGGTGTAGTGATATCGTTCTTTATGATCGGTTATTTTGGCATGTGGGATAATACCATGCGCACCATGAGTATTATTTTGGTGTGTACCTTCATGGCCATCGCCTTAGGGGTGCCCATAGGGATCGCCATGGCGCGCTCAGATAGGGTGCAGTCAGTGGTGACACCGCTATTGGATATTATGCAAACCATGCCAGCATTTGTGTATTTGATTCCCGTGGTGATGCTCTTGGGTATCGGAAAAATTCCGGGTGTGATTGCCGTTATTATCTATGCAATACCGCCGGTGATTCGTTTGACCAATCTCGGTATTCGGCTGGTGGATAAAGATGTGCTGGAAGCAGCAACAGCTTATGGTGCCAGCTCGATGCAGCGCTTAGTCGGTGTGCAACTGCCTTTGGCTATGCCAACGATTATGGCGGGTATCAACCAAACCATTATGATGGCGCTGTCGATGGTGGTTATCGCCTCGATGATCGGTGTTAAAGGGTTAGGCCAGCCAGTATTGAAATCCATTACTAACCAGTACTTTACGCTGGGCTTATTGAACGGCTTAGCGATTGTAGCATTGGCGATTATTTTTGACCGAGTCTCTCAGGCATATGCTAAACGGAGTCAGCGATACCTAGGGGGTATGGATAATGGGTGAATCGGGTAAAAAAGCTGCCGCGACGACACTGATTAAGATCGAAGGGCTGTATAAGCTTTTCGGGAATAATCCTAAGAAATACATGCCTTTGGTGCATGAGGGTAAAAGCAAGGATGAAATTCTGGCGGAAACGGGTCATACACTCGGTCTTAAAGATATTAATCTGACCATCAATAAAGGCGAGATTTTCGTGATTATGGGGCTATCAGGCTCCGGTAAATCCACGTTGATTCGTCATTTTAACCGGCTGATCGATCCGACTGAAGGTGTCATTGAAGTCGAAGGCACCGACGTCATGAAACTCGGGCCTAAAGAGTTGGAGCAATTCCGTCGGCACAAGATGTCGATGGTGTTTCAGCGCTTTGGATTGCTACCGCATAAATCCGTCGTCGATAATGTTGCTTATGGACTTTCTATACAGGGTGTCAGTAAGGCTGAGAGTAAAGCGAAAGCGACTGAGTGGTTAGCCACGGTTGGCTTGGCGGGTTATGAAGAGCAGTATCCGGCGCAGCTCTCGGGTGGGCAGCAGCAGCGGGTCGGGTTGGCTCGGGCATTGTGTACCGATGCTGAAATTCTATTGATGGATGAAGCGTTCTCCGCACTGGATCCATTGATCCGTTCCGAGATGCAAGATCAGCTGATTGAACTGCAGGAAAAACTGCACAAAACCATTATCTTTATCACTCACGATCTTGATGAAGCACTGCGTATCGGTGACCGTATTGCGATCTTGAAGGATGGTGAAATGGTACAGCAGGGTGAGCCTGAAGATATTTTGCTCAATCCCGCTAATGATTATGTTGAAGCCTTTGTGCGCGATGTAAACCGTGCTCGTGCGCTAACCGTCGAAACCGTGATGAAGGCGCCTGCTTCACGTATCACCGCTGATACCATTGAAGACGCTTTGAAACAGATGAAAGGTTTCAAACAGGATTATGGTTATCACATCAATGATGAGGGTTATCAGGGTGTTCTGACGGAAGAGACCTTACAGGCTGCTTTTGAAGACGATAAAAAAGCAGACCTTGATTCTCTTCAATATGAAGACTTGGACGCTATTTCGCAGGATGCGGTGCTAGAAACCGTTATTCCCGAGACCTTGAATGCGGAGTACTCTCTACCGGTCATCGATGAAGAGGGCCAAATGACAGGGCAGTTATCCCGTCAGACATTGGCCGAAGTGTTGGGTAATGAGGATACATCGGAAGAGCAGAAAAAGAGCTAGCCTCTTGGTTAATCTTTCAAAAGGCTGATGCTTAACGCGTCGGCCTTTTTTGTGGCTGACGCTTGGCAGCTAAAGTCAGTAGCGAGGTTAACTTTATTGAGTATTGGCGCCCCCTAAGGCGAAGATACGCCCGCCTTTACTGACTGAGTGAGGTTTGCCCAGCAGTTGTAATACATGCCAGGCCATCGCTTGGTTGCTGGTGATTACGGGAATACCCAACAGTTCTTCTAGGGTTGCAATGACCTCGATGGAGCGCAGTGCGGTACAGGATATGAATAAGGCTTCAGCGTCTGGATGAACCTGTGCTAACGCGGCTTGCTTGATTGCTTCGGGGTCTATTCGGGTGATATCTGCGTCGGCCATCACATTAAAACCGACGATATTGAGGATGTTAAGCTCTTTATCGGAAAAAAACTTGGCCACCTCTCTGTTAACTTCAGTGATATAAGGGGTGATGATAGTGAGTTTTTTGACGCCCAAGGCTAAGAAAGCCGAGGTCGCTGCCGTGACGGGGTTGGTGACTTGAGATTGCGGCTTAATTTTCTGTATTTGTTCTTTCAGCTTCTGCTCGCCAATCGAGACGGTGCCGGAAGAGCAACAAAAAGCAATCACATCGACCTGCTTTCCCGGTAGTAAGTCCGCAGTAGCACGGTTTAAATCCTGCGCCATTGCTTGAAGATTTTTTGTATTCACGGGGTCATTGAAGGCGATTCGATTGGTGATGATTGAAACCTCAGCGTCGCAGAGCAATGAGCGCATGGCATCTTCAACTAAATGGTCTGTCCGTAGGGCGATAAGGCCTATTTTCCCGCCGGGAAAATATTCGCTTTCAGCATGCTTAAAGCCAACTTCTTCCATTTTTGTCATCGCTATGTATCCATCTTTTTTTAATTATCGCACTGTATTATGCGCCAATTGTCGGGTGATCGCGTCGAAGGGGGATTTCTCTGTTGGAGATTCAACGATGGAATAACGACACTATCGATATTAGAAAAGTGGCGGTAAGCGCTCAAGACAACAACCCTAGTATCGGCTTGGTGACATTCACCTGACTCATCTGACTGGCTGTATCAGAGGTGCTTGTCTAAATGGATTTAAGCACAATCGCTTTCATTGTTTAAATGATATAACTGAAATAAATTAATGTTTATTTTGCATATAGGGTTCCGATGTTTTCTTGTGTTAAGTCTGCGCCGCTGGTTGGGCGCACTCATTAGCGAGAGCTTAAAAGTCGCTGTTAAGGGGGAGGGCGTGAGTCACCCCTGAGACGGGGCAAAAGCGTTCTTCGCAGTGAGTCGACGGTATAAAAGGATTTAAAATAGCGGGGTATCTCTCTGTTCGAGAATCTGTTGAATCAGTTGTTGGGCAGCCTCATTTGCTAGGTTAGGGGCTTGGTGTAATGAAATCTCAGATTCACCCAAACGCGGGAAACCCTCCTTTTCATCCAGTATCCTCATACCGGGTCGTAAGTCTTTTTGAGTCAGCACGGTGACTGCGAGCCCAGATTCTACGGCGGCTTTTATGGCTTCGTGACTGTGGCAGCTCAGTGCTATTTGCCAAGCCATACCCGCTTCTTCTAAGGCTGTTAGCGCTGTTTTTCGGTAGAGGCAGGGAGAAGGAACCAGTGCCAGTGGTATCGGGCCATTTGTCGGTACTTGAAAGTCTTTACTGGCCAGCCAGACTAATGGGTCTCGATAGAGTGGGGTGCCCTCGCCTGTTGGGGGGATCTGGGTAAGGATAGCAAGATCAATCGCGCCGGTATCAACCTCTGGCCGGATGTTATTACTTAAACCCACGGTGATTTCGATCTCTACATCTTTTTGAATGCGAGCAAAGCGCGCCAGTACACGGGAGAAGGGCAGTGATAGATAATCTTCCGGGGCGGCAAAGTTAATATGCCCCTGTAATGGTTTTTCTTTGAATCGCGCTTCTACCTCGTCGCACAACTGAATAATTTTCTTCGCATATTGATACAGCACATCGCCATCATCGGTCAGCCGGCAGCTTCGCGTTGTTCGATGAAATAGCTGCTGCTCTAAAGATTCTTCAAGACGTTTGATCTGATGGCTTACGGTCGATTGAGTTAAATGTCTGCTCTTGGTTGCTGCGGTAAAACTTTCGCCTTCGGCAACCGCAATGAAAGTGCGCAACAGTTCAAGGTTCATGGGCAGTCATCTCTTGATATATGGTGAAAATGAAACAATGTCTTTCATTTATATCATTTCTAAGATTTATATCAATGTGATTGAATCCATTAACGCAAAGAGGAATCGAACATGAATACATCGAAAGTTAATAAAGAAAAACCCGCTGTTGAGCCCCGTCATCAACATTCAGCTAAACCGGTTATCTGTTATGACGTTGAGTGTTTGCCTGCCTATGACGCGAGCCTCTACCAGCAAGCTAGGAAAGGTATGGAAAAAGTGTCCGAGGTTGTTGTGCCTCCCCGAGACGGCGCTTCTTTTACGGTGCCGGCGGGGCATTTCTTTCGTATTGTCAGCATCGAAGGCCCTCAGGTTGGCGATCTGAATTTATGGAATGCGAATGATCTATCTGAACGATTTTATAGTGGTAAAACACGTCAGTTACATGCCAGTCATGTAAGCACTGGTGATCGTTTATGGAGCACTCTTCCGGCACTGCGTCCAATGGCAACCATTACCCATGATACTCTGGATTGGTACGGCTGGGATGAAGATGGAGCGGGTGTGCATGATGTGATCGGTACGCGCTGTGATCCCTATACCAACCATATGCTTAAAGGTGTCGATTACAACCATTGCTGCCATTCAAATCTGACCCGCGCGTTGGCGCATGCTGAAGGGGTGAGCCCTGAGATCGCTGAACCACATGTGCACGATGTGCTGAATGTATTTATGTGTACTGGATTTACGCAGGACACGCATCAATATTTTATGAAAGCGAGCCCTGTGCGCCCGGGCGACTTCATTGAGTTTTTTGCTGAGATCGACCTATTAGGGGCGTTATCCGCCTGTCCTGGTGGCGATTGCGGCAGCAGCCATTCCGATGACAGCACCGCCTGTTATCCACTGTTGGTTGAAATTTATAAACCGACCAATGATGCCTTAGCGGATTGGCAGTCACCCTCTACGAGTGGCTATAGAGGTAAACATGCTGTTTAAGTGATGTGTTGGCAACTACACCAGGTGTAGCTGCCTTGTAGTTTCGAGGCGACTTTATTCGACGTTAACGGTCACTGCCGCGGCGGCGGTTAGCGCCTTCTCTACCGCATTATCGATATCGGTTCCCCGAGCGAGTGCCACGCCCATACGGCGTTTGCCGTTGATGTTAGGTTTGCCAAATAAACGTAGCTGAGTATCGGGGGCGGCGAGTGCGACTTCGAGGTTCGCAAAGCTTAGCTGGTTTGATTCGGCCTCGACTAAGACGACAGCCGATGCCGATGGGCCATGTTGCACGATGTTCGGAATCGGCAAGCCTAAGATCGCCCGTGCGTGCAGAGCGAACTGCGATAGATCCTGAGAGATCATAGTTACCATACCGGTATCATGGGGGCGAGGTGAGACTTCACTGAAGTAAACCTCATCGCCTTTGATAAACAGTTCGACACCGAAAATGCCACGACCACCCAGTGCGCCAGTGACTTTTTCGGCGATCTCTTTGGCTCGTTCGAGGGCCTTGTCACTCATCGCTTGTGGCTGCCAAGATTCGCGATAATCACCATCTTCTTGACGGTGTCCGATCGGTAGGCAGAAACTCGTGCCCTGAATATGACGGATGGTGAGCAGGGTAATTTCATAATCAAAATCGACAAAGCCTTCGACGATCACCCGTCCCGCGCCAGCTCGGCCGCCTTCTTGAGCATAAGTCCAACTGCTGTCGATATCGGCCACTGTTTTGATTATGCTCTGGCCTTTACCAGAAGAGCTCATAATCGGTTTAACGACGCAGGGCATGCCGATCTCAGTTACAGCGTTTTCAAAATCGGTGCGGTTATCGACAAACTGGTAGTTTGAGGTTGGAATACCAAGCTCTTCTGCGGCAAGACGACGAATCCCTTCACGGTTCATGGTGAGTCGCGCAGCATTGGCTGTCGGCACCACATTGAAACCTTCCTGTTCCAAGGCAACCAGGGTATCGGTTGAGATCGCTTCGATTTCCGGCACGATATAATCAGGCTTTTCCAGTTCAATTACCCGCCGCAGTTCGGCACCATCGAGCATTGAAAAGGTGTAAGAGCGATCGGCAACCTGCATGGCGGGGGCATTTTCATAACGGTCACAGGCGATGACTTCACAACCATAGCGCTGCAGTTCAATCACCACCTCTTTGCCCAGTTCGCCAGAACCACAGAGTAAAATTTTAGTTGCCGACGATGAGAACGGTGTACCGATATGAGCCATGAGGAGAGTCCTATCCTTTAAAAAGTAGGGATTATATTTCAAGAATGCGGTGGCCCCTAATATTTATGCGGATTAGAGCGCCAACCAGCCGAGTAGACCTTTGATGCTGACTATCAGCGCAGAGGCGCCGGAAACGGCTAATAACATCGGTTTTGCTGAGGTTGTGGATAACTTGCCATCAATTTTTCGGGCTAAAAAGAAACCGAGAAACAGCCCTGGAACTATTTTTAGACTCAGTTGGGCGCTGTGCCAGTCGAGGCTGCCTTTATAGATCAGCATTAACAGGGATATCGGTGTGCCGATCAACAGAAAGGCGGCGATCTCGCTACGTGCGGTAATCCTATCCTGTTGCTGATAAACCAGTGCTATCGGTGGCCCGCCTACGGAGGTGGCTGTGCCCCCCACACCGGAAAAGAAGCCGCCGATGATCAGATTGACGGGGGTGGCCGAAATATTAAACCGCCATAGGCTGAGCAACACGGCGGTCAGTACGGAAAAACCAAAAAAGAGGCTGAGGGCATATTGTGGTAGCGCGACTAACAACGCTGCACCGCACCAAGCACCGGGGATTCTAGCGATGATAGCGGGCATGACCCGTCGCCAGCGCAGGGCATTAGGTTCCCGTATGACCATCATTAAGGCTAAACCAAAGCCGACGAGCAAGACCGGGCCGGGTACATAAGCGGGATTGATCAGATAAAGTAAGGGTGCAGCCAGTAAGCCATAACCGATGCCTACGACAGTTTGTAGGGCAATGCCACAGGTGACGATCAAGACGGCCAGTAGTTCCGGCAGGGTATATAACATGGTTTCCAGCTATTCACGAGTGAGGTGACAGTATGCCTGTGGATAGGGCGGACGGGTATGGTTGGATGAAAAAATGACCCGGCAACGGAAGTGCAGTCAGCTGCCGGGTCATGGGGTGGCCTGCGGGATGAGGTATCCAACAGGCCATACGCACGATAATGAACGAGTTAGCGTCCGCCTGCACCCTGACGGGAGCGTTCGGTATTGGCGACTAAAACACCGTCGCCAATACGGTTAATCTCAGCCCAGAGTTCGGCGTCGATAGAGATACCATCATCCACGCTCTGTTCTTTATTCAGCTGAATCTGTTCTGCGCTGATATGCCGAGCTTTATAATTACCCTGTGATTGTTGCAATGATGAAGCTAGATTGACCCGTGAACTACAAATAATCGTAAGCGCTTGTTTGTCATCGATATGTGTTGTTAGGTTTGTCACCGCTTCACTGTAACTCGGGTAACGCTCGCCGGCTTTAATAGCGGCGGTATGTTCGGTAATGGTTTGACTGCCGTTTTGCCAATAAGCGGTGACGCTGATACCTCGGCGACCACAGTCGGTCAGTGCCTTGAGGATAAACATACGGTTGTGACAGTTATGTACGGTAACGGTTGCGATACCGTTTTCCAGTGCTTTGGCATGGGCGAGATCAACGGAGGCGGCGATACAGTTCAAGGCGCTACGGTCATGGCTGTCGATAACGGCAGCCGTACTGTCTTCATAGATCACCGTGCTGAGCGGTTTGCTGCTATCGTCACCGATATAGGGCAGCGCGCTTTGTAACTCTTTAAGGCCATCTAGACCATGTTTTTCTAACCAAAGAATCATATTGGCGGCATCTTCATAATTGCCAACATAGTAACCCGTAGCTTCAAAGCAGCGTCGCAACGCCGCTTTCAACTCAGTCATTGAAATATGCATTAGCGTGCTCCTTGTGCGTCGGGGGCCAGAGGCATAAACCAGTCGTCATTAAATGTTTTACCAATATCTTCCAGCAGTGGCGCGCCTTGAAACATGGTATTGCGCACCCAAAGCTTAGAGCGCGGATCAAATTTACCGACGCCAAAGCAGGCGAGCTTAGCGCGTAGCAGATGCATGGGCATAATCTCGCGATCCAGTAAATTGGCCTGAATATCTCCGTAAAGACAACGGTTCATGCTTTGAATACGGCGCACGATGCCACGTAATTTAGGTTGTGCAACCATAAATCGGGCGGTGGAATGCTGTGGATATTCGAGCATATAATCGCACAGTTGGTCATAGCATTTGCGCACTGCATAGCCGACGCCTAACGCCATCTGTTTATCCTTGCCTTCGTCTTCCCGGGTGTCTCCCAAACGAGGCTCCATTTTTTCTTCTGAACGATACCAGAACGTATCTTTTGCGCCGTCTGCGGCAAAATCCAGTTTTAACGCCCACTGATAACGCTGTTCAATTACCTGCTTCAGTTGTTGCAGCGGCATCACCGGATCAAGATCCAGAAACTCTTCGACACTGTAATGGCCTTCGAGGTCGTCGACCAGTTCTGGATAGAGCTCCAACATCACCGATATCAGCATCTCTTGACCCTGAAGCGAACAGTTTTTCTCGCTCCAGTCGAGCAGTGCATCCCAGCTTTCGATCCCTTGGGCGCAGTGTTGCTCAATCGCCTGCAGGTCAACCAACACCTGGCGGTTATGTACTGTTTGCCATGCATCTTCAGTGACGGTCTGTTCGGTATGGACGGTGCAACGTTGCAATAGCTGTGGAAACTGTTGCAGAACACGCTGGTTGATGTTGCCCAGTACTCGGATTCTGGCCAATGCCAACTCACGCATCTCGATCCACTGGTTGATTAGCTGTGGGTGGTTGATCAGATAGGGCGCCATACCTAAGCCGGTGGAGTTGCCGATGCCGAAGAAGCGCTTAATATCGGCCTGCATGGGGGTGTAACTGTCGGGGCTACGATGCTGGGCGATATGTTCAGCCTGCAGCAGGCTGAAGTTGCGCAACATTAGACAAACAAACATTTCGGCAGCGAATGGACGGGCAAAATCAGCATGACGAGTGGCGACCTTTTCCCAATCGGCCATGCCGAGTTTGCCACTACCGTAGACGGCGGTGGTGCGATATAGATAGCCTACCCGGGCAATCTGAGCGATGTCCGGCTGTTCACCCTTGGCGAGCTGATCGACAACATAGTCGAAATTACGGGCACTGCGGTTGGCGCGGGAGAGAACAAATACGCGGGCGTCGACACGACCCGCTTCCTGTTTAGGCACATTCTGGCGAAGTTTGGATAGATATAGATCGTCGATTTCGCCTTCGACCAACGCCATGGTTAGATCCCATTGAGTAGCTATTACTCGGTCATTGCGGTCTTCGGCAGAGAGGTAGTCGGAAAACAGCACAAAGCTATAGCATTTGTGGGGTGTTTTGATGCTATAGATAACGCTGCCGTAGCCCTGCTCATCGAGCTCAAAGCGGCTGGGGGCGATCTGCCAGCGCTCGCGCATAATACGTCGTACCAAGGTGCGCATGAAACTTAACCGGCTCTGATGTAGCGCGCCGAGCCTTTCTAAGTTCATAATCTGGTCTGCTGGACGTAAGGGGAGTGCATTTTCCCCTCGTAGAGCAGCCTGTATAGCAGCGGGCATGGTCATTGTTATTCTCCTCATAAATAGCCGCACATCGTTTTTTATCATTGAACCTGTCGATGTGTCCAAAACCTTAAACAGGGTTTGTTCTGTTCGCTGAGCAGCAAGCTAGGGTTTAGTAGCAGCGCGTAGCGGAACAGGGAGTTAGACGGCAAGACGAAACCTATCGATGATGTTGTCTCATCTTATGGTTTCATTTGAAAGCCATCTTGAGCGTCCTGTTCGTATGAGGGTTATCATGGGCTATACCGAGGATCACATACAAATCAGAAGGTTATATCGCTTAATAAGCAAAACTTATCAAAACCCTTAAAACTATTATTTTTTCTATAAATTTCCATGGCTCTTTGTCACTCAAGGGTAAACATTTTCCGTCGCTGCTGATTTACACCGCATGATTACTGGCGAGAATAAAGTCGACTAGAGCCTGTGCCGATGGTGTCAGCGATTTATTCGTCAGTTTGACGATCCCTATTCGGCGCACGACGACGGGGGCGCTCAGAGGAATGAAGCATAGGGTTTGACTGTCTTTGGGTACGGCATAGCGGGGCAGGGTGGTGACACCAAAGCCGGCTTCCAACATGGCGATGAGTGAGATCATACTCGAGACGTAGATCTGTGAGTCATGAATCAAGGACTCAGCTTCACTGCCTTCAAACAGGCGAGATGTGCCGTTACTGATTAGTCGATGATGACGCAGTGCCTGCCAGTGCAGTTCTTTATATTCCGTCAGCGGGTGATTGATCGGGCAGACAACGCCGATTTGATCTTCCCAGATAGGAATAAAACTTTTGTCACTGTGTTCCTCTTCATGAAATAGGTGGGCAATGCCGAAATCGACCTGCTGGTTCTCCACCATACGATAAACCGCTGCAGAGTTGTCATCGAAAAAGCTGATATGCAAGTCCGGCGTATCTTTAATAAATTCGAATAGTAGTTCAGGCAAGACCTGACTGGCAATCGATGGCACGGATGCAAGCCGCAGGTGACCGGTTTTATGCTCGGCGAGTAGGGTCATGTCTTCGGCAATTCGATCGTGGTGCTCAATTAGTTCTTTGGCTTTCGGTAGAAAGTATTTACCAAAGGGCGTCAGTTCAGTCTTAGCGGTTTTCGCATTGCGCTTTTCAAATAACGATTCACTTAGTTTATTTTCGAGATCGCGAATCGATAGCGAGATAGCCGGTTGAGTACGGTGGGCTTTCTCTGCCGCGGCATGAAAACCTTTAAGTTCGGCCACCCAGACAAAATGACGTAGTTGAGTAATTTTCAGTTCCGGTAGCATCGTTGACTCCAGCCATTTGATCAGGAAGGGATTCTAAATAAGGAAACCTTATCAATGAATATTATTTATTAATTATTCTTATTGAATCACAGAATCTATGATGGATCTATCAACATTCAGGAGGTCAATATGTCTGATTCAATTTTTCGTAATTACATTGCAGGTGAGTGGGTTGAGGGTAATAGCGGCCATGTGGCCAATATCAGCCCAGCGGATACCCGTGATGTGATCGGTCTGTATGCGCAGGCCGATAAGGCTCAGACAGACGCGGCGATTGCAGCGGCTGCGGTTGGCCAGCTTGAATGGCAAAAGAGTGGTCTAGAACAGCGTTATTCAGTGCTCATGGCGATCGGTGATGAGTTGATCGCCCGTAAAGATGAACTGGGTGAGTTGCTGGCCCGAGAAGAGGGTAAAACGCTGGCTGAAGGTGTCGGTGAAACCTACCGCTCGGGGCAATTCTTCCATTACTATGCCGCTGAAGTGTTACGCCAGATGGGTGAAACAGCTGATTCTGTTCGCCTAGGCATTGAGATTGAAACCCGACGTGAGCCGGTGGGTGTGGTCGGTATTATCACCCCATGGAATTTCCCGACGGCGACCGGTGCGTGGAAGATAGCACCTGCTTTAGCCTTTGGTAATGCGGTGGTCTGGAAGCCTGCCAATCAGGTGCCGGCATCGGCATGGGCACTGACCGAGATCATCGCCCGTCAGGGGCTTCCGGCTGGCACTTTTAACCTCGTTATGGGGCCGGGGGCTGAGGTCGGTGATACCTTGATTAACTCCCGTGGTATTAACGCACTTACCTTTACCGGATCATTGGAAACCGGGCGTAAAGTAGCTGCAGCAACGGCGGTTAATCTGGTCAAGTGTCAACTCGAGATGGGCAGTAAGAATGCGCTGGTGGTGCTCGATGATGCGGATCTTGATAACGCGGTTGAGTGTGCCGTCGGCGGCGCGTTTGGTGGTACGGGTCAGAAGTGTACTGCGTCTTCCCGTTTAATCGTGACGGAAGGTATTCATGATCGCTTTGTCGCTGCGATGGTGGAGCGGATGAAGCAATTGGTGGTTGGTCATCCGCTGAAAGCGGGTGTTCATATTGGCGCCGTCGCTGATGCTCGTCAGATGGAGCAAAACCTGAATTACCTGGCGATTGCCAAGGCTGAGGGTGGCACGCTGGTCTATGGTGGTGAAGTGCTGACCGAAGAGACCGAAGGCTATTATATGCAACCGGCGTTATTCACGAACACGACTAACGCGATGACGATTAACCGTGAAGAAGCGTTCGCTCCCATCGGCTGCATTATCAAAGTGAAGGATTATGACGAAGCCTTGGCGACCCTGAATGATACGAACTTCGGTTTGACCGGCGGTATCTGTACTGAATCACTGAAATACGCGACTCACTTCAAACGCAATGCCAAAACAGGTTGTGTGATGGTGAATCTGCCAACAGCAGGCACCGACTACCATGTGCCCTTTGGTGGTCGCAAGGATTCCAGCTTCGGTCCACGTGAGCAAGGTAGCTATGCTAAAGAGTTTTACACCATCGTTAAAACGACATACATCCGTGGCTAACGGAGGCTAATTATGCATGATTTACAAAAACAGCCGACGCACATGACGTTACATAACGATCTGATTGTGGTTGATGGCTTACAGTATTCCAACTGGAGCCGGGATATCTTCGAGCAGCTACGTGACGGTGGTGTGACGATGGTCCATGCGACCATTGTGTATCACGAACAGATTCGTGAAACCCTGCTGCGAATCGCTGAGTGGAATCGTCATTTTGAGATGAACAGCGATCTGATTATGCCGGTGAGAAGCGCTGCAGATATCCGCTTAGCGAAACAGTTAGGTAAGGTTGGCGTCATGTTTGGTGCGCAAAACTGCTCACCGATTGAAGATGATATCGGCATGGTCGAGGTGATGCGTGAGCTGAACCTGATGATTATGCAACTGACCTATAACAATCAGAGTTTACTGGCTTGTGGTTGCTATGAAGCGCATGACAGTGGCGTCACACGGTTTGGTCATCAGGCGATTAAAGAGATGAACCGGGTCGGCATGATTGTGGATATGAGCCACAGTGGCGAACGCAGCACGCTGGATGCGATCGAAATCTCTGAGCGCCCTATCGTGATATCCCATGCTAACCCTTCGAGCTTTCATGCGGCTAAACGCAACAAATCCGATCAGGTGCTGAAAGCGCTGGCGGAGTCGGGAGGGCTATTGGGCTTTAGCCTTTATCCGTTCCATCTAAAAAATGGCCCGGATTGTAGCCTCAATGAATTCTGCGACATGGTCGCTAGCACTGCTGATCTGATGGGGATTGATCATATTGGCATCGGTACCGATCTGTGTCAGGAGCAGCCGTCGTCTGTTCTGGAATGGATGCGAAATGGTCGCTGGTCAAAAGCGATGGATTATGGCGAAGGCTCAAAAGCCAATGCGGACTGGCCCCGGCCGTTGTCCTGGTTTCGTGACAGTCGAGACTTCCCGAATCTAACACAGGGGCTGTTGACTCGAGGGTTTAGCACCATGGAAGTAGGTAAAATTATGGGGCTGAACTGGCTTAACTTTCTGGATGAAGGGCTTAAGCCGCAATAATCCAAGGCAGGATAGATAGTTTAATGCTGTTTATGATTCAGCCAACTGAGAGTCCTGTCTGGATCATAGATTTACCTGATAATTAATAAATATAAAGATCCGTCAGGAGACGACTATGAGTAACGCAACGCAAGCTGTTGTTACCGGACAACAGGTTTTGAATGATGAGCCAGAGATGGCAGGTAAGAAATTATTGGCCGGTGTTGATCTGCCAGTTTTTTTGATTAGTGGGGGCGTGTTAGTACTGTTTGTGGCATTAGCCTTGTACGACATTGATATGATGAGTGCTTGGGTCAATACGGGGTTTGCGATATCGACTCAATATTTTGGCGCTTATTGGCAGGTGCTGTTGCTGCTCACCTTCGTGATCGGCCTGATGTTGACGATAGGGCGGACGGGCTCGGTTGTTTTAGGCGGCGTTAAAACCCCAGAAATGCCACGATTTCAGTGGATTTCGGTGATTATGTGTACGCTCTTAGCGGGTGGTGGTGTGTTTTGGGCCGCCGCCGAGCCAATGGCTCATTTTACCTCGCCTCCACCGCTGTTTGCGGCGACTGAAGCGGGTACGGTTGGCGCGGCTTATAATGCATTAGCGCAGAGCTTTATGCACTGGGGATTCCTTGCATGGGCGATTCTCGGCAGCCTGACAGGCATTGTGTACATGTATCTGCATTATGAAAAAGGTTTGCCGTTAAAGCCGCGCACACTGCTCTATCCGGTGTTTGGCGATAAGGTGATGACCGGTCCTTTTGGGGCGATAGTTGATTCCAGTTGTGTGTTAGCCGTGGTGGCCGGCACTGTTGGGCCGATCGGCTTTCTAGGGTTACAGGTTAGCTTTGGTTTAGAAAAACTCTTCGGCATTCCTGATACTTATGCCACTCAGGTGATGATCTTGGTCGCCTTAATCTGCATCTATACGCTTTCGGCAGTAACAGGCGTCACGAAGGGGATACAAATGCTGAGCCGGGCGAATGTGATTCTAGCGGTGATTCTCATGGCCTTTATTCTCCTGTTTGGCCCGACCGCTTTTATTATCGACGGTTATTTGCAGTCCTTCGGAATCTATCTGAACCAGTTTATCCCGATGGCGACGTTCCGCGCTGATACAGGCTGGTTGGATTGGTGGACGGTGTTCTTCTGGGGTTGGTTCTTAGGTTATGGTCCGTTGATGGCGATGTTTGTCGCGCGTATCTCTAAGGGACGCACTATTCGTGAAATGATCCTACTGATCTCGGTTGTGGCACCGATTATTACCTGCTTCTGGTTCACCATTGTTGGTGGCAGTGGGCTGGCCTATGAACTGGCCAATCCTGGGGTGATCTCTGAGCCTTTCACCGGCTTTAACCTACCGGCGGCGCTGTTGGCAATTACCGATCAGTTACCCATGGGCTTTATGATCTCGGTGCTGTTTCTGGTGTTGACCACTATTTTTGTTGCGACCACCGGTGACTCAATGACCTATGCCGTATCGATGGTGATGACTGGTACAGATCATCCGCAGAGTTCGGTGCGCGTATTCTGGGGTGTGATGATGGGGGTTGTGGCGGCGCTATTAGTTTCGATAGGCTCCGGCGGGATCTCAGCATTGCAGTCATTTATCGTTATCACCGCCGTGCCAGTATCGCTTGTTCTGTTGCCCTCGCTTTGGACGGCTCCGCAAATCGCCCGCAAGATGGCGGACGAGCAAGGCTTGTAATGCGGTTGAACTCGACTATTTAAGGGGGATCAACCATAAGGTTTGCCTGAGTGATTAATATCGCTAGGTAAGCATTATGTGAGGCACCGATTTAATTGATATATTTAAAAGTGAATTGCTATGAAACACGCTGTAAAAACCGATCTGTTCGCCTCGAAAGCGCCGCTTGAGTGGGCTGTTATCGCCAATGGTCAATTGTCCACCGCGCAGATTCCGATCAATGCGCAAGGGCAAGTGGTGGACGGCGGGATTGAAGCTCAAGCACGTCAGACGATGGACAACTTTAAACACACCATTGAAGCGGCTGAGCTGACGATGGATGATGTGACCCAAGTACTGATATACGTGACTGATCGCGATCTGTTACCGGTCTTTAATCGAGTGTATGCAGATTATTTCGCTGCCCCTTATCCGAATCGTGCTGCGATGGTGGTTGCGGGGCTCGCGCGGGAAGAGATGCTGTGTGAAATAGTCGCCTATGCGGCGGTGCCTAGCGTTTGAATCGAGCGTTGCTCTGTGCTTGTGATATGCCTTAAAAAAAACCGCCTTATGGCGGTTTTTTTAGTTGTAGCTTTGTTGATGCCGTTTTTTATTTACGCCATTTGGCCCATGGGTCATCATCGTTATCGGATGAAGCTTGGGTTGGTGTTGTGGTTTTTCGTTCCGGCTTCCAGCGTTCTTGTTTGTCCCGAGCATTTTCCTCTTTACTCGAATAGCCCTGCTTGCCGTTAGAGCGGCTGCTGCGGTAGCTTTTGGTTTTGCCATGCTCAGCCGCTTTCAGCGCCTGTTTTTCACGCATCCGTTCGGCATCTTCGAGGCTGAGTTCTGCAGGTTCTCGCGGCGTTTGGCCTTCCGGGATAATACGGTCTCTAGGGGATAGGGCAAACTGCTCAGATGAAACCCGAGGTAGGTTCTTAAATTTATACAGGTAAAAGATTTCTACCTTCTCCCGCGCCCAATCGGTTTTCTTGAGAAATTTCACACTGGACTCAATGCTTGGGTTGGTTTTAAAGCAGTTGATGTTCAGGTAGGCATACAGAATCTCGAAGCCGTAGTGATCGACTATCTGAGTTAATAACTCTTTTAAGCCGAGACCGTGTAGTGGGTTGTTTTGGTAATTGATCTCGTCAGTCATAATAATGTCCGGCAATAGCGGCCTGTGGATGTTTTGAGTATCGATAAGTATGGGCATCATACCTGTCAGCGTCCAGACAACCTAGCCTAAAGCCGTGATTCAAGCCCATTTATCAGCCAACCGTCGTCCATTGCCGAGACAGTGAACCTTTTTCGATGATAATACGTATTCAATAAACCGCTTAATATTGATGATTTTACCTTGGGGTTATTGGCCCTATTGTCATCTGGCGACTTCATTCTGTTCTGTTAGACTAGGAACCGGTCAGTGATAAAAATAATTGAAAAGGATTCATATGCCATCAGTCAGCAACGCTATCATCCGCATCAAAAACCTGCGACTGCGTACCTATATAGGCTTTAACCCTGAAGAACGTGAAAAACTGCAAGATGTGGTGATCAATATTGAAATTCATTACCCGGCGGCGAAAGCGGCCATCAGTGATGATGTTGAAAAAGCGCTGAACTATAAGGTTGTCTGTAAGGATATTATTCAGCATGTGGAAGAAGGTCACTTTCTGTTATTAGAGAAGCTGGTGGGTGATGTATTGGAGATCGCTAGCGCTCATCCTTGGGTAACCTTTGCTAGCGTTACTATTGATAAGCCTCATGCACTGCGATTTGCTGATTCGGTCTCCTTGACGCTGGAAAAACATTGCTGTTGATTGACGGCTCGGCTAAGCGTCTTGCCTGCTTTTTGCTCTAAGAGTAAAACCTAGGCGGTACTGTATTAAAGCACTACCGTCATATAGGAAAAGAGTTGTAGCGTTCATCATATTCGTCTTGCGTTGACAGGGCTGAGCGTTAGCGTTTAAGTGTGTTGTTCACCCAGCCATAAAGTATTAGCTATGTGAAACGTGCATCGAATTTTGGTAGTGCTGTTATAAGCTGTGATAGAATTTGAGCCCATAAATTGTAGAGATTTTACTTTGTTTTTATCGCTGGCCTCGCTTGCTTGTTAATATCGCTAAGCTGACTCTACATTAAACCAATATACGACTGCTCACATGTCTCTAGGCCTGTTCTCTGGCCTGTTTACAGTTTCCAATTGAGAGTATGCGTGTGGATATGGCCATGATCACGTCACTAGCCTATGCCACATTGTCAAAGAGGTAAAACTTGTATGCTACTGATGATCGATAACTACGACTCGTTTACCTATAACGTCGTGCAATATCTGGGTGAGCTGGGCGCTGATGTTCAGGTGTACCGTAATGATGAAATTACGATTGAACAGATTGAGGCACTTAAGCCGGATCAGTTGGTGATCTCTCCGGGGCCCTGTACGCCAAATGAAGCGGGTATCTCAGTCGAGGCGATTAAGCATTTTGCTGGTAAACTGCCTATTTTTGGTATCTGTTTGGGTCATCAGAGTATGGGGCAGGCGTTTGGCGGTGATGTGGTACGTGCGCGCCAAGTGATGCACGGTAAAGTGTCACCGGTTTATCACCATAATACGGGGGTTTTTAAAGGGTTGGAAAATCCGGTCTCCGTTACCCGTTATCATTCGCTGGTGATTGATAAAAATACTCTGCCAGACTGCCTTGAAATCACCGCCTGGACCCAGAATGATGATGGTTCGATGGATGAGATTATGGGCGTGCGACATAAAGAGCTGGATTTAGAGGGGGTTCAGTTTCACCCCGAGTCGATCCTGACTCAGCAAGGTCATGACCTGCTGCAAAACTTTTTGAATCGAGGATAACAACGACACAATGGATATCAAACAAGCGCTGGCGCGGGTGGTCGATCATATCGATCTGAGCCGCGATGAAATGGTTGACGTTATGCGTCAAGTGATGACGGGTGAATGTTCGGAATCACAGATTGCCGGTTTTCTGATCGCACTACGCATGAAGAGTGAATCGATTGATGAGATCACCGGTGCCGCTCAGGTAATGCGAGAGCTGGCCACGCCAGTCAGGGCTATGGCCGCACCGTTGGTCGATATTGTCGGCACCGGTGGCGATGGCGCAAACCTGTTTAACGTGTCATCCGCCAGTGCATTTGTAGCTGCGGCTTGTGGCGTACATGTGGCTAAGCACGGTAACCGAGGTGTTTCTTCAAGCAGTGGCAGTGCTGATCTGCTTGAGCAAGCGGGTATTAATTTAGATCTGAGTGCCGATGCTGTTGCTAAGTGTATCGATGAAGTCGGTGTCGGCTTTATGTTTGCCCCGGGTTTTCATGGTGCGATGAAACATGCCATTGGTGCCCGTCGTGCGCTGGGCACTCGAACGTTGTTTAACATCTTGGGGCCTATGACCAATCCAGCCGGCGCGCAGCGCTTGGTGATTGGTGTGTTCAGCAAGAAACTCTGTCGGCCCATGGCGGAAGTCATGCAACAACTGGGTGGCGAACATATTATGGTGGTGCATGCTGAGGATGGTCTGGATGAGATCAGCCTAGCCACCCATACCTATGTGGCTGAGTTGAAAGATGGTGACATTACTGAATATCGGATTACCCCTGAAGATCTGGGGATTGAGAGCCAAAGTCTGATCGGCTTGGTGATCGATAGCCCGGCAGAGTCGCTGGCGTTGATTCGTAAAACGTTCTCCGGTGCCGAGGATAACACGGTTAAAAAAGCGGCGGCGATGATCGCCCTGAATGCCGGTGCTGCGGTTTACCTAAGCGGCCAAGCAGCCAGTCATAAAGAGGGTGTTGCCCTTGCCTTGGAGGCGATTAAATCCGGTGCCGCACTGACAAAAATGCAAGCGTTGGCTGACATGAGTCAGTCGCTGAAGAGCTGAGTAACGATGACTGATACCCCAACTATTTTAAAGAAGATTATCGCCCGTAAGCACGAAGAAGTTGCTGAGCGTAAGCCAAAGGTGAGTATTGCTGACTTGCAGGCAACCATTGCGCGTCAACAGGGATCGGCCTTTGATCCGCGTGGCTTTGCTGCGAGTCTCGGTCGCACATTAGCCGAGGGGCGCTCTGCCATCATCGCTGAAGTGAAGAAAGCCAGTCCATCTAAGGGGGTTATCCGTGACCCGTTTGTGCCGGCTGAGATCGCCCGCTCATATGAGGCCGGTGGTGCGAGCTGTTTATCCGTGCTGACCGATGCTGATTTTTTTCAGGGTAGTGAAGCTTATTTGATGGAAGCCCGAGCTGCTTGTTCATTACCCGTTATCCGTAAAGACTTTATTGTTGATCCTTATCAGGTGTATGAAGCCCGCGCGATGGGGGCCGATTGCATCCTGTTGATTGTGGCAGCATTACAGGATACGCAGATGGCCGAACTCAATACGCTTGCCACTGAGCTAGGGATGGATGTATTGATTGAGGTGCATAATCAGCAGGAGCTGGAACGCTCACTGCCGTTAGGTAATCGCCTTGTCGGCATTAATAACCGGGACTTGCACAGTTTTGATGTTTCCCTCGATCATACCTTTGAGCTACTGGATATGATTCCCGATGACCGGATCGTGGTGACGGAGAGTGGTATTCAGACCCGTGCGGACGTGATTGCTATGCGAGAGCACAATGTGGATAGTTTCCTTGTCGGTGAAACCTTTATGCGGGCAGCCGATCCCGGCGCTAAATTAGCCGAACTGTTCGCTCACTAATAACGATTTGAAGAAGATACTGCGATTATGCAAGCAAAAGTAAAATGGGACGGCGATGTTCGTTTCAAAGGCACCACCGGTTCGGGTTTTGATGTCACCATCGATGCGGAGCAGAAGCAAGGCCCTCGGCCGATGGAGTTGTTACTGCTCGGGCTAGGCGGCTGCACTTCTTATGATGTGATTGGTATTCTCAAGAAAACCCGTCAAGATGTTGTCGACTGCGTGGCTGAAATTGATGCTGAACGTGCTGATACAGTACCGGCTGTTTTCACTAAAATTCACGTGAAGTTTATTGTTTCTGGGCGTGGCTTGAATGAGAAAAAAGTCGAACGGGCGGTGAAACTATCGGCGGAGCAATACTGCTCAGCATCGTTAATGTTGGAAAAAGGTGGCGTTGAAATTACGCATAGCTTTGAAATTATTGAAGTAGCGTAAATGTAGAACCGCCGTTCGAACTCGAACGTCACAAGGCGTGTCGCTTGCTCGTTGTCCAAAAACCTTCCTCGATTGATCTCTTACCAAGCGCGTAACGTCGGCGCTTGGTAAGAACATTGTGGTATTGGCCGAAGAACGGTTACAACGAGCAATGATTTATTTTATTTCATGCAACAAAATCTCTGTCTCTTCAACCCGTGCATAGGCAAAGGAAAGTGATGCCATAAATGCGGCATGGGTCTGTTGTGCTGGCACGGTGACTCCGTTGAAAACTTGGTCCCGAGTGGTGCAAGCATCTTGTGCCACGCTGACGTTATAGCCTATATCCGCCGCCGCTCTTACCCCCGCATCAATGCAAATATTACTCATAGCACCTACGACGATTAGGTTTTTAATGCCCAATGAATCGAGGTCGGCTTGTAATGAGGTATTTTTAAACGAGTTGGCTGCATGTTTTAGTATCACCGGCTCGCCCGTTTGGGGGGTAAAGGTCGGGTGTATTTTGGCACCATCGCTCGCGGCCAAAAAGAATGGTGCATCGGCACTCTCAAACTCATGATAAACGTGAATTACGGGCAAACCCTGCTGACGAAACGCCGCCAGTAGTTTGGCGCCATTAGCCGCCGCATTATCAATATTGTCGAGTTCCCACTTACCGCCGGGAAAATAGTCATTTTGGAAATCAATTAATAGTAGTGCTGTATCTGTGTGTGTCTTGCTCATGGGTATGTCCTCGGGTTGTTCAGTTGATAGGGCTATTATCAAGCAGCTAAACTTCTTATACTGCAGTCGTATTTGACATAATTAAGGCAATAACTGACAAGGCGTAGTGCTGTAGATGAAAACCATTAAGGTTGTGATCCTGTTGTACCCGGGGGTAATGAGGTCTGCCGTGGAAGGCCTGCGTGAGTTATTCGAACTGGCTAATCGTTTAGGCCAAGCGCAGCCATCAGAACTTCAGTTTGCTGTTCATCTCTTGGATTATTCCGAGCTAGTCCAAGCTGAAGCGTTAACAACGCCGGCGGTATTAGATAATCCACAGATCGTTATTTTACCGCCCTGTATTACCGATCAGTTTTACCTGACGGAACAGCCGCAACTGGCTGCGTGGTTGCGTGAGATACACGGGGCCGGTGCGCTTCTTTGTTCGGTGTGTGCGGGGGCGTTTATCTTGGCGCAGTCGGGGCTGTTAAATCAGCGGCCGGCGACCACTCATTGGCTGCTAACCGAGCGATTAGCGCAGCAGTTCCCTGAGGTGCTGGTCGACGGTAACAAGATTCTGGTTAATGATGGAGACCTGATTACTGCCGGTGGGTTAATGGCTTGGTTGGATCTGGGGCTGGAGTTGGTGGCACAATTTGCCAGTCCAGCACTGATGCGACGGTTGGGTAAACAGTTGGTGGTTGATACTGCACCCCGTGAGCAGCGTTACTATCGCTGTTTTATACCGCCATTCGATCATGGTGATCGGGTGATTTTAGCGGTGCAGCATCGTTTGCAAAATGGCTATCAGCATTCGCTCACGGTAAGGCAGTTGGCGTTCGATAGTCATCTGACCGAGCGGACCTTTCTCCGTCGATTCGTTAGGGCAACGGGTTATAAGCCCAAAGAATACATACAGCAATTGCGCATCAGTAAAGCCTGTGAAGCGCTTGAAGCGTCTCCAGACAGCGTTGAAACGATCTCTTTGGCGGTGGGCTATGACGATGTCAGTGCTTTTAGGAAAGTCTTTATTCAGATTATCGGTCTTACGCCACGTGAATTTCGTGCTCGTTTTAGTCGCTAAAAAGGGATTCAAGGTTTGCAACAGTGAGATGATACGATAGGCTGATGACTTAGGGTTGTAACGTTTGAAACCGCTCAGATAGCTTACTTGCTTCATTATTACTGAATACTTGTCGATATTTGATGGGTATCCCTGTTTTTCAGGAGGATCGAAATGCTACTTAAGGGAATTTTACTGGGGTTACTACTGGTGTCTCAATTGACCTTTGCGGCGGGCTCAGATGTCTACCTATTGGGGCGTTTTACTTACAAGGGTACGCCGGTAAGTAAGGCGGTCATCTTGTCCGATAAGCGAGTTACTGAGCTAGAGCAATGCCGTGATTTTGTACGTTATCAGATTCGAGGCTCCGAGCAGGGTAAAAAGTATTTCCGTGGCTATGAGCGGTTTCATAAAAAAGGCCTGAATATTGTTCCTCATTACACCTGTATAGAGACGACTCTTAAGATCAGTGAGTGGAATGAGTATGATTTTTACGACAAGGTGTACCTCATCGACTTGCGTGGCGGTAAGCGTTTCACTCGCTATCCAGATACCAACAGCTGTTGGTCCGCTATTCGTCAAGACCCAGACAAACATAGCCGCAAACTGTATTGCGCTAAAATGAGCCAGACATTATTACCGGCTAAATAGTATAGAGTGTTTGTGTTTTATCCATCTTCGCGTATAATTTCGCCTCCCGTTGGCTATGCCATTGAGGGAACTCACTTTAACTCCTTGCTTTCTACCGTTTTTCGATGCGGCTGAAGGCTGTATAACCCGTAAGGAGCAATTAATGCGTCATTACGAAATCGTTTTTCTGGTTCACCCGAATCAGAGTGAACAGGTTCCAGCTATGGTTGAACGTTACACCAAGCTAATTGAAGAATCTGAAGGTAAAATCCACCGTCTAGAAGATTGGGGCCGTCGTCACCTGGCTTACCCAATTAACAAAATCCATAAAGCTCACTACGTTCTGATGAACGTTGAATGTGCTCAGGAAACACTGGACGAGTTAACTAACATCTTCCGTTACAACGATGCGGTTATCCGTAACCTTGTTGTACGTCGTAAAGATGCTGTTACTGATGTATCTCCAATTAAAGCTGCTGAAGGCCGTGAAGAGCGTCGTCCACGTCGTGAAGAACGTTCTGAGAAGCCTGCTGCTGAAGTGACTGAAGCACCTGCTGCTACAGAAACGCCTGCTGCAGATGCACCGGCTGCTGAAGAAGCTGCTGCCGAGTAATCGGTTTAACATTTATTTAGAGGAGATATACCATGGCTCGTTTTTTCCGTCGTAGAAAATTCTGCCGTTTTACCGCTGAAGGTGTTACTGAGATCGATTATAAAGATCTGGATACCCTGAAAGGTTACATCACTGAAACCGGTAAAATCGTTCCTAGCCGTATCACTGGTACTAAAGCTCGTTACCAGCGTCAGCTGGCGACTGCTATCAAACGTGCACGTTACGTAGCACTGCTGCCATACACTGACAGCCACCAGTAATAACGGTTAACTTACTGCACATTGTGACTAATTAAGTCGATGTGGTAGGTGATTAAACAAGTTTCAGCCCATAGATGTTTAGCATCGGTGGGCAAGCGTAAAAAATAGAGGTTTGCGAGATGGAAGTTATCCTGCTCGAGAAAATTGGCAAACTGGGTAGCCTGGGTGACAAGGTTACCGTGAAGCGTGGTTACGGTCGTAACTATCTTCTTCCTTTTGGGAAAGCGGTTCCTGCTACTGCAGCTAACCTGGAAACCTTTGAAGCACGTCGTGCTGAATTGGAATCCGCTGCAAATGAAAAACTGAACAGTGCTCAGACTCGTGCTGATCAACTGAATGAAATCGAACTGTCTATCGTTGCGAAAGCTGGCGAAGAAGGCAAATTGTTCGGTTCTATCGGTACTTCTGATATCGCTGATGCGATCAGTGCTTCTGGTATTGAAGTTGCGAAAAGTGAAGTTCGTTTGCCAGAAGGTGCATTGCGCACGACTGGTGAATTCGAAGTTTCTATTCAGCTTCACCCTGAAGTTACTGCAGTTGTCGGCATCATTGTTGTTGGCGAATAAGTATTGCTCTAATCTGGCGTAAGTCAGAGATGAGTTAAAAAGCACTGCGTAGTATTATACTGCGCAGTGCTTTTTTCGTTTTAGGCCAGTGCGATTGTGATACTGGTGTTTTGTTTGCTGAGGTAAAAGAGTTTATGGATTATCCGGATCCCAATGCTGCCGATATGGAAGGTGTAAAAATCCCTCCCCATTCACAGGAAGCAGAGCAATCGGTGCTCGGCGGCTTGATGCTGGACAACAATGCCTGGGATACGGTTTCAGAGATTGTGCTGGAGGATCAGTTTTATCGTCATGATCACCGGCTGATTTTCCGCACGATTGAGAAGCTCGTCAGTAATATGCAGCCGATCGATGTGGTAACCATTTCTGAAGAATTGGATCGCACCGGTAATCTCGATGCTGCGGGTGGGCTGGATTACTTGGTCGAGCTAGCGCGAAATACGCCCAGTGCTTCAAATATTCGCGCCTATGCCGAGATCGTCCGGGACCGTGCATTACTGCGCAAGATGATCACTGTGGCCCATGAGATCGCTGAGAATGCCTTTATGCCCGAGGGGCGTGCCGGTACCGATATTCTAAGTGAAGCCGAGCAGAAGATCTTTCAGATCGCTGAAGACCGACCGAATGAAGGTGGGCCTATCGGCGTGAATCCATTGCTGAAGAAGGCTGTGGATAAGATTGATGAATTGTTCAACTCTGAAGGGGCGATGACCGGTGTAACCACCGGTTTTGATGAGCTTGATAAAGCCACCGGTGGACTTCAACCCTCGGATCTCATCATCGTTGCTGCGCGTCCATCGATGGGTAAAACGACCTTTGCGATGAACCTCGTGGAAAACGCCTTGATGGCGCAGGATAAGCCTGTCTTGGTGTTTAGTTTGGAGATGCCCGCCGATCAGCTCGTGACGCGGATGTTGTCATCCTTAGGGCGGATTAACCAGACCAAAGTACGTTCTGGTAAGTTGGAAGAGGATGATTGGCCTCGCCTCACCACGGCGGTGAATATGCTGCGGGATAAGCCTCTGTTTATCGATGATACTGCTGGTATCAGCCCGACGGAAATGCGTAACCGCGCCCGACGAATCGTGCGTGAACATGGTGATATCGCTATGATCATGGTCGATTACCTGCAATTGATGCAGCTCAAAGGCGGTAATAGTGAAGGCCGTACCGCTGAGATCTCAGAGATCTCCCGCTCGCTTAAGGCGTTGGCGAAAGAACTTGAGTGTCCGGTGATTGCGTTGTCGCAGCTCAACCGTGCGTTGGAGCAACGGCCTAATAAACGACCTGTTAACTCTGACTTACGGGAATCCGGTGCAATCGAGCAGGATGCCGACGTAATCATGTTTATCTATCGGGATGAGGTGTATAACGAAGACTCGCCAGATAAAGGTATCGCTGAGATTATTATCGGTAAGCAGCGTAACGGTCCTATCGGTAGTAACCGCTTGGCCTTTATTGGTCAGTTTACCAAGTTTGAAAACCTAGCACCGATGGGTTATCAAGAGTACGAATAAGCGGCTAGCGTCGCCATGTGATTGGTGTGGGAGCCGCCTCTGGCGGCGATAACTGTTTGATTGTATCGGTGCGGTTTGTTCCTTATTACATCCTACGGGACTGCGTCTTATCGCCTCTAAAAGAGGCTCCTACACCGACTGTCAATTACGGCACCAAATTTCCCTGTAGGAGCCGCCTTTGGCGGCGATATTGCCTTTATCAACGCGCCTATGATGCGGTTCGCACAGCTCACCGCATCCTACGATAGGCGACTATACGACCGCTTGTTGTGTCGTATTATCACTAATCACTTTGGCGCTAGCCAATTCGACCGCTTCTGCCAGCGTGGGCGTGAAGACCAATTTTTGGTCGATCGGTTTGAGTCCCGCTTTGGCGATATTTTTCAATGGTTGAAACTGCAGGTCAGCAATAATCACAAAGGTGTTTGCTTGAAATTTTTCGTCCAGAAAATGGTTGAGCGACGATAATCCACCGGCATCTAAGATCGGCACTGCATCCATGTAGAGTACGATATGACGTTTATCCTTAGAGATCTCCAGTATCTCCGAGAAAATCCGGTCGGCGGCGGCAAAGAACAGTGGTCCGCTAATTTTATAGACTCCCCAGTCGGCGGGTAACGTTTCGGGCACGTGTTTCCTGTTATCACTCACGTCAGTCACCCGCGTCATCTGTGCGATATCACGCATAAAGAGTATCGATGCGAGGATAATACCAAAGGATATCGCGACCACCATATCGATCATCACAGTCAGCGAAAAGCAGGTGAGCAGCACCAAAATATCGCCAGTCGGTGCTTTTTTGAGCAGTTCGACCACCTTCGGTGCTTCGCTCATATTCCAAGCCACCATCAACAGCATTGCCGCCATCGATGCCATCGGAATGTAGGCCAGCCAAGGGGCTAAAATTAACAAGCTGGCAAGTACCACTAAACCGTGTATCACCCCGGCGATAGGTGATTTAGCACCGGCGCGATAGTTGGCTGCTGAGCGGGCAATAGCCGCAGTGGCGGTGATGCCGCCGAACCAAGGGGTGATGAGATTACCTATTCCCTGTCCCATCAATTCAACGTTGGAGTGATGACGGGTACCACTCATACCATCGAGTACCACGGCGCAAAGCAGTGACTCAATGGCACCAAGCATCGCGATAGAGAAGGCGATCGGCATCAGCTCTGCCAGTTTATGGAAATCCCAATCGATCAATTCACCGTCCGGGCCGGGTTGCAGCCACGGCCAGTTAAATTCGGGGAGTGCGGGCGGGATACCCTGGCCGACGGTGCCATCGAGCAGCTCATAGCTAAAGCGCGAACCAATGGTTTGAATATCGGCACCGGTAGAGGTGAGTACTAAAGACAAGATCACACCGATCGCTACTGCCGGCAGATGTCCCGGCACGGGTATGCGTAAGCGTGGCCATAAAATTAATACGAGCAGGGTGGTCGCGCCGATGGCAAATTCAGACAACGTCAGGGTTGGCAGAGCGTGGCTGAGTGCCGCGACCTTATCGATATACTTTTCTGGCATCTCCTCAAGGTGCAGACCTAGAAAGTCTTTCATTTGCAGGGTAGCAATCACCACTGCAATCCCTGAGGTGAACCCGAGGGTCACCGGTTCTGGAATGTATTCAATGAGTCGGCCTAAGCGACTGACCGCCATGATTATCAGCATCATACCCGCCATCAGCGAGGCGATGAGCAGACCACTCAAGCCAAACTGTTGAGCCACCGGATAGAGAATCACGACAAAGGCTGCTGTAGGTCCTGAGATGCTATAGCGAGAACCACCGGTCAGTGGGATTAATATCCCTGCGATGATCGCCGTATAGAGGCCGTATTGAGGGGGAATACCACTGGCGATGGCGAGGGCCATCGACAGGGGAATGGCAATAATGCCTACGGTGATGCCGGCCATGATATCGCGATAAAGATCGGCGAGACCGTAGCCCTCTTGAAAGGTTTCACGTAAGGCACTAAAGGGCCGAATACTATGCAGATGTAAACGATGCGACATGAACAATTGCTCTTGCTGAGGCGCGGCAGCTGACGGACGGCTTTCCGGCCTGAAATGAGAAGTGGCCTCTGACTCTGCTGAGTGGGGTCGTTACTATAGAGATGTAACATTACATGTTAACTGCTATATAAATCAATGTTAATATGATTAACATAAACTAAGTTAAGGAGCTGTAATGGAGCAGAGAACGGCACGATTAACACTGCTGATCGATCCAAAAAAGAAAGCGACGTTTGAGAAGCTTTGTAGTGCGGACGATGTCACCCCATCACAGATGGTGCGTAAGTTGATACGAGAGTATATCGAAGCAAAGCTAGGGCCTGAGTGGCGGGATGAGGTGTTTAGCCAAGATAAAAAGAACCAGCCTTGAGCGCTGGATTACGCACAGGTGTAGCGCAGGTGTCATGTTGTATCTTATAAACAGAAATAGTGTCACAAGACTGTGTGTAACTCGAGGATAACTCTCTGAAAGCCCCATTGTACGGGGCTTTCCGTCGGTGGGTTAAAATTCGTTCAGTGTAGCGTTTGTGTATATTTTTCAAACGCTTATAACGATGTTTTTGAGTATTTTTTAAACAGTTATTCGACGACTTTCATAATGCTGTCTTTAAATTTCTCAGGAACCGGCACGACTTTTCCGGCACTGTAGTCAAAAAAGACAATCCCAGTTTTCACATGGGCCATCTCGACCGCAGTTTTCTTATTACTCAGTAGATAATAGATATCGCAGCCATATTTATTAAAATCACCTACGGTGACATCGATCTGCACCAGATCGCCATGAAAACCTTCAGCCTTATATACAATGGCGGAATCGGTCATAATAATGCCTCTTCCTTCGATATCTAGCTCGGTGTAGTTACGTGATTTTAGGTAGCGTAGGCGGGCTTCGTGTACGATTGATAACACCGAATCGTTGCTGAGATGACCCGCGTAGTTAATATCCCGAATCTGAACGGGAATTTCAGTGGTAAAGCTATAATTCTCGGGCATATCAATTTTGATACGTGCCATAGGTAAAACTCCTGTAAAACAAAATAAAGTACGCAGTTGCAACATACAACAGAATAGTGGAAGCCGAGTGATGAGTCTACGTAGATACAACCCCTATTATCGTTGGCTGTTTCCTTGGCTGCTAGATCGCGTGTCTGCGGCAGTTGCCGATGAGCGGCGTGACCTGTTAGCTCAAGCGCAGGGGGTGGTATTAGAAATTGGTGCGGGAACGGGCAGCAGTTTTCATTGCTATAGTGCGGCTGTGGATACTTTAATCGCATTAGAGCCGGATGTTTCGGTGATGCGTTTAGCACGTCAGCAGCTAGGCAAAATGTCTTTAACAACCCAAGTGAAAACCAAATTATTGCTTGCCGATGCAGAGTCTATTCCGTTAGCGGATAACAGTGTTGATACGTTGGTTTCTTTTTTAGTGCTCTGTTCCGTACCGCAACCGCAACATGCCTTGGCCGAGATGCACCGGGTGCTAAAAGCGGATGGACAGTTGCTGTTTTTTGAACATGTGTTGGCGGATGACCCAAAAGTGCAACGTTGGCAGCATCGTTTAAATCCCTTTTGGCACCGCTGTGCTGGTGGTTGCCAGCTAAACCGGGAGACCGCCGAACTGATCCAGCAAGCCGGTTTCAGTTTGCAGTACTATGAACGTTATCAGCATCACTCTTTCCCCCGTTTAGTCGGGCAGCTTATTTCGGGTGTCGCGACCAAAGCGTCTGTAACGCCTGAGGGCCGCCTAGTTAATGAGGATGCTGATTACGATAGTGGATAACATGGGTTGGCTGCGTTATCCCACTCTTAGTGATCCGTTAAGTTATGCGCGATTTATGCACAGTCTGTCCTAGACAGTGGAAGAGTGAGCACAAATAACGGCGTAGATGCCCGCTGTCAGTGCCTGTAGGTCTTCATCGGACATGATGTAAGGAGGCATCACATAGATCAGTTTACCGAATGGTCGAATCCAAATGCCACGTTCAACAAACAGGGGCTGGATATCGGCAGTCACAACGGCTTGTTTCATTTCAACTACACCAATAGCGCCAAGGCAGCGTACTTCGGCAACGGTATCGAGCTCAGCGCAGGGGGCTAATCCGGCTTTTAGCTGTTGCTCAATACGGACAATATTACTTTGCCAGTCGGATTGACGTAGCAGTTTTAGGCTGGCATTAGCCACCGCACAGGCCAGAGGGTTACCCATAAAGGTCGGTCCATGCATAAAGCAACCGGCCCCGCCAGCGGAGATGGTTTCGCCGACGTCGGTGGTAGTGAGGGTGGCGGCGAGGGTCATATAGCCACCAGTTATGGCTTTCCCGAGACAGAGTATATCGGGAGTGATATCCGCATGGTCACAAGCAAATAACTTCCCGCTACGACCAAACCCCGTGGCAATCTCATCGGCAATCAGTAATACATCGTATTGATCACACAAGATCCTCGCTTGCTTTAGGTAGTCGGGGTGGTAGAAACGCATGCCACCCGCACCCTGAACGATGGGTTCGAGGATTAATGCGGCTATCTCGTTATGGTGTTTCGCCAGCAACTGGCTTAGTTCATCACAGTCGCGCGGATCCCAGGGCTGACCATACTTTACTTGTGGAGCGGGAGCGAAAAATTGCTGGGGCAGTACGCCGCTAAAGATTTCGTGCATACCGGTGATCGGGTCACAGACGGACATCGCACCAAAGGTATCACCATGATAGCCGTTACGAATGGTGAGAAACTTGTGTTTGTCTGGTTTTCCTTTGGCATGCCAATATTGAATCGACATTTTTAGCGCGACCTCTACGGCCACCGAGCCGGAATCGGCTAGGAACACTTTTTGTAGTGGTTCTGCCGTCATTTCCACCAACTGCCGGCACAACTCAATGGCTGGCTCGTGGGTCAGCCCACCAAACATCACATGGGATACCCGATCGATCTGTGCATGGGCGGCGGCATTGAGTGCCGGGTGGTTGTAACCATGGATCACCGACCACCAAGAGGCCATGCCGTCGATCAGCTCGCGACCATCCGCCAAGGTTAGCCTTACGCCCTCAGCGGAAACCACTGGATAAGCGGCCGGTGGATTGATCATGGACGAGTACGGATGCCAAATATGCTGTTGGTCAAAACGGATCTGTTCGCTGGCAATATTCATGCTGATACTCCGAAGACGTGCCATAGACTCGCTGATCAACGAGGTTGTTAATGGCGGTGATTAAACAATATCAATAAAAAAACCGGGCTATTACAGCCCGGTTTTAAGGAGAAAGCAAATAACCGCCGATGCTTTATTCCGGTTGGCAGAACTCATTTCGAATAACCGCCAGTAGGGTACGTAACAGCAGTAAAATAATCACGACACTGGATAGCCCGATAAGCGCCAAGGATAGATAGTAAAAAAATGCTTGCCCTTGGATGCTATACATCAACTGAGCGGCAATAGCGGCCGCCGCGAGAGGGAACGAATACGCCCACCAAGACATAAAGAATTGAATGCGGGTAAAGCGTGGTGCTTGAGCCAATAAGAGGATGACCAGAAACATCGCTGTGTAGAAGAGGATGTGGGCAAAGTTATCCAGTGCTCCATTGAGTTTTATATAGGAAATAAACCCGACCGCTGGTGGGGCGATCATAATAAACATGGTTGGCAGTAGCTTATGGGGGATGGGGTCGTGAAACATCATCCGGTTGAGCACCAGTGTCTTTAATAGAACCCAAAAGGTGATCCCGATTGAGAAAAAGAACCAGCTGACTTCAGGGTAACCATGTTCTACACCCGCAATCGGCACCAGAATATTACCCACAACCGGAATAAACCAAGCGGGAGTCATATGAATAATTTGAAATTTTGGATGGTGGATCCATTGATTCAAAATATAGACAGTTAGCATTAGGTGAATAGCACTACCGCAGCTCCAGAGTATAAAGGATAACTGCTTAGACACCGTCAGTGTGGCGACGCTCAATAAGATCATGCTGATACTGAACGCAGGGAAGAAGCTGAGTTTAATCGGGTGAGCAAACTCCTCTAATACGGCTGGTGTTTTAAGCATGATTTTTAAAAGATAAATGACCGCCAGTATTAAAAACAAGCAAGCGGTGAGTGTCAGTAAGATGTGGCCAATAATGGGCGGAGTGGAAAACACGCTACTAGCTTTTTCCCAGACCAGTGTTAATCCGGTCATTCCCATAATCATGGCAAAAAAGGTAATAGGAAAGTGTTGCAGCTTTGATGCGGCGGTCTGTTCTAACACGTTACTCATGTGATGATTCCCGAAGGTTCACTGACAAGCTGGTTAAATCGCCAGCTTATAAAATTAAGTGCTAATTTGTTAAATTAGATTATTCTAATATAGTAAATTATTCATACATTAAAATCGAATGTTTTTTGTTTATTAGCGATTGGGATTACCGAGCTATCTTATAGTGAACATAGGCCCAAGGGAACGCTGTTACGCCTCGAGAAACGTTGCTTTAGAGACTGTCTTATTGGACATCATGGCTTGGTTCCATATTTATCTGTTTAACCAGAACCGCTTGATCACTGATTTCCCAACGGATATTTAGGTCATGTAGGCGAATGCCATAGACCCGTTGCTGGGGTTTCTGTTTATGGTAGGCGGGCCTAGGGTCACAGAGTAATACCTCTTCTATCTGCTGTTTCAGCGGTTGCTTCAGCCGAGCAGTGTGTTGATTCAGGGCAGTCTGCGCTTCGCTAGAAAATACCACCGGCAGGTCGAGTGTTTCGCTCTGGCTGGCCAGTTCAAAATGAGCCTCTGGAATACTGTCGGCATAAGGTAGGTAGGGTTTGATATCCACAATGGGGGTTTGATCCAGTAGGTCGGCACCAGTAACATCGAGCAACACTTGACCGCCTTCGCAGCGAATGCCTTCTAGTTTTACCGGGGATAAACCGATCGGGTTGGGACGAAAAGGGGATCGAGAGGCCAGTACCCCTAGTTTTTCATTGCCACCGAGCCTTGGTGGTCTGACCAACGGCGACCAACCTTTACCGACGCAGGCGCTAAAGATAAATAGCAGCCAGATATGACTACACTGCTCTAAGCCCCTGACGGCATCTGCGCTGTTATAGGGAGGGAGTAGTTCGATCGTCGCCGCCATTGAACGGGCCAATCCTGGTTGGCGGGGAATGCCAAACTTTTCCTTGTAGCCGCTGTGTATAATGGCGATAGGTTCAAATATTAGAGGTGAGTTCATGTTGATATATCAGTCGCAGGGTGAGCAATAACAGCGCATCGGCTATACGATCCGCTGTGTGGGGTGCGGCTATTCTGCCTCCTGTGCTAGTTAACTGCCAGTGGTTCTTTGGCGTTGGCGGCCTTCTCTTGTGAGCTTGCCTCTTGAGGCGGCGCGATATTATCTGAACTATCCGTTTTATCGGCTTTGCGATCGCTCTCTCTATCGGTTTTTTTATCGATAAGAGGAGAGCGGTGCTCAATGGGGGTCAGGCTACTCCAGTAGCGTGCACTTTTTTCCGCCTGTTGACCGAGACGGTGCACATGGCTAAGCGAATCAAGTAAATCAGTGCCTTCATCGGGGCTCAGACGTCCGGCGATCATCGCATCCAGCACATGTAACTTGATGTTCTGGTATTTCTTTTCCAATTGATGCAGCAGCTTGCGGCTGTCGTCGGAAGAGGTATATGAGTCGTTATCGATATTGGCTGCATCCAACATGCTGTTGGTCACTTTTTTCAGTTCATAAATATCTTTCTGGGTATTGCTATCACTGATCTGATGGAAACGTTCACTGTATTCCACGATTAAACTTGAAAGGCGGGCGATCTCATTGAAATAGCGAGCGACTCGCATGCTGCTGGGTAATATTTGAGCAATCTCTTCACTGAGCGGTTGCTGGCCTAACTTTTGACTGAACTTACCGACTTCAACAATTAGTTGATTCACGATGAGTGCTTGCGAGCGAATATGGGCGCTGTCCGACACTTCAGAGCTGAGTGCCTGTTTCGCCAGTGTGATGGCCATCTGTCCGACACGACTTAACTCTCTGGCCATCGCTTCGGTGGCCAGAGCGGGGGTTTCTAGAATGTTATTGTCCAGATAACGGGGTTTGGCCAAATCTTCATCACCGCGACGAAAACGTTTCTCCAAAAACGCCACCATCGGATTCGTTAGAGGCCACATGATCAGCACGCCTGCGACATTGAATAGCGTGTGGAATAGGGCCAGCAGAATAACCAGATCAAAGTACCGGGTGAGATTTGAGCCGTTAATGATACTGGATAAACTGATCAGTAAGAGTAAACCTGCAGCGCCGGTAATCAGGTTGAAAAAAACATGGGCGCAGGCAATTCGTTTAGCATTGGAAGTGGCACCGATAGCTGATAGGGCGGCGGTAGAGGTTGTCCCGAGGTTAGCACCAATCACCAGTGCACCGGCGGTTGCGAGTGGAATTGCGCCGCTGGCCGCCAGCGATAGCGTGATAGCCATGGCGGCGCCGGATGATTGAATCAGTACGGTGAGAATAAACCCTGCCAGCACAAACAGCGCCAAACCATAGCTGGTCTGACTAATCGCTTCAAAGGGGATGCTGTTCTCAAGACCGCTAAAGGTGTCTTTAAGAAACGATAAACCAACAAAAAACAAGCCGAAGCCGGTAAGTGTGGTGCCTAAGTGAGCATAGCGTTTTTCGCCGCCGATCAGACGCATGATCATACCGATGCCGATCATGGGCAGTGCAAACGCACTGATATTAAAGTTAAACCCAATGGTGGCAACCAGCCAGCCGGTCATGGTGCTGCCAATATTGCAGCCATAAATAACGGCGATCGATTGTCCTAAATTAAGCAAACCCGCATTGACGAAGCCAATCGTGGCCACTGTGACCGCGGTGGATGACTGCACCAGTGCGGTAATGGCCGCGCCGGAAATGAGTCCTCTAAAGCGAGAACGAGTTGCCGCTTCTAGGGCCTTTCGTAGCGAGTGACCGGCAGCCCGTTTTAAGCCGCTGGTCATTAATTGCATGCCGAGCAGAAAAAGTCCTATGCCTCCGATCAGGTCACCAATATTACTCAGATCCATGCTGGGCTCCTTACGGCGGGATAATGGATAGATTTATTATTATCAACGTCTTGCGGTTAATCAGTTAGCCTATAAAACATCGTCTTCAGGTTTCGATAACACAATAATAAAAGCGTCAATTTACGATAAATGCAACTCTTTTGCAGTGCGCGCAATGATCCAGATATACACCTGTTGGCAACCTGCTTGCTTTAATACTCGGCTGATTTCTGCAGCGGTGGTGCCTGTGGTCATGACATCATCGACAATCGCAACCGAGGTAGGTGGTGCGCTGACACATTGAAAACTGTTGCGCAGATTCTTCCGCCGAGCTTTACGGTTGAGGTCGGCTTGATGTTGGGTGTTTTCGGTTTTCAGAAGTAATTTGTTACTGAAAGGGATGTTTAATCGCCGGGCTAGGTGTTTTGCCACGATAGCGGCCTGATTATATTGGCGCTCCTGTAAACGTTTTCGATGCAGCGGCACCGGGATGATTAGCTCGGGACGAGGCTCAGTTTGCAGGCGTAGACTGAGCAGTTCGGCTAATGGTCTTAGATAGTGTGTCTGGCCATTGAATTTAGCGAGTTGGACTAACTGATCAATAGGAAAACGATACTCAAATGGTGCGATGGCCTGCTCATAGGGTGGTGGCTTCTGCTGGCATTGAGGGCAGATAAATGAACCGCTCGCGTGGTGCATGGGTTCGGCACAACGCTGACAGGTATTGCCTATCCAAGGTAGATCGACCAGGCAGGCCTGGCAGATTTGGCGGTCGTCAGCGGGTTGTAAACCGCAGAGTATGCAATGGCTGCTTTGGTTAAGTAATAACCATCTGTTTTTGTATTGTGTAATCATAGGTTGACAGATCCTTCTGTCCGATTAAAATTAGCCTTTCATGAAATCCTTATCATTCGGATCTATTACAGGATATACACAGCGATGCAACAAAACCAGACAGAGATCAGACACGACTGGAGCGAGCAAGAAGTACGGGCGTTGTTCGAACTGCCATTTAATGACCTGCTATTTAAGGCTCAGCTGGTGCATCGTCAATTTTTTAATCCGAATGAGGTGCAGGTCAGTACATTGTTATCGATTAAAACCGGTGCCTGCCCTGAGGATTGTAAATACTGTCCGCAAAGTGGTCATTACAATACCGGACTTGAGAAAGAGCGTTTGATGCAGGTTGATGCGGTGCTGGAAAAGGCAAAGCAAGCGAAAGAATCAGGCTCCACTCGCTTCTGCATGGGGGCTGCTTGGAAACATCCTGCCGATAAGGATATGCCTTACGTTGTTGAGATGGTGAAAGGGGTGAAAGCGCTTGGGCTAGAAACTTGTATGACCTTGGGTATGTTAGATGAGGACAAGGCCGGTCAATTGGCCGATGCGGGGTTGGATTATTACAACCATAACCTCGATACCTCACCAGAGTTCTACGGCAATATCATTACCACCCGTACCTATCAAGACCGTCTTGATACCCTGCATCATGTGCGAGAGTCCGGTATGAAAATTTGCTCTGGCGGTATTTTAGGCATGGGTGAAACCGCCACCGATCGTATCGGCCTGTTGCGCCAATTGGCAAATCTGCCAAAACAGCCTGAAAGTGTGCCGATCAATATGTTGGTTAAAGTGAAAGGCACACCGCTGGAAAATGCAGAAACCTTAGATAACCTCGATTTTATTCGTACCATCGCGGTGGCGCGGATCATGATGCCTCAATCTCATGTCCGTCTTTCTGCAGGTCGTGAAAATATGAGCGATGAGATGCAGGCGATGACCTTTATGGCCGGTGCCAACTCCATTTTCTATGGTGAATGCTTGCTGACTACGCCAAACCCTGAGACCCACCGCGATCTACAGCTATTTAAACGTCTGGGCATTAATCCAGAGCAGCGTATTTCTGAAGCCGATGCTACTCAGGAGCAGGCGATCATTAACAATCTGCAAAAACAGCAAGACGAATCGTTTTTCTACGAAGCTTGATTCGCGTTTACCCGCCGGGCTGTCATTGACAGCCCATCGAGGATCTGACTATGTCTTTTGATCAGCTACAGGCTGAGCTGCAGGCGCGTAAGGCGCAGTCTCTGTATCGTCAGCGCCGTATATTACAAAGCCCGCAGTCACCACAAGTAATGGTCGACGGTAAGGCTTGTCTGGCTTTTTGCTCTAATGATTATCTCGGCTTAGCGAATCATCCTGAAGTCATTGCCGCGCTCAAAGCCGGCGCCGATCGATATGGCGTCGGTGGTGGGGCATCCCATTTGGTAAATGGCCATAGTCAGGCTCACCACGCTCTCGAAGAGGAACTGGCTGACTTTACCGGTCGTCCCCGGGCATTGCTGTTTTCTACCGGTTATATGGCCAATATTGGCGCGATCACGGCGTTGTTGGATAAACGGGATGGGGTATTTCAAGACCGGGTCAATCATGCCTCGTTATTGGATGCGGGGCTGCTCAGTGGTGCGCGCTTTCAGCGTTTTTTGCATAATGACGCCGATAATCTAAATACCCGACTACAACGGACCGAGGCGCGACGTAAGTTAGTGGTCTGCGATGGTGTTTTCAGTATGGACGGCGATCTGGCGGATTTACCGGCGATCTGTCATACCGCTGCACAGCAGCAGGCTTGGGTGATGGTGGATGATGCCCATGGCTTTGGTTGTCTTGGTGAACAGGGGCGTGGCACGGTTGATTATTTTGGTTTAGGCAGCAATCAGGTACAGGTACTCGTTGGTACTCTAGGTAAAGCCTTTGGCACTTCCGGCGCGTTTGTTGCTGGCTCAGAAGAGCTGATCGAAACCTTGATTCAGCATGCCCGAACTTATATCTATACCACCAGTATGTCACCGGCAATGGCATCAGCCACCCGTGCTAGTTTGAGATTGTTACGGCAAGATGAATGGCGTCGGGAACAACTCAACCATCTGATTCAGCGTTTTCGTCAGGGTTGTGAGCAGTTAGGTTTGCCTTTGATGGCTTCGCCGACGCCGATTCAGCCGATCCTCGTGGGCGCTGCTGATCGGGCCATGGCGATCAGTGCCGCCTTAGAAGCCAAAGGGATCTTTATCGGCGCCATCAGACCGCCAACGGTTCCTCAGGGGGCTGCACGATTACGGGTTACACTCAGTGCGACCCATACCGATGAGCAGCTTGACCGCTTGTTGGATGCGCTAGATGACGTGATGAACGGAGCGGCGAGTTAATGCAACCCTCTCAAGCGGCTGGCCTGCAATCACTCTTTTCTCATACGGATACCGACGTCTCCACGACGTCTAACACTCAACCCTTGGTACTGTTGCATGGCTGGGGGATGCAGAGCGATATCTGGCAAACATTGATACCCGAACTGCAGCAACATTATCAGATTACGGTGATAGATCTACCCGGATTGGGGCGCAGTGCTGAGTGTCTACCCCAAGATTATGATCTCGAAGCGGTGGTGGCAGCTATCGCTGATGCGGCTCCCGCCTCGGCCATTTGGCTGGGTTGGTCGTTGGGTGGCATTATCGCATTGGCATTTTCTCGGCGTTATCCCGACAGAGTCTCGCGGTTGATTACGCTGGGGAGCAGCCCCTGTTTTGTTGCCCGTGATGATTGGTCTTTCGGGATGGATGAGACGACTTACGCTCAGTTTGAAGCCGACCTGCAAGCGAATCCGACGAAAACCCTGCAGCGTTTTAATCGCTTGCAAGTGCATGGTAGCGCCACCGCCCGCACGGATCTAAAAATACTCAAACAGATTGTGGCGGATGTGCAACCGAGTGATCGTGGTTTAATTGCTAGTTTGGCGTTACTACGACAGGACTATCGGGAGCTGTATCGGGCTATCGACATACCTTCGTTGCACCTACTGTGCGAGCTGGATACGCTCGCGCCGGCAGCTATGGCCGATGCTCTCTCGCAACTGCAGCCCGATGCTCATATTACGGTGCTTGCCGAGCAATCCCATGTAGGCTTTCTGGCCGCGCCACAGTGCTTAGCTGATAGAATTAGGCAGTTTTGCCCATGAGTGCTCAGTTTCTGAAGCCCCAGATCGCTGAATCATTTAGTCGTGCTGCGGTAAGCTACGACAGTGTGGCGCAGTTGCAGCGGGAGATAGGCCATGAACTCCTCAGCCAACTGCCCACCTCATCCGCCGATGTCGTGGTGGATCTTGGTTGTGGCACCGGTTATTTTGCCCCCTTATTAACTGAACACCTTAAACCACAGCAACTGATCTGCTTAGATCTAGCGCTGGGCATGTTGGAATACGCCCGCCAGCACAGGGCGACCCCTAATACACTTTGGCTGTGTGGGGATGCAGAAAAGCTGCCGTTGGCTGATGGGTCTGTCGATCTAATTTTTTCCAGTTTAGCGGTACAGTGGTGCGAGGACCTGCCGGCCTTGTTTAGCGAAGTTGCCCGGGTATTGAAACCTGGTGGCCGTTTTCTGTTTAGCACGCTAGGGCCCGAGACACTCTACGAGTTACGGGACTCTTGGTCAGTCGTTGACTGTTTTCAACATGTGAACCGTTTTATTAGTTTGAGTTGTCTGCAGGTGAGCGCAGAAAAACAGCTGCGGCAAGTCCGTTTGCAGCAGAGACACAAAGTGCTGCTGTATGATCAGTTGCGCGAACTAACCGCTGAGTTAAAGGGGATTGGTGCTCATAATATCAGTGCCGGACGGCCCAGTGGTTTGACGGGAAAGGCGCGAATCGTGGCGTTTAAAGCCGCTTATGAGCAGTTCAGACGGCCGGATGGGCAACTACCGGCAACCTATCAAGTATTTTATGGCGAGTATATCAATGGCTAAACGGACCTTCTTTGTTGCTGGAACCGATACCGATGTGGGTAAAACCGTGGTGTCGGCGGGCTTATTAGCCGCAGTGAATCAGCGTGGATTATCGACTATCGCGCTAAAGCCGGTAGCTGCTGGATGTGAGAAAACCGAGCAGGGGTTGCGTAATAGTGATGCATTATTATTACAACAGACGGCCTCCATCAAACTGAGTTATGAACAGGTTAACCCCATCGCTCTAGAGCCACCTATTGCGCCTCATATCGCGGCGCAATTATTGGGCCGTCGGTTGGATGCGGATCGTATCGCTGCATTGTGCCGTGGTGCAATGATGCAGCCCGCCGATTTTATGGTCATTGAGGGCGCTGGTGGTTGGCGGGTACCGTTGAATAACCGGCAAACCTTGGCGGATGTGACCAAATTGTTGCGCATTCCCGTGATTTTGGTCGTGGGGATGAAACTCGGTTGTATTAACCATACCCTGCTAACCGTCGAGGCGATTGTTAAAGATGGTTTGCGATTAGCCGGCTGGATTGCTAACCGAGCCGAGCCGCAGATGAGTTGTTATGACGAAAACCTAGAGACATTGAAGGGGATGCTGTCAGCGCCGTTGTTGGCGGAAATTCCTCATATTGAGGACTGCTCGCCTGAAAATATCGCTGAATATATTGATTTAGGGCCGCTGTTAGCTGATCAATAAATGAACTATTCGCTAGAGTGGTCTATAATCATCCTACATAGCAATGTAATATGATCAATTGTTAATAGGATAATTGTCGGTCGCGCAGGTTAACAAGCCGTCGGACAAAGGATGCAGCAGGTGTTTTTATGAATGTTTCATCAGCACTGAATACTGGGGTTTTAGGATTAAACCGTGGTTTGGATGGGGTGCAAAAAGCCGCGTCTGATATCGCCGGTGCAGGTAAATCAGATACGCCTGAAGAGGGTACCGGCAACGACTTGAATCAGTCATTGGCTGATCTAGCCGTTGAAAAAAATGCCGTGGCGGCGTCCACTAAAGTTGTGCAATCAGTGGATGAAACCTTAGGCACCCTGATTGATATTCGCGCCTGATATAACCAGCGTACCGTTCATCTATTGAAGAGATATGAGCCTTAGCCGTCGCTACTAACCTGTGGTTGTTTGCTCGGTTCGTTCGCTAGCGTGTATAGCTAATCTAAGTATTTGCTATTTTAAGACTTATATCCGTAAGACGGGATCAGTGACAGGAGGTAGGCGTGATGCAGTTACAGCTGACGGCCAGTTCACTTACTCTGAATACTCATGAGTCACCCTATACTGCGAGCCGTAACCAATCCGCAGCGACAGGTAGTGCACTCCCGTTGTCTTTATCTGTTTCTGACCCCTTATCTACCTCTCCTGCAACGTCACCCGTGCAACCTTCGGCTGCTGGCGCGTCCATCGATAGTAACCCTAATGCGCGTATCGGTGACCCACCGCAATCCGGTGAACAAAATCAATCGCCCAGCGCCGTTGAAGAAGAGCGTGCATCGCAACAACTGATAAATGAACTAGCCTCCCGTGATATGGAAGTGCGACAGCATGAGTTAACCCATGCGGCTGCAGGTGGTCAATACGCTGGCGCGCCGACGTTTGACTATGAACGAGGGCCTGATGGCAGACTCTATGCGGTGGGTGGCGAAGTGAGTATTGATACCTCGTCGGTGCCTGATGACCCGCAAGCGACTTTAGAGAAGGCTGAAATTATTATGCGGGCGGCATTGGCAGTGGCTGATCCTTCGCCTCAAGACCGCTCTGTAGCGGCCCAAGCGGCGGCAATGGCTTCTGAGGCAAGAGCGGAACTCGCCCGAGAGAGCCGGGAAACCAATGATAGCGATGCGGGTCAAGTGGATGGCGATACGGAGCAACTGAATGATGAGCGTCGAGCAGAAGAGCTGAAAAAGCAGCGAGAGGCGTTGGAAGAGCAGGAAAACAGCCAAGCGGAAACGTTACAGGAATTTAATCAGCAGCTAACGGAAGTGAATCTTAAACTTGCAGAGATCAACCAAAAGTTGATTGATGCCGGGGTGTTTAAAAAGCTCTTCGATGAAGGGTTTATCTTCGATGAAATTGTCTGATAGCGTGGTTAGGACGACTCGCCTGAAGGTTCTATTTATAGCCTAATTAGCGCTCAATACTGTTAGATAAAAAAAGCACGGGTTTTTAGCCCGTGCTTTTTTATGTCTGCGCCCGATTGAGCGCAGCGGCTGACTGGGGTAGCCCGGAGCTGTTATTTAATAAACAACATTTCACGGTATTTAGGCAGTGGCCATAGGCGGTCATCAACCAGCATTTCCAGTTTATCGGCTGCGGCGCGAACTTTAAGCATGAGGTCACAGACTTCAGTGGCAAGGAACTGCATATGCGCTTCGGTAGAATCAAAGCTTTCAGTTTCCAGCGTGCTGCTGAGTGCTTCAACAGAGGCCATCATCGCATTAGCGGCTTCGGTAATCTTGTCCGCCGGCGAGAATGCCAGTGCTACACCGGTTGCGGCAATATTCGATAGGTAGTTAATCGCCGCTGGGTAGATAATGGTGGTGGCCATTTCGACAACCAATTTAGCTTCTACTTCAATAGAGAGCACATATTGCTCTGCATAGACTTCGAAGCGGCTCGCCAGCTCTGCCGGTGTAAATACGCCGGTATTAGCGAAGAGGTCGATAACGTCCTGTGATTTGAAGGCGGGTAAAGCGTCAGCAGTCGTTGGGATGTTTTTCAGACCGTGTTCTTCAACCGCTGCTTTATGCCATTCGGAAGAGTAACCGTCACCGCCAAAGATTACTTTGCCGTGTTCTGTCATCAGTTCTTGTAAAACAACAAATACCGCCGCTGTTTTGTCAGAATTTTCCGCCAGTGCAACTTCCAACTTCTCGGCGATCCATTCTAGGGAGTCAGCTAGGATAGTATTCATTGCCACGAGAGGGCCAGAAACAGACTGAGAAGAACCTACCGCGCGGAATTCGAAGCGGTTACCGGTAAAGGCAAACGGAGAGGTGCGGTTACGGTCGCCCGGATCACGATCAAACTTCAGAATCTGGGACAGACCTAGATCCATTTGTCCGCCGGTTGTTGGTACGTGAAGTGCACCGGTTCTGATATCGTCAAAAACTTTTTCCAGCTGATCACCCAAGTAAACAGATAGGATCGCTGGAGGTGCTTCATTCGCTCCTAAGCGATGGTCATTGGCAGCGGAAGCGATAACTGCACGCAATAGTGGTCCAAATTTGTGCGCGCCACGAATTACTGCACCACAAAAGAGCAGGAAGTTTAGGTTTTCATTCGGAGTGCAGCCAGGATCGAGCAAATTACCTTGGGTCGAATTGCCTACAGACCAGTTAACATGCTTGCCTGAACCATTTATGCCTGCAAAAGGCTTTTCATGTAACAGGCAGACAAAGCCGTGACGTTTGGCGGTATTCTTCAGCAAAGTCATCAATAATTGCTGATGATCGGAGGCAATATTAGCCGATTCAAAGTACGGTGCGATCTCGAATTGGCCCGGAGCTACCTCATTATGGTGTGTTTTCGCCGGAATTCCGAGACGATAGAGTCTATCTTCCAGATCCTGCATGAAAACCTGCACTCTTTCAGGGATTGCACCAAAATAGTGATCGTCGAACTCTTGGCCCTTGGCCGGCGATGCACCAAACAGTGTTCTGCCTGCGAGCAATAGGTCAGGGCGGGCGTTGGCAAACTTCTCATCAATGAGGAAGTATTCCTGCTCAGCGCCGCAACTTGAGTTCAGGGTTGCGATCTCTGTTTCGCCCATCAATGACAGTACTTTCTGTGCGGCGCTGTCCATGGCGGCATTTGAGCGTAGTAGTGGGATTTTCTTATCCAGCGCTTCACCGGTCCAAGACATAAAGACGCTTGGAATCATCAATACAGCACCGTTAGCGGTGTGCATCATATAGGCTGGGCTGGTTGGATCCCATGCGGTATAGCCGCGTGCTGCGTTAGTCATTCGCAGGCTTCCGTTCGGGAAAGATGAACCGTCCGGCTCACCTTTAATCAGCAAACTTCCAGTAAATTCGGTGATCGCGCCGCCATCTGAGTTAGTTACAACGAAGCCGTCGTGCTTCTCTGCGGTAGCATTGGTCATTGGGTAAAAGATATGAGAGAAGAACTTAGCACCCTTGGACATGGCCCAGTCTTTCATGGCTGCAGCCACTGCGTCAGCCACGGCAGGGTCTAGTTCAGAACCGGTTTGTACTGTCTGTTTGATGGATTTAAAAGCAGATTTTGAAAGCGACTCTTCCATTTGCTGCAGACCAAAAACATCTGACGCCCAGATTTGAGTCAGCGGGGCTGTCATGGTCGTTGTGTATGGTGCTGCGTTAGTGATTTCATTAACCGCACTCAAACGTGTTTCATTTCTGCTCATATTCTTCCCCTTTTTATCCAAATTGTTACAGTGGATTTTTGCTGGTACGGGTTGTGGTAACCCTTATAGTCGAAAACTCAATATTAATGCTTATCTATTAAGCAATAAGCGAACCAAGTTGGTGCTATTTTTGTTTGAGCGCTAAAAATAGTGTTAAAACGGAGGCGTCGCGTTGATGGTGGCATTGTATGGCTGAGCGTCGTGTGTGCGTTATGTCGGTCAGGAGGGGTCAACTGATAACCTCTCCTGATTATTAATGATTAGCTGTCGCTTGGTTGAATCAACGGATTGCGCACAAAGCTAATGGTGGCCACGTCGTGGGTTTGTAGGCTCTGTATGGTCAAGGTGCCGGCGTTAATGATGACTTGGCCGCCGACCTGTAAGGTTTTAACCTCCTGCTTTACAAAGTCACTCAGGCTGGTGCTATCGGTGGGGCCGATGATGATACCGTAGGATCTGAAGACATCTTCTAGCGTAGCGGAGCCTTTCAGCAGTAATTCGGCATCGGGCAGGTCGGTTGCCAAGCTCGGAGATATAGTTGAAAAAATGCAGTCTACGAATCGGCGCAGGCCGGGTTTTAAGACAATAAAGAGATGATCTTCGGCCTCTAGTTTGGTTGAGCCTCTAGGCGGAAATACATCGCTGCCACGGGTGATCATCGCGATGACAGCGCCTTCTGGTAAGGCTAACTGAGAGATCGTCAGGTCGAGCACTTTGGCATTTTGCCCTAAGGTATATCTGACAATTTCGGTGTCAACGTTGGCCAGCGCCGCGATTTCCAATGTTGCCGAGGGGGTCGCGGGAGGCGGCACAATCAGTTTCAATTTTCTTGCCATCCAGGGCAGCGTTGAACCCTGCAGTGTGGCGGAGATTAACACCACGAAGAAGACCACGTTGAACAGCAGGGGGGCTTGAGGCAAGCCAAAGATGAGTGGGAAGATGGCTAGAATAATTGGCACTGAGCCTCGTAGGCCAACCCAGGATACTAAGCCTATTTCGCGTTTGTTGAAGCCAAAGAAGGCCAATAAGGGCGCAACCGCTAGCGGACGGGCGACAAAGATTAACACCAAGGCGATCAGTAATCCTTCGCGCCAAACATGGATCAGCGAGGTGGGGGTTACTAGCAAACCGAGCATCACAAACATGCCGATTTGGCTTAACCAAGCGAGCCCGTCGTGGAACAAGAAAGTGGCCCGTTGATAAACAAAGCGGCCATTACCAATAATGACGCCGGTAATAAAAACAGAGAAGAAACCACTGCCGCCAAGGGTAGCTGAAACACCAAAGGAGAGTAATCCACAGGCCGATACCATCACTGGATAAAGCCCCGGTGCCTGTAACGATATGCGGTTAAACAGTTTCACCGCAGGATAGCCGATCGCTAAGCCGATAATGGAGCCAACGCCGATCTGCTGGATGAAGAGTATTAATAACTCAGTGCCGGGCATTGCATTGGTGGTGACCAGTTGCAGCAAGCCGATGGTGAGAAAGATTGCCATCGGATCGTTGGATGCGCTTTCTATTTCTAGAGTGGATTTAAGCCGGGGGCTTAGGTGGATGCCTGCATTACGTAAGATAGTGAATACCGCTGCCGCATCGGTTGAGCCAACAATGGCACCTAGCAGAAAGCCGACGGGCAGGGGCAGGTCTAATATAAAAGCCGCCGCGGCACCGGTTATTCCGGCGGTAATGGCAACCCCTAAGGTTGCTAGTGCGCTGGCGGGTTTCCAGACGAGCTTAATTGAGGACAGTGAGGTTTGTAAGCCACCATCAAAGAGGATGATCGCCAGTGCTAAGGTGCCCAGTGCATGGGCGGTATCCACATCATCAAACTGGATTCTACCAATACCATCTTCACCTGCCAGCATGCCAATACCGAGAAAGATAACCAGTACCGGTAGGCCGATGCGGGGGGAAAGTTTACTGGTGATTACACCGGCAAACAGTAATACCGCCGCAATAAGAATTTGATGGTCAATGGGGAACATTAGGCGTCCTTTAGTGTGAAGGGGCTAAAATCCTGCGAATTGTATGAGGACCTGCCAGCTTACCTGCTATCTATTAGTCCGAATAAGCGGGGTGGAGTTCAACACACCGTTGCTCGAATCATACTGCTTGTGGTTTATCTCGTTGTCTATATAGGGGCGCTTGAGGGTATAACCAATCCATGAGAAGAATTGTTTTTCAGTTTTTAGCGCTCGCCGTGGAACAGATAAAGTTAAGTGGTTAGTGGTGCAACTAAGGCAGGGATATTGTTATTTTTGTGGGGAGCATTTGGGTCGCTCCCATGCCTGTACGGCCTAACTTACTGTCGGTCTATTTAAGTAAATAATTTAACACCAGTTTGGTGAAAATAGCAGCTTTTTCCGCATGGGGCCAATGGCCTGAGTTTTGGATCATTCGATAATCGGCTTTAGGGAAGAGTGTTAAGATAGGTTCACGATACTCGGGGGTGATGTAATCGGAGTTTTCCCCTTTAATAAACAGTACGGATTTGTCGAAAGTCGTGCCGCTAGGGGCCGCGCTGATATTGTCATAACCCGCCTCCAGTGCCGCGAGATTCATGCGCCAGGCGAACTGCTTCTCTTCGTTACGGTAAAGGTTCGTCAGGAGAAACTGGCGGACCGCTAATTCTGGAATATATTGGCTTAGTTGTTTATCTGCGTCACTGCGAGATTTTAGCTGCTGTAAGTCAACGGCGTTAAGACCTTTGAATACATCGCCATGATGATTGGGGTATTGTACTGGGGCGATATCGACAATAACCAGTTTGTCGACCCGTTCGGGATTGTTCATCGCCACTTGCATCGCGACCTTGCCGCCCATGGAGTGGCCCAAGATATGAGCGCTAGTCAGCCCCTGTTGATCCATCAGTTCGATAATATCATTGGCCATCAGAGGGTAGCTGATGTCATCGGTGTGGGGGGAGCGGCCATGGTTGCGTAAGTCTACCGCGTAGACGGTAAAATGCTCGGCCAATGCTTTGGTTTGTCCACTCCAGTTTAACAGGGTGCCGAACAGGCCGTGGATAATGATAAGCGGGGCTCCGTCACCGGAGATCTGAACGTTCAATTGCATTATAGCGCTCCATAAAAAAGACCGGGGCATATGCGACCGGTCTTTTGTGTTACATCAGATGTGACTAGCGGCTTACAGGATATCCAGCAGCTCTACATCAAAGACCAGTGTTGAGTAAGGAGGGATACCACCGGGAGAACCCTGAGCACCGTATGCTAGTTGATACGGTACTGTTAGACGCCATTTGGCACCTTTAGTCATTAATTGCAGGGCTTCAGTCCAACCGGCAATCACGCCACCGACTGGGAATTCTGCAGGCTGACCGCGCTCGTAAGAACTGTCGAATACTTTACCGTCGGTGAATGTGCCGTGGTAATGCGTACGTACAGTTGATTCAGCTGTTGGGCTTTCGCCGCCTTCTTCACCCGCTGTAATAATTTCGTACTGCAGGCCTGAATCGGTAACGAAGATCTCTTCACGCTGAGCGTTCTTCTCGAGATACAGTTCGCCTTCAGCAGCAGCTTCTTTCGCTTGCTGTTCAGCTTTTTCCTGCATGCGAGCTTGAATCTCGTTAAATGCAGCCTGGATCTTTTCGCCTTCAATGCTCAGTGCTTCACCGGCAAATGATTCTTGGATACCGGCAATAACAGCATTTAATTCTACGCCGTCGAAGCTTTGGGTCGCCAAGTGATCGCCCATCTGACGGCCGATACCGTAGCTGGCGATCTGTTCAGTTGTTTCAAATTTAATATCAGACATGAGTACTCTGTCGGTTCGGTTTTAAAGAACGGCGAAGCCTATCATATTCGCCCGCTTATAGCTTGTTTACATCGGCCTCAGTTGCACTATGTTGTACATTTATTGTTGTACAAACAGCAGTGGGTCAACGCGGGTATTATTGAGACTAACACTCCAGTGCAGATGGGGGCCGGTCACTCGACCGGTTTTACCGATGTCGCCGATGGTGTCACCGGTATTGAGCTGATCGCCGATATTGACTTTGATTTTGCTCATATGGCAATACATAGTAGTCAAGCCGTAGCCATGGTCCACGATGACGGTATTGCCGTTGAAGAAATACTCACCGACAGCGACGACTTTTCCCGGTGCGGGGGCGTGAATAGGGTTGTCCTGTCCGCCGGCGATATCGAGGCCGCTGTGAGGGTTGCGAGGTTGGTTATTAAAAAAACGCTTTAGGCCGAACGGGCTACTAAAACGACCGGTAGCAGGCAGCTTGAATTGGGCAGTAGATATAGCGGGTGTGCTCCAAGATTTAAACGCAGCAACCATCTCTTCTTTTTCTCTTTTATAGCGCGCGAGGTCTTGGGTATTGGGATTCACATGACGCTTATTGGTGATGGTCAGGCGCTGTTCTTTATAGGCTTTATCTTGAATGTTAAAAGGATAGCGCTTGCCATCGGCTTTCATTAACTGCTCTTGGCTGGGTTTGGCTGATAGTGGGATGCCAACCACGGCGAGCCAAGTGGCCTGTTCAGCATAGGGCGTGGTTTGGGCGGGAATAACCATAACGCGGTTGCCACGATACCAAGCTGACGGAGCCGCCGGAGTATCTAGCCCGCTGAGTGGTATGAGGGCGATACCCCCCGGTACTCTGGACTCTGTTGGCAGGTCGATCGCTGCCGCTGAAAGGCTGAATAATAGGGTAAACATAAAACTGATGAAACGCATAGGGTGTCCTTATTCCTTGATGACCTGGGTGACGGTACTGAGAAAGCGACCATTGCTGAGTCGGGTTTCAATGCTGCCATCCATGACGATATGGTTGATGTCCTGTATCACTTTGCCTGCGTCATCCTGAACAATGGCATAGCCTCGATCAAGTGTTGCCAACGGGCTGACACTGTTGAGCGTTGCCGCAAGCCCACTAAGTTTTAGTTGCTGCTGTTTTAGCAGCCCCTGCATAAGGCTAACTAAGCGGTGTTCCAGTTCATCTTTGCGTTGCTGTCCAGCGACGATACGCGGGCTAGGTGAGCAGCGTTGATAGCGTTGCTGCAACTGGCTGAACTGCTGTTGCTGACGCTCAATGGTATGTCTGACCGCACGGCGCATGCGTAGTTCAAGATCATCGAGTTTCTGAGCCTGCTCTTTTAGTTTGTCACCGGGATGACGAAGCCGCGAGCGAGTCCATTGGAGTCGCTGTTGTTGCTGCTGATGATTGCGTTTCCAAGCCTGTATCAGTCGCTGTTGTATCTGTTGCAGTCGTAGCAGTATTTGTTGTTGATCGGGGCTAATCAGTTCGGCAGCCGCCGAAGGTGTTGCGGCCCGTAGATCGGCAACGAAGTCGGCGATCGAGACATCGACCTCATGACCGACAGCACTGATAATCGGAATATGGCTATGAAAGATACTGTGGGCGACTACTTCTTCATTAAAAGGCCATAGATCTTCCAGTGAACCGCCGCCTCGGCCGACGATGAGTACATCGCAGCGGCCATCTTCATTGGCCAATTGTATTGCGTTGGCGATTTGCGTGGCGGCTTCAGCCCCCTGGACGGCGGTTGGAAATAAGGTCACCGGCAGAGATGGAAAGCGTCTTCTTAGTACCGTTAGAATATCATGCACCGCTGCGCCGGTGGGGGAGGTGATCACCCCGAGGTGTTGCGGGTGAGTTGGGATTGGCTTTTTAAAGGCGGGATCGAATAGGCCCTGCTGAAGCAGTTTCTGTTTCAGTGCTTCATAGGCTTGTTGTAGTGAGCCGATGCCGCTCTCTTCTATATAGTCACAGATGAGTTGGTAATCACCTCGGCCAGGATAAAGGCTGACTTTGGCACGGACGACCACCTTATCGCCATTTTTGGCTTGGTATTTGAGATATTGATTACGGTTACGGAACATCGCACAGCGCACCTGAGCGCCACGGTCTTTCAGTGTGAAATACCAGTGGCCTGAGCTGGCTTTGACGACGTTCGACAGCTCACCTTCGACATGAATGGTCAAGAAGGAGCTCTCTAATAGCGACTTTACCTGACGGTTCAGTTCGGTAACGCTCAGCGCCAGTGGTGTAGCGCTAGTGCGGGATAAATTTGGGCTGTGTGAGTACGATTGCATAGTGCGCATCTTAAACCAAGCGAACATCGGTTTGTAACGACTGTTTGGTAGAATTAACAAAATGGATAAAAATGGTTGGGAATAACAGCATTTTGATTGTCGGACGTGCGACAAAAGGCTATAATCCCGCGTCTTATTTTTTTAGACACTACAGGCAATCTCACTCATGTTGCGAATCGCTGAAGAAGCCCTCACTTTTGATGATGTTCTACTGGTTCCCGGTTACTCCGAGGTTCTGCCTAAAGACGTTTCGTTGAAGACACGCCTAACAAAAGGTATCGCGCTAAACGTCCCTCTGGTCTCTGCTGCAATGGATACGGTTACCGAATCTGGCCTGGCTATCGCAATGGCCCAGGAAGGCGGTATTGGTATCATTCATAAAAACTTAACGATTGAACAGCAGGCTGAAGAAGTCCGCCGAGTTAAGAAATATGAAGCAGGTGTCGTTAGCGATCCTGTTACCTGTAGTCCTGATATGACCGTCGGTGAGCTGAATGCGATGTCAGCCCGTCTTGGTTTCTCTGGTTTCCCCGTTATTGATAAAGGTGAGTTGGTCGGTATTGTGACTGGCCGTGATGCTCGTTTCGAGAAGAAACTGGAAGCGTCTGTAGCCTCTATTATGACCCCTAAAGATCGTTTGGTGACTGTGCTTGAAGGCGCCGATCCCGATGATGTTCGTAATCTGCTACGCAAGCACCGTATCGAAAAAATTCTGGTTGTCGATGAAGCCTTTGGTCTGCGCGGTATGATGACCGTTAAAGACATGAACAAAGCACTGACACACCCAAATGCCGCTAAAGATGGCGATGGTTGTTTGATTGTTGGTGCTGCTGTCGGTACCGGCCCTGAAACAGAAGATCGCGTTGACGCATTGGTTAAGGCCGGTGTTGATGTGATTATCGTTGATACCGCCCATGGTCACTCAAGAGGCGTTATTGATCGTGTGGCTTGGGTGAAGAAAACTTACCCAGATGTTCAGGTGATTGGCGGTAACATTGCTACTGCTGATGCCGCTATTGCGCTGGCCGAAGCCGGTGCCGATGGTGTTAAAGTGGGTATTGGCCCAGGTTCTATCTGTACTACCCGTATCGTTGCCGGTGTTGGTGTTCCACAGATTACAGCGGTTGCGAATGTTGCCGAAGCATTGAAAGCCTATGATATCCCTTGTATCGCCGATGGTGGTGTACGCTTCTCCGGCGATCTATCTAAAGCGATCGTGGCGGGTGCGTCAGCAGTGATGATCGGCTCAATGTTAGCCGGTACGGATGAAGCGCCGGGTGCTGTGGAACTGTATCAAGGTCGGGCATACAAGTCTTACCGTGGTATGGGCTCTATTGGTGCGATGGCACAGAGTTCAGGTTCTTCTGACCGTTACTTCCAAGACGCTTCGCAAGGTGCTGAGAAATTAGTGCCCGAAGGTATTGAAGGCCGCGTTGCCTGTAAAGGGCCGATGGGTGGTGTTGTGCATCAGCTAATCGGTGGCCTGCGCTCTTCGATGGGTTACACTGGCAGCCCTGACATTTTGGCAATGCGTACTATTCCACAGTTTGTGCGTATCACCAGTGCTGGGATGGCGGAAAGCCACGTACACGATGTTAGCATTACTAAAGAAGCGCCGAACTATCGCGTTGGATAATCCTTTTTACATGACTAAAACAGGTGGGATGGCTTCGGCCCTCCCACTTTTTCTTTTTTAACACGCGGCTAAAACAGCCAATCGCCGAGGTTAACCTGAAGCAGGTACCGGCGATGATTTCGGAGTCATCGAAATGTCACAAGATATTCATGCTCAACGAATTCTGATTCTGGATTTCGGTTCACAATATACTCAATTGATTGCCCGTCGGGTGCGTGAGATTGGGATCTACTGTGAGATTCATCCATGGGATATGGATGACTCTGCGATCCGTGAATATAACGCTAAAGGTATTATTCTGGCCGGTGGCCCTGAATCGGTTACCGAGTTTGGCTCGCCCCGCATACCTGAAGTGGTATTCGAGGCGAATGTACCATTGCTGGGCATCTGCTACGGTATGCAGGCGATGGCTGAACAGCTGGGCGGTAGTGTAGTTTCTTCTGATCTGCGTGAATTTGGTTACGCCAAAGTTCGCTTGGAGGACAGCCCTAGCCGTTTGTTGGAAGGTATTGAAGATCAGGTTGCGAATAACGGCTCGCTGATGCTGGATGTTTGGATGAGCCACGGTGATAAAGTGGGTGATCTGCCAGAAGGCTTCAATGTTATCGCTAGCACCGCGAGTGCGCCTGTTGCCGCTATGTGCCATCCAGGTAAAAACTACTACGGTGTTCAGTTCCACCCAGAAGTCACACACACCAAACAGGGCGGCCGTATCCTAGAACGCTTTGTACGTGAAATCTGCGAATGCGATGCGCTGTGGAATCCTGCCAACATCATTGCTGATCTGATCGAAAAAGTTCAGCAACAGGTCGGTACTCAGAAAGTATTGTTAGGTCTGTCCGGTGGTGTTGACTCCTCCGTGGTCGCAGCACTGTTACATAAAGCGATCGGTGATCAACTGACCTGTGTATTTGTGGATAACGGCCTGCTGCGCAAGAACGAAGGCGATCAGGTGATGGAAATGTTCGCCCGCAACATGGGGGTCAAGGTGATCCGCGTTGATGCGGAAGAGCTGTTCCTCGGACGCCTAAAAGGCGAGAGCGATCCAGAAGCTAAGCGTAAAGTGATTGGCAACACCTTTATCGAAGTCTTTGATGAAGAAGCCACAAAGCTGAAGGAGGTTAACTTCTTAGCGCAGGGCACTATCTACCCGGATGTGATCGAATCGGCGGCATCTAAAAATGGTAAAGCGCATGTGATCAAATCCCACCATAACGTTGGCGGCCTGCCAGACGATATGAAGATGGATCTGGTTGAGCCACTGCGTGAACTGTTTAAAGATGAAGTGCGTAAAATCGGCCTAGAACTGGGTCTGCCATACGATATGGTTTACCGTCATCCGTTCCCTGGCCCAGGTTTGGGTGTGCGTATTCTGGGTGAAGTGAAGAAAGAGTATGCGGACATTCTGCGTGAAGCCGATGCGATCTTCCTGGAAGAACTGCATAAAGCCGATTGGTATCATAAAACCAGCCAATCTTTTGCTGTTTTCTTGCCGGTTAAATCGGTAGGCGTTGTGGGTGATGCGCGTCGTTATGAGTACGTGATCGCATTGCGTGCCGTTGAAACGATCGACTTCATGACCGCTCGTTGGGCGCACCTGCCTTATGAGCTGCTGGAAACCGTCTCAGGTCGAATCATCAATGAAATCGCCCACGTTTCTCGGGTGACTTACGATGTAAGCTCTAAGCCACCGGCGACTATTGAGTGGGAATAATTAACCGTTAAGTAGCACCTTGCACTGTTTAGCAAGAAACACTTTAGAGCCCGTATGATTGCGGGCTTTTTCTTTTTTTTATTTAGTTCTTTTAGGATAATTTAGGCTGTGGCTAGAGCAGGACTGCTAGGGGCTTTAAATTAATATTTATTCAGTTTTCGTAAAAGTTATTTTTTTCTACATAAATAATGAGTAAATCATTTATGTTATTGATGGTTTCCTACTTGTGTCTTGATGTAACCGGAATTCTTAAATATACAGACAGGTATTTTATAAGATCAAGTAGGGTTCGCCTGTGTAATTTAACGGGTAAGTTGGTATGCCTTTTTCGCTTTTTAAATCAGTTTTTTGGACTATCTTTCGCTTGTATCACACGTTAGACTCGCGAGGTAAAGTGTGAATGGAATTGCACAGTTTATGACACTGAAATGGATATGTAGGTTTGGCCTACTAAAATTGTTTTATCGTCGTTGTGCTTCAAGTATTTGCCCAATTGACATATTGATTAAGCTAACTTTAGTTGAGCGCTTAAAACTGTAATGGACAAAAAGAAATGTAAAGCTAAGCCTATCGTTGTCGATTTGTTCGCGGGAGCGGGTGGTTTTTCGCTTGCTGCTGTCCAAGCTGGCTGTTCAATAGCAATTGCTATTGAAAACGACCCTTATGCGGTTAAGACTTATAAAGCTAACTTGCTAAAATACGAATTGGCGCGAGATGCAAAGGTTTTAGATCAAAGTATACTAGAGTATGTTCCTGATACAGTACGTGCTGAAAACCTTGGCAGTGACGAGTGTGATTTGCTACTTGGGGGACCTCCATGCCAAGGTTTTTCAACACATAGGATTTTGGATGCGGGTGTTAATGATCCTCGTAATCAGCTAGTTCTTGCTTATTTTCGATTTGTCAAAGCGTTTCGCCCACGTGTGTTTCTCATGGAAAATGTCCCAGGCATCCTTTGGGAGCGCCACAAACCCTATCTTGATAAGTTCTACGAGGAGGGGGAGAAGGCTGGTTATCATGTCATGGCTCCCGTTGTCTTGGATGCCCGAGATTTTGGTGTGCCGCAACGACGGAAGCGAGTGTTCATTTTAGGTGTTAGGGATAGAGCTGATATGCTTGAGTTTGTCTGGCCACCAAAAGGAACACATTCAGCGCCAGAAAAGGCAGATTTGGTACAAAAACCTTGGGTTCCATGTAAGGAAGTATTTAAACCTGCACCTGAGAACGATGAAAACAATATTCATATGAATCATGGAGATGATTTGGTGAATGCATTTCGTAATACCCCTCCGAATGGAGGAAGCCGCAAAGATTCAGGTAGAGTTCTTCCGTGCCATCAAAAACATGATGGACATAAAGACGTATATGGTCGAATCAATCCAGCTACCTCTGCACCCACTATGACTACAGCATGCATTAATCCATCTAAAGGTCGTTTTGTTCATCCGACAGAGCATCATGGAATTACATTAAGGCAAGCTGCAAGGATACAAACATTCCCTGATAGCTTCACATTTCTCGGAGGGCTTACTGCTGCTGGGCGGCAAATTGGTAATGCAGTGCCTGTTGATCTAGGGAAATATTTGATCCAACATATAAAAACTTATTTGCTTGATAAAAAAAATAACCAAGCCAAAATTCACGCTTCCATGAGCCTTGAAGAGCACAAAAGTGAGATAGCATGATTGAAACACTTGCCTTTCGCACCCAAGCCAGAACAGTCGATCACCTAGGTCGAGAACAAATTGCCGATTGTCCAACTGCTATTTCGGAACTCTGGAAAAATGCTTATGACGCATATGCGCGAAACGTCAGTTTGCATGTGTTTGACGGCCCAGAACCTGTTGCGGCAGTATTCGATGATGGGCATGGTATGAGTTATGACGAATTTGTCAATCGTTGGTTAGTGGTGGGAACCGATTCAAAGTTTGATAATAAAGTATCTGATTCGGATGATCGTGATGGTCTAGCAAGACGAACGAAGCAAGGGCAAAAGGGTATTGGTAGGCTGTCGTCAGCGAATCTTGGGCCACTTTTGCTAATTGTCAGCAAGCGCAGGACGAATGATTTTGTTGCTGCGCTGATTGATTGGCGAATTTTTGAAAATCCTTATTTGATTCTTTCCGATATAGAAGTGCCTGTGGTGACCTTCGCAAAAAAAGATGAGCTGTTTCAGAGGCTACCAGAGCTATTCGATCGCTTAACCGATAATATTTGGGGCAACCCAAATGATGAGAAGAGAAGCAGCCGACTGAAGGTCGCGTGGGAAACCTACGATAAACTGGCTGATGATAGTGATCTGTTCTCGGAAAAGCCGTCAGAACTCATCGCCAAGACAATCGTAGAGGCACGATTTGAAGAGAATCATCTTGCGTCTTGGCCTGTTTGGGAAGGTATTTCGGAAAAGGGAACTGCTCTTGTTGTTTCGGACATTAACTTTGATCTGAGAGCCTTACTGTCTTCTGGCGAGAAAGATAGCAATACTAGTAAAACAAAAGATGATTTTATTTCGACTCTTTACGCATTTACGGATCCCTATGTTAGTTCGAATGCCACTGAATTCAATGCAGTTGACCTTGAGTTTTCCTACGAAGTTAAAACGTGGGAAGCGGGTGTTTCTAATAATGTTGTTGAAGATGATCTGATTTTGGTGAGCCGTGAGGTCACCGAACAAATGGAGCATGTTTTATCTGGGAATGTAGACCAGCATGGTGTCTTTCATGGGCAGGTTAAGGCATACGGCGAATGGCGTCAGTTCGGTACAGATTATGAAATCAGACCACCTTCTGATCTGAAAATTCCAGAAGGGCTGACAACTTTTGTCGGTCCGTTCAGTATACATGTGGCAACTTTTGAACAGGTGCGAAACAGTTCCACATTATCTGACGAAGACTTTGCTCGCTTTTCAAACCTGGAAGCCTACAGTGGCTTTTTGATTTTCCGAGATGGCCTCAGAGTCCTTCCTTATGGTCGAGAGGCAAATGATTTTTTTGAGATTGAAACGCGTCGGAGCGTAAATGCGGGCCGTGAATTTTGGAATAAGCGACGTATGTTTGGACGCATTGCACTTTCGCGGGATCTAAATCCTAATCTACGAGATAAGGCGGGCCGGGAAGGCTTCATCGATAACCGTGCAGCAAAGGTTTTACGTGGGCTTGTCATGAATATTTTGAAGCGTGCAGCCTATGATTATTTCGGGAGTAACTCTGAACTTAGGAAAGATCTTCTTCCCGACATTAAATCTAGGAATGAGAAGGAAAAGGCTGAGCGTGCACGTAAGGAGCTCTTGAAGAGAAACGCCAAAACATTCAGATCTCGCTTGAGAAAGAGTCTGCCAACTCTGAAAACGCTCTACAGCAATATGGCTATTTTCGTTTCTGACACAGATGTCAAGGATGAGAGAGGCATTAGTGATCTACAAGAGCTGATTTCTGATTTAACATTAGAACTCAACGAATTGCGGGTCGCTGGTGCTCCTGCGAATCTTGGAACTGCTGAAGACGATTATCGAGCGTACCGATCGATGTATGCAGAGGTTTTGGGTTGTATAAAAACACTCGAGGAGAAGCGGGCAGAAGCAATTGAAAGCATCAGTCCTGCCAAACCAGAAGAACTTGCACAAAAGCAATTAAGCAGTCATGCAAGCCGTCTTCAGGCTCGTCTGCGTTCGTGGCGAAAGTCGATAGATGAATTACAGGGTTCTGAAAGAGCACGTGTTGCTGCGCTATTCAACGAACGAAATAAGGTATTCCACCAAGATGCAATGCCGCTTGTTGAACGGGTAAAACAGGGGCAACTGGGGTTAGATGATGCGTTGGAACAGATGAAATTGCTTTACGAGACACTCGAAGCTGAGAATGAAGATACCTTTCAATCATACTTAGCTGCCCTTGAAGTGATGAGTGAGAATATTAATATTGAATTAATTGCTCGTCAGGGTACTGCGGATAATATTGTTCTAAAAGATGATTTAAATCGTTTAAATCAGGTTGCACAGCTTGGTGTAACGGTTGAAATTTTGGGGCATGAACTCAATTCAAATGAAAGAATGATCCGAGAAGGAATTCGGCAAATCCGCAAAGCCGGAGACGTTCCTGGTACTCAGTTGATTGAAGCTGGGTTTGATGCTTTAGCGCAACAGCTTGAGTTTTTGTCCCCACTTAAAGTTTCCGGAGCTCGAACGCGTCGGGTAATTACTGGAGAGCAAGTCTTCGAGTATCTAAGTGGTTTCTTTAATGCCGTAGCTCGTAATCGGCGGATACAAATCACTGCCACAGAGGAATTCAAATCATTTTCGGTTTATGAGCAACCATCACGGTTGTACCCTGTGTTTGTTAACTTAGTCAACAACAGTGTCTATTGGCTTGTAACTTCTCAAACAAACGATCCAGAAGTACTTTTGTCGGTCGAAGATCAAAAAATCATCATTTCAGACAATGGGCCTGGCATCAATCCAGTAGACCAAGAAAGCCTTTTTAAAATGTTTTTTACCCGAAAATCGAGTGGCGGCCGTGGGATTGGTTTGTATCTAAGTCGCGTGAACTTAATGGCTGGAGGACATTCAATTCAATTCTCGACTGAACGGAAATATCGACGGTTAGACGGTGCAAATTTTGTAATTGATTTTAAGGAGGCTAAATTTGGCTAATGGAACTGGCTTTGCTGATTTGGTTCATGAGGCATTTATAAAACCGCTTCGCTCGGTTCTAATTGTTGATGATCAATATCCAACGTGGGAAGAAATTTTCAACTCCAAGCTGGAGGGGGTTGATAAATCTGATGAAATTGAAATCCAATCTACAAGAAAGAGTTGGTATCAGTCTGCTACAGCTAAAGAGGTATCTAGCCTCGTTAGGGAATTTCGTCGCCAGAATCCTGGTTTTATTATCGACATCCATGATGGCGTGTTTTCTAATAATGAGAATAAAACTGCTGGGAGCGAGACTCCGCAAGAGTTAGCAGACCATCTGCATCAATCTGACCTGTTGATATTAGATTACAATTTAGAAGGTACGGAGGTAGGAACTGGCGGGAATGCGGCGAGAAGAATTCTCTCATCTGTATTAAGTAACCAACATTTTAATCTGGTCGTAATTCATACAAGTGAGAATTTAGATAACGTGTTTCATGAGTGCGTGATGTCACTTATGCAAACATGTTCTTCAGGATTTGACAAAAAATGCTGGGATAGTATTGATAAACTGAAGGGTGTTATCGAAGAGGCTGAGGATGCGGATGAATTTCGTCGGGCCGACCTGATCCATAAAATGGATCTAGCATCATACTTAAAATTACGTACGCCTGACGGGAGTGTTAAAGAAGCTATCGTTGGGGAGTTTATGAGAGGCCGCGGCGAGTTGTCCGAGCTTCACCGCTGGGCTGGCAGTTTAGGGCTTAACCCAGCTCAAGAGAGGACGTTTCTTTTTTGGGCTGTATCTGAGTTTGAGGTAATCAAAGCTGAATTGTTTTTCGGAGAATCCTTTGCTGGATTAGGTTGGGAAAATAAATCGAGCTGTAAGTGGTTACGTACTTCACGAGGATTTGTTTGCTTTGTTAAAAAAGGTCCTGAAACTCTTATAACCGAATTAAAAAATGCGTTGGTGGATTGGAAACCTACTCCATCTAGGCTTCTATCAGCCAAGTATCGGGATGAAATAAGTAGAATGGGCGCAGATGTCGAAGATAAGTCTCTTAGTCAAAAGCATGCATTTGCAAAATTCTACGATACTATTCTTAAGCCGAGTGAACTAAAGCTTGAAGATACTCAAATTGATATTTTACGAAGACAAAAGTTGCGCGAACATGTCAGTCGTCAATCTGAAATGCTCTCATTTCTTATCGAGGAGGAAATTGTAGACTTTGGCTCACGAATTTTTGAGGCGGATCGTTTGTCGGAATTCCAGTTTAAAAATCATTATGATGTCAATCTGGATGAAAGTGATGAAGGTGCTAAAGCCGTAAGCCAATACAATAAGCATGTGTGTTGTTTGCCATCAAAGTTACCGGTGGATGGTAAGACTGTAAATGAGCAGCTTGATAGCGGGCATGTGTTTAAACTCGGTGATGGCTGGTGGGTGTGCGCAACACCTGCTTGTGATTTACAGCCTGGACAGAATACTATTGCTTTCTCCAAGGGCAGAGATTCAACGCTAAGGCCATTTACTGCACTGAAACTAGAAAAGGTTTCAAACCTTGCTCAGCTTACTTCCAACCATATCAATAGTGGTTCGTACTGTTATATCGAATACGAAGGTAGTGTCATTGGTTTAGGTATCCGAAGCCCTAAGATGGATGTGGAAAAACCAGCCGAGCCTAAAGTCTTTTGGCGCTCAATGATCGCAAAGAACGGCGGGGTGATAACCGATGGTAAGTTAGAACTGCTCGAAATTCAGCTCGAACTTGAAAATGATTCTCTTAAATCTGAGCTCAAAAAGGCAGAAGTTGTGGCGAAATTGAGATATGAATATGCGCTTAATTTCATCCAGCGTGTCGGAGGAAGTGTCAGTCGGATTGGACTAGGATACGTGACGTGATTATAAGTTAATGTGAGAGTGAATAAATTAGATATAACTATCTGTAGTGGTAATGTAAAATACTGAGTGAGATTTAGCTGACAGATTATTGATATGACAGTTGTCTATGCGTGAATAAACATTACAGCTCATTATAGAAATTTTTATAGCAAAAATAATGATTCTTGCAAGTTTTAGGTGTCGTGCTGTTGAAACTTCATGGTATATGTTGATGATTTTTTAGATTGCTAAAATTTTTATTTTAACAATGATTGATTGTAAAGAGCTCGACCGAGTTATTAGGTTGACTAGCTAAAAATATCTAAGCCCGCATTGTTGCGGGCTTTTTCTTTTTTATCGCTAGCCATGTCGATAGCGTTTTTAATCGTTACCCACAGTAGATGAATTAAAAATTCTCGGTTGAACGCCATTAATTTGAGTATCTAAAAGGCCACCGGTAGTGAGAGTCTGCCTAACGAGTGCGCTTTACGTAAATCGCTGCACCAAAGAGTAGGGGCACTAATATCGCCAAAATAAGTAGCAACTGTATGGCGCTATGGGGTGTGCCTGAATGGGTCCAGTATGCGGCAACAGCCCAAGGGGCAGCGGCGCGAGCCAGTGACATTGGCACTAGCATAATGCCATTGATGGTGCCGTAGTTTTGACGACTAAGAAGCTCGGGTACAGCCATGCCTCGAACGATGGTAAAGATACCGTTGGCTGCGCCATAAAGAATACATAAACCTGCCAAGGTGAGGCTAGAGGACGGCGCTTTTAACAGCAGGATAGCCAGTGGGAATGCGATACCGGCCAGTAAACCAAGGCGCTTTATGGTGATCTCCTCGAATAATAGCAATAGTAGACGTGCTCCCACCTGTGCAGGGCCGATAAGGGCAATCGCAAAGACCACTGATTGAGTGTCCGAGGAGAGGGCGATCAGCAGTGGATAGATATGATAGGTAAAGCCAGAAAAGAGTGCCATATAGGCACAGAAAGATGCCGTGAGTAGGTAGAACCTAGGGCTGCGTAATATCGGTCGAATGGCGCTTTCTTCAGGGTTTGATGTCTGCTGTACAGGATAGCGATTAATATCTGCCGGCCAGATGGCCCAATGATAGAGCGGTGCGGCGATGGTGATATTAATCACCGCTAAGCCCAGTAGCGCATCTCGCCAACCCCAATGATCGAGCATGAATTGTAATAGAGGCACGAATACGGTGCTGGCAAATCCCGCCCAGAGGGTAATGGCGGTGATCGCGGAGCGTGCTTGTTGCGTACCCAGTTGACGCACTGTGACCGCAAAGGCGGGTTCGTAGGATAACGCTGCTTGCAGTACGCCCAATGTGATAACAACGGCATACAATGACAAGATAGTGTCTATGTAAGACCAAACTACCAAGGCCGCAGAGGCCGCAATCGTTGCCCCGACCATCAGCTTGCGGCCATGTCCGCGATCAATCATTGCACCAATTGGATAGGCGCCCAACGCCGAGGCTATTAAGCCGAGTGTTGCGGCACCGTAAATATCGGCGCGGCGCCATCCCAACTCAGCGGCCATGGCTTCGGCGATGAGAGGAAAGCTGTAATACAGCGTTCCCCAAGAGACGAGTTGACTGAGGCCCAGCGCGGAAATAAAGCCGCGCTTGGCTGTTAATCTATTCACCCTTGGCAAGTAGTAACTGCGGATGCTGCTGTAAATGTCTGACTAATGGTCAATGCTTCGGGTGTACCCAGCGCAGAGACAACAGCGGCAACTTGTTTATAACCGGTTCTCAGCAGAAAAGTCGGCGCACGGCCATAACTCTTGATGCCTAAGATAAATAGGCCGGGTTCTGGATGCGACAGTTCAGCCAAACCATGTTCAGGCACTGAGCCACAGCTATGTAAGTTTGGATCGATCAATGGCGCCAATCGTATGGGGCTTTGAGTCGCGGGGTCCAACGAGGTGCGTAACTCGGCAAGTAGGTTAAGGTTTGGTCGGAAGCCTGTGGCGGCGATGATGCGATCGACGGGCGGCAATGCTTTTGATCCACTTTGTACCATTAACTTACCGTTTTTACGTTGAATCGTGTCAATCTCAAGTTCGGTAAATACTTCGATACGTCCCTGTTCAAGTAACTTCTGAATTCGCACTTCAAGGCGTCGGCGCTCTTGCAGTTCATCATTTTCGGGTGAACGAACAACGTTAGTTACGGAGGTGCTTCTTACCCCCCAAAGCACGCGCATATCTTGATGCTCATCGGCGAGCTTAACTAAATCCTGTAGTGCGTTAAAAGCGGAATGACCGCCACCGACGACCAGTACCGAGCGGTTTATATATTGTGCCCGCGCCGATCCGAGAATATTGGGAACGCCGTAGGCAATGGCCTCGGTAGACTCGCTTTCACCTAACGCTGGGACGCCGTGTGTACCCAACCAATTAGGCGTTTGATAGGTGCCGGAGGCATCGATAACCGCCTGGGCAATTATATCCTGCTCACCTTCAGGGCTTGATACTCGTAGCACGAACGGCGCTTGATCTCGACCTTCGGTGCGTAACAGATCATGGTTGAGTCGACTTACATATTGAACCTGCGTATTAAGATGCAGATGAGGGTTGATCTCAGGGTGAGCGGCTAATGGCGTCACATATTGCTCAAGTAGTTCGCTGCCGGTGGGAAACTCATGGGCTGCGGGTTGAGGCCAGTTCTGCTGCTTTAACAATGTGGCAGCGGCGTCATCAATGTTGTAAGACCAAGGGGAAAACATCCGCACATGTCCCCAGCGAGCGATGTTGGCGCCTGCTTGATTACCCGCTTCAAACAGGATGGGAGTGAAGCCTCGCTTGAGTAGTTGGGCGGCGGCACTCAAGCCTATGGGGCCTGCGCCAATAATGGCCACTGGGAGATGGGTTAACTGATCGTGCATAAGTCTGTCCTCCATGATTTATGTTGTTAGTAACAACTAATAAGTTAAAAAAACTAAGCTATGAACCCAGGCGCGCGCGTGCCGCTTTGGTTAGCTGTCGAATAAGGGTTAGGGTTCCATCAACAACCTCTGGCGAAATATCTTTAATTAGCGAGGCCTCTTCCAGGATCAAGTCTTGGTGAATGGTATGGTAGAGCGCTTCCCCCGTCGATGTTAGAGATAATTGGACCGCCCGCTGGTCTAATGGATCTAACAGCTTGAGCACATACTTTTTACGCAATAACGAATCGACCACACGACTAGTGGTGCTTTTGTCTAGATACATCTCATCGGCGAGTGCCTGCAGCCTTAAAGGGCCACGTTTGAATAAGGTTTCAAGTGCATAACACTGTGCTACTGATACATCGTGGGAACAGATGTAATCCCGGTCACGGAATTGGTGAACCCGGATAAGCTGGTTGACGGCTTCATATAGCGCTTCAGCACGCTCTAAATTAGCGGGCATAGAGGTAAACCTTGATGATTTATGTTGTTACTGACAACTATAATGGTGGCTGTTATGCCTTGCAAGCTTGCAGGGTGGTTTGTTTAATGTTTCCTAGACAATTTATTAGGGAGGCATCTTTTGATTGAGGTGGACACAGGGTATGGGCAAAAGCTTGGCTGAGTAGATCAGAGCAGGGCTTTACGCTGCCTTAAAATTCGTAGGTTGATGCTAAGCCCTCGTGGCGGCTTCCTTTTTTTTTGCCCATTTCAATGCATACTAGAGATTAACTTTTTCGCCAAGCCTAGATGATTGAATATGACCATTACCCGAAAGATTTTTGTCGCGCAGTTATCGATTGCGTTGTTGCTGGTGGGGGGGATGTATCTGTTCGTGCAATGGTCTTTCGATGCGGGTTTTATTCGCTATGTTGAAGAGCGTGAGAATCAGGTGACTGAACGTCTGGTCGATGAGTTAGCCGCCGTTTATGAGGTGGACGAGGGGTGGGATGCTTTGGCCGATTCCCCCACACGTTGGTTGCAGCTGATTACCTCCGTTGTAGCGCTGCCGATGAAGGGCAAGCGTTTGCAGGATCATGTGGAGCAGGTGAGACGCGAAGGTTGGCCACCGGGCAAATTGATGCAGCCGCCGGCTGGGATGCCTCGACCACTGGAGTGGCGTATTCGGTTATTGGATCAGCAGCAGCGGATGATCTATGGAGCTGCGAATGAGCCATTGACTGATTTTGAGCTTCATCCTATTCAAACTCGCCAAGGGGATCTTGTTGGTTATCTCGGTATGCAAAAAGACAATAGTGGTTTTTTAGCGGCGCGGGATGTTCAGTTTTCTCAACAGCAAACTAAAGCATATTTTATTATCGCCTTGGTTATGTTGCTGTTGTCGGCCGGGGTGGCGCTGCCATTGGCGCATCATTTAGTGGGGCCGATTAAAGCGTTAACACTCGCCACTCGACGTTTAGCTTCGGGTGATTATAGCCCACGTATTATCCATAAAAATCATGATGAGTTGGGCCAGTTAGCTCAGGATTTTAATGAACTAGCACTGACGCTGAGTCAGAATGAGACGCTTAGACGTCGATGGGTAGCGGATATATCTCATGAGTTGCGTACTCCTTTATCGATCTTGCTCGGTGAAATCGATGCCATGCGCGATGGTATCTATGCGCTCGATACTCATTCGTTAAATTCGTTACATCAGGAGGCCCAATTGATGGCGCGGTTGATTAATGATCTTTATGAGTTGTCGATGTCTGATATTGGTGCCCTCGACTATCACAAAGTTCCGGTTGATCTTGGTGCGGCGGTGCGGGATGCGTTGGAGGGGTTTGCCCCGGCGTTAGCTGAAAAATCGATCCAGATGACAACGACGGGGCTGGATGATGTCAGTGCAATTGTGTTTGCCGATCCGGACCGTATCGATCAATTATTAACGAATCTGCTGCAGAATACGCTGCGCTATACCGATGCGAATGGGAGCGCGCGCATGTGTTTGCAACGACAGGGCGGTCGGGCTTATTTAACCTTGGAAGATTCGGCACCGGGAGTGAGTGAGTCGGAATTGCCGAAGTTGTTTGATCGTCTCTATCGTGCTGAAACGTCACGGAATCGTAACACCGGCGGCACCGGGCTGGGGCTGGCTATTTGTCAGAATATTACCGAAGCCCACAGTGGCTCTTTAACGGTCACGCTATCACCTCTCGGCGGCCTGTGTTTTACTCTCGAATTACCTCTTATCATGGAAGAATCGGCATGAACGAAACCATACTGATTGTCGAAGATGAAGCCAAGCTGGCACGCTTGTTGGCCAGTTATCTGGAGCAGGGCGGCTTTAAGGTGCAGCAGTTGCATAATGGCCTCGAGGCGTCGCAGTGGATTCGGCAACATAAACCGGATCTGGTTCTGTTAGATCTGATGTTGCCGGGGATGGATGGGCTGGATATCTGTCGTCATGTACGTGCCTTTAGCAATGTGCCGATTATTATGGTGACGGCGCGGGTAGAAGAGATTGATCGACTATTAGGTTTGGAGTTGGGGGCTGATGATTACATCTGTAAACCCTACAGTCCCCGTGAAGTGGTTGCCCGGGTACGAGCGGTGCTGCGCCGAGTGCAGCAAACCGCTTTAACTGCGGTGAGCACTCCCCAGCTACAGCTGCACGAAGATCAATTACTGGTGGTGGTTGGTCAGCAATCGATAGAGCTAACTGCGGTGGAATTTCATCTATTACAGACCCTTAGTCAGTCCGTCGGGCGAATTTATTCCCGTGACCAGTTAATGGATCGTATTTATGCTGACCGTCGTATCGTGAGCGAACGGACGATCGATAGCCATATCAAAAAACTGCGGCGTAAGTTAGAAGGCTTGTTGCCGGGGCAGGATGTGATTCAGTCGGTCTATGGGGTCGGTTATAAATATGATCCAACGGCTTGATGTCGATCTGTATTGCAACCCGTATTAGTGCTAATTAAACCAAGTTTTACCTTTGTGATTCGGGTGAGTTGATACCAAATGGGTTGTATAGAATGCAAGCAAAAACTCCCAGAAAACGTTGTTTCTGGGAGTTTTGTTCTATGGGGTATATTAGTAGCGTTGTCTGGCGATATAAGGTCAGGGCTTTATCTACTGAGCCTTACCTGCTTAGTCCCGTGGCGGAAGGTTTTCGGGGGCGCAGATCAGCTTATCATCACGTTTACTTTCACAGACGCCAGTGAGTGTTTCACCCTGTCGCCCCTTAAAACGACAGCTATCTCCTTGGTTTATCGATGCGCACGCTTCAATCGCTTCTTTTGGTGGGCCGCGACGTTCAGGTGCCGCCATGGCGGCGGTGGTTAAAAGTAATCCCAGCGCTGCTACTGTGAGAGGGAGATGTTTCATATGATGACTCCAATAAACGGTTATGACGGATGTTAGGTCTTCGGCATTAGATTACCGATCGATTTTAAACTTAGCTTAACTGGAGAAAAAGCAAGCAGTGTGCAAGCATTATGGAAGTAGCGGCGAGTGATATCGCAAAGGCTTAGCGGTGACGACTTTATCCTGTGATAAATCTCCTTGTTCTGTTCGGCTTTTGGTATATTTCCATCCTATGAATGAAAATGATGATATACAGTGGATGACTCAGGCGTTGCTGCTAGCAGAGCGGGCGGCGGCGCTGAATGAAGTACCGGTAGGTGCCGTGGTGGTACTCGATGATCAATTGATAGGTGAGGGCTGGAACCAGCCGATCTCAGGTCATGACCCTACTGCCCATGCTGAAATTATGGCCCTGCGTGATGCGGCGGCAAAAACTGAAAATTATCGTCTGGTGGGGGCAACCCTCTATGTCACTATTGAGCCCTGTACTATGTGTGCCGGGGCCATAGTGCATGCACGAATTAAGCGGGTTGTGTTTGGTGCCGTTGAGCCAAAGGCGGGCGCGGTGGTCAGCAATAATCAGCTATTTGATCAGTCTTGGCTGAATCATTGGCCCGAATTTACGGCGGGGGTAATGGCAAAGCCGTGTAGCGATGCGATTAGCCAATTTTTTAGACGGCGGCGGGCGGAGAAAAAAGCGCAAAAATTAGCCGCGAAAGCGGCTGTAGCACCAGAGTCTTAAACGTCTGTTTGGCGATGAGTTATTTTTGGCCTTTACTCATTGCTCGCTTTTCGCGCTAGTAGGGTGCCGTCACCTTCGGTGCGCAGTTTGATCCAGTGGATAAGATCGGTCCACATATGATCAATATCTTTTTTCGACGGCATAATACCCGCATGTTTCAATTCGATGGTCATCACCGGGGTTTGCTTCACAAACCAGCCATAATTACCCAAAGATCCGGGGTAGGTGCCGAGCTGCTTTAGATGCAGTGGGCCGAGCTTTTGTGGCGGTGTGATGCTGCCGTCATAATCAAGAATGCCGTGAGGGGCGTGAACCGAGACGATAATGTCGGGTTTAAGTTCATTGATCAGCCCATGAATAGCCCGAGTTTCGGGTTCGCTAAGTGGTTTGGTGCCGGGGTAATAGCGGGCGCGCTTTTTGGCATAGGTTTGCCAGTGCTTAATGGGATCGACGGATGTTTCTGATGGAATAAAGTTACGGTTCAGGTCGACGTTGTTGGCGTTGACCCGAGTCGATTTCTTCTGCAAAAGACCATCAGGGTTCGTGAGTGGCATGAAGTGCCAGTCATAAATACCGCTGTGATGCTGTTCGAGTATTTTTAGCCACTTAAATGACAGGCTAACACTGGAGTATTCATCGCCGTGGATGCCGCCTAAAAAGAGAATGCGGGGCGCATTTTCTAGCCCTGGATTGGCGTGGAAATGTTTTTCTAGCAGTGGACGGTGTTTGTTTGAGTAGAAGCGAGGGGCATCAAAGGCGGCATCGAGACAATCTTTACTGGAAACGCTGCCGAGTTTATTACCAATTTCATGACAGATGGTCACGATCTCTTGATTGGGTGCTTTGGCTGTTTTAGTGGGCGTGGATTCTATCTGAGGTTTACTGCGGGTGGCTGTTTTAGTGGCGTTGTCAGACTGTGGTTGAACATGGGTTACCACGGGAGCTGTTTTATTAGACTCGGGGGCGGCTGCGGGTTTGATACTTGTTGTCGCGGTTGCTTTTACGGTTTGTGATTTTACGCTGTCAGTAGCGACGTTGTCTGTCTTGGGTTTTTCGTCGATGGTAGAGTTTGTTTTCTCTGTTTGTGATTTTACGCTATCGACAACGGATTCTGTGTTGTTTGTCTTAGGTTCAGGATCAATGAGCGCGGTTGCTGTATCGCCTTGCGGTGTAGTATCAGTTTCGTTATCGCTTGGTTTGGCGGATTGAGGCTCGCTAAGGATAACAACCGGCACGGCTTTTTCCGGCAGTGGCTGACTAGGGGTATCCAGTGGTGAGGTTGTGCTTGCCTGAGAAGTTGTATCGACTTCGGGCTGGGTGGTAATCGCTTGGTTTTCGGTGCTATTTGGCTCACTGGAATAGTAGCTTAGCGGATCTTCGGGTTCACCGAGTACCGGCAGCGAGATACACAGACTGAGTCCGGATAGATAGATAAAAGCAACGCGTCGCAACATTGGACCAGACTCACCCCGCCGATAATTTAGTCAGTCATTGTAAAGCGCTTTTTTGTAGATGTGGAGATCTGGCATCGTAATTGATGAAAAAATCAGCATTTGTCATCGAAATATAATATAGCGTCGATGCTTTCTATAGGGTTGAAGGGATGGAATCGATAACCTCTTGAACCGCTGCTTCACCGTTATCTAAGGCGTTGCCGGGGATGACAATTTCGCCTTCGTTTGCGGCTGGACTAAGCGGTGGCTTGGCCGCTTCAATCCGCGCTTTCTGTAATTCCCAGTCGAGCAGGTCATAGTAGTTGCGGATATTCTTTACATAGAGCACTGGTTCATAGCCGCGAGCATAGCCATGACGCACGGTGGAAAAGTGCTTAGGTTGTGTTAACAGGGGTAAAAACTCTTTTACATCACTCCACTTATCAGGATCCCGGTTAGCGCGGGCGGTTAATACCCGTGCATCTTCAAGATGCCCATAACCGATATTATAGGAGGCAAGGGCAAACCAGATGCGTTCTTTGCCTTGGATTCGTTCCGGTATTTTAGCCATCACTTTTTTAAGATAGCGGGCCCCGCCCATTACGCTTTTAACCGGATCGGTTCGGTTGACGACCCCAACTTCTTTGGCGGCGGCTTTCGTGAGCATCATGATGCCTTTAACGCCTGTAGGGGAGACCGCCTCTGGATTCCAGTGAGACTCTTGATAGGCGATTGAGGCCAGTAGTCGCCAATCGATATCAGTTTCCTGTTCGGCCATCATGAAGTATTGCTCTAGTTGGCTGAAGCGCTCATCTAGATCACGGCGAAAAGTTTGAATATCAACATAACCAAGACGGGTTTGGCGAGTAAGGTATTTCTTTTTTAGCTTAACCAGAAGGTCTTGAGTATCAGGACGGTCAAAGAAGCGTTTCATTGCCCGTTGCAGGCTTTGATCGTTTTGTTTGATTAACAACCATGCGACCGGTTTCGGTTCGCTGAGCACCAGCGATTTTTTTAGGCCGGGGAAATACGACTTTTGCGCATCAAACACAAAGTCATCGCTGATGGTGTAGTCGATCTCTTGTTCGTAAACATCTTCAAGCAGTTCTGTCACGCCGCTGGTGGAGGTTTCCTGCCATTTAAGAAACTCATGGGTTTCTTTTAAGCTGCGTAAGAGTTCGGCATGACTACTATTCGCAATGACTTTAATACTTTTGTCTGCTAAATCAGCCAGTGTTTTCGGGATCGATTTGCCCTGGGTTTCACGGTAAATCAGTGTCGGTGTGGAGTAGGCATAGGCCGGAGAGAAGCGGAAATATTGTTTACGTTCTTCGGTGACTGTTAATCCTGCTGCGGCAACATGAGCGCTGCGATTTTTGACTAAGGTGAAAATGTCGCCGAAACTGTCTGGGATGATGAGTTCGAGTTCGACGCCGAGGTAGTCAGCAAAGGCATTTAACAGCTCATATTCAAATCCGGTGGCTTTACCGTTGTTGTCCTGATAATAGGTTGTCGGGGTGTTACGGGTAGCCACTCGCAGTGTGCCGGTCTTCTGAATGGCTTCAACTTGGGTGCGATGGCTCTGATCAAATAGGAATAAAGCCAAAAACAGGGACACTGAAATCAGCAGGAAAACGAGCTCTTTAACGTGAAATGAATTTATTCGCATAAGATGGTGGGCTTTTTCTGGTAACTATTCCGCTATTTCAGTAAAATTCGGCCTTAATTTTCTCCTACATACAACCTATCTGTTAGACAGACTCAAGAGGCTTGAAACTAACATGCTGGTACTGCGTGGAGCGCCTGCTCTTTCTGCTTTTCGACACGAAAAGCTGCTATCTGTCCTGAAATCTCGAATTGTTCATATCACCGGCGTTTATGGTGAGTATATGCACTTCGCTGATTTGGAAAAAAACCTGTCTGATCAGGAACGTAACACGCTGGAGCGTATCCTTTGCTACGGCCCTAAAGCTAAAGCGGAAGAGCCATCAGGTCAATTGGTTTTAGTCGTTCCCCGGCCGGGAACGATCTCACCGTGGTCGTCTAAGGCGACTGATATCGCTAGAAACTGCGGCCTGCAGAGCATTAAGCGACTGGAACGCGGGACTGCCTATTTTGTGTATTCTGACCAGCCCTTGACGGAAGTTGAGCTAGAAACCGTACGTACAGAGCTGCATGACCGCATGGTTGAGGCGACATTTGAGAGTGTCGATGACGCTGCACAGCTATTCCGTACCGACCTTCCTGCTCCGTTAACGCTGGTAGATGTGCTATCCGGTGGACGCGAGGCGTTGGCAAAAGCAAATATCGATTTAGGCTTGGCCTTGGCTGATGATGAGATTGATTATCTCGTTAGCAGCTTCACCGAGCTGGGGCGTAACCCAGCGGATGTCGAGCTGATGATGTTTGCTCAGGCAAACTCAGAGCACTGTCGTCATAAAATTTTCAATGCCTCATGGGATATTGATGGTGAAGCGCAGGATAAATCACTGTTCGCGATGATCCGTAATACCAATGAGTTGGGTGGCGAGAATATCTTATCGGCTTATTCAGATAACGCCGCTGTGATGGTGGGGTCAGAAGCGGGGCGTTTCTTCCCTAACCCTGAGACCAAAGAATATAGCTATCATCAGGAGAGTATTGAGATCCTGATGAAAGTGGAAACCCATAACCATCCGACCGCAATTGCTCCTCATTCTGGTGCGGCGACTGGGTCCGGTGGTGAGATTCGTGATGAAGGTGCGACCGGTAAAGGGTCTAAGCCGAAAGCGGGTTTGACTGGTTTCACGGTTTCTGATCTGAAAATCCCCGGTTTTGTTCAGCCATGGGAATCTGATTACGGCAAGCCAGAGCGTATCGTATCCGCATTAGACATCATGCTTGATGGCCCAATCGGTGGTGCGGCTTTCAATAATGAGTTTGGTCGTCCTGCTTTGAACGGTTATTTCCGTACCTTTGAGCAGAAGGTTAACGGGGCTGCCGGTGAAGAGATGCGTGGTTACCATAAGCCGATTATGATCGCCGGAGGTTACGGTAACATTCGTACCGACCATGTGGATAAAGGCGAAATCGAGGTCGGTGCTAAGCTGATCTGCCTCGGTGGGCCAGCCATGCAGATTGGTTTGGGTGGCGGTGCCGCTTCTTCTATGTCGTCCGGTAGTTCATCGGCGGATCTGGATTTTGCGTCAGTACAGCGCGACAACCCAGAGATGGAGCGTCGTTGTCAGGAAGTGATTGATCAATGCTGGCAGCAAGGGGATACCAACCCTATCGCCTTTATCCACGATGTGGGTGCCGGTGGTCTGTCCAATGCTTTCCCTGAGCTGGTCAAAGATGGCGGTTGTGGTGGTGATTTCGAACTGCGTAATATCAATAATGATGAGCCAGGTATGTCGCCGCTGGCAATCTGGTGTAACGAAGCACAAGAGCGTTATGTGTTGGCAGTTCAGCCGGAAGATATGCCGCGTTTTGAGGCAATCTGTGCTCGTGAGCGCTGCCCTTATGCCATCGTGGGTACGGCTACTGATGAGAAACACCTGATTCTGAGTGATGCTCACTTTGGCAACAAACCTGTTGATCTACCGATGAGCGTGTTGTTTGGTAAGCCACCTAAAATGCACCGTTCAGTTGAACGTATTAGCTATGAAGTGCCTGCCTTTGATGCCTCTGCTATTGAACTGAAAGATGCCGTGAAGCGGGTTCTGACATTGCCGGCAGTGGCTTCTAAGTCCTTCCTTATTACCATTGGTGATCGCTCAATTACCGGTCAGGTTGTTCGTGATCAGATGGTTGGTCCATGGCAAGTGCCGGTGGCTGACTGTGCGGTAACCACCGCCTCTTTTGACACCAATGCCGGTGAAGCGATGGCGATGGGCGAGCGTACACCGCTGGCACTGGTTGATTCCCCCGCTTCCGGTCGGATGGCGGTCGGTGAAACCGTGACCAACCTAGCGGCGGCGCGGATCGGCGATATTATCGATATTAAACTCTCGGCTAACTGGATGTGTGCTGCTGGTCATCCGGGCGAAGATGAAAAACTTTACGATACGGTTCAAGCGGTCGGTATGGATCTTTGTCCAAAACTGGGTATTACGATTCCGGTGGGCAAAGACTCAATGTCGATGCGTACGGTCTGGAATGACGGTGATGAAAAATCGGTTACCGCGCCGACTTCGCTGATTATCACCGGTTTTGCGGCAGTTAAAGATGTGCGTAAAACGCTGACGCCGCAACTGCGTACTGACGCTGGCGAAACCGACCTGATCCTGTTGGATCTGGGTAACGGTAAAAATCGTCTGGGTCTGTCTGCATTGGCGCAGGTCTATAACGAAGTGGGTCAAGATGTCCCTGATGTTGATGATGCAGATCAGTTGGTGGCTTTCTTCACTGCGATTCAAGAGCTTAACGAGCAAGGTCTGCTGCTGGCATACCATGACCGTTCCGATGGTGGTTTGTTGACCACGGTGGCTGAGATGGCGTTTGCGGGTCATACCGGTGTTGATATTAATCTGGATATGTTGGCGACCGATGCATCTGAGTTTGCTGCAGCGCTGTTTGCTGAAGAACTCGGCGCGGTTATTCAGGTTAAACGAGCTGATATTCAGCAGGTGCTGACCGAGCTTAATGCGGCAGGCCTTGCTGAAGTCACTAAGGTGATCGGTTCGGTTAATCTGGATGATGAATTGCGTGTACATTTCGATGATGAAGAGATCTACACGGAATCGCGTACCACCTTACAGCGTATTTGGGCTGAAACGTCTTATCGGATGCAATCACTGCGGGATAACTCCGTCTGTGCGCAACAAGAGTTTGATGCGCTGTTGGATAAAGAAAACCCAGGCCTGAATGCTGAACTGACCTTTGATGTGAATGACAACATCGCTGCGCCATACATTCAGACGGGTAGCCGTCCTGAGATGGCGATCATTCGTGAACAGGGTGTTAACGGCCAAATTGAGATGGGGGCGGCCTTTGACCGGGCTGGTTTCGCGGCGGTTGATGTGCACATGAGTGATATTCTCGCTGGACGGGTTGAGTTAGACCGCTTTAAAGGTCTGGTTGCCTGTGGTGGTTTCTCTTACGGTGATGTTTTGGGCGCTGGTGAAGGTTGGGCGAAATCAATACTGTTTAATGGTCGTGCTCGTGATCAGTTTGAGGCCTTCTTTAATCGCGACGATACTTTCTCGTTAGGTATCTGTAACGGTTGTCAGATGCTGTCTAACTTACATGAGCTGATTCCAGGTGCTGATCTGTGGCCGCATTTTGTGCGCAACATGTCGGAGCAATTTGAAGCACGGGTGGCGATGGTTGAAGTGCAGCAGAGTCAATCTGTGTTCTTGCAAGGCATGGCGGGTTCGCGGATGCCGATCGCCGTGGCTCACGGTGAGGGACGGGCTGAATTTGCCGATCAAACCCATCTGGCTAATTTGCAAGCGTCTAACAGCGTGGCCCTTCGCTATGTGGATAACTATGGCAAGGTAACAGAAAGTTATCCTGCGAATCCGAACGGTTCTCCAAAAGGTATCAGTGGTGTCACTACCAGCGATGGCCGAGTGACTATTATGATGCCTCACCCTGAGCGTGTGTTCCGTGCGGTAACCAATAGCTGGGCACCAGAAGAGTGGGATGAAGATGGCGCTTGGATGCGAATGTTCCGCAATGCCCGAGTTTGGGTTAACTAAAGGTTAAACAAGCCTAGGGGTTGTTCTGCGACTCTTTGGCGATATAGCAATATTGTTACTTTAAAGCGCCTGCGGGCGCTTTTTTATTGCCTGACGGTTGTGAAAAGTAGTGTAAGGCGTAAGCGTGGACTGTTCACACGTTGCTTGAAAATAAGTGAGATGCGAAGTTCCCATTTAAAAATAGATGGGAACGTA